>NZ_SDDX01000020.1 GCF_004115925.1 Lelliottia nimipressuralis
AGGCGCATTATAGGGAGTTATTCTGAGGTGACAAGAGGAAATGTAAAAAAACTTTCTGACCGCATCTTTTTTCGCCAAAACGCTGGTTAACAAGCCACAAACTGTCCTATTTGCTGTTTTTGCAGTCACAAACACACGCCTGATGGCATACTTAACAGCATGTACTATTAAGGAATAAGAGCGATGCCCTTAAGCGCGCAACAGCTGGCCGCCCAAAAAAACCTCTCTTACGTGCTGGCAGAGAAACTGGCCCAACGCATTCTGGCAGGAAAATATATGCCCGGAAGCATTCTTCCCGGTGAAATGGAGCTGGGTGAACAGTTTGGCGTGAGCCGTACCGCCGTGCGTGAAGCCGTGAAAACCTTAACCGCGAAAGGCATGGTACTCCCGCGCCCGCGCATCGGGACTCGCGTGATGCCTCAGAGCAACTGGAACTTCCTCGACCAGGAGCTGCTCTCGTGGTGGATGACCGAAGAGAACTTCCATCAGGTTGTGGAGCATTTCCTGGTTATGCGTGGCAGCCTCGAACCTCAGGCATGTCTGCTCGCCGCCGTGCAAGGCAGCGCCGAGCAAAAAGCGCAGCTTAATACGTTGATGGACGAAATGACCCTCCTGAAGCAGCATTTCAACCGCCAGCGCTGGATTGAAGTGGATATGTCCTGGCACGAGCAAATTTACGCGATGAGCGGAAACCCTTTCCTGACCTCCTTTGCCTCCCTGTTCCATTCGGTGTATCACACCTACTTTGCTTCTATTACTCAGAATGACGTGGTGAAGCTGGACCAGCACCAGGCCATTGTCGATGCCATTCAGGAGAGCGACGGACAGCGCGCTTTACTCGCCTGCCAGGTTTTATTAGCAACACCACACCAACAACCGGACAATCAATGACTGAGAAAAAAGCACGCAGCATGGCGGGATTGCCATGGATTGCGGCAATGGCTTTCTTTATGCAGGCGCTGGATGCCACCATTCTTAACACGGCCCTCCCGGCTATTGCCGAAAGTCTCAACCGCTCCCCGTTGGCGATGCAATCCGCCATCATCAGCTATACACTGACCGTCGCGATGCTGATCCCGGTCAGCGGCTGGCTGGCGGACCGCTTCGGTACACGTCGAATCTTTATGCTCGCCGTCACTCTGTTTACGCTTGGTTCGCTGGCCTGCGCACTTTCGACATCCCTGGCGGAGCTGGTTGTCTTCCGCATCCTGCAGGGCATCGGCGGCGCAATGATGATGCCGGTCGCACGCCTGGCGCTGTTACGTGCTTACCCGCGCAGCGAGCTTTTACCGGTACTGAACTTTGTGACCATGCCCGGTCTGGTCGGCCCCATTCTCGGGCCGGTTCTTGGCGGCGTGCTGGTCACCTGGGCGAGCTGGCACTGGATATTCCTGATCAATATTCCGATTGGCGTGGCTGGCCTTTGCTACGCCCGCAAATATATGCCGAACTTCACCACGCCAAAACGCAGCTTTGATATGGGCGGCTTTTTCCTGTTCGGCCTGAGCCTGGTGTTGTTCTCCACCGGCATGGAGTTATTTGGCGAGAAAATCGTCGCCACCTGGATCGCCCTTTCTATCATTCTGAGCGGCATCCTGCTTTTCCTTCTCTATATACGTCACGCGCGTCGTCACCCGACGCCGCTGATTTCATTGCTGCTGTTCAAAACCCGAACTTTCTCGGTGGGGATTGCCGGAAACATCGCTTCGCGTCTGGGAACCGGCTGCGTGCCCTTCCTGATGCCGCTGATGCTGCAGGTAGGGTTTGGCTATCCGGCGCTGATAGCCGGGTGCATGATGGCCCCGACCGCCGTCGGATCAATTCTGGCGAAATCGATGGTGACGCAGATTTTGCGTCGGCTGGGCTATCGTAAAACGCTGGTGGGTGTCACGGTCTTTATCGGTCTGATGATTGCGCAGTTTTCGCTTCAGTCCGCCGCCTTCCCGGCGTGGATGCTGCTACTCCCGCTCTTTATCCTGGGCATGGCGATGTCTATCCAGTTTACGTCGATGAATACCATCAGCCTCGCGGATCTCACCGACGAAAATGCCAGTGGCGGCAACAGCGTGCTGGCTGTGACGCAGCAGCTGTCGATCAGTTTAGGTGTGGCAGTGAGCGCAGCGGTGCTGCGCGTCTATGAAGGGATGGAAGGGACGAACACGGTTGAGCAGTTCCATTACACCTTTATCACGATGGGCGCACTGACGGTGGTCTCGGCGCTGGTGTTCATGCTGCTCAAACCCAAAGATGGCCGCAATCTGATTAAAGATCGCCACCAGCCGAAACAGAACCGCGTTCCATCAGAACAGGAGTAAGCTGCAAACGCTGCTGCTGAAGTGCGGGCTGTGCCATACGATGAATCAACACATCGATCGCCAGCTCGCCCAGTTCATCTTTCGGCTGATGAATGGTGGTCAGCGGCGGCGTCATAAACTGAGCCAGCTCGATATCATCGTAACCAATCACCGCCATATCCTGGGGAACGCGTAATCCCGCCTGATACAACGCCTGATACGCACCAAAAGCCATCGCATCGTTACCGATAAATACCGCCTGCGGACGCACGTCTTGCGCCAGCAGTTTTTGCATCGCCTCAAAACCACCGTTAAATTCAAAATCGCCGGTGATGCGATATCCGTCCGGAACGGGCAGCCCCGCGCGCTCCATGGCAGCGAGAAATCCCTCGAGACGTAAACGCGCCGGAGTTTTATCCAGCGGCCCGGTAATGCAGGCGATGCGGCTGTAGCCTTTATCAATCAAATGCTGCGTCGCCATATCCCCGCCCAGCAGCGAGTTATCCTGAATCAGATCGCTGGTCCCGTCGAAGGGCGCCCAGTCCATCATCACCGTTGGAACTGAGGGATAGCGCTGCATGATCTCTTTGGAGGGCTGGTGCGTTTCGGTGCACAGAAGCAATAATCCATCGACGCGTTTTTGCATAAGCGTTTCCAGATTACGGTTCATACGCTGTTCGTCGCCCTCGGTGTTACACAGCACCAGGCTGTAACCCCGCTCAAAGCAGCTACGCTCAACGCCGCGCACCAGCTCAGAATAAAACGGGTTTGTACTGGCGGTGATCAGCATGCCGATGGTGTGCGTCTGATTAAGCTTAAGACTGCGCGCGAGCGCCGAAGGAGCGTAGTTGAGGTCTTTAATGGCAGCGTCGACTTTTTCCCGTATCGCCTCGCTGACAAAGCGATCGTTATTGATGACATGGGAAACCGTCGAAGTAGAAACGCCCGCCATGCGGGCGACATCTTTCATTGTGGCCAAGCGTTACCTCTGCTGACTCAAAAATTCATCGATCTCTTTGCGCCATGGAACGGAAGGCTGTGCCCCTTTGCGTGTCACCGCAATCGCGGCAGCGGCATGAGCGAAGCGGATGGCATTGTCCAGCGAGCCACCTTCCAGCAGCGCAGTAACCAGCGCACCGTTAAAGGTATCTCCCGCCGCGATCGTATCAATCGCTTTGACCTTAAAGCCGGGAACGCGACGACCTTCGCCGTTGACGCTCGCCCATACGCCACGGCTTCCGAGCGTAATGATGACCGTACCGATACCTTTATCGTGCAGCGCCTGAGCGGCACGCGCCGCGTCGTCATCATTTTCCACGCGAATGCCCGTCAGCTTTTCGGCTTCCGTTTCGTTCGGGGTGATGATGTCCACCAGCGCCAGCAACTCGTCTGATAATAGACGCGCTGGAGCAGGGTTAAGTACGACAGTGGTATGATTTTCATGTGCAATTTTCGCGGCCGCCAGCACGCTTTCGACCGGCGATTCGAGCTGCATCAGCAGCGCTTCGGCGCTGGAGATCAATTCTCGCTGCGCTTCAACGCGTTCGATGGTCAGCGCCGCATTGGCACCCGCATGAATACCGATGACATTCTCACCTTCTGCGTTGACAAAAATCAGCGCCACGCCCGTCGATTCCCCGCCCACCACTCTTACGGGTGAGATATCGATATGGTCGCTCTCCAGCTGTTTACGCACGCGCTCGCCCGTATCGTCATCACCGGTACAGGCGATAAATGCAATATTAGCGCCGCTGCGACCGGCGGCCACCGCCTGGTTCGCGCCTTTACCGCCGAAAGCCACCTGATACTGATTGCCGGTGACGGTTTCGCCAGGCGTGGGGAAAGCATCAAGGTTAAGAATGTGATCGGCATTAATACTGCCAAGGACGACGAGATTAACTGCGGTTTTCATGTTTGAGCTGTCCAGTAAAGATCGCCACCGGTTTTACCCGGTGGCGTATGCCACACTTTTCTTTATTTGTAGTCCCTCAGGCCGTCAGAGGACCGCCTGAATCGCCTATTACTGCTTGACGACCAGCTTCAGGTCAACCGGATATTTCGCCTGGACTTTCTCGCCCTTCAGCACTTTATCCGCAGTCTGAACGCCCGTCGCGCCAATCTGCTCTGGCAACTGAGCGATGGTTGCCGCCAGTTTGCCATCATTTACGGCTTTCTCACCGTCTGGCGTGCCGTCAAAGCCAACCACCATCACGTCAGATTTACCGGCAGTCTGCAGCGCACGCAAAGCGCCGAGTGCCATTTCATCGTTCTGTGCGAAGACAGCCTGCACTTCCGGGTGCGCCGTCAGCAGGTTCTGCATAACGTTCAGGCCTTTAGTACGGTCGAAGTCAGCAGGCTGGCTGGCCAGTACGTTAAATTTGTGGGCTGCCACGGCTTGCTGGAAACCTTCGCCACGCTCACGCGCTGCGGATGTCCCTGCGATACCCTGCAGTTCGATAACTTTGGCGCCTTCGCCTGCTTTCTTCGCGATGTAATCACCCGCGATTTTACCGCCCAGCACGTTATCAGACGCGATATGGCTAACGACGTCACCTTTTGTCGCCACACGGTCAAGGGTGATTACCGGGATTTTCGCCTGGTTGGCCATCTTCACGGCGTTACCGACCGCATCAGAGTCGGTTGGGTTGATCAGCAGGATTTTGGTGCCACGAACAGTTAAGTCCTGAACGTTAGCCAGCTCTTTCGCCGGGTTGTTCTGAGAGTCGAGAACCACCAGGTTATAACCCAGTTTGTCGGCTTCTTTCTGCGCACCATCCTTCAGGGAAACGAAGAACGGGTTATTCAGGGTCGAGATGACCAGCGCGATGGTGTCTTTCGCCATTGCGTTCGCACTAACGGTAGCGCTCAGTGCCACAGCAGAAACCAGGGTAGCCAGTTTTTTCATGTTCATATCAGAGATGTCCTGTAGTGTCGTCAGTTACTGTTTTTTGTTGTCTACCAGAACCGCCAGCAAAATCACCACTGCTTTAACGATCATCTGGTAATAGGAGGAAACACCTAACAAATTCAAACCATTATTCAGGAAGCCAAGAATCAGTGCGCCGATCAATGTCCCAACAATGCGACCTTTACCCCCCGCCAGGCTCGTACCACCCAGTACCACGGCGGCAATCGCATCCAGCTCATAGCCCGTTCCCGCTGTTGGCTGCGCAGAAGAGAGGCGCGCCACTTCGATAATACCTGCCAGCGATGCCAGCAAACCGCACAGGGAATAGACGATAATTTTGACTTTATTGACGCTAATACCGGAGAGACGCGTCGCCGCTTCGTTACCGCCCAGCGCATAGATATAGCGACCGAGGCGCGTGTGGTGCAGCATGTACCAGGCCGCCAGGAAGACGATACCCATAATCCACACCGGCGTCGGGATACCCAGCGGACGACCAATACCGAACCAGCCAAACAGATCGGCGTTATCAGTAAAGCCGGTATTCACGGGACTGCCGTTGGTGTACACCATCGTGACACCGCGCAGCAGCAGCATCATCACCAGCGTGGCGATAAACGCCTGCACGCGGCCTTTAGCCACAATCATCCCGGTGACTGCACCCACTGCGGCGCCTAACGCCAGGGCAGCGGCGATAGCCACCAGCGCGTTAACCTCAATCCCTACAATTGAAGCCGCTACCGCGCCGGTGAGCGCCAGCAGGGAACCGACGGACAGGTCGATCCCCGACGTCAGAATCACCAGCGTCATGCCGACCGCCATAATGGCGTTCACGGACGTCTGCTGGAGAATATTGAACAGGTTATTGACGGTAAAAAAGTTCGGGCTCATGGTCGACACAATCGCGATCAGCACCAGCAGCGCAATCAGTGATTTTTGTTCCAACAGCCATGCCTTGGTGAAATAGCGGCGACCAGAAACAGCCTGGGTAGTCATCTTCTTACTCCTGATTCACGCGATTAAGCTTGCCCACAGCGGCAGCCATCAGAACTTCCTGGGTGGCCTGCTCGCGAGTGAATTCACCGCCGAGATGCCCTTCATGCATGACGATAATGCGATCGCTCATGCCTAATACTTCTGGCATCTCGGAAGAGACCAGAATGATGCTCAAACCGTCAGCCTTGAACTGGTTGATCAGCTGATAAATCTCTTTCTTGGCACCGACGTCAACGCCACGGGTTGGTTCGTCGAGGATCAGCACTTTTGGACGCGTCATCAGACCGCGGGCAATCGCCACTTTCTGCTGATTACCACCGGAGAGCAGGCCGATTGCCTGTTCCATCGACGGCGTTTTCACGTTAAACAGGCGAATAAAATCACTGACCGCCTGCTGTTCGTCTTTGTGCTTCAAGCTGCCGCCGCTGCGGCTGAAGTAGCCCAGCGCCGTCAGGGACATATTCTCTTTCACCGACATCCCGAGCACTAAGCCATCGCGCTTACGGTCTTCGGAGATATAGACGATGCCGTTCGCCAGCCCATCCTGTGGAGAGCGGGTGACAACTTCATGGCCGTCGAGGGTGACGTAACCACTGGTGCGCGGCAGCGCGCCGTACAGCACTTTCATCAGCTCGGTACGCCCGGCCCCCATCAGCCCGGCCACGCCAAGGATTTCGCCCTGACGCAGCGTGAAGGAGACATCGTTTACGCCCGGCCCACACAGATTGTCGACTTTCAGGCGGACAGCGCCCGGCGTTTTGTCGAGACGCGGATACTGTTCTTCCAGCTTGCGCCCCACCATCATCTCAATCAGCGTATCTTCGGTCAGCGAGGAGACCTCGCGCTCGGCAATAAATTGCCCGTCGCGGAATACCGTCACGTCATCGCAAATCTCGAAGATCTCTTTCATACGGTGGGATATATAGACGATCCCGCGCCCCTGAGATTTCAGCTCGCGGATCACGCGGAACAGGGATTCGGTTTCTGTATCGGTCAGGGCGTCGGTCGGTTCATCCATAACGATGACTTTCGACTCGAAGCTCAGCACTTTGGCGATTTCCACCATCTGCTGATCGCCAATAGACAAGTCGCCTACCAGACGGTCGCTTTTAAAGCGCAGATTCAGCTTCGCCAGCAGAATGTCGGCTTCGGCGTACATCTTTTTCCAGTCGATTTTGCCAAAGCGATTAACGAATTCACGGCCCAGGAAGATGTTTTCCGCAATGGTGAGCTGCGGGATCAGGTTCAGCTCCTGGTGGATAATACCAATCCCGGCTTCCTGAGAGGATTTAGGTCCGGTGAAGGTCGTCTCTTTCCCCAGCCACAGCAGCGTTCCGGCGTCACGGGCATAAATGCCGGTGAGCACTTTCATCATCGTGGATTTGCCAGCGCCGTTTTCACCCACCAGCGCCATAACGCGCCCGGAGTAAACGTTTAACGCGGCACCGGAGAGGGCTTTTACGCCCGGGAACGATTTATCGATCCCTTTGAGTTGCAATAATGCGTCCATGATGGCCTCAGAACGTGACGCCAGCACAGAGAATGATATTCGCATACGGGGAACACTCCCCGCTGCGAATCACCGCCTGACTGTCTGCGGTTTGTTGTTTGAATTGCTCGTGCGTTGTGTAACGAATTTCTATGGTGTTTCCCTGGTGTTGTTGCAGTTGCTCAATATGGCTGAGCAACGTTTCGTGGAGTTGCGGATTATGTTGTTTAATCTCCGTCGCGAGAATGGCCGCCTCAACCTGCATCTCCGACGTCACCACGCCCAGTACCTGCATAAACGAGGGCACGCCCTGCGTTAACGCCATATCAATACGGGTTGTGCTGCGCGGAACCGGTAAGCCTGCATCGCAAACCACCAGCGTATCGGTATGCCCAAGACGGGAAATAACCGATGAGATTTCAGAATTGAGTACCGTGCCTTTCTTCATTTTCTTGCTCCACTAGCGAAACGTTTCGCTAAAAGAAGTGTAGCCGCAAGAGTGTTCAGAAAACCATCATGACGTAACAGAATTGTGATCAACGTCGAAACGTTTCGCTAAGTGAAATGTGGGGGCATTTTAGGGCGTGTTTTTCCTGGTAGCGCCTCGCTTATCCGGCCTACGGTTTCGTAGGGCCGTGCAAGCGAAGCGTCACCGGGAGAAGGTGTTGCGGAGGTTAAATCTCGACCTGCGTCCCTAACTCAATCACGCGGTTAGGCGGGATTTCAAACTGGTCAGGTGCGCGCAGGGCGTTACGCTGCAGGATGAGGTACAGCTTGCCGCGCAGACGCAGATACCACGGGCGTTTGCCGACAATCAGCGACTCGTGCGACATAAAGAACGAGGTTTCCATCATTCGACAGCTCAGCCCTTCCAGACCACAGCGGTGGAATACCTCTTCCACGTTCGGCGTTTCGCGCCAGCCGTAACTCGCCACCACGCGCCAGAAGGTCGGAGAAAGCTGTTCGATCTGCACACGGCGCACGTTGTGGACGTATGGCGCATCTTCGGTTCTCAGCGTCAGCAGGATCACGCGCTCGTGCAGCACTTTGTTGTGCTTGAGGTTGTGCATCAGGGCAAACGGAATCACGTTCAGCGCGCGTGACATATAAACTGCGGTGCCAGGCACACGTACCGGCGGTGATTTCTCCAGCGAGGCAATCATCGCTTCCAGAGAGTTACCGTGCTCGTGCATACGTCGCAGCAGGCGGAAGCGCTCGCTCTTCCAGGTGGTCATCACCAGGAACATCACCAGCCCCAGGGTCAACGGCAGCCAGCCGCCGGAGACGATTTTGTCGAGGTTTGCTGAGAACAGCGGCACATCGATGCAAAGGAAGCCCACCAGAATCAGCGCAACCAGGAATTTATTCCAGTGCCAGTTCCGGTACGCCACGGTGGTCGAGAGAATCGAAGTCAGCACCATCGTACCCGTCACCGCAATACCGTACGCCGCGGCCAGGTTGCTGGAGTGCTCGAAGCTGACAATCACGATCACCACGGCAAAGTAGAGCAGCCAGTTGATGAACGGAATGTAGATCTGGCCAGACTCCATCTCCGAGGTATGAATGATGCGCATCGGCGACAGATAGCCCAGACGAACCGCCTGGCGCGTCAGGGAGAATACGCCGGAAATTACCGCCTGAGAGGCAATGACCGTCGCCAGAGTGGCAAGGATAAGCATCGGCACCAGCGCCCAGTCAGGCGCCAGCAGGAAGAACGGGTTCTTGATCGCTTCCGGATGTTTGAGCAGCAGCGCGCCCTGACCGAAATAGTTCAGCACCAGAGATGGCAGAACCACGGTGAACCAGGCCAGGCGAATCGGCAGCTTACCGAAGTGACCCATATCCGCATACAGCGCTTCCACACCGGTGATTGACAGTACCACGGCACCCAGCGCGACGAACGAAACCGTTTTGTATTCCAGGAAGAAGTGGACCGCCCACATTGGGTTCAGCGCTTGCAGCACTTCCGGGTTGGCGATAATACTGCGCAGACCGAGTGCCGCCAGAATCAGGAACCATGCCAGCATAATGGGTGCAAAGAGTTTACCCACCAGCCCCGTACCGTGCTTCTGAATAGCGAACAACAGCGTCAGCACAATGATGGCGAGCGGAACGACCCACGTATCCAGCTGCGGAGCAATAATCTCCAGCCCCTCAATTGCTGAGAGCACCGAAATCGCCGGGGTAATCACCACTTCTCCATAGAAGAAGCTGCCACCGATCAGGCCGATAATCACCAGGAACGAGGTCATTTTTGCCGATGTATTACGCCCGGCAAGAGACATGAGGGTCAGGATCCCGCCCTCACCGGCGTTATCCGCGCGCATGACAAAGGAGAGATACTTAACAGAAACCACCAGGATCAGCAGCCAAAAGATGAGTGACAAAAAGCCAAAAACGGCGTCACGTTCAACACCAAAACCAAACTGACCGGACAGACATTCGCGAAGCGTATAGAGCGGGCTGGTACCGATATCACCGTACACAACCCCAATGGCCGCAAGCGTTATAGCGCTTAATGATTGCTTATTATCAGTGCTCATAGACTAGTCTTTTCGTTGTATAACAAATGTGTGCTTAGTCCCTTGGCCCACAAAAAGGCGCACAGTATGCACGATTAATCGCAAGATCGTACCCCTAAATGCAACCCTATTAATGTAGCGCAAAGAAAATAACGCCGCACTTCAGTCTATTACCAGCCCATGCTGAAACGTCTATACTCGCATCAATTAGCTGCGACGACGCCGAAAGGACGCAACACAATTATGGCTCACTCACATTTATTAGCAGAAAGAATTTCCCGTCTCAGCGGTGCGCTGGAGAAAGGCCTTTTCGAACGCAGCCATGCGATCAGGCTCTGTTTGCTGGCAGCGCTCAGTGGCGAAAGTGTGTTCCTGCTCGGCCCGCCCGGCATCGCCAAAAGCCTGATTGCGCGTCGACTGAAATTTGCCTTCCAGAATGCGCGCGCCTTTGAATATCTGATGACCCGTTTCTCCACTCCGGAAGAGGTTTTTGGCCCGCTTTCCATTCAGGCCCTGAAAGATGAAGGTCGCTATCAACGATTAACGGCAGGGTATCTGCCCGAGGCTGAAATTGTCTTTCTGGATGAGATCTGGAAAGCCGGCCCTGCGATCCTGAACACCCTGCTTACCGCCATCAACGAACGTCGCTTTCGTAACGGCGCTTATGAAGAAAAAATCCCGATGCGCCTGCTGGTGGCGGCGTCCAACGAACTGCCTGAAGCCGACAGCAGCCTTGAAGCGCTGTATGACCGCATGCTGATTCGCCTGTGGCTGGATAAAGTGCAGGATAAGTCGAATTTCCGCTCGATGCTGGTGAGCCAGCAGGACGAAAATGAAAACCCGGTGGCGCCGTCATTGCAGGTGACTGACGACGAATACCAGCAGTGGCAGCAGGATATCGGCAAAATCAAACTGCCGGACGCCGTTTTTGAACTGATCTTTATGCTGCGCCAGCAGCTGGATTTATTGTCGGCCGCGCCGTATGTCTCGGATCGGCGCTGGAAAAAGGCGATCCGCCTGTTGCAGTCCAGTGCTTTGTTCAGCGGCCGGGATTCCGTCGCCCCCATCGATCTGATCCTGCTGAAAGATTGCCTGTGGCACGATGCGGAAGGGATGCATCTGATGGAACAGCAGCTGGATGTTTTGATGACCGGACACGCGTGGGGGCAGCAGGCAATGCTCAACCAACTGGGCGCCATCACCCAGCGACGCATCCAGCTTCAGCAGCAGCAAAGCGACAAAACGGCACTGAAAGTGAGCCGTCTCGGCGGGATGTTCTCACGTAAACCGCACTACGAGTTGCCCCCAGAACTGACGGACACCACCCTTACGCTCTTACTCCAGCAGCCGTTAAAACTCCACGATATGCAGGTGGTTCACATCACCATTGAGCGCGAAGCGCTGTCGCAGTGGCTGGATAAAAATGGCGAAATCCGTGGAAAACTCAATGGCATCGGCTTTGCCCAGGTACTGAACCTGGAAGTGGATACCAGCATGCATCTGGTGATCCGCGATGTGAGCCTGCAGGGTTCACGCCTCGCCCTGCCGGGAAATGCCTCGGATAACGTGCCGGAAGAGATCAAACAGCAGCTCGACGCGCTGGATACGGAGTGGCATCAGCAGCACACGCGCTTCAGCGAACAGCAAAAATGCCTCTTTATACATAGCGACTGGTTGGGTCGCATCGAAGCCAGCCTGCAGGATGTCAGCGCGCAGATCAAACAGGCGCGTCAATGCTAACGCTGGATACGCTCAATGTGATGCTGGCGGTTGGTGAAGAGGGGCTGATTGAAGAGGTCGTCCTGACCTTACTCGCCTCTCCCCAGCTGGCTGCATTCTTTGAAAAGTTTCCGCGCATTAAAAAAGCCGTCAACCGACGATATACCGCGCTGGCGAGATAGCCTGCGCCAGCGGCTAAAAGAGACCGAAGTCCCGCCAGAGCTTACGGAAGAAGTGGCCTGCTATCAGCAGTGCCAGCGGTTATCCACACCGCAATTTATCGTTCAGCTCCCCCAGATCCTGACGCTGCTCGATAAAGTGCACTCCCCGTACGCCGCCCAGGCCCGCAAGCTGGTCTCTGACAACGCCACCTTTACTCCGGCGCTGCATACGCTTTTCCTGCAGCGATGGCGGCTCAGTCTGGTGGTGCAGACCACGTCGCTCAACCAGCAGTTGCTGGAGGAGGAGCGCGATCAGTTGCTCAGTGAAGTTCAGGAGCGGATGACGCTGAGTGGGCAGCTGGAGCAAGTGCTGGTGGAGAACGAAAACTCCGCCGGAAGGCTTTGGGATATGAGCGCCGGACAGATCCGGCGCGGCGACTATCAGCTGATCGTTAAATACGGCGATTTTCTGGCGCAACAGCCCGAGCTGATGCAGCTCGCGGAGCAGCTTGGCCGCTCGCGGGAGGCGAAGTCGGTGCCGAAAAAAGACGCGCCAATGGAAACCTTCCGCACGCTGGTTCGTGAACCGGCAACCGTGCCGGAACAGGTCGACGGTTTACAGCAAAGTGATGACATCCTGCGCCTGCTGCCGACAGAGCTGGCGACGCTTGGGATCACCGAGCTGGAGTATGAGTTTTACCGGCGGCTGGTGGAGAAACAGCTCCTGACCTATCGCCTGCACGGCGAATCCTGGCGCGAAAAAATCAGCCAGCGTCCGGTCGTTCATCAGGATTTCGACGAACAGCCGCGCGGCCCCTTCATTGTCTGCGTAGATACTTCCGGTTCGATGGGCGGCTTTAACGAACAGTGTGCCAAAGCGTTTTGCCTGGCACTGATGCGCGTCGCCCTCGCCGACCGGCGTCGCTGTTATATCATGCTGTTTTCCAGCGAAGTGGTGGGATACGAACTGACGGGAGAGCAGGGTATCGAGCAGGCGATCCGCTTTTTGAGCCAGCGTTTTCGCGGTGGTACCGATATCGCCAGCTGTTTTCGCGCTATCGCAGAACGCATGCAGGGCGGGGACTGGTATGACGCGGATGCGGTGGTCATTTCCGACTTTATTGCCCAGCGACTGCCGGACGATGTGGTCGCAAAGGTGAAATCATTACAGCGGGATCACCAGCACCGCTTTCATGCGGTGGCGATGTCGCAACATGGAAAGCCCGGCATCATGCGCATTTTCGATCATATCTGGCGCTTTGATACCGGGTTACGCAGCCGCCTGGTCAGGCGCTGGCGGCGTTAATTAAAGCAGAGAGCCGATGCTTTCACGCACCTGATGCGGCCACACCCCACACTGAACCTGCCCGATATGGGACAACTGCAGCAACAGCATTGTCAGGCGTGACTGGCCGATACCGCCGCCGATAGTTTGCGGCATTTCACCGCGCAGCAGGGCCTGGTGCCACTCAAGTTTCAGGCGATCTTCATCTCCCGTCACCGCCAGCTGGCGCTTCAGGGCGTCGGCATCCACGCGGATCCCCATGGAAGAAAGCTCAAACGCATCTTCCAGAATCGGGTTCCACACCAGAATATCGCCGTTCAGACCGGCTAATTCTCGCTCGTCGCGGGTGCTCCAGTCATCGTAATCCGGGGCACGCACGTCATGGCGCTGTCCGTCAGAAAGTTTGCCACCGATACCAATCAGGAATACCGCGCCCAGCTCTTTAGCGATCGCGCGCTCACGGCCTTTGGCATCGAGATCCGGGAAACGGCTCAGCAGATCCTGGCTGTGAACAAAGTGGATCGAATCTGGCAGGAACGGTGCCAGTCCGAACTCTTCACTCACCGCCGCTTCGGTTGCTTTGATCCCCGCGTAGATGGCCTCTACGGTGGATTTCAGCGTCCCTAAGTGACGTTCACCATCACCCATTACACGTTCCCAGTCCCACTGGTCAACGTAAACGGAGTGGATGGCCGTCAGGCGGTCTTCATCGGGGCGAAGCGCTTTCATGTGCGTGTAAAGCCCTTCGCCCGCGCTGAAGTCGTGTTGTCCCAGTGTCTGACGCTTCCATTTCGCGAGTGAATGAACCACTTCGAACTGGGCGTCTGGCAAGGTTTTCACTTTTACCTGTACCGCTTTTTCGCAACCAGACAGGTTGTCCTGCGTCCCATCGCCGACGCGGCTCAGAATCGGAGCCTGGACTTCAATGAGGCCAAGTTTCTCTTCAAGCTGACGTGAAAAATGGGATTTAACGAAACTGATCTGGCGTTGTTTTGCGATGTAAGCGGTTTTCATTTTTATACTCCTGCGTCCTGTTGATATTGATTAAGCAACAAAAACGGCACCCAATACAATAATCCAACAACAAAAAGCCTGCTTCACTTTTGAATCGTTAAAATATGGCGCTAGAATAGAGTGATTACTCAATCTTCATAAGAAAATACTATGGAAAATTATCAGATCGATAATCTGGACCGCGGCATCCTCGAGGCATTAATGGCCAATGCGCGTACGGCGTATGCCGAACTGGCTAAACAATTCGGCGTCAGCCCAGGGACGATTCACGTTCGCGTGGAGAAGATGAAGCAGGCAGGGATTATCACCGGGGCGCGGATTGACGTCAGTCCAAAACAGCTCGGGTATGACGTCTGCTGCTTTATTGGCATCATTCTGAAAAGCGCAAAAGATTACCCCTCTGCGCTGGCCCGGCTCGAAAGTCTGGAAGAGGTGACCGAAGCCTATTACACCACCGGCCACTACAGCATCTTTATTAAGGTCATGTGTAAATCGATCGATGCCCTGCAGCAGGTACTTATCAACAAGATCCAAACAATTGATGAAATTCAGTCCACCGAGACGCTGATCTCCCTGCAGAACCCGATTATGCGCACCATCCGGCCCTAGCGGCGCCATTTAATTACCACATTTTCCACAGGTAGATCCCAGCTCGCTCACAGCGTACAATGATCCCCTCTTTATATGAGCGAGCGATCATGGCAGATATTACTCTTATCAGTGGCAGTACTCTTGGCGGCGCGGAATATGTTGCAGAACATCTCGCGGAAAAGCTGGAAGACGCAGGTTTCTCGACCGAAACCCTGCATGGACCGTTACTGGAAGATCTCCCTGCTGATGGGATCTGGCTGCTGATCACCTCCACGCATGGTGCGGGCGATATCCCTGATAACCTGCAACCCTTCTATGATGAGCTTCTCGAGCAACGTCCCGATCTGTCAGCCGTGCGTTTTGGCGCGATTGGGATAGGTAGCCGCGAATACGACACCTTTTGTGGTGCAGTAGAGAAAGTAGAAGCGGCGATCGCGTCGTGTGGGGCAAAACAGATCGGCGAAACGCTGAAGATCAACATCCTCGATCACGATATTCCGGAGGATCCAGCCGAAGAATGGCTAGGTGAATGGAAAAATTTACTCAATAACGCTTAAAGATCGTGCGATCAGATGTGGATAAGTCTGGTTAAAACCTTGGATCAACCGGTAGTTATCCAAGGTATAACCGTTGGCTGGTTTTTGACCTGTGTATAAGTAGCGGATCTAACCCCAGCTTATACGGTCCAGGATCACCGATCATTCACAGCAAACGATCCTTTCTATCCTTATGATCTTTATGACCGGATCCGACTTATCCACACGAGAAGGCGATCCTAATAAGAGATCATAGTAAAACAGATCTCTAAATAAGAAGATCTTCTTTTTAATAGCCAAGATCCCAATGCTTTCTCGAAAGACTAAACTTGAGTAGAATCCACGGCCCGGGCTTAAATCCATTTTCAAACCGCTTTACGCAAGGCAGGAAAGCATGTTTTATCAGGATCCTTTTGACGTCATCATCATTGGCGGGGGTCACGCAGGCACTGAGGCCGCAATGGCCGCAGCGCGTATGGGTCAACAGACCCTGCTTTTGACACACAATATCGACACGCTGGGACAAATGTCCTGTAATCCGGCGATTGGCGGCATTGGGAAAGGACACCTGGTAAAAGAAGTGGATGCTCTGGGCGGCTTGATGGCGAAAGCGATCGATCAGGCAGGCATTCAGTTTAGGATACTAAACGCGAGCAAAGGACCCGCCGTTCGCGCCACTCGAGCTCAGGCAGACCGTGTGCTGTACCGCCAGGCCGTTCGTACTGCGCTGGAGAACCAGCCGAACCTGATGATCTTCCAGCAGGCGGTTGAAGATCTTATCGTTGAGAACGATCGTGTCGTCGGTGCCGTCACCCAGATGGGACTGAAGTTCCGTGCCAAAGCCGTGGTGCTGACGGTCGGGACTTTCCTCGATGGAAAAATTCATATTGGTCTGGATAACTACAGCGGTGGCCGTGCAGGCGATCCGCCGTCCATCCCACTTTCCCGTCGTCTTCGCGAGCTGCCGCTGCGCGTCAGCCGCCTGAAAACCGGGACACCGCCGCGTATTGATGCCCGCACCATCGATTTTAGCGTGCTGGCACAGCAGCACGGCGACAACCCGATGCCGGTCTTCTCGTTCATGGGTTCTGCGGCGCAGCATCCGCAGCAAGTGCCGTGTTACATCACGCACACCAATGAGAAAACCCATGACGTGATCCGCAATAACCTCGATCGTAGCCCGATGTACGCAGGCGTGATCGAAGGGATCGGTCCACGTTACTGCCCGTCGATCGAAGACAAAGTTATGCGCTTTGCCGATCGTAACCAGCACCAGATCTTCCTGGAGCCGGAAGGACTCACCTCCAACGAAATTTACCCGAATGGCATCTCCACCAGCCTGCCGTTCGATGTGCAGATGCAAATTGTTCGCTCGATGGAGGGCATGGAGAACGCAAAAATCGTTCGTCCAGGTTACGCTATTGAGTACGATTTCTTCGACCCGCGCGATCTGAAACCGACGCTGGAGAGCAAATTTATCCAGGGCCTGTTCTTCGCGGGACAAATTAACGGCACCACCGGTTATGAAGAAGCGGCAGCTCAGGGCCTGCTGGCCGGTCTTAACGCCGCTCGCTTCTCTGCGGAAAAAGAGGGCTGGTCACCGCGTCGCGATCAGGCCTACCTTGGCGTGCTGGTGGACGATCTCAGCACGCTCGGTACCAAAGAGCCGTACCGTATGTTCACCTCTCGCGCGGAATATCGTCTGATGCTGCGTGAAGACAACGCTGATCTGCGCCTGACCGAAATGGGCCGCGAGCTGGGCCTGGTGGATGACGAACGCTGGGCGCGTTTCAACCAGAAGCTGGAGCGCATTGAGACTGAGCGTCAACGCCTGAAAACCTCATGGGTGAATCCTCTGGCGGAATCCGCAGCCGAAGTGAACGCTCACTTGACCGCGCCGCTCTCACGCGAAGCCAGCGGAGAAGATCTTCTTCGTCGTCCGGAGATGACTTACGAGCAGTTGGTGCAGATGACGCCGTTCGCGCCGGGTCTCGACGATGCCGAAGCGGCCGAGCAGGTCGAAATCCAGGTCAAATACGAAGGTTACATCGCGCGTCAGCAGGATGAGATCGAAAAGCAGCAGCGTAACGAGAACACCTTGTTGCCTGCGATGCTGGATTACCGTCAGGTAACGGGGCTGTCAAACGAGGTGATCGCGAAACTGAACGATCACAAACCGGTGTCGATCGGCCAGGCATCTCGCATCTCCGGCGTGACGCCAGCAGCCATCTCTATTCTGCTGGTATGGCTGAAAAAACAAGGTATGCTGCGCCGCAGCGCTTAACATCAGGCGATTTTTGCCATTTTGGCGGGTGGTGCTTCGCTGACCCGCTACAGTTCGTATCGTAGGCCCGGTAAGCGTTAACGCCACCGGGCTCATTATTTCAGACAGGTATTCACCGTGCTCAACAAACTCTCTCGTCTGCTGGATGAAGCAGGTATTTCGCTCACCGATCACCAGAAAAATCAGCTGGTGGCCTATGTCGATATGCTGAACAAATGGAACAAAGCGTACAACCTCACGTCGGTACGCGATCCCAACGAGATGCTGATTCGCCATATTCTCGACAGCATTGTGGTTGCGCCTTACCTGCAGGGTGAGCGTTTCATCGATGTGGGGACCGGCCCTGGTCTGCCAGGCATTCCGCTCTCCATCGTGCGGCCTGAGTGCCAGTTCACGCTGCTGGACAGCCTGGGCAAGCGCGTGCGCTTCCTGCGTCAGGTGCAGCATGAGCTGAAAATCAACAATATCGAGCCGGTTCAGAGCAGGGTAGAGGCGTTTCCGTCTGAGCCGCCGTTTGACGGCGTGATTAGCCGCGCGTTTGCGTCACTCAACGATATGGTCAGCTGGTGTAAGCATCTGCCAGCGCAGGAAGGGCGTTTTTACGCGCTCAAAGGCCTGGTGCCTGAGGATGAAATCGCCCAGCTCCCGGTTGGCTATGTGGTCGAGTCGATTGTGAAGTTACAGGTTCCACAGCTCGATGGCGAACGCCATTTGGTGATAATTAAGGCAAACTAATTTTAAAAATTAAATAAAAAATGTGGAATTCGTGCGGTTCTTAAAGTGTTAAAAAACGGCCCTAAGGAAGGAACCTCACCGGACTGCATTTAACCTTGTTGTTACCGAGGTTTTTCTTGGTGTTAACCTGATTTATCTCGTTAACACCAAATATAGTCAACATTGAAAATATCAGTCTGCTAAAAGTGGAATTCAGTGATGAGTTGGTGATGTTAATTATTTATTAAAAATGTCAATGAAAGGTTTTTGTTGTGTACGGGGCTGTTTTGAAAATAGTTGCTGTCATTTGTCTTTAATATCATAAAGATGAATTAAACCAAATTATTGATTTGATAAATAAGACCTTATCGTAAATGTGCATTTTGTGATCTCGTGCACGCTTTATCATCAACGTTTCTGCGCAGTTTGCAGTTTTATCGGATGGGTCGTGGTTTGGCGAAAAGTTAAAAAATAGCGGTGGGGAAAATTATTTAAACATTTATTCACCTTTTCGCTACTTAATGTTTGAAATCACGGGGGCGCACCGTATAATTTGACCGCTTTTTGATGCTTGACTCTGAGCCTTAAAGGACGTTTTATACGACACGCGACATACCTCGAAGGGAGCAGGAGTAAAAACGTGATGTCTGTGTCGCTCTTGAGTCGAAACGTTGCTCGTAAGCTTCTGTTCATTCAGTTTCTGGCGGTGATAGCAAGTGGACTGCTGTTCTGCCTCAAAGACCCCTTCTGGGGCATCTCCGCAGTGTGTGGAGGTTTGGCAGTGGTTTTGCCAAACATGTTGTTTATGATTTTTGCCTGGCGTCATCAGGCGCATACACCTGCCAAAGGCCGCGTGGCCTGGTCCTTCGCTCTTGGCGAAGTGTGTAAGGTGTTGCTAACCTTTGCCTTCCTGGTGTTGGCGCTGGCTGTTTTCAAAGTGGTATTTTTGCCGCTGATCGCGACGTGGGTTTTGGTGCTGGTGGTACAAGTTCTGGCGCCAGCTGTAATCAACAACAAAGGGTAAAAGGCATCATGGCTTCAGAAAATATGACGCCGCAGGATTACATAGGTCACCATCTGACGAACCTTCAGATGGACCTGCGTACATTCTCGCTGGTGGATCCGCATAACCCCCCGGCCACCTTCTGGACGCTCAACATTGACTCCATGTTCTTCTCGGTGGTGTTGGGTCTGTTGTTCCTGGCCATGTTCCGTAGCGTTGCTAAAAAGGCGACCAGCGGTGTTCCAGGGAAATTCCAGACGGCTATCGAATTAGTCATCGGCTTCGTTCATGGCAGCGTCAAAGACATGTACCACGGTAAGAGCAAGCTGATTGCTCCGCTGGCGCTGACTGTCTTCGTCTGGGTCTTCCTGATGAACCTGATGGACCTTCTGCCTATCGACCTGCTGCCGTACATCGGTGAGCATGTTCTCGGCCTGCCGGCACTGCGTGTGGTTCCGTCTGCTGACGTGAACATCACCCTGTCCATGGCGCTGGGCGTATTCATCCTGATTCTTTTCTACAGCATCAAAATGAAAGGCGTAAGCGGCTTTGTGAAAGAGCTTACCTTGCAGCCGTTCAACCACTGGGCGTTCATTCCGGTCAACCTGATCCTGGAAGGCGTAAGCCTGCTGTCCAAACCGGTTTCACTTGGTCTGCGACTGTTCGGTAACATGTATGCGGGTGAGCTGATTTTCATTCTGATCGCGGGTCTTCTGCCGTGGTGGTCACAGTGGGTTCTGAATGTGCCATGGGCCATTTTCCACATCCTGATCATTACGCTGCAAGCCTTTATCTTCATGGTTCTGACGATCGTCTATCTGTCGATGGCGTCTGAAGAGCACTGATTTTTTAACCACCACTACTACGTTTTTATTGAAACAAACTGGAGACTGTCATGGAAAACCTGAATATGGATCTGCTGTACATGGCTGCCGCTGTGATGATGGGTCTGGCGGCTATCGGTGCTGCGATCGGTATCGGCATCCTCGGGGGCAAATTCCTGGAAGGCGCTGCGCGTCAACCGGATCTGATTCCTCTGCTGCGTACTCAGTTCTTTATCGTTATGGGTCTGGTGGATGCAATCCCGATGATCGCTGTAGGTCTGGGTCTGTACGTGATGTTTGCTGTCGCGTAAGTCGTTTTTAAAAACCCAAGCCACAGAAATTTAAGAGGTATTGTGCTGTGAACATGAACGCAACAATCCTCGGCCAGGCCATCGCGTTTATTCTCTTTGTCTGGTTCTGCATGAAGTATGTATGGCCGCCTTTAATGGCAGCCATCGAGAAACGTCAGAAAGAAATTGCTGACGGTCTGGCTTCCGCAGAGCGCGCTAAGAAAGATTTGGACCTTGCACAGGCCAACGCGACAGACCAGCTGAAAAAAGCGAAAGCTGAAGCTCAGGTAATCATTGAACAGGCTAACAAACGCCGTTCTCAGATCCTGGACGAAGCCAAAGCTGAAGCAGAACAGGAACGTACTAAGATCGTTGCACAAGCTCAGGCTGAAATTGATGCTGAGCGTAAACGTGCTCGTGAAGAACTGCGTAAGCAGGTTGCGATTCTGGCTGTTGCTGGCGCCGAGAAGATCATCGAACGTTCCGTGGATGAAGCTGCTAACAGCGACATCGTGGACAAACTTGTCGCTGAACTGTAAGGAGGGAGGGGCTGATGTCTGAATTTGTTACGGTAGCTCGCCCCTACGCCAAAGCAGCTTTTGACTTTGCTGTCGAACACCAAAATGTCGATCGCTGGCAGGATATGCTGGCGTTTGCCGCTGAGGTAACGAAAAACGAGCAAGTGGCTGAGATGCTTTCCGGTGCCTTAGCACCTGAAACCCTTGCTGCATCGTTTATCGCCATTTGTGGTGAGCAACTGGATGACAACGGCCAGAACCTGATTAAGGTCATGGCTGAGAATGGTCGTCTGCGAGTGCTCCCGGATGTTCTCGAGCAGTTTGAGCACTTACGTGCCCTCAGTGAAGCTACCGCCGAAGTTGAAGTAACCTCTGCGAATGAACTGAGCCAAGAACAGCTTGCGAAGATCACCGCCGCGATGGAAAAACGTCTGTCACGCAAAGTTAAGCTGAATTGCAAAATCGATAAGTCTGTAATGGCAGGCGTAATCATCCGAGCGGGTGATATGGTCATTGATGGCAGCGTACGCGGCCGTCTTGAACGCCTTGCAGACGTCTTGCAGTCTTAAGGGGACTGGAGCATGCAACTGAATTCCACCGAAATCAGCGAACTGATCAAGCAGCGCATTGCTCAGTTCAGTGTTGTGAGTGAAGCTCACAACGAAGGTACTATTGTTTCTGTAAGTGACGGTGTTATCCGCATCCACGGCCTTGCCGATTGTATGCAGGGTGAGATGATTTCCCTGCCGGGTAACCGTTACGCTATCGCACTGAACCTGGAGCGCGACTCCGTAGGTGCTGTAGTTATGGGCCCGTACGCTGACCTTGCCGAAGGCATGAAAGTCAAATGTACTGGTCGTATTCTTGAAGTTCCAGTTGGCCGTGGCCTGCTGGGTCGCGTGGTGAACACCCTGGGTGCACCAATCGACGGTAAAGGTCCTGTTGATAACGATGGCTTCTCGCCAATCGAAGTTATCGCACCGGGCGTTATCGAACGTCAGTCCGTTGATCAGCCAGTGCAGACTGGTTATAAATCCGTTGATGCCATGATCCCAATCGGTCGTGGTCAGCGTGAACTGATCATCGGTGACCGTCAGACCGGTAAAACCGCGATGGCAATCGATGCGATCATCAACCAGCGCGATTCCGGCATCAAATGTGTGTACGTGGCTATCGGCCAGAAAGCGTCCACCATTTCTAACGTGGTTCGTAAACTGGAAGAGCACGGCGCGCTGTCAAACACCATCGTTGTGGTTGCAACCGCTTCTGAATCTGCTGCACTGCAATACCTGGCGCCATATGCCGGTTGCGCAATGGGCGAATACTTCCGTGACCGCGGTGAAGATGCGCTGATCGTATACGATGACCTGTCTAAACAGGCTGTTGCTTACCGTCAGGTTTCCCTGCTTCTCCGTCGTCCACCAGGACGTGAAGCATTCCCGGGCGACGTATTTTACCTCCACTCCCGTCTGCTGGAGCGCGCATCCCGCGTTAACGCGGAATACGTTGAGAAATTCACCAATGGTGAAGTGAAAGGTAAAACCGGCTCTCTGACTGCTCTGCCGATTATCGAAACCCAGGCGGGTGACGTTTCTGCGTTCGTTCCGACCAACGTAATTTCCATTACCGATGGTCAGATCTTCCTCGAAACCAACCTGTTCAACTCCGGTATTCGTCCTGCGGTTAACCCAGGGATCTCCGTATCCCGTGTGGGTGGTGCTGCTCAGACTAAGATCATCAAGAAACTGTCCGGTGGTATTCGTACCGCTCTGGCACAGTATCGTGAACTGGCTGCGTTCTCTCAGTTCGCTTCCGATCTGGATGAAGCGACCCGTAAGCAGTTAAGCCATGGTCAGAAAGTGACCGAGCTGCTGAAACAGAAACAGTATGCCCCTATGTCTGTTGCACAACAGGGCCTGGTGCTGTTCGCGGCTGAACGCGGTTACCTCGAAGATGTGGAACTGGCGAAAATCGGTAGCTTCGAAGCCGCACTGCTGGCTTACGTTGACCGTGATCACGCTCCGCTGATGCAAGAGATCAACCAGTCCGGTGGCTATAACGACGAAATCGAAGGCAAGCTGAAAGCTATCCTCGATTCCTTCAAAGCAACCCAGTCCTGGTAACGTCCGGCGGCTTGTCTTAGGACAGGCCGCAAGGCATTGAGGAGAAGCTCATGGCCGGCGCAAAAGAGATACGTAGTAAGATCGCAAGCGTCCAGAACACGCAGAAGATCACTAAAGCGATGGAAATGGTCGCCGCTTCCAAAATGCGTAAATCGCAGGATCGCATGGCGGCCAGCCGTCCTTATGCAGATACCATGCGCAAAGTGATTGGTCACCTTGCGAACGGTAATCTGGAATATAAGCATCCTTACCTGGAAGAACGCGACGTTAAACGCGTGGGCTACCTGGTGGTGTCTACCGACCGTGGTCTGTGCGGTGGCTTGAACATTAACCTGTTCAAAAAGCTGCTGGCGGATATGAAAGTCTGGTCCGACAAAGGCGTTCAGAGCGATATCGCGATGATCGGCTCTAAGGGCGTTTCTTTCTTTAATTCAGTGGGTGGCAATATTGTCGCTCAGGTGACTGGTATGGGTGATAACCCGTCCCTGTCCGAACTGATCGGCCCGGTTAAAGTGATGTTGCAGGCCTATGATGAAGGCCGTCTGGACAGGCTGTACGTTGTCAGCAACAAATTTATTAATACCATGTCTCAGGTTCCGACACTCACTCAGCTGCTGCCTTTGCCGGCATCAGAAGATGAAGAGTTAAAACATAAAGCCTGGGATTATCTGTATGAACCCGATCCGAAACCGCTGCTGGATACCCTGCTGCGTCGTTACGTTGAATCTCAGGTTTATCAGGGCGTGGTAGAAAACCTGGCCAGCGAGCAGGCCGCACGTATGGTGGCGATGAAAGCCGCGACCGACAATGGCGGCAGCCTGATTAAAGAGCTGCAGTTGGTATACAACAAAGCTCGTCAGGCCAGCATTACTCAGGAACTCACCGAAATCGTCGGTGGTGCATCCGCGGTATAACCAGGTTAATTCGTAGAGGATTCAAGATGGCTACTGGAAAAATTGTCCAGGTAATCGGCGCCGTGGTTGACGTCGAATTCCCTCAGGATGCCGTACCGCGCGTGTACGATGCTCTTGAGGTTATGAATGGTAATGAGAGCCTGGTGCTGGAAGTTCAGCAGCAGCTCGGTGGTGGTATCGTGCGTACCATTGCCATGGGTTCTTCCGACGGTCTGCGTCGTGGTCTGGAAGTAAAAGACCTCGAGCACCCGATCGAAGTCCCGGTTGGTAAAGCAACGCTGGGTCGTATCATGAACGTGCTGGGTCAGCCGATCGATATGAAAGGCGACATCGGTGAAGAAGACCGTTGGGCAATCCACCGTGCAGCACCTTCCTACGAAGAGCTGTCAAGCTCTCAGGAACTGCTGGAAACCGGCATCAAAGTTATCGACCTGATGTGTCCGTTCGCTAAGGGCGGTAAAGTCGGTCTGTTCGGTGGTGCGGGTGTAGGTAAAACCGTAAACATGATGGAGCTGATCCGTAACATCGCGATCGAGCACTCCGGTTACTCCGTGTTTGCTGGCGTGGGTGAGCGTACTCGTGAGGGTAACGACTTCTACCACGAAATGACCGATTCCAACGTTCTGGATAAAGTATCCCTGGTTTACGGCCAGATGAACGAGCCACCAGGAAACCGTCTGCGTGTGGCACTGACCGGCCTGACTATGGCTGAGAAGTTCCGTGACGAAGGTCGTGACGTACTGCTGTTCGTCGATAACATCTACCGTTACACCCTGGCCGGTACTGAAGTATCTGCACTGCTGGGTCGTATGCCTTCAGCGGTAGGTTATCAGCCGACTCTGGCGGAAGAGATGGGCGTTCTGCAGGAACGTATCACTTCAACCAAAACCGGTTCTATCACCTCCGTACAGGCGGTATACGTACCTGCGGATGACTTGACTGACCCATCACCAGCCACCACCTTTGCTCACTTAGATGCAACCGTGGTACTGAGCCGTCAGATCGCGTCTCTGGGTATCTACCCGGCCGTTGACCCGCTGGACTCCACCAGCCGTCAGCTGGATCCACTGGTTGTTGGTCAGGAACACTACGACACCGCGCGTGGCGTACAGTCCCTGCTGCAGCGTTACCAGGAACTGAAAGACATCATCGCCATCCTGGGTATGGATGAGCTGTCTGAAGAAGACAAACTGGTGGTAGCTCGCGCGCGTAAGATTCAGCGCTTCCTGTCCCAGCCGTTCTTCGTTGCGGAAGTATTCACCGGTTCTCCGGGTAAATACGTTTCCCTGAAAGACACCATCCGTGGCTTTAAAGGCATCATGGAAGGCGAATACGATCACCTGCCAGAGCAGGCGTTCTACATGGTTGGTTCCATCGACGAAGCCGTGGAAAAAGCCAAAAAACTTTAACGCCTTAATCGGAGGGTGATATGGCAATGACTTACCACCTGGACGTCGTCAGCGCAGAGCAACAGCTGTTCTCTGGTCTGGTCGAAAAAATCCAGGTAACGGGTAGTGAAGGTGAACTGGGTATTTTCCCAGGGCACGCACCGCTGCTCACCGCCATTAAGCCTGGTATGATCCGCATCGTGAAACAGTTCGGTCACGAAGAGTTTATCTATCTGTCCGGCGGCATGATTGAAGTGCAGCCTGGTAGTGTGACCGTTCTTGCTGATACCGCTATTCGTGGCCAGGATCTCGACGAAGCGCGAGCTCTGGAAGCGAAGCGTAAAGCGGAAGAGCACATTAAGAGCTCTCACGGCGACGTGGATTACGCACAGGCCTCAGCTGAGCTGGCCAAAGCGATCGCGAAACTGCGCGTTATCGAGTTGACCAAAAAAGCGATGTAACACCGGCTTGAAAAGCACAAAAGCCAGTCTGGTTTCAGACTGGCTTTTTTTATGGCTGCGTTTCAGATTTTATGGAACTGAAAAGGTGTTTTAATTTTTTGTGATTTTCATCACAAAAATATTGATCGGTTAAATGTTGAGGAGTAGACTTATTTTTGTGATGTGTGTCACATAATTAACGCCAACAACATTGGGATACCAACATGAAACTGATCAATAAAGTCATCGCTCTCTTCAGCAATATGAACGTCTCTTTCGGCACGTTTAATCTGTAATCTGCTGTATGCCGAGTGGCGCCACGCTTACCGTTGTGTGATAAGCGAAGCGCCATCTGGCAGCACTTCCCCGCTGTTATTCACGCTTTTCCCGTCCTCGATAAAATAATTCGTATCATCAATATTACCGACCACGGCATCGTCATAGCGGCCCGGTTTTGTTCGCACGGATTTGTTCCCGCTGAAAATACCCTGTGTTGAGGCATCTCCATACGGACTCGGACGGAAGATAAAGTTAAAGCGCTGATTGTCCACCGCCACATTGTTCGTCACCACCAGTTTCCCTGGATTGAAGTTGTCGGTAAACCCGTCCAGCTGATTCCCTTCCGCATTGCTGTTACGCACTTCATGCGCCACCGGCTGCCCCTCTCCCCCCAGTTTAAAGCCGTTGCTGGTGTTATTGCGGGCGATAGAGTTCTCGATCACCACAACCCCATTTGCGCCGTCTTCTATCTTATTAAACAGGTCAAAGCCATCGTCGATATTGTCGTGGGAATAGCAGTTCTCCAGACGATTACCCTCACCCACGCGCATCTTCACCGCAAACCCATCAGCATTGATTTTGCCGGGATCAACGTTGGCGTAAGACTCCGAGTTGATCACCCGGTTATCGCTTGCCCACAGCGGTCGGCCCACATTATCCGGGGACGATATCTGAATGCCCGTATCGTCGTTACGGTATGCAGTCACATTTTCAATCAGGTTATGGCTGCCCTGGATGCGCAGGCTTTTGTCCGTAATATCGACGCCCTTAATGTTCCAGTAGCTGGCGTCCACCAGCAGACCATGGATCACAGCTTTGCCTTCTGCCTGCAACGTTTTACGCTGTTCGGCATGACCGCTGGCGGCCAGTGGGATATCGCTGCGCGGATACTCTCCGGCTTTCAGGATAAGGGTGCCGCCCGGTGCAAGCAGGTTAATTGCACTCGCCAAATCCAGCGGCGAGGCGATCGTTCCCTGTCCGTTGGCCGTGCCGTCAGGTGTGGCGTAAAGTGTCGTTGCCGTAAAACCATCGACCTTCTCGACAGTGAACTGCTGATGAACCGTATCACCGTGCGCGGGCGTAAAGCTCAGGTTAAAGGCATTGGTCTCTGTCAGCGTGGTCGGCAGGGAGTACATCTCTCCGGCTTTGACCGCTTTATCATTACCGATCACCACTTCGTTCTGACGCACGCTGAACACGCCGTCGCTATTCGCCCGGGCCTGGACCCGATACTTCTCTGATGTGCTTTTCGCTGCGGAATTCAGTTGCACCACCACCGGCAGCGCTTTTGCCTGCCAGGGTTTTGAGGTGACCGTTTCTGCCGCTGAAGTCGTGAGAGAGGCATCTGACACCGTTATTTTTGCATTACGTGAGGCGAAGAAGCCGACGTAATAATGGTCCCTTTTCTGCACTGAAATAAGGTCCGCGCGTGGCACGCTTTGGCTTACCCAGGCATCGCTGCCGACGGGCGACCAGGCCGTAATAAATCCGTCGTTGGTTCGTTGCAGTTTCAGACGGAATTCCGGCGTCTGGCTCAGGTCGATCTCCTCTTTGTAGCTTTGCTTTTTGATTCCGGCACCCGCATTGCCCCAGGGTTGAGAAATCCCCTCGCGGGTGACCGCCTGCATTTTTACCCGCACATTGTCCTTTTTATCCTGCGTCATGATGGCGTTCATCACCAGGTTGGAGGCGGCAGGAAACTCTTCATAGCCCTCCTTGAGCGGCTGCTGGCGCGGCACACCGATCACATCACGCACCAGCAGGCCAGCCCCCTCCTGCGCGGCGGGTTTTGCGCCATTCTCTGGTCCAAACTGCTCAACCCGAACGGTAGCCTGCAGTTCGAAATTGTCGCTGGTGGGCAGTTCGGTATAGAAAAAGGTTAACCCATCGTGAGAGTTGGCGATCTTACCGCCCCGGCTTTCAAGGGTGACGGGTTTCGTGAGATCCGCAGTGTCCTGCGGCGTGAGTTTTTTGCCATCAATGGTGACATCGTTGACGCCGATTTTTTCCGGCAGGACGTTCGAGGAAAAATTCAGATCCGTAGACTGCCCAAAGGCAATGGCTTTCCAGACGTGCTGCTCAGCAGCCGAGACAGCAAAGGAGCTACACATCATTAGGGCCAGAGGTATTTTATAATTCATTTTATTCTCCTGATTGATAATTGAGCGCCATTATCATCAAGATGAAACAGTGTTTCTT
Source organism: Lelliottia nimipressuralis (assembly GCF_004115925.1). GTDB lineage: Bacteria > Pseudomonadota > Gammaproteobacteria > Enterobacterales > Enterobacteriaceae > Enterobacter > Enterobacter nimipressuralis. Next base: position 28,492 of record NZ_SDDX01000020.1, read on the forward strand.
TTTTAGGTGTCACAATATTGAATAATTAAAACACTGTTTTGCTTTAGAGCGATCTTTATTCTTGAGGCGAAAAAATAGCTAACCTGTTGTGAATGCTTACGACTTGCCGCAAGAAAGCTATTTTCCAGAGAAAAAGTGATTTACTCTGGCCTCAAATCTATCCTCAAATAGCGATAAGCAGCCGATGTTGAGCGTTTTACCAGCAGTCCATTTTATGGCGCAAAATATGTAGAATTTTCAACGTCAAAGGGTTTTACTTCTCACTCAAATTACAGTCAGGACGCGTATGTTGAACAATACGATGAGCGTGGTCATCCTTGCCGCAGGCAAAGGTACCCGCATGTATTCCGATCTTCCTAAGGTGCTTCACACCCTGGCAGGAAAGCCAATGGTGCAGCATGTCATTGATGCCGCAAGCGAATTAGGCGCCAGCAAAGTGCATCTGGTGTACGGCCACGGCGGCGATCTGCTTAAGCAAACGCTGCGCGATGACAAACTCAACTGGGTACTTCAGGCAGAACAGCTGGGAACGGGCCATGCGATGCAGCAGGCCGCGCCGTTCTTCGCGGATGACGAAGACATTCTGATGCTCTACGGTGATGTCCCGCTGATCGCGGTGGAAACCCTGACTCGCCTGCGTGAAGCCAAACCGCAGGGCGGCATCGGTTTACTGACCGTTAAACTGGACGACCCGACAGGCTATGGTCGTATCACGCGTGAAAACGGCAAAGTGACCGGTATCGTTGAGCACAAAGATGCCTCTGACGAACAGCGTCAGATTCAGGAAATCAATACCGGAATCCTGATCGCCAACGGCGCAGACATGAAGCGCTGGCTGGCTAAACTGAATAACAACAATGCCCAGGGTGAATACTACATCACCGATATCATTGCCCTGGCTCACCAGGAAGGTAACGAGATCGTGGCGGTTCATCCCGATCGCCTGAGCGAAGTTGAGGGCGTGAACAACCGTCTGCAGCTCTCCCGTCTTGAGCGTGTTTACCAGGCTGAGCAGGCTGAAAAGCTGCTGCTGGCAGGTGTAATGCTGCGCGATCCGGCGCGTTTTGATCTGCGCGGGGCGTTGATTCACGGGCGTGATGTGGAAATCGACACTAACGTTATTATTGAAGGTCAGGTCACGCTGGGGAATCGCGTCAAAATCGGCACCGGCTGCGTGATCAAAAATAGCGTGATTGGCGATGACTGCGAAATCAGCCCCTATAGCGTGGTGGAAGATGCGCATCTGGAAGCTGCTTGCACCATCGGCCCGTTCGCGCGTCTGCGTCCAGGCGCTGAGCTGCTGGAAGGCGCTCACGTCGGCAACTTCGTCGAGATGAAAAAAGCGCGTCTGGGTAAAGGCTCCAAAGCCGGTCATCTGACCTATCTGGGCGACGCGGAAATTGGCGATAACGTCAATATCGGTGCGGGTACCATCACCTGTAACTACGATGGCGCGAACAAGTTTAAAACCATTATCGGTAACGATGTGTTTGTCGGCTCCGATACGCAGCTGGTGGCTCCGGTCACCGTCGGTAACGGTGTGACCATCGCCGCCGGAACGACCGTGACGCGCGATGTGGCGGACAATGAGCTGGTGCTCAGCCGCGTACCGCAGGTTCACAAGCAAGGCTGGCAGCGTCCGGTGAAGAAGAAGTAAAACCAGGGCGGGTGGCGCTTCGCTTACTCGCCCGACGAATTTGTCTGTCGGCATTGCCGGTGGACAGGGGATGAGGGGATAACATAATCCCCCGCCCAAAGGCAGTACCTATAAATATAGCCCCACTCTCTACAAGGCTCGGGGCGCCCTAACGGGCATTACTCAAAGGATTTTGCGTTGTGACCCGGCGGAAAACATGCCCGCTAATACAGTCTCAGCGTAAAAGACGAAGAGTAATACAGGTCAGCGACAACGCATGGCAAATCGCCATTATCAGGAAATCTAACTATGTGTGGAATTGTTGGCGCAGTTGCGCAGCGTGATATTGCTGAAATCCTTCTCGAAGGTTTACGCCGTCTGGAATACCGTGGCTATGACTCTGCCGGTCTGGCAGTGGTTGATGCAGAAGGTCACATGACCCGTCTGCGCCGTCTCGGTAAAGTGCAAATGCTGGCGCAAGCCGCGGAAGAAACGCCGCTGCACGGCGGAACAGGCATCGCGCACACCCGCTGGGCAACGCACGGTGAACCGTCTGAAGGTAACGCCCACCCGCATGTGTCTGAACACATTGTGGTGGTGCATAACGGCATTATCGAAAACCACGAACCGCTGCGCGAAGAGTTGAAAGCGCGTGGCTACACTTTTGTCTCTGAAACTGACACCGAAGTTATCGCTCACCTGGTTCACTGGGAGCTGGAGCAGGGCGGTACGCTGCGTGAAGCAGTGCTGCGCGCCATTCCTCAGCTGCGCGGTGCGTACGGTACAGTGATTATGGATTCCCGCGATCCGGGCACCCTGCTGGCGGCACGTTCCGGTAGCCCGATGGTGATCGGCATGGGGATGGGCGAAAACTTCATTGCTTCCGATCAGCTGGCGCTGCTGCCGGTGACCCGTCGCTTTATCTTCCTGGAAGAGGGCGATATCGCGGAAGTGACCCGTCGCAGTGTGACGGTGTTTGATAAATCCGGCGCGCAGGTGAAGCGTCAGGAGATTGAATCCAACCTGCAGTACGACGCGGGCGACAAAGGCGCGTACCGTCACTACATGCAGAAAGAGATCTACGAGCAGCCGAACGCGATCAAGAACACCCTGACCGGGCGTATCAGCCACGGCGAGGTGGATCTCAGCGAGCTGGGCGCTAACGCCAACGAAATGCTGGCCAACGTCGAGCATATTCAGATTGTGGCCTGCGGTACCTCTTACAACTCGGGGATGGTGTCGCGCTACTGGTTTGAAGCGCTGGCGGGCGTGCCGTGCGATGTCGAAATCGCCTCGGAATTCCGCTACCGCAAATCAGCGGTGCGCCGTAACAGCCTGATGATCACCCTTTCCCAGTCCGGTGAAACCGCGGATACCCTGGCAGCACTGCGTCTGTCGAAAGAGCTGGGTTATCTCGGTTCGCTGGCGATCTGTAACGTGCCGGGTTCTTCTCTGGTACGTGAATCGGATCTGGCGCTGATGACCAAAGCCGGCACCGAAATCGGCGTGGCATCGACCAAAGCGTTCACCACCCAGCTGACTGTGCTGTTGATGCTGGTGGCGAAACTGGCGCGTCTGAAGGGCCAGGATGCATCTATCGAGCACGATATCGTTCACGGGCTGCAGACGCTGCCGAGCCGTATCGAGCAGATGCTGTCCCAGGACAAACGCATCGAAGCGCTGGCTGAAGATTTCTCTGACAAACACCACGCGCTGTTCCTCGGTCGTGGCGATCAGTACCCTATCGCGCTGGAAGGCGCGCTGAAGCTGAAAGAGATCTCTTACATTCATGCGGAAGCCTACGCCGCAGGCGAGCTGAAACACGGCCCGCTGGCGCTGATTGACGCAGACATGCCGGTCATCGTCGTTGCACCGAACAACGAACTGCTGGAAAAACTGAAATCGAACATCGAAGAAGTGCGTGCCCGTGGCGGCCAGCTGTACGTCTTCGCCGATCAGGATGCCGGGTTCGTCAGCAACGACAACATGCACATTATTGAGATGCCGCATGTGGAAGAGGTCATTGCCCCGATCTTCTACACCGTTCCGCTGCAGCTACTGGCGTATCACGTCGCGCTAATCAAAGGCACCGACGTTGACCAGCCGCGTAACCTGGCGAAGTCCGTCACCGTAGAATAATCCCTTCAGGCTCCACCTTCGGGTGGAGCTTTTTTATCCCTTCCCGGTTCGTTTTTCATCCATTCTTATTTTTTTTATTTATGACAATCTGTCATCTTCAGCTACACATTACTGTGTCACAGAAAGAAAATTTTTCTGAAATCCCACTGTCACATAAGTGGCTAATGCGATGATTATTAATACTAATTTTGTGAAATCTTAAGTTAAACTTTCAGTGTCATAAAACTGTCATAATTCGTACATTTATCTGTCACCTGTTTGTCCTATTTTGCTCATCGTAGCCACTCAAACAATGATTTACGAAATCTTGCAGGAGACATTATGAAAGTTATGCGTACCACTGTCGCAACTGTTGTCGCCGCGACCTTATCTCTGAGCGCTTTCTCTGTATTCGCAGAAGCAAGCCTGACTGGCGCTGGTGCAACATTCCCTGCGCCGGTGTATGCCAAATGGGCTGATACTTACCAGAAAGAAACCGGCAACAAGGTTAACTATCAGGGTATCGGCTCCTCCGGTGGCGTTAAACAAATTACGGCGAATACCGTTGATTTCGGCGCATCAGATGCTCCGCTGTCTGATGACAAACTGGCTCAGGAAGGTCTGTTCCAGTTCCCGACCGTGATCGGTGGTGTTGTGCTGGCCGTGAATATCCCTGGCCTGAAATCTGGCGAACTGGTGCTGGATGGCAAAACGCTGGGTGATATCTATCTCGGCAAAATCAAAAAATGGGATGACGAAGCCATCACCAAACTGAACCCAGGTGTAAAACTGCCTTCGCAGAACATCGCTGTGGTTCGTCGCGCTGACGGTTCCGGCACCTCCTTCGTCTTCACCAGCTTCCTGGCGAAAGTGAACGAAGAGTGGAAATCCAAAGTCGGTTCTGGCTCTACTGTGAACTGGCCGACGGGTCTGGGCGGCAAAGGTAATGACGGTATCGCCGCGTTCGTACAGCGTCTGCCTGGCTCAATCGGCTACGTAGAGTACGCTTATGCGAAGCAGAACAACCTGGCTTACACCAAGCTTGTCTCTGCCGACGGCAAACCGGTTAGCCCGACTGAAGAGAACTTTGCGAACGCTGCCAAAGGCGCAGACTGGAGCAAATCCTTCGCGCAGGACCTGACTAACCAGAAAGGTGATGAGGCGTGGCCAATTACCTCTACCACTTTCATCCTGATCCACAAAGATCAGAAGAAACCTGAGCAGGGCGCCGAAGTGCTGAAGTTCTTCGACTGGGCGTACAAAAACGGCGGCAAACAGGCTAATGACCTGGATTACGCCAGCCTGCCAGACAGCGTGGTTGAGCAGATTCGTGCTGCATGGAAAACCAACGTAAAAGATAGCAGCGGTAAAGCATTGTACTGATTCAGCATTCTGACGAAAATGGCGGGTGATTTCACCCGCCCTTATTCGTAAAACGTATTTAACAGAAGAGTGATTTATGGCTGCAACCAAGCCTGCTTTTAGCCCTCCGGGGAAACATGGTGACAAAATTTTCAGCGCGCTGGTCCGACTGGCTGCGCTGATTGTGCTATTGCTGCTGGGCGGCATTATCGTGTCCCTGATTTTCTCCTCCTGGCCGAGCATCCAGAAATTCGGTTTCTCCTTCCTGTGGACCAAAGAGTGGGACGCGCCAAACGATATCTACGGTGCGCTGGTGCCGATTTACGGCACGCTCGTGACCTCGTTTATCGCCCTGCTGATTGCGGTTCCGGTGAGCTTTGGTATCGCCCTGTTCCTGACGGAGCTGGCGCCTGGCTGGCTGCGACGCCCGCTGGGTATCGCGATTGAACTGCTGGCGGCGATCCCGAGTATCGTTTACGGCATGTGGGGCCTGTTCATCTTTGCGCCGCTGTTCGCGACCTACTTCCAGGAGCCGGTGGGGAATATCCTCTCCAACATTCCATTTGTGGGCGCACTGTTCTCCGGCCCGGCTTTCGGGATTGGTATTCTGGCGGCAGGCGTAATTCTCGCCATCATGATTATTCCGTACATTGCGGCGGTCATGCGCGATGTCTTCGAACAAACCCCGGTGATGATGAAAGAGTCGGCCTACGGTATCGGTTGTACCACCTGGGAAGTGATCTGGCGTATCGTCCTGCCGTTCACCAAAAATGGTGTTATTGGCGGCATCATGCTGGGCCTCGGGCGCGCGCTGGGGGAAACCATGGCCGTGACCTTTATCATCGGTAACACCTACCAGCTCGATAGCGTTTCGCTCTATATGCCGGGCAACAGCATCACCTCTGCGCTGGCAAATGAGTTCGCCGAAGCGGAATCTGGGCTGCACGTGGCGGCACTGATGGAGCTGGGCCTGATTCTGTTTGTTATCACCTTTATTGTTCTGGCGATCTCCAAGCTGATGATCATGCGCCTCGCAAAAAGTGAGGGGGCACGCTAATGACGACTCTCGAAATGCAATCCACCGCTGAACTGGCTGAATCTCGCCGCAAAATGCAGGCGCGCCGCCGCATGAAGAACCGTCTGGCGCTGACGCTGTCGATGGCAACGATGGCGTTTGGCCTGTTCTGGCTGGTGTGGATCCTGTTTTCTACCATTACGCGCGGCATCGACGGGATGTCGATTGCCCTGTTCACCGAAATGACGCCGCCGCCGAATACGGCGGGCGGTGGCCTGGCGAACGCCCTGGCGGGCAGCGGGTTGCTGATCCTGTGGGCGACCGCAGTCGGTACGCCGCTCGGCATCATGGCGGGGATTTATCTGGCGGAATATGGCCGTAAATCCTGGGTCGCGGAAGTGATTCGTTTCATTAACGACATCCTGCTCTCTGCGCCGTCTATCGTTGTCGGTCTGTTCGTCTACACCATTGTGGTAGCGCAGATGGAGCACTTCTCCGGCTGGGCGGGCGTGATTGCGCTGGCGCTGCTGCAGGTACCTATCGTAATTCGCACCACCGAGAACATGCTGAAACTGGTGCCGGACAGCCTGCGCGAAGCGGCTTACGCACTCGGCACACCGAAATGGAAAATGATTTCGGCGATCACGCTGAAAGCGTCGGTCTCGGGGATCATGACCGGTATCCTGCTGGCAATTGCGCGTATTGCGGGTGAAACCGCGCCGCTGCTGTTCACCGCGCTCTCCAACCAGTTCTGGAGCACGGACATGATGCAGCCCATCGCCAACCTGCCGGTCACCATCTTTAAATTTGCGATGAGCCCGTTCGCGGAGTGGCAGCAGCTGGCCTGGGCCGGCGTGCTGATTATTACCCTTTGCGTACTGTTGCTGAACATTCTGGCGCGCGTCATCTTCGCGAAGCAGAAACACGGTTAATTTTGACGGCGCGGCATCACGCGGCGCCGAATGAGGAAATGAGTCAATGAGTATGGTTGATACTGCACCGGGTAAGATCAAGGTTCGTGATTTGAACTTCTACTACGGTAAATTCCATGCCCTGAAAAACATCAACCTGGATATCGCCAAGAACCAGGTCACGGCATTTATCGGTCCATCAGGTTGTGGCAAATCCACGCTGCTGCGCACCTTTAACAAGATGTTTGAGCTGTATCCGGAGCAGCGCGCGGAAGGCGAAATTCTGCTGGATGGCGACAACATTCTGACCAATACCCAGGATATCGCCCTGCTGCGTGCCAAAGTGGGGATGGTGTTCCAGAAACCGACGCCGTTCCCGATGTCGATCTACGACAACATCGCGTTTGGCGTGCGTCTGTTCGAAAAGCTCTCCCGTGCCGATATGGACGAGCGCGTGCAGTGGGCCTTGACCAAAGCCGCATTATGGAACGAAACCAAAGATAAACTGCACCAGAGCGGATACTCTCTCTCCGGTGGTCAGCAGCAGCGTCTGTGCATTGCGCGCGGTATTGCCATTCGCCCGGAAGTGTTGCTGCTGGATGAGCCGTGCTCAGCCCTGGACCCGATCTCCACCGGTCGTATTGAAGAGCTGATCACTGAGCTGAAACAGGATTACACCGTGGTGATCGTGACCCACAACATGCAGCAGGCTGCGCGTTGTTCCGACCATACGGCGTTTATGTATCTGGGCGAGTTGATTGAGTTCAGCAACACGGACGATCTGTTCACCAAGCCCGCGAAGAAACAAACCGAAGATTATATTACTGGCCGCTACGGTTGATTTGCCTTAGTGCATGTGGAGAAACCATGGATAACCTCAATCTAAATAAACACATTTCCGGCCAGTTCAACGCAGAGCTGGAAAGTATCCGCACCCAGGTGATGACGATGGGCGGCATGGTCGAGCAGCAACTGTCTGATGCGATCACCGCCATGCACAACCAGGACAGCGAGCTGGCAAAGCGCGTTGTTGAAGGCGACAAAAACGTCAACATGATGGAAGTGGCGATCGACGAAGCCTGCGTTCGTATTATCGCGAAACGTCAGCCGACGGCGAGCGACCTGCGTCTGGTGATGGCGATCATCAAAACCATCGCCGAGCTGGAACGCATTGGCGACGTGGCGGACAAAATCTGCCGCACCGCGCTCGAGAAGTTCTCCCACCAGCACCAGCCGCTGCTGGTGAGTCTGGAATCGTTGGGCCGTCATACGGTGCAGATGCTGCATGACGTGCTGGATGCGTTCGCGCGCATGGATCTCGATGAAGCGGTGCGTATCTACCGTGAAGACAAGAAGGTCGACCAGGAGTATGAAGGCATCGTGCGTCAGCTGATGACCTACATGATGGAAGATCCACGCACCATTCCGAGCGTCCTGACCGCCCTGTTCTGCGCACGCTCTATCGAGCGTATCGGCGACCGCTGCCAGAACATTTGTGAATACATCTTCTACTTCGTGAAGGGACAGGATTTCCGTCACGTGGGCGGGGATGAGCTGGACAAGCTGCTGGCGGGGAAAGACCCGAAAGAGTGATCTGCAGTAAAAAGCCCGGTGGCGCGACGCTTACCGGGCCTGAAAAACCACGGATCTGTAGGCCGGATAAGCGCGAGCGCTGTCCGGCTTTTTTCATTAACGCGTAATATCCCACCCACGCGCTTTCCACAATTCCGGCAACTGCGCCAGATCGGTAAAGGTCGTCACTTTCGGGTGGCTGATCGGTTTGTTATGCGGATCGGCACAGAAGTAAAACACCTCCATCCCTGCATCAATCCCGGACTGCGCGCCTGCGCTGGAATCATCCACCAGAATGCAATTTTCAACGTTCACGTTCATCGCTTTCGCGGCGTGGAACATCAGGGCCGGATCGGGCTTCCAGCGCTGGATATCGTAGCCGCTGAACAGTTTTTCCGGGAAATGGTGCAACATTTCAAGCTTGCCGAGGGAGTGCTGCATTTTGCTGACCGGGCCGTTGGACACCACGCACATCGGCACAGCCATCGAATCCAGCAGGGCGTTCGCCCCGGCGATGACCTCCAGTTCCGAGTCGAAAAGGCGTGCGACCTCGGCGCGGTAAACGGGTTCTAAGTCGGCCTTCGCCAGACTGACGCCGTGCTCAGCGTTGATAATGTCGATGATCTCGTAGAGTTTGACGCCTTTGAAGCGCTTGAACGTCTCTTCAAGATCGAGCGTAATGCCGAATTCCTGGAACATGCTGACATACGCACGGGAACAAATGACCTCACTGTCGACCAGCGTACCGTCGCAGTCGAAAAATACCGCTTCAATTCCGGACATGCCTTTCCCTTTTAACAAGTTTAACGTTTACGTAATGCAATTTGCGGGACGCAATCGTTGCCGTATAAGCAAAATCAATGAAAAAAAGTCGCTCGCAAACGCGCCTATTGTCGCATTTTGGTATAGGATAGCGACGGATTTTTCCCTCCTTGTTCGGAAACTGATGATGAGCCAACAACACACTACCCAGACATCTGGTCAGGGTCTGCTTGAGCGCGTGTTTAAACTGCGCGAGCACGGCACAACGGCACGCACTGAAGTGATCGCCGGTTTTACCACCTTCCTGACGATGGTTTATATCGTTTTTGTTAACCCGCAGATTCTGGGCGTGGCTGGCATGGACACCAGCGCGGTCTTCGTGACCACCTGTTTGATCGCTGCACTCGGCAGCATCCTGATGGGCGTGTTCGCTAACCTTCCGGTTGCACTGGCACCGGCAATGGGTCTGAACGCTTTCTTCGCATTCGTGGTTGTGCAGGCGATGGGTCTGCCATGGCAAGTGGGTATGGGCGCCATCTTCTGGGGCGCGGTAGGTTTGCTGCTGCTGACCATTTTCCGCGTACGTTACTGGATGATTGCCAATATCCCGGTGAGTCTGCGTGTCGGCATCACCAGTGGTATCGGACTGTTCATCGGCATGATGGGGCTGAAAAACGCGGGTGTGATCGTCGCTAACCCGGAAACCCTGGTGAGCATCGGTAATCTGACCTCACACAGCGTGCTGTTGGGCGTGCTGGGCTTCTTCATCATCGCGATTCTGGCATCCCGTAATATTCACGCTGCGGTGCTGGTCTCTATTATCGTGACCACCCTGTTCGGCTGGATGCTGGGTGACGTGCATTACAACGGCATCGTTTCTGCACCGCCAAGTGTGACAACGGTGATTGGCCACGTCGATCTGGCAGGTTCGTTTAATCTGGGCCTGGCGGGTGTGATTTTCTCCTTCATGCTGGTGAACCTGTTCGACTCCTCCGGCACCCTTATCGGTGTGACCGATAAAGCGGGTCTGGCGGATGAGAAAGGCAAATTCCCGCGCATGAAACAGGCGCTGTATGTGGATAGCATTTCGTCTGTTGCCGGTTCTTTCATCGGGACCTCTTCTGTTACGGCGTACATCGAGTCCTCGTCCGGCGTCTCCGTCGGTGGCCGTACCGGTCTGACTGCCGTCGTCGTGGGCCTGCTGTTCCTGCTGGTGATCTTCCTCTCTCCGCTGGCGGGGATGGTTCCACCGTACGCGGCCGCTGGCGCACTGATTTACGTTGGCGTGCTGATGACGTCGAGCCTGTCGCGCGTGAAGTGGGAAGATTTAACCGAAGCGGTTCCGGCGTTTATTACCGCCGTGATGATGCCGTTTAGCTTCTCCATCACCGAAGGTATCGCTCTGGGCTTCATCTCCTATTGCGTGATGAAAATCGGTACCGGTCGTTTCCGCGAACTTAGCCCATGCGTGATCGTGGTGGCGCTGCTGTTTGTGCTGAAGATTGTGTTTATTGACGCGAAATAAACAAAAAGCCCTTTCCCGCCGGGAAAGGGCTGATTCCTTTACGCTTTCACCCGCTGAATATACTCCCCAAACGCGGTCAACTGACCGGTCAGATGATCCAGCGTGCTCTGATCCACCACTTCGCCCGTCTGCGTATCCACTTTGTTCTGAATCACGCCGCCCATAAATTCCGGCTTGTTCATCACCATTGCATCCAGGAACACCAGAATCTGACGCAGATGATACTGGCAGCGTGCGCCGCCAATCGCGCCCATGGAACTGGTCTGGATCAGCACCGGCTTGCCGGAAAGCGGCTGCTCAGGTAAACGGGAAAGCCAGTCGATTGCATTCTTCAATCCGCCCGGCACCGAATAGTTGTACTCCGGCGTCACAATGACCACGCCATCGGCCTGGCGAATTTGCTCGGCCAGCGCTTCAACGCTTTGCGGGAACCCTTCTTCCTGCTGAACATCGGCGTCATACAGAGGAATATCGCCAATCGATGGCAGCGCGGAGACCTCCATTCCTGCCGGTGCCAGCTTAGGCAACGTGCGGGCAACCATCCCGTTAAATGAACCTTTGCGCAGGCTTCCCAGTAACGTAACAACTTTCAACGTATCAGACATGATTACTCCTTTTTCATCATGATGGCCCATCAGCGGGTCAGTTAAGGGTAAGTGCTTTTTCTGCCGGTAAACTGGTTAATCTCATCAGGCGCGCGGCGGGTTCGTTGGCGCGCGCGGGAACATCAGGAAGGCTATGCCATCCGTGTCGGCTGTCAAATTCCCAGATCTTCAGGCGCTCAATCGCAGGGGTGACGGCAATCGACCAGATCAGCACGTCTTCGGCGTCGCTGAGGGCTTCCACGCGCGCCGCTTTGGTTGCGCGCAGGCGTCCTGAACCGGGGAGCAGCTGGAGAAGGCTGGCGTCGTCTGCCGCACAGCCGGAGAGCTTTTGAATACTCTGTCGCAAGGTAATGAGCTGCGCTTTAGCTTCGTTGGGGTCGTTTTGATTACGCACCCACAGCTTTTCATTGCTCGATAAAGGATAGGCGTCGTGCGCGTGAGGGCCGTGGAAACCGCGAGTCGCGCGCTGGAGTTCCATATCCAGTCCGCAATCGCCTTCCGTTGTCAGGGCCACGCCAACAATATTTCCCGTGTAGGCGATGGAAAAACGCGGTAGCGCCGGGTCAGCAAAAACAGGGCGGCCTTCAGGCTGGGTGATCATCTCCGGCAGTTCGCTGGTGCCGTAGAGCATAAACAGCAGCTCGGACAGTAACGCCCTGGAGGCCAAAAAGCGCGAGCGTCGGTGATCCGGAAGCTTGCGCGCCTCGTTGTGGCAGGAAGAGGAGAGTCTGACAGACACCAGTCGTCCTTCGGTCAGGATCCCTCTTGCAAAATGCGTTGCCATTTTTCGCTCCATGATAATGGTCAGAGACAGGTTAAACGGTTACATGATTATCGCTTAACTGAGCCTCTCTTTTAATGGGTAAATCCACTAATGAGAAGCCCGGGGACCGAACTTTACATTTTTAGAGGGAAAAATCGGATCTCTGGCGCAGAGAATCACAGTACAACGCTTTGATCGTCTCTTTCAGCCAGATGATTTTCGGGTTGTGACTGTTGCGCTTATGCCAGATCAGGGTGAAAGGCACGTTGAGCTTTTCGGCCTGCGCGTCGTCGATGGGAATGGGGCGACTCACCAGCTTACGCTGGTGGAGCTGATTGTAGTGATGGCAGTAGTGCGGCGCGGTGGCAATATAGTTGTGGTCGGGTTGTGCTGCCATAAACATCGACTGCTCAAAGCCAGGCAGGCTCAGGGCAATGTTGCGCTCGCGGCCCATCTCTTTCAGCACTTCGTCCAGCGCCCAGGTGTCGCTGCGCTCCCAGAAGATGCTGATGTGGGGGTAGCGTAAAAAGGTGTCGAGATTCCACTCTTCCTGCAGCGCCGGATGGTCTTCGCGCAGATAGACGCACGGGCGGTCGCTGAAGAGGATTTCGTGGTCGATAAACCACGGGAGCAGCTTTAACAGTTCGCGCGAGCGTGGATGCGTTTCGCGCCCGGTAAAGCCAATATCCACCTCGCCGCGCGTGATGGCATCCAGCGAGTCGTAATCCCAATGCCGCATCCGCACGGTGGCCTGCGGATAACGCTGATTCACTTGCTCTAACAGAGCGTTAAAGCGAATCAGCATCAGCGGCGTTTCCGCCGCCAGCTCGAATTTCAGCCCGCAGGGGGAATCGTGGTGGGGTTTATCCAGGATCTGATTGCCAATCTGCATCCAGTCCGTCAGATCTTGCTCAAGACTCACCGTTAGCGGCGTGGGCAGCAGGCCCAGCGGCGTTTTCACAAACAGCGGATCGTCAAACCAGTCGCGCAGTTTCGCCAGCGATTTACTGACCGCAGACGGCGTGACGTTCATCCGTTTTGCTGCTTTCGTGACGCTGCGTTCTTGCAGCAACAGCTGCAGGCACAGCAGGAGGTTAAGATCGAGACTGCTGATGGGCTTCTTCATAGTGCGCTGCGGGCCGTATCGCCATGATTAACAGAATGCAGACCATGCTACAGCCAATCAGAATCCCGATCAGCATATTCAGCGCATTAAGACCTATCACCGCCGCCAGCCAAATCCACAGGGACGAACCGCACACCTGAGCGATGCCGAGCGCAGAGCTGGCCACACCGGCGCGCAGGGAGAACGGCCCCAGCGCCTGGCTCATCGCGACGCCAAACCCTACCGAGAAACCGGCGCAGATCAGGGTAATCCCCGCCAGCATAATGGCGTGGGAACTCGCGGTCGCCAGCAACACACCGGCCATCAGGAACAGGATCTGCGAGGTCAGCATCAGGCTGCGCTGGCTAAATACGTTAAGGGCGAACGGTGTCGAGAACGAGACCGCCATGCTGACCATCGCCGTTAAGGCCATTACCGAGGAGTATTCCCCGCGATCAAAGCCCATGGTTTCCATCAGTAAAACCGGGGAAACGTTTACATAGGTGAGGATTACCACGACGCTCAAGGTGGTGATCAGCAGACGGCTGATGAAAAAGCGGTTCAGGAGTTTTTCGGCCGGATGAATCGTCGCGGCATTCCCCGCGTGATGCGACCCAGGATGCGTCTCTTTCAGCACAGTGATAGAAAGGATGAAGACCAGCAGGCCCATTACCGCCATCGTCCAGAACAGGCTCTGCCACGGCAGTTTGAGCATAATCAGATAACCGATCACCGGAGCCAGCACAGGAATAATGCAGGTGATGCCGTTAAGCATCGAGAGCACCTTCGCGCGACGCTGCGCACTCAGGGTATCGCGCAGAATGGCAAACGCGACCACATAACAGCCGCCCGCCCCAATGCCCTGAATGAAGCGCCCGGTCAGGAACAGCGTGCTGTCCTGCGCCATTGAGCAGAGTACCGAAGCCAGGGCGAAAATCACCGCACCGGTAATCGCTACCGGCTGGCGCCCGGCTTTGTCGGCAATCTTACCGGCAAACACCATCGACGACGCCATCCCCGCCAGATAGGCGGAAAACGCGATGTGCAGTTGCGCTTCACTGGCCCCCAGATCCCGCGCAATGTGTGGCAGGCCGACCAGATACATATCAATACCCGATGGATAAAGCAGAACCAGTGCAAAACTACAAAACAGAAAACGCGCCATAAACCCCCCATGATCGGCAGGCTGGAAGCATAGGGGGAGAAACGGGAAGAAGCGAGTTGCCATTTGGACAAAGGTGATTTCCCAGGAGGAAATCACCTTTGAAGCGGGAAGTTATTTCCCGATACAGAAGCTTGAGAAGATGCGGCCCAGCAAATCGTCGGAAGTAAACTCACCGGTAATTTCACTCAGGCTTTGCTGCGCCAGCCGCAGCTCTTCCGCCAGCAGTTCACCCGCCCAGGCGCCGAGCAGCTGTGCTTTGCCCTGATCGAGATGATTAGCCGCTTGTTCCAGCGCCTGCAGGTGACGGCGACGGGCCAGGAAACCGCCTTCCATGCTCGTATCAAAGCCCATGCTCTGTTTGAGATGGTTACGCAGGTCATCTACGCCTTCACCGGTACGCGCCGACAGACGGATGAGTGAGTGACCATTCACATCGCTCAGACCCAGCGTTTCGCCTGTTTTATCGGCTTTGTTACGCACCACGGTAATCGGCAGTTTGGCGGGCAGACGGGCGATAAAGTCCGGCCAGATTTCAGCGGGATCAACGGCGTCGGTGGTGGTTCCGTCGACCATAAACAGCACGCGGTCAGCCTGCTCGATCTCCTGCCACGCTCGCTCGATACCGATGCGCTCCACTTCGTCGCTGGCGTCGCGCAGACCGGCGGTGTCGATAATGTGCAGAGGCATACCGTCGATATGAATATGCTCGCGCAGTACGTCGCGGGTCGTGCCGGCAATATCCGTCACGATCGCCGCTTCGCGGCCCGCCAGGGCGTTCAGCAGGCTCGATTTCCCGGCGTTAGGGCGACCAGCGATAACCACTTTCATCCCTTCGCGCAGCAGGCTGCCCTGACGCGCTTCGGCGCGCACGGCGTCGAGATCGGACATGACGCTGTTCAGCTGCGCTTCGATTTTACCGTCGGAGAGGAAGTCGATCTCTTCATCGGGGAAGTCGATGGCAGCTTCCACGTAGATTCGCAGGTGAGTGAGCGCTTCCACAAGATGGTTCACGCGTGCGGAAAATGCGCCCTGCAGGGAGTTCAGGGCAGAACGTGCCGCCTGTTCAGAGCTGGCGTCGATCAGGTCAGCAATGGCTTCGGCCTGTGCCAGGTCGAGCTTGTCGTTGAGGAACGCACGCTCGGAGAACTCGCCCGGCTTAGCAATACGCAGGCCCGGCAAGGTCAGAATACGTTTTAACAGCAGGTCGAGGATCACCGGACCGCCGTGGCCCTGTAGCTCCAGCACGTCTTCACCGGTAAAGGAGTTTGGGCCTGGGAACCAGAGCGCGATGCCCTGATCCAGCGCGGTGCCGTCTGCATCTTTAAACGGCAGGTAGTCGGCGTAACGCGGCTTTGGCAGTTTGCCCAGCACGGCTTCGGCCACCTCGCGCGCCTTGAGGCCGGAGATACGCAGAATGCCTACACCACCGCGTCCCGGTGGGGTTGCCTGGGCGACGATCGTGTCGTTATGGCTCATGGGATGTCTCGTCAAATACAAATAAAAAAGGCGGTCAAATGACCGCCCTTATTTTAGCGTTCTCTTACCGAATCAGGATTTTTTCTTTTCGCGGCTATGCAGGCCACGTTTTTCCAGACCACGGTAGATCAGCTGCTGCTGGATGATGGTCACCAGGTTGCTGACGATATAGTACAGCACCAGACCTGACGGGAACCACAGGAAGAACACGGTGAAGATGACCGGCATGAAGGTCATGATCTTCTGCTGCATCGGGTCGGTCACGGTGGTCGGCGACATCTTCTGAATGAAGAACATCGTCACGCCCATCAGGATCGGCAGGATGTAGTACGGGTCCTGTGCAGATAAGTCATGGATCCACAGAGCAAATGGCGCGTGGCGCAGCTCAACGGAACCCATCAGCATGTAGTACAGCGCAAGGAAGATTGGCATCTGAATCAGCAGCGGGAAGCAACCACCCAGTGGGTTTACTTTCTCTGCTTTATACAGGGCCATCATTTCCTGGCTCTGACGCTGTTTATCATCGCCCAGACGCTCACGCATCGCCGCAATCTTCGGCTGCAGCATACGCATCTTCGCCATGGAGGTGTACTGCGCTTTGGTCAGCGGGTACATGATGCCACGAACGATGAAGGTAATAACGATGATGGAGAAGCCCCAGTTACCCAGGAAGCTGTGGATCCACTTCAGCAGTTTGAACAGCGGCTGAGAGATGAACCACAACCAACCGTAATCTACGGTCAGATCCAGGTGCGGTGCCACGGCTGCCATTTTGTCCTGAATCTCAGGACCGACCCACAGGGTGCTGGCCAGTTGACCTGTTTGACCAGGCTGAACCAGAACCGGTTGCGATTTGTAGCCAATAGCCGCAATGCCATTGCCCAGATTCGCAGTATAGAAGTTGTTGGTACCGTTGTTATTTGGCACCCACGCTGTCGCGAAATACTGTTGCAGCATCGCAACCCAACCGCCTTTAGCACTGACGTTCAGGTTTTCGTTATCGGCGATGGTGTCGAATTTGTATTTCTCGTACTTGGTATCTGGCGTGGAGTACGCCGCGCCACGGAAGGTGTGCAGCGCAAAGTTGCTGCTTCCGGTGTCACGGTGAGACGGCAGATTGATGGACTGCTTCAGCTGACCAAACGTAGAAACTTCCAGTGGTTTCTCACCGGCGTTCTGCACGTTATAGCCCACATTCACCGCATACTCACCGCGTTTCAGGGTGAAGGTTTTGGTGAAGGTGTTGCCCGCGGCGTCAGTGTAAGTCATCGGGATCGCGAGTTCGTTCTGACCATCAGCCAGTACAAAGGTGTCACTGTCGACGTTATACAGCGGGCGAGCGCCATTAGCCGGGTTGTCCGGGCCATCACGACCGGTCAGACCGCTCTGAGCCTGATAGAGGAACTCAGGCGTCGTTTCCAGCAGCTGGAACGGCTCGTTTGACTTCAGCTCTTTCGGGTAAGTCAGCAGCAGTGCCTGCTCAATATCGCCACCACGGGTGTTGATAGTCAGCTCAAGCACATCGGTTTTCACCGTAATCTGCTTCCCTTGGCCACTGGCCGGTACGCCCTGGTCGGCGGCGCTACCCGCTACGGTGGTCGTTGTCTGCGTGGTCTGTTGCGGCTGTGGTTGAGGATTTTTATCCTGCTCCCATGCCTGCCAGATCATGAAAGACACGAACAACAAAGCGATGACTAAAAGATTGCGTTGCGAATCCATCGTTAGTGTTCTCTGGTATCAAATGGTCCGGGTGGGACGGGGTCGTCACCACCAGGGTGTAAAGGGTGGCATTTTAATACGCGTTTCACCGTCAACCAACTGCCTTTTATCACTCCAAACCTGCGCAATGCCTCAATTCCGTAGCTGGAACAGGTTGGAGTGAAACGACAATGCGGCCCGAGCAGCGGACTGATCAGGCGCTGATAGACCCGAATACAGGCTATCAGGACCCTTGAGCCAGGCGACAATGGCGGCGCCATAGTTTTTCCAACGCTTCCGAGAGAGCACGGTTATCGAGGTCGGCAACCCCTTTTTTAGCCACCACCACGAAATCCATTGAAGGCAGTTCATGTTGACGTAAACGGAAGCTTTCACGCGTCAGACGTTTAATCCGATTGCGTTCATGCGCACGCTTAACGTTTTTCTTGGCGACAGTTAGACCGATGCGGGGATGCCCCAGCGAATTTTGGCGGCCGAGGATGGTGATTTGCGGCGTGCCAGCCCGTTGTGGCTGCTGGAAGACGAAAGTGAAATGAGTGGGAGTTAACAAACGTAACTCCCTGGGAAATGCTAGCTTAACCACCAGGGGTTAGCTTTTATTACTTAGAAACGGTCAGACGAGAACGGCCTTTAGCACGACGACGTGCCAGAACCTGACGACCATTTTTATTAGCCATACGAGCACGGAAGCCGTGAGAACGGTTGCGCTTCAGTACAGACGGTTGAAAAGTGCGTTTCATGGCGATTTCTACCTAAACTTGAATAAATTCACTGACTTTCGCGTATACCCGAACGATTATCGAACGACTAACGCCTCAGCGTGGGTGATTAAAGAGGCCGGATTGTAATAATTGTACACTCCGGAGTCAATTCTCTTTCCTTATTTCCCGCGTATTTCCGCACGATTTCGTGTGGAAAATGAGCAGCGTCCCGCGCGGAGGACGAGCATCACGCGCCGGGTGGGGGATTATACGACCTCCCAACCAAAGCGCAAGGATCGTCCAGGATCATCATTAGATCTTTTAAGCAAAAAATTGTCTGTGCTCATTAATTTTTCCAATATGCGGGCTAAATCGTGGGGCACTCCCTCCAGGATCGTTTACACTTACCCGGTTTCGGATCTTCCTGTGGATAAATCGGGAAGAATCTGTGAGAAACAGAAGATCTCTGGCTCAGTTTAGGCTATGATCCGCGGTCCTGATCGGGATCCAAAGGGGTCTGGTCAGGTAAAAATTGCAGATAGCAATTCGCACGTCACCCTTTGCACAGGGTCTTGTCGACGTGTGCCAACAATCACGAATATTCAGTATCTTTCTTTTATTGTTCGAGTGGAGTCCGCCGTGTCACTTTCGCTTTGGCAGCAGTGTCTTGCCCGATTGCAGGATGAGTTACCAGCCACAGAATTCAGTATGTGGATCCGCCCGTTGCAGGCGGAACTGAGCGATAACACGCTGGCTTTGTATGCGCCAAACCGTTTCGTGCTCGATTGGGTAAGGGATAAATACCTAAATAATATCAATGGATTGCTCAATGATTTCTGCGGCACTGATGCCCCGCAGCTGCGTTTTGAAGTCGGTACTAAACCGGTCACGCAAACCGTCAGAGAGACGGTAAACGTGGCGGCTCCGGCCCAGATTCACGTCCCGACACCGCGCATTATTCAGCCCGCGCGTTCTGGCTGGGACAACGTTCCGGCTCCGGCTGAACCCACCTACCGCTCCAACGTTAACGTGAAGCACACCTTCGATAACTTCGTTGAGGGTAAATCGAACCAGCTGGCCCGTGCGGCGGCTCGTCAGGTTGCGGACAACCCAGGCGGCGCCTACAACCCGCTGTTCCTGTATGGCGGCACGGGTCTCGGTAAAACTCACCTGTTACACGCGGTGGGCAACGGCATTGTGGCGCGTAAGCCCAATGCGAAAGTGGTGTATATGCACTCCGAGCGCTTCGTTCAGGACATGGTAAAAGCCCTGCAAAACAACGCGATCGAAGAGTTTAAACGCTACTACCGTTCTGTTGATGCGCTGCTGATCGATGACATCCAGTTCTTTGCGAATAAAGAACGATCCCAGGAAGAGTTTTTCCACACCTTCAATGCCCTGCTGGAAGGTAATCAACAGATCATTTTGACCTCGGATCGTTACCCGAAAGAGATCAATGGGGTTGAGGATCGTCTGAAATCCCGCTTCGGCTGGGGCCTGACCGTGGCGATCGAGCCACCGGAGCTGGAAACCCGCGTCGCGATCCTGATGAAAAAAGCCGATGAAAACGACATTCGCCTGCCGGGTGAAGTGGCGTTCTTTATTGCGAAGCGTCTACGCTCAAACGTGCGTGAACTCGAAGGCGCACTGAACCGCGTGATCGCCAACGCCAACTTTACTGGCCGGGCGATTACCATCGATTTTGTGCGTGAAGCGCTGCGCGATCTGCTGGCGTTACAGGAAAAACTGGTCACTATCGACAATATTCAGAAGACCGTGGCTGAGTACTACAAAATCAAAGTGGCAGATTTGTTGTCTAAACGTCGTTCCCGCTCGGTGGCGAGACCACGTCAGATGGCGATGGCGCTGGCGAAGGAATTAACCAACCACAGTCTGCCGGAAATCGGCGATGCGTTTGGTGGCCGTGACCATACGACCGTGCTGCACGCTTGTCGCAAGATCGAGCAGTTACGTGAAGAAAGCCACGACATAAAAGAAGATTTCTCCAATTTAATCAGAACATTATCATCGTGATGCTATGAAATTTACCGTTGAACGTGAACATTTATTAAAACCGCTGCAACAGGTGAGTGGCCCATTAGGTGGCCGCCCGACGCTGCCTATTCTTGGAAACCTGCTGCTTCAGGTCGCTGACGGTACGCTGTCGCTGACCGGCACAGACCTCGAAATGGAAATGGTCGCGCGCGTGACACTTTCTCAACCGCATGATGCGGGTGCCACCACCGTTCCGGCGCGTAAATTCTTTGATATCTGCCGTGGGCTGCCGGAAGGCGCTGAAATTGCTGTCCAGCTCGAAGGCGACCGTATTCTGGTTCGCTCTGGCCGCAGCCGTTTCTCGCTCTCTACACTGCCTGCCGCGGACTTCCCGAATCTGGACGACTGGCAGAGTGAAGTCGAATTCACCCTGCCGCAGGCGACGATGAAACGTCTGATTGAAGCGACCCAGTTCTCGATGGCGCATCAGGACGTTCGCTACTACTTAAACGGCATGCTGTTCGAAACCGAAGGTGAAGAACTGCGTACCGTGGCAACAGACGGCCACCGTCTGGCAGTCTGTTCCATGCCGATTGGCGTGACACTGCCCAACCATTCGGTGATCGTCCCGCGTAAAGGCGTGATTGAGCTGATGCGTATGCTCGACGGCGGTGATACTCCGCTGCGCGTGCAGATCGGCAGCAATAATATTCGCGCTCACGTGGGGGATTTTATCTTCACGTCGAAGCTGGTTGATGGTCGTTTCCCGGATTATCGCCGCGTATTGCCGAAAAATCCCGACAAAACGCTGGAAGCGGGCTGCGATATCCTCAAACAGGCCTTTGCCCGTGCGGCGATCCTCTCTAACGAGAAATTCCGCGGCGTGCGCCTGTATGTGAGTGAAAACCAGATCAAAATCACCGCCAACAACCCGGAGCAGGAAGAGGCAGAAGAGATTCTGGACGTCACCTACGCCGGTACCGAAATGGAAATCGGCTTTAACGTCAGCTACGTGCTGGATGTGCTCAATGCGCTGAAATGCGAAAACGTGCGCATTCTGCTGACCGATTCGGTTTCAAGCGTACAGATTGAAGATGCTGCCAGCCAAAGCGCGGCTTATGTTGTCATGCCAATGAGACTGTAATGTCGCTCACCCGCTTGCTGATCCGCGACTTTCGCAACATCGAAAGCGCGGATCTCGCTTTATCCCCCGGCTTTAATTTCCTGGTTGGCGCGAACGGTAGCGGCAAAACCAGCGTGCTGGAAGCCATCTACACGCTTGGCCATGGTCGTGCGTTTCGCAGCCTGCAGATTGGTCGCGTTATTCGTCACGAGCAGGACGCATTCGTGCTGCACGGACGACTTCAGGGCAGCGAGCGTGAAACCTCGATTGGCCTGACGAAAGACAAGCTGGGCGACAGCAAAGTGCGTATCGACGGCACCGACGGCCACAAAGTGGCTGAACTGGCGCTGCTGATGCCCATGCAGCTGATTACGCCAGAGGGGTTTACATTACTCAATGGCGGCCCCAAATACCGAAGAGCCTTCCTCGACTGGGGATGCTTTCACAACGAAGCGGGTTTCTTTACTGCCTGGAGCAACCTGAAACGGCTGCTTAAGCAGCGCAACGCCGCGCTGCGTCAGGTGACCCGCTATGCCCAGTTGCGCCCGTGGGATATGGAATTGGTTCCGCTTGCGGAACAAATCAGCCGCTGGCGTGCCGAATACAGCGCAGGTATCGCCGAAGATATGGCTGATACCTGTAAACAGTTTTTGCCCGAGTTTTCTCTGACCTTCTCCTTCCAGCGTGGCTGGGAGAAAGAGACGGATTATGCCGAGGTGCTGGAGAAAGGCTTCGAGCGTGACCGTATGCTGACCTACACCGCACACGGCCCGCACAAAGCGGATTTCCGCATTCGCGCCGACGGTGCGCCGGTGGAAGACACGCTGTCGCGCGGGCAACTCAAGCTTTTGATGTGCGCACTGCGCCTGGCGCAGGGTGAGTTTTTAACTCGCGAGAGTGGGCGACGTTGCCTGTATCTAATTGATGATTTTGCCTCGGAACTCGACGATGCACGGCGCGGGCTGCTTGCCAGCCGCTTAAAAGCCACGCAGTCGCAGGTTTTCGTCAGCGCCATTAGCGCTGAACACGTTATGGACATGTCGGACAAAAATTCGAAGATGTTCACCGTGGAAAAGGGTAAAATAACGGATTAACCCAAGATTAAATGAGCGAGAAACGTTGATGTCGAATTCTTATGACTCCTCCAGTATCAAAGTCCTGAAAGGACTGGATGCGGTGCGTAAGCGCCCAGGTATGTATATCGGCGATACCGATGACGGCACCGGTCTGCACCACATGGTATTCGAGGTTGTGGATAACGCTATCGACGAAGCGCTCGCGGGTCACTGTAAAGATATTATCGTCACCATCCACGGCGATAACTCCGTTTCCGTACAGGATGATGGCCGTGGTATTCCGACCGGCATTCACCCGGAAGAGGGCGTATCCGCTGCGGAAGTGATCATGACCGTCCTGCACGCAGGCGGTAAATTCGATGACAACTCCTATAAAGTGTCCGGCGGCCTGCACGGCGTGGGCGTTTCCGTTGTTAACGCGCTGTCGCAGAAGCTGGAACTGGTTATCTACCGCGAAGGTAAAATCCATCACCAGGTGTATACCCACGGCGTGCCACAGGCACCGCTGGCGGTCACTGGCGAAACGGAAAAGACCGGGACCACCGTGCGTTTCTGGCCGAGCCACGAAACCTTCTCTAATGTGACTGACTTCGAATACGACATTCTGGCAAAACGTCTGCGCGAGCTGTCGTTCCTGAACTCCGGCGTGTCCATCCGCCTGCGCGATAAGCGCGACGGTAAAGAAGATCATTTCCACTACGAAGGCGGCATCAAGGCGTTTGTTGAGTACCTCAACAAGAATAAAACGCCGATCCACCCAAATATCTTCTACTTCTCCACCGAAAAAGACGGCATCGGCGTGGAAGTGGCGCTGCAGTGGAACGACGGTTTCCAGGAAAACATCTACTGCTTCACCAACAACATTCCACAGCGCGACGGCGGTACGCACCTGGTCGGCTTCCGTACAGCCATGACCCGTACCCTGAACGCCTACATGGACAAAGAAGGCTACAGCAAAAAAGCGAAAGTCAGTGCCACCGGTGACGATGCCCGTGAAGGCCTGATTGCTGTGGTTTCCGTGAAAGTGCCAGACCCGAAATTCTCCTCTCAGACCAAAGACAAACTGGTCTCTTCCGAGGTGAAATCTGCGGTTGAACAGCAGATGAACGAATTGCTGAGCGAATACCTACTTGAAAACCCGTCTGACGCGAAAATCGTTGTCGGCAAAATCATTGATGCGGCGCGTGCCCGTGAAGCGGCGCGTAAAGCCCGTGAAATGACCCGCCGTAAAGGTGCGCTGGATCTGGCCGGTCTGCCGGGCAAACTGGCGGACTGCCAGGAACGCGATCCGGCTCGCTCCGAACTGTACCTGGTGGAAGGGGACTCCGCGGGCGGTTCTGCGAAGCAGGGCCGTAACCGTAAGAACCAGGCGATTCTGCCGCTGAAAGGTAAAATCCTGAACGTTGAGAAGGCGCGCTTTGACAAAATGCTCTCCTCTCAGGAAGTGGCGACGCTGATCACCGCCCTCGGCTGCGGCATCGGTCGCGACGAGTACAACCCGGACAAACTGCGCTATCACAGCATCATCATCATGACCGATGCGGACGTCGATGGTTCACACATCCGTACGCTGCTGCTGACCTTCTTCTACCGTCAGATGCCAGAAATCGTTGAACGCGGCCACATCTACATTGCACAGCCACCGCTGTACAAAGTGAAGAAAGGCAAGCAGGAACAGTACATTAAAGACGACGAAGCGATGGATCAGTATCAGATCTCTATCGCTCTGGATGGCGCTACCCTGCATGCGAATGCCCACGCTCCGGCGCTGGCGGGTGAGCCACTGGAGAAACTGGTCTCTGAGTACAATGCGACGCAGAAAATGATTGGTCGTATGGAGCGTCGCTTCCCGCGCACGCTGCTGAAAGAGCTGGTTTATCAGCCGACGCTGGCTGAAGCCGATCTCAGTGACGAGCAGAAAGTGACGCGCTGGGTGAACGCCCTGGTGACTGAGCTGAACGAAAGCGAGCAGCACGGCAGCATGTGGCAGTTTGACGTTCGCGAGAACGCTGAACAGCACCTGTTCGAGCCAATCATCCGCGTACGTACACACGGCGTAGACACCGACTATCCGCTGGATCACGAGTTTGTGACCGGTGGCGAATACCGTCGTCTCTGCACGCTGGGCGAAAAACTGCGTGGTCTGATCGAAGAAGACGCGTTTATCGAACGTGGCGAACGCCGTCAGCCGGTAGCCAGCTTCGAGCAGGCGCTGGAGTGGCTGGTGAAAGAGTCCCGTCGTGGTCTCTCTATTCAGCGTTATAAAGGTCTGGGCGAAATGAACCCGGATCAGCTGTGGGAAACCACCATGGACCCGGAAAGCCGCCGCATGCTGCGCGTGACCGTGAAAGATGCGATCGCCGCTGACCAGCTGTTCACTACCCTGATGGGCGACGCCGTTGAACCGCGCCGCGCCTTCATCGAAGAGAACGCATTGAAAGCCGCGAATATCGACATTTAATTCAGGCCGTCGATTCTGTAAGCCCGGTAGGCGTAGCCTCACCGGGCTTTTCTTTGCCTGCAAAAGAGGAATCTCCTCTTTAAATCCCATCCCCCTTTCTCGACGACTCTTTTACTGTTTTCTGTGCGGAATCGCGTTAGCATGAGGACAGACTCATTTAAATCGGGGATCTCATGGCCATCAAACTCATTGCAATCGATATGGACGGCACGCTGCTGCTGCCAGACCACACTATCTCTCCTGCCGTTAAAAATGCGATTGCCGCCGCTCGTGCGAAAGGCGTGAACGTGGTACTGACCACGGGGCGTCCGTATGCCGGTGTTCACAGCTATCTGAAAGAGCTGCACATGGAACAACCGGGCGATTACTGCATCACCTACAACGGTGCGCTGGTGCAGAACGCCAGCGATGGCAGCACGGTCGCGCAAACGGCGTTGAGCTATGACGATTACCTGTATCTGGAAAAACTGTCCCGCGAAGTGGGTTCTCACTTCCACGCGCTCGATCGGAACACGCTGTACACCGCCAACCGCGACATCAGCTACTACACCGTGCATGAATCCTTCGTGGCGACCATTCCGCTGGTGTTCTGCGAGCCGGAAAATATGGACCCGGCCACGCAGTTCCTGAAGGTGATGATGATTGATGAGCCTGCGATTCTGGATCAGGCTATCGCCCGCATCCCGGCGGAAGTGAAAGAGAAATACACCGTGCTGAAAAGCGCGCCGTACTTCCTCGAAATCCTGGATAAACGCGTCAATAAAGGCACTGGCGTGAAATCGCTGGCCGATACGCTGGGCATCAAGCCGGAAGAGATCATGACCCTGGGCGATCAGGAAAATGACATCGCGATGATTGAATACGCGGGTATGGGCGTGGCAATGGAAAACGCGATCCCGTCGGTGAAAGAAGTGGCCAACTTCGTCACCAAATCTAACCTCGAAGATGGCGTAGCCTACGCGATCGAGAAGTTCGTGCTGAACTAAACCGTCTCAAACGCATCAGCCCCGGCGATTAACCGGGGCTTTTTTTTGCCTGTCGATCGATGGGTTGTTCTTTTTGTGATCTGGATTGTAGTACAACACAATATGATTGTACTACATTACGGCCATGGAATTGACGAACGACCTCACGTTTGTACTGCAAAAGTGAGGTGAAACTCATCGGTCGCGGTAAAGTAGTGATGGACAAAAGAAACAAGGATTCTCCATGACTCTCAACAAAACCGACCGCATCGTCATCGCGCTGGGCAATCAGATTGTCAGCGGTAAGTACGTACCGGGTTCGCCGTTGCCGGCCGAGGCCGAGCTGTGCGAGGAGTTTGAAACCTCGCGCAACATCATCCGCGAAGTGTTTCGCTCGCTAATGGCGAAACGGCTGATCGAAATGAAGCGTTATCGCGGCGCCTTTGTCGCCCCGCGTAAACAGTGGAACTACCTCGACACCGACGTTTTGCAATGGGTGTTGGCAAACGACGACGACCCGCAGCTCATCGGTGCGATGAGCGAGGTACGAAACCTGGTGGAACCGGCAATTGCCCGCTGGGCAGCCGAGCGGGCGACCTCAGGGGACCTGGCCCAGATCGAAGCGGCGCTCAACGACATGATCGCCAACAACCAGGACAGGGACGCCTTTAACGAAGCGGATATCCGCTATCACGAGGCGGTGCTGGAATCAGTGCATAACCCGGTTTTACAGCAGCTTAGCGTGGCGATCAGCTCGCTACAGCGCGCAGTTTTTGAACGGACCTGGATGGGGGATGAGGCCAACATGCCCAAGACCCTGCAGGAACATAAAGTGCTGTTTGATGCGATACGACATCAGGACAGCAATGCGGCAGAGCAAGCGGCGCTCGCCATGATCGCCAGTTCGACACGAAGGTTAAAGGAAATCACATGACATCTCGCTACATCGCTATTGACTGGGGATCGACCAATCTGCGCGCTTGGCTTTATGAAGGCGATAAATGCCTGGAAAGCAGGCAATCAGAATCAGGCGTCACGCGCCTGAACGGTAAATCCCCTCAGGCGGTGTTAGCAGAAGTCACTGAAAACTGGCGCGAAGGCGCGACACCGGTGGTCATGGCAGGGATGGTAGGCAGCAACGTGGGCTGGAAAGTCGCGCCGTACTTACCTGTTCCTGCCCATTTCTCCGCTATTGGTGAGACGTTAACGTCCGTTGGCGACAATATCTGGATTATTCCCGGACTTTGCGTTTCCCGTGACGATAACCATAACGTGATGCGTGGCGAAGAGACACAGCTGCTCGGCGCGCGCACCCTTTCTCCTTCTTCTGTCTATGTTATGCCCGGCACGCACTGCAAATGGGTGCATGCCGACGCGGAGCAGATCCACGATTTTCGGACCGTACTGACCGGCGAATTGCATCACGTGCTGCTGCGCCATTCGCTGGTGGGAGCAGGCCTGCCGGAGCAGCAACCCTCTCCTGAGGCTTTTGCTGCAGGGCTTGCACGCGGTCTCGCTTCGCCTGCCGTTCTGCCACAACTTTTTGAAGTTCGCGCTTCACACGTGCTGGGGACTCTCCCGCGTGAACAGGTCAGCGAATTTCTCTCCGGTCTGCTGATTGGCGCAGAAGTCGCCACCCTGGGCGAGCAGTTCGCCGGGCAGCAGGACATCACCCTTGTCGCGGGTTCATCGTTAACCGCTCGTTACCAGCAGGCGTTTCGCGCCTGTGGTCGCGAAGTTTCAACGCTTGAAGGCGACGTGGCATTCCAGGCAGGTATAAGGAGCATCGCTCATGCAGTGGCAAACTAATCTCCCTCTCATCGCGATTTTGCGCGGCATTACGCCGGACGACGCGCTCGCACACGTGGGCGCAGTCATCGACGCCGGATTTGACGCGGTGGAAATCCCGCTCAATTCACCGCAGTGGGAAAAAAGCATCCCGGCAGTGGTGGACGCGTTTGGCGACAGAGCGCTAATTGGCGCGGGTACGGTCTTAAAGCCCGAGCAGGTCGAACAACTCGCCAGTATGGGCTGCAAGCTTATCGTCACGCCCAACATTCAACCTGAGGTCATCCGCCGCGCGGTAAGTTACGGCATGACCGTCTGTCCTGGCTGTGCGACTGCCACCGAAGCTTTTACCGCGCTGGATGCGGGCGCTCAGGCGCTGAAAATTTTCCCGTCGTCGGCCTTCGGCCCGGATTACATCAAAGCGCTGAAAGCGGTACTTCCGGCTGATGTTCCGGTCTTTGCCGTGGGGGGCGTGACGCCGGAAAACCTGACGCAGTGGCTGAATGCCGGTTGTGCAGGGGCAGGGCTTGGCAGCGATCTCTATCGCGCCGGGCAGTCCGTTGAGCGTACCGCAGCGCAGGCAGCCGCGTTTGTTAAGGCGTATCGAGAGGCAGTGAAATGAAAATTACCAACATCACCACGTACCGTTTACCCCCGCGCTGGATGTTTCTAAAAATCGAAACCGACGAAGGCGTCGTCGGCTGGGGCGAGCCGGTAATTGAAGGCCGCGCGCGTACCGTCGAAGCGGCGGTGCATGAGCTGAAAGAGTTCCTGATCGGTCAGGACCCGGCGCGTATTAACGACCTGTGGCAAGTAATGTACCGCGGCGGATTTTATCGCGGCGGCCCGATCCTGATGAGCGCCATCGCCGGTATCGATCAGGCGCTGTGGGATATCAAAGGCAAAGTGCTGAACGCTCCGGTCTGGCAGCTGATGGGCGGTCTGGTGCGCGACAAAATTAAAGCCTACAGCTGGGTCGGCGGTGACCGTCCGGCAGAGGTGATCGACGGCATCAAAACGCTGCGCAAAATTGGCTTTGATACCTTCAAGCTTAACGGCTGCGAAGAGATGGGCGTCATTGACAGCTCCCGCGCGGTGGATAACGCCGTGAATACGGTGGCGCAAATCCGCGAAGCCTTTGGCAATGAGATTGAGTTTGGCCTCGATTTCCACGGTCGCGTCAGCGCGCCGATGGCGAAAGTGCTGATCAAAGAGCTGGAGCCGTACCGCCCGCTGTTTATCGAAGAGCCGGTACTGGCGGAGCAGGCCGAGTACTATCCGAAGCTGGCGGCACAGACCCATATTCCCATCGCGGCGGGCGAACGTATGTTCTCGCGCTTCGAATTCAAACGTGTGCTGGAAGCGGGCGGCCTGGCGATTCTGCAGCCGGATTTGTCCCACGCTGGGGGTATCACCGAATGCTACAAAATCGCTGGTATGGCCGAAGCTTACGACGTGGCGCTGGCACCACACTGTCCGCTGGGACCGATTGCCCTGGCCGCCTGTCTGCACGTGGACTTCGTCTCGCGTAACGCGGTATTCCAGGAGCAGAGCATGGGCATCCATTACAACAAAGGTGCTGAGCTGCTCGATTTTGTGAAAAACAAAGAAGACTTCAGCATGGAAGGCGGGTTCTTCAAACCGTTAACCAAACCGGGTCTTGGCGTGGACATTGACGAAGCCAAAGTGATTGAGCTGAGTAAAAACGCCTCCGACTGGCGTAACCCGCTGTGGCGATATTCGGATGGTAGCGTAGCGGAGTGGTGATCACCATTTCGTAAGCCCGGTCAGCGCCATATTCCCGGGCAAAAATTCTTACCCACAAAAACATAACCCTCTGTAACTTACAGGGCATGGTGACGTGTATCGCTATGCCCAAAATCTGGAGACAGATTAATGGATATTTCTGTGACTACCGCAAAAACAGGCCGTCGTCGTTACCTGACGCTGCTGATGATTTTTATTACTGTGGTGATTTGCTACGTTGACCGCGCCAACCTGGCCGTGGCGTCCGCGCATATTCAGGAAGAGTTTGGCATTTCGAAAACCGAGATGGGCTACATCTTCTCGGCGTTTGCCTGGATGTATACCCTGTGCCAGATCCCTGGTGGACGTGTGCTGGACCGCTTAGGCTCCCGCACCACCTACTGCATCGCGATTTTTGGCTGGTCCGTTGCCACCCTGTTCCAGGGCTTTGCCACCGGACTGCTGTCGCTGATTGGCCTGCGTGCCATCACCGGGATCTTCGAAGCGCCCGCTTTCCCGACCAACAACCGCATGGTGACCAGCTGGTTCCCGGAGCATGAACGCGCCTCGGCGGTGGGGTTCTACACCTCCGGACAGTTCGTAGGCCTGGCGTTCCTCACGCCGCTGCTGATCTGGATCCAGGAGTCGCTGAGCTGGCATTGGGTGTTCATCATCACCGGCGGCGTCGGGATTATCTGGTCGTTTGTCTGGTTTAAGGTCTATCAGTCACCGCGTAAAACCAAAGGTATCACCACAGCTGAACTGAATTACATCGAGCAGGGCGGCGGTCTGGTGGATGGCGATGCGCAGATTGAAAGCAAGGGGCGCACCCGCCTGACCAAAAGTGACTGGAAACTGGTTTTCCACCGCAAGCTGGTGGGCGTTTATCTCGGGCAGTTCGCGATTGCGTCTACCCTGTGGTTCTTCCTGACCTGGTTCCCGAACTATCTGACCCAGGAAAAAGGCATTACCGCGCTGAAAGCCGGTTTCATGACCACGGTTCCGTTCCTGGCAGCGTTCGTGGGGGTGCTGTTGTCGGGCTGGATCGCCGATATGTTAGTGCGCAAAGGCTTCTCGATTGGTTTCTCGCGCAAGCTGCCCATCATCTTCGGCCTGCTGCTCTCCACCTGCATCATGGGCGCGAACTACACCAATGACCCGGTGTGGATCACCGTGCTGATGGCGGTGGCCTTCTTCGGCAACGGTTTTGCGTCCATCACCTGGTCGCTGGTCTCCTCGCTGGCACCGATGCGTCTGATTGGCCTCACCGGAGGCGTGTTTAACTTTGCCGGCGGGTTAGGCGGTATCACCGTTCCGCTGGTCATTGGCTATCTGGCGCAGGCGCACGGCTTTGCACCTGCTCTGACCTACATCTCCGTCATCACCCTGATTGGCGCGCTCTCCTACATCCTGCTGGTCGGTGATGTTAAACGAGTAGGCTAAATCTTCGCGATGCTTTACCCTGATGCGATAACCGCGCATCAGGGTCTCTCCATGAAACAAATCACCTTCGCTCCCCGTCATCATCAACTCACGAATACCAATACCTGGACGCCTGACAGCCAATGGCTGGCGTTTGACGTGCGACCGTCCGGCGCGTCCTTTACGGGCGAGACGATCGAGCGAGTCAACGTGAAGACGGGCGAAACCGAGGTTATTTACCGCGCTAAAAATGGCGCGCACGTGGGCGTGGTGACCGTTCATCCTCTTGAGGAACAGTACGTCTTTATTCACGGCCCGGAAAACCCGGATGCGGGCTGGCATTACGACTTTCACCATCGTCGCGGTGTGATTGCCCGCAACGGCCAAGTCAGTAATCTCGATGCCATGGACATCACTGCGCCCTATACCCCCGGCGCGCTGCGCGGCGGGAGCCACGTTCACGTCTTCAGCCCCAACGGGCAACGGGTCAGTTTTACCTATAACGACCATGTGATGCACGAACGCGACGTGACGCTGGATCTGCGCAATGTCGGCGTCGCCGCGCCGTTCGGCCCGGTGACGCCGCAGGGCAATCATCCGCGCGAATATGCCGGAACGTTCTGGAGCGTACTGATCAGCCGCACGACGCCTACGCCACGGCCTGGCAGCGATGAGATCAACCGCGCCTATGAAGAGGGCTGGGTGGGTAACCGCCAGCTGGCCTTTATCGGCGACACGCTCTCTGAACGCGGTGAAAAAGTGCCGGAGCTGTTTATCGTCGATCTTCCAGACGATGAGGCAGGCTGGAAACGGGCGGGCGACGAACCGCTGGAAGGGACGGAGCAGACCCTGCCCGCACCGCCTGCTGGCGTGGTGCAGCGGCGTTTAACGTTTACCCATGAAAACCGCTATCCGGGGCTGGTCAACGTGCCGCGCCACTGGGTGCGCAGCCATCCGCAGGGCGGTGAAATCGCATTTTTGATGCGCGATGAGCGTGGCATTGTGCAGCTGTGGCTTATCGCACCAGAGGGCGGTGAGCCACGCCAGCTGACGCATAACACCCGCGATATTCAGTCGGCGTTTAACTGGCATCCGTCGGGGGAAGCGCTTGGATTTGTGCTGGACAACCGCATCGCCTGCTGCGATGCGCGAAGCGGTGAAGTGACGTTTTTGACGTCCGATCACGGCAATCCGCCCTCGGGTGATGCGGTGGTATTCTCGCCGGATGGCCGCTATGTGGCGTGGATGGAAGAGACTGCCGGTTTCCGTCAGCTTTGGGTCACGGAAACCGGGAAGTAATCAGGGCGCTGTCATCTCAGCGGGTGGGATAACGCTGTTGGTGGCCATATTCTGCTTTTCGCTTTTTTCCACGCGTGAACGCACCGAGCTATCGGTGCGGAACAGATCCCACGGGACTAACAGCGTATCCAGCACCGCTGTAAACGGCAGATCCAGAATCGCCAGGGATTTGGTGCCCCAGTTCGTCTCATCATCCGAAATCATATTCGCGCTGGCGCGCGTGCCCGGATATGTTCCTTCTTTACCGCCGGTGTGAGACATCACGCTCGAACACCCGCAAAGTAATACCACTACGCTGCATGTTGTCAGCTTTATCAGAACATTATTCATCATCTGTTAATCAATGTTAATGGCGAGACATAACCGCAATATCGAGTTATAGCGAGCCATGTGCGAAAAGAATAGCTGGAAAGCGCCGCTCTGTGGCAGCCATCGCAATTTCACTCTTTGTGCTGTAGTCCCAGTCTATGCGAGACCCAGCAAAGTGCAAAAAAATCTCGCATTTAACCTCTTGAAATGATCGGAATCAGACCCACTTTATCTGTGTAGCCGAAGAACGAACACGCCTGATGGGTGTTTGGTGGCACAACGGCCTGTCCATGGTGGAAGGCAAACATTACTCGCTGATTTCAGGAGCGTTGATTTATGCGTAATTTCGATTTTTCCCCGCTGTACCGTTCTGCTATTGGTTTTGATCGCCTGTTCAACCATTTAGAAAATAACCAAAGCCAGGGTAACGGTTACCCTCCATACAACGTTGAGCTGGTTGACGAAAACCACTACCGCATTGCCATTGCTGTCGCCGGTTTCGCTGAGAGCGAACTGGAAATCACCGCGCAGGACAACCTGCTGGTGGTGAAAGGCGCACATACGGCAGAGCAGAAAGAACGTACCTATCTCTACCAGGGCATTGCTGAGCGCAACTTTGAACGCAAATTCCAGCTCGCCGAAAATATCCACGTTTACGGTGCAAACCTGGTGAACGGTCTGCTGTTTATCGATCTGGAACGTGTGATTCCGGAAGAGAAAAAACCGCGCCGTATCGAGATCAACTAATTTAAGCGGGTCGCTCGCGCGGCCCAACCAGAGTGGCTTGCCGAAACGGGAGCCTGTGCGAATCCATGTGGATTTGCAGGAACAACTGCGCACTAAAAACAGTGCTTAACTCGCTTCTCAGAAGGAGATTAACAATGCGTAACTACGATTTATCCCCCCTGCTGCGTCAGTGGATTGGTTTTGACAAACTGGCTAACGCCCTGCAAAGCACGGCTGAACAACAGAGTTTTCCGCCGTACAACATCGAAAAAAGCGATGACAACCACTACCGCATCACGCTGGCGCTGGCCGGATTCCGTCAGGAGGATCTCGATATCCAGCTCGAAGGCGCGCGCCTGACGGTGAAAGGGACGCCGGAAAAACCACAAACCGAGACCCAGTGGCTGCATCAGGGCCTGGTGACTCAGCCGTTTAGCCTGAGCTTTACCCTGGCTGACCATATGGAAGTCTCCGGAGCGACCTTTACCAACGGGCTGTTGCACATTGATTTGACTCGCAACGTGCCGGAAGCACTGGCACCGCAGAAAATCGCCATCAGCGAACGTCCGGCGCTGAACAGCTAATTTGTGTCGGAAGGCGCTACGCTTTCCCGGCCAACAAAACCCGCAGGCCTGCTCAAGGGCAGTGTCTGCGGGCAAAGCAAACGACTAAGCCCCGCTTTCGCGGGGCTTTTTTGTGCGCCATCGCCCATACAAACCCCATAACCTCTGCGAGAATCCCCTTAATCACTAAGGATATGCGCAGGGAAAAGGTCATGAGTGATATCGCGTTAACGGTTAGCGTGTTGGCCCTGGTTGCAGTGGTTGGGCTGTGGATTGGCAATATCAAAATCCGCGGTGTCGGATTTGGCATTGGCGGAGTGCTTTTCGGCGGTATTTTTGTCGGCCATTTCGCCGATCAGCTTGGGTTAACCCTCAGCGCTGAAATGCTGCACTTCATTCAGGAATTCGGCCTGATCCTCTTCGTCTACACCATCGGCATTCAGGTCGGACCTGGGTTTTTCGCCTCGCTGCGCGTCTCCGGGCTGCGGCTGAATCTCTTTGCTCTCGGCATTGTCGCCATGGGCGGCCTCGTCACCGCCATTCTGCATAAAATCTTTGATATTCCGCTCCCGGTGGTGTTGGGGATTTTCTCCGGCGCGGTCACCAATACTCCTGCGCTGGGGGCCGGACAGCAAATTCTGCGCGATCTGGGCATTGCGCCCGGCGTAGTGGATCAGATGGGGATGAGCTATGCGATGGCTTACCCGTTTGGTATTTGCGGCATTCTGCTTACCATGTGGCTGGTGCGTGTGCTGTTTCGTATCAACGTGGACGACGAAGCCAAAAAGCATGAATCCA
Source organism: Lelliottia nimipressuralis (assembly GCF_004115925.1). Lineage (GTDB taxonomy): Bacteria > Pseudomonadota > Gammaproteobacteria > Enterobacterales > Enterobacteriaceae > Enterobacter > Enterobacter nimipressuralis. Next base: position 63,198 of record NZ_SDDX01000020.1, read on the forward strand.
CGATCACCAACGGCCACATGCTGATCAAAACCATCAACATTCGCGTCGAAAACCCCAATCTGAACCACATGGCGATTCAGGATGTGCCGATTCTGAATAGCGTCAATATCATCTGTTCGCGCCTGAAGCGGGACGAAATGCTGATGGTCCCGTCCCCCGGCACTGTGATTCAGCTCGGGGACTTATTGCACCTGGTCGGCCAGCCCGGCGATCTGCACAGCGCGCAACTGGTGATCGGCCAGGAGGTAGACACCTCCCTCTCGACGCGGGGCACCGACATGTGCGTGGAACGCGTTGTGGTCACCAATGAGCAGGTATTGGGCAAGAAAATCCGCGATCTGCAGGTAAAAGAGCGATACGACGTAGTGATCTCACGCCTGAATCGTGCGGGCGTTGAACTGGTTGCCAGTCCGGATGCCAGCCTGCAGTTTGGCGATATCCTCAATCTGGTTGGCCGCCCGTCATCCATCGATGCCGTCGCCGATATGGTCGGCAATGCGCAGCAAAAATTGCAGCAGGTGCAGATGCTGCCGGTGTTTATCGGTATCGGGCTGGGGGTGCTGCTCGGCTCAATTCCCCTCTACGTGCCCGGATTCCCGGTAGCGCTCAAGCTCGGTCTGGCGGGCGGGCCGCTGATCATGGCGCTGATTTTGGGGCGTATCGGCTGTATCGGGAAGCTGTACTGGTTCATGCCGCCAAGCGCCAACCTGGCCCTGCGCGAGCTGGGCATTGTGCTGTTCCTCTCGGTAGTGGGGCTGAAATCTGGCGGCGACTTTATCCACACTCTGACGCAGGGCGAGGGGATAAGCTGGATTGGCTACGGAATTATCATCACGGCGGTTCCGCTGCTAACGGTCGGGATTCTGGCGCGGATCTTCGCGAAGATGAACTACCTGACCCTGTGCGGCATGCTGGCCGGCTCGATGACCGATCCTCCGGCGCTGGCCTTCGCCAACAATCTGCACGCCACCAGCGGCGCGGCGGCACTTTCCTACGCCACCGTTTATCCGCTGGTGATGTTCCTGCGCATCATCACGCCGCAGCTACTGGCCGTGCTGTTCTGGGGGATAGGCTAACAACGCGTCCGTGTGGATACGCCGCAGATGGTAGTCCACCTGGTAATCGCTGGTATTGCGGAACATCACGGAGTAATTCAGGAACTCGCCGCTGTCGCTGTAGGACAAGGACGTAATGCGCAGCAGCGGCGTCTGTTCCGGTAAGTTCATCAGATTCGCCAGCTGCCGGTCAGCCAGCACCGGCGTCAGGCTCTCGTAGTTCCCGCTGATGGTGATCCCGCACTCCTTCTCGATGTAATCAAACTTCGATCCTTCAAGGTGCGCCAGCGACAGGTTGCGGAACAGCTTCACGGGCATAAAGCTGTCTTCCAGCATCAGCGGTTTTCCCTCCACGTAACGCACCCGACGCGAAAAGTAGATCCGCTCGTCAATCTGAATACGCAGCTGGCTGGCGATGGCGGGCGGGGCGGGCATCACTTCAAACTGCAATACCTTGCTCTGCACCTCTTTACCCTGCTGGCGCAAGACCTCCACCAGCCCGGTCAGATTGGTGGTTTCATGATGAACATCCTTGCGCGCAACAAAGGTGCCGCTGCCGTGACGGCGCACTACCAGCCCCCAGCCGACCAGCAAATCGATGGCCTTGCGAATGGTCATCCGCGCCACGCCAAACTCCTGCGCCAGCGCTTTTTCGCCGGGCAGCGGGCTGCCGACATTGTAATCCGACGAATTGAGCCGCAGACGTAATCTGTCGGCAATGGATTTGTAGATCACCTGTAGACCTCTCTGCGCGTATTCAGTCGTGCATCGCGTCTTAACATGTCCATATTTTGAACTGAAAGTAGACCTGAGTGGGCAAATTAAAACCATGAATGCGATCACGGAACGCAGCGGTGCGCGGTGTGAGCCGCTGGGTAAATTTTTATTCTCATTTCAGGCCAGCACAAAACCAATAAGGCCAAACCCCCTACAGGTTGTTACATGAGGATTTAAAGATGCTCAGTCAAATACAACGTTTTGGCGGCGCCATGTTTACCCCGGTGCTGTTGTTCCCTTTCGCAGGCATGGTGGTCGGAATTGCCATCATGCTGCGCAATCCGCTTTTTGTGGGCGAGGCCTTAACGGCACCCGATCATTTATTTGCCCAAATCGTCCACATCATTGAAGAGGGCGGCTGGGCGGTCTTTCGTAATATGCCGCTGATTTTCGCCGTCGGCTTACCGATCGGCCTCGCCAAACAGGCGCAGGGCCGGGCGTGTCTGGCGGTGCTGATTAGCTTCCTGACCTGGAACTACTTTATCAACGCAATGGGTATGACCTGGGGTCAGTTCTTTGGCGTGAACTTTATGGCCGAGCCTACCGCGGGAAGCGGGCTGGCGATGATTGCCGGGATCAAAACTCTCGATACCAGCATTATCGGCGCGATTGTGATTTCCGGGCTGGTGACCGCCATCCACAACCGCTATTTCGATAAACAGCTGCCGGTATTTTTAGGCATCTTCCAGGGCACGTCGTTTGTGGTGATCATCGCCTTCTTCGTGATGATTCCGTGCGCCTGGCTGACGCTACTCGGCTGGCCAAAAGTGCAGATGGGCATTGAGTCGTTGCAGGCGTTTTTACGCTCCGCCGGGGCGCTGGGCGTATGGGTGTATACCTTCCTGGAGCGCATTTTGATCCCAACGGGCTTGCACCACTTCGTCTACGGTCCATTTATTTTCGGCCCGGCGGCGGTCGAGGGCGGTATTCAGGTGTACTGGGCGCAGCATTTGCAGGCGTTCAGCCAGAGCACGTTGCCGCTGAAAACCCTGTTCCCCGAAGGCGGCTTTGCGCTGCACGGTAACTCGAAAGTGTTTGGCTCCGTTGGGATTGCGCTGGCGCTCTGGTACACCGCCTCGCCGGAAAATCGCGTCAAAGTGGCGGGGCTGCTGATCCCGGCGACGCTGACCGCAATGCTGGTGGGGATCACCGAACCGCTGGAATTTACCTTCCTGTTTATCTCGCCACTACTGTTTGCCGTTCACGCGGTCCTCGCCGCGACCATGGCGACCGTGATGTATATCTTTGGCGTGGTCGGCAACATGGGCGGCGGGCTGCTTGACCAGTTCCTCCCGCAGAACTGGATACCGATGTTCCACAATCATGCTTCCATGATGTTCACCCAGATTGGCATCGGCTTGTGCTTCACCGCTCTCTATTTCCTGGTCTTTAAGACGCTTATCGAACGCTTCAACCTGAAAACCCCGGGCCGTGAAGAGAGTGAAATCAAACTCTACAGCAAAGCGGATTACCAGGCCGCGCGCGGGCAAACCACCGTTGCGGCGAACACCAGCTCCGGCCAGGCGGCCGCCTATCTGCAGGCGTTGGGCGGCGCAGGCAATATCGAAAGTATCAACAACTGCGCCACCCGGCTGCGTATCGCCCTGTTTGATATGAGCAAAACGCAAAGTGACGACGTTTTCAAAGCCCTTGGCGCCCACGGTGTGGTGCGTCGCGGCAATGGTATTCAGGTGATTGTTGGGCTGCACGTCCCACAGGTGCGCGACCAGCTTGAATCTCTGATGACCCCTTCTTCTACAAACCCATCATCCACCATGACAGAGGCTGTATCATGAAAAAATTCTCAGTTGTTATCGCAGGCGGCGGCAGCACCTTCACTCCTGGTATCGTCCTGATGTTGCTGGCGAATCGCGACCGCTTCCCACTGCGTGCGCTCAAGTTTTATGACAACGACGGCGCACGTCAGGAGACCATCGCCGAGGCATGCAAAATCATCCTGCAGGAGCAGGCGCCGGATATCGAATTCAGCTACACCACCGACCCTAAAGCCGCGTTTACCGACGTGGACTTTGTGATGGCGCATATCCGTGTCGGCAAATACCCGATGCGTGAGAAGGATGAGAAAATCCCACTGCGTCACGGCGTGCTGGGCCAGGAAACCTGCGGTCCGGGTGGGATTTCATACGGCATGCGCTCCATTGGCGGCGTGCTGGAGCTGGTGGATTATATGGAGCAATACTCCCCGAATGCGTGGATGCTCAACTACTCCAACCCGGCGGCGATCGTTGCTGAAGCCACCCGCCGTCTGCGACCTCACGCCAAAATCCTCAACATCTGCGATATGCCGATTGGCATTGAAGGGCGCATGGCGCAGATCGTCGGTCTGAAAGACCGCAAAGAGATGCGCGTGCGCTACTACGGCCTGAACCATTTCGGCTGGTGGACGTCGATTGAAGATCTGAACGGTAACGATCTGATGCCGAAACTGCGCGAATACGTGGCGAAAAACGGTTATGTGCCACCTTCTGACGATGCCCATACGGAAGCCAGCTGGAATGACACGTTCGCGAAAGCAAAAGACGTGCAGGCGCTCGATCCGGACACCATGCCGAACACCTACCTGAAATATTACCTCTTCCCGGATTACGTGGTGGCGCACTCAAACCCGGAGCGCACCCGCGCGAACGAAGTGATGGATCATCGCGAGAAGCATGTTTTCAGCTCCTGCCGCGCCATCATCGAAGCGGGGAAATCTTCCGCCGGTGAGCTGGAAATCGATGAACATGCGTCGTACATCGTCGATCTCGCAACGGCTATTGCGTTCAACACTCAGGAGCGGATGCTGTTGATTGTGCCGAACAACGGGGCGATTCATAACTTCGACGCCGATGCGATGGTCGAAATTCCTTGCCTGGTCGGGAAAAACGGCCCTGAGCCGCTGACCGTGGGCGGTATTCCACACTTCCAGAAAGGGCTGATGGGCCAGCAGGTGGCAGTGGAAAAACTGGTGGTCGACGCCTGGGAAGAGCGCTCCTACACCAAACTCTGGCAGGCGATTACCCTGTCTAAAACGGTGCCAAGCGCTTCGGTTGCCAAAGCCATCCTTGATGATCTGATTGAGGCCAACAAAGATTACTGGCCAGAATTGCACTAATCCCGCCGACCGGCATCCCAGATGCCGGTCAATTTACGCTATGCTGAAGCCTGCTTGCGGTACGACAAGGAGCCTTCATGAAAATTTCCCAGCTGGGCGAAGCGCCTGACTATCGGTTTTCCCTCGCCAATGAGCGCACATTTCTCGCATGGATCCGCACCGCGCTGGGGTTTCTCGCCGCAGGCGTCGGGCTGGACCAGCTCGCACCAGATTTTGCCACGCCGCTGATTCGTGAAGTGCTGGCGCTGCTGCTGTGTCTGTTCGCAGGTGTGCTGGCGATCTACGGTTATCTGCGCTGGCTGCGCAATGAAAAGGCGATGCGCCTGAAACAGGATATGCCCTACACGCGCGGCCTGCTGGCGATCAGCGTGATATTGCTGGCCGTCGCGGCAGCGGTCATGGTGCTGGTGTTCTATGGCGGATAGCCGCAAAGCGCGAAGGGAAGCCGATCCCGGCCTGCAGCCCGAGCGCACATCGCTGGCCTGGCTGCGCACGCTGCTGGGCTATGGCGCGCTGATCGCACTGGCGATTAAACACAACTGGCACCGCACCGGTCTGCCGTTCTGGGTCTCGATTGTGGTGCTGGCGCTGGTAGCGGCTCTTCTCTGGCGCTACACCCGCAGCCGCAACCTGATGGACGTGAATCACAACGATTTCGCGCAGCCCAAAGCAGTGCGTGACAAATTCTTGATCTCTCTCGCAGTTCTCTCCCTCGCATTACTGTTTGCTGTAACACACTTACAGCAAATACTGATTTTTCTAGGGTCGTGAATGACAGGATGCCACGGAAGTACCCGCGTGGTTGTAGTCGATAACTGCAACGCGCGCGAGCCAGGGAAGGTTTATCAAGCGTTACGCCTCAGCGGTAACAAAAACGTCCATTTTTTGCCACAGACGGCGGGTGAAAAGCCCGTAACGCCGGAGGTGTGGGGCGAGTTCTTAACGCAGATTTTTGCGATGTGGGTCCGGCAGGATATCGGGGAGATCTCGGTGCGCCTGTTCGACGACACACTGGACGGGTGGTGCGGCACCGCGCTGTGCCAGAAGAAAGGGCTGCTGAAATGCCAGACGTGCGCAGGACGGCGGTTATGCACGTCGGCAAATGACGACGTGCTCTGTCAGGGCTATCTGGCGTTCTATGACTACAGCGCACCCTTTATGAAAGTGATGCGCGATTTGAAAAAGCACAACCGCTCGACGCAAGAGCTGATGACGCTGTTACGGCAGACGTGACGGACGGCCCTTCGCCAGATATTTTGCCATCTCCGCTTCCGGCACCATCCCGCCGCCCGTTGCCCAGACGAGGTGGGTCGCATTGGCTGAAGAAGGGACACGCACCGGCCCGGCCATACCCGCCAGCGCCGATGGCTCCAGACGAATGCCCTCTTCCTGCGCCAGCCAGCCCAGCATGTCGTACATGCTCTGATCGGACAGGGTGTAGAACCCGTCCAGCAGACGCTCCATTGCGCGGCCGACAAACCCGGAGGCGCGTCCCACCGCCAGACCGTCTGCGGCCGTTAGGTTGTCGATCCCCAAATCCTGCACCGCAATCTCATCGTGCAAACCGGTATAAACACCCAGCAACATGCACGGCGAATGGGTTGGCTCGGCGAAGAAGCAGTGAACATGGTCGCCAAAGGCCAGCTTAAGGCCAAACGCGACGCCGCCAGGGCCACCGCCCACGCCGCACGGCAGATAGACATACAGGGGATGATCCGCATCCACCACGCGCCCCTGTTCAGCAAACTGAGCTTTCAGACGCTCACCCGCCACGGCATAACCCAAAAACAGGGTGCGAGAGTTTTCGTCGTCGATAAAGAAGCAGTTGGGATCGCTCTCGGCAGCCTTGCGCCCCTGCTCCACCGCCACGCCGTAATCTTGTTCGTACTCCACCACTTCAACGCCATGGCTGCGCAGTTTGGCCTTTTTCCACTCGCGGGCGTCGGCAGACATATGCACCGTCACCTTAAAGCCAACGCGGGCGCTCATGATGCCAATCGACATCCCCAGATTACCCGTTGAGCCAACGGCAATGCTGTACTGGCTGAAAAACGCTTTAAAGCGTGGTTCCAGCAGGATGCTGTAATCGTCTGTCAGCGACAGCAGCCCCGCTTCCAGCGCCAGTTTTTCGGCGTGGGTCAGCACTTCATAAATCCCGCCGCGCGCTTTGATAGAGCCGGAAATCGGTAAATGGCTGTCTTTTTTCAGCAGCAAAGTGCCGTTGATCGGCGTGGCAAACTCCTTCGCCAGGCGCTTTTGCATGGCGGGAATGGCCACCACGTCTGATTCGATAATGCCGTTTTTGGCCGCGGTTTCCGGGAAAGCTTTCGCCAGATAAGGCGCAAAGCGGGCCAGGCGGGCGTGGGCATCCTTCACATCCGCCTGCGTCAGCCCGACATACGGCAGCCCTTCGGCAAGCGTGGTGGTGCGCGGGTTAAACCAGGTGGTCTCTTTCAGCGCCATCAGATCCTCTACCAGAGGATATTGGGCGATTAAGGTGGTGATGTTTGCGTTTTCCATAGTACGTCTCTTCGCGCTTAGATAATGAAAGAAAGCAGGAACGTGCAGCCAAGTGCAAGTACCGAGGCGATAAATGTCGCCGTTGTATAGTATTTAAAGGTCTCGTTCAGGGTCGCGCCGCAGTATTGCTTCACCAGCCAGAAGAGAGAATCTGTGACGATTGTGCAGCCAATGGCGCCAGAACCGATGGCAATGGCGATGATCTCCGGGCTGACGTTGGGATAGAGCGGCAGCATCGGCGCGACAATCGCCGTGGCCCCCATCATCGCAACCGTGGCAGACCCGACGGCCGCATGGAGAATTAACGCCACCAGCCAGGCCAGCAGAATCGGGTGCATATGCATGTTCGATAAAATCAGCGCCAGCGTATCGGCCAGGCCGCTGGTTTTGAGGATCGCGTTAAACGCTCCGCCCGCCCCGATAATCAACAGGATGTTAGCAATTGAACCAAAGCCCGTTTCCGTGTGCTTGAGCAGCGCGCTCATCCCGATATGCTGACGAATGCCGAGCAGGTAATAGGCTACAAACACCGCGATAAACATGGCGGTGATCGGGTTGCCGATAAATTCCAGCAGCGTGTAGAGCGAGCCGGTTTTTTCCATATTCAGCTCGGCGATGGTTTTTACCAGCATCAGGCCAATCGGTAACAGCACCGTGAACAACGTGGCGCCCAGCGTGGGCAGCGTATGTTCTTCTCGCACTTTGAGGTCAGAGAACTCCGCCGGAACCGGTTTAAACGGCAGGCGATCGCCGAGGATTTTCAGGAACAGCGGGCCGCCCACCAGAGAGGCCATCAGCCCGACCAGCAGACCGTATACAATCACCGTTCCCACATCCGCGCCCAGTTTGTTGGTGACAAACAGCGCCGCCGGATGGGGAGGCACCACGCAGTGAACCGCCATCAGCGCCGTACACAGAGGGATTGCCAGTTTCAGCAGCGAAGTCTGCGTCTTTTTGGCGATTGAGAATGCCAGCGGGATCAGCAATACCACGCCCACTTCAACGAACAGCGTGATACCGCAGATCAGCCCGACCAGGACCATAATCACATCGGCGGAGAGCCAGCGGCAACGCTGGAGCGTCAGCCCGATGCGTTCCGCCGCGCCAGAAACTTCCATCATCTTGCCGAGAATGGTGCCGAGGCCAATCACCGCCGCCAGGAATCCCAGCGTGCCGCCGATGCCGCTCTCGATGGCATTGACCATATCCAGCGGGCTCATGCCCATCATTGCGCCAACGAAGAAGCTCGCCAGCAGCAGCGCCAGAAACGGGTGAAACTTCAGTTTTACGATGGTTAATACAATCAACACGATGCTTGCCAGCAGCGTCGCCACAACCCACATCTGAGATCCCATATCTCACCCCACCCTTAAGTTATCTGCGGCTATTGGACGAAAAAACGGCACCGGCTGACAAACGATATAAATTGCCGTTCAGGTGAGGCAGATTGGATCAAGTGAGTGACATTGCTCTAAAAAGCGCACTTTATTCGTCGTTGCTTCACATTAATTCATTCATAACGGATATTCTGAGGGCAGAAATACGAGGCTGAGGGGATAAAAAACCGCTATGAACGATGCGAATGAGGTCGGCAATCGCCTGCTGAACGGCTGGCAACTGTCAAAAATGTACACCTTTGAAGTGGCGGCCCGTCATGAGTCCTTCGCGCTGGCGGCGGAAGAGCTGTCGCTCAGCCCGAGCGCCGTCAGCCATCGCATTAACCTGCTGGAAGAGGAGCTGGGGATTCAGCTTTTCGTCCGCTCGCACCGCAAGGTGGAGCTGACGCAGGAGGGAAAACGGGTTTTCTGGACCCTCAAATCGTCGCTGGATACTCTGAACCAGGAGATCCTCGACATCAAGAATCAGGCGCTTTCTGGCACCCTGACCGTCTATTCGCGCCCCAGCATCGCCCAGTGCTGGCTGGTGCCGATGCTCGGGGATTTTTCCCGCCGCTATCCGTCGATCTCCCTGACCATACTCACCGGCAATGATTACCCGAACATGCAGCGAACGGGTATCGATCTGGCGCTCTACTTCGACGATACGCCGCCCACTCAGCTCGCCCATCATTTTCTGATGAACGAGGCGATCCTGCCGGTGTGTACGCCGGAATACGCGCGCGAACATGAGTTAATTAAAAACCCAGACAATCTGCGCCACTGCACGCTGCTGCATGACAGACAGGCGTGGAGTAACGACTCGGGAACCGATGAGTGGTTTAGTTGGGCGCAGCACTTTGCAGTGAATTTGCCGCCATCGTCGGGCATTGGTTTCGATCGTTCCGATTTAGCTGTTATCGCCGCGATGAACCACGTGGGTGTCGCCATGGGGCGTCAGCGGCTGGTGCAAAAGCGGCTGGATCGCGGAGAGCTGATTGCGCCCTTCGGCGAGAAAGCCCTGAAATGCCATCAGCACTACTACATATCGACCCTTTCGGGCAGGCAGTGGCCGAAAATTGATGCCTTTATCGACTGGCTGAAAAGTCAGGTGGGTTGAAGAATTATTACGCGTAGCCTCTACACCAAACCGCGAAAAGCGTGCTAAATACAGCATATTGCTTTCGATTTCTCGCAAGGTTAACCGTGTTAAAGCCCCTGATCGCCGCTGCGCTGATTATCTCCTCTGGCTGGGTGTCTGCCGCTGAGCCACCGCTGACGGCTGCGCGCTACGCGCAGCAGCTCGGGGTGGGCATCGACGTGGACTGGGCGCGCACCGAGCGCGGCATTCGCGAATTCGATCCGCTGGAAGTGCGTGATTTTAAGGCCAAAGGGTTTACCCACGTGCGAATCCGCGTGGCCGGCGAGCCGACGGAAGCGCGCCTGATTCATCTGCGCAAGCTGGTGGAAGCCTGTGAGCAATACGGCGTGATCCCGGTGATTGCCTATCAGGCAGATGAATACAAAAACGACCCGAAAGCGGATAACGAAAAAGAGGTGGTGAACTGGTGGATTGCCGTGGCGCACTACTTCGAGAAAAGCTCGCCGCTGCTCGGTTTTGACCTGATCTACGAGCCGGCGGACAAGCTCAATCACAATCTCGCATCCCTTAACCGTGTCTACGAAAAAGCGATCAAAGCCATTCATGCCATTGATGCCGAACGCATGATTTTCGTCGCTCCGCGCCTGCGCGCGGCACCGGAAGATCTCGGCAGCCTTAAGCTGCCTGCCCACAGCCAGAATTACGTGCTGGCCGAATGGCACATCTTCCCGTGGGGACCGCTCAAGAACAACGGAAAATACCCGTGGACATCAGGCACGGCGGCGGAGAAATCGATGATTCGCAGCCGGATCACTACCGCGTTGCGCTGGCAGCAAAAAACCGGGCATGTGAGCTGGGTGGGCGGCTGGGGCGTGGGTGAATCCAGCCGCGTTACCCCGACGGCACCGCAGATGGCTTTCGCCAGCTTTATGGCCTGCGAACTGCAAAAAGCCAAAATCCCTTACGCCATTAATGCGGATTTCCAGTTTTATGACGGCGAGGAGGGGGCGTGGCGACCCGGGCCGGAACCGCTGCTGCAGGCGATGCTTGCACCGGTGTGTGAAAAGCCCGACGAGAAGCCGGGCCATCATGCGATTAAATCGTCTGCTCGTGATGCGGCTCGCGCGACGCCAGCGGCAGCCAGCACAGTAAAATCAGCAGCCCCATCAGGGTCATCAACAGGCCAAGGCTAGACTGACCCGTCTGCGGCATCATGGCGGAGAGCCAGGCCAGCGCGCCGGAGCCGATGTTTTGCAGGCCGCCCACCAGCGCACCTGCGGTTCCTGCCAGGAACGGGAACGGCTCCATCGCGCCGCTGGTCGCGAGCGGGAAGAGCATTCCCGCGCCGAAGAAGAACAGGGCGGCCGGGATCAGCAGCGTCCAGACGGTCATCACGCCCAGTAAGCCAGGGACCCACATCATCACCCCTGCCAGCAGGCAGCTCATCACCGACTGCCACATCAGCGTGGAAAAACGCTTGTTCGGGCGACCGGCAAACCATGCGCCGAAGAATGCCGCCGGGATCGGCAGAATGAACAGAATGCTCACCACCATGCTGCTTAACCCCAGTCCTGCACCCAGCAACACGCCGGAACAGGCTTCAAACACCGCAATCCCCGCCAGGCCGCCAATCAGCATCAGCAGGTAACAGGTGAACGCGCCGTTGCCGAAAAGCGTTTTGTAGTTGGCAATAAGCCTGGTGCGCGGTGCGCCCGTCGGGCGTGTTTCCGGCATCCAGCGCGCCATGCTGAAGGTGACGATAATGCACAGGACCAGCAGGAAAGCGTAGCAGGCGCGCCACGACCAGATGCTGTCCAGCACGCCGCCAATCAGCGGTGCCAGCAGCGGGCTTACCAGAATACCCATATTCAGCAGGCTGTTGGCATGACGCAGCTGTGACCCTTCGTACAGATCGCGCGGTAGCGTACGCGCCATCACCCCGCCGACGCCGGTCCCCATGCCCTGCAGGGCGCTGGCGGCAATCAGGATCGTCAGGCTGTGAGTGGTTATGGCGATCACCGTGGCGATCATGAAAATGGTCATCCCGACCAGGATCACCGGGCGACGCCCGACGCGGTCAGACAGCGGACCGTAGAACAGCTGCGAGACGCCGTAAGTCAGCAGATAGGCGGCCATCACGCTCTGCACCGCACCTTCGCGCACGCTGAGCTCTTTCGCCATGTCTGCAATCGCCGGAATATAAATGGTCTGCGCCATCTGACCGACGGCCACCAGTAACACCAGCATCAACAGTAAATTCACGTTCCTTTGCTTTTTCATGTCGCTGAATACTTTTGCAAAAAGAGAGAAATAAAGAATAAGTGACTGCGCATTCCCATAAATGCGCGAGGAATCTACCACAATGAGATGACAATTTAAGCATCTCTGGGGTGAATGATTGAGCAGAAGCAGGCAGGATTTGTAAACGATATCGGCAACTTATGTTGCCAGTGTGCAGATGTTAAAGAGGGGCGGTTGCCCGCCCCTCTTTGGTGCGACTTGACCCTGAATCACCGGAGGTATTTCAGGACAGCGTCAAGCAGTTGCAGTACCGCAACAATGAGTCTCAGGATAAGAATAACCATATCCACGACGCCCATACGCGCCTCCTTCTGGCAGAAGGAGCACGATGCTGGCGTACCTCTCCGCCGCCTGTTGCCAGCACCTTTGTTGACGTAACACAGTGTGCTCATTTGGGGGTTAAGGCACTGACGGCACCACCCGTTTCAGCCAGGACTTCTTTGCGCCGGTGTACTGCTTGCGGCCCCCAATACGCACTGCGAACAAACTCAGTATAGATAAACACTGGATGCATGAACAGTATTTTGTCGACAAATTCGGAAGGCTGATCCATACTCATATTCGTCAAAAAAGAGAGCTAAAATTGCGCGTTCGTGGCCGATCGCGTATACTTCTTGCGTTGACGTAACACAGTGTGTTCGCGGAAACCAACCGCAAACCCTGAAAAAACCTCGCTCCGGCGGGGTTTTTTGTTTTTATTTCTCTTACAAACGAAACGTGATCCCTGACGCAAATTTGGGTGGATGAAAATATTTCCATTGTCAGGCACCGAATCCTGTGTTTGTATAAATTCTATCAATGATTCTAAACACAGGTCCTCAATGACAACTTCCATGATGGCGTCGACCCTACTAAAAACTGCGCAACCTGCCGCAGTGGTCGTCGTACGTGTGGTGGTGGTCGTCGGCAATGCGCCGTAGGGACTGGATCAACACACGAATCCAAAACCCCGCCGGCGCAAACCGGCGGGGTTTTTAGTTTAAACCTCCCGGAAAGTCGGCTCAGAACAAAAGGACTGGAGCATGGCAAGTTCGGGCACAACATCAGGCAAGACGCGTTTTACGGGCGCGCAATTAATCGTTCACTTACTGGAACGTCAGGGTATCAGCATCGTTTCGGGGATCCCGGGCGGTACGGTCCTGCCGCTCTATGACGCGTTAAGTCAAAGCACGCAAATCCGCCACGTTCTGGCGCGCCACGAGCAGGGCGCAGGCTTCATCGCGCAGGGCATGGCGCGTACGCAGGGCAAACCTGCGGTCTGTATGGCCTGTAGCGGGCCGGGTGCCACCAACCTGGTCACGGCGATTGCCGACGCGCGCCTCGACTCCATTCCGCTGATCTGTATTACCGGCCAGGTTCCTTCGTCGATGATCGGCACCGACGCGTTTCAGGAAGTCGACACCTACGGTATTTCTATCCCCATCACCAAGCATAACTATTTAGTTCGCGACATCGCCGAGTTACCTCAGGTGATCAGCGATGCGTTCCGCATTGCGCAATCCGGCCGCCCAGGCCCGGTGTGGATAGACATTCCTAAGGACGTACAAACCGCTGAAATCGACATCGAAACCTTCCCGGAACCGGGTGGCCGTGCCCCCGCACCGGAATTCAGCGCTCAGAGCGTGCAGGACGCCGCCGCGATGATCAACGCCGCGAAACGGCCAGTGCTCTATCTGGGCGGCGGGGCGATCAACGCCGCAGAACAGGTACGTGAATTTGCCGAAAAAGCCAATCTGCCCACCACCATGACCTTAATGGCGCTGGGAATGCTGCCGAAAGCGCACCCACTGTCGCTGGGCATGCTGGGGATGCACGGCGCGCGCAGCACCAATTTTATTTTGCAAGAGTCTGATTTACTGATCGTTCTCGGCGCACGTTTTGATGACCGGGCGATTGGTAAAACTGAGCAGTTCTGCCCGAACGCGAAAATCATTCACGTGGATATCGACCGCGCAGAGCTTGGCAAAATCAAGCAGCCGCATGTGGCGATTCAGGGCGATGTGGGCGAGGTACTGGCCCAGTTAATCCCCCAAACCCACGCCACCGACAACGCCGAGTGGTGCGATCTAGTTGCTCAACTGCAGCAGGAGTTTCCGAGCGCCATCCCGACCGAAGGCGACCCGCTGAGCCACTACGGCCTGATTAACGCCGTCGCCTCCTGCGTGGACGACAGCGCTATTATCACCACCGACGTCGGCCAGCATCAGATGTGGACCGCCCAGGCTTACCCGCTGAACCGTCCGCGTCAGTGGCTGACGTCCGGCGGCTTAGGCACCATGGGCTTTGGCCTGCCAGCCGCCGTGGGCGCTGCGCTGGCGAATCCGGATCGGAAGGTGATTTGTTTCTCCGGTGACGGCAGCCTGATGATGAACATTCAGGAGATGGCGACGGCGGCTGAAAACCAGCTGGATGTGAAAATCATTCTGATGAACAACGAAGCGCTGGGGCTGGTGCATCAGCAGCAGAGCCTGTTCTACAAGCAGGGCGTGTTTGCGGCGACCTATCCGGGGATGATCAACTTTATGCAGATTGCGGCCGGTTTTGGCCTGCACACCTGCGATCTGAATGCCGCCGAGGACGCGCAAGCCGCCCTGCAGGAGGCGATTTCCCGCCCTGGCCCGGCACTGATTCACGTGCGCATCGATCCAGAACAAAAAGTGTATCCAATGGTCCCGCCGGGTGCGGCGAATACTGAGATGGTGGGAGAATAAGCCATGCAGAAACAATATGATAACGTCATTCTCGAACTCACCGTCCGCAACCACCCTGGCGTCATGACTCACGTCTGCGGCCTGTTCGCGCGCCGCGCATTTAACGTGGAAGGCATTCTTTGCCTGCCGATTCAGGGCAGCGATCATAGCCGCATCTGGCTCCTCGTGAACGACGATCAGCGCCTCGAGCAGATGATTGCCCAAATCGACAAACTGGAAGATGTCACCCAAGTGGTCCGCAACCAGTCTGATCCGACCATGTTCAATAAAATTGCGGTGTTTTTTGAGTAAATCGCTCAAGGCTTGAACGGCAACGCGCTTATCGTTAAGGTAAGCGCGTTTTTTATCCGCCAGGAATGCCACATGACCACCATTGCCCTTATCGACGATCACCTTATCGTCCGCTCCGGTTTTGCCCAGTTGCTGAGCCTGGAGGCAGATTTTCAGGTCGTGGCTGAATTCGGTTCAGGCCGCGAGGCGCTGGCCGGATTACCGGGGCGTGGCGTGCAGGTCTGCATTTGCGATATCTCAATGCCGGATCTCTCCGGGCTTGAGCTGCTCAGCCAGCTGCCGAAAGGAATGGCGACCATTATGCTCTCTGTTCACGACAGCCCCGCGCTGGTAGAACAGGCGCTCAACGCCGGCGCGCGAGGGTTTCTCTCCAAACGTTGTAGCCCCGACGAACTCATTTCCGCCGTGCGCACCGTCGCGACGGGCGGATGTTATCTTACGCCGGATATCGCCATTAAACTGGCCGCCGGACGCCAGGACCCGCTGACAAAACGCGAGCGTCAGGTGGCGGAAAAGCTCGCTCAGGGGATGGCGGTGAAAGAGATCGCCGTCGAGCTGGGTCTGTCGCCCAAAACCGTTCACGTCCATCGCGCCAATCTGATGGAAAAACTCGGCGTCAGTAACGATGTCGAGCTGGCCCGCCGCATGTTTGACGGCTGGCAATGAGCCCGTACTTCTCGCGGCTGGTCTCCGTTGTCGCCAGCTTTTTTATCTTCTCGGCCGCCTGGTTTTGCCTGTGGAGTATCAGCCTGCATCTGGTCGAGCGCCCGGAGCTGGCGGTGCTGCTCTTCCCGTTTGGCCTGCGTCTGGGGCTGATGTTGCAATGTCCGCGCGGCTACTGGCCGGTTTTGCTGGGGGCCGAGTGGATCATGCTGGTCTGGCTGGCGCAGGAAGTGGCACTGGCGCATCTTCCCTTATTGATGATCGGGGGCGTATTGACGCTGCTGCCGGTGGCGCTGATTTCCCGCTACCGCCATCAGCGCGACTGGCGCACGCTACTGCGTCAGGGCGCGGCGCTGATTGCCGCTGCGCTGCTGCAATCCCTGCCGTGGATCGGCAAACCCGACACCCTGACGGCGCTCCTGCTGACGCTGACCGGCGGCCTGACGCTTGCGCCCACGTGCCTCGTCATCTGGCATTATCTCACCAGCACTGTCTGGCAGCCGCTCGGCCCGGCGCTGGTCTCCCAGCCGGTAAACTGGCGCGCGCGGCACCTTATCTGGTATCTGCTGCTGTTTGTGGTCAGCCTGTGGCTGCAGCTGGGTCTGCCTGCGGAACTCTCTCGCTTTACGCCGTTTTGTCTGGCGCTGCCGATTATCGCGCTGGCCTGGCACTATGGCTGGCAGGGGGCGCTGATCGCTACCCTGATGAACGCCATCGCCCTGATTGCCAGCCAGACGTGGCACGATCATCCCGTTGATTTACTCCTCTCGCTGCTGGCGCAAAGCCTGACCGGACTGCTGCTGGGCGCGGGTATACAGCGTCTGCGCGAGCTGAACCAGTCGCTGCAAAACGAGCTGGCCCGCAATCGACGCCTGGCCGAGCGGTTACTGGAAACCGAAGAAAATGTGCGGCAGGAAGTGGCGCGCGAACTGCACGATGATATCGGCCAGACCATCACGGCCATCCGCACTCAGGCGGGTATCGTTCAGCGGCTGGCTCCGGAAAATCCCGGCGTCCGGCAGGGCGGCGCGCACATCGAGCAGCTCTCTCTCGGGGTGTACGATTCCGTGCGACGTCTGCTGGGGCGCCTGCGTCCACGCCAGTTAGATGATTTATCCCTTGAGCAGGCGGTGCGTTCCCTGATGCGTGAGATGGAGCTGGAAGATCGCGGGATCGTCAGCCATCTCGACTGGGCTATCGACGAGACACTCCTGAGCGAAAGCCAGCGCGTCACCCTGTTCCGCGTCTGTCAGGAGGGGCTGAACAATATCGTCAAACACGCCAGTGCCAGCGCGGTGACGCTCCAGGGCTGGCAGCAGGACGAGCGCCTGATGCTGGTTCTCGAAGACGACGGCTGCGGTCTGCCGCCTGGCTCCGGGCAGCAGGGGTTTGGCCTGGCCGGAATGCGCGAGCGCGTCACGGCGCTCGGCGGAACGTTGACGATCTCCTGTACCCACGGCACGCGCGTCAGCGTGAATTTGCCGCTGCGTTATACGTAAGGACCGACCATGTTTACCTTTCTGAAAACGCCGGCGAATGCTGCACCCATTGGCGATAAACGCGAAAGAGATGCGCGATACCGCTACTGGCGACGCCATATTCTGACCACCATCTGGCTGGGCTATGCGCTGTTCTATTTCACCCGCAAAAGTTTTAACGCCGCTGCGCCCGAAATCCTCGCCAGCGGCGTGATGACGCGCACGGACATCGGCCTGCTGGCGACGCTGTTTTACATCACCTACGGTCTGTCGAAATTCTTCTCCGGCATCGTCAGCGACCGCTCGAACGCCCGTTACTTTATGGGGATGGGGCTTATCGCAACCGGAGTGGTCAATATCCTGTTTGGTTTCTCCACCTCCCTGTGGGCGTTCGCGCTGCTGTGGGCGCTGAACGCTTTTTTCCAGGGCTGGGGCGCACCCGTCTGCGCGCGTCTGCTCACCGCTTGGTTCTCCCGCAACGAGCGCGGCGGCTGGTGGGCAATCTGGAACACAGCCCATAACGTCGGCGGGGCGCTGATCCCCATCGTGGTGGGAGCGGCGGCGCTACACTACGGCTGGCGCGCCGGGATGATGATCGCCGGAACCCTGGCGATTTTCGCCGGGCTGTTTCTCTGCTGGCGTCTGCGCGACCGCCCGCAAACCGTCGGCCTGCCGCCGGTGGGCGACTGGCGGCACGATGAGATGGAGATCGCCCAGCAGCAGGAAGGCGCGGGGCTGACGCGCAAAGAGATCCTCACCAAATACGTGCTGCTGAACCCCTATATCTGGCTGCTGTCTCTGTGCTATGTGCTGGTATACGTGGTGCGTGCGGCGATCAACGACTGGGGAAATCTGTATATGTCCGAGACGCTCGGCGTCGATCTGGTGACCGCCAACTCGGCGGTGACCATGTTTGAGCTGGGCGGATTTATCGGCGCGCTGGTGGCGGGCTGGGGCTCGGACAAACTGTTTAACGGCAACCGTGGCCCGATGAACCTGATTTTCGCCGCCGGGATTTTGCTCTCCGTTGGCTCGCTGTGGCTGATGCCTTTTGCTAGCTACGTGATGCAGGCGGCGTGCTTCTTCACCACCGGATTCTTCGTTTTCGGCCCGCAAATGCTGATCGGCATGGCGGCAGCGGAGTGCTCGCACAAAGAGGCGGCGGGGGCGGCGACCGGTTTTGTCGGCCTGTTTGCCTATCTTGGCGCGTCCCTGTCCGGCTGGCCATTGGCGCGGGTCATCGACATCTGGCACTGGAGCGGTTTTTTCGCGGTGATCGCTATCGCGGCGGGGGTTTCCGCCCTGCTGCTGTTGCCGTTTTTGAACGCTCAGGCCCCGCGTGAGGTCAACGAAGCGTGATGCGCCTCACCTTTTTGCCCCGAGTGGGGCAAAACTAGGAAATTTTCCCGGTTTCGCCTGGACGCTGTCTCAGGCCAATGCGACTGCTGATTTTTACAATGCCTGCCATTCGCAGGTATTCATATCAGGAGTTTTTGATGCTGGCCTTTCTAAACCAGGTGCGCAAGCCGACCCTGGATCTGCCGCTCGAGATGCGGCGCAAAATGTGGTTCAAGCCGTTCATGCAGTCCTATCTGGTGGTGTTCATCGGCTACCTGACCATGTACCTGATCCGCAAAAACTTCAACATCGCCCAGAACGACATGATCTCCACCTACGGGCTGAGCATGACGCAGCTGGGGATGATCGGCCTCGGTTTCTCCATCACTTACGGGGTGGGGAAAACCCTGGTTTCGTACTACGCCGACGGTAAAAATACCAAGCAGTTCCTGCCGTTTATGCTGATCCTCTCCGCCATCTGTATGCTTGGCTTTAGCGCCAGCATGGGCGCAGGTTCCGTCAGCCTGTTTATGATGATCGCCTTCTACGCCCTGAGCGGTTTCTTCCAGAGCACCGGCGGGTCGTGCAGCTATTCCACCATCACCAAATGGACGCCACGTCGCAAGCGCGGCACTTATCTTGGTATGTGGAACATCTCCCATAACCTCGGTGGGGCGGGTGCGGCAGGCGTGGCATTGTTCGGGGCGAATGTCCTGTTCGACGGCCATGTGATCGGCATGTTCATCTTCCCGTCCATTATCGCGCTGATTGTTGGCTTTATCGGCCTGCGCTACGGCAGCGATTCCCCGGAATCCTACGGTCTGGGCAAAGCGGAGGAGTTGTTTGGCGAAGAGTTGAGTGAAGAAGACAAAGACGCTGAAGACGAGTCGATGACCAAATGGCAGATCTTCGTTGAGTATGTGCTGAAAAACAAAGTCATCTGGCTGCTCTGCTTCTCCAACATCTTCCTGTACGTGGTGCGCATCG
Organism: Lelliottia nimipressuralis; assembly: GCF_004115925.1. Taxonomy (GTDB): domain Bacteria; phylum Pseudomonadota; class Gammaproteobacteria; order Enterobacterales; family Enterobacteriaceae; genus Enterobacter; species Enterobacter nimipressuralis. Next base: position 82,912 of record NZ_SDDX01000020.1, read on the forward strand.
GCATCGACCAGTGGTCTACCGTGTACGCCTTCCAGGAGCTGAAACTCTCCAAAGAGGTGGCGATCCAGGGCTTTACCCTGTTTGAAGTGGGCGCGCTGGTGGGAACGCTGCTGTGGGGCTGGCTGTCGGATCTGGCTAACGGTCGTCGGGCGCTGGTGGCCTGCGTTGCGCTGGCATTGATTATCGCTACGCTGGGTGTGTATCAGCACGCCAGCAACCAGTACGTCTATCTCGCCTCCCTGTTTGCGCTCGGTTTCCTGGTGTTTGGCCCGCAGCTGCTGATTGGTGTCGCGGCCGTCGGATTTGTGCCGAAAAAAGCGATCGGCGCTGCCGATGGGATCAAAGGCACCTTCGCCTATCTGATCGGTGACAGCTTCGCCAAACTGGGTCTCGGGATGATCGCCGACGGCACGCCGATCTTCGGCCTGACCGGCTGGGCGGGCACCTTCGCCGCGCTGGACGCCGCAGCTATCGCCTGTATCTGCCTGATGGCGATGGTCGCCGTGATGGAAGAGCGCAAAATTCGCCGCGAAAAACGCATTCAACGACTGAAAGCGGCTTAATGGCTTGAGTAATTGTGCAGGTAACTTTTTGCCCGGCTGCGTGCCGGGCTTTTTTCATTCCCGCCCCTGTTTTTTCCGATCCCTTTCAGCATGTTTTACGCTGTCGACAACGGCGCGTTTCCCGATATCATGAGCGGCTATTATTAAGGAGAACGCATGGTCTGGATAATGCTGGCCACCCTGGTTGTGGTGTTTGTAGTCGGGTTTCGCATTCTGACGTCTGATTCGCGTCGGGCGATCAAACGACTGAGCGAACGCTTAGGGATTACGCCCGTTCCGCTGGAGTCGATGATTGACCAGTGCGGTAAAACCGCAGGCACTGAGTTTATCCGCTACCTGGAGCGCCCGGACGAAGCCCATCTGCAAAATGCCGCGCAGGTGCTGCTGATCTGGCAGGTCTGCATCGTCGACGGCAGCGAAGAGAATCTGCATACCTGGCATCGACTACTGCGTAAAGCGCGTCTTGCCGCGCCGATTACCGACGCGCAGATCCGCCTGGCGCTGGGATTTATGCGCGAAATAGACCCCGATCCGCAGGAGTTCAACGCTTTTCAGCTGCGCTACAACCGCCTGTTCCTGCCTGAAGAGGGCGTTTTTTTCCTGCACTGAGCCCCATGCTGGCTGTCTGTCGGTGAAGGTCAGATTTCAACAAAAGTTGTCAAAACGTTAAATCCGTCACAGTTTTGATGATAAACTGCGCGACTTTCCCGCAGTTTTATCCTCAGGTGACACCATGACAGAACAGATCCACTCCACGCCCACAGCCCATACCGGTGAGGTCCTGCGACCTAACTGGTCGGCGGTTTTCTCCGTGGCGTTTTGCGTCGCCTGCCTGATTACCGTGGAGTTTCTGCCGGTCAGCCTGCTGACGCCGATGGCGCAGGATCTGGGGATTTCCGAAGGGGTGGCGGGCCAGTCCGTCACCGTCACGGCGTTTGTCGCCATGTTCTCCAGCCTGTTTATCACCCAGATAATCGGCACCATCGACCGCCGCAAAGTGGTGATCCTGTTTGCGGTTCTGCTCACGCTCTCTTGCGTGCTGGTCTCCTTTGCCGATAACTTTACTCTGCTGTTGCTGGGCCGCGCCTGTCTGGGGCTGGGGCTGGGTGGATTCTGGGCAATGTCGGCCTCGCTGACCATGCGTCTGGTGCCCGCGCGCAAAGTGCCGAAAGCGCTCTCGGTGATCTTCGGCGCCGTCTCGATTGCACTGGTGATTGCCGCACCGCTGGGCAGTTTTTTGGGCGGCATTATCGGCTGGCGTAACGTCTTTAACGGCGCGGCGATCATGGGCATTCTGTGCATTTTCTGGGTGTGGAAGGCGCTGCCGTCCCTGCCGGGCGAAGCGGCGCATCATAAGCAGAATATGTTCAGCCTGCTGAAACGCCCCGGTGTGCTGGCGGGGATGACCGCCATCTTTATGGCGTTCGCCGGGCAGTTTGCCTTTTTCACCTATATCCGCCCGGTGTTTATGACCATGGCCGGTTTTGATGTGGATGGCCTGACGCTGGTGCTGCTGAGTTTTGGTATTGCGAGTTTTGTCGGCACATCCCTGTCGGCGCAGTTCCTGAAGCGCTCCCTTAAATTCGCCCTGGCAGGTGCGCCGCTGGTGCTGGCGGTCAGCGCCGTGGTGCTGATTTTGTGGGGAAGTGACAAGTGGGTGGCGTCGGCCATTGCGATTATCTGGGGCTTTGCTTTTGCGCTGGTGCCGGTGGGCTGGTCAACGTGGATCACCCGTTCCCTTGCCGATCAGGCGGAAAAAGCCGGGTCGATTCAGGTTGCGGTGATTCAACTGGCAAACACCTGCGGCGCGGCGATTGGCGGCTATGCGCTGGATAATCTGGGGCTGCTGTCGCCGTTGGTATTGTCTGGCACGCTGATGCTGCTGACGGCACTGCTGGTGGCGGGGAAGGTCAAGGCGCAGTAAGTCTGGCATATCCTCACCCTTTCGGGTGAGGATATCGGGTTACACCGAAGCCTGAACGCGTCTGCGCGAATCCATCGAAATCAGTACTACCGACGACACAATCAACAATGTCCCCAGCCAGTCCGGCAGCGTAAACGCCACCCCTAACAGCAGCACCGACAGCAACGCGCTGCTCAGCGGTTCGGCGCAGCTCAGAATGCTCGCTTTCGGTCCGCCAATCATCTGCGCGCCTTTCAGATACAAACTGAAGGTCAGCGCGGTGCCGATCACCACCAGATAGAAAAAGGCCAGCAGCAGGCTGCCGTCAATCACGAAGGTGGTGCCGCGCCCGGCGTAGAACGGCGTCAGCATCAGCCCTGCCAGCAACATACTCCAGCCGACAATCGGCAGCGTGCCGTAGCGGGCGATAAGCGTCGAGGGATAGGTGGTGTAAAACGCGGCGGCGAAGGCCGAGGCGATGCCAAAGAACAGCGCCGCAGGGGAGATAGACAGCGATGTCGGATCGCCATGCGTCACCAGTAAAAACGTGCCAATCAGGGAGGTCAAAATTGCCGAGAGGACAAATATCCCAGGCCGTTTTTTCCGCGCCAGCGCGAACCACGCCACGATAATGGTCGGGGAGAGAAATTGCAGGACAGTCGCGGTAGCGGCGTTGGATTTTTCAATCGTCAGCAGGAACGTGAGCTGGACCGTGAGCGCGCCAACCAGTGAGAAAATCAGCAGGCTGATAGCGTCTTTGCGATGTTTGATGACTGAGAAAATCTTGTCGCCGTGGACGAAAGAGAGCGTCAGTAAAATCACGCCGGTGAACAGCAGACGAATCATGGTCAGATAAGGCGAGGAAATCTGACTCTTCTCCATAATGTACTGCGCGCAAACCCCTGAACTGCCCCATAACACGGCGGCGATCAGGACATTCAGCATCCCTCTTTTTGTGGAACCCATGTTCTCCCCTGCATGCTCGTTTTTTTCTAGCATATCATGGGAGCAATGCCGGGTGGTGCGGTCTGATGCCCTCGCTCCGCCCTCTCCCGAACAGGGAGAGGGAAAACACGAAAAACGGCAACGCCCGTTGCCGTTTTGCTTTTACCTTAGAACCAGGCTTCCCACATTGCGCCGACGTTGAAATCGTCGAGCGTCTGGTCGTCGGTGCCGTTCACGCGAGCGGTACGTTCATTATCCACCTTGCCGCCGGTCACGTAGAAGCGCAGCATCGGGCGGAACTCGGGGCCCATGGCGATAGACATGTTCTGCGACAGGGTCAGCTTCCAGCCTTTGTTATCACCGCCGTTATCGTAGTCAACGTGCTGCCAGCCCGCTTCCAGCCAGGTGGAGTGAACGTCGTTCCACCAGTGCATTGGGCGCACAATCGCGTTGTAGTTTTTGCGATTGTCGGTGCTGTCACGGCTGTTGTCGTAATCGTGGAAGGCGAGGATGTACTCCACCTGCGTCTGCTGGGTGAATTTATGCAGCCCTTCGAAGCTGGCGTAAACCGTAGTCAGATCTTCGGTTTTATTGAACACGCTGTTGTCTGAGTTATCCGAGTAACGGGCGATCACTTTGTTCACGCCGCTGTCGTTGGTGTGGCTCAGTACCACGCCGCCCTGCCAGGCGTTCAGACGATCGTCACTCTCGATGGCTTTCGAGTCGAAACCGTAGTTGGCGTACAGTTCCAGATCCAGCGGCCCGATTTTCATGCCGTGGATTTTGGAGGTGGCCGCGTAGTTGCCTTTATCGCCGGTGCCGGAGCCGCCGGTACAGGAGATGCGCGACGGGTTAGAGCCGTCGTTTTCCACTTCCGGATTACAGGATTCCACTGCCGCGACGGTTGCCACGTCAAACTGCACCCCGCCGATATCGAAGTTTTTCACCCCGGCGCCCTGGCCATCGTGGTTCATCCAGAAGTAGTCGTTGATGCCCTGCTGTGGACGCTGGTGGAAGTCTCGACCGGCCCAGAAATAGGCATTTGGGTTAGATGACATAATGTTGGTCACCCCCGCGTAGGCTTTTTTCAGGTTAACTTCGTCGCCCCAGTGGTCGATCATCACGTTGATGTCCCAGATCGCGCCGTTATCGCCTTTGAACGCTTTAGAGAGCTGGAATTCACCGCCGTTGCCTTCGTTACCCAGACGACCAATCGCCGAGCCGCCGTTATACGAGCCATCGACCGCCACATATTTTTGATCGGCGGCCTGGAAGTGTGCGCCGTAGCGGGCGTAGCCGGTAAATTTAATGCCAAAGGGAATCGCCAGATCCGGGGACTGCGCGGCGCTTTGCGGTTCCGTCACCACGTCCGCTTTTTTCGCGACTGCCGCATCCATTTTTGCTGACGTTCTGTCAGGGCTTTATCCACCGCTTTGGCGACAATGGCGTCAATTTGCTCCTGCGTGAATTCTTGTGCGAGCACAGAAATTGGGCAAAGCGCGGCGATAACCGCCATTGTTAATGGAAGTTTTTTTATGATATTCATTGTCATCTCTATTAATTTAAATTTTATTCAGACAATAACCATCCCATTCCGATCTGACAGAATATGTCGCTATCATCAGAAAAAGTTGATTTATATTTTTATAGGTACAGAGGGTTTAATTTAGCGTAACGATATCTCCCTTTATTATCTCTGGTAGAGATGGATAATCTCTTCGGACAATTCACGGGCCAACAGTGAATTCATTAAATGATCCTGGGCATGCACCATAATTAAAGTCATCGGCTGGCGGGCTTCGCCCGCGTCCTGTTCGATGAGTTTGGTCTGCATATGGTGCGCCTGGCGCGCGTAGCCATCGGCTTCGCGCAGCAGGCTTTTGGCTTCGTCAAGGTTGCCCTGCCGGGCCGCGTGCAGGGCTTCAAAGCACAGGCTACGCGACTGACCGGCGTTGACGATAATTTCCATTACGGCATCTTCTAATGCGATCATCATTCATTACTCTTTATCAAAACTATTATTTAACGAGGTGGCGGCGAACCACTCCCCGCTTTTCTTAATGGTGCGTTTCTGCGTGGCTAAATCCAGCTGAATAAATCCGTAGCGGTTTTTATACGCATTACACCATGACCAGTTATCAATAAATGTCCACATATGGTAACCAAGACAATTTGCGCCTTCGCTAATTCCTTTGTGAACCCATTTAAGGTGCTCAGAAATAAAGTCGATACGGTATTGATCGTTAATCTGACCGTTTTCAATAAAACGCTGCTCGTTTTCGACGCCCATGCCGTTTTCAGAGATAAAACAGCGCGGGTTGCCGTAATTCTCACGCAGATTAACGAGAATATCGTAAATACCCGGCTCGTAGATTTCCCAGCCGCGGTACGGGTTCATTTTGCGCCCTGGCATCTCGTAATTATCAAAGAACCACTCCGGCATAAACGGCGCCTGAGGGTTCACCGCGCTGTCGCGACACTTCACGCGGCGCGGCTGATAATAGTTAATGCCCAGCAGGTCGATGGTTCCTTCGGCAATCAGCGCGCTGTCTTCGGGCTGACAGGCAGGCAGCTGATCGTAGGCTTTCAGCAGCGCTACCAGATCCGCCGGATATTCCCCGCGCAGAACCGGATCGAGGAAGCTGCGGTTAAACATCAGATCCGCATAGTGCGCGGCTTTCAGATCCTGCGGATTCTGCGAGCGCGGATAGGACGGCGTCAGGTTCAGCACGATGCCGATCTCCCCCGCATGATGCCCGGCGCGGAAGGCGCGCACCGCCTGCGCATGGGCCAGCACCGTGTGGTACGCCACGGTCGCCGCGCGACGGAAATCCACCACGTTGGGATAGTGGAAATTGTACAGATAACCGCCTTCCACCGGGACAATCGGCTCGTTAAAGGTGAACCAGTGCAGCACGCGATCGCCGAACAGCTCAAAGCAGATCTGCGCGTAGCGGGCGTATGCCGCCACGACGTCACGGTTTTCCCAGCCGCCGATCTCCTGCATCACCATCGGCATGTCGAAGTGGAACAGGGTGATGAACGGCGTAATGCCCTGCTCAAGCAGCTCATCGAAGACCTGATTGTAGAATTCCACCGCCTGCGGATTCACTTCACCGACACCGTCGGGGATCAGGCGCGCCCAGCTAATCGAGGTGCGAAAGCTGTTATGGTTCAGCTGTTTCAGCAGCTGAATGTCCGATTTCCAGTTCTGGTAAAAAGCGGAGGTATCCTGCGGCCCCACGCCCTGATGGAAACGGTTTGGCTCATTGGCGAACCAGTGATCCCAGGTGGTCACTCCTTTGCCGCCGCCCAGGCTTTCCCCTTCGGTTTGCAGCGCGGAGCTTGCGCTGCCCCACCAAAAGTTATCGGGAAATGAATATTTCATAATGCTTCCTCTTTGACGTTATTAACGTGCAGCTTCAGCAGTACCGACGGTTGCCTGGGCTTTTTGCTCTTCGGTTTTCATCAAAGAGCGCTCATAGGCGCGCAGGAACGGCAGATACATCAGGGCTGACATCACCATACAAATTACGCACATCACTACCGGACTGAACGCCCAGTTTGCTGCCCACGACGCACCGATGGGGGCCGGGGTGGTCCACGGCGTCAGGGATACCACCTGCGCCAGCCAGCCGAGTTTGGTCGCGGCGTAGGCCAGACAGGCGTTCACCAGCGGCACGAACACAAACGGGATAAACAGCATTGGGTTCATGATGATCGGCGCACCGAACAGAATCGGTTCGTTGATGTTAAAGAAGCTCGGCACCACGCCCATTTTGCCGATGGTGCGCAGATGCGTCACGCGGCTGCGCAGCAGCAGGAAGGCCAGCGGTAAGGTCGAGCCAACGCCGCCGATCAGCAGATAGTGATCCCAGAAGCCCTGCAGATAGACGTGCGGAAGCGCTGCGCCCGCGGCCAGTGCTGCCTGGTTTGCCGACAGGTTCGCCATCCAGAACGGGTTCATGATGCCGGTAACAATCAGTGAGCCGTGGATGCCTGCGAACCAGAAGATCTGGCACAGCAGCACGGAGAGCAGAATCGCCGGCAGGGAGTCAGAGGCGGACACCAGCGGCTCCAGCAGATGCATAATCGCCTGCGGGATAATCATCCCGGTTTGCGCTTCGATGAACAGGTTCAGCGGGTGCAGCGTGCCGATCACCACCATCACCGGAATCAGGATCTCAAAGGAGCGCGCCACGCCGGTCGGGACTTCTTTCGGCAGGCGAATGGTGACTTTGTTCTCCTTCAGCCACGCGTAAACGCGGGTGGAGTAGATGGCGGTAATCAGCGCGGTGAAAATCCCCTGACCGGACAAATACTGCGTGGAGATTTTGCCGTCAGCATAGGGGGCCGCCACCAGCAGAAACGCCATAAACGCCAGCAGGCCGGACATCACCGGATCGAGATTAAACTGGCGACCCAGGCTCGCGCCGATCCCTACCGAGATAAAGAAGGTCATCACGCCCATGCTGAGGTTAAACGGCAGCATCAGCTGTTCGCGGTAGGTCTGGGAGAAATCGAGCCAGCCACGGGCAAAACTGTTGGTGGTATCCGCCGAGAACGGCGGGAAGATGAACACCAGCATAAACGAGCCGATGATCATAAACGGCAGGGCGGCGGTAAACCCGTCACGGATCGCAATCACGTACTTTTGCTGTCCGAGCTTTGCCGCCAGCGGGGTAATGGACTGCTCAATAACGGCAACCATTGATTGATATAACGAACTCATGAGAACACCTTCTTAGTGTGCCGCTTCGATGAGCGACAGAGCATAGTCCAGTACCTTATCACCACGCTGCATACCGTAGTCCATCATGTCGATGGCTTGTACCGGAATACCCTGCGTAGCGGCCTTGTCTGCCAGTGTCTTTAACATGTATTTCACTTGCGGTCCGAGAAGAACGACCTGGTATTGCGGAAACTGCGTGTCAAATTCGGACACGCCGTATGCATCAATCGTGACCGGGACTCCGCGTTCTTCTGCCACTTCAACCATTTTCCTCACCAGCAGGCTGGTGGACATCCCGGCAGAGCAGCACAGCATAATCTTGAACATCGACAACCATCCTCAAAGTGTAAAAAGTTATTGCGGGGATGATTGGATATCATATGGAAACCGGTTTCCATTTATAAACCCCAGAAGTGTGATAACCATCAAGATCCGCCGCTTATGGGGCTTGTTATCACGATGTGGGTCACAAAATTTGGCGTTTTTGACATCAAATTGAGTGGAAACGGAAAATCGGTTTCCATGGAAAACGGAAACGGATATACTCCGGATTGGCTATAATGTGAGCCGAAGCGGTAACAGGAATTACAGGGCTACGTGGGTCCTGACAGGGGAATATGATGTCTACAATCAACGATGTATCACGTCTGGCCGGGGTGTCCAAAGCCACGGTGTCACGGGTGTTGAGCGGGTCGCGCGGCGTGAAGGAAGCCAGCCGTGAGGCCGTACTGAAAGCGGTGGATGAGCTGAACTATCGGCCCAACGTCATAGCGCAATCGCTGTTGAGCCAGTCCACCGGCTGTATCGGCGTGATCTGTGCGCAGGATAATATCAACCAGACCACTGGGTATCTTTACGCGCTGGAAAAACAGCTCAGTCAGCACCAAAAACATCTGCTGCTGCGCTTCGCCAACACTAAAAGCGAGGTGCTCAACGCGCTCGATGAACTCTCCTGCGGCCTTTGCGACGACATCCTGATTATCGGGGCGCGTTTCCCGCTGCATATCGATCAGGATAACGTCATCCTGGTGGACTGCATGGAGTCCGATAACGCCAACAGCATCCAGTTTGACCACGCCTTTGCCGCCGAAACCGCCTGTAACTACCTCACCAGCCAGGGCCGTCGGCAGATTGCCTTAATTCAGCCACAGGGCAGCGGTTTTGCCGATCAGGTGCTGCTCGGGTACAAACACGCGCTGGAGAAAAACTTCCTGCCGTTTAACCGCAATCTGGTGTTTATGGACGCCACTTCATCGTCCGTGGCGTTGCAGGAATTACTGAATAACGCGACCACGTTGAATTTCAACGCGTTGCTGGTGGCGGATGAGCAGGAAGCGCAGCGCGTGATCCCGCAATTGCAGGCGTTTAATAAGTCGGTTCCGGAAGACATCATGGTCTTTAGTCTCGCCGGATCGCTGCATCTTCCGGGAATTCCGACCATTCCGGCCATCGAATACTCCATGGATGCGATGGCGGCGCGGATTGTGGCGTGGCTGAATGAGAAAACGCAGATGCTCGGCTCTTACGTCTTGCGCGGGGATCTGATTATCCCGGATATGCGCAAACGCTAATCAAAAAAAAGCGTGAAGCACGCTTCACGCTTAGTAATCCTCCATGCAGTCCACTTTGCCGACGGCTTCCCAGTAGTTATCCAGGTTGTCGCGCTCCATCGCCAGCACGGCGTTTTTCACCAGCAGCTTGTTAGCCTCGGATGACATGATCATCGCCTGCCACTCTTTGTCCGTCTGCTTGCCCTGAGGCGAGCACACTTTCTTGATATCTTTCATCACGGCCTGGCGGATTTTCTCCGTTTTTACTGGGTCTTGCGTCTCCCTGGCGTGGACGAAGGCGGCGAAAAGCAAACAGATAACCAGACAAAACAGGTGAGCAGCTTTCATTGAAACCCCCGGAGTAAAACGCGCATTGTTCTCTGAAATATATCGTTACATTCATCAAAGCGATTCAAGCCGAAAGTATGATTCTGGACAGACACAGGTATGAGACGTTTTAAGCGTAGCTGGAGTTTTTGCCGGGCATCAGCGCCCGGCAAAAGATTTATTGGATGCCACCGCCGAGCGATTGCCAGAGGGTCACGCGGTTGGTGAAGTCCGTCTGTTGCAGGGCGATCAGCGACGTCTGCGCCGACCACAGAGACCGCTGCGCGGTCAGTACGGTCAGATAATCCCCCGCACCCGCCTGATAGCTGCGCGTCGCCACATCCAGCGTTTTCTGCTCCGCCGCGACGTATTCCCGCTGGGCGTCCAGCTGCTCGCTGAGCGTTTCCCGCCGCGCCAGCGCGTCGGCAACGTCTTTGAACGCGCTCTGAATGGTCTTTTCGTAGGTGGCGATCAGCCCCTTTTTCTCCGCTTCGGCATACCGCAGCTGCGCCAGATTGCTCCCGCCGCTGAACAGCGGCAGGGTGATCGACGGTGCGAACGACCACACTTTGAGGCCGTGGCTGAACAGAGATGACAATGAATCGCTGCCAACCCCGGCGCTGGCGGTCAGGGAAATGGTCGGGAAGAAATTCGCACGCGCCGCGCCAATACTGGCGTTGGCGCTCAGCAGATTGTGCTCAGCTTCCTGAATATCCGGGCGGCGCAGCAGCGCGCTGGAGCTGACACCCGCCGGGATCAAGGTGATGGCGTTGTCGCTCAGACTCTCCAGCGTGCCCGGCAGCAGCGCGTCTGGCACCGTATCGCCCGCCAGCAGATTAAGGGCGTTTTTATCCTGCGCGACCAGCGTCTGGTAACTCGCCACGCTGGCGCGCGCCTGCTGATACACCGCCATCGCTTCGCTGGTATCCGTCGCCGCCGCCACGCCCACTTCCTGCTGGCGTTTCACGATTTTTAGCGAATTGGCTGCGCTTTCCATGGTGGATTTCGCCAGCGCCAGATTGCTGTTATCCGCCGCCAGCGTCAGCCATGCGGTGGTCAGCTCGCTAATCATCGTCAGGCGTGTGTTTTGCGCCGTGAATTCGCTGGCGAGCCAGGTTTCCCGCGCGGCGCGGGAGAGGCTCTGGTTGCGGCCAAACAGGTCCAGCTCAAAGCTCGACACCGCGCCGTTGGCTTCATCGCTGGTGGTGACGCCACCGGCCAGCGTCCGGCTGCGGGTATGGCTCAGCTCAGCATCGACCGTCGGGAACAGGGATGAGCGCGTTTCGCCATACTGGGCGCGGGCGGCGTCGATATCGGCAATCGCTTTTTGCACGTCGCGGTTGCTGTTAAGCGCCATCGTCACCACGCTTTTTAACCGCGCATCGTTCACCACCTGCTGCCACTGGCTGACGACCGCGCTGGCCTCGCCGTGGCTGCCCGGCAGCGTCGCCGGGACGGGCGCATCCGGGCGCTGATAGGTCGGGTCCAGTGAGACACAGCCTGCGCTCATCAGCGCCAACACTAAAACAGAAACACGAAACATGATTACCTCCGGTTTGCGTGCTTACCGGAGAACAGACGCTTCACCAGTACAAAGAATAACGGGACAAAGAAAATCGCCAGCAGCGTTGCCGCAAGCGTTCCGCCGATGATGCCGGTGCCGATTGCCACGCGGCTGTTAGCGCCCGCGCCCGTCGCGACCGCCAGCGGCGTGACCCCTGCGATAAACGCCAGCGAGGTCATGATGATTGGGCGCAGACGGGTCTGGGCGGCGCGCAGGGCGGCGCGCGTCAGGGAGTACCCTTCCGCCACTTTGGCTTCGGCAAACTCGACAATCAGAATGGCGTTTTTCGACGACAGGCCGATGGTGGTCAGCAGCGCCACCTGGAAGTAAACATCATTGTTCAGACCGCGCATCGTCGCGGCCAGCGCCGCACCGAGCACGCCGAGCGGAATGACCATGATCACCGAGATTGGCACCGACCAGCTCTCGTACAGCGCCGCCAGGCACAGAAACACCACCAGAATCGACAGGGCGTAAAGGCTCATCGCCTGGCCGCTGGCCAGTTTTTCCTGCAACGACAGGCCGCTCCACGCCCAGGTGGTGCCAGCGGGCAGTTTGTTCGCCAGCTGTTCCATGGTGGTCATCGCGCTGCCAGAGCTGGAGCCGCTGGCGTTCTCACCCTGAATTTCATACGCCGCAGAGCCGTTGTAGCGCACCAGGCTTTCCGGACCGTATTCCCAGCGGGTGGTGGCGAAGGCGGAAAACGGCGTCATGCTGTCATCGCTGCCGCGCACGTACCATTTGTTGAGATCCGACGGTGCGGCGCGGTAATCGCTATCGCCCTGGATGTAGACCTTTTTGACGCGGCCACGGTCGATAAAATCGTTCACGTAGGTTCCGCCCCAGGCGCTGGAGAGGGTGCTGGTGACATCGCTCAACGCGAGGCCGAGAGAAACGGCTTTGTTGTTGTCGATATCGACCTGCAGCTGCGGCATCTGTGGCAGATCGTTGGCGCGCACCGCCTGCAGCGACGTGTTTTTATTCGCCTCACCAATCAGCTGATTACGAAACGCCAGCAAGGTATCGCGATCCGTATTGCCCGTCGCCATCAGCTCAAAGGTAAAGCCGTTGCTCTGGCCGAGACCGTCCACGGACGGCGGCGTCATGGCGAACACGGTGGCATCACGAATGCCGCCCAGCTCTTTGCTGGCGCGCAGGGCAATCGCCTGTGCGGTGTTTTCGCTGCCCTTACGTTCGGACCAGTTTTTCAGCGACACAAACGCCATCCCGGCGTTCTGACCGCTGCCGCTAAAGCTAAAGCCCTCAACGGTGAAAATCACATTGGTGTTGTCTTTCTCTTTGCTGAGGAACCAGTCGGTGACCTTGCGGCTCACTTCGGCGGTGCGCACGGCGGTCGCGCCTGCGGGGAGGGTGTACTGCACCATGATTTCGCCCTGATCTTCCGTCGGCAGGAAGCTGCCTGGCAGTTTCCACATGGTCAGGGCCATCGCCCCGCACAGGACGGCGAAAATCGCCATCATGCTGCCGGAGCGGCGTAACACGCGCAGGACACGGTGCTGATAGCCACTTTCTGTTCTGCTGTAAAAGCGGTTAAAGGCACCAAAAAAGCCTTTCTTGTGCGGCGGTGTGTGGCTGAGAACCGTGCCGCACAGGGCCGGGGTGAGCGTAAGCGCCACCACCACCGAGAGGATCATCGCCGAGATAATGGTCACGGAGAACTGACGGTAAATCACCCCCGTTGAGCCGCCGAAGAACGCCATCGGCAGGAACACCGCCGAGAGCACGAGGGCAATCGCCACCAGTGCGCCGGAGATTTCACCCATCGATTTTTCGGTCGCTTCGCGGGCGGGCAGGCCCTCGTCACGCATAATGCGCTCGACGTTTTCCACCACCACGATGGCGTCATCCACCAGCAGGCCGATGGCCAGTACCATCGCGAACAGGGTTAATGTGTTGATGGAGTAGCCGAACAGCGCCAGCACGCCGAAGGTGCCGAGTAGCACCACCGGTACCGCCAGCGCCGGGATCAGCGTGGCGCGGACGTTTTGCAGGAACAGATACATCACCACCACCACCAGCACGATGGCTTCGAACAGCGTCTGAATCACATCCTCAACGGAGATTTTGATGAACTCGGTGCTGTCTTTCGGGTAGGCGACGTCATAGCCTTCGGGCATTGCACGTTTGAACTCGGCGATTTTTTCTTTCACTGCGGTCGCGGTACTCAGGGCGTTAGCCCCAGGCGAGAGCATCACCGCCACGCCAGCCGCCGGGTGGCCGTTCAGCTTCGCGGTTGCGGTGTAATCTTCGCTGCCCATCTCAACGCGGGCGACGTCGCCGATGCGCACCACCGAGCCGTTGGACTGGCTCTTGATGATGATATTTTTAAACTGATCGACGGTTTGCAGGCGCGACTGGGCGCGCACGGTGGCCGTCAATTGCTGTGCATTCGACGACGGCAGCGCGCCAATTTTCCCGGCAGAGACCTGCACGTTCTGCGCTTCAATCGCCGTTTGTACGTCGGACGGCATCAGCGCGTACGAGGCCAGCTTCGCCGGATCGAGCCAGATGCGCATCGCGTACTCCGCGCCGAACACCTGCAAACTGCCCACGCCTTCCACGCGCGCCAGCGGGTCCTGCACGTTACTCACCAGCCAGTCGGCAATATCTGAACTGCTGGCTTTGTCGGTTTTGTCGTACACGCCCATGATCAGCAGGAAGTTGCTCTGGGATTTCACTACCGTGATGCCCGACTGCTGTACTTCGCTCGGCAGGCGCGATTCGGCCTGCTGAACTTTGTTTTGCACCTGCACCTGGGCGGTATCCGGGTCGGTACCCTGTTCAAAGGTGACGTTGATGCTTACGGAGCCGTCGGAGCTGCTGGTGGAGGTGAAATAAAGCAGGTTATCCAGGCCTGTCAGCTGCTGCTCAATCACCTGGGTGACGCTGTTTTCCAGGGTCTGGGCGGAGGCCCCCGTGTAGGTAGCGGAGATTTTCACCGACGGCGGCGCAACGTCCGGGTACTGCGCGACCGGCAGGGTGCGGATCGCCAGCATCCCGGCGAGCATAATCAGAATGGCGATCACCCACGCAAACACCGGGCGACGCACGAAGAAACGGGAGAACATCAGGCGTCTCCTCCGGCGGTTTTGATCTCTTCGGCTTTCACTTCCTGCCCGGAGGCCACTTTTCCGGTGCCTTCTACGATCAGCTTATCGCCCGCCTTCAGCCCGCTCAGCACCAGCCATTTGTCGCCGTAGGTTTCCCCTGTTTGCAGCGTGCGCTGTTCGACTTTGTTGCTGCCGTTCACGACCAGTGCGGTGGCGTTGCCTTTGGCGTCGCGGGTAATGCCCTGCTGCGGTGCCAGAATCGCGTCATCCATGATGCCCTCGTCCAAGTTGGCGCGAACGAACATGCCCGGCAGAAGCTGATGCTTCGGATTGGGGAAAATCGCCCGCAGGGTGACGGAGCCGGTGGATTCATCAACAGCCACTTCCGTCAGGGCCAGACGGCCCTTTTCGCTGTAAGTGCTGCCGTCTTCGAGGATCAGCGAAACGCTCAGGGTATCGCTGTTGGTGGACAGCGTTTGCTTGCGTAATCGCAGCAGATCGGCGCTCGAACGTGTGAGATCGACGTACATGCTGTCCAGCCCGCGAATGGTCGCCAGAGCCGTCTCCTGCTGGGCGGTCACCAGTGCGCCCGGCGTGACGGACGAAATACCGATGCGCCCGCTAATCGGCGCGGTGACGGTGGTCCAGTTCAGGCTGATGCGCGCGCTCTCCAGCGCGGCTTTTTTAGATTCGACGCTGGCCTTGTCCTGCGCACAGGTGGCCTGTGCATCTTCTGCATCCTGGCGCGAAACGCCATCGTCCTTCACCAGCTGCGCATAGCGCCTGGCTTTCTGGCAGTCGGCCTGCACCAGCGACTGGGCCTGTTTCAGCGCGGCGGCGGCTTCGTCGTAGCTCGCCCTGAAACTGGCTGGGTCGATCTGATACAGGGCCTGCCCGGCTTTCACCGTATCGCCTTCATTAAACAGCCGCTTCTGGATGATGCCGCCCACCTGCGGACGTACTTCCGCGCTCAGAGCGGCGCTGGTACGCCCGGTAAGCTCACTGACCACCGGGACGGGCTGGCTCATGAGGGTGACGATCCCCACTTGCGGGAGTGCGCCTTCTGGCGCGGATATTTGTGCATTATCGCAACCGGTCAGGAGAAATAATGCCGCGATGGCGGTTGTTAGGGTTTTCATACTTTTTTCCAGGGTGAACGACGCCTGTCCCGTTAATGGCTTAACGAGATGAGGAGGTTTTAAGGCACAGCGATGCCGCATCTCCGCGATTCGCGGAAATGAAAAAACGGGAAATAGCTATTTCCCGGTGATGAGTTCAGGTTTAATTAATTCACAATGAGAAGCATATTGAGTATTTCCCGATAAATTTTTTCTAATTCTTCTGCTGATACTTTTTGTGGGGTTAATCGACGATAGATGGAGCCTTCCATCATCACGGCGATAATTTCCACGCAGCAGCGAATGCGCTCGTCGCTCAGGTGCGGGCACTGTTTTTTCAGGTGCTCGCAGGCGTTGGCAAACATGCGCGCGTCGGCTTCCACCAGCATCGCCGCAACCAGCGGATTGCGGGTCGCTTCGGCAGACATTTCCAGCATCAGCGCATCGTCGTCTTCGCTCAGAGTCTGGCGCCAGGCAAGGATCTGCGGCATGCGGTCGGTCTGGGTTTTGCCTTCCATCTCGGCGATGCGGTAGTCGATAATGCGGCGGATCATCTCTTCGATAATGGCATCTTTATTGCTGAAATAACGGTAGATTTGCCCGACGCTCAGCTTCGCCTCGCTGGCGATTTGCGACATGCTGGCACCGTGAAAGCCGCTCGCGCGAAAGCAGCGCCGCGCCGCGGTGATGATCTCGTCCTGCCGTAGTTTCTGCCGTTCTTCAAGCGTTGTGCTCATCGTTTACCCGCCGCGCTGAGAGTGAGAATGATCGTTCTCATTTTTGGTTATTATACGTTTCAGGAAGGTACAGGAAAGCAATTTTTTTTAATTTCATATTGAAAGAATATTTCTACTGCGAAATAAAGGAGAGAATAAGGAGTTTTTATGAAGATAAAGGTGTGCGATATTCAGATTGCGCTGAAAATAAGGAGAACAACATGTACTTGAGCCTTACGGATACCATTACTGAAGCCGATAAAGAAGAACTCCTGAATGGATTACGATCCTATAACCGGCAGTATATCGATTTTTCTGCGGTCGGTGGCGATATCGCCGTTTATGCACGCGACGACAGTGGCGTGATGACGGGCGGATTGATCGGCAATCGCAAAGGCGAATGGCTGAATATTCAGTACCTGTGGGTAAGCAACGACGCGCGCGGTAGCGGGCTGGGGAGTCAGCTGATGAATGCCGCCGAAGAAGAAGCCCGCCGCCATGCGCTGGTGGATACGTTCAGCTTTCAGGCGCGTCCGTTTTATGAAAAGCAGGGGTACACACTGCAGATGACGCTGGAGGATTTCCCTTATCAGGGCATGCAGCGGCACTATCTGGCAAAAGATCTGTAACGGCGGATGCCCGGTGGCGCGGTGTGACCGGGCCTGCCATTCAGACAGTACCGATATATAACTTTTCCTTCTGGTTGATTCTTTTTCGGTTTTTAGCGTACCGCTTCGTTGTCGATATAGTCGTTCAAACGTTTTTCAAAAGGATCTGTCTCGTGAAACTCTCTTTACCTCGATGTGGTGCATTACTTCTGGCGGGCGTTCTGCTTGCGGGCTGTGATCAAAGCGGCAGCGATGCCAAACATATTAAAGTCGGCGTGATTAACGGCGCAGAGCAGGATGTGGCGGAAGTCGCCAAAAAAGTGGCGAAAGAGAAGTACGGGCTGGATGTGGAGCTGGTCGGTTTCAGCGGCTCGCTGCTGCCCAACGATGCGACGAACCACGGCGAACTGGATGCGAACGTCTTCCAGCATCGCCCATTCCTGGCGGAAGATAACAAAGCTCACAACTATAAGCTGGTCGCGGTGGCAAATACGTTTGTCTTCCCGATGGCAGGCTACTCGCGCAAAATCAAATCGGTTTCGGAACTGAAGGATGGTGCGACCGTTGCGATTCCAAACGATCCTACCAACCTGGGCCGCGCGCTGTTGTTGCTGCAAAAAGAGAAGCTGATTACGCTTAAACCCGACGTCGGCCTGCTGCCAACGGCTCTTGATATTACCGCTAACCCGAAAAAGCTGAACATCATGGAGCTGGAAGGCGCGCAGCTGCCGCGCGTGCTTGACGACCCAAAAGTGGATGTGGCGATCATCAGCACCACTTACCTCCAGCAAACCGGGCTGTCGCCGGTGCATGACGGCGTGTTTATCGAAGATAAAAACTCGCCTTACGTGAATATCGTGGTAACCCGCGAAGAGAATAAAGACGCGGAAAACGTGAAGGAATTTATTCAGTCGTACCAGTCGCCAGAAGTGGCGAAAGCGGCGGAAAAAATCTTTAACGGCGGCGCGGTTCCAGGCTGGTGATCGGAGGGCGGGAGTGCCCGCCTTTTCATCGTGAACTCTCTATGGCCCCCAAAGGATATATTAAATATCCTTGGGATATAATCCATTATCTTACCGCAGTCACAACTTGAATAAAAACTCACGCCCTATCTAAAATTGAATTTACTCAAAATAAGACTCATCTTATAGTGCGATTAATTCGTCTATTCAGCTATTTCAGGGAAAGAATGAGTAGCCCATTCAAGTGTTTTGAAATAATTTCTCCGGTAAATTATATTATCGCTTTTATCGTTGGAAGTATTTTATCTTTTGCTGTACAGGCTGCACCGCTTTCACCCTCAGACCGTGATGCTATTCAGCAGCAGCAACAGCAATTGTTATTACAAAACCAGCAACAACGTGATGAGCTTGAAAGAAGTATTCCGCTGCCGAAAGCCGTCCCCACGGCCCCTGCTGTCAGCGACGCTGGCCCGTGTTTTACTGTCCATACAATCAACCTCACCGGTGTCACTATTATGCCGGAAAAAACCCGTGTGAAGCTGCTTGCGCCGTGGCAGGACCAGTGTCTGAACATGGCAAAAATAACTGAATTAACGGCACATATTTCTGACTGGTATATCAGCCGAGGTTACATCACCAGCCGTGCGTTCTTGACCGAGCAGGATCTTTCAAGTGGTCAGCTGAATATTGTAGTGCTGGAAGGAAAACTTGAAGCGATTCGCCTGGAGGGGAAAACGCCGTTGATGCTTAAAATGGCGTTTCCTGGACTGACAGGGCGCATTCTAAATTTGCGTGATATAGAGCAGGGAATGGAGCAAATTAATCGTTTGCGTGCTCAACCCGTTCAGATTGAAATTATTCCTGCATCACAACCTGGATATTCAGTCGTTAATCTCACCGCTCAGCCTGAATTTCCGTTAAGTGCCAGTCTTAGTCTGGATAATAGCGGGCAGAAGAGTACCGGTGATGAACAACTTAATGGCGCCCTCACGGCGAATAATATGCTGGGCCTGGCGGATAAATGGTTCGTGAGCGGCGGACGCAGCAGCGATTTCGCAACGGCATATGACGCGCAGAATTTCCAGGCGGGTGTCAGCGTTCCGTTCGGCTATGGGTTGTTTGATTACAGCTACGCGTGGAGTAACTACCGCACCACGATAGATAACATGGGGTATCAATGGGTCTCCACTGGCGATAGCGGCAGGGGGTAGCTTCACCTTTGGTTCGATGAGTGGCTCAGGCTATATCAACGCTAGCCAGGACAAAATGAAAAGCCGCTTCGATTCGGTGGCCGAGCAGACCGGGCTGTTTGCCGGTGACGGCGGTTTTGATATTACCGTCGGCAATCACACCCAGCTCGACGGTGCGGTTATCGCGTCCACAGCCACGGCGGATAAAAACAGCCTCGATACCGGCACGCTTGGGTTTAGCGATCTGCAAAACGAAGCGGATTATAAAGTCAACCACGCGGGCATTAGCCTGAGCGGCGGCGGTAGCTTTGGCGGCGATCAGTTCAAAGGCAATATGCCGGGCGGGATGATCTCGGCGGTAAGCCATAGCGGGCACGCGGAAGGGACCACGCAGGCGGCAGTGGCGAACGGGTCGATCACCGTGCGCGATCAGGCGAACCAGAAGCAGGACGTGGCAGATCTGAGCCGTGACACCGAACATGCCAACGACAGCATCAGCCCAATCTTCGATAAGGAGAAAGAGCAAAACCGGCTGAAGGCGGTGAGCTTAATCAGCGACATCGGCAGCCAGGCGGCGGATATCGCGCGGACGCAGGGTGATATCAACGGGCTGAAGAAAGCCCAGAGCGAACTGAAAACGACACTGCCAGCTAATGCGACAGAGGAACAACGGCTGGATTATCTTGCGAATCTGCGTAATTCGCAGGCGTACAAAGAGGAAATGCAGCAGTACGGTACAGGGAGCGATATCCAGCGTGGTATCCAGGCGGCGACGGCAGCGCTTCAGGGACTGGCGGGTGGAAATATTGCGGGTGCCCTTGCGGGGGCGAGTGCTCCACAGCTGGCGCATATGCTGAAACCGACCGAAGGTAGTCCCGTTGTCAATACAATTGCACATGCCATTCTCGGCGGAGCAGTGGCGGCATTGCAGGGTAACAATGCGGCGGCAGGAGCCATGGGCGCTGCGGCGGGAGAAGTTATCGCCCGTCAGCTTTACCCGGATGTAGCGAAAGATAAATTAACGGAAGAGGAGAAGCAGACGATCAGCGCGCTGGCCTCAATTTCCGCGGGAATTGCGGGCGGGTTGACGGGCGACAGCGCATTGTCCGCAGCAACGGGCGCGCAGGCCGGGAAGAATGCGGTGGAGAATAACTATCTGAGTGTCGGTAGTCCTCAGAAGTACGTTGAACAGCTCAAGGCGTGCCGTGGAAATGCGAACTGTGAGCAGACTATCCGCAAGGATATTGCCAAAGAATCATCAGATAACGTTCAGAAGCTGAAAGCCTGCTGGGATGCTGGTGATACTCAATGTGTTGCACAAATGCGCAATCAGATTGAGCTGAGCCAGCAGGCTTATACTGATCTGCGCAAGCAGGATGAGTTGGTTGGACGCACTTATGAGGCTTCTGCAAACTGGTATGCAGATATTATTGATCAGTGTTCTGGAAAATGCGGCTGGCTCGAAGCGGCGCTGGCAAAAACGACGGCTGAAGGACTCACTAACGCTGTTTATGGCACACTGGGTGCGGGGAGCCTGCCAAAGCCAGGACAGACGGTTAAGCCTGTCGATCCAGCAAACAATCCCGTCATTCAGCTTGAACGTCCGACGACGTCAGGGCTTAAGTTGACCTCCGATCCGGATAGAACAACCACTGTACTGGGAACCTATCGGGACGACACAGGGGCTATTATCAAAGAGCTTGGATTGCCCAAATCGACAGATCTTGGCGGTAGAAAAGGCGGGTTTAATTTATTAAATACACCTGATGAATTGTATCAAAACCCAACTCAGTTTTGGAAAGAGTACAATAAGCCATGGCTTGATAACGCTATAGCAAGGAATGATCCGATAGTGCTTGCGACAAAGCCAAGTAATGATAATTTATATCGACTGGATAGTGCCACGGGCAAAAGTGAGTTGACGGGCTTTGGACGAGAGTTTAATTATCTGTTAGACCATGGTTACTCATTCGATAGCAAAACAATGCAGATGATAAAGGGTAAATAGCATGAACCAATATTTATCACCATTTTGCGAAATTTTTGGCGATATTATTAAGCGCTATGGATTTAATGTGACTGCGTTTGATAATGATACTATCATTATGGCCGGGAGAGGCTATCAACTGGTCTTTGTTATATGGCGAGAAGCGGTTGAAATAAGCTACTGTGTGATAAAAAATGATACTGAGGTTGTCACTTATAACGTCAGGGATTTCATTATTACTTATATGACAGATGCTGACCGGACAATATCAGAAATCACGTTTACTGCGGATCAAAATGAAGTGTACAAAAGAAATATCTACAGTCTTAATCACTTCGCAAATGCATTGAAAAACCATTTTCCCGATATGCTCGAAGGGCGTATGGATTGGCTTGAATTATTTGAAAAGTCAGAATGGTATCGTGAACCAAGAGTCGAAAACAGAAAAGCCTGAGGTGTTGGGATGATTTTAATACTCACTCTGGTGTGCGGGAGCGGTGTATTCATTTTTTGAGCCAAAAAAAAGACGACAGTGAGGTTTGTCGTCTAAAGATGCTACCTGTAAGGACCTTTTGGGCTTGGGGTCTCTCGTTTTGGACTATCAGCTAATGGCCAGCCGCAGGCCTAAGTCTTGCGGGTACGGGTCGAAGTAGTTTTGCGTCAGGAGATAGCGGTCCGGGTGCTCAGCCAGATAATGTTTCAACAGCGTGAGCGGGGCGAGGATCGGCAGCTGACCGGCGCGGTAGTTGAGGATAACTTCACGCAACTCCACGCGCTGGCGGGTATTGAGCTGTTTACGGAAATAGCCCTGAATGTGCATCAGCACGTTGGTGTGGTTTTTGCGCGACGCGGGCTGTTTCAAAATCGCCATCAGTTTCTCACGATAGACCGCAAAAAAGGCATCCAGATCGTCCCATTCGTGAAGCGACGCCACAAAAGGCCCGATCTCGCGATAACCGGCTTGATTATGTGCCAGCAGTTGCAGCTTGTAGCGGCTGTGAAAAGCCAGCAGCGCACCGCGTGTCAGGCCGCTGGCGCGGAGCATGTTCAGCTCGTGCAGGGCAAATACCCGCGCGATAAAGTTCTCCCGCAGTACCGGATCGTGCAACCGCCCGTCTTCCTCCACTGGCAGCCACGGATATTTTTCCTGCATCGCGGCGGTGAAGAGGCCGTTTCCCTCTTTCTGGCCAGGATTTCCCGCTTCGTCGTAGATGCGCACGCGCTCCATGCCGCAGCTTGGCGATTTGGCGCAGACGATGAAACCGGCGTAATCGGCAATACCCGGCAAATAGTGCCCGGCAAACTCGGCCATTTTATGGGTGATGTCTTCATGGGGGGCCTGGGTAAAACGCATGTGCATCTCACTGTCGGGCGTTTTGACCAGCCGCAGCGCCGGGCGAGGGACGGGCAAGCCCACCGCCATTTCCGGGCATACGGGTTTAAATGTTACCCATTGCGCCAGTGCATCCATCAAAAAGCTCATGCGTTTATGTCCGCCGTCGAACCGTACGGCTGAGCCGGTCAGACATCCGCTGATACCGAGAATGGGTTTATTGTTCATGGTGTTGTCCCCTTACTGCTCGTTGCGGGTGAAGAAAATGGTCACCGTTCCGACGTTAAAGCCAAACTTCGTCATCGCGGTTTTATTGAAGAGGTGTTTGCCGTCCTGCAAATACATCCAGTCGTCGAAGTGCAGTAGCCAGGTTTTGCCGTCGGCTTTGACGTTCATGCTGTAGCGCCAGTTGAAGGCGTTTCCCGCCGCCTGGCCGGTCGCCACGCCCTCGATATCCCCCGCACGACCTTCAAAGCGATCGGCGCTGACGCGCCGGATATGCCATACGCGCTGCTGTTTTTCGCCATCGTCATACACAAACTGCTCGTTGAGCGTCAGCGTATCGCCGCTGACCTCGCCCTTGAGATCGACGTGGAAGCGGCGAATTTGCTTCCCGCTGCGATCCTGCACCATTCCATAGGCTTCGGTCTGGCCCTGAAAATAGTGGAAGATATCGAGCCGCGGTTGCTGATCGTGGTAATCGTTAATGTCCGCGCTACAGCCCGCCAGCAGCGTCATCAGCACCAGGCCGAGAGTCAGAAAACGTTTCATGGTTTACCTCCGAGCAACTGCAGTCGTAGTTCGGGATATTGCGTACGAGGACCGAGCCAGATCGCCAGAAAGCGCTCGCTGAAGGTCGCCGATTGCGGTGGGCCGAGCGGTGTGAATGCCGAACGGTCGGTCGGGGCGCGATACCAGAATTGCCCCTGCCCGTTATTCACGACAAACGCCAGCTGGCTTCCCTGATTTACATTGGGCCAAATTGCCTGCAGCCTGCGCAGCCATTCGGCGCTGTTGGGTTCACTGTCCAGAATGCCCTGTGCCTGCCACTGCTCGCGGGTGGCGTCGACCAGTTCGTCACGGCTGATACTGCGCTGATAGGTAATCAGCAGCACCTGATCCTGTTGCAGGCCGGTATAACGCCCATCCGGGGTGCTCAGTTGGGAGCGATAAACGTTAAACGGGCCCCAGGTGAGGGTCGCCTCGCCCACTTTGCGCCAGGTGAGCCAGTCGGCGGCGTGCGCCGCAGGGAGCGCGGCAGCCAGCCAGAGCAGAAGCAGCAAAGCGGATCTCATCGTTGCCTCCCCACCAGCAGATGGAAAAAGAGAATCAGTACCAGCCAGCCCATCGCCATCCAGCTCAGGACGATGAATGACGGTGCCTGAAAGGTGATCGCGCCCAGCCGCTCGCCGAGAAAATAGGCCACCGGACCGCCGGCGGTGCCCATCAGAACCAGCAGCCAGCGCGGCAGCGCGGTGGTCGTCGTGAGCTGGGTCCAGACGCAGGCGAACATCAGCCAAAGCGCCATCATCCAGAGAGGCAAAATCCCTTCGCCGTTGAAGCGCAGCAGACCGGTCAGCGACCAGAGGGTGTCCAGAGAACTCCCGGCGACCGCCAGCATAAGGGCGAAGAGTCGCTGGACCGGTTTCAGCATCAGGCAGGCCAGCAGCGCCAGCGCGAGCCACACAATCACTCCCCGCTCACGAAACATCACCACCAGCGTCCAGTAGAGATCGAACGCGATGGCGAGGACGAAGACCTGCACATGGCGGTTCATACGCGCTCTGCCGTCAGTTGCACCACGCTGATGGTGCGGGCGTTGAACCCGGCTTCGCAGTAGCCCAGGTAGTAGAGCCACATGCGGCGAAAACGCTCGTCAAAGCCGAGTTTTTCGATCTCCTGCCAGGCGTGGAGGAAGCGCGTGCGCCAGTGTGTCAGGGTGCGGGCGTAGTCCGGTCCCATGTCGAAAAGGTTGCGTACCACGAAGTCCGTGTGGCGCGTCATCAGTTCGTTCATCGCCGTAATGCTCGGCAAAAAGCCGCCGGGGAAGATGTAGCGCTGAATGAAATCGACGCTTTTGCTGTAGTCGCGATAGCGCTGGTCCTGAATGGTGATCGCCTGAAGCGCCATTTTGCCGCCGGGGCGCAGGCGGGCCTGGCAGGTGCGGAAAAACTCCGGCAGAAAGGTTTTGCCGACCGCTTCGATCATCTCAACGGACACCAGCTTGTCGTACTCCCCGGTTAAGTCGCGGTAATCACACAGCAAAACCTGGACTTTATCCTGCAACCCGGCGCGGTTAATCCGTGCCTGCGCCCAGCAAAACTGCTCGTAAGAGAGCGTGGTGGTGGTGACCCGACAGCCGTAGTGGCGCGCGGCGAATTCGGCCATTGCTCCCCAGCCGGTGCCAATCTCCAGCAGATGATCGTCCGGCGTCAGCGCCAGCTGATCGCACAGGCGGGCCATTTTTGCCTTTTGCGCGGCCGTCAGATCCTGATCCGGCGAGGTAAAAAGGGCGCTGGAATAGAGCAGCTCTTCGTCGAGAAACTGGGCATAAAAGGTGTTGCCGAGATCGTAATGGGCGGCAATATTTTCCCGCGCCTGCTGGCGATGGTTGCGGCGCATCCAGTGGCGTAGCCGTTCGACGGGCTTGCCCAGCAGTCGAAAACCGCTCTCCAGCCGCCCCAGCGTTTTACCGTTAAGGGCGAGGATGTGCAGCAGCGTGGTGAGCTGATGCGTCTCCCACTCGCCGTCCATCCAGGCTTCGGCGGCGGCCAGACTTCCGCCCGTCAGCAGTCGCCGGTAAACGGAGGAGGAGAGAACCTCCACGTCGGCATGCAGGGCCGCGCTGGCGTCGCCAAAATGGAACGTCTGGTTACCTTCGCGTACGGTCAGCGAACCCTGTTGTAAGTCCCCCAGCAGGCGGAACAGCAGCCAGCGCGCCATGCGCGCGTTGCGCGGATAGTCTGGCTCAAACGCATAAACGGGATCGGTCATGAGCGTTCACTCCTGCTGGTGGGATGGGGATGGATGGGTACGCGTTTGAGCCACAGCCGCAGCGCCTGCCAGTAAATGGCGAGGACGGTTTTGAGCGTCATGAGCGGAATGCGCCACAGCAGCGAACTCAGCGCCGCACGTGTCAGAGGTTGACGAGTGAGCATCAGCGTGGCATCAAACACTTTTGCTTCCTGATGGTTCTCAATGTGCATGAATAAGGTTTTTGCCGGGCGATTGAAGCGCCAGTGGTACACCATATCCATTGGATTGAACGGCGAAACGTGGAAGGCTTTCGCCATCGGGCGCGCCTCCTGCCCGTTTACTGCGTAGTAATGCCGCTCGTTCCACGGCGTGTTGCGCACTTCGGCGAGCACCCAGCGCAGGACATCCTGCTGGTCAAAGCAGTAATAAAAATTGACCGGATTAAAATGAATACCGAAATAGCGCAGCTGGGTGAGCAGCATCACCCGGCCATCGGTGCGCTCACCGGTCAGCGTCTCCAGCCTGGTGAGCACCTGCTCTTTGAGCGGCTCGCCCAGCGGATAATCGCGATCGTAAAACGACGCGGCGGCAAAGCGGTTACGGCGAATGCCCAGCGACGGCAGGCGCGTCAGCTCGTCGAGATCGAGCCACGCCAAAAAAATGCTGTAGCGGAAATGGTGCGCTCGCGGCAGCAGACGGCGGTGGCGAAGCACGCCCTGATAGAGGCAACTGTTCATGTTCCTTCCCCTCCCACTCCTGCGATCCCCGTCACCACGTCGAGCGCGCTGCGCACGCCATCCTCGTGAAATCCGTTGTACCAGTAGGCACCGCAGAACCAGCTTCGCTGCTGGCCGTTGATCTCGGCGCGGCGCGTCTGGGCACGCCAGCTTTTTGGGTTGAACTGCGGATGTTCATACACAAAGCGTTGCCAGACGTAACGCTCGTCGATGGGAGAATCCGGATTCAGGGTGACGCAGAACAGCGGCGCGCCCTCTGGCAGCCCTTGTAAAATGTTCATGTTGTAGGTCACGCAGGCGCTGTTTTGTTCCCGATCGTTCAGACGATAGTTCCAGCTTGCCCAGGCTCGTTCACGCACCGGCAGCCAGCGTTTGTCGCTGTGCAGCACTACCTCGTTACGCTGCCAGCCGATGTCACCGAGGATCTGTTTTTCCGCGAGCGAGGGATTAGCCAGCAGCGCCAGCGCCTGGCGGGAGTGGCAGGCGAAAATGACCTGATCGAAGGTGTGAGTCCCGTCGGCAAGTTCAATGTCAACCTGGTGGGGGTGGCGGATCACCTTCTGCACGAGTGCATCCGTGCGCAGCGTCAGGCGAGTGCCCAGCTGCGTAACGAGTGCGCGGACATATTCGCGCGATCCGCCGGGCACCACGTACCACTGGGGACGATGGGTGATGTCCAGCAGCCCGTGATTCTCAAAAAAGCGTAAAAACAGGGCGAGCGGAAAACGGCGCATCTCCTGCAACGAGGAGGACCAGATCGCCGCGCCCATCGGCAGAATGTAGTGCCGGGCGAAGAAAGGGCTGAAGTGGTGCTGTTCCAGGAACGTTTGCAGCGTGTCGTTATTGCTGGTGCCCTTATTCAGCGTCTGTTTCGCCAGTTTGTTAAACCGCACGATGGATTTCAGCAGCCGCCAGAAGGTCGGGTTCAGCAGATTGCGCCGCTGGGCAAACAGGCTGGAGAGCGTGTGGCCGTTGTATTCCAGCCCGCTGGCCGGGTTATGCACAGAAAAGCTCATCTGCGTTTTTTGCCCGCTAATACCCAGCTCGCCCAGCAGGCCCATAAAGCGGGGATAGGTGCGGTCGTTGTAAACGATGAAACCGGTGTCGATGGAAAAATCTCCCGACGGCGTGGTGACATCGACCGTGGCGGTATGGCCGCCGACGGTGGTGGCCGCTTCGAACAGCGTCACCTGATGGTGCCCGGCCAGCCGCCAGGCGCAGGTCAGCCCGGCGATCCCACTGCCGATGATGGCGATGTTCATGAGCGCACCATCCTGCGCAGCAGCGCGTTCTGCACAAACGGCGGCAGGGACGCCAGCAGCCGCAGGATCACACCAAACCCGGCAGGAAACGCGATGTGCGTTTTGCCTTTCGCCACGCCACGGCGGATGGCGGCAACGGCCTGCTCTACGCTGACTTTGCCGGGCATCGGGAAATCATTTTTACGGGTGAGGGGCGTGTCGACAAAGCCTGGGGAAACGACCGTAACGGCCACGCCTTTAGGCTCCCAGTCCAGACGCAGGCTGTTGGCAAACCACGTCAGCGCTGCTTTGGATGCGCCGTAAGCCTCGGCGCGTGGGAAGTGCAGCCAGTGCGCCATGGAACTGACCAGCACCACGCGGCTACCGGGCGCAAGTTGATCCTGAAGCGCGGCCAGGCAGTTCACCGGGCCGAGAAAATTGGTGCGCATGACCCGCGTGACGCGATCGATGTCGATCGACCCGTGATCGAGATATTCGCAGGTTCCGGCGCACAAAACGGCGAGATCCACGGGGCAATCGGCCAACGCGTCGCGACAGGCCTGTGCGTCGGTCATGTCAAACTGACGCAGGGAGATTAGCGGGCTGTACTGGCGCAGGGCCTCAAGGCGGGCAGCATCCCTGCCGCAGGCGATGACGCGGCAGCCGTCATCCGCCCAGGACTTCGCCAGCTCCTCGCCAATCCCTGAGCTTGCGCCGGTGATGAGGACAGTCATCATGGGCGCACCCTCCTTTTCACACCGCGAACCGCCCAGCCCAGCACCGGCAGGTGTTCGTAAATCATCTCTCCGGCATCGTAATAATCCCGCTGGCGTTTCACTGTGCCGTCCTGCACGTCCACCACGGAACAGCCTGGCAGAGCCAGCGTATTACCCTCCGTTAAACGGGGATGCGACCAGTGCATGGTCCAGGTGAGCGCGAAACGGTCACCGTCGGTAAATGGCTTATCGATGGAGAAATGACACTGGTCCACATTGGCCAGCAGATGGGTGAAGTAACGCTGGATCGCGAACAGCCCCTGATGCTCACCGAAAGGATCAATCAGCACGGCTTCAGGATGATAGAGCGCAGGCAGCGCCGAGGGCGGCTGGTTGTCCAGCTCGGCGTAATAACTCACGAACCGATCGATGACGGTGTGCACGGCGCTCATTGACTCACCTTTGCGGTTGACGATCCTGAAAAAACCCAATAATTAAAACTTACACAAACAATGATATTTGTCCAAGTTTGATTTGGATTATTTATAAATTAGTGATTTATTTCAATTGGATAGGAAAGGTGATTTTTGCGGGGATTAATGCGCTCCCGATAGCGGGGCAGGAGCGCAGGACGAATCAGCTGCCCTTGTAGGTGGAGTAGCCGTACTGGCTTAGCAGCAGTGGAATATGCAGTTTTTCGTTGGTGGTGGTGACAGTAAAGAGCACCGGGATCTCAGGGAAAAACGAGGATAATTTCTGGCCCTGGAAGTATTCACCGGTTTTAAAGGTCACTTTATACACGCCGGGCTGCATATCCTGATCCTGCGGATACAGGGATTTAATACGTCCATCGTGATCGGTTTTGCCGCTCGCCAGCGTGGTCCATTTTCCCTGCTGCTGTTTTTCCAGCGTGACCGTGACATCCGGCGGCGGTGTGCCCGTTTGCTGGTTAAGGATATGGACGCTCAACGTACCCATCGGGGCGCTAAAAGCGACTGGGGCAAAGGCGAGGGAGGATAAAAGCAGCAGGCCGGAGACTTTATTCATGTTGTTTTCCTGTTGAGTGATGAATACAGGAAAACGTTAGCATTATGGCGGCAGGAAAATATTCAATCTTTTGTGATAACTGGCGCGGGAAATAGCCTTTACAGGGTGATGATTTCCAGAGAAATACCCTGTTCCTGCCACTGCGCAATCTGTTTTTTGCGCGCGACGGTTAATTTGCCGGTGGTCACCAGCAGCCATTTGCGGTCCGGAAAAATTTCCGGTGCCAGGGTTGCGGGCGGTATCGGGAGAACGTCGATGCGGTGGCCTTGCCCCGTGCGTTTTAGCGCTTCGAGCCAGATTTCACACGGGTCGTTAAGATGCCAGCCGGTGATCAGACAGTTATCGCCCGGCGCACGTTTATCCCCTTCGAGGCAAAACGACGTGTAGGCAATGATGATGCCGTCGAGGATTTCCCGCAGGGTCATGATCGCCGGGATATTCGCGGAGACCTGACTGCGCAGCGGGCGCAGGACTTCGGTCACCAGTTCTGGCCGTGGGGATTCGCGGCCTGAGTCGTAAATCAGCTGGCGCAGGGATTCGATTTTCCCCTCTTTCAGGCGCTGCAGCATGCTCTCCTGCAGGGTGAGCCAGTTATTGGTGCGCCGTGCGCCAGGCCGCGCTAGCAGCGGTTTTACCTGGCTGACCGGTACGCCTTTTTTCACCCAGTCGAGAATTTTCAGCGCCTGTTGTACGTCGTCATCGCTGTAAAGACGGTGTCCGCCATCGGTGCGAAGCGGTTTCAGCAAACCATAGCGACGCTGCCACGCGCGCAGCGTGGTCGCGGTGATGCCGCAAAGTCGGGCGAATTCGCCGATGGAGTAAGACATGGAGTGCGCCTGATGACCAAGTTAACTCTCAATATACTACGAATTCCGCTCGTTACGAGCACATGTGATTGAACGGCCCCGGCGGGCAGGGGCGCAATATGGCGTGTACGTGGTCCTCTTTGAGCGTGTACATGCCGCCCGAGAACGGGTCTACGACAAGCCAGCCCGGTACGCCGAAGAAAAGGATATTCCCGAAGGTGTACCAGTGGCTGAAGCGGTACTCGAGCGGCATCATCGTCGAGTAATAGCCCTCCTGTTTCAGCGTCAGGGTGTATTCCCGTTTGCCGAAATAACTGCCGTCGGATTTTTTCAACACCACAGATTGCGGCGTTTTGCCGGTGGCGATCAGTTCGCCGTTGCGATCGATGACCGCGTAATATGCCTCCGTCGGGGTGCTGTCGATATACAGCGTCTCTTCGTTGCTGCCGACAATGCTGGCGCAGCCCGTTAGCATCAACGGCAGCAGCAGCCGCCAAACCTGTTTTTTCATCCCGATCGCTCCTTCATGTATAGCGATTCAAAGCGGCACAGGTGAGCTGAAAATTAAGGCATATCGTGCATTTTTCGTAGGGCAATGCCGTACCGTTTGCATAGACTTCCGTTTAGGGTCGAACGGGGGGTTACGAGATGAACTGGCACTCTTTTCGCGGTGATGCACCGGCAAATATGACAATTTACAGCGCATCGTTTCCTGATATCAGCGATCAATGGCCGATGAAAGACGATGTCACGCGGGAGATTAACGCGCTCAATCTGGCCATGAAAGCCGACCCTGAGCTGCTGCCCCCGCTACTGGAAGAGGGCGAAAACGGTCTGCCGAGGCTGATTCCGCAGCATGTTCATTCCGAGCGAGCGTTCCGCACACGCCCGGCGATGGCGGCCTGGCGCGCGCGGCTGGTGCCCTCTGCGCTGGCGCTGTTTGTGGTGCAAAACCCGCTGGAAGAACGTCTGCCCGAAGGCACGCGGATGGACAGCGAAAGCCGACAGTGGTTTATCCACGCCAACGACGCCATCGGCGTGCGCTCCCGCGCGCAGGTGCTGGGCGCGCTGGTGGAGAAATACATTCACAATGAGCTGGAAAGCGACTGGATAAGCCTGGCGAGCGGCGCGGCGATCCCGGTGCTCGAGGCACTTCGCACGGCAAAACTGGACGGGCAGAAGGTGCATCTCTCGCTGGTGGACGATGACCCCGTCGCCCTGCGCTGGGCAGAAACCATGGCGGCGCAGGAGGGGCTGGTGGTGGGGGAACAATTGACGTTGCTCAAGCGCCATCTGATTCATCATTTCATCCGCAGTGACGATTTACTGCTCGAGCTGGGTGAACATCAGGCCGAACTGGTCGACGCGCTGGGGATTTTCGAATATTTCAACGACACCGATGCGGTGATCTTCCTGCAACGCGCCGTACGACTGGTGAAGCCCGGCGGGGCGGTGATTGTGTCGAATATGCTCACGACCAGCCCGCAAATCGACTTTATTTTGCGCTGCATCGGTTGGGCACACATCTACCCGCGCACCTTGCAGCAGTTGCAGGATATCCATCTTGCGGCGGGTATACCTGCGGAGAACGTGAAGGTGATTGTGCCGAAAGATGGGGTTTATGCTGTGATGGAGGTTAGGGTTTGATTTGGGGCTTCTGCAATGCCGGGTGGCGCTTCGCTTACCCGGCCGACAAACCCGGCGATGATACCGCGTTGAATTTGCTCGATCCGTCCCACAACCTGAGGGGGAGGGGCTTGAGACGCATATGCCGAGAAAATCTAAATATGAAATGCCACGCGTTTCCCATTCGGCAGTTCAACATCCAGGCTCAGTTTTCCACCCATCGCTTCGATGTAGCGTTTTAGCGTAGCAATTTTCAGTTCATTACCGCGCTGTTCAAGCTGGGTAACTGCGGGTTGGCTGATTCCCATTATTGTCGCCACCGCCTGTTGAGATAGTTTCAGTTCTTCGCGCATCATCTGTAGCCCGGTTTCGAGAATCATCTCGTCAGCCATCTCTTTGATACGCTGCTGGCTTTCAGGCGAACGGGAAGCAATCACGTCATTTAAGGTTTTCAATTTGCTGTCTCCAGGGCTGCCAGATGAATCGAAAATTCTTTATCTGCAATACGGATTAACCGCTCATAAAACATTTTGTCGTTACTCTTGTCACCTGCACAAAGCACGATCGCCTGGCGAACGGGATCGAAAGCAAAGAACGCACGAATAGGACGGCCAGCATAGTGAATCCGTAGCTCTTTCATATTGTTATACCGTGATCCTTTTACGGTATCGGCCCAGGATCTTGTAAGATGCGGTCCGTAGTTTTGCAGAGTTAATAATTCTGCCAATACCCTTTCCTGTAGCCTTCTTCTTGCTCATGCAGCCATTGTTCAAATACCTTCCCTAAAAGTACCGTCCACATGCAATCGTCCATGATAAGCTGTAGCTTATACCCAGAAGGATATAAGCTGTAATTTATAATTGCAATGGCTGCCTGTAACGGCCATTGCATCTCAGATGAATGATTATGACAGAGAAGGGCAACCCACCTGAGAAGGCAAGGGTGATATTGCGAGCCGTCTTCAGGGATATTTCACGGGTGAGATTAATGTTTTTGTAATAACGCCCCTTCAATCCCTTTCAGCTTCGCCTGCGCCTGTTTTAATTCGTCCAGTAACCGCTGTTCCTGCTGGCTGTACGCCATCAGAACAATGCACCCGTCCATGATTTTAACCGTCACTTGATGCCCGGTATCAAACCCGGCGGCGCGCAGCCACTTGCCCGAAAGAATGATGTTCGGCGTGGTTTTGTCGTGAACATTCGGGCGATATCCCACAATTATCGAGCGCTCAGTTCCGGTGGCGGTAGTGTCTGGGTTAGAATGCGAATCAGCCATAATCAACTCCTTGATAGTTGGTGAGGTTAGACGCTCCTGTTGTGTTCCTGCACAGCGGGGCGTTGCTTAAAGGAGGTTAGGTGGCCTCCTAATGTGATTCAGATTAAATGGATAGGTGGCCCCATGTCAATCATAGCGCGCGAAAAAAAAACCAAAAGGCGGCGGACAATCTCCGCAGTTTAAAATGCGTATTGATCCGGCATTGAAGGAGCAGTTAGATGCTGTCGCAGCTGAGGAAGGGGTGAGTCTCGCCAGCTGGTTGAAGGAACTGGCGAGAGAGGCCCTAAAAAATAAAGGCATCAGCCCTAAAGGATAAAGTCAATAGGTGAAAATATGGATCAGCCAAAGAATGGTCAGTTAATTAGGAACTTAAAGAATTTTTTTATTTGTCTAAATTATGATCTATTTGAGATATCAAAGAAGATGAATAACATCGATAATTTCTCTGAGTTCAACGATTTTGAATTTTTAGTAATGTCATTAGAAGATCGACGTTATTTGAAGCATTGTGGGTATGATTTCAAAGCCTGCTTAAGAGAGGTTTTCAAAATGATATCTATGAGAAAACATGGTGGAGCAAGTACTATTGATATGCAGATGGTAAGAACAATTACTGATTTTAGGGATTTAACGCTTTATAGAAAATTATACGAAATTATTCTTTCTGTGTTAGTTAATTACAAGTTTTCAAAAAAACAAATAATAAGATGTTATTTGAAAAATGCTTTTTTTGGTACCAGATTATATGGTTACGAAGTCGCCGCAAGTGAAACATTCAATAAAAATTTTGAATGCCTTGATTATTATGAAAAAGCATTCTTGGCTGCAATGCTCTTAAGGCCTAAGCCATTGAGATGTAATGAGAGATGGAGGCAGTCAGTCATTTCTCGAGCGATGTACGCGCAAAGAATGAGGGCTTTTGTGAAACAAAGCAAAAATTAGCGTAACAAAGCTTGCTTTGTCTAAGTTGTATTGATTTAGTTGCTCTGAGTTTCCATGTTTAATACTGGACCATTTTTCATCACTAATGTCCATTAACTTTCTTGATATTTTCCTTAGACCGTCAAATGCAAGAGAATAACATATTTTCAAATCATCAAGATCTGCTTTTTTATTTTTTCTAACACAATTGTCAATTATTTTATGGGCTTTGAATAAATTGTTGTGCACGTCTCTTTCAAACTCATAAGCTAAGGGGGTTAAACCAAGAGTTCGTAATTCTAAAAAATATGATGACAAATTTTCGTTCCATTTTATAACTGCTTTTCTATAATCTGACCGTGATTTCTCAATTTCTTCTATATTATTGCTTATATAATTTTCCATTAAATTTCTTCCATAAAATATACGCATCCCAGCATCTTTTTCGATATTATTAGCGATTTCTTTAATTCGTTCTATTTCTTTTTGTATTTGAGTTATTTTAATTTGATGTAAAAAACTCTTCTTCTGTATTTTCTGAGATAAAAGTGCTCCAATTACACCTGTTAATATAAATGTTATAAATATTTTAAAAATATCAAACATAAATTATCACCTCTAGAAAACTTAGAGTACAGTCTAAATGATGAGAGAATATTACACTATCGATCGTATTTATTAAAATAATGCTTGAGATTAAAAAAAACAGAAATGAAATTTTGGCGGAAGATCACAGGAGTCGCATTTGATACTTAACTCATTGATTTAAAATTGACATTTTGTGTTGGATAAATGAGTAACCCCCATAAGCACCCCCAAATGATTTTGCTTGTGGAGAGCAGAGGCATCCAGAGCTACTTTTTGGCCTGTAGTAAAGTGGCAATATCCTTTTCGCCTCCGGCTTCTGTTTAACGCCGAGTTGTTTGGTAAAACCGAACAACTGAAGTTTCGCATATTCAGTTTGCCAGCGTCTGGCGATGCTCTCCCTGCTGAACTTGTAAATTAGACTTACAGGTTACGTAGTAGCCTGTTGAGAGTTCTTGGCCGCAATGATTATGCCAGAAACCCATAATCTACTCAGGTTATCTTGCAGGTAGCGCTCCAGGAAAATGTTTTGCCACGATATCATTCATCCTCTCCACCAGATCAAGGCGTTTAAACGTGATATGTCCGCTGCCTTTCTGAAAATAACGAATGCTAAAGAAATCATCCTCGAAGACCTGTTGATGTGGATTATCGCGAACAAAATCCATGAACCGAATGGAGATATCGTGCCGGTTATCAGGGATGGTTTTACCATCCAGCAAATACAGCATACGTTCCAGATCGGCTAACTGATCGCGCCGCCAGCCCCAGTTCAGGCTGTAGCCCCATCGGTCATGCTTCACAAGATTGTTGACGATAATCTTCTTGCCAAAACAGCAAGGATTGTTGGTTTTGTAGTCCCAGCTTAGCCCTTTAAATACGTTGATAATTCCACGTTCGAAAACATCCTGTTTATTGTGGTGGAGTTGTTCAAAGGTGCTCAGGATGTTGGCTTCACTGATTGCCGGGAGATCACCCTCTTCGAGGTTCTTCGCCCACTGACTACGCGCCTCTGCGTCCATTAACGTCAGCATCCCGGACTTCAACATTAGATCGCGCCAGATGCTGCGATCGATATTGTGGGCGATCACCGGCATTGCCCTGTCTACAGGTTGTACCAGCCAACAGTCAAAGGAATGCCCTTGTCTCATTGCCCAGTGATCTGCCACGTCACCGCCAATGCTGGAGGTCAATCGGGAAATATCATCAAGCTGGCGGATTAGCGCCTCTATTTGTTTTAGTGCAGCATCACGTCCTGTGACGATACGTTCAATACTGGTCGAGCAAATTAGCTCATTATGATCGGTTAAAACTTCAGCTTCAGTTTGCATTATTTTTGTCCGTATAAAAGCAAACGCGCCTGCCGGGAATGGCAGGCGCATTATACAATGAGTAAATAAGGAAGAAAGATCGGGAATGTAAATCGGGAGGTTGTACGCAATATTCACCGTACTGCGTTGTTACGGCTTTGTCGCAACAGGCCAGTTGCCTGTCTTGCCCGTAAAATATCTACAGCCCGAAGATAAGGCGATTGTTCCTGCCAGCTAAATCCCTTCCTGTCGATACGCACCAGTTCGTATTTCTCCACCAGAAAATTCACAGCATCGGCCAGCGTGATCCCGGCATCAATGTGTTCCTGAATAACGGTTTCATCACTAAATGGCGTGTCGTTCAGTGTCAGGCCATAGTGCTGCTCCAGCAGGCGTGTCAGTAGCATTTGCCACACCGCCACTGGCGACAGATATAGCTCAGCCGCCCGCGAAGTTGTTGCAGGTTGAGGTTTCATGTTTGCTCTCGTGAAATTAGTTAGCGTTGAGTGGAATAGACGACTACATATACGTAGCCGCAACTGCCAAGGGTATCGGCTTCGCAGGTGAAACCGTTGTGGTAAATGGTGATGCAGTGGGCATGACGGGGATTCAATTCACCAGTGGTCAGCATAGACTCGATCTGGCTGATAAAATGTGGAAATACCACATCCAGCTTAAGACATTCGTCGTCACTAAACTTACCGGTGATACTGGCCCGGTCAGCCAGATAGTGCAGCCGGTTGCCCTCCTGCACCAGACGTGCTCCCATGCACGGCGTGATATCCCGCTGCAGGCCCCATGTGGTGTTGCTCATTTATAACCTCTTTATTGTCAGTTCAGGGTGATACTCATCAGACAGGTATAAGGTCCGTTGCGGTCCTGGCGGCGTTCGGCGTATACCGCCAGCACGCCGGGAATGTCAGGAACGGCCAGACCGGTGTAATGACAGACACTGCCATGCCACTGGTATCTGCCGGTGCAGTATCGAAAAATGTGGGAGGCCGGATGCTGACGGTAAATCGTCATCGCCCGGCGTTTACTGATAATTCTCATGTCATACCTCAAAGCAGACCGTGTTCAGCGAACGACAATATCTGCGTACCACCTACGATAAGGTGGTCAGGCACACGGATATCAACGAGTTGAAGCGCCTGCACCAGACGCTGCGTGATGGTCTTATCTGCCTTGCTGGGCGAGGTGTCGCCGGA
This sequence comes from Lelliottia nimipressuralis, assembly GCF_004115925.1. Taxonomy (GTDB): domain Bacteria; phylum Pseudomonadota; class Gammaproteobacteria; order Enterobacterales; family Enterobacteriaceae; genus Enterobacter; species Enterobacter nimipressuralis. Next base: position 119,929 of record NZ_SDDX01000020.1, read on the forward strand.
GGGATGGTTATGCGCCAGTATCACTGCTGCTGCATTGAAATGCAGGGCGCGTTTGACCACCTCACGGGGATGAACCTCCGTGCTGCTGATGGAACCGGCAAACAGGGTTTCGTGGGCAATCAACTGGTTCTGCTGATTGAGATAAAGCACTATAAACTCTTCGCGTTCCCGCCCCGCCATTTTCAGTTTCAGCCAGTCACGGGCAGCCTGAGTGGAAGTGAATGCCACGCCTGTTTCGCGCAGATGTCGGTCAAGCAGCGTTAAAGCGCGTTTTACCGTGCGTTGTGCGGTTAGTGGTAGTGCCGGAGCCAGTGGGATAAGTGACTGTTCCATCATAAGTATCCTTAATCAATAATGCGCAGAATGGCGCTGGATTCAGGGTGCTGCAGGGCGTAATCCCGCAGGCGGTAATAGTGTTCAGTCATGGCATCGCATTCGGTGTGACAGGCGTGATGGCTGTATTCAATCAGGCAGACAGCAATACCTGCGGCTTCTGCGCTCATTTCCGCGCCATTGCTGTTCATGCTGTTGAACAGATGCCATTTATCGTCTCCCTCAGCATCAGGGGCCATAAATGCGCCGCCGTTGCTGAGCGTGTAAAAGGACCAGATACCACCGCTGTACTCATCACAGAAGCGGTCCATCCAGGCGAAAATACGGGGTTCCAGCGTTATCCATTGCGGGATATCGCCAAAGTACAGAGGCCAGAAATCGAGACGCTGCTCGTCAGGTACTGGTGTTGTAGTAAGGTCAAATTGAGGTTCATTAGCGGACATCAATTCGCATTGCGTTTGTGTCGTCATGGATATTCTCCGTCAATAAAAAACACCAGCGACGATGGCTGGCGTATGGGAAATAAAGGACATGCAGGGATGATGAATGGGTGAGGTCAGGAGGAGGATGCTCTGAGAATGCCTGACTTGCGGCCATAACGGTAAAGCCCTTCACCGGCATCAGGTTCAAAGCACCACGCCCGCCAGACCATTCGACCTTCAGAGTCACGAACCACCAGGCGGAAGTGGCTACCCTGGTCATCTTCAATGCTGATGTTGTGATACCGGCGGGTAACAGCCTCAGCCTGCTGTCGGGTGAAAGGTCCCGGTGGCAGCATATGAGATTCAGACATTCGGTGTACCTTAAAAGCAAAAGCCCCTGACGCAGATGCGTCAGGGGCTATGGGAGGATGCAGGTGTGGGGCGATTATCAGAAACCCGTCTGCACCTTATACAGGCGCAAAGTTTTGCTGCCCCGGACAATCTTCACATACAGGGCGTTATCTTTTGTGCCACGAACAAACCCGGCCTTTACATCTCCCTTGCAGTCACCACCGTCATAAGGGATGTTAAGTCCGGTGTTAAATACCAGGTCAATAATCCCGAAACTTAAATCTTCACAGGCTGGACCGGGCAAATCCTGAATCAGAGCAAATTTATGGTCGTCGCTGACACCGGTCAGTGAACACATGGAGGTGTTGATGTCGTTTCCCTGGCACCAGTACTCTTGTCCGGGATTGTCTTTATCCATCAGGCTTGCCGGAAGTTGAGCGGCACCGGCACTGAATGCAGCAAGTGACAGAATGAGGGCGGGTACAGCAGAGGTCATCATTTTCAGCATGGTTTTCTTCCTGAATTAATCCAGCCCGCTGTCGGGCAAAATGAGAGAAATTGATATCGGGTGTTATCAGAAACGCTGGTAGCGAAAGAGCTCTTTGCCCTGGTACAACGCCACCAGGTCGTCATATTCCGGCTTCTTCTGGTTGGGCTTAAAGGTCACTACCGTGCCCGGACGACACAGGTCTTTTACGGTGAGACCGAATTTCTTGTCCGGAGTAATGGTGAATCCCTTCGACACATCGTTGCGCATGATAGTTATCCAGCCCCACAGGCCACCTTCGCAGTCCTTAAAGGGTGCTGAACGAACTGTTACCATCCCACCCTGGCGGTCAACAGACATGGCTTCACATTTTCCGGTAACCTGACGATGCGCATCACACCAGAAAATATTCCCGTTGTTGTCATTGACGACAGCAGGCAGCGTCCGGTTATAAGGCTGGGCCTGAACTTCTGTACAGAGCAGAAGGCTGCCAGTAATGCCCAGTATTTTAATCAGCGTTTTCATTACGTTGGTCCTTAACAGAGAAAGTATCAGGTAGCGACGATTCAGGCCCAGACAGTCAGGCCCAGCATCACCAGCCATACCCAGAAGTAAGCCGGTTTCTGACCAAGGGTTTTCGCCCGCCGCCACAAATAGAACGGCACCAGCCAGGCAAGTTTGCCGAACTTGGTGGTATCCACTCCGGCCTTACGAAGGCGTCGTTCATCGAGATACCCCAGAGCGATATTGAGCAGCAGCGTGATAAACCAGTACTGCCCACCCGAGACGGCATCATATGCCTCGTCAAATGACATCCCGCTCAATCCTGCAGTCCACAACTCCAGCGCGTAGCCAATGAAGGGAGCAAATGCCAGCGTCCACACAACGCCACCCGGAATGCGGTTCCCCGGCAGCGCTGGCGGTGTGGTGCTCCGGAGCAGCGCCGAAGAAAGCGGAGTAGCGGAGACCGGCTGCCACTCTGCCATTCCCTGTCGCCACACCAGAGTGGATGCAGTCAGTTCACCGCGCATAATCAGGCTGGTGATGTCGTCTTCGGTCACATTGTCGTGACGTATGCCATTTTTCTCGTAATGCCAGGTCATTGTTTTTCCTTCTTAACAGAGGTAATTAAATCAGTGTGTTGCCCGGCTCCTCCTCAGAGGGCCCAGGAGACAGGACTTCGCGGATACAGCTGAAGTGCGGAAGAGCCCGGATAAAGCCCGCCTGTGTGGTTAACTGGCTGAGACGTTTTAGCGGGGTGAACGTGGTGTTGAGTACTGTCACCGCATGGATGGTCGCCAGAGGATGCACGGTGATATACCCGTTAAGTTCACCGGTGAGGTACCAGCAGCCGTCGAATGAAATCAGTCGGTACGGGGCCAGCCCGTCACAGCGCTCTCCCTCGGCCAGCAGCAGTACCCGCTGGCATGCGGTAATGGCACTGACGAGGCGGTAAAACACCAGAGAGCTGGCCGGTGACGCTGACTGTGGGGGTTGCCACACCAGGCAGGGCATCCCTCCTGCGGTGAGCAGCATGCCCGCCAGACGCCGGTCCAGCCCCGGAAAAATATCGGCCAGTCCTGCCCGGTGAGCAAAGGTCAGCGCATCCAGCTCGCCCTGTACGCCTCCACCGGTACTGCGCAGGCGGCATTGCCCCCGTCGATACTCAAGGTCGAGGTACATCAGCCGTTCGCGAAAATCCCGTCGCAGGGTACGGACTGACACACCAAACTCTGCAGCCAGCCGCGCCATGTTCAGCGTTTCACCTGCAACCAGGCGGCTGATTATCAGTGACAGCCTGACAGCCAGCCGGTCATGACGGCGCTCTGCCTGTGTCATCTTAAATCTCCGTAATAGTTAACTGACTGAATATGAGATGATTCTAAAGAGGGGGGCGGACAGGGTATGGACATGGAATGAACTATTTTTTATCTGCCACCGGAAGCAGGCCCGACGCGGCACATCGTGAAATGCGGTGAAAAAACACTCAATCCAGTGGAGGTAAAACGGACAGGGAGTGTCCTTTCCTAACATGCTGATAACAAGCTCAGGACTGAAACCCACTCAGCATCGCTTCAGCCATCACCCAGAGAGCCCGGTTGAGCTTCACATCTCCGTCGATACCACGCACGGCGCGGGTATGCGTTCGCCCGCCTTTCGCACTCCGACCACTGAGCCCGCCCTTAATCAGGTTCTCCTGAATACGCTGATATGTGGTCCACAGATCATTGCTCTCATCCTGCCAGCGGCGTGGGGAGAGTATCTGAGGTGCTGTCACTGGCTGGTGGTCCTCACCGAAACGGTACGTCAGTGCAGCCTGTGCCAGAGCCTGTTGTGCAGGTGGCGGCAGCATCAGCGACTGCATGGCATCCCGCTTCTCTTCCACACGGTCAAAAATACCCAGTACTTCATACGCCCCCTCAATCACCTGACTCACGACATCTCCTTTGTGCGGCACCCGCACCTCGCCAAACGACTCACCGCAGACGAGCCCGTTCTGACATACCGCACGGAATAATCCCGGCAGCATCTGATACGAACTGGAGCCATCGTGGGAGTTGAGCAGAATAATTTCCGGGACCTGTTTGCCGGTAATTTGCCCCTCCCGACGCAGGCGCAGCATGTGCTTTGTATGCTCACGACGCCCTGGGTCACGCACTCTGGTCTGGCAGGCAAAGAAGGGCTGAAAGCCTTCGCGCTGCAGGTTTTCAAGAACGGTAATGGTTGGTATCCAGGTATATCGTGCGCTGCGTGACGCGTGCTTGTCCTCGCTGAAGACACTGGGCACCACGCGAAACAGCTCTTCACGGGTTAACGGACGGTCACAACGAATAAGGTTTGCTGCGCCAAAGCGCGAAGCCAGACGGCTCATAAACAGACTCCTCATGATGGATAAATAAAGACAAAAAAGCCCTGCCGCTCAATCGCGGCAGGGCTCAGGAAACTACGGGTTAGAAGGGTTAATGTTCAGAAGAAGAAGTTCCAGACGGCACGAGCGACCGATACCACGATGTCGCGTACAGACTGGATGACAGTCCGAATCGGGGACGGTATCAGGGGCATGGAACTTACTGTGTCCAGTACCGAGCCGACCGTTTCACCAAAATCGTCACGGGCTTTTTTATTAATGGCATCGGTACGAAGTGGATCACTAAGCTGTACCGCCACCGGGCTACTGGCCTCCCGCGGCAGGCAATGAATCATCCGTTCAGCCATTACCCGCAGCCCCCATTGCAAACGTACCGACACTGCACAGACAGGGTTTACAGGTTGGAACAACTCATGCAATAGACAGATTTTGCGGCTGATATTTTGTTTCTGCTCTGTAGACAGCTTTTCACCACCGCAGGTGGGTTCAACCTTGTCGGACTGACTGATAACAAACAACACCTTATGCCGGTATGCTTCACCAATCACCTGCCGGTAAAAATGTTCATCCACCGCTAGTGCTCGATCATCGGCCTTAATCAACCACAGCACCAGGTCGAGCCGGGGAAGTTGTTCACGGTAGAGTGCGGCATATTCAGCATCCCGGAGTTCGGACTCTCCAACACCGGGTAGGTCCATAATTGTCATAAAGCGTTTGCCGAGCTGCAGGCGAAACTGCAGTGGTTTTCGAGTACATGCCGCCACATCACTGACTGGTGATATATCCCCAGCAAACAGGGCATTACACAGGCTGCTCTTGCCTGCTCCGGTTTTCCCCATAATGCCTATTACAGGCTCGTAGTGGGTTAACTGATTTATCTGCTGCAGAATGCGTTCAGAGACCCACTGGGGCAGGCCGGAAAGCGGTTGCTGCAGTGACTGCAGACCGTCAAATTGTTTCATTACTGCTCCTCCGAAAAAGAATACAAAAACGGCAGAACCACGAGCTTCTGCCGTTAATGGGGTATGTTCAGAGTGATGATATATATCTGTGATCTTTTTTAATTTTCCCAACTTTTCAGTTTAGCTTTTGCGTATGCATCATTGATCAGCATCTCAATCAATTCATTGATTTTCATTTCATTTTGGCTTGCCAGATAATCAAGTTGTCTCTTACTGTCTTTGCTAATATAGGTATTGAGAACTTTTTTGTTTGCAACACTATCTCTGAATTTTTTCTGACCCCATGCTTTTTTTGTTTTTATAATAAACAATTCACCTTCAGCATCGGATTTGTCCTCAACCCATTGATCAAAGATTGAATGAACTTTCAGATTCAAATTTTTTTCAAACCAAAAATCCACATTACCATTAATCATTTTGTTCTTATCGAAGTAAGACATCACCCACTGATAATCTGCCAAATATTTAGCATCATATTTGGCTGATGAGAACCAAAACGGATTACCAAATTTTTTCTGGATACGGAGCCATGACCTCTTCAAACGTTCTAAGGTGGAACGGATATTATTAAAACTTGATACACGACATTGATAGTCTATCAAAAGAATTAACCCATCATAATTTACGCCACCCTTATCAGAATCAAGGCTCCATTCAGGTAAAGTGATATCAAGAAGAGAGGGGGTATTATTATTTGTATATAGCTTATATTCGGCATGAATATAATTAGCAACAAATGACAACGAACGCTCACAACCAATCCACTCAAATTCACTAAAAGGTATTAACTTACCCTCAACCTCTCGCCTACTCTTTTCAAAGAAATCTTCCGCACTCCAATATTTAACCATTTCTTTTTTGTTCATATAGTTAATGCAAGACTCTTTGAAAAGAGTGGCATCATCTATTCTTTCCACTAATTCACGAGACTCATCAACATGCATTAATTCTGAGCGAAAGATATCCCAGTAAAGCCATAAATTTACTCTTTTTGTCCAGAGACTGGTCACTCGTTTTCCTGCACTCATCATAACCTCAAACGTAACAACAATCGTAGAAAAAGACGTAGCACTCTACGTAGTATACTACGTTCTTATTTTGATTATCATAAGCCTCTCCACCTGCATTTCTTGCGTTGATTTCAAGGCATATCTGAGAAACTTTGACGTAAGTCATATAGAGCGTTTCACGGAAATATTGAAAATTGGCTCTGCTCTCACCTAAGACAGTCAAGGATAGCAGGCTATATGAATGTGAAAACTGTAGAAAAATGGAGGCGTCTATCAGGTTAAAACATAATTAAGGTTAATTGGTATTATAGAAAGCAGATCTCAATCTAACATCCCAACCTCGGGATGATAGATATCCGTCATAAGTGATTGAACCCTGCTTGATAGAAAAAACAGATGCACTAGTTCCTTTGAATGCATCCAAAGGAACAGAGCAATGCAAAGACATTACCCACATTTAAAGAAAATCATCCCTAATGATTTCCTGCTGAATTTGATTAATCACCATCTTAATCAGATCCTGGCATGTCATTCCAAGATACTGGCTTTTAGAATGGATTTTGATTACCAGCGAGGCACTAACCGATTTATTCGTAACTCTTCCATCGAAATACAGGATGACCTTAGAGAACTGACGCAGGCAATGATCACTCTTCCAGGCGTTATCGGTAGTTTCTGGGTACTGGAATGGACATCAGAAGGGGCAGTTCATGCTCATGCTATTTTTTATCTTAATGGTCAGAAACATCAGAAATCATTTTCGTTCATTTTACAGGCAGGGGAACTGTGGCATCAGATTACTTATGGCGAAGGTAAATACCAGCGATGTAAGCCAAAGGAATATCATCAGGACAACATTAACAATGTTATTGAATATCGCAACAACGAAGCCATAAACAGCCTGAGACGTATAGCCAGTTATCTAACAAAAGAAGACCAAAAATATGGTTATCTAATTTGGGGATGTAATGAGGTTCCTGCCCCTGCACGACAGGGCAGACCAAGAACAGCCAAATAAGATAACGAATTTTTTACAGCACCACCGGTTGCTATGCCGGAGCGGGCAGCAGAATAACCCCGACTCCGGTTTCTATTTAGCTACCGGAGAATCAAATCATGACAGTTAAACCAACCCTACTTGAAGATCGCTTTGTTGATATGGCTTTCATCACCCGCCTGCTGGGGGTCAGTGATAAGTGGATTTACCGACTCATCAAAGGTGGCATATTCCCCAAACCTATCAAATTGGGGCGAAGTTCACGATGGCTACAGAGTGAAGTGGAAGCATGGCTACAGGAGCGTATCGCTCAATCTCGTCAGTAACGCTTTCCGGTGTTTGCCACATATTCCCCAGCCAGCTTAACGATCCGCCTGCTGCGGAGGTTTCTGGCTGTCTGTTTTACAGAGATGAAGGATTCTTTACCGATGAAAGAAACCATTGCCCGTTACGACTATTTACTTAACACCTACCAACGCTGGTTGGCCGATTTAACCAATATCGCAGTCCGAAACGGCATGTGCCATCCGGATATTCAATCAAGCCATCTTCTTACGCTCTCAACGTTACATTTTCCAGAGACTGGCGCAGTGGTTGCGGTCGTGCCGCAATGCCTCTACCGGATTATTTATGGTAAAGCACGGCCAGAACCGTTGACTATCCAGAACGATTTGCAAATAAGTCTTGAAACCGAAAATGAACTTCTGTTCACCCATGCCGGGATGGAAGGGGTTTTACTGAGTGAGTGTGTCAGATTGAAGCAAAGCCGCATAGCCAATAAGTTGATCAGCCTTTCCGCGCGATTTAAGGCGCGTGAGATTCGTCATAAGCTGATCTGGCTGTGCTGGTACGATTTGATGCAGGGGGCTTCGATGACCGATTGGCTGGAGAACCTGAAGCGGATGAATCATGTGGAAATTTGCTTCTGGCTGGGGCAACGACAGGAGAAAAATGCGGCGCTGACGAAGCTGATGGATGAGTATGTGGTTTTTACGCGTTATTAGCCTTTTAAACTTAATAAGTTAGCTTTTCCTCTCTTTTGCCATAGAGAGAACTTCTCCACCAGTCTATTCATTCCTGCCATATGTCATCGGGCTCACTTTGCCAGCCAAATTAGTGTGATATTCTTTCCAGAATTCCTGTTGTATCCACGACATAAGGCGATGATTGATGGAGCAGTCTCTCAATTTTGAAATGTTGCGCAGCCAGTGGCCGGAACTGGCTGAGCTGGGATTAATGGCGGAACGTTATGTTCACACCGATCCAGAAAGCTGTCTGGTGAAACTGCGTAACTACACCGAATTGATGGTGCGTTGGTTATATCGTCAGGAGCGACTGCCGGAAGGTATCAAAGCGAATCTGTATGATTTAATGAACGCCGATGTCTTCGCCAGCATGATGCCGGAAGCCATCATCATGAAAATGGATGCGCTACGTATCCACGGTAACCGCGCCGCGCACGGCGGACGTATCAAAGCTAAAGATACTTACTGGCTGCTTAAGGAAGCATATTTACTGGGGGTTTGGCTGTATGTTCGCTATGCTCACGGCAATGTTGATAACTGCCCCAAATTCTCTCTCCCACCATTAACACAATCTTCAGGGCGTGCTGATGAAAAACGTCTGGAAGATGCAATCAGGGCTCAAGATGAAAGCCGTGAGCGCGAACTGGCATTACAACGCGCACTACAGCAAGAGCAGGAAAAGGCCGAACACCTTACTCTGCGCCTGAATGAAGCCAGAGCTCGCAACCAGCATGTTGCCGACATTCTTTCTATTGATGAAGCGGAAACCCGTCGCCGCCTGATTGACTCCCGCCTGCTTGCTGCTGACTGGAATGTAGGGGAAGAACTTAACAACACCGATCAGGTTACGCAGGAACATCCAGTTAAAGAACAACCTACCGCAACCGGCGACGGTTATGCGGATTATGTCTTGTGGGATGAGGCGCACAAACCGCTGGCGGTGGTGGAAGCAAAAAAAACCAGCGTCAATGCCGAGCAAGGGCGAATGCAGGCCCGACTGTACGCCGACTGGCTGGAAAAAGAATACGGTCAGCGTCCGGTCATTTTTTACACCAATGGCTACGATATCTGGCTGTGGGATGACCATAAAATTCACGGCTATCCGCCGCGCCGGGTATTTGGCTTCTACAGCAAGGAAAGCCTGCAATATCTTATTCAACAACGTGAAACCCGTCTGCCATTAAACAGCGTGCCGCACGTTAAAGACAACGAAGGTAAAGCTGTTGCCGGGCGTCTATATCAGCTTGAAACCATTGCCCGCGTCAGCGAACGGTTTACCAACAAGTATCGACAGTCGTTGATTGTTCAGGCTACTGGTACAGGCAAAACCCGTGTAGCAATTGCGCTAAGCAAACTGATGATTGATGCCCGCTGGGTAAAACGCGTCCTGTTTCTTTGTGACCGCAAAGAGCTACGTAAACAGGCGGCAAATGCCTTTAATCAATTCACCAATGAGCCGCTGTATGTGGTCGGGAAATCGAAGAAAGCAGACAGGCAGAATGCCAGGATCTACATCGCCACCTATCCCGGCATGATGAAAATCATGGACCATTTTGATGTCGGTTATTTTGATTTGATCATCGCCGATGAATCCCATCGTTCGATCTATAACGTTTACGGCGATCTGTTTAAGTATTTTGATGCCCTCCAGATTGGCCTGACGGCCACGCCGATCGACATGGTGAGTAAAACCACTTTCGGCCTGTTTGGTTGTGAAGGACGTATCCCTACCGCCAACTACAGCCTGGAAGATGCCATCGCCGATAACAATCTGGTTCCCTATGAGGTTGTCACGCACACCACTGAATTCCTGCGCGAAGGCATCAAACGGGAGAAATTAAGCGACGCACAAATCCGTGAGCTAGAAGAACAGGGTATCGATCCCAATACGCTGGAATTTGATGGCAAGGCGCTGGATGAGGCAATTTATAACAAAGACACCAACCGCTATATCCTGCGTAACCTGATGGAAAATGGCCTGAAAGATCGGGACGGCCAACTGCCAGGTAAAACCATCATTTTCGCCCGTAACCACAAACACGCGCTGCTGTTGAATGAATTGTTCGACGACATGTACCCGCAGTTTGCCGGACGCTTCTGCCAGGTCATCGACAACTACGATCCCCGCGCCGAGCAACTGATTGACGATTTTAAAGGGCTGGATGAAAGCACTAACAAAGAGCTAACCATCGCTATCTCCGTTGACATGCTCGATACCGGTATTGATGTCCCGGAAATTGTGAATCTGGTCTTTGCCAAACCGGTCAAATCGAAAGTGAAGTTCTGGCAGATGATTGGCCGTGGTACACGCCTCTGTTCGGGGCTATACGGCAATGATGACAACGGCAAACCGCTGGACAAACAGAAATTCCGCATCTTCGATCACTGGGGCAACTTTGAGTATCACGAGTTGCATACCGAAGAGGCCGAAGTGACAGCGACAAAATCGCTGGCGCAAAAACGCTTCGAAGCGTGGGTTATGCTGGGGGCTGCTGCACAGCGTAAGTTCGACAAACAGGCGGTGGATTTAGTCGCTCACCAGCTCCGCGAACAGATCAACACGCTGGATGAAAAGTCGATTGCCGTACAGGAAAAGTGGCAGCAAAAAGCGCAGTACAGCGATGAAAAAGTGCTGCGTCAGCTTTCCCCGAAAACACAGCAGGATCTGCTATCTGTCCTGGCCCCGCTGATGCAGTGGCTGGACGTTCGCGGGCAAAGCGATGCCATGCGCTTTGATATGGATATTCTGGCGGCGCAAACTGCCCGTTATACCAACCCGGAAGAGCTTGATGTGCTCTGGCCGCTCATCATCGAGAAAGTAGAACGTCTGCCGCCGCATCTGGCGCAGGTGCAACAGCAGGGGCAGCGGATTAATCAGCTTCGTGATTTGGGCTGGTGGAAGCAGGCAAGTCTGGAAGAACTGGAAGATATCCGCATTCATCTGCGCGGTATAATGCACCTGATGGAGAAAGATGCGACGCCAAAATTTGGTTCGATACAGGTGGACATTACCGAAGATGCAAACCTGATTCAGACGGAAACCCGCAAAACCAACATCCGCTCGATTGATTTCAAACTTTATCGCCAGCAGGTTCAGGGAGCGTTGGAGCCCCTGTTTCAGCAAAATCCGGTACTGAAAAAAATCCGCAACGGCGAGCCGGTAACACAAATCGAGTTGGATGAACTGGCGAAATTAGTGCTGATCCAAAACCCGAACGTCGATATCCGGGCACTGAAAGAGTTCTACCCCCAGGCAACCGCCAGCCTGGATAAACTTTTACGTACTATCATCGGGATGGATAGTGACGCGGTTGAAGTACGCTTTGCCCAGTTTGCCGCTGACAACAGCCTGACCAGCCAACAACTGCGCTTCCTGTCATTACTGAAAAACCACATCCGCGATTACGGTACCATTGAAATGCGGCAGCTATTTGAACAGCCGTTTACGCATATCCACAACGAAGGCGTTACTGGCGTGTTCCCGGATATAGAGCAGATCGCCCGGCTGCAAAAGATAGTCGAAGAGTTAGGTGTTGTGACCGACGCAGCGACGGTATAATACACGCATGATAAGCCCCGGCAGCGGGGCTTTTGTATTTATAACAGGGTATAGACGTTAACAATGATTACCGGTGACTTAAAAAGTAAAATCGACGGACTATGGGAAGATTTCTGGGTGGGTGGCATCACTAACCCACTGACCGTAATCGAACAAATCACTTACCTGATGTACTCCCGGATGCTGGACACCCAGGAGCAACGAGACGAGAAGCGTAAACAAATCGCGGGTATTGATTTTAAACCGCGCTTTACGCCAGAACAGCAGGAGTTCCGTTTCAGTCACTATAGTAACCTCGGCTCGGATGAGATGATGGAAGTGGTGCGCGATGGCGTATTCCAGCATTTCCGTCAGCTCGGCCAAGCTGATGCGTCGAAGGTAACGCTGCTGGGCAACTTTATGAAAGATGCCCGGCTGGAGATCGTCAAGCCTTCGCTGCTGACCAAAGCGGTAGAGGTGATCAAAAACCTGCCGCTGGATCGTGGCGACACCAAAGGCGATCTCTACGAATACCTGTTAAGCAAGCTGACCACCGCCGGGATCAATGGTCAGTTCCGCACGCCGCGCCACATTATCCGCATGATGGTTGAAATGATGGAGCCAAACCCGGCACGCGGCGAGACGATTTGCGATCCAGCCTGTGGCACCGGCGGTTTTCTGGCAACCAGTTATGAATACCTGCTGGAGAAATACAGCTCGCTGGAATCCATTCATACCGAGATTGGCACCAATGAACGCGGTGAATTGGAAGAGCAAAAAATCTTTACTGGCGATCTGCTGACGCCGTGGCGTGACCATGTGGATAACAACATGTTCCACGGTTACGACTTTGATACTACCATGCTTCGTATCGCCGCCATGAACCTGATTATGCACGGTGTGGAAGGGCCGGATATTCACTATCAGGACACCATGAGCCAGAGCTTCAGCACCAATTTCCCGCAGGCCAGCAAAAACGCTTTCAACCTGATTCTGGCGAACCCGCCGTTTACCGGTTCACTGGACGAGGAAGATATCGACGCCACGCTGTCGGCAATGGTGAAAACTAAAAAAACCGAACTGCTGTTCCTGGCGCGGATTCTACAAATGCTGAAAGTGGGCGGGCGTAGCGCCACTATCGTGCCGCAGGGCGTGCTGTTTGGTTCCAGTAAGGCTCATCAGTCATTGCGTCAAGCTCTGGTGGAAAATAACCAACTGGAGGCGGTGATCAATCTACCTTCCGGCGTATTTAAACCTTACGCTGGCGTGGCGACGGCGATCCTGATCTTTACCAAAGGCGGTCAGACGGACGAGGTTTGGTTCTACGACCTTAACAATGACGGCTACAGCCTGGATGACAAACGTAACCCGATAAAAGACAATGACCTGCCGCATCTGCTGGCGAGCTGGAAGCACTACCGTACTTTGCGTGGATTGCCGGTAGATAACTTTATGGGCGAGAAATTTTCCTCTTTGCTGAAACAGCAGTACCCGGAAGGGATGGATGCTGGCGTTGATTTTAAAGACCGCACTCAGTCGGCGTTTGTGGTGCCGAAAGCGGATATTGCCGCACAGAAATACGACCTCTCCATTAATCGTTATAAAGAAGTCGTGTATCACACGGAGGAGTATGAAGATCCGAAGGTGATACTGAAGCGGCTGAAGGACCTAGAGAAAGAGATTCTGGCGGATTTGGATGAGCTGGAGGGGATGCTGTGAATTGGCCGATGGTGAAGCTAGGAGATGTATGTACTATAAATCCGCGTCTGCCCAAAAATGCCAATCCTGAGCAAGAGGTTACTTTTCTTGCCATGGCAGCAGTGAGTGAGAAAGGTGAAATTTCATCACAAGAAACTCGCATTCTCCATGAAACAAAAAAGGGTTTTACTTACTTTGAGCGTGGTGATGTATTACTGGCAAAAATCACACCCTGCTTCGAAAATGGGAAAGCAACACTAACAAACAGTCTAAATACTCAAATTGGTTTTGGTTCTACAGAATTCCATGTCTTACGAGCGATTCCAGAGTTAATTCTGCCTGAATATATTTTCTATCTCATCTGGAATGAGAAATTCCGTATTACTGCGGTAAAAGAAATGACAGGTAGCGCTGGGCAAAAAAGGGTCTCAGCAAATTATTTAAAAGAATATAAATTTTATCTACCATCAATACTTGAGCAAGAAAAAATTGTTTCGGCTTTAAATAAAGGATATAGCATTCATCGTAAGCGCCAACAAGCAATTAAACTGGCTGATGATTTTTTGCATACCATTTTTCATGAGATGTTTGGCGATCCTGTTGAAAACCCTAAAGGATGGAAAAAGGATAAAATAAAAAAAGGTGTTTTAAACATTACTTCAGGTTGGAGTGCCACTGGCGAGAATATTCCCTGTAAATCGGATGAATTTGGCGTATTGAAAATAAGCTCGGTGACTTCTGGAATATTCAAGCCGGAAGAAAATAAAGTAGTAGACTGTGAAACTATTCCTGCTTCGAAAAAACTCATTTTTCCTAAGAAGGGAGATTTGCTATTTAGCCGCGCAAACACCAGAGAGTTAGTTGCTGCAATATGCATGGTTCATCAGGACTATGACAACCTTTTCCTTCCTGATAAACTATGGTCGATAAAGCTAAACCATGAGCTATTGCTACCAGAGTTTTTTCTCATCTTAATCCAAAATGAAAAAGTCCGTGAGTTATTAACAAAACAAGCGACCGGAACAAGTGGGTCGATGCTAAATATATCTAAAAATAAATTTGAAGAAACTGAGATTATCTTCCCAGAGATCAATATTCAAAAAGATTTTTGCGATACTTTCAGGAAAACAATAAATTTGAAAGCAAAGTTAATAAAAAGTAATGAATTAGCCATTGAGTCATTTAATTCATTATCTCAAAAGGTATTTTAGCAATGAAGATTGTTTATACACCTGATCGATCCTGGAGAGAAATCCCACCAGCAAAACCAGAACTTGGTGATGTTTTATCTCTGAGCAGTAATAATTGGGATGACTATGGATATAAAACTACTCTAAACGCAAAAATATACATTAAGAATCAATCTATTTCATTTGATTTTTCAATTAAATTATTAATTGAAAATGTCGATAACACGGCAATAAAGCTAGATGAATTATGTAAAGATGGATGGGATGGAATATTCCCCATTCCTAATACTAACTATATAGCTCTTCCATCTGATATTGATTTTTATCAAATACTCATATCTAAAATAGGTGAGGAATCAACAGTCAATCTTCTGAATGATCTGAACGATGCAGGTTTCAACAAAAATGTTTACCATAATGAAATATCTAACAGACTCATAGAACAAGATGCCTTTAAAACGTCATTACTCCGAGAAAGTGGAGCAAATAAAGCCTATCTAGACGGTTATCTGATATTCCAAAATATTCACGCAGAAATAAGAAACTTTCAGTTAAATATTTTAACGAAAAAAGGAGGTGTAAATAAGATACCATTTAAATTTGAATCTACTTTATTGCCTTATGATATTAATGTTATTATTGGCCCGAATGGGATTGGTAAATCTCATTGCCTGAAATCACTTGTCGAATATTGGTTGCAAATAGGAATGGGGGAACAACGATTACTTGAAAAAAATAAGCATACTCCATTTGATGAACGACCTAACATAAGTAAGCTTGTTCTTGTTTCTTATAGCCCTTTTGAAGAGTTCAGCCTAGATCTAGAAAAAGACAATTTACAAGATAAAAAGGCATATCAATATTTTGGTTTCAGGCAAATGAGAGATAATGGGACAATTGGTATCAGTCGAAACTTACCAGCTTTAAATTCAAGTGAGTCATTACTTGAAATGATATCTGATGATAAGAAATACCAATTCATTGAAAATAGAATAAATAAGCTCAACTCTGTCGATTCTGCACTCAAATCTGCTATTAGCTATGATTATTGTGTTCTAAGATTATCTCCAGAAGATAACTCATCTTATCTCGGGAAAGATATTGTCATAATTGATGGTGAAAAATATCTCCCTGCAGTAAATATTGTAAAATGGGCTGATCATCTAGATTTAATAAGGGATTCTATACTACTCAATGATGGTGTAATCTTTGTTAAAGATGGGCAAATTGTAAATCTTAGTTCTGGCCAACGATTATTTGTATATATAGCTATTAATGTTGTCGGTGCAATGAAAGAAAATAGCTTAATTGTGATTGATGAACCTGAATTATTTTTACATCCTAACCTTGAAATAGAATTCATTGGGCTACTAAAAAAATTACTTAAACCGTTTCGCTCTAAAGCTATTCTAGCTACTCATTCCCTATCTATCACACGTGAAGTACCGTCAAAATGTGTACATATATTCCGCTACAAGGATGACGAACTTGAAATAGTCCCCCCACCATTTGAAACATTTGGCGGTAATGTTCAGAGAATTTCTTCTTATGTTTTCGGCGATAAATCGATCTCTAAGCCTTTTGATGAATGGCTTGAGATGCAGCTTCAAGATATTAAAGATCCTGAAAAATTAATTGAAATGCTGAACGAAGAAATTAACGAAGAAATGATCATGAAAATCATGAGCTTAGGGAGAAAAAATCATGGTCGCTAAATTGCCTTTACCTGAATATAACTCTATTACAGTACTTAGAACTATCATTTCAGAACGAGAGTGGTATAAAGATTTCTATAACAGCTTAACTAATGATTGGGTGTCACATGTAGAAAACTATCTGGAACATCATGGTGACCCGCGTTTTATTACACCTATCGATCTGTCACTATATTTATCAGAAGAATCAGTGCAAAAAGAGGAAAAAAAAACAACTGATGCTAATAGACATATTTCACCCAAAGAGAGATTAAGAGAAAAAAGAAAACAAACCCTTATTAATTTATACTCTCCTGATGAGGGGAAAACACCTTACGATATTCTTGAAGAGTTAAGACGAGGGCATAACCTGTTATTTTGCCCATGTTGCGGAGAACCTGGAAAGCCGACAACATTAGACCATTACCTGCCCAAAACTATATATCCCGAACTAGCTATAATTATTGCCAACCTAACACCAATGTGTAATGAATGTCAGCAAAATAAAAGCTCCGATTATTTTGATGATAATAGAAACAAGATTTACATACATCCATACTTTGACCCTATTGACCAAGTTAACTTAAGCATTAATATAGAAGAACCTTATTCTACTCCAACATTCGAACTGACCATCCTTGAGGATGGGGGTAATAACGAGTTTTATGAATTATTAAAACGACACATCAATGGTGTTAAATTTTTAGAGAGATTTGATGAATTCTGTCGAAATGAATATATGGCATTATTACGCACGATGTCATTAGAACGTCAAGATGCTGAACCTGATAGAGCATCAAGAATAATACGACGATTCAAGCGTCAACATGAAAGCCAGTCTCCAAACAGATGGGAGGCTATTTTTTACAGAGGGATTCTAAACAATACAGAACTACTTGATTTTTTGGATAATGGTCATTTACCTAATTATACTTAATGTGGAGAATTATTCTATATATAAAAGTATTAACAATGATTTACGATAAAAGGATGAAGGAATATACTGCCCTTACATGATAGCTGTTTAGGATAGTAACCATGCCTTTAGATTTAAGTAATACTTTAGTTATTGGCATCAGCGCAACTGCGCTTTTTGACATGAGCGAATCCGACCGCATGTTTCGCGAAACGTATGCAACCGATCCTGACAGCGCCATTGAAAAGTATCGCGCCTACATGCTGGAACACGAAAACCAACCTTTGCAGCCTGGTACAGGTTACCCCTTGGTCAAAGCGCTTCTGGGTCTGAACCAGTATCGTCAACCGGATGATCAATCACCGTTGGTTGAAGTCGTTGTTATGTCGCGTAACAGTCCTGATACAGGTATCCGTGTTCTAAATACCATTCGCCATGACAAACTCGATATTACACGTTCAGCTTTTACCGCAGGCGAAACCGTTGCCGATTACCTTGATGCCTTTGATGTGGATCTGTTTTTAACAACTAACGTTGAAGATGCGCAAAAGGTGATTGATTCCCGATTCTGCGCCGCTGCAATCCTGAAAGATCCGCCTTCTAAAGCATCTGATATCCCGGAAGGGCAAGTGCGGATTGCTTTTGACGGTGATGCCGTGCTTTTCTCTGATGAAAGTGAGTTAGTTTATAAAACTCAAGGGATGGCCGCTTTTCACGCCCTGGAGGATGCGCAGCAAGATATCCCGATGGCTGAAGGGCCCTATGCCACTTTGCTAAAAAAAATAGCCAAGCTTCAGGAACGATTGCCGACCCGCGTTGAGTATTCTCCTGTTCGTATTGCACTGGTGACAGCCCGAAATAGCCCTTCGGAAATGCGTGTCATTAAAACGCTGAGAAGCTGGGGGGTGTATGTCGATGAAGCTTTTTTTCTTGGCGGGGTAGAGAAAACAAAAGTATTAAAAGCGTTTAAACCGCATATTTTCTTTGATGACCAGGATGTGCATTTGATTGCTGCCGCAAAGGTGGTGCCTTCCGGTAAAGTACCTTATGCCAGCAATTCAGAGCTTTTTGAAAACAAAGCGTCATGAAACTTTAAATAAATAGCCATCTTTACCGCTGGATGGCTATTTATTAATTTATGCCGTCTTCCTAAATGTCCCCTCTACCACACTCCCAACTCCCACCTTTCCCCAGCTCACCAATATAATCCGCATACCACTGCATCATTTCCCGACGTCCATCCAGATACTGAGCATGGTTATACGTCCCACGAATCGCGTTCTTATCGACGTGAGCAAGCTGCGTTTCAATCCACGCTGAGTTAAATCCTTGCTCATGCAGAATGGTACTCATCGTGTGGCGGAAACCATGCCCTGTCAGCCTGCCTTTATACCCCAATAACTCAATAACCTGATTAACGCTTTCCTTGCTGATCGGCTTGCGAGGATCGTTCCTGCCGATAAAAACCAGCGGGTGATGCCTTGAGATCGGTTCAAGTTGCTTAAACAGTGCAACAACCTGATCCGACAGCGGCACAATATGAGGCCGTTTCATCTTCATCACTTCTGCCGGGATCTCCCATAATTTCTTCTCAAAATCGATATCTTCCCAGCGAGCGAAACGCAACTCTTGTGTACGAACGCCGGTTAACATAATGATCTGCGTGGCGGTTTTGGTGATAACACTACCGGTGTATCCGGCCAGATCTTTAAGGAAGTGTGGTAACTCTTCGACTGTGAGGAACGGGAAATGTGTTTTCTTAGGGGTAGCCAGAGCTGTAGCAAGATCTGACACGGGGTTATATTCAGCTCTCCCGGTAACGATAGCGTAACGGTAGACTTCATTACAACGCTGGCGGACTTTGCGCATTTTCTCTAAAGCGCCGCGCTTTTCAAGGCGACGAAGAATCTCAAGCCAGTCCATCGGCTTAATATCGACGATAGGGCGTCTTCCCGTATGAGGGAAGATATCTTTCTCGAAGGTGTCGATGATTTCATCGCGGTAGCGTAATGACCAGCGATCGGCTTTCGTCTGATGCCATTCGCGGGCAATGGCCTCGAATGTATTCTTGTGGCTCATTTGCTGGGCGATTTTTTCTTCTTTCTTTACTTCACCTGGATCGCCTCCAGCGGAGAGTATTTTTCTGGCCTCACTGCGCTTTTCGCGTGCGTCAGCCAGGGAAACATCAGGGTATACGCCAATAGATAGCATCTTTTCTTTACCGGCAAAGCGGTACTTCATACGCCAGTATTTGGAACCATTAGCGTTAATAAGCAGATACATGCCACCGCCATCGGTCAGCTTATAGGGCTTTTCTTTTGGCTTTGCGGTTTTCACTTTTACATCGGTTAGCGCCATGACATCCTCCGGCTTTTGATGAATCCATCCTCCAGGGGACTTCCGCTAATGACTAACCTGATACCCCCATGTACCCCTTATATAACAAAGATGTCTTTAAAACCTGTTGTTATACATCACATTTTCACCATTATGGGGGTGCTGATATTTTAAAGAAAAATAACACCCCCTAATGTACCCCCAAAAAGGACTTGATGCCGATTACCTTCAGGCGACAATGGTGGGGTTATTTCTCTTGTTTTATCAGGTATTACAGGGATTTTATTGACTTAGAGGGGGTTCAGGAGAGGCTAGTTGGCGGAAGATCACAGGAGTCGAACCTGCCCGGGAACGCTGGCGTCCCCAACTGGATTTGAAATCCAGCCACCTCACCGGAGATGACGATCTTCCGCGCCTCGATTGCTACATGGAGGCGGTGCGCATTATAGCTACTTTCAGGCATTTACCACATCATTTCGCAGAGTTTTTTCATCCCTGCTTTGACCTGCATTAACCCCTCTTACTTAAATCTTAAGAAAATCCTGAGGTTAGGTTTTTTCTCCAATTTCTACGGCGATCACAAAAGAGAAGAATCGTAACCAGCTAACCAGAAAACAGAATATCCGCTCTCCCTGCGATGGTTTACAACATCTGAAACCGGTCTCAGCGCCCCTACAGCGTCAAGGATAAAGATAATGAGCGAAATATTGTCTGTGAAGGAAAAGATTGGCTATGGCATGGGAGATGCCGCCAGCCACATCATTTTTGATAACGTCATGTTGTATATGATGTTTTTCTATACCGATATTTTCGGTATCCCCGCCGGATTTGTCGGCACCATGTTCCTGCTGGCGCGTGCGCTGGATGCGATTTCCGACCCGTGCATGGGGCTGCTCGCCGACCGCACCCGCAGCCGCTGGGGGAAATTTCGTCCGTGGATTTTGTTCGGTGCAATCCCGTTTGGCATCGTCTGCGTGCTCGCGTACACCACGCCGGATCTTAGCCTGAACGGTAAAATGGTTTATGCCGCCATCACGTACACGCTGCTGACCCTGCTCTATACCGTAGTGAATATCCCTTACTGCGCCCTCGGTGGCGTCATTACTAATGACCCGACGCAGCGCATCTCCCTGCAATCCTGGCGCTTTGTGCTGGCGACAGCGGGCGGCATGCTCTCCACGGTGCTGATGATGCCGCTGGTGAATCTGATTGGCGGCGAAGACAAAGCCTTTGGCTTCCAGGGGGGGATCGCTGTGCTGTCGGTGGTCGCGTTTCTGATGCTGGCGTTCTGCTTCTTCACCACCAAAGAGCGCATCCAGGTGCCGCCAAGCACCACCTCCATGCGTGAAGATCTGCGCGATATCTGGCAAAACGACCAGTGGCGCATCGTCGGCGTGCTCACCATTCTCAACATCCTCGCCGTCTGCGTGCGCGGCGGCGCGATGATGTACTACTGCACCTGGATCATGGGCACGCCGGAAGTGTTCGTCGCGTTCCTCACCACCTACTGCGTCGGCAACCTGATTGGCTCCGCGCTCGCCAAACCCCTCACCGACTGGAAATGCAAAGTCAGTATCTTCTGGTGGACCAACGCCCTGCTGGCGGTAGCGAGCGTGGCGATGTTCTTCGTGCCGATGCATGCCACGCTAATGATGTTCAGCTTTATCTTCGTGATTGGCGTGCTGCACCAGCTGGTGACGCCAATCCAGTGGGTGATGATGTCCGATACCGTTGATTACGGCGAATGGACCAACGGCAAACGCCTGACAGGGATCAGCTTTGCGGGCACGCTGTTTGTGCTGAAACTGGGCCTGGCGCTGGGCGGCGCGCTGATCGGCTGGATGCTGGCCGGCGGTGGCTACGATGCCGCAGCCAAAACTCAGAACGGCACCACCATCAACATCATTATTGGCCTGTTCACCCTGGCCCCGGCGGCCTGCTATGTGCTGAGTGCCATCGTCGCCAAACGCTATTACACGCTGAAAACCCCGTTCCTGACCAAAATTATGGGCGAGCTGGCGCAAGGCGCGCGCCGCAACCAGCAGGAGTTTGAAACCCTGCCGGTCAGCAAAGAAATGCAGAACTAAGAGGATAAAAGTATGAAAATCAGTGACGGAAACTGGCTAATTCAACCGGGCCTGAACGTGACGTACCCGGTGCAGGTGTTCGACGTGGAGCAGCAGGGCAACGACCTGGTGGTGTACGTTGCGCCGCGCGACGTGCGTGAACGCACCTGGCAGCTCGACACATTGATGTTTACGGTTCGCCTGTTCTCGCCGCAGGAAGGCATTGTCGGTGTGCGCATCGAGCATTTCCAGGGCCCGCTGGACAACGGCCCGCACTATCCGCTGAACGTTCTGAAAGCCGTGAAAGTACAGATTGAAAACACGGCGGAATTTGCCGAGCTGAAAAGCGGCAATCTTAGCGTGCGCGTTACCAAAGGGGAGTTCTGGGCGCTGGATTTCCTGCGTGACGGCCAGCGTATCACCGGCAGTCAGCTGAAAAATAACGGCTACGTGCAGGATGGCAATACCGACAGCAACTACATGTTCGAGCGCCTGGATTTAGGCGTCGGCGAAGCGGTGTATGGCCTCGGCGAGCGCTTTACCGCGCTGGTGCGTAACGGCCAGACGGTCGAAACCTGGAACCGTGACGGCGGCACCAGCACCGAGCAGTCCTACAAAAATATTCCGTTCTACCTGACAAACCGTGGTTACGGCGTGCTGGTGAATCATCCGGAAAATGTGTCGTTTGAAGTTGGCTCGGAGAAAGTCTCCAAAGTGCAGTTCAGCGTGGCGGGCGAGTATCTGGAATATTTCGTTATCGACGGCCCGACGCCGAAAGAGGTGCTCAACCGCTATACCCAGTTCACCGGTCGCCCGGCGCTGCCGCCTGCATGGTCGTTCGGCCTGTGGCTCACCACCTCATTCACCACTAACTACGACGAAGCGACGGTGAACAGCTTTATCGACGGTATGGCCGAGCGCGATCTGCCGCTGCACGTCTTCCACTTCGACTGCTTCTGGATGAAAGCCTTCCAGTGGTGTGATTTTGAATGGGACCCGGTGACTTTCCCGGACCCGGAAGGGATGATTCGCCGCCTCAAGGACAAAGGGCTGAAAGTCTGCGTGTGGATCAACCCGTATATCGGCCAGAAATCGCCGGTATTCAAGGAGCTGAAAGAGAAAGGCTATCTGCTCAAGCGCGCGGATGGCTCCGTATGGCAGTGGGATAAGTGGCAGCCGGGGCTGGCAATTTATGACTTTACCAATCCAGAAGCCTGCCAGTGGTACGCCGATAAGCTGAAAGGGCTGGTCGATATCGGCGTGGACTGCTTCAAGACCGACTTCGGCGAGCGCATCCCAACTGACGTGGTGTGGCATGACGGGTCCGATCCGCAGAAGATGCACAACCACTACGCCTATATCTATAACGAGCTGGTGTGGGACGTGCTGAAAGAGACCGTTGGCGAAGAGGAGGCGGTGCTGTTTGCGCGCTCCGCGTCCGTCGGTGCGCAGAAGTTCCCGGTTCACTGGGGCGGCGACTGTTACGCCAATTACGAATCCATGGCGGAAAGCCTGCGCGGTGGGCTGTCGATTGGTCTGTCGGGCTTTGGATTCTGGAGCCACGATATCGGCGGGTTCGAGAATACCGCGCCTGCCCATGTGTACAAACGCTGGTGCGCGTTCGGACTGTTCTCCAGCCATAGCCGCCTGCACGGCAGCAAATCCTACCGTGTGCCGTGGGCGTACGATGATGAGTCCTGCGATGTAGTGCGCCACTTCACCCAGCTGAAATGCCGGATGATGCCGTATCTGTATCGCCAGGCGGCGCTGGCCCGCGAGGTCGGCACACCGATGTTGCGCGCGATGATGCTCGAATTCCCGGACGATCCGGCGTGTGATTATCTGGACCGTCAGTACATGCTCGGCGACGCGATGATGGTGGCACCGGTGTTTAGCGAAGCGGGTGACGTGCAGTTCTATCTGCCGGAAGGTCGCTGGACACACCTGTGGCATAACGACGAAGTGCAGGGCAGCCGCTGGCATAAACAGCAGCACGACTTCCAGAGTCTGCCGGTGTATGTGCGCGAGAACACCCTGCTGGCGCTCGGCAACAACAGCCAGAAACCGGATTACGCGTGGAACGAAGGCACGGCATTCCAGCTGTTTAGCCTGGCAGACGGTTGCTCGGCGGTAAGCGAAGTCCCGGCGGCAGACGGCTCGGTCGTGTTTACGCTGACGGCTTCTCGCCAGGGCGATACGGTGACCTTAAAAGGCGAAGGAAACGCGCAGGACTGGTCAGTCTGTTTGCGCAATGTGCAGCAGATCGCGGGTGTCAAAGGCGGTTCCCATGCCGGTAGCGAATGGGGGGTGGTGGTCAAAGCGCAGGGGAGTGAAGTGGTGATTCACCTGAAGTGATGTGCCTGAAATGGCCCGGCGGCGCTACGCTTACCGGGCCTACGGTGTTAGCTTTGGTTTGCAGGCCGGGTTAAGCGTAGCCGCCGCCCGGCTTTTTTATGCCATTAACATTTCAGGGCTGGGGTGTTACAGATGGCGCGACCGCAGGGCTTGTCGATACCTGGCCACCCGCCATCGTCTGCTGTACTTGTTGTTTATCCATATTCACCGCGTTCAACTTCCCATTTACCGACGGTTTCAGCGGCGCTTTGTCCTGCACGCTGCCGCTGGCGGTCAGCTGGATATTGCCGTCGCCGTTAATTGGCAGTGCAGGCCAGCCCCACTGTTGCAACACATTCACCGGCACGCCGCGCCCCTTCAGGCTAACCGTGGTCTGGCGCTGCGGTAACTGTGATATGGTCGCCGTGGCTTCAAGAATGCCCTTCTCGGTGAAGGCGCTCAGTTCCGTGATATTCACCGTCGACGCGTTGGCCGCCAGCGCCAGTGACGGACGGCGCACGTCCACGCGATTAAAGGTGGCAGCGGCACCGTTCAGGGTCGCATTGCCGCCCCACACGCCCCACTGACGATCTTTCGCCAGCTGGAGGTTGGCACCATATCCGTCGAGAGAGGTGATCTGCCACGGGAAGGCGGGATCGATATCGATCACCAGGTTGCGACTCAGGCCGAATTTTATCAGGGTCACGCCGTGGAGCCATTCCGGGAGCTGCTCCATCCACAGGGTTTTCCAGTTCGGTGGCAGGGTGTATTCCAGACCGGCCACCGCGACATCGTCCAGTACCAGCGCTTTACCGTTGCGTAGCCAGTTGCCGGAGGTGCGCACCATACCGCCTTCCCAGCGGGAGGTGAACTGGCGCAGCGCCACGCCCTGCGGTGCAAACTCTGCATTCAGAATAGGATCAAAAAGATGCAGCGAGCCGTAGATAAACTCGCTGGCATTCATCGATAAACGTCCGTCCTGGCTTTGCCAGTCGCCCTGGCTGAGGGTCAGATTGCGCAGGCTTAAATCGAGATCGGTTACGGCCCAGTCCGGCCCTTGCAGGCGGGCATCGGTGACCTCCAGGCGGCCAATCTGCAGCGACGGCAGGGTGGTGATCGGCGCAAAGAAATCCAGCAATGATTTGTCGCTTTGCAGACGAATGTCGTTCAGGCGCATGGTGTCGATGACCCAGCCGCCGTCGGCATTGCGCCGCGCAGTACCGGTCAGCGAGCCGCGCGCCATATCTGCGCCGATGGTGCTCAGCACCACTTCTTTACCGTTCAGCTCGCCCTGAATCAGCACATTGCTGGTGGGCACGCCGTTGAGCGTCAGCGATCCGGCGCTCATCTGAATTTGCGCTTTTTTGCCCAGCACGCTGCCCGCTTCCGGCTGCCAGGGGCTGACGCCACCTGTTACTTTTTGCGCGCTCAGATCCCATTCCATATTCGGGCTGTTGAACGCCATATTGTTCAGCTGCAGGCGGTCGGCCTGGAACGGAAGCGGCGCGGTTTGCGGGGAGAGGTTAAGCGTCCCGTCGTGAAGGGTGATGGTATCCATGTGCAGCGGATCGGTGAGCTGTCGGCTGCTCAGACCAATATCCACTTTTTTCGCCACCAGGGTGGCGGGTTTGCCATCGCGGCCAAAGGTGACATTTTCCAGAATGATGTGCGACGGGGAAGAAAAACGGTGATCCATCAGGTCGAAATTGAGTTCGTAGTCGGTGTTAACCGTAATCCAGCTGCTCACCTGAGCCGCGCCCCAGCGGGTCTGCACGAGGATATAAAGTGCCAGGATTGCGAGCAGCACCGCAATCAAAATCCAGATCAGCAGCTTTCCAATAAATTTCATGGTCTTCCATCCCATCAAACGCACATAAGGGAGTTATGCACGATTTATGCGCAATCCTCAAGGCAGGAATGGTGTAATTCGGTTTCACGGCAGGCGTGATGCCTGCCGTGACGGGGGATCAGTTCTTTTCTGGCGGGAAGACGAGGTTCAGCACAATCGCCGTGATACCCCCTGCGGCGATGCCGGAGGAGAGTAGGTTTTTCACCCAGTCAGGGGCGAACTGCAGGATCAGCGGCTGCTGGGAAACACCCAGACCGACGGCCAGGGACAGCGCGATAATCATGATGGCACGACGGTTCAGCGGCTCACGCGATACGATGCGCACACCAGAGGCCGCAATCGTACCGAACATCACAAGCGTTGCGCCGCCCAGAACCGGTTCCGGAATGTGCTGCACAAAGCCACTCACCGCCGGGAACAGGCCGAGCACGATCAGCATCAGCGCCACGACAAAGCCCACGTAGCGGCTGGCGACGCCGGTCAGCTGGATCACGCCATTGTTCTGGCCAAAGCAGGAGTTCGGGAAGGTGTTGAACACGGCAGAGACAAACGAGTTCAGACCGTTCGCCAGCACGCCGCCTTTCAGGCGTTTCATGTACAGCGGGCCAGAGACCGGCTGTTCGGAGACGTCAGACGTTGCGGTGATGTCGCCGATGGTTTCCAGCGAGGTGATCATGAACACCAGCATCAGCGGCAGGAGCAGGCTCCAGTCAATGCCGAGGCCGTAATAGAGCGGTGTCGGCACCATAATCAGCGCGCTGTTAGTCGGTGCGGTGTTCTCCGGCAGCATGCCCATCGCCCACGCCACCAGATAACCGGTCGCCATGGCAATCACCAGCGAGGCGACGCGCAGGTACGGGTTACGCTGACGGTTGAGCAAAATAATAATCGCCAGCACTACGCCCGCCAGCAGCAGGTTTTTCGGTGCGCCGAAAGTGTGGTCACTCATCGCCGCATACCCGCCGCCGATAGAGGTTAGGCCCACCTGAATCAGCGACAGACCGATAATCATCACCACCACGCCGGAAACCAGCGGGGTAATGACGCGGCGCGCCAGATGCAGCACGCGGGAGATGACCATTTCCGTGCAGCTGGCCAGCATCAGGGTGCCGAAAAGCGCAGCCATCATCGTCGGGACATCGGCCCCGCCGGTTTTCAGCGCAGTGCCACCCATAATCAGCGGGGCAACAAAGTTAAAGCTGGTGCCCTGAATCGACAGCAACCCTGAACCGACCGGACCCCAGGCTTTAATCTGGATAATAGACGCCACGCCGGATGCAAACAGCGACATGCTGATGATGTGCTGCGTGTCCTGAGCCGGTAAGCCGAGCGCCTGGCAAATCAGCAGGGCAGGTGTGATAACGGCCACGAACATCGCCAGCAGGTGCTGACACGCGGCGAACAGCGTTTGCGCCAGCGGTGGGCGATCTTCAAGACGGTAGATGAGTTCACTATTATGTTGAGCGTGCGCAATCGGTTGCGCATCTTGAGACTCTACGGCGTTAACGGACATCGGCGGCAATCCCACGGGTGAAAAGCGGGCATTTTAGCTGACCGGATGGTAAAAGCAAACGATTGCATTTATAAATTTATTAAAACAGGGCTGAGCACAGTGATCAGGCGTTGGAATAGCGCTCGGTTTCTGGCATCCACCTTTGAATAAGCCCGGCGGCCTGGACGGGATAACGCTCATGAATGTGGCGGGCAAGGCGCTGGACTTCCGGAATCATCGACTGGTCACGAAGCAGATCGGCCACTTTGAATTCGGCGTTACCGGTCTGGCGTGTGCCCAGCAGTTCGCCGGGGCCGCGGATCTCGAGATCCTTTTGCGCAATCACAAAGCCGTCATTGCTGTCGCGCAGCACCTGGAGTCGCATTTGTGCCGTTTTAGAAAGCGGGGATTTGAAGAGCAGGACGCAGTGGGAAGCCACCGCACCACGGCCAACGCGTCCCCGCAGCTGGTGAAGTTGCGCAAGGCCCAGCCGCTCCGGGTTTTCGATAATCATCAGGCTGGCATTCGGCACATCCACGCCCACTTCGATAACCGTTGTGGCAATCAGTAAATGCAGCTCGCCCTGTTTGAATGAGTGCATTACGGCCTGTTTTTCAGCGGGTTTCATGCGGCCATGCACCAGCCCGATATTCAGCTCGGGCAGCGCCAGTTTTAGCTCTTCCCACGTCGCTTCTGCGGCCTGCGCTTCCAGCAGGTCGGACTCTTCAATCAATGTACAAACCCAGTACGCCTGACGGCCTTCGTGAGTGCAGGCGTTGCGCACGCGATCGATGATCTCGCTGCGGCGCGTATCCGGAATGGCCACGGTGGTGACCGGCGTTCGGCCGGGTGGCAGTTCATCGATCGTCGAGGTATCCAGATCGGCATAGGCGGTCATCGCCAGGGTGCGCGGGATAGGCGTGGCGGTCATGATCAACTGATGCGGGTGGAAGCCCTGCTGCAGCCCTTTTTCCCACAAGGCCAGCCGCTGATGTACGCCAAAGCGATGTTGCTCATCGATGATCACCAGGGCAAGGCCGTTAAACTGCACCTGCTCCTGAAAAATGGCGTGGGTACCGACAATCATCTGTACCTGACCGCTGGCGATGGCTTCCTGTTGCGCGAGACGTGCTTTGCCTTTTTGCTTGCCGGCAAGCCAGCCCACTTCCACGCCCAGCGGCGCAAACCAGCTGCGGAAGTTATTGGCGTGCTGCTCGGCGAGCAGTTCGGTTGGGGCCATCAGCGCCACCTGTTTGCCGTGCGCGATAGCGCGCAGGGCCGCAAGGGCGGCGACCAGCGTTTTACCGGAGCCTACGTCACCCTGTACCAGACGCATCATCGGAATATCGAGCGCCATATCGCGTTCGATCTCGGCAGTCACGCGTGCCTGGGCAGTCGTCGGTTTAAAGGGCAGTGAGGCCAGCAGCTTATCTTTTAAATCATCACGGGCAGGCAGAGGTTGTGCGTGAAAACGCTGTGCACCCGCGCGAAGAGCCAACATGCTCAGGTTATGTGCCAGTAATTCTTCAAGGATAAGCCGCCGCTGCGCCGGATGTTGCCCGTTTTCTAACTCGCTCAGCTGTAAAGACGGCGGTGGACGGTGCAGGGTGCGAATGGCTTCCGGCAGGCTCATCATGCCCTGTGCCAGCTCAGGCGGCAGCAGTTCGGCGATGGCGCAGGTATCAAGCAACTCAAGCGCCTGATCCGTCAGTTTTCGCAGCGTCGCCTGCTTGATACCTTCGGTAGTGGGGTACACCGGCGTCAGCGTCTCCTGGAGTTCAGGCGTACTCAGATCGCCTTGTACACGGTACTCCGGGTGGATCATCTCCGCGCCATATTTCCCGCGTTTGGCTTCGCCATAGGCCAGAACCCGTCGTCCGGCGGCCAGGCTGTTTTTCATCGCAGCACTGAAATTGAAAAAACGCATGGTGAGAATGCCGGAGCCGTCGCTGATCTGACAGGTCATCATGCGACGGCCGCCAAAGGTAATAGTGCTGTTCAGGACTTCGCCTTCCACGGTGGCGTAGATTCCGGGCAGCAGATCGCCAATCGCGTAAAGCTGGGTGCGATCTTCGTAACGCAAAGGAAGGTGCAGGAGTAAATCTTGTACAGTGTGCAGGCCAATTTTAGCCAGCTTGTTGCTTTGCGCCGCACCTACGCCCGTTAATGAGCTGAGCGGAACGGCATCAAGCAGGTGGCCGTTCATGATTTAGCCTGCAAACTGCATGGTGGACCACCACGCGGCATCGGCTTCGATTTCGCCCTGCGCATTGACGTGGGGATAAGGTAATTGCTTCTGTTTAGCCACGCGAGCCAGCACCGGATAGCCGCCTTCAAACAGCAGACGCTGCTGTTCAACTTCTGGAAGCATGCTGTTTTCGCGTTCGTACATCCCGGCGTTCTGACGCTGGCGCTGGGCTTCATACAGAATCAGCGCAGAGGCGACAGAGACATTCAGCGACTGCACCATGCCAATCATCGGGATGATGATGTCCTGATCCGCCAGATCTAACGCTTCCTGCGTGATCCCGGTTTTCTCCTGACCCATCAGAATGCAGGTCGGGCGGGTGTAATCAATGTCGCGAAAATCGACGGCTTTATCGGAAAGGTGGGTCGCCAGGATTTGCATCCCGCTGCTTTTCAGCTGCGTGACAGCATCCGCAATCGTGGGGTGGGTTTTTACCGTCACCCAGCTGTTGCTGCCTGCCGCGCTGGAGGCCATGGTGCGCATATTTTTACCCGGCCAGACTGCGTGAACTTCATGCACGCCAACGGCGTCCGCGGTGCGGACGATGGCGGAGACGTTATGAGGTTTATGGACCTGCTCCATGCAGACCGTCAGATCGGGCTGGCGTCTGGCGAGCATCTCACAGATACGTGCATAACGTTCTGAATTCATTAGCCTAGTTTCGGTTTCGGGTGACTTTAATGACGTCCGGCATCACGCGGATTTTGCGCATGATATTCGCCAGATGCACACGATCGCGCGCGGTCAGACGAATAAAGGCGCTGTAAACGCGGCCATCTTTTTCTTCCGTATTCAGGCTTTGAATGTTGGAAGATGCCGTGTTTATCGCCGCCGTCAGGTTTGCCAGCGCGCCCTGGTGGTTGAACATATCGACCTTAATTTCGGTGATAAATTCCTGCTCGGTCTCTTTATCCCACTCAACGGCCATGAACTTCTCTGGCTCTTTTTGATAGCCACGGATGTTACGGCAGGACTCGTGATGGATAACCAGACCTTTACCTGGGCTGACGTGGGCGATGATTGGGTCGCCAGGAATCGGTCGGCAGCATTTAGCGAAGGTGATAAGCACCCCATCCGCACCTTTGATCGGCAGATGACCGTGCCCCTGCGTGGTCGGCTGCACAGCGGAGGCTTCGCCCTGCTGGAGGTTCTTCGCCACGACGACGCTCATTGCATTACCCAGGCCGATTTCTGCCAGCAGATCGTCAAGTGAGGCGAGCTTCATGCGCTCCAGCTCTCGTTGAATGTTCTCTGGCGGAATTTCGGCCAGCTTGCGGCTGCCACCCAACGCATGGTTGAGCAGGCGACGGCCCAGGCTAACGGAGTCGTCACGTTTGAGGTTTTTCAGCAGCTGACGGATCTTCGCGCGTGCTTTCGAACTGACGACGAAGTTAAGCCAGGCGGCATTTGGGCGAGCGCCCGGTGCAGTAATAATTTCGACCGTCTGGCCGCTGGTGAGCGGCTGAGACAGTGGATACGGCTGTCTGTCGACACGTGCGCCCACGCAGGCATGACCGATATCGGTATGTACCGCATAAGCGAAGTCGACCGGCGTTGCGCCAGCAGGCAGCTCGACAATGCGCCCTTCTGGCGTGAAAACGTAAATCTCATCCGGGAAGAGATCGGATTTAACGCTCTCGATAAATTCAAACGAACTACCGGCGCTCTGCTGAAGTTCAAGCAGGCTTTGCATCCAGCGCTGGGCGCGGATTTGCGCGGTGGTACTGGTTTCACCGTGCTCTTTATAAGCCCAGTGCGCAGCAACACCCATTTCCGCCATCTGGTCCATGTCTTCGGTACGGATTTGTACCTCAACAGGTACGCCGTGCGGCCCGATCATCGAGGTGTGCAAAGATTGATAGCCGTTCGCTTTTGGAATGGCAATATAGTCTTTAACGCGCCCCGGACGCGGTTTGTACAGGCTGTGCATCTGACCGAGTACGCGGTAGCAGGTGTCAGAATCATGGACGATGACGCGGAACGCGTAGATGTCCATGATCGAGTGAAAACGCTGCTCTTTCAGCACCATTTTGCAGTAGATGGAGTACAAGTGCTTTTCGCGACCGCTGACGCGACACGGAATTCCCGCTTCCTGCAAACGCCCTTCGATTTCAGAGAGGATCTTCTGAATCATCTCTTTACGGTTGCCGCGCGCGCTTTTACCACCTCTTTAATCACGCGATAGCGGTTCGGGTACAGCGCTTCAAAACCCAGCTCTTCAAGCTCGGTTTTAATGTGATGGATACCTAAACGGTGCGCCAGCGGGCTATAAATTTCGAGGGTTTCACGGGCGATGCGGCGACGTTTATCGGGGCGTAATGAGCCCAGCGTGCGCATATTGTGAGTACGGTCAGCGAGTTTGATGAGAATGACGCGGATATCCTGCACCATCGCCATAATCATCTTGCGAAAGTTTTCGGCTTGCGCCTCTTTCTTATCGCGGAATTTCAGCTTATCAAGCTTAGAGACCCCTTCCACCAGTTCGGCAACGCTTTTACCAAACAGATGTTCCATATCCTGGTAGGTGGCGGGGGTATCTTCGATCACGTCATGCAGCAGCGCGGCCATCAGCGTTTCATAGTCGAGTTTCATCTCGGCCAGAATACAGGCCACCGCTACCGGGTGCGTGATATAGGGTTCACCGCTTGAACGTGTTTGGCCCTCGTGAGCGTCACGTGCAACGAGATACGCCTGCTGAAGACGCTTAATCTGGTCTTCAGGCAGGTAGGTTTGAATCAGTTGATTCAGGCTTTCAAACAGATACAAGGGCGACCCGCAGGTTTAATTAACGACGGCCTTCAGCAATGGCGGTTACGGCCTGCAGTTCTGCGGCTTCCTGCTCTTGCTGCTCCTGGCGCTCACGTACGTCGAGGATCTGGTTGTTGATCAGACCTTCTTCGATTTCGCGCAGTGCGATCACGGTGGTTTTATCGTTTTCTTCTGGTACCAGTGGATCTTTGCCGCCGGACTGCATCTGACGAGCGCGACGCGCGGCCACCAGTACCAGGTCAAAACGGTTACCAATTTTCTCTACAGCGTCCTGAACAGTTACGCGTGCCATACTTAAAATGCTCCACAGATGAAGAAATGACTGGGCATGATACTGAATGTGGGTTCAGTCTGCCAACAGTTTGGTGATTAATGCGTCATGTCGCTGCTTCTGGCGGCTCATACGCAGACGTTCTGCGCGAATAATGGTTTTCAGATCGCCCAGGGCAGTATCAAAATCATCATTCACAATAAGATAATCATATTCGGCGTAATGGCTCATTTCTGCAACTGCCTGCGCCATACGTTTTGCGATAACTTCTTCGCTGTCCTGGCCGCGGCCACGCAGGCGACGGTCAAGCTCATCCTTCGACGGCGGCAGAATAAAGATGCTCCGCGCTTGCGGCATCTTCGCACGAATCTGCTGTGCGCCCTGCCAGTCGATATCCAGGAACACATTGACGCCGGTTGCCAGAACCTGCTCGATGGTTTCACGGGATGTCCCGTAGAAATTTCCGAATACTTCAGCGTGTTCAAGGAACGCGTCTCTGCCAATCATCGTTCTGAATTCATCGTGATTCACAAAGAAATAGTGTTCACCGTGTACTTCACCCGGGCGCGGTGCCCGCGTGGTGTGAGAAACCGAAACTTGCGTATCGTACAACGGTTGGGTTTTTAACAGAGCCTGAATCAGGCTGGATTTACCCGCGCCACTAGGGGCAGAAACAATATAAAGCGTGCCTTGAGCCATGAGAGTCTTTTGTATGTGTTAGCGAAGAAGTCCTACATACGGGCTTATTATACACGTCACTGCTCTGTGACGTAGTCTTTGTCACACTTTTTCCTCGGGATTGTTGATTTTTGCGTACCGTTTTCCGGTTTTACCCGCCGTTTGCTGCAACCAGAACATAACGCGGAAGCAGGCTCGTAAATCGTGGTTTTGCCGATAGCCAGGTTAAAACAGCAGGGTTATACCTTTCGCAAAATAGGGAGGTATCACGATGTGGAAATGGGCTGGATTGGTGTTGATGCTGTGGAATGGCTACGTGATGGCGGTTTGCCCCGCCTGGTCGCAGGCTAAAGCAGATCAGGAAATGGCAAAACTGAGTGCGCAGATTGCCCGCTGGAGTGAGGCGTACTGGCAGGAGGGGAAAAGCGAGGTCAGCGATGAGGTTTACGATCAGCTTAGTGCGCGGCTCGCGCAATGGCGCTTTTGCTTCAACAACGAACCCACTTCCGATGATATCCCACCTGCCAATGGGATGGTGAAGCACCCTATTGCGCATACGGGTGTACATAAGGTTGTGGGCATAAATGAGTTACGCCAGTGGATGAAAACGCACCACGATCTGTGGGTACAGCCGAAAGTGGACGGCGTGGCGGTGACGCTGGTCTATCGCAAGGGCAAGTTAGTGCAGGCCATTAGTCGTGGCGACGGAATGAAAGGAGAGGACTGGACGGCGCAGGTGCAAAAAATACCGGCGATTCCGTTAACTCTGCAGGGAGCGTTGGCGGACAGTGTTTTGCAGGGCGAACTGTTTTTACGCAGCGAAGGGCATATCCAGCAGCAGAAAGGGGGAATGAATGCGCGCGCTAAAGTCGCTGGCATGATGATGCGCCAGAGTGGCAAGCCGACGCTGGATAAAATCGGCGTTTTTATCTGGGCCTGGCCCGATGGCCCCTCTTCAATGCCGCAGCGCGTCGCTGAACTGGCGAAAGCGGGGTTTTCTCTGACCGGGCGTTATACGCGCGCAGTCCGAACCGTAGAAGAGGTGGAGCAAAACAAAACCGAATGGCTGACATCCGTTTTGCCCTTTGCCACTGACGGTATT
The DNA here is from genome assembly GCF_004115925.1 of Lelliottia nimipressuralis. Taxonomy (GTDB): domain Bacteria; phylum Pseudomonadota; class Gammaproteobacteria; order Enterobacterales; family Enterobacteriaceae; genus Enterobacter; species Enterobacter nimipressuralis. The sequence continues at coordinate 154,567 of NZ_SDDX01000020.1, forward strand.
GTGGTGCGTTCCGCAATCGAACCTGCGGGTGAGCACTGGCAGCCTGGAGCAGGAGACTGGGTGGTTGCGTGGAAGTATTCGCCCGTCTCACAGCTTGCAGAGGTTAAAGCCATTCAGTTTGCGGTTGGGCGAACGGGCAGGATCTCTGTTGTCGCCTCTCTTGAACCTGTGCAACTGGATGACAAACGGGTACAGCGAGTGAGTCTCGGTTCCGTAGGGCGCTGGCGGACGCTTGATATCGCCCCTGGCGATCAGGTACTGGTGAGTCTGGCGGGGCAGGGCATACCCCGGCTGGATAAGGTTGTGTGGCGGGGTGTGGACCGCGTGAAACCGACGCCACCGCCCCCGAATTTTAGCCCGCTGACCTGCTTTTACGCGTCGCCAGAATGTCTGGAACAGTTTTTTGCCCGGTTAGTCTGGCTGAGTTCGAAGCAAATACTCGATATCGAAGGACTGGGTGAGTCAGGCTGGCGGCTATTACATCAGGCTCATCATTTCGAACATATTTTCTCCTGGCTGTCGCTGACTCAGGAGCAGCTCCAGAATACGCCAGGCTTAAATGCTTCGCGGGGATTACAGCTTTGGCATCGTTTTGAGCGGGTACGTCATCAGCCTTTTATGCGTTGGATTGGTGCGCTAAGTGTGCCGCTGCCGCAAGCTGCAGCAAAGGCGCTGAATGAACATTCATGGCAGCAATTACGCGACAAAGAGGCGGTGAGCTGGCGCCTGCTTCCCGGTATCGGCCTGGAGAAAGCACGAAAGCTGGTCGAGTTTTTTCACGATCCAGCTATCGTGGCTATGGCAGCCTGGTTGCGAACGCAAGGCATCCAGGGGTTTTAGAGCGAACCGGCCTTAGCCTTACGCCATGGTGTTTTTTTGTCTGGCGAGCTAAAAGTATCCCGAAGCTGGTCGTAGTCGAAGATATGTCGACCACCGTCCATTACCGGAAGCAATGTTGATTCCTGATAGCAGGTTTCCAGAACCGAACGGCAGTTCTCAGCGCCCGTGGAGATGCCAAGCCAACTCAGCATAAGCCAATAATTGTTTGCAGTGGACCAGTATCCTGGTACCCAACCCAGTTGACGTTGCTGGCTTGAGAGCGCGGGCTGGCTGTACCAGATAAACTGCGGGACTTCGTACGCCTCTTTGCTAGGATTACGTGAGCCATGCATGTAAATGGATTCCAGCTGTGGGTTTTTTTCCAGCCCATGGTCGGAGAAATAGAGAAGAGAAGAGGCGCTATTTTGCAGGCGTTTTGCCACCTCACCAATAAATGCGTCGGTAAAGCGAATCGCATTGTTGTAGCAATCTTCGTACTTATTTCCCGTATTGAGTACCTGAGCGGACGCGGGATAGCGGTCACACGCCATCTCATGACTGCCATTAATATGCAATACGATGAATTTCTTACCCGGTTTTTTCAGCGCTTCATCCAGGGCAGGTAAAAGTTCGGTGTCATATTGCGTGTTAATCCACTGTGCTTTATGGCTCGCAGAGGCAATCGCGACAATATAATTATTACTCTTTCCTGAGTTGCCCTGCGCGCTGATCCATTCCGTGTAATAACCAGATTTTTTGGCAATGCTGACGATATTGTCGGCGAGTTTGTCGACCGTAAAGTTATCAGGATCGGCTTTACTCAGTATCATTGGGACTGCCAGCACTGTGGCTGACGCCGGAGCAATAGCATGGGTAAAGATCAGAGCATTCTTTGCATACGCTGATTCAATTGGCGTGGTCTCCTGGTTGAAACCATAAAGCTGCATATTACTGCGGCGGGCAGATTCTCCAACAATCACCACATAGTTTTCGATACCCGTCTGATGGTACTGCAGGGCGGGATAGTGCACTTGCTTCTGGCTAATTTTTTCAGCCAGTGCGCTATCTCGGTGGGCAATAATAAATTCCGAGCCTGTGTAAAATGGCGTGTTCGTCAGGATGCGTGCACTCAATGGGTAATAAACTTCCAGGTCTTTACGTTTTTTCAACCAGTTAGCAGTTGAATACCAGCCTATATAGCCAACCAACAACACCATGCTGATGATTTTTGCCCTGTCTGACAGGTTTTCGCTCAGTGACTTAATGGCATACCAGGTGATAACAAAATAGGCCGCGATGACAGGGAAACTGTTTAAATACAGCCCGGACATACTTTTCGCTTCGGCTACGTGGGTCGCCAGAATACTCATCGCAAAAACGGTGTTGAATTCGCTCTGATAAACATTCCAGGTACTGAATGCGATCGCAAAATTAAGCGTCAGGAGGGCCGTAAGAAGAAAGGCAATAATTTTACCGGGAAGGTAGCGATAAAGGGCTGACGCGCCAAGTAAAAGCAGGCCATTGCAAATCGCAATGCGCACAACAAAGCGTGCAGGCTGCGTGAAGTACACTGGCCACACTTGTATCAATACAGAGATCATCAACAGGATTAAAAAATGACTGCTGAGTTTTTTATCCAGGATGAGGGCAGAGGCTTTAGCAAGTGACATCGGTTCTTAACGCATATTTCCAGGACGGTTACAGGCGGTTATTGTAATCGTTTTTCGATTTAATATAAGCCTACGAAACGTGCTGATTAATACTTGTTGCCTCTCTATTACGTTACTTATTGCGAGTCATGGGTGTAATGAAACACCGGAAGCCCAAGTTTTAGGCGCAACGCCAACATGCGCGCGGTAAAACCAAACAGCAGGGTGGCGATGACGACGACATCATGGCTCGACACATAATGTTGTAGCGCAATGTACAGCACGGCTGAGGCGAACGAAATGCCAGCGTAGAGCTCTTTCTGGAAGACCAGCGGAATGCGTTTACAGAACATATCGCGCAGCACGCCGCCAAACACGCCCGTGACCACAGCGGCGATGATGGCAATGATCGGACCTTCACCCATATCCAGCGCAATTTGCGCACCAATAATGGAAAACACGATCAGCCCTAATGCGTCCAGTACCAAAAACAGACGGCGCAGATGAGGCATCACAGGGGCGGCAATCGTCGTCAGAACCGCGGCGACAGCTACGATCACCACATACTCAGGATGTTTGACCCAACCGAGTGGATAGTGTCCCAGCAAGATATCACGGACAGATCCTCCACCGAGTGCCGTAGCGGTGGCGATAATGATGACACCGAAGGTGTCCATACGACGGCGCCCAGCAGCCAGCGCACCGGTCATGGCTTCAGCGGTGATACCGACCAGATAGAGAATGTGTAAAAGCATTATCGCCTCCAGAAAAACTGGTGGCAGAGTAGCCTTTTGTGGCTTAGATCACGATTGAGATTTTCTAAAGTGAGCCGATTTGGCTTAGTTAAACTAATTAATCGCTGAGTATTTTATCAGTAGAGTGAAAGGTTTTTTTGAATGAGAAGGAATTATCAGCATGAGAAAAAGTAATGGGTAGCTCACGTTGAGCTACCCTGGCGATTATTCAATGTTCTGAATCTGCTCGCGCATTTGCTCAATCAGCACTTTCAGTTCAATCGCAGATGTGGTCACTTCGGCGTTGATTGATTTGGACGCCAACGTGTTCGACTCGCGGTTGAATTCCTGCATCATGAAATCGAGACGACGACCCACGGCTTCTTTTTTCTTCAGAATGTTGTAGGTCTCTTTGACGTGCGCTTCCAGACGATCCAGCTCTTCGGCCACGTCAACACGCTGGGCCATCAGGACCAGTTCCTGCTCCAGACGGGTATTTTCCAGCTGAACTTCTGCATCTTCGAGCCGGGCAAGCAGGCGCTCGCGCTGCCACTGGAGGACTTCAGGCATGTGCGCGCGTACTTTCAGGACTTCTGCGCTGACACCTTCCAGACGCTGCTCAATCATCGCTTTCAGCGCCTGACCTTCGGTTTCACGGGCGACGATAAAATCATCTAATGCGCCATCAAGCGCACCCAGAATTTCAGTGGTAATTGCATCCAGATCCTGCTCTCCTGCGGCCATCACGCCTGGCCAGCGGAGGATATCAACAGGATTGATTTCGCCTTCGTCGCTCTGCATCTTGACCCAGTTCGCGGCATTCACCAGCTGTTTGGCCAGTTTTTCATTGAGGATCAGCTCCCCTTGCGCGCTCGCGTCGGGTTCAAAACGCAGGTTGCATTCCACTTTACCGCGCGTCAGGCGAGCACGAATGCGTTCGCGAACAACCGGCTCGAGGCTGCGAAACTGCTCCGGCATACGGAAATACGTTTCCAGATAGCGCTGGTTTACCGAGCGCATTTCCCAGGTAGCGCTACCCCAGCTACCCTTGATTTCACGCCGGGCGTAGGCGGTCATACTGCGAATCATAAACATGTCCGTTTTTAGAGGAGAGATGGGGGGATTATAGCTTTCGGGGCTTTCTCAGGATAGGAATAAGCGCGTTTAATCCGTATAATGCGCAGCCACATTCGTTTCAAGCCGGAGATATCATCATGCGTCCAGCAGGCCGTAGCGCCAATCAGGTGCGCCCCGTCACCCTGACCCGTAACTATACAATACACGCTGAAGGCTCCGTGCTTGTTGAATTCGGTAACACCAAAGTGCTGTGCACCGCCTCTATCGATGAAGGCGTTCCGCGTTTTCTGAAAGGTCAGGGCCAAGGCTGGATCACTGCCGAATATGGCATGCTTCCTCGTGCGACCCACACCCGTAACGCTCGCGAAGCGGCAAAAGGGAAGCAGGGTGGCCGCACTATGGAAATTCAGCGTCTGATTGCTCGCGCACTGCGTGCGGCGGTGGATCTGAAAACATTGGGCGAATTCACCATCACGCTGGACTGCGACGTGATTCAGGCTGATGGCGGCACGCGTACCGCGTCCATTACCGGCGCTTGCGTGGCGCTTGCCGATGCGCTGAACAAACTGGTTGCCGCCGGTAAACTGAAAACCAACCCAATGAAAGGGATGGTGGCCGCTGTCTCCGTTGGGATTGTAAAAGGTGAAGCCCTTTGCGACCTTGAGTACGTTGAAGACTCTGCCGCAGAAACCGACATGAACGTCGTGATGACTGAAGACGGTCGCATTATTGAGGTGCAGGGCACGGCAGAAGGCGAGCCGTTCACCCATGAAGAGCTTCTTACCTTGCTGGCGTTAGCCCGAGGGGGAATCGAATCCATTGTCGCGGCGCAGAAAGCGGCGTTAGAAAATTGATGTAAGGGCGACGTTGTCGCCCTTTTTTTTATGCTTCATCCTGAGCGCCGTCTCTTTGTCGGCTGCCGATAGGGCGTGAATGATGTAGCGTAAACCAAAATGATGATAAGTAAGATGAGGAGCAAATCCATGAAACCCTATCAGCGCCAGTTTATTGAGTTTGCGCTTAACAAGCAGGTTCTTAAGTTCGGCGAATTTACGCTGAAATCCGGGCGCAAAAGCCCCTATTTCTTCAATGCCGGCCTGTTTAATACCGGGCGCGATCTGGCTTTGTTAGGCCGTTTCTACGCCGAAGCGCTGGTGGATTCCGGGATTGATTTCGATCTGCTGTTTGGTCCGGCTTATAAAGGGATTCCGATTGCGACCACGACGGCGGTGGCGTTAGCGGAACACCACGATCGTGACCTGCCGTACTGCTTCAACCGTAAAGAAGCCAAAACGCACGGTGAAGGCGGCAACCTGGTCGGCAGCGCGTTGCAGGGCCGGGTGATGCTGGTGGACGACGTGATCACCGCAGGAACCGCGATCCGTGAATCCATGGAGATCATTCAGGCTAACGGCGCAACGCTGGCTGGCGTGCTGATCTCTCTGGATCGTCAGGAGCGTGGCCGTGGCGAGATCTCGGCGATTCAGGAAGTCGAGCGCGACTACCACTGTAAAGTGACGTCGATCATCACGCTGAAAGACCTGATTGCCTATCTGGAAGAGAAGCCTGAAATGGCGGATCACCTGGCATCGGTGCAGGCGTATCGGGAAGCGTTTGGCGTTTGAGTGAATTGCCCGGTGGCACTGTGCTTACCGGGCCTACGCATCACGTAGGCCGGATAAGATTTACTGCAGTTGAGCAGCCACTAACGGCCAGCGAGTGTCGAAATCGTCCGTCGGGCGATATTTGAACTCGCTGCGCACAAAGCGGGAGAGCATCCCCTCGCAGAAAGCCAGAAGTTGCCCGGCCAGCAAGGTTTCGTCAGTAACGTAACCTTCGCCTTCACGCATTTTCTTTTCACGCAAAACCTGCCGCAGCTGCGCTTCAATGCGCTCGAACAGCTGGTTGATGCGCCCCTGAAGTTTGTCCTGCTCAAACATGAGAGCATGACCGGTCAGAATGCGGGTTAAACCCGGATTGCGTTCACCAAAACCTAAAATCAGTAGCACAATCAGACGCAGGCGCGCGGTCGTGTCTTTTTCGTCTTTTAAAATCAGATTGATGCGGGTGATGAGGCTGTCTTCGATAAATTCGATCAGACTGTCAAACATCCGCGTTTTGCTGGGGAAATGACGATAGAGCGCCGCTTCTGATACGCCAACAGAGGCTGCCAGTTTCGCGGTGGTGATGCGTTGGCTGCCATCGCTGGATTCAAGCATCAGAGCCAGAGATTGAAGTATTTCTTCGCGACGATTCCTTTTCGCGGTTTGTTTTTCTGCCATGTTACAAAATACCCCTGAAAATACGCGCTTTTACGGCTGGCATCCACACAGCGACCGCAAACTGTTGTTTGCGGTGTGTTATCGCGTTATTACGCTGTGAGATGCGTACTGTTAGGCTTATTTGCGCCCTGAGTGGCCGAAGCCGCCTTCGCCGCGATCGGTGGCATCAAAATCTTCCACCAGGTTAAATTCCGCCTGAACCACTGGCACAAAAACCATCTGCGCGATACGTTCGCCCGGCTCAATGGTGAAGCTATCCTGGCCACGGTTCCAGACAGAGACCATCAGCTGACCCTGGTAGTCAGAATCGATAAGCCCAACCAGATTGCCCAGCACGATACCATGCTTATGACCAAGACCTGAGCGAGGGAGGATCACCGCCGCCAGTGACGAGTCGGCAATGTGAATCGCCAGACCGGTTGGGATAAGCGTAGTGGCACCCGGTGCCAGCTCTACGGCGTCATCGAGACAGGCACGCAGGTCAAGACCAGCAGAGCCGGTGGTGGCGTAAGTTGGCAGCGGAAATTGCTGGCCAACGCGCGGGTCCAGAATCTTAACGTCGATTTTTTTCATCATAACGGGTAACGATCTCGTCCAGTAATTGTTGGCCCAGGAGTTCCTTGCGCTCAAGCGGTAAGACTTTCTCTCCATCCTGCCAGAAAAGGTGCAGTGCATTGCTGTCGCTATTAAATCCTTGTGTCGCCAGCGATACATCATTCGCACAAATCAAATCGAGATTTTTGCGGGTACGTTTTTGCCGGGCGTATTCTTCCACATTATTCGTTTCTGCGGCAAATCCAACGACGTAAGGTCGATGGGTTTTTAATGCAGCAACGCCCGCGACGATATCCGGGTTTTTCACCATTTTTATCGTTAATTCATCGCCTTGCTTTTTAATTTTTGCGTCAGCAATGGTTTCTGCGCGGTAATCCGCAACGGCGGCGCAGCCGATAAATATTTGCTGTTTTTGCGCGTGCGCCTGGACAGCGGCTTCCATTTCCAGCGCTGTGGTTACGTCGATTCGCTGCAGAGACGATGGCGTGGGCAACGAGACCGGCCCGCTCACCAGCGTGACCGTCGCCCCGCGTTTTGCCGCCGCTGCGGCGATAGCGAAGCCCATCTTACCGGAGCTGTGATTAGTGATATAACGCACCGGGTCCAGGGGTTCACGCGTGGGGCCCGCCGTAATCATGATGTTGAGATGTTGCAGGTCGTTGACAGGGGCAAAATGGGCCGCCGCCATATCGACAATAGCAAGAGGGTCCAGCATACGGCCTGGGCCGATATCACCGCAGGCCTGACTGCCGCTGCCCGGGCCCCAAATCAGCAGGCCGCGAGAGGCCAACACGTCAAGATTATACTGGGTAGCGGCGTTGCGATACATCTGCTGGTTCATGGCCGGAACCACGGCGACGGGAGCGGGTGTGGCCAGGCAAATGGTAGAGACCAGATCGTTTGCCATACCGGCGGCGACGCGGGCGATTAAATCAGCCGTCGCGGGGGCGAGGATCACCAGGTCTGCCCATTTGCCAAGCTCAATATGGCCCATAGCGGCTTCTGCCGCAGGGTCCAGCAGGCTGTCAGAGACCGGGTATCCAGAAACTGCCTGCAAACTCAGGGGCGTGATAAAGGCTTTGCCGCCTTCGGTTATCGCGACCCGCACATCGGCCCCGCGCTCGCGCAAACGGCGCACCAGTTCTGGCGCTTTATAGGCGGCAATGCCGCCGCTCACGCCAAGAACGATTTTTTTACCGGCCAGGCTCATCATGATTCTTTCCTGTTGGGTTTCACCAGAGAGCGGGCATTTTATCACAATCCCAAAAGTGGCGTGATTTTGTGCGCGCCTCCCTTTGCGAGGCGCTACGCAAGAACGAAAAGAGCCTGTCGAGCGGCCACGAATCCTGTGTCAGGATGAAAGAAAAAAGGAGAAGGGATATGGATTTCACATTGTCGCTCTTGCCGCGAGAAAAAATGCTGCACTCCGGCATTACGTCTCTGACGGATACCGAGCTGCTGGCACTCTTTTTGCGCACCGGCACGTCCGGGAAGAGTGTTTTTGTACTGGCGCAGCAGCTGCTTGAGCATTTTGGCTCGCTCTACGGCCTGCTCAACGCCGAGCTTGCAGAATTTAAGCATGTCGAAGGGATAGGCTTGGCTAAATTTGCCCAGCTAAAAGGGATTGCCGAGCTGTCGAGACGCTATCACAGCGTGCGGATGCTTGAAGATAATCCCTTGATAAGCCCTGAAATGACGAGGGATTTTTTGCAGAGCCAGCTTTCTGATGTTGAGCGCGAGATCTTTATGGTGATCTTCCTCGATAACCAAAACCGGGTGCTAAAACATTGCCGTTTATTCTCGGGTACCTTGAGTCATGTGGAGGTGCATCCGCGAGAAATTGTGCGTGAAGCGATAAAAGTGAATGCAGCCGCCGTGATCCTCGCGCATAATCACCCCTCGGGTTGCGCTAAACCAAGTCAAGCCGACAAAGAGATCACTGAGCGTATCATCAAATGCTGTCAATTCATGGACATTCGTGTGCTTGACCATTTAGTTATCGGTCGGGGAGAGTATGTTTCTTTTGCCGAATATGGTTGGATTTAGACCATTTCGCGCGATCCATCGGGATCTTTGTCTGTTCGGGACTTGAGCACATCGTCGAGTCAGCGTATACTACGCCACCTTTGAGAATCTCGGGTTTGGCATTTGGGCCTGGCAATCGAGAGTTCGCTTAGAACCGCGATGACCGGGCTGTAAAGCCTGACGAGGCGCCGATACCCCATACGAAGCTCGAGCTAATTTGATTTTTGGAGAATAGACATGTCCCGAGTCTGCCAAGTTACTGGCAAGCGTCCGGTGACCGGTAACAACCGTTCCCACGCACTGAACGCGACTAAACGCCGTTTCCTGCCGAACCTGCACTCTCACCGTTTTTGGGTTGAGAGCGAGAAGCGTTTTGTCACCCTGCGTGTATCTGCTAAAGGTATGCGTGTTATTGATAAGAAAGGCATCGATACAGTTCTGTCCGAACTGCGTGCCCGTGGCGAAAAGTACTAAGTACTTAACGAGGAAATAAATCATGGCTAAAGGTATTCGTGAGAAAATCAAGCTGGTTTCTTCTGCTGGTACAGGTCACTTCTACACCACCACGAAGAACAAGCGTACTAAGCCGGAAAAACTGGAACTGAAAAAGTTCGATCCAGTTGTCCGTCAGCACGTGCTGTACAAAGAAGCTAAAATCAAATAATTTTAGTTTTCTTTGAAGAAAACCCCGCAATCGCGGGGTTTTTTGCATTCTGTGTATCTCATTGGAGGAAACATGCCTGAATTACCTGAGGTAGAGACCAGCCGCCGTGGAATTGAGCCTCATCTGGTGGGTGCAACCATTCTTCACGCTGTCGTCCGTAACGGCCGCCTGCGCTGGCCCGTTTCCGATGAGATCCACGCTCTCAGTGATAAGCCTGTGCTCAGCGTGCAGCGTCGCGCCAAGTATCTGCTGCTGGAATTACCCGATGGCTGGATCATCATCCACCTGGGGATGTCCGGGAGCCTGCGAATTCTCACTGAAGAGTTACCCGCCGAAAAACACGACCACGTCGATCTGGTGATGAGCAACGGCAAAGTGTTGCGTTACACCGATCCTCGCCGCTTTGGCGCATGGCTATGGACCAAAGAGCTGGAAGGGCACAACGTGCTGGCCCATCTTGGCCCTGAGCCGCTCAGTTCGGATTTCAACACCGACTACCTGAAGGCGAAGTGCGCGAAGAAGAAAACCCCGATTAAACCCTGGCTGATGGATAACAAGCTGGTGGTGGGTGTCGGTAACATTTATGCCAGTGAATCCCTGTTTGCTGCCGGGATCCATCCCGATCGGCTCGCCTCTTCGCTTTCCGATCAAGAGTGCACATTGCTGGTGAAGGTGATTAAAGCGGTCCTGCTGCGCTCGATCGAGCAAGGAGGAACCACGCTGAAGGATTTCCTGCAAAGCGACGGTAAACCGGGCTATTTTGCGCAGGAGCTGCAGGTGTATGGTCGAAAAGGGGAGCCGTGCAGAGTGTGTGGCACGCCGATAGTGGCGTCGAAACATGCGCAGCGGGCGACGTTTTACTGCCGCCAGTGCCAGAAGTGAATTATTTGAGCTTATCCATCAACGCCTGATGGACGTTCGCTGGCAGGAAGTGCGTCACATCGCCCCCGTGGCGCGCCACCTCTTTTACCAGGGACGATGAGATAAACGACCACTCTTTTGACGGCATCAGGAACACGCTTTCGAGTTCCGGCATCAGATGACGGTTCATGTGCGCCAGCTGCATTTCATATTCAAAATCGGCCACGGCGCGAAGCCCGCGAATCAGGATAGTAGCCTGCTGTGCGCGGGCGAAATTCGCCATCAGATCGCTAAAACCCACCACTTCCACATTTGGCAGATGCGCAATCGCAGCAGTCGCCAGCGCGACGCGTTCATTCAGGTCGAACATCGGCTTTTTACTTGGGCTGGCGGCAATGGCCAGAATCACCCGATCGAACATGCTAGCGGCGCGGGTGATGATATCAAGATGACCGTTAGTGATCGGATCGAAGGTACCCGGATAAATCGCTTTTGTGCTCATGGCTCACACTTTCTCTGAGTAGCCGCGGTTCAAAGCCCACAGCTCGGTGTATTTGTTGAAAGTATACTGCGCATTCACCACCGCCAGTAGCCAGCCCTGTTTACCATCCAGCACACCTGCACGCAGTATCAGCGTTTTGAGAAACGCCCCCAGCGTGTGGGCGAAGATTCCGGCAATCGAGGCTTTCTTGCCGCGCTGATGACGCTCATGCGCCCATGCGGTTGCGTAGCTGAGCTGTTTGCGCTGGAAGCTGGCAAAGTCCCGGCAGGTGAGATGACGTAAATCGCCTGACAGCGGGATGACCTTTGCGCTCGCGCACTCCAGCGATTCGTGCACCAGATTGCTGTTGTAATGGTAGCGCTCGCGCTCATACAGGCGCATCACGCGGTCTGGATACCAGCCGCTGTGGCGCATGAAACGACCAAGGAAATAGTTTTGGCGGGCGATACTGTAAACGGCGCCAGGCTGGGGCGCAGCCAGAACAGACAATAGGGATTGCTGAAGTTCCGGTGTGACGCGCTCGTCGGTATCGATCATCAGCACGTAGTCACCGGTGGCAAAAGATTGCGCGCGCTGGCGCTGAATGCCGTAACCCTGCCAGTCCGTATCGACAAAGACTTTCGCTCCCGCGGCGCGGGCGATTTCCGTGGTGTTGTCCTCGCTGCCTGAATCGAGGATGACAATCTCGTCGGCCCAGGCGACAGACGCCAGGCAGTCCGGAAGCAGGTCAGCGGCGTTTTTGGCGATCATTACGACCGACAGACGCGTCGACATTAGTGGCTCCGCTGAGGCAGATAAGGTTGCAGAAGTTGCAGCAGACGGGTCAAGGCACCCTGGTTCTGATGCAGCACTTCGACGGCATGGCGGCCATACCACAGGCGGTAATCTTCGTCGGTGAGCAGAGTAGAAACCTCTTTCACGACTGAATCCACATCCGTTACGGTAATCAAGCCGTCGGCTTGCTGCAATTTAGCGCAGATATCTTTGAAGTTAAAAATATGCGGGCCCATGAGCACCGGAATCGCGTGTGCGGCCGGCTCCAGCGGGTTGTGACCGCCGCGCTCCACCAGGCTTCCGCCGACGAAGGCCAGATCGGCAATTCCGTACAGCAGCATCAGTTCGCCCATCGTATCGCCAATCACCACCTGAGTGCTGCCAGACGGGATCTCACCGCTGCTGCGCAGGGTGAAGCTAAATCCTGCTTTCTGCACCATTTCACGTGCATCTTTGAAGCGCTCCGGATGGCGAGGGACCAGAATCAGCAGGAGGTCCGGGAATTTCGCCAGCAGCTGGCGATGGGCCTGCAGGATAATCTCTTCTTCGCCGTCGTGAGTACTGGTGGCAATCCACACCTGACGACGCGGCGCCCACTGGCGACGTAACGTGACTGCGCGGGCGGCGAGTTCCGGCGTGACGGAAATATCAAATTTCAGGCTGCCGGTGACAGCGAGCTGATTGCGCTTCAGTCCAAGGGAGATAAAGCGTGCGCCATCTTCTTCGTTTTGCGCGGCGATCAGCGTGATTTTTGACAGCAGGCGGCGCATAAAGCTGCCCAGCTTGCCGTAGCCCTTCGCCGAACGCTCCGACAGACGGGCGTTCGCCACGACCAGCGGAATTTTACGGGCATGCAGGGCGGAAATCATATTTGGCCACAGTTCAGTTTCCATCACGATCACCAGCTTTGGACGCACGGTGTTGAGGAAGCGGTTCATGGCGCAGGGTAAATCATACGGCAGGTAGACGTGATGCACGTCTTTGCCGAAGGCCGACATGGCGCGCTCGGAGCCGGTCGGGGTCATCGTGGTGACGGTGATAGGCAATGACGGATAGCGGTGGCGCAGGGCGCGCACCAGCGGGATTGCCGCCAGCGTCTCACCGACGGATACGGAGTGCAGTAAAATACCGTCCGGGGCGACTTTATTGCGGCAATAGCCATAACGTTCAGCCCAGCGTTTTCGATACGCAGGCGCCTTACGGCTACGAAGCAGCAGTCGCAGCCACACCAGTGGCTGAATGAGGTAAAGCAGGGCGGTATACAACAATTCCAAGCGATTATCCGTTTTTTAGTTTCGGCGGGCAAATTCTAAGCATTTAGGCGGTTTAAAGCTATCTCTTTGGCGTTTTTGCTCGTGCATTTGGCTGTGTTACGTTCATTTTCCCAAAAAAAAACGGGCAATTGCTTGCCCGTTTTGTCTCTTGCGAATTAACGCTCTGCTTCAGGGAGCGCATTCAGATGATAGGTCACCCGCTCCGACAGGCCGCGAATATCGCCGCCGGTGATAAAGAAGCTGTCGTCTTTCTGATTCGGGTTGCTCACCGAGTAGCCCAGCATTTTGTTGATCAGCGTCGCCACCTGGAAGTGGTTCAGCGGGATCTGCGGGCTAATCGCCTTCATGGAATAGGCCGGGTCGTTACTGAAATAGAGGAACGGCACCTGAGCGATCGGCATCTCAACGACGGAGTGACCGAATAATCCGCCATCGCCCACGCGCTCCCCGTGATCCGAGGTGATAAATACCAGCACCGGCAGTTTGGATTTCGCCATGGTAGTACGAATTGCAGAGGCCAGCTCTTTATCGTACAAACGCACGGCGTCGTCGTACTCATTTTTCTTCTGCGCAACATCATCGTTCAGGCGCGGCGAAGAGAATTTGGCGAAGCCCTGAGGAATGTTGCGCTCGTAAGGAATATGCGGCGCGCGACTGTTAAGTACCATCAGGAAGGGTTTGTTCCAGTCCAGCGTCGCTTTTTCCACTGACGGTGTGAGCACAACATCTGCACCGACATCAGGAGCTGGGCGGATCTGCGTGTCTTCCCACAGATCAATATCGTGAATGCCGATCCAGTTACTCAGCCCCTCCAGACCTTGCGCGGAGATGAATGCGGTCTGATAACCTTGTTTCTTCGCATTGGCAAAGATATTAGTCGATTTTGATTTATACGCGCCGTAGTTATCTGGCTCGCGCAGGTTATTCACCAGCATCGGAATGGCGACGCGCGTCGAGACGGCGTTGGAGACGATCAGACGGCCAGACCCCTGATACTGCTGCATCAGCGCTTTCAGTTCCGGCGTGGTATCACGCTCGTAACCCAGCGCGCTAACGTGGTGCGGGTTCAGGCTCTCGCCAATCGCCAGAATGATGGAGTATTTGCCCGCCTGGGTGCCTTCTGCCGGTGTAACCTGGTACGGCTCATAATGGGTGACGCTCTGGTTTTCACCGGAAAGGGCTTCCGGTATCAGGCGTATGGCGCTGAAGCTCATGGCAGACAGGCCATTACGCAGCAGAGAGTGGCGGAGATCCGGGTTGAATTTATACATCTGCCCGTCGATCGCTTTGTAGAACTGGCCCGCGAACATCACCACGATAGCCAGCAGGCATGGCATTGCCAGCCATTTATGCCACTGCGGTGCCATCCGGCGGGTAAAGACCAGAGCAAACACAACCGCCACGATCATGATGGCAAAATAGATGCCCAGCGAGCCGAGGCTGTCAGTGATCCCGCTGGCGATATCTTTCGTTTCAACGAACGCCAGCCAAACTTCGCTTGGGCCATAGAATTGACCGTAAAACTGGTAATAGACCGCTTCTGAGATCTGCACGATAAACGTCACCGCCAGCAGCAGGCGCGTGAGGAAGAATCGAGCGCTCACCGCCGCTAACAGCGAAATGATCAGATATAGCGAGATATCCCCGGCTTTGGGTTGGTAAACGTGGTCTTTTAACAGAATGATGATTTCGGAAAGCGAAAACAGCACCAGGAAAGCCAGCGTCAACACCAGCGTGCGCAGGAGATTGCGGCGCGGTGTGAGTGATGATTGTGTAGATGTTTTAAACATGTTCAGACTCAATCTAACTCAGAACTTTTTAGTCAGCGGACGAATGGCTTTACCAAATCCAAAGCGCAGTGCGCGAACCAGTGTGGGGCGATTGTGCAATCCTTTACGCCAGATATCCTCAAACAGGGCATACCAGCGGGCGGCAACCGCTTCGCGGGAATAGACCTGCAGACGTTTATCACCCTGTTCACGCATCTGACGATACAGCTCAGGAGAATTTTTTAAGCGCATAATGGCCTCGAACGCTTCGTCCGGGGTTTTAGCGATCAGGTAGTCCAGTTCAGACTCACGGATAGCGCGGTAAGAGGGCTCGTCGTCACAGACCATGACCGTTTTACCCAGCCAGTTGTTGATAAGCTTACTGGCAGGTTTGCGGGCGAGTTTGTGATCGTGCGATTTGCGGAAACTGATGCACACATCCACATCTTGGTAGTTCGTCCAGTTATCGAATGAAATGCGCAGTTCGATACCCTGTTCCGCCAGACGCTGTTTGAAATTGCCTTCGCGATATGCCTCCGGGAAACTGTCGACGCGACCAAAGAAGGCCACGGTTTTGACGGTTTCATCCGTGCGTTCGCGAGGTTTTACACCGGGCTGTGGCCAGTACGGTACGAAAATACGATTGCTGTGACCATCGACTTCAGGGTTCTGATCCACCACGACATCAGCACCTATGACCGGCGGACGGTCGGCACGCGCTACCACGGTCACACCGCGCCACGGTTTTACGCGTGAGCCAAAGTCATCGTTATGCATCAGGTTGATGGCATCTGCCCGACACTCTGAGCCAAACGAGCACTCAATGTCATCGCCGTAATAGTGTTTCAGCGCCAGCGTCGTCTGGAAAGTCCATCCGCCGCGGCCACCACAATAAAAACGCTCAGGGATGCTGTCCGGGTTTACGCGGTTATCCAGCAATGTCTGGAAATCTGCGTAATTTTTAGCAATAAAATCAGCGCGGGAGACCGCGTGTAGTTTGAGTTTGCTCATAATGTCCGTTAGCCGAGGATTTTCTTAAGACGGAAGTAGCGACGTCCCAGACGCCAGCGTTGACGCAAGCCGCGCGCGTTTTTCCAGATCATTGACCAGATACCGCGATCGAACAGCTCCTGGGTGATCTCGCGCTTTTTCGCCTTGTCTGCGATATTGTTAATACTGTGCAGAATGCCCAAACCTTCTTTGGCGATTTGCCAGTGGCAGGACGGGACGCGCTTAACCTGTTCTGGATGGCGCTGATTAATCGCCTCCAGCATCTCCAGTATTTTCATGTAATGGCGAGATGATCGCATCCGCGTATCGTCGGTGCCCGGCGTATGGGAAACCGACGCTGAGTGAATCAGATAATCGTAAAAGACTTCATCCACATACTGAACGCGTTTGGCGGTCAGCAGCACTTCCGTGGTCCACGGAATATCCTGATGGCGCAGACCGTGCTCGAAGGTAAACCCTTGCTCTTTGATAAAGGCATGGCGATAGATATTCAGCCAGGTGACGTGCAGGAATTTACGCGATTCCAGCGCCATTTGTAGCCATGTAGGGCCATCGAGAACGCCCGTGGATGCGAGCTTATCAGATGGAAAAATCTTCTTCGACGGGCGACCATCATCGTAAATGTAGGTGCCGTTACAGGTGGCAACGTCGAGGTTTCCAGTAAAGGCGAGCTCCAGCAGTCGCGGGTACATGCCCGGATAGATTACATCGTCGATATCCGGGAAAGCGACATACTCGCCTTTCGCGACCGCAAGACCGGTATTACGGGCGGCAGAGACGCCGCCGTTGGGCTGATCGATGACCTGAAAATCGCTAAATTCACTGGCGTAGCGCGCGATAATGTCCGCAGAATTGTCAGTGGAGCCGTCATTCACCACGATCAACTCCAGGTTTTCCAGATTCTGTTTCTTAATGCTGTCAAAAAAAGCGCTCAGAAAAGATTCACCATTATATACGGCGACAATGAGGCTTAATTGAGGCGTTCCAGACATGCTTACTCCGTATTATTCTGCGGTGCTGCAGCGATCAGCGTATTCAACCGTAACGTGCGATGGCAATTCGACAGCCTACAGGCTAAAGAGTTCGGGTGGAAATACGTGCACCAGTGCGGACTGGCACTGGCGCACGGTATTTGTACTCAGGAGAGGGGCTCGGTGCCTTTAGTCGTACGCAGTGCGCACATCCCGATAAGCAGCCCAGTCAAGAGTAGATACTGCTCCAGATAGTGGTCTTTCAGGTTGTGATCGACCATGGTTCGGGAGAAGAAACCGATAGTGAACAGCAGCAAGAACATCCCGACCATAGTATTGCCATGACGGAACTCACGCCAGCCAACGTACCAGCAGCCCGCCAGCAAAATCAGCCAGCCCGCAATCCCGGCAATCCCGTTCTGGATGCCGAATTCAATCAGGCCGTAGTGGCTGTGAGGAATGTTAATGCGGTTGTCCTGGGTATCGCGGCGCAGCACGTAGCGGAACGCTTCTTTGCGCGGCCCCATCCCTGCGGGATGTTCTGCAATCAGTTTCCAGCCCTGATGGAAGAAACTGGCGCGGCAACCATTGGAATGATCCATTGGGCGGCCCAGCTCGTTACGTGGGACGGTCCCGTTCGTCTTGTTGTAGCAGAAACTGGTGAAGGGAGCGTTCCAGCCAGTGATTGCATCAGTTTCCAGACTTTGCCAGCGAGGATCGGTTTTCCAGGATGCATAGCCCAATAAGGCCGAGGAGGCGACAATGATGCCTAAAATCCCCGCAGTGAGTATCACCCGACTACGACGCATGCTGTGCAGGCTCAGCAGGACAAAGGTCGAAAAGAGACTGCCGACCAGGCCGATAGTGCCCCAGCGCGTATCAACCAGCGCTGTGCAGATCAGGTTGCAGACCAGCATGAAGGCCAGGAACGGCGTTTTCAGGCGTAAAAAACGCTGATGCAGTAAGCCGCGCGCTAACAGTTCGGCAATCAGGAATCCAGTGATCATATTCACCTGGAAACTCATACGCGTGCGGTTGTATACAATCCGCGTTTCGCCCCAATGGATCACACCGTCGCGCCAGTAGAGCCAGAGTGTATCCAGTAAATGAATACAGACTACGCCCCAGAAAAAGAGAACGATCAGCGTGAAATAGCGGGCGGCTGAAATAGAAGGATACTGGGTTTGAATGGCCGGGATTAACACAAGGCCTGCGCAGAAAAGTAATACCGGGCGCAACCATTGTCCATCCCACGTCGACACCATCTCTTTAATATCAGGCGCGACAAAAAAGCCGTTAATCAAGACATAGAACGTTAATACCCATATCGCGATGAGAACGAACTTGATTTTGCTGACGTCAAGGTTTTTCTTCGCCGAGCTTGAGCTAAAAAAGAGACCCAGGGTCACAGCGATGATGGGATAGATCAGGCCATTGCGGTGAAAAGGAAGCTGGTCATTCGGGATTGGCCAGACAAAACACAAAGCCAGTACAGCCGGTACTAAAAGGCCCGTCAGGATGTTGCGAATATTTGTCATATTTATGGTACTGGTTAAGGATTTAGGCTTTTATACCGGTTAGTTAACAATGCTATACGATAATTCCACGGATATCCGATGGGAATAAAAGCGTGGGAAAAGTACCACAAATACCTTAACTACAGAAGGACTATGTTTGTAAGCAAGAATAATCCGTGATTTCCCGCGTAATGCTGACTTTGTGCATTCCGTTGCCGGCAATGTATATAATGCCCGTATGAGTCCGGTTACAGCCCAAACACAGGAAATGTATGCATATTGTTCACACTGAAGCAGATGGTGGCAAAGGCGGGCAGCCGCTGCGCATTATCAATGAATCATTAGGGCTTATTCATCGCGGCCATCAGGTGACCATTCTCTGCCCGGAAACGGCGCCGCTGCACGCCTTGGCCCGTGAAGCTGGGCTGACGGTAGTGACGATGCCGCTGAAGCGCAAAAATTTCAAAAATCTGCAGTTGCTGCGTCGTTGGTTAAAAGACAACCGAAAATCTATAGATGTCATCAATAGTCACAATTCTGCGGATACCTGGCTGGTGGCGCTCGCCAACCTGACTCTCTCGAATCCCGTCCCGCTGGTACGTACTCGCCATGCATCGGGTGTTCCACGTAACAACTGGACGACCCGCTGGCTGTTTCGCAAAGCCTGCGCCCATATTGTGACCACGGGCGAGGCGCTTCGCCATCAGGTGGCTGATATTGGTGTGCCGATGGCACAGAGCACGTCGGTGCCCAGTGGGGTAGATACTCAGCGTTTTCATCCTGCTGATAAACAGCAGGCCCGTGAGCACTGCGGTTTGACGCAGGATGATTTCTGGCTCGGTGTGGTCTCGCATCTGCGCCCGAACAAAGGCCACAGCGTGTTGCTGCGCGCTCTGGCGAAGATTGATAACCCGCGTATTAAACTGGCGATCGTCGGTGAGGGGCCACACAAGGCGACGCTGGAGCAGGAAATCACCGCGTTGGGGTTGCAGCAGCGCGTGCTCATGGCCGGGCATCGTAGCGATCCGGAGCGCTGGTTCCCGGCGTTTGATATCGCCCTTAGCCCATCGCACGATATGGAAGGGGTACCGCAGGGGGTATTGCAGTCGCTGGCCTCACGTATCGCGACCATAGCCACCGATGCGGGTGGTACAGCGGATGCGGTGATCGACGGCAAAACGGGATTATTGATTGCTCAGCGTGATGAGTCTGCACTGCAAGGGGCGATTGAGAAACTGTATAACGACGCGCCTCTTCGCGAGACGCTGGCGCAGCAGGGATATGACTACCTGTGCGCCCATTTTACGCGCGAATGCATGCTGGATGCGATGGAGAAGGTTTTTTCCGATGCCGCTCAGCGCAGCAAATCGTGATAAAGCGACTGTAGCTCTTTCGCCATTCTCTCAAGAGTGTAGGGTTCAGCAGTGGCGCGCGCCGCTGCTGAATAGTCCCGCCCGAGTTCTCGCCCTTTAAGCCATTCGCCGACGACCTGCTGATAGCCGTTACTGTCGAGGGCATCACGTACCCAGCCGTTAACGCCTTCTTCGATCCACTCTGCCGCACCGCAGCCGTGGCTGGTTATCAGCGGCAGGCCGCAGGCCAGCGCTTCGACGCAGACGTTCGGGAAAGGATCGTAAAGGGTCGGCAGGATCAGCGCATCGGCGGTGCCGTACACCTGGCGAACATCGGCAACCGGTCCCAGAAAACGTACGCGGGAAGCCACGCCAAGAGTCTGGGCTAGCTTTTCGAATTTACGGGCATGTTTATCGCGCCCGGCGAGCACCAGCCAGACGTCAGGATGCGGCGCAATGGCCCGCAGGGCAGTAGCCACCCCTTTGCGACTGAAGCCGGACCCGACATACGCCAGCACCGGGGCATGGCGCGGAATGCCCCACGCATCACGCTGGGACAGCGCGCGCACGTCGGGCGAGAAATGTTGGGTATCGACGCCGTTATAAATCACCGTCAATTTATCGTCCGGCAGCGCAAAGCGGCGAGCAATATCGTCGCGCACCATCTTCGAGTTGCAGATCACTTTGCGCAGCTGCGGATGGGTAAACATCTGCGTTTCTGCCTGCAAAATATAGCGATGATAGCGGCTCAGGGACTGCGCCCAGCGCGCCAGCGGCGACAAAATGCGACTGTATTGCTCAAGCCAGGTGGCGTGAACACCATCGCCCGCGCGGAAAATCGTCGCGCCCGGAATGCGCTCATGGCTTTGCACGATATCGAATTGCGCAAACTGCGCGGCGGCAGCGTCAGCAAAGCCGGATTCGCGGGTCAGACGGTTACGAAACGGCGGGTTTACCGTCAGCGTGTTCCAGCCGGCAGCGTCTTCCCACTGGCGGGCAATCAGCGTCACATCCAGCGCCGTATCCTGCGCCAGGACGTTCAGCGCGCGGGAGACAAAGCGCTCCGCGCCGCCGTTGGGGTTATAGGTTTGTCGGACGATCGCCAGTTTCATGCCGGAGAGTCCAGCAGCAGCGTATCAATGGCGCTCAGAACCTGCTGAGGCGTAATGGCCGTAATACAGTCCGACACGCCGCCATCGCCACAGCCTGCTTTGCCACACGGCTGGCAGGTCATTCCGGCGGTGATGACGCGATAGTTCACGCCCCACGGTGCCCATTTGATCGCCCCTGTCGGGCCGAAAATCGCCACGGTTGGCGTGCCGACGGCGCTCGCGAGGTGCATCGGCATTGAGTCGACGCCGAAGTAGATCCGCGCATGTTTCATCAGGGCGCCCAGCTCTTTCAGATTCAGCTGTCCGCTTAAATCAAACACCGGTTGTCTGAGCGCAGCCCGCAGCTCATCCATATAGGCCGACTCCTCTTTCGACGGTGCAGCCGAGAGTATAATAGGCAGCCCGCGCGAGGCGAGGTTGTCGATGGTGGCCGCCAGCTTTTTGATATCCCAGGCTTTGAACATCCAGCGGGAGGTCGGGTGCACCAGAATATAGGATTTGCTGGCAAGGCCAAAACCGGCCAGTTTTTCCGCGATTGAGGCTTCCGCCGCGTCGCCTGGCACAAACAGCGTATGTTTATCGTCATCGTTTTGCGGGTGAATCCCGATCCGACGCAGGGCGTCGAGGTTCACCTCCACCATGTGACGGCTGTTATCCTGAATCGCCGGATACAGCGTGGTGAAGGAATTCACCCAGCGACGACGCGCCAGCCCGCTGCGTTTCTCCGGCTTAAAGCCCACGGAGACGCGCGGTTTCAGACGACGCGCCAGACGCGCGCCGTGCCAGTGTTCGGTGAGGTTAATCAGCACGTCGTAGTGACGCGCTTTCAGCGTTTTGAGCAGCGCACGGTACAGGCGGAGCTGGGCAAACCACCCCTGCTTGCGCCAGTTGCGGCCAATGGTATGCACCTGGTCAATGTACGGATGGCTGGTGAGCATCGCCTGGGTGTCGTCATACACCAGGGCATCGACTTCCACGTCCGGCCAGTTTTTTTTCAATACGGTAAAGACCGGGGAGGTCAGCAGGACGTCACCGTGGTGACGCAGCTTAATGATCAGCACGCGTTTTGGCGGACGCTCCGCTGAGAAAAAATCAGACATAGGCTCTCTCTGCTGCCAGCAAAGGCTCTAATTGCGCAAAAACCGCAGCGGCGCTGAGGTCGCTCAGCTGCAATGAATGTTCCGGGCGGCAGATAGTTTGATTTTTTCCGTAGCCGCCGATAAGGCCCGGATCGGTTGGGCCGTAAAGCGTAATATTAGGTCGATCGAGGGCCGCCGTCAGGTGACTTAGCCCTGTATCCACGGAAACCACCGCGGTCGCCCCCGCCAGCTGTTGTGCGACGCCATCGAGTTTCATGCGTGGCAGAACCTCGACGTAATCAAACCCTTCCGCCAGCCGTTTGGCCCGCGCCTCCTCGTGTGGCGCGCCCCACGGGAGTTTTATCCGCAAGCCTGTGTGGCCGAGCAGCCCGATCAGTTCCCGCCAGTGAGATTCTGGCCAGTGCTTGTCGTCGCGCGTTGTGGCGTGGAGGAAAATCAGGTAGGGCTGAGCGTCATGGGGCGATCCCGTTAAGAAGTGCTGCGAGATAGCGTAATCGCCCTGGATTTCAGGCTTGGCGTAGCCGAGGCTTTTAGCGAACAGCTCGCGCGTGCGCTCAACGGCGTGCTGCTGCTTAGCGATGGCGTGGCGGCGGTTGTAGAACAGGCTCGCCAGCGGTTCGCGGGCGCTGTGCCAGTCCATACCGTGTTTGACGCCATGCGCCAGGCGCGTTACCAGTGCGGCGCTTTTAACCAGACCCTGGGCGTCGATGATTGCATCGTAGCGCTGGGCCTGCACCGCCTCGCGAAAGGCTTTGCGTTCAGCTTTAATCGGTGCGGAGAACCAGGCTTTGCGCCAGCGGCGAATCGCCACCGGGATAACGCGGTCTACCGCCTCGTGCCAGGTGGGGATTTGCGCGAACCCCTCTTCCACCACCCAGTCAAAACGAATACCGGGGATGGCGCGCATCGCGTCCGTCAGAGACGGCAGCGTGTGCAGGACATCGCCCATAGAAGAGGTTTTCACGATCAAGACCCGCATTCGTTATCCTTCATCGTTCAACAGCAGATCGTTGAGTTCATCGAGGACACGCTGGGGCGTAATATCGATCAGACTCTGGTGATAGCCTTCTGCCGCATCGCCTTTGCGGACCTTGTGATAGCCGGTGATCAGGCGAATCACACGCGCTTTATGGGACAGAGGCGGCGTGAAATCCGGGCTGCTTGGGCCGTACAGCGCGACCAGCGGGCGGTTTAGCGCGGCGGCGACGTGCATCAGCCCCGAATCGTTGGTGACGACCGCTTTACAGGCCGCCAACAGGATAACTGCCTGCTCCAGCTGAGTTTCCCCTGCCAGATTGCGACACCAGGCCTGCTGTTCGTTACTCAGGGTGGCGAGGATTTCGTTGCCCGCTTCGTGGTCTTTCGCCGAACCGAACAGCACGATCTGATAGCCTTCGTCGATCAGCTGTTTTGCCAGCTCGGCGTAGTGATAGTGCGGCCAGCGCTTTGCCGGGCCGAATTCTGCCCCAGGGCAGAAGCCGATCATCGGGCGTTCCGCCGAAAGGTCAAACGCATTACACGTTTGCGATTTTTCGCCGTCGTGCACCTGCAACTGCGGCCACAGGAGCGGCTGCGGCAGATCTTTCGCTGTACGCATCACGCCTTTGTCATACGCCAGCGCCACGTAACGCTCGACCATTAACGGCCAGGCCTCTTTATCCAGCACACGGGCATCGTTAAGCAGACCGTAGCGCATCTCGCCGCGCCAGCCGGTGCGGTGCGGGACGCCCGCAAAGAAAGGCACGAGGGCAGATTTGAAAGAGTTCGGCAGAACAAACGCGCGGTCGTAGCGTTTCTCGCGCAGGCTATGCCCGAGCTTGCGACGCTCGCCAATTTCCAACGCCCCGTGGCCGAGCGGCATGGGGATCGCTTCGTTCACTTCCGGCATCCGCGACAATAACGGACGGCACCACGCGGGTGCCATCACGTCGATTATCGCCTGGGGATAGCGCGCCTTGAGCGTGCGATAGAGACTTTGCGACATCATCATGTCGCCCACCCATGACGGACCAATCACCAGTATTTTCATTCACTTCATCCTTCAAACGGTCTCAGCGTTGGCTGCCTTCTTCACCTCAGTCACATAGTTATCCTATGTTCCTGGGGATGCACTCAGATGCAGCCTTGTTACCGCTTAATGTGTTTGTGAATCGCGGTTTAACCAGGCCATATATTCCGTTACGCCTTCGGCAACGGTCTTGAACGGCTTATCGTAGCCCGCAGCACGCAGATTGGTCAGATCGGCCTGAGTGAACGCCTGGTAACGGCCTTTCAGTTTTTCCGGGAACGGAATGTACTCGAGGCTGCCTTTTTTATGGTAGGCCAGCGCCGCGTCAGCTACCGCCTGGAAGGATTCCGCCCGGCCGGTACCCAGGTTGAAGATGCCGGAGACACCGTTTTCCCAGAACCACAGATTGACTGCCGCCACGTCGCCCACATAGACGAAATCGCGTTTGAAGCCGTCGCTGCCTTCGAACAGTTTCGGGCTTTCGCCGTTGTTCAGTTGCGTGTTCAGGTGGAACGCCACGCTCGCCATGCTGCCTTTATGGCCTTCACGCGGTCCGTAGACGTTGAAATAGCGGAAGCCCACGATCTGGGAGTTGGCTTCCGGCAGAACCTGACGCACGTATTCGTCGAACAGGAATTTGGAGTAGCCGTATACGTTCAGCGGCTGTTCGTATTCGCGTGATTCAATAAAGTCGGAGGTACGGCCGCCGTAGGTCGCCGCAGAAGAGGCGTACAGGAACGGAATTTCACGCTCCAGGCAGTAGTGCAGAACCTCTTTGGAGTACTGATAGTTGTTATCCATCATGTACTTGCCGTCCCACTCGGTAGTGGAGGAGCAGGCACCTTCGTGGAAGATAGCTTCGATCTCGCCGAACTCTTCACCTGCCATAATCTGGATAAGGAAATCTTCTTTATCCATGTAGTCGGCGATATTCAGATCGACCAGGTTCACGAACTTGGTGCCGTCTTTCAGGTTGTCCACGACCAGAATGTCGGTGATGCCTTTGTCATTGAGGGCCTTGATAATATTGCTGCCAATAAAGCCCGCGCCGCCGGTAACGATGATCATAACGGTAACCTTTGTAGTGTGGAGTTCGGGGCCAGTCCCGAACACTAATATTCATATCATATCATTAGTATGGCGCCCCTTCAGCCATTCACCGATATGCAGCAGGGGTACACGTGATTTATGCTGCAAAAACGATAACTGATGATGCGTCATCTCGTATCGACGTATAGGTTTGGGTAATATGTGCCGAAATTTGCCGAGTCTGGAGAATTGCAATGCGTGGTGATTTTTACAAACAGTTAAACAACGACCTGGAGACCGCCCGCGCGGAAGGGTTGTTCAAAGAAGAACGTATTATCACTTCTGCGCAGCAGGCGGATATCACCGTCGCTGACGGCAGCAAGGTGATCAACTTTTGCGCGAACAACTACTTAGGTCTTGCGAATCACCCTGAGCTGATTGCCGCTGCCAAAAACGGCATGGACACCCACGGTTTTGGTATGGCCTCCGTGCGCTTTATCTGTGGCACGCAGGACAGCCACAAACAGCTTGAGAGCAAGCTGGCGGCGTTCCTCGGGATGGAAGATGCAATTCTCTACTCTTCCTGCTTCGACGCCAACGGCGGTCTGTTTGAGACCCTGCTGGGTGCGGAAGACGCGATTATCTCTGATGCCCTGAACCATGCTTCGATTATCGACGGCGTGCGTCTGTGTAAAGCGAAGCGTTTCCGCTATGCCAACAACGACATGCAGGAGCTGGAAGCGCGTCTGAAAGAGGCGCGTGAAGCCGGTGCGCGTCACGTACTGATCGCCACCGACGGCGTGTTCTCCATGGACGGCGTTATCGCCAACCTGAAAGGCGTGTGCGACCTGGCAGACAAATACGATGCGCTGGTGATGGTCGATGACTCACACGCGGTCGGTTTTGTCGGTGAAAACGGTCGCGGTTCCCACGAATATTGTGACGTGATGGGTCGCGTGGACATCATCACCGGTACGCTGGGCAAAGCGCTCGGCGGCGCGTCCGGCGGCTATACCGCAGCGCGCAAGGAAGTGGTCGAATGGTTGCGCCAGCGCTCCCGTCCGTATCTGTTCTCTAACTCTCTGGCACCGGCGATTGTCTCTGCCTCCATTAAAGTGCTGGAGATGGTTGAGTCGGGCGCTGAGCTGCGCGATCGCCTGTGGTCTAACGCGCGTCTGTTCCGCGAAAAAATGACCGCTGCAGGCTTTACGCTGGCAGGTGCCGACCACGCGATTATCCCGGTGATGTTAGGTGACGCGGTTGTGGCGCAAAACTTTGCACGCGAGTTGCAAAAAGAGGGGATTTACGTCACTGGGTTCTTCTTCCCGGTGGTGCCAAAAGGTCAGGCGCGTATCCGCACCCAGATGTCTGCGGCGCACTCACCTGAGCAAATCGAGCGTGCGGTGGCAGCCTTTACCCGCATCGGCAAACAACTGGGCGTGATTGCCTGAGGACGTGTGATGAAAGCGTTATCCAAACTGAAAGCGGAAGAAGGGATTTGGATGACCGACGTGCCGGAGCCGGAAGTCGGTCATAACGATCTGCTGATCAAAATTCGTAAAACCGCCATTTGCGGTACTGACGTTCACATCTACAACTGGGATCAGTGGTCGCAAAAAACCATTCCGGTTCCGATGGTGGTTGGTCATGAATACGTCGGCGAAGTGGTCGGTATCGGCCAGGAAGTGAAGGGGTTCAAAATCGGCGATCGCGTCTCCGGTGAAGGCCATATCACCTGCGGTCACTGCCGTAACTGTCGCGGTGGACGCACCCATCTGTGCCGCAACACCGTAGGTGTAGGCGTTAACCGTCCGGGCTGTTTCGCTGAATATCTGGTGATCCCGGCGTTTAATGCTTTCAAAATTCCGGACAACATCTCTGACGACCTGGCTTCGATCTTCGACCCGTTCGGCAACGCGGTTCACACAGCGCTGTCGTTTGATTTAGTGGGCGAGGATGTGCTGGTCTCAGGCGCAGGCCCAATTGGCATTATGGCCGCAGCGGTGGCGAAACACGTGGGTGCGCGTAACGTCGTGATCACCGATGTGAACGAATACCGCCTGTCTCTGGCGCGCAAAATGGGCGTGACTCGCGCAGTGGATGTCTCGAAAAAGAACCTGAGCGACGTGATGACCGAGCTTGGCATGACCGAAGGCTTCGATGTGGGACTGGAGATGTCCGGCGCACCGCCTGCGTTCCGCACTATGCTCGATACCATGAACCACGGTGGCCGTATCGCGATGCTGGGTATTCCGCCATCAGATATGTCTATCGACTGGAACAAAGTCATCTTTAAAGGGCTGTTCATCAAAGGCATTTATGGCCGTGAGATGTTTGAAACCTGGTACAAAATGGCTGCGCTGATCCAGTCCGGTCTGGACCTGACGCCAATCATTACGCACCATTTCGGCATCGATGATTTCCAGAAAGGTTTCGATGCGATGCGCTCGGGCCAGTCCGGGAAAGTGATCCTGAGCTGGGATTAACCATGAAAGCGCCTGCGGGCGCTTTTTTTTTCGACTCTTTCACACTTCTTGTATCCGCAATCAGATTATTTCGATTTTTACTTCGCTTTTTTAACCACACGCTTATAAAGTTTGTTTAGGTTTCATTTACTTTTACAGTGCCTATGTTCAAGCTTACCGTTTGTTTATTGACCTGTAACTCAGCGCGTCTGCTGCGTGAAGTCCTGCCACCGCTGCTCACCGTGGCGGATGAATTCGTCGTGGTTGATTCCGGGAGTACGGATGCCACGCTGGAAATCTGCCGTGAATACGGCCTTACCACCCACTACCACTCCTATGCAATGCACGGTGCGCAGATGAATCATGCGATTGATCTGGCGACAAACGACTGGGTGCTGTGCATGGACAGCGATGAGATCCTCGACGCTGAGCTGGTTGATTTCATTCTGGCGCTCAAAGCGGGCGATGACCCTGCCGCTGATCAGGCCTGGCGTATTCCGCGCTACTGGCATGTGCTGGGTGAAGAGGTCCGGACCATTTATCCCGTCTCTTCACCAGACTTCCCGGTGCGTCTGTTCAATCGTACACATGCCCGGTTTAATCACCGTCCGGTCGATGACAAAGTGGAAGGCGCGCTTAAGGCAATCAAAATGCCGGGCCGGGTTCGTCATGACACGTTTTACACTCTTCATGAAGTGTTCAATAAGCTGAATAGCTACACGTCCCGGCTGGTGAAATATCAGAACGTGCGGCCTTCTATCGTGCGCGGTGTGGTCAGCGGTATTGGCGCGTTCTTTAAATGGTATCTGCTGAGCGGCGCATGGCGGCAGGGAAAAGTGGGGATCGTGACGGGGTTGTATGCCATTTCGTACAGCTTCCTGAAATATTTCAAAGCCTGGTATCAGCACCAGGATCAAAAAGAGTCCGTGGCGAAAAAGCCAGCGGACTCTCATCTCACAGAATAATTACGCTTTCTTACCCCAGCCCTGCCACTGGTGCTGGAAGTAAGTCACCAGCGAGCTTTGGCTGACGCTCTCACCTATCACTGTGAAGAATCGGGTCGCATAGACCGGCTCAGGCGGCTGTTTCGGTTTGCAAATCTGTACGCCACGGAATGGATTTTTAGGCTCCGTGCGTGGCTTGCTGCCTGGCGTGGAAGTGTCTGGCCGTGACGTATCAACCTGCGGTTCGTTCAGCAGACTGCTTGGGCGGACCAGCGTGATGTCTGAGGGCAGCGTCGGCAGCATTTGCTGCAAGACACGCACCGTGGACGGGTGCGGGTGACCAATGGCGATCGCGGAGCCCGTGCGGCGAGCCAACTGGACGGCGCGATTAAACTGGAAGCGAATATCGGCTTCGTTCTGGGTGTCATCAAGAAACACTTTGCGCTTAATCACTTTCACGCCCGTGCCCTGCGCGGCGCGCATAGACTGGCTATTGCCGATGGTCATACTGTCGAGAAAATAGAGGTTGTAGCGCTCCAGTGCTTGCATCACTTTCTGCATCCCGAACAGGCTCGAGGTCATGGCGCTGCCCATGTGGTTATTCAGCCCGACCGCAAACGGCACTTTGCCGTAGGCGTCGCGGATGATGCGCTCGATCTCGTCGCTGCTCATCTCCGGACGGAGGGTGTCTTTTTCCAGCGGTTGTTTGCTCAGCGGCGCCATTGGCAGGTGGATGAGCACTTCATGCCCGCTGTTGTGGGCTTTGGTCGCCATTTCACGCGCGTGCGGTGCATTCGGTAAGACGGCGACGGAGATGGCCGACGGCATCGCCAGCACCTGATTCTCGTTGTGCGGACGATAGCCAAAGTCATCAATGACGATGGCTAATTTGCCTGCGTAAACCGGTGAAGCTAGCGCCAGTGCACTGACGACGGAGAGAACAATACGACGAAATTGAAGCAAAACTTATCTTCCCAACCACGGCTGTGGATTGACCGCCTGACCCTGGCGACGAATTTCGAAATAGAGTGACGGGCGGCCCTGACCGCCACTGCTGCCCACAAGGGCGATGGGTTGTCCTGCACGGACCTGAGTGCCGACGCTGACCAGCGCGCTTTGGTTGTAGCCGTAAAGACTCATGTCGCCTTTCCCGTGCTCAACCACCACCACCAGACCATAGCCTTGCAGCCAGTCGGCGAGGATCACGCGGCCATCGGCGATCGCTTTGACTTCGCTCCCTTCCGACGCGCCAATCACGATACCCTTCCAACGTAGCTCACCCTGCAGCTGTTCGCCATAGCGATGCAAAATAGAGCCGCGCACGGGCCAGTAGGCTTGTCCGCGTGGGGCGCCTAATCCGCCGGTACGTGAGATAAGCGAGCGCTCGCTTTCCGTTGGCTTGTAGGTCGAGCCTTTGCGGGAGGCTTCCTGTTGACGGTCTTTCACGGCTTGCGCTTCGCGGGCCTCTTTCTCGGCGCGTGCCCGGGCGGCGGCTTCTGCGCGAGCAATACTGTTGCGCAGTTTTGTTTCGTTGGCGCGCATTTCACCCAGCTGCGCCTGGCCTTCCTGAATGGAAGATTCCAGCCCGGAGAGGGTTTTCTTACGTTCGTTCCGCGCCTGCTCCAGCTTCGCCTGCTGCGCCTGCTGATCGTAAAGCAGGGTCTGCTGCTGACTTTGCTTCTCTTCCAGCTCGGCTTTCTGCGAGGTGACCTCTTCGCGCGTCTGTTTAAGCTGCGCGATGGTCTCCTGACGTGCCTGGTTCAGATAGCCGAAATAGGCCTGCAGGCGCTGCCCGCGCTGGCTCTCTTCCCCGCTGAGGATCAGCTGAATGCCGGTGTGCTCGCCCTGACGAAACGCAGCGTCGAGCTGTGCTGCAAGGTTACGTTCCTGAGTGGCTCGCTGGAGTTCCAGTTTGGCAATCGACGCATTCATCTCATCGATTTGCTTGTTCAGCACGGAAAGGGTGTTCTGTGTTTCGCGCAGTTTGCGCGCGGCGGCGGAGATCGCTTCCTCCTGCTGCTTTAACTGTGCAAGCAGTGAGGCGCGTTGCTGTTGCTGCTGGCGTACCGCGCGCTCTTTGGCGGCGATATCGGCCTGAATAGATTTGAGCTGATCGCGATCGTCAGCGTGGGCGGATGCGGCGCACAGCAATACGCCAGCGCTGAGTGCGCTGGCGTAAAGCAGAGGCCTGACTGATAACCGTAACGGCTTCACGACCCATGTGATTGAAAAAATCGCCTTTCCCCTCATGGGGAGGGATTATTCCACGATGAACAGCGGCTTGCCAGTCATCTCTTGCGGGATTTCCATACCCATCAGCGTCAACATGGTTGGTGCGATGTCAGAAAGCTTGCCGCCTTCCACTGCTTTCAGAGATTTCTCACCCACGTAAATCAGCGGAACAGGCAGGTTGGTGTGTGCTGTGTGCGCCTGTCCGGTAGACGGATCGCGCATCTGTTCTGCGTTACCGTGGTCAGCTGTAATCAGCAGTTGGCCACCGACGGATTCGACCGCTTTGGTCACTTCGTCAACGCAGTGGTCCAGCGCTTCAACCGCTTTCACCGCGGCTTCCATCACGCCCGTATGCCCGACCATATCGCCGTTCGGGTAGTTACAGATGATGGTGTCGTATTTACCGCTTTTAATTGCCGCAACCAGTTTCTCGGTCAGTTCAGCAGAGCTCATTTCTGGCTGTAGATCGTAAGTCGCCACTTTCGGAGAGTTGATCAGAATGCGGTCTTCGCCTTTGAACGGCTCTTCAACACCGCCGTTGAAGAAGAAGGTCACGTGCGCATATTTTTCGGTTTCAGAAATACGTAGCTGCGTTTTGTCGTTCTTCGCCATCCACTCGCCGAAGGTGTTTGCCAGCGATGCCGGTGGATACGCGCAAGGGACTTTGATGTCTGCGGCGTACTCGGTCAGCATGATGAAGTCGAGGTTCACGACTTTTTTACGGGCAAAACCGTCGAAATCCGCGTTCACGAAAGCGCGGGTGATTTCGCGCGCACGGTCAGCGCGGAAGTTCATGAAGATCAGCGCATCGCCGTCTTCCATTGCGGCATCGGCCTGGCCTTCAGCACGGATCACGGTCGCTTTCACGAATTCGTCGTTTTCATCGCGCGCGTAAGCGGCTTCCAGACCGGCAACAGCGGTATCAAACTGGAATTCGCCTGCTGCCTGGGTCATCAGGTCGTAGGCTTTCTCAACGCGGTCCCAGCGGTTGTCGCGGTCCATGGCGAAGTAACGGCCAATGATAGACGCCACGCGGCCTTTGCCCAGTTCAGAAAATTTCTCTTCAAAGGTTTGCAGGGAGGATTTCGCGCTGCGCGGTGGGGTGTCGCGGCCGTCGAGGAAAGCGTGCAGATAGATTTTTTCTGCGCCGCGTTCGGCAGCCATCTCAACCATCGCCAGGATGTGATCTTCGTGGCTGTGAACACCACCTGCAGAGAGCAGGCCCATGATGTGGACGGCTTTGCCCGCATTGACCGCTTTATCAACGGCGGTGGTCAACACCGGGTTGGTGAAGAAAGTACGTTCTTTAATTTCAACGTCCAGGCGGGTCAGGTCCTGATAGACGATACGACCGGCGCCCAGGTTGACGTGTCCCACTTCGGAGTTGCCCATCTGACGGTCTGGCAGGCCAACTTCCAGGCCAGAAGCGTCAATCAGGGTATGCGGACGTTTTGCCCACAGCGCATCCATGACCGGGGTTTTAGCGTTGAAAATGGCGTTATCCTGGCTGTCCTCACGATAGCCATAACCATCCAGAATCACCAGTACCATAGGTTTTTTAGAAACCGACATTGCGACAACCTCATGCTCAAGAGACAAAAAATTTGCGTAATTTTACTACAGCTGAATCGATAAAATAGCCGCAGAAGATCAAAGAAAGGGAGGGGACAGGCGGCGGGTGTGCTCATTTTGACGCTTTTTTTTCGTGGCATGCCGCAGAAAATGGATTAGCTTATTCTCGCTGGCTGTATTTGCCACAACGCACAGGTATACTCCTGTCCTGGTTTTTTTAATCACTACGTCGGGAGTTGTTACCCCCCATGCAAGAAATTATGCAATTTGTTAGCCGCCACCCAGTACTCAGTATCGCGTGGATTGGTTTACTGGCCGCTGTGCTGTTCACCACGTTTAAAGGCCTTACGTCTAAAGTTAAGGTTATTACCCGTGGCGAAGCAACGCGCCTCATCAACAAAGAAGACGCGGTCGTTGTGGATCTGCGCCAGCGTGATGATTTCCGTAAAGGGCACATTGCAGGGTCTATTAACCTGCTGCCAACAGAAATCAAAGCCAACAATCTTGGCGAGCTGGAAAAGCATAAAGACAAACCGATTATCGTGGTTGACGGTACCGGCATGCAGGCTCAGGACCCGGCGAGCGCACTCACCAAAGCTGGCTTCGATAAAGTCTTTGTACTGAAAGACGGCGTCTCTGGCTGGAGCGGTGAGAATCTGCCTTTAGTTCGCGGTAAATAAGAGGAACGACGTGATGGCCAATATTGAAATCTACACCAAAGCGACCTGCCCGTTTTGCCATCGTGCAAAAGCGCTGCTAAACAGCAAAGGGGTAACTTTCCAGGAACTGCCCATTGATGGCGATGCGGCAAAACGTGAAGAGATGATCAAACGTAGTGGCCGCACGACGGTTCCGCAGATTTTTATTGATGCGCAGCACATTGGCGGCTGTGATGACTTGTATGCGCTGGATGCACGCGGCGGGCTCGATCCCCTGCTGTGATAGCGTTTTAGGACAATTAAAAAGGGTATTTCCATGTCAGAACAAAACAACAACGAAATGAGTTTCCAGATCCAGCGCATCTACACCAAAGATGTCTCTTTCGAAGCTCCAAATGCGCCACACGTTTTCCAGAAAGATTGGCAGCCAGAGGTTAAACTTGATCTTGATACTGCTTCTACCCAACTGGCAGAAGACGTGTATGAAGTTGTGCTGCGCGTGACCGTTACCGCTGCGCTGGGCGAAGAAACTGCATTCCTGTGCGAAGTACAGCAGGGCGGTATCTTCTCCGTTGGCGGTATCGAAGGTAATCAGCTGGCGCATTGCCTGGGTGCATACTGCCCGAACATCCTGTTCCCGTATGCTCGCGAATGCATCACCAGCCTGGTATCCCGCGGTACATTCCCGCAACTGAACCTTGCGCCAGTAAACTTTGATGCGCTGTTCATGAACTATCTGCAGCAGCAAGCTGGCGAAGGTACTGACCAACATCAGGATGCCTGATGAGTACAGTTAATGCGTCAATGACTGTGATCGGTGCCGGCTCTTACGGCACCGCTCTTGCCATCACTCTGGCAAGAAATGGTCACGAAGTGGTTCTCTGGGGCCACGATCCCAAACATATCGCGACGTTGCAACACGACCGCTGCAACGTGGCGTTTCTTCCTGACGTGCCTTTCCCTGATTCGCTGCATCTCGAAAGCGATCTTGCCACCGCGCTTGCCGCCAGCCGCAATATTCTCGTGGTTGTGCCGAGCCATGTCTTTGGCCAGGTGCTGCACCAGATCAAGGCGCTGATGCGCCCGGATGCGCGCATTGTGTGGGCGACGAAAGGGCTGGAAGCGGAAACCGGACGTCTCTTGCAGGATGTCGCCCGCGAAATTCTGGGTGATGACATTCCGCTCGCGGTGATCTCCGGGCCGACGTTTGCCAAAGAGCTGGCCGCAGGCCTGCCAACGGCCATCTCTCTGGCATCGACCGATCAGACCTTCTCCGACGATCTCCAGCATTTGCTGCACTGCGGTAAGAGCTTCCGCGTCTACAGCAATCCCGATTTTATCGGTGTGCAGCTGGGCGGCGCGGTGAAAAACGTCATCGCGATTGGTGCCGGGATGTCCGACGGTATCGGCTTTGGCGCCAACGCGCGTACAGCGCTGATCACCCGTGGACTGACTGAAATGTCTCGTCTCGGGACCGCGCTGGGCGCCGATCCTGCCACCTTTATGGGGATGGCCGGTTTAGGCGATCTGGTGCTGACCTGCACTGATAACCAGTCTCGCAACCGCCGTTTCGGCATGATGCTTGGACAGGGTATGGACGTGATCGGCGCGCAGGAGAAGATTGGTCAGGTGGTTGAAGGCTATCGCAATACCAAAGAAGTTCGGGAATTGGCGCACCGTTTTGGTGTCGAAATGCCAATAACCGAGGAAATTTATCAGGTATTGTATTGCGGAAAAAATGCGCGCGAGGCAGCATTAACGCTGTTAGGTCGCTCACGCAAGGACGAGCGCAGTAGTAATTAATCGCAGGGAACCTTAGTCACCTGAATGACCCGGCTGGCGCAGAACTGGCCGGTCATTATGATACCGCCTGGAGTATGCAATGCCGTGTGAAGAACTGGATATCGTCTGGAACAATATTAAAGCCGAAGCCCGGGCTTTGGCCGACTGCGAGCCAATGCTGGCCAGTTTCTACCACGCGACGCTACTCAAGCATGAAAACCTCGGCAGCGCCCTGAGCTATATGCTCGCCAACAAACTGGCGTCCTCCATTATGCCCGCGATCGCTATTCGCGAAGTGGTGGAAGAGGCGTATGCCGCTGACCCTGAAATGATCGCCTCCGCCGCCTGTGATATTCAGGCCGTGCGCACGCGTGACCCTGCCGTCGATAAATATTCAACGCCGCTGCTGTATCTGAAAGGCTTCCACGCCCTGCAGGCCTACCGTATTGGCCACTGGCTGTGGAATGAGGGCCGCCGCGCGCTGGCGATCTTCTTGCAGAACCAGGTTTCCGTCACTTTCCAGGTCGATATCCACCCGGCGGCGAAAATTGGTCGTGGAATCATGCTCGACCACGCCACGGGGATTGTCGTCGGGGAAACGGCGGTGATCGAGGATGACGTGTCGATTCTGCAGTCCGTCACCCTCGGGGGTACCGGTAAAACCAGCGGCGATCGCCATCCGAAGATCCGTGAAGGGGTGATGATTGGCGCGGGCGCGAAAATTCTCGGCAATATCGAAGTGGGGCGCGGCGCGAAAATCGGCGCCGGTTCCGTGGTGCTGCAACCTGTTCCACCGCATACCACCGCCGCTGGAGTGCCAGCGCGTATCGTTGGCAAGCCAGAGAGCGATAAACCCGCGATGGATATGGATCAGCACTTCAACGGTATCCACCATACCTTTGAGTATGGCGACGGGATTTAAACGCTACCCGACAACATCAGCTTCGTAATATCGCGCCAGCATATCCCAGCTGGCGCCAGGCTTCGTACACTACTACCGACACCGCGTTCGACAGGTTCATGCTCCGGCTGTCCGGCATCATCGGAATACGGATTTTTTGCTCAGCAGGCAGGGCGTCAAGAATAGTGGCAGGCAACCCGCGCGTCTCCGGACCAAACATCAGATAATCGCCTTCCTGATAGCTCACCGCACTGTGTGCAGGCGTGCCTTTCGTCGTCAGGGCAAACATACGTTGCGGCTTTTGCGCTTCCATAAACGCGGCGTAATCGTGATGGCGGACCACGGCGGTAAATTCGTGATAATCCAGCCCGGCACGGCGCAGGCGTTTGTCATCCCACGCAAACCCCATTGGCTCGATAATATGCAAACGAAAACCGGTGTTGGCGCACAGGCGGATGATATTCCCGGTATTCGGCGGAATTTCTGGTTCGAATAAAACGATGTTAAGCATGCTGCCCCCTTAAAATGCGGGGGCAGGATACCACTTTCCCTACGCCGCGTCCCCTCGCGCCAATGGTGCCAGCGCCGCCGGTAATTTACTCAGCTCCTGCACCAGCGAATCCTTGCTGATCTCACCGATGGTTTTAGCCCCGGTCAGCGTCATCGCCACTTTCATCTCTTTTTCGATAAGGTTCAGCAGATTCGCCACGCCCGCCTGGCCATGCGTCGCCAGCGCATACAGATACGCCCGGCCCAGCAGCACGCTGTCAGCGCCGAGGGCAATCATGCGCACCACGTCCAGCCCGTTGCGGATGCCGCTGTCGGCCAGAATCGCAATATCGCCTTTCACCGCGTCGGCGATGGCCGGCAGCGCGCGCGCGGAGGAGAGCACGCCATCAAGCTGACGCCCGCCGTGGTTCGACACCACAATGCCATCTGCGCCAAAACGCACCGCATCGCGTGCATCTTCCGGATCGAGAATGCCTTTGATGACCATCGGGCCGTCCCAGAACTCGCGGATCCATTCCAGATCTTTCCACGAGATCGACGGATCAAAGTTATTCGCCAGCCAGCCGATGTAATCCTCCAGCCCGGTCGGTTTGCCGAGATACGCCGAAATATTACCCAGATCGTGTGGACGACCGTTGACGCCCACATCCCACGCCCACTGCGGATGCGTGACCGCCTGCCAGTAGCGACGCATGGCCGCGTTCGCGCCGCTCATACCCGAGTGGGCATCGCGATAGCGGGCGCCCGGTGTCGGCATATCGACGGTAAACACCAGCGTTGAACAGCCCGCCGCTTTGGCACGCTCAAGGGCGTTACGCATAAAGCCACGATCGCGCAGGACGTACAGCTGGAACCACATCGGGCGCTTAATGGTCGGTGCCACCTCTTCAATCGGACACACGGAGACTGTCGAGAGCGTAAACGGGATACCTTTGGCATCAGCCGCCGCCGCCGCTTGCACCTCACCGCGACGAGCGTACATGCCGCACAGGCCAACGGGTGCCAGAGCCACAGGCATCGACAGCGTCTCGTTGAACAGCTTCGTTTCCAGACTCAGATCGGACATGTTCTTCAGCACACGCTGGCGCAGCGCCACTTCGGACAGGTCCTCCACGTTGCGGCGCAGGGTGTATTCGGAATACGCCCCGCCGTCGATGTAGTGGAACAGGAATGGGGGCAGGATGCGCTGCGCCGCTGCGCGATAGTCACT
Source organism: Lelliottia nimipressuralis (assembly GCF_004115925.1). Lineage (GTDB taxonomy): Bacteria > Pseudomonadota > Gammaproteobacteria > Enterobacterales > Enterobacteriaceae > Enterobacter > Enterobacter nimipressuralis. The sequence continues at coordinate 191,927 of NZ_SDDX01000020.1, forward strand.
GGCTGCGGAAATAATCATGCTTTGTTCTCCCTGGAAATATCATGATCGCCGGGCAGGCGGGTAATGCGCGCCTGCCCGGCCTGATCTTCATCGAATCGTTTGATGGTGGTATGGACGAAACCGAGATGGGCCATCATCGCTTTACGCGCGGCGTCGGCGTCGCCCTTTAGAATGGCGTCGAGTACGGCCTGATGCTGCTCCGTGAGCTGGGCAAAGACCGGCGGAACGAGATACATGCGCTGGCGGCTCTGCTTAACGGAGGATTGCAGCAGATCGAAAAAGCCGCGCATGGTTTGCAGCAGCACCACGTTGTGTGAGGCCTCGGCAATGGCGAGATGAAAACGCACGTCCGCCTGCGAGGCGATATCTGGGTTATCGCTCTGCGTCGCCTCAAAGCAGGCTTTGAGCTTCTCTTTATCGGCGTCCGTCGCGCGCCAGGCGGTGCTGGCTTCAATGGCATGGCGGGCTTCGAGGATATCGAAACTGTAATCCGGATCGTTCTCCATCAGCGTTTTAAGAGGCTGAACGATATTTTGCTCGGACCAGTCGTCGTGCTGCCAGCGGACAAAGGTCCCGCCGCCGCGACGGCTGAGCAGCACGCCCTCGCTGACCAGCGTCGCCAGCGCTTCGCGCAGTGAATTACGCGACACGCCAAGCAGCGCCGCCAGCTGGCGTTCCGCGGGCAATTTCATGCCCGCTTCCAGCTGTTGTTCTTCAATCAGCGCCCGCACGCGAGAGGCAATCTCGTCGGACAGGCGTCTGGGCATCACTATCATGGAATCATCCAGGTTAAGACGTAGGCCTGAAGCGTGGTAATCACGCCCACCATACAGGTGAATATCAGGCTGTGTTTGACGGTAAATCGGAACAGGTCCGACTCTTTACCCACCAGTCCCACCGCTGCACAGGCAATGGCGATGGACTGCGGGGAGATCATTTTGCCGGTCACGCCGCCGGTGGTGTTCGCCGCGACGAGCAGCACGTCCGAAACACCAATCTGCTGCGCGGCGGTCGCCTGAAGCGCGGCAAAGAGGGCGTTGGATGACGTATCGGAACCGGTCAGGAACACGCCCAGCCAGCCGAGGAACGGCGAGAAGAAGGTGAAGGCGTGCCCCGTATGGGCCAGGGCTAACGCCAGCGTCGATGACAAACCGGAGTAGTTCGAGATAAACGCGAACGCCAGCACCATACCGATAGAGTAAATCGGCAGCGCCAGCTCTTTCAGCGTGCTGGCAAAGGTCTGAATAGCCGCCGCCGGTTTCATCCGCAACCACACCACTGAAAGAATCGCCGCAAACAGGATCGCCGTGCCGGTTGCAGAGAACCAGTCGAACTTATAGACCGCAGCATACGGCGTCGCTTCGTGAACGACCGGCGGCATGCGGGCAACCATTTTGTCGAGGAACGGCACGGAGATGTTAATCACCATGTCGTACAGCGCGCCGCCAGGGGCGAACAGCGCTTTGAACGGCGGCACGCTCCAGAGGGTGACCGTCGCGGTCAGGAACAGGAACGGCGACCAGGCACGCACAATCTGGCCGACGCTGTAATGGGTGCGTGCCAGAGTCTGATCGACCTGCGCCGCGCCCATATCGCCAAAGCGGAAGATGCGCACCGGCTGCCAGCGCTTCAGGAACAGGGTGAGACAGACCAGCGATACCAGCGACGAGATGATGTCCGGCAGTTCCGGGCCGATAAAGTTCGAGCTGAGATACTGGGCGATAGCAAACGAACCACCTGCAACCACCACCGCAGGCCAGGTCTCTTTCACGCCGCGCCAGCCGTCCATAATCGCCATGATCCAGAACAGCACGATAATGGTCAGGAACGGCAGCTGACGCCCCACCATCTGGCCGATTTCGAAGCTGTCTAAACCGGTGACCTGCCCGGCGACCAGAATAGGAATCCCCATCGCGCCGAAGGCTACCGGAGCGGTGTTAACGATCAGGCATAGGCCCGCAGCATACAGCGGGTTAAAGCCGAGACCCACCAGCAGCGCAGCGGTGATCGCCACCGGTGCACCAAAGCCCGCCGCCCCTTCGAGGAACGCGCCGAAGCAGAAACCGACAATCAGCATTTGCAGGCGCTGATCCGGGGTAATGGAGAGAATCGACGAGCGAATGATGTCGAATTGCCCGGTCTTCACCGAGATTTTATAAACAAACACCGCCGCGATGATGATCCAGGCGATTGGCCACAATCCGTAGAAGAAACCATACACCACCGACGCCAGCGCGTGATCGACCGGCATTTTGTAGAAGAACAGCGCCACCACCAGCGCAATCGCGACGGTGTAGGTTGCGGCGAGATAGCCCTTCAGCTTGAGCTTAATCAGCGCGAAGAAGAAGAACAGAATCGGTAGCGATGCGATCAGGCTCGACAGCCAGATGTTACCGGCCGGATCGTAGTTTTGTTGCCAGAGGCTCATTGCAGGTCTCCTGAGGACCACACATTCTGCTTCGCGGTGAGTCTGCGCTCATCTCGGCGTCACAGTCTGTGTAAAAGTGGTCCTGCCAATAGTGTGATGTAGGGGTAATGACAACAAATGGTTAATCAAATGTTATGGATGGGCAATGATTTTGTGAGCAGAAATAATGGAAGTGTGAACCAGGGAAGTATTGGTCAGGGGATTGGTTGGGCCAATTTTAAGGGGAGGGGGGGCAGGCCGGGTAAGCATGGCGCCACCCGGCAGCTAAATCAGAACGCCGTCTTCGAAAAGCCGGTCATCTCTTTCAGGCCCATTTCACGGCCCAGTTCGGTCATCGGGTGCACAACCACCAGGCCGCGCACGCTTTTTTTCAGCTTGCCCATGTCGGCCTGTTCTTTTTTGGTGATCGCACGGCGATGCGGCATGTCCATCAGCTTCTGCGCTTCTTTGCTCAGCTTGTGGCCTTTTACGGCACGCAGACGGTCGATTTCCGCTTCCAGCGTCGCTTTCTCTTTTTCCAGCTCAGCGTATTTCTCAGCGGACTCAACCAGCGACATATCAGCCTGCTGGTGGCGGATCAGATCCAGGCGATCGCTCAGGCGTTTAATTTCGTTCTTTTCGACTTCTTTCATCACATATAGCTCTAAAAACGGGGGAATTAAGGGAAGGATACACCAATGTGCGCAGGGTTACTTCTGAAACGCTTTTTTTAAGCTGATTCGTGAAATCAGCTCAGTCAGGGAAAGGACCATCGTAGAACGCACAACCTGTTGATAACGAAGCTTTTGCATCGCATACAGTTCAGGATCGCTGTTATCGAAATGCGGGGCCGGCGGCAGGGCGGTGACGCAGTGTAATTCACCAAACGGCCCGAGAATTTCATCGTCGGTAAAAGCGTACTCATTACCGTCGTGATTTAGCTCTTCGCGCAGGGCCATCAGCAGTTCCGCGTCTTCATACTCGGGCCTGCTGAGGACGCCGAGGCCATAAATGAGCTTCAGGCGCACCGACAGATCGCCCAGCGGTCCGTCGCCGTCCAGTAACGGTTCTACAGCATATTTTACCGCGTAGTCGTCTTTGCGGAACACCTGAAGTACCAGAATATTCACCGCCTCGGTGAGTAACTCGACGGCGGCAATCAGGAAACTTCGTACGGTTTTGCCAGCATTCAGACGCTCAAGCACACGGTTTTCAAAGGCCTGGGTTTGTTCCATTATTGCCTGCATATCTGACAATCTGTCGTTCGGGCGCAGGAGAACCTGCGCCTGATCCTGAATCATTTGGTTGCGTTATATGCGTTAACCGCCTCCACAACCACGCTACTATTGGCCTCAAGCCCTGAAATCTCGGCAAGTGCCGCCTGCGGGCCTTTGGTATCGATCAATTGAGCCAGCTCCTGCGCCTGTGGGTCCTGCTCGCTGCGATAGTGCATGGCCCCCGCAATCCCTTTTACCAGGTTGGCGTGCGGCAGGTCGTACTCCAGCGTGCCCAGCAGCGGTTTGATCAGGCGATCGCCGGCGCTCAGTTTACGCAGCGGCTGACGACCGACGCGCTCAACGTCATCTTTCAGATACGGGTTTTCAAAACGACCGAGGATTTTCTGAATGTATGCCGCATGCTTCTCGGCATCAAAACCGTAGCGTTTGATCAGGACCGCGCCGCTCTCTTCCATCGCACCTTTTACCACCGCACGGATTTTCTCATCGAGAATCGCATCACGAATGGTCTGATGACCGGCCAATTTTCCGAGGTACGCGGTTATAGCATGCCCGGTGTTCAGCGTGAAGAGTTTGCGTTCGACAAATGCCATCAGGTTATCGGTTAATTCCATACCCGGGATCGTCGGCAGCGGGCCTTTGAACTGGGTTTTATCAACAATCCACTCGCTGAAGGTTTCAACGGTCACTTCCAGCGGATCGTGAGTGGCGGATTCAGACGGCGGGACGATACGGTCCACGGCGGAATCGACAAAGCCAACGTGTTCTTCGACCCAGGCTTTATCTTCATCGGCGACGGCGGCCAGAACGTGGCCTTTCAGCTGCGTGGTACCGCGCACCATGTTTTCACAGGCGATGATATTCAGTGGCGTGGTGATGCCCTGTGCTTTACGTTTTGCCAGACCTTTCGCGACGGCAGGGGCGATACGCTCAAGCACAACCGGACCGACGGCGGTGGTCACCAGATCAACGCTGGCGATCAGGTCAATAACGTCGTCGCCAATGCTGCTGACGGCATTCACACCCGAGACGGTTTCAACCAGCTCGTTTTCGCCCACGACGTGAACCTGGTAGCTATGACGGGCATTCAGGGCGTCGAGCACCACTTGATTCACATCGGCGAATGTCAGCGTAATGCCCGCGTCTGCCAGCAGTTTGCCGATAAAGCCACGACCGATATTACCTGCGCCAAAATGTAATGCTTTCATAGTATTAACCTTCATCAATGTTTTTACCCGAGAGGGCTGGGGTGAGGCATTTCCCTCCACCTACCTCTCCCGAAAGGGAGAGGGGATAGGACGCTGTTACTTGTTCAGCAGCGCCAGCACTTCTTCAACGCTGGTGGTCTGCGCCAGGCGCTCGATGACGGATTCATCATCCAGAGCGTTGGTCAGGCTGGTAATCACCTGGATGTGCTCGTTGTTGCGAGCGGCGATACCAATCACCAGACGGGCGATGTCGTCTTCTTCTTCACCGAATCGCACGCCTGCCGGGTACTGACAGAACACCACGCCGGTTTTCAGAACGCGATCTTTCGCTTCAACCGTACCGTGTGGCACTGCGATGGATTCACCCAGATACGTTGGCGTCAGTTTCTCACGCGCCAGCATCGCATCAACATATTCTGGCTCGACGTAACCGCCTTTCACCAGCTGCTCACCTGCAAAGCGGATCGCTTCTTCTTTGTGGCTCGCGGTGCGGCCGAGGAAGATGTTTTCAGCGCCCAGACGGAACAGGTGGCTGTCGTTTGGATCAAAGCTGTCTTTCAGGCTATCACGGACTTTCACTTCGTTGTCGGTGTGACGCTGTGCCGCCACCAGACGCTCGGTCAGGCTAGAGTACAGGCCGCTGTCGAGGAAGTTCGTGAGTGAAATGTGTTGTGCCTGTGGAACCTGACGCATCGCACGCTCTGTCAGATCGCGGTGCGTGATGACCAGGTCGACATCCGGTGGCAGGCTGTTGATTGCGCTGTTGGTTACGGAGATGTTGGTCAGGCCCGCATCCTGGACTTTTTTACGCAGCACGCCTGCACCCATTGCGCTTGAACCCATACCGGCATCACAGGCTACGATGATTTTACGCACGTGGCTCAGATCGTTAGAGACGTCGCCCGCAGTCAGCGGCGTTGCAGCGCCTTTAGATTCGGCTTTCATATCCTGCATACGACGGGTCGCAGCGTCGATATCGTCTTCTTCTTTCACTTTGCTGGTTTTCAGCAGGATAGCGGAAACCACGAAGGAGACTGCCATTGCCGCGCAGATAGCCGCGATGTTAGCGAAGTAGGCACCTTTTGGCGTCATCGCCAGAACCGCCAGGATAGAACCCGGAGACGCAGGAGAAACCAGACCACCGCCCAGCACGCTCAGAGTGAACACGCCAGTCATACCGCCAAGGATAACGGCCAGGATCAGACGTGGGTTCATCAGCACGTATGGGAAGTAAATTTCGTGGATACCGCCCAGGAAGTGGATGATAGCCGCGCCGCCAGCAGACTGTTTAGCGCTACCGCGACCGAAGAACATGTACGCCAGCAGAACACCCATACCCGGACCTGGGTTAGCTTCAATCAGGAAGAAGATGGATTTGCCCAGTTCATGGGACTGCTGAATACCCAGCGGTGAGAAGATACCGTGGTTGATCGCGTTGTTCAGGAACAGGATTTTCGCTGGTTCTACAAAGATAGAGGCCAGCGGCAGCATGTCGTGAACAACCATGAAGTTAACGCCCGCAGCCAGCACTTTCGACAGCACTTCAACCGCAGGACCGATACCCAGGAATGCCAGAATCGCCAGGATCATACCGATGATGCCAGCGGAGAAGTTGTTCACCAGCATTTCGAAGCCGGATTTGATCTTGCCATCAACCCAGACGTCAAATTTCTTAATTGCCCAGCCGCCTAAAGGACCTGCAATCATCGCACCGAGGAACATTGGCATATCCGCACCGACGATAACGCCCATGGTGGTGATAGCACCGACCACACCGCCGCGATCGCCGCCAACCAGACGACCACCGGTATAACCGATGAGCAGTGGCAGCAGATAGGTAATCATTGGGCCAACGAGTTTCGCCAGCGTTTCGTTCGGCAACCACCCTGTCGGAATAAATAACGCAGTGATGATACCCCACGCGATAAACGCGCCGATATTTGGCATCACCATGTTGCTCAGGAAACGACCAAAGCTTTGCACTTTGATCTTGATATCGGATGACATAAAACACCCCTTCTTCTGTTTACGCTTAGGCTTGCGGCCCGAGGTTTATCGTTAATGTGCGGCGGCAGAGGTAGCCGAGCCCTGTTCTGATGCTGTGAAATCTGGCACTGAATCGTTCAACTGTCCAGACAGCGAAATTTTGTGTGATCTCAATCACGTAAATGTAGGGGGTGGGGCTAAAATTGAAGTGATCTTCGTCACAAATGTGGTGTGTAAAAAAAATACACAGGGGAAAAATCCGCCAGGATTGACGCTTTTATGTGATTGATATCACAGTTTGTGTTGGCGGGTTTGTTGGATGTTTGTGATCATCTTCACAATAAATTTGAAGGCAGAATTCTCCAGGTGTGATCGCCGCCCACTTCTGTTTTGTCAATTCAGCCAGGCTGTAATCCAGTCACTGATTTTCCTCAACATGGTTTCATCCCTTAGTGTTATGGAGAAAAAGCGTAATGAGGATTAATCTGCTAATGTAAGATTAAGTAGATTATTAGTCAGGATATATTTTGTCACGCTATTAAACTTGCGCGGAGATATTTTAATAATAATACTCCACGGCTCTAATTTATATGTGCAAAGAAATTGCACAGTAAGAAATTAATTTGGTTGCTTACCATTTAATATTTTTAAAGAGTTGAAGCTATTTTAGTGAGGCAAATATGTTCCTTAACTATTTCGCGCTGGGCGTATTGATTTTCGTTTTTCTGGTCATTTTTTATGGGATCATTGCGATTCATGATATCCCCTATTTGATGGCGAAAAAGCGTAATCATCCCCATGCCGATGCGATCCATACAGCGGGCTGGGTCAGCCTGTTTACGCTGCATATCATCTGGCCATTCCTGTGGATTTGGGCCACGCTGTACCAGCCCGAGCGCGGATGGGGGATGCAAAATCACATTGCGCAGTCCCCGCAGCAACCCGATATTGATGCCCTCACCAGACGCGTTGCCGAGCTGGAACACCGGCTTGGCGCGGAGCCAACGCCCGCAGAAAAAAATACGCCGGAGAGCTAATCATGGATCTGCTAATTATTCTGACCTATGTCGCGTTTGCCTGGGCGATCTTTAAAATCTTCCGTATTCCGGTTAACCAATGGACGCTCGCTACCGCCGCATTAGGTGGGGTATTTATCGTCGCCGGTTTGATCTTATTAATGAACTATAACCACCCTTATACATTTACGGCGCAAAAAGCGGTGATTTCTATTCCGATCACGCCACAAGTGACCGGGGTGGTGAGTGAAGTGACGGATAAAAATAACCAGCTAATTAAAAAAGGCGACGTGTTATTTAAAATCGATCCGGTTCGCTATCAGGCCCGAGTCGACAGACTGCAGGCTGATCTGGTCACCGCCACCTACAATATTGACGTGCTGAAAGGCCAGCTGTCGGAAGCGCAGGCTAATACCACACGCGTCTCCGCAGAGCGCGACCGCCTGTATAAGGATTACCAGCGCTATCTGAAAGGCAGCCGGGCGAAGGTAAACCCGTTTTCTGAAAGCGATATCGACAACGCACAGCAAAACTATCTGGCGCAGGATGCGATGGTGAAAGCCTCGGTGGCCGATCAGGCACAAATCAAAAGCCAGTTAGACAGCATGGTCAACGGCGAGCAGTCGCAGATTGCCAGCCTGCGGGCACAGCTGACCGAGGCGAAGTACAACCTCGAACAAACGGTGGTGCGTGCGCCGAGCGATGGTTATGTCACTCAGGTGCTGATTCGCCCCGGCACCTATGCCGCAGCACTCCCGCTGCGCCCGGTGATGGTCTTTATTCCTGACCAAAAACGCCAGATTGTCGCTCAGTTCCGCCAGAACTCTCTGCTGCGCCTGAAACCGGGCGATGACGCGGAAGTGGTCTTTAACGCGCTACCGGGGCAAGTATTCCACGGCAAACTGAGCAGCATTCTGCCGGTCGTACCGGGCGGTTCCTACCAGGCGCAAGGTTCGCTGCAATCCCTGACGGTGGTACCTGGCACAGACGGCGTGCTTGCCACTATCGATCTGGACCCTAGCGCGGACGTCGATGCCCTCCCTGACGGGATTTATGCCCAGGTGGCGGTCTATTCCGACCACTTCGCGCACGTCTCCGTCATGAGGAAAGTGCTGCTGCGCATGACCAGCTGGATGCATTACCTCTATCTCGACCATTAACGTTCTGCTTTTTTTGTTGCCTGATCCATACTTACACTTTTGTTGGCGTAAAGGATCAGGCAATGAAACTCATCGGCAGCTACACCAGCCCTTTCGTACGTAAGATTTCGATTCTCCTGCTGGAAAAAGGCATCACGTTCGAGTTTGTGAACGAACAGCCTTATCACGCGGAAACCGGGGTGGCACAGTACAATCCGCTCGGGAAAGTACCGGCGCTGGTAACCGATGATGGCGAAACCTGGTTTGATTCTCCGATTATTGCCGAGTACATCGAGCTGCTCGGGATTGCCCCGGCGATGGTGCCCCGAGAGCCGAAAGCGGCGCTGGCGATTAAACAGATCGAAGCGCTGGCCGACGGCATCATGGATGCGGCGCTGGTGTCGGTGCGTGAACAGGCGCGACCTGCCGCGCAGCAATCCGAAGCGGAGCTGGTGCGTCAGCGGGAAAAAATCAGCCGCAGTCTTGATATGTGCGAACAGTTGCTTCAGGACGGGAAACTCAAAACCGACGCGCTGAATTTGGCGACCATCGCCATCGCCTGCGCGATTGGCTATCTCAATTTCCGCCGCGTTTCTCCCGGCTGGTGCGTGGATCGCCCGCTGCTGGTCAAACTGGCCGAAACGCTCTTTAGCCGCGAAAGCTTTGCCCGCACCGAACCACCAAAGGCTTGACGCGGGTTATAACACTTCACCTCTGTACGCTGTACAATCCCTCTGCACGTTGACTCCCTCTCCCGTCGGGAGGGGGGTAGAACTCCAACCGCCAGGCATGTTAATGACTACTCATCGTTCCCTCTACAGCCAGATCCCTGCGACCGATCGCCTGCTGCGCGATCCCCGATTCACCCCTCTTCTTGAACGGTCCGGGCACACCCACATGGTGGCGCTCCTGAATGTAATGCAGGACGAAGCCCGTCTGCACATTCAGACGCAAAATACGCTGCCGCAGTGGTGCGAGGACTGGGCGGACGAGGTGGAGAAACGGCTGACAGCGCATACGCAAAGCGCATTGCGTCCGGTGATCAACCTGACGGGAACGGTGCTGCACACCAATTTAGGCCGCGCGCTACAGGCGGAAGAGGCGATAACGGCGGTGATGCAGGCAATGCGATCCCCGGTGACGCTGGAGTACGATCTGGACGGTGCCGGGCGCGGACACCGCGACCGCGCGCTGGCTGATCTTCTGTGCCAAATAACGGGCGCGGAAGATGCCTGCATTGTGAACAATAACGCGGCGGCGGTTCTGCTGATGCTGGCGGCCACCGCGAGCGGTAAAGAGGTGGTGGTGTCGCGTGGCGAGCTGGTGGAGATCGGCGGGGCGTTCCGCATTCCTGACGTGATGCGTCAGGCGGGCTGCGAGCTGCATGAAGTCGGGACCACCAACCGCACGCATGCGAAAGATTATCGCGCGGCGGTTAACGAAAACACCGCGCTGCTGATGAAAGTCCACACCAGCAACTATCACATTGAAGGCTTTACCAAAACGGTGGAAGAGGCGGAGCTGGCGGAGATTGGCCGCGAACTGAACGTGCCGGTCATTGCCGATCTGGGCAGCGGTTCGCTGGTGGATTTGAGTCTCTACGGTCTGCCGAAAGAGCCGATGCCACAGGAGATGATCGCCGCAGGCGTTAGCCTGGTGAGCTTCTCCGGCGACAAACTGCTCGGTGGCCCACAGGCCGGGATTGTGGTCGGTAAACGTGAACTGATTGCGAAGCTCCAGCAGCACCCGCTGAAACGCGCCCTGCGCGCTGATAAAATGACTCTCGCTGCGCTGGACGCTACGCTGCGGCTCTATCTCCATCCGGAGAAACTGGCCGAACGCCTGCCAACGCTGCGTCTGCTGTCGCGCGATGCGGCCTCGATTCGCGCTCAGGCGGAACTGCTGCTGCCGCAAGTTGCCGCACACTTCCCCGATTTCGACGTGCGCGTGGAACCCTGTCAGTCGCAGATCGGTAGCGGATCGCTGCCCGTTGACCGCCTGCCCAGCGCCGCGCTGACTCTGACGCCGCGCGACGGGCGCGGAAGCCAGCTCGACGCCTTGTCTGCGCGCTGGCGTGCGCTGCCTACGCCGATTATCGGGCGCATTTACGATGGTCGCCTGTGGCTGGATCTGCGCTGCCTTGAAGATGAAGAACGGTTTCTGGAGATGTTGTTGAAATGATTATTGCCACTGCCGGTCACGTTGACCACGGAAAAACGACGCTGTTACATGCCATTACCGGCGTGAATGCCGATCGTCTGCCGGAAGAGAAAAAGCGCGGCATGACCATCGATCTTGGCTACGCTTACTGGCCGCTGCCAGACGGTCGGGTACTCGGCTTTATCGATGTGCCAGGTCATGAAAAGTTTCTTGCCAATATGCTGGCCGGGGTCGGCGGTATCGATCACGCTCTGCTGGTGGTGGCCTGCGACGACGGCGTGATGGCGCAAACGCGTGAGCATCTGGCGATTTTACAGCTGACGGGCCAGCCGCAGCTGACGGTGGCGCTCACCAAAGCGGATCGCGTCGACGAGAGCCGCATTGACGAAGTGCGCGAAGAGATTCGCGCCACTCTGCTGGAGTACGGTTTCACCGATGCGCCGGTTTTTGTCACAGTAGCGACAGAAGGGCGCGGAATCGACGAACTACGCGACCATTTACAGCATCTTTCCTCCCGCGAACCGGCCAGCGATCACAGCTTCCGTCTGGCAATAGATCGCGCGTTCACCGTGAAAGGGGCCGGACTGGTGGTGACCGGGACGGCACTCAGCGGTGAAGTGAAGGTGGGCGATAGTCTGTGGCTGACGGGCGTGAATAAACCGATGCGCGTGCGCGGGCTGCACGCACAGAACCAGCCCACGGAACAGGCCCATGCCGGGCAGCGTATCGCCCTGAATATCGCCGGTGATGCGGAAAAAGAGCAGCTCAATCGCGGTGACTGGCTGCTGGCCGACGCGCCGCCGGAGCCTTCCACGCGGGTGATTGTCTCTCTGCACACCCACGCGCCGCTCACCCAGTGGCAGCCGCTGCATATCCACCACGCCGCCAGCCACGTGACCGGCCGTGTCTCTTTACTGGAAAACGATTTGGCTGAGCTGGTGCTGGATACCCCTTTGTGGCTGGCGGATAACGACCGGCTGGTGCTGCGCGATATCTCTGCGCGCGTCACCCTGGCGGGCGCCCGCGTGGTGACGCTCAATCCGCCGCGTCGCGGTAAACGTAAGCCTGAATATCTGCAGTGGCTGGCGGCGCTGGCACAGGCAGAAGACGACCAGGCTGCGCTGGCGGTGCATCTCGAGCGCGGTGCGGTGAATCTCGCCGATTTCGCTTGGGGGCGTCAGCTGAGCGGTGACGGTTTGCGGCAGCTCACGCAGCAGCCGGGCTTTATTCAGGCCGGATACAGCCTGCTTAACGCACCGGTTGCCGCCCACTGGCAGCGCAAGGTGCTCTCTACGCTTGCGACCTACCACGAACAGCATCAGGACGAGCCAGGCCCAGGCCGCGAACGCCTGCGCCGTATGGCGCTGCCGATGGAAGACGACGCGCTGGTGCTGCTGCTGATAGAAAAGATGCGCGAAAGCGGCATGATCCACAGCCATCACGGCTGGTTACATCTGCCGGATCACAAAGCCGGATTTACCCCGGAACAGGACGCCATCTGGCAAAAAGCCGCGCCGCTGTTTGGCGATGAACCCTGGTGGGTGCGCGATTTGGCCCGCGAAACTGCAACGGATGAAGTGGTGATGCGTCAGGTATTGCGCCACGCCGCGCAGCAGGGGCTGATTACCGCGATCGTTAAAGATCGCTATTACCGTAACGATCGCATCGTCACCTTTGCCAGTTTGATCCGCGATCTGCATCAGGAAAAGGGATCGACCTGCGCTGCCGACTTCCGCGATCGCCTGAACGTGGGCCGCAAACTGGCGATACAAATTCTGGAGTATTTCAATCGTATTGGCTTCACGCGCCGCCGGGGTAATGACCACCTGTTACGTGATTCGCTGCTGTTCCCGCAGATCGAAAAATAACCGCGCAAATAATCCGTGATACCTGTCGTAAAGCTGTAAGCGGCTGGCGAGAAAATCGCCAGCTGTGACTACCCTTGTTAAACACCAACAGCAAGGAGACGGTCATGACGAACAATCCTCCCTCAACGCGTATGCAGCCTGGCGAGTATGGTTATCCTCTCAAGCTAAAACCCCGGTATGACAACTTCATTGGCGGTGGCTGGGTCGCGCCGGTCGACGGTGAATACTACTCCAACCTGACCCCGGTGACCGGGCAGCCCCTGTGCGAAATTGCCAGTTCCGGCAAAAAAGATATCGATCTGGCGCTCGATGCGGCCCACAAAGTGAAAGAGAAATGGGCGCACACCTCCGTTCAGGACCGCGCCGCGATCCTGTTCAAAATCGCCGACCGAATGGAGCAAAATCTCGAGCTGCTGGCCGCGGCAGAAACCTGGGATAACGGTAAACCGATCCGCGAAACCACCGCCGCGGACGTCCCGCTGGCGATTGACCATTTCCGCTATTTTGCCTCCTGTATTCGCGCCCAGGAGGGCGGGATCAGCGAAGTGGACAGCGACACCGTGGCCTATCACTTCCAGGAGCCGCTGGGCGTGGTCGGGCAAATCATTCCGTGGAATTTCCCGCTACTGATGGCGAGCTGGAAAATGGCGCCCGCGCTGGCGGCGGGTAACTGCGTGGTGCTCAAACCGGCGCGCTTAACGCCGCTGTCGGTCTTGCTGCTGATGGAAATCATCGGCGATCTGGTGCCGCCAGGGGTGATAAACGTGGTGAACGGCGCGGGTGGCGAAATCGGTGAATATCTGGCGACCTCAAAACGTATCGCGAAAGTGGCGTTTACCGGCTCCACGGAAGTCGGCCAGCAGATCATGCAGTACGCCACGCAGAATATCATTCCAGTGACGCTGGAGCTGGGCGGTAAATCGCCGAATATCTTCTTCGCCGATGTGATGGACGAAGAGGACGCCTTCTTTGATAAAGCGATGGAAGGCTTTGCGCTGTTTGCCTTCAACCAGGGCGAAGTCTGCACCTGCCCGAGCCGCGCGCTGGTTCAGGAATCGATTTATGAACGCTTTATGGAACGCGCCATTCGTCGTGTGGAATCCATTCGCAGCGGAAACCCACTGGACAGCGTGACGCAGATGGGCGCACAGGTTTCTCATGGGCAGCTGGAAACCATTCTGAACTATATCGATATCGGCAAAAAAGAGGGCGCGGATGTCCTGACGGGTGGCCGACGCAAAGTGCTGGAAGGCGATCTGAAAGACGGCTATTACCTGGAGCCGACCATTCTGTTTGGTCAAAACAACATGCGCGTTTTCCAGGAAGAGATTTTCGGCCCGGTGCTGGCGGTGACGACCTTTAAAACCATGGAGGAAGCGCTTGAGCTGGCCAACGATACGCAATACGGGCTGGGTGCCGGGGTCTGGAGTCGCAACGGTAATCTGGCGTACAAAATGGGACGCGGTATTCAGGCAGGGCGTGTCTGGACTAACTGTTATCACGCCTATCCGGCCCACGCGGCATTTGGGGGATATAAACAATCGGGCATCGGACGTGAAACCCATAAGATGATGCTGGATCACTATCAACAGACGAAATGCCTGCTGGTGAGTTATTCCGACAAACCGCTGGGACTGTTCTAATTAATCAGAGCGGGTCGCCCCTGGGACGGCCTGCTTAATTCGCTCTCGCAGACTGTTCAGCACGCCATCCAGAATGTACTGAACCCGCCACGGCTGATATTCGCGCTTGCGGAAAATAGCCGTCAGATCCAGCCACCACTCCTCCTGATGAGAAAAACAGGGCATTAAGATGCCCTGCTCAATCTCGCTTTTCAGGCTCTCTTTTGGCGCAAACACGATACCGAGATGGTTGCGTGCCAGCTCCAGCGCCGTTTGTGTATTATCACAGATATAATTACCGGTGACTTTATAATCGCGCACTTCGTCGCTGCCATGAACGCGAAAACGCCAGATGTTAGCATCATCCACTAATATTGAATCCAGCAAAATGCATGAGTGTTTAATTAAATCATCGGGTCCGTTAATGGGACGCTTTTTTATATATTCTGGCGTGGCGAAGGCGGTAACGGAATATTTGGTTAGCTGATAAGCCACCAGGCTTTCATCTTTGGGTTGTGCATAGGTAATTAAGATGTCGCAGTCGTCAGGAAACGTGACGCCTTCAGATAATTCATTACGATTAGGGTTATAGGTTTTTAAACAAATACGAATATCGCCGATCTCTTCGAGAAGATGGATCACATGGCGAGCGAGATAGGTGTTGATCCCTGTAGGCGCGTAAATCGTGACGCGTCCGCTTTTTTCATGTTTATAATCGGCAATAAAATTAATGAGTTGATTATTTTTATCAAGTGATGCGTTGATATAAGGGAGCAGCACCTCGCCGAACTGCGTGAGCGCCAGTTGACGGGTGGTACGTTCAAAAACTTTCAAACCCACGCGGGTTTCAAAATCTGCGAGATATTTACTGACATTGGCCTGCGCCATGCCTAACAACGCGGCGGCGTCTCCGATACTGCCGGTGGCGGCAATAACAGAAATGATTTTTAACTCACGCGGCTTAATCTGTAAATTATTCATCACGTACGCTCATCTATATGATTTCATATATAATATTATATAAACACATTCATTGCATCGGCAAATTTGTAACCATTATTATTCGCCTCGTTTGTTAGGCATTTAATGGATACAGGGAATGATTACTAAAAAGAATTTGCTCATCACCACAACCTTATTTTTCGCTTCATCAGCAATGGCGGGTGAATTTTCATTGGGTGCGGGCGCTGTTTTCAATGAATCGCCTTACAAAGGGTATAACGAAAATACGACTGCGGTTCCACTCATTAGTTATGAAGGCGATAATTTCTACGTGCGCCAGACCACCGCCGGTTGGGCGTTGTGGAAAGACAGTAAGAATGAACTCAGCCTGACGGCGTCCTGGATGCCGCTGCATTTTGATCCCGATGACAATGACGACCACGCGATGAAGCAGCTCGATGAGCGCAAAGCATCTGCATTTCTGGGAGGCGCCTACTATCGCCACGAGCGCTGGGGTAGCCTGAAGTTTGGCGTCGCGGCGGATGCCATGGACGAAAGTGGCGGCGTGGTGGGTGAAATTTCCTACTTCCACCCGATCCGCATGGAGCGCCTGACTCTGATTCCGTCCGTGGGTGTGTTTTACTATGACGAAAGCTTCAACGACTATTACTACGGTGTTTCCGGCAAAGAGTCTCGCCACAGCGGTATGAACGAATACACTGCGGGCGATAGCTGGAACCCATACGTGGGCCTGGTCGCGAAATACAAATTGACCAATAACCTGTTCCTGAATGCCAGCGCGGTTTATACCGTGTTGCCGGATGACGTTAAAAACAGCCCAATGATCGACCGCGAAGACAGTTTCGTGCTGATGACCGGCATGAGCTGGCGCTTCTAAGTTTAAAAAGCGGTCCTCAAGGATGAGGCTGCTTCACCTGCTTTCCCGGTGGTGCTGTGCTTGCCCGGCCTGCGGTAGTCAGGCCGGGCAGGTTTAGCGTCGTCGGGTATTACGAGCCTGCTTCCACATTCTGATGTAACTCTCTCCTTTGCCTGTTCTCTTTGCGAACTCCTTTCCCGCTTTGATTTTTTGCCACTGATGTCGCTTAGCCAATAGGTTATCGTGATCTTAAGTGCCTGGCTGGGTGTGTCACAGTCGAGGGATATCAAACAGTCAATTTGCAGGAGTGGTTATGTTCTACCCGGCTTATATTCATACCGACCGCGATGGCCGCGCGAGCGGGTTTTTCCCGGATGTACCGGGGGGTTTTTGCTGGTGGAGATCAATATGCAGCAATTTGACGGCAGAGCAGAGTGCATCAATATCACGCTCCCCCGCCGTTTATTAGTGAAAATTGACGCGTTTATTAGCGAGCATCCAAAGTTCAGCAACCGAAGCGTCTTTCTTGCCGAGGCAGCACGGCGTGTGCTGCCTGGAAGATGGTCAGGATTTACACCTCATCCACCCATATCCGCATCTCGCCCTCGCCGCGGTTGGCCCAGCTAAACCACGGAATAAACGTTAGTGTCTGAGTGTGTGGCGCAGTGGGCGTGCGGTCGTATTGCCAGAGCGGTTGCGGCTCGGTCTCAACGGCGCGTTGTGAGATGCCGTCGGTCTGAATCAGCATCTTATGCGAGAACAACCCTTTCCCTTCGAACACGCGGAAGGTGCTGTCGGCGGGCAGCGACAGGTTATGTAACCCCGCGCCGTTATCCGCCTCTTCCAGACAATAGACCAGCGGGCCGCGCTGCAACGCCACTTTGCCTGCCTGCTGGCGCACCTGTGGATTGCCGTATAAGCGGCGCACCGGCATCGGCAGCGTGAGGGTCACAGAATCCCCCTCCTGCCAGCGACGGGTGAGATAACAATATCCCTGACGCACGTCGCCTGTTATTGCTTCACCGTTCAGCGCTATCTGCGGGCTGGCGCACCAGTCGGGCAGACGCAGGGCGAGAGTGTGCTCAACCGCAACCGGCGAGGTGATGTCGATCTTCACCTGCTCCTGCCACGGATAGTTGCCGCTAATACGCAGTTGCAGCTCGTGGTCCCCGACCGGAATGGCCGCGCTGTTGCCGACGTAGAGGTTGATAAACAGCGCCTCGGGGCGTGCGGTGTAGATGTAGTGCCCAAGCGAAGTCAGCACGCGGGCGATATTCGGCGGACAGCAGGCGCAGCCGAACCAGCGCTGGCGAATCGGTTTCACGTGATCATAGATATGGTTGAAAGCCAGCGTTTTAGGATGGACCTCCAGCGGGTTCACGTAGAAAAAGTGTTTACCGTCCAGCGCCATGCCGCCCAGCACGGTGTTGTATAACGCGCGCTCCATGACGTCGGCATACTGGCTATCCGCTTCCATCTCCAGCATCCGGCGGGCAAACATCATCAGGCCAATCGAGGCGCAACTTTCGGCATAGACCGTATCATTGGGCAGATCGTAGTCGCTGCTGAAGGCCTCGCCGCTGCTCTGCGAGCCAATTCCGCCCGTAATATAGAGCTGCCGTTGCACCATATTATTCCAAAGACGCAGGCAGTCCTGACGTTTGCTTTCATCACCGCTCAGCCGCGCAAGGTGCGCCACGCCGGTCATCAGATAGACAAAACGCACGGCGTGCCCGATGGCGGTTTGCTGCTCCGCGAGAGGCTGATGCGCCTGACTATAGGCTTTATCTTTGACCATCCACGCCGGGCCGTAGTTGTGCCAGTGCGATGTTCTGCCGCGCTTTTCGTATTCGATATCGTAAAAATGCGGCTGCGCGCCGCGCTCTTCGACGAAATATTTCACCAGCGCCAGATAGCGTGGCTCCTGGGTGACGTCATACAGGCGCATTAACGCCAGCTCGATTTCCGGGTGGCCGGGATAGCCGTGCAGCTGGTTTTCTCCGGGGCCAAACACGCGGTCGATATGATCGGCCAGTTTGCAGACCACGTCTAACAGTGCGCGTTTTCCGGTGCCCTGGAAGTACGCCACGCCCGCCTCGATCATATGCCCGGCGCAGTACAGTTCGTGGCACTCTGCGAGATTAGTCCAGCGTTCGCCAGGTGCTTTCACGGTGAAATAGGTATTCAGATAGCCATCGTCACATTGGGCAGCGGCCACCAGTTCAATGACCTCGTCGGCGGTTTTCTCAAGTTCAGGATCGGGTTTCTGGCACAGGGACCACGCCACGGCTTCGAGCCATTTGGCGACATCGCTGTCCTGGAAAACCATGCCGTAAAATTCCCCTTCTTCCCGCCCGGCAGCGATCCGGAAATTGGTGATGGCGTGACTCGGCTCCGCTTCGGCGATGCGGTCGTTTAGCGCATCCCACTGATAGGGAATGACCACATCCCGTACCAGCTGTTGATACTGGCCGAGGAACGGATCGTTAATTTTGAGCTTATGCAGGTCGGGTTCCATGATGGACATGTTGTTCTCCTCAGGACTGAACGTGACGCTGGCGCAGATCGGTAGAGATGCGCGACATCATCGGATTAGTGAGTCTGCACCAGCGTATTGAAAGGGCCAGCAGCAGGTGGAAAAGGGCGGGCAGCAGCGTTTCCATGGTGGTGATGCCAGAAAGCGAAGCCGGGGTCTGGTTGCCCGCACCGGGCTGATAGGCGACGAAGATAAAGACCAGGCTGATGATCCCGGCACTTGAGGCCCACGCCAGCTTGATGAAAAAGAGGTTAAAGGCGAAGTTCATCCCTGACGAGCGCACGCCGGTTTTCCATTCGCCGTAGTCGTCGGCGAAGGCCATCAGCGAGAAGTGCAACGGCAGCGTAAAGCCGAGGATCACGCCGTTGCCCAAAATCACTGCCAGCCACAGGGTTTGATACGCCGGGCCAGTTGGCAGGAACCACATGGCGAATGCCAGTGCGGCCAGCACCAGGTTGGTGGTGTAGTACAGTTTCACCGTATCAATACGACGGGTGAGCGGGCTGACGATCACCGCACCGAGAATGGCGGCAAAGGTCACCATGGTGAAGAACAGCGACGTATAGGCAGTGCTGCCCTGTAGCACGTAGGTGATGAAGTACATGTACCCGCCGCCGCGAATGTTAAAGACGTTAATCAGCAGGAAAGACATCACCAGCATCAATAGCAGCTGATCGTTGTTACGCAGCCCGGCCAGATGTTCGCGCAGGGTAAAGCGCCCCATCAGGGCCAGCGGGACGCGCTCGCGTACCCAGAAGAAACAGCACAGGAACATCACCACCGCGATGGCGCACAGCACGCCGACACCCAGCTGATAGCCCTGCGCAACGTTGCCCTGGCCCAGCGCCGCGACCAGCCACGGCAGGCCTACGGAGACCAAAAAGCCTGCCACGCCGCACAGCACAAAGCGCCAGGACTGGCAGGAGATCACCTCGCTGTGGCGGGTAGTCATGGTGTTGATCAGCGCGCAGTAGGGCACGTTGATGGCGGTATAGCCGACGGAAAGCAGCAGATAGGTGCCGAACGCCCAGGCGATTTTCACCCCCATGCTGGCTTCTGGCACGGTGAACGTCAGGACGCCGATAATCCCGATCGGGAAGGCGATCCACAGCTGCCACGGGCGAAAGCGCCCCCAGCGGCTCTGGGTACGGTCGGCAATCACCCCCATGATGGGGTCAGAAACGGCATCAAATACGCGCAGGGCAATAAACAACGTACCGACCAGCGCTGGCGTCAGGCCAAAGACATCGGTATAGAAAAAAGTAAGGAAGTTCATGATCAGGCAGGTAATTACCGTCCCGCCAGCATCACCCAGGCCGTAGCCAATCTTCTCGCGCACTGACAGGCGCTCGTCGGCGGCCTGTTGTACGACATCGGTTTGCGTAATCGGAGTGGAAGTCATTCGATAACTCCTCGTGAAGGGGATTTTATTATGTTCTGCAAGGTACCCAATTCATTCTGCACTGAAAGTCAGCGCCAACAAGGGAAGGGAAAAGTATAAAAAGATGACGATTCCGACCTGATGATGAAAATGTGATTTCGATCTGGCGAAAATACAATTATTCATTAATAATCAATGTGAAAGGTGATTATCAATAGAGTTTAAAGCGGGAAATTGAATACCGATGCTCGAATTATCCATAGCGCTTCCGATTCACGTTCAAAACGGCGGGTTATTTATTTCCCGGGGCGTTGGGCGTCATCCCGCCCGTAAATTAACCTCGTGGGAAATCATCTTTGTCGAAAAAGGGACGTTAACGATTCAGGAGGAAAATACGGTTTTCGAGGTAAAAGCGGGTGAGAGTTTGGTTTTATGGCCCAACCGTCGCCACGTGGGAACCGAAGATTTCCCGGCCGATTTGCGGTTTTACTGGCTGCATTTTGACGTTGCGGCTGAGCCGCACAGGCCAGACGCTTTTACGCAGCTCGCCATCGAACAACATTGCCGTGTTCGTGAGGCTTCTTATGTGGTGTCTCTTTTCCGTCAGTTCCTGACGGAGCAGGAGAAATTACAGCGAAGCGTGGCGCTGGAATTAATGCTGCTGCTGATTTTGGAGCAAATTTCGTTTTCGGTGGGAAACGAGGAAATTCAGGACGAAGCAGGCACGTCGATCGCGTGGAGAGCCAAACAAATTATCCGCACGCAATTTCATCTGCCCCTTTCGACCTCGCAGCTGGCAAAAGAGCTGCACTGTAATGCGGATTATCTGGGGCGCGTGTTTCGTCGCACCTTTCATTTAACGTTGACCGAGGCGATCCATCGCCAGCGCGTCCGCTCAGCGGAGAAACTGCTGCTTGATGACGCGTCCTCACTTACGGAGGTGGCCAATCGCTGCGGCTTTAATGATGTCGGGTATTTTCGCCAGATCTTTCGCAAACACACCGGACTAACACCCGCCGTCTGGAAACGGCGGTATTGTAAGGAGCATATTAATTCCGGCTGATCACTGGCCGTAATAGGCATTCGCCCCGTGCTTGCGCAGGTAGTGTTTATCCAGTAGCTCTTGTTGCATGACCGGCAGCTGCGGCGTCAGCTGGCGCGAGAAAAGTCCCATATAAGCGCACTCCTCCAGCACCACGGCGTTATGGACCGCATCGGCGGCATCTTTACCCCAGGCAAACGGACCATGGGAGTGGACCAGCACGGCGGGGATCTGCATCGGGCTTAGATCGCGCTCTTCAAAGGTTTTGATGATCACCTCCCCAGTCTGATACTCATATTCGCCCGCAATTTCTGCGGGCGTCATCAGCCGCGTGCAGGGAATATCGCCATAGAAATAGTCCGCATGGGTGGTGCCCCAGGCGGGGAGATCCAGCCCGGCCTGGGACCAGATAGTCGCGTGACGCGAGTGGGTGTGGACGATGCCGCCAATCTCCGGGTAGCGGCGATAAAGCGCCAGATGCGTCGGCGTGTCGGACGATGGCTTTTTGCTGCCTTCCACCACCTTGCCGGTGGCGATCTCCACCACCACCATGTCGTCTGCGGTCATGACGTCATACTCGACGCCAGAGGGTTTGATGACCATCAGGCCGCTTTCGCGATCGACTGCACTGACGTTGCCCCAGGTAAATGTCACCAGCTGGTGGGCGGGCAGCGCCAGGTTAGCGGCCAGGACTTCCGCTTTGAGTTGCTCTAGCATGTCATGCCTCCTTCCTGCATGCGGGCTTCGATCCAGCGCCGCGCTTCGATAATTTCCAGTACCGGCTCTTTCGCTTTTTCGGTCCACATTTCGATTAAAAATGCCCCGCGATAGTTGAGCTGATTCAGGGTGTTGAATACGCCGACGAAATCGACGCAGCCCTCGCCAAACGGCACATCGCGAAACTGTCCCGGGCTTTGTTCGGTAACGGGCTGCGTGTCTTTCAGGTGGATGGCGGCGATTCGGTCGATGCCGAGGGTCAGCTCGGCGGTGACATCGTTGCCCCAGGCACTCAGGTTGCCCACATCCGGATAGACGCTAAACCACGGCGAGGCGAGCATCTCATCCCACTTTTTCCACTTGCTGATGGAGTTCATGAACGCGGTATCCATGATCTCCACTGCCAGCATCACCTGCGCGGCGGCGGCCTGTTCCACCGCCCACGCCAGCCCTTCGGCAAAACGCTGCTGCGTGCCCGCGTCGTGCTCTTCGTAATAGACGTCGTAACCCGCCAGCTGGATGGTGCGGATCCCCAGATCGCGCGCCAGTTTGATCGCTTTGGTCATGATCTCGCGGGCGCGCTGGCGCACGGTTTCATCGCGGCTGCCAAACGGAAAACGGCGGTGCGCCGACAGGCACATGGACGGAATGGCGACGCCGGTTTCCAGCATGGCTTCGACCAGCGAGGCGCGCTGCGTGGTGCTCCACTCCAGCCGTGAGAGGCGCTCGTCGGTTTCATCCACCGACATTTCGACGAAATCAAAGCCGCAGCTTTTGGCTAACACCAGACGCTCCGGCCAGGAGAGATCCTTCGACAGCGCTTTCTCATAAATCCCTAACGGATGCTGACGCATGGTTATTCTCCCCAGATTTCGCGGATTTGCGTGTGGAACGCCTGTGCCACCTGTGGTGGGTTAGCGGCCCCTGCCAACGCCCGTCCGGCGATAAAGGCTTTGACGTTAATCTCCCGGAACAGCGGTAAATCCGCCGGGGTGATGCCGCCGGTGATAGAAAGCTGCAGGCCGATATCCGACAGGGCTTTCATCCTTGTGAGATCCTCTTCTCCCCACTGCTGGCCGCAGGCCTGGGCGTCGCGCCCACGGTGATAAATCGCCTGTTTAACTCCAACGCGGTGCCACGCGCGGGCGTCGTCCAGCGTCCAGTTGCCAAACAGCTCCATCTGGATTTCACATCCGCGTGCGGCAGCCACCGCGTGGCCTTTTTCAACGGTTGCCAGCGGTGCGGCGCAGATGATGGTCATCCAGTTTGCGCCCGCATCAAAGGCCTGCTGCGCCAGCGTTTCACCGGCATCAGCCACTTTCCAGTCGGCGACGATGATTTTGTCCTGGCACTGCTGGCGCAACGCGCGGACGGCTGAAAGGCCTTCCGTCAGGCACAAAATGGTGCCCGCTTCGACGATATCGACATGGTCGTGCAGCAGCGAGACATCGCGCTGGGCGGCCTTAAGGCTGGTGTGGTCGAGCGCCAGCTGCAGTAATGGTCGGCTCATAGGTCGTGCTCCTTAATTCGGGCGTGATAACCCTGCAATGCTGAAATCAGTTGCTGATAGCGGTGATATTTGTGCTGATAGGCGGCGTGAGCCTGCATATCCGGCTCAACGACGCGGATGGCATGTTTGAGATTTTGCTGCGCGGTAAAGAAGTCGGGATAAACCCCGGTGCCGACGAGGGCGGCCAGCGCCGCGCCGGAGCAGCCAGTCTCCTCGACCTGGGGCAGTTCAATCGCCAGGCCGCTGACATCTGCCAACATCTGCATCCAGACATCGGAATGGGTCGGCCGCCGGTGACGCGCAGGGCAGACACATCGGTAAAGCGCTCCAGCATGCGGTTGAGGTGGGTCATGTGACAGAACACCACCCCTTCATACACCGCCTGCAGCAGGTGGGCGCGGGTATGGATCGCCTGCATGCCGTAGAAGCCGCTGGTCATCTCAAGCCCGGCGTTGCTGCCGTAGAGAAACGGCAGGAAAAACACGTCGCTTGCCGCTTTCGGCAGGCTGGCGACGGCCTGGTTGATCTCGTCAAAAGAGAGTTCGCCCCACTGTGCCGTGAGCCATTCAAGATTGCCGGAGGAGGTCGGGCTGGCTTCGTGAACGATGTACTGCTGCGGATGAACGTAGCGGCCATAGACGTAAGGGAAAGGTTCGTTATCGCGAATACCATTCGCAATACCGCTGGTGACGGCCCAGGTGCCCATCACGGCATTGAGCGTGTGCTCGTCGTGCAGCCCGGCGCAGATCGCGGTGGAAACCACATCAAACAGGCCCCCCACGACGGGCGTACCCGCCGCAAGACCGGTCAGGGAGGCTGCCTGAGAGGTGATTTCACCGCAAATTTCTGCTGAACCGACGATAGGCGGCAAGGCGCCGTCGATTTCAGCGATCCCAAGCCAGTGCGTCAGTTGCGGGTCGTAGGCGCCCGTGTTCATGTTGTAGAGATTGGATTCGGAAATGTTGCTCTCTTCGCAGCCCTTTTTGCCCGTCAGGCACCAGCGCAGATAGTCATGCGCCATCATTACGCAGCCGATTTGCTGGTAGCGCTTCGGCTCGTGCTCTTTAACCCAGCGCAGCAACGAGGCCGGGTGCCCGGTCCACAGGGTTTGCCGCGTGTGCGGGTAGAGCTTTTCGGGGATCTCGTCCTGCTGCCAACGTTGCACGATCGCAAGCGCCCGTCGGTCGGAGGAGAGAATGGCGTTGCCCAGGGGGCGATCCTGTTTATCCAGCAGAAACAGCCCCTTACCCTGCGCAGAAATGCCTACGCCTTTGATTTGATCGCCACGGACACCCGTGCGTTTGAGCAGTGCGGCGACGGTTTCGTGGCAGCGCTGCCAGAGCAGGGACATATCGCGCTCCGCATAGCCCGGACGCGGGCTAAGGGTGGCGACCGCGCACCGTTCGATGCACTGTTCTTTACCCTGGCTGTTGTACAGACCGGCTTTCAGATAAGTACCGCCACAATCGATACCCAGCCAGAAGGGCTCTTTTTCACTCATCTTTGCGATTCTCTGTCGTTGCCGGGTGAGCGCAGCCCACCCGGCGTTTTCAGGCCACACGTTTGTGTGGATTCACCGTTGGATTGGGCTGTGCGCCGGCATCGCATTTCGCCGGCAGCAGCAGCGCTAACAGCGAGGCCAGTGCCAGGGAGATCGCCAGGCAGTAAACCCCCGCATCTTTGCTGTAAAGGGTGATCAGCACGCCTACCGCGTAAGGGCCGCAGAAGCCGCCGAGGTTGCCGAGCGCGTTGATCACACCGCGCGCACCACCGGCCATTTCTGCACTGAACAGACGTGCCGGAATGGTCCAGAAGACGCCCGCTGCCGACTGCAGGAAGAAACCGCAACCCACCAGCGCGGCGTAGGCCAGCCAGATGTTTTCTTTCAGCGCCACGGAGAGGAACATGCACAGAGCAAAACCGATCAGCGGCAGGGAGACGAACAGCTTGCGCTTGCCGGTGCGGTCAGAGAGGGAAGAGAACAGGAACATCCCGGCAATCGCGCCGACATACGGCAGAATCGCGAGCATCCCCACCTGGCCCATCGTCGAATGGGTTAGCTCCTTCAGAATGGTTGGCAGCCAGAGGGTGTAGCCGTAAATTCCGGTCTGGTAGAAGAAGTTAAGGGCGATCAGCTGCCACATGGTTTTGTCCGACAGCACCGCACCGAGCGAGGCATTTTTCACCTCTTTGCCTGCGATGGCGCGCTGCTCGGCGGCCAGCGTTTCAACCAGATAGTTTTTCTCGGCGGCGGAAATCCACTTCGCCTCCTGCGGGCGGTCATAGATGGTCAGCGTCCAGAGAACCAGCACCACCAGGGACAGCAGGCCTTCAATGATGAACAGCCAGCGCCAGTCGAGAGCCGTAATGATCCAGCCGGAGAGCGGGGCGGTAATGATCCCGGCAATGGGTACGAACATAATCACGATCGCGTTGGCACGACCGCGCTCGGCGTCCGGGAACCAGTTGCTGATCATGGTCAGCACCACCG
This sequence comes from Lelliottia nimipressuralis, assembly GCF_004115925.1. GTDB lineage: Bacteria > Pseudomonadota > Gammaproteobacteria > Enterobacterales > Enterobacteriaceae > Enterobacter > Enterobacter nimipressuralis. The sequence continues at coordinate 218,067 of NZ_SDDX01000020.1, forward strand.
GCAGCATTCCGCCTTCGGCGACACCGAGTAAAAAGCGCAGTGCCAGCAGCTGATACTGATTGGTGACGATCCCCGTCAGCACGGAGATCACCGCCCAGGCCACCAGCGACCAGCCGATGAATTTTTTACCGCTGCCGTGCACCGCGATTTTGCCGCCGGGAACTTGCAGGAACAGATATCCGATAAAGAATATTCCGCCTGCCAGTCCCGCCATGGTGGCGGTGATCCCTAATTCCTCATCCATACCGCCTGGCATAGCGAAGGCAATATTGACACGGTCCATATAAGAGATAATACAGGCGATAAGAATAGGCGGAATTATTCTTAACCAGCGTTGGCGCGGAATATCCGCATGTAGAGCACGAGAAGAAATAGTCATAATTAATGTCTCATTAAGGTAATCGGCTCGGGAATACAGGTTTTTATTTTTATTGTGTTGCTTTTTTCATAACGCTAATACCGTCGCGCAAAATGGCGATGCGATGGTTGACGTCAGCATTAGCATTTATTTCCAGTAATTTGATACCGGAGAATTTCAATGTTGCGGCGCTCGCCGCAGTAAATAGCTCAGTGACTTTTTCAGGCGTCATTAAACTGTCGGGGCAGAACGACGAAAATGGCGCGTGAAGATCCTGCCAGTCGCCGTAATCGCCCGTCACCGTGGTGCCAGAAAACATCAGTGCGCCGAGCTTTCCTGCCTTCTGCGCGGCCTGAACATGCGCGACAGGCAGTGCAGTGTCGCGTCCTTCGATGGCTGAGCGCGCCCAGTTAATGCAGACGCTGATATCCGTGTCGTCCAGCACCTCAAGAACGTTTTCAAGAGGGAGAAACCCTTTTCGTGGCGCGCGGCCTGTCATAGCATCGCAGTGTTCCAGCACCAGATCGCATGGCCAGTCCCAGGCGGCGATCTCTTTCATCGAACGAGAGAACGCCTCGGTGGCTTGCGCAACGCAGGGGTTGCCAGACTGCGGTGCGGCCTGCATTTCCAGGGCGATCACTTTCCCCGGGAAGCGGGCGTTAACGGCGACAATTTTCTCAAGCAGATGACGATAAAATGTCACGCTTTCACGACGCTGATCTTCATCGGCGGAGGCCAGGCCAAACCCGCCGTTAGCGCCGCGCCGACGCATGGTTTCCATCACCGCCGTGACCACGATTTGCCAGTCCCCCGGCGTGTGGCGAAACAGCCACTCATCCCCCAGCGGGTGGAGGTTGTCCAGGCACGGTTGTTCAAGACCGCGAATATCGGGTGTATCAGCTAACTGACGCCAGAAATCGCGCTCTTCCTGTTCCCCTTTCTGGTGAAACGAGGGTGCGCAGGGGTACGCACCAATAATAAAACCGGTGTGAGTCATTTGGCTTTCCTGTCTAATTCAGAAAAATTACATTAATTCGCTGACAGCCACTTTGACGACAATTTTACGAATGGCCGACTCCTTGTGTTTATGACATTGCGGGCGATGAACATCCTGCGGGAAAAATATGGCGTAACTGCCCGGAATCATTTCAATCAGTGATTCATTTTCCATCTGGTGATAAAAAATAATGTCGCGCTGTTCCAGTAATGATTCGCTTATTTCGTTATTACCGGTGTCGATCGCAAAACCTATTTTCTCTTCGCCCCATGCCAGAAATTGAATATCCAGATAGCGGCGATGGACTTCCGGGCGGTTTTCGTGATGCGGCCGGGTGGTGAGATCGAGAACCTGCGCGAAGATAGTGCGCCCGTCGATCTCCACCACGCCGGGTTCCAGCGTAGTGAAATCCGTGGTGCGTAGAAACGCGAGCGCCCGTTCTATTGCCTGCGGCAGGCGGCAAGGATTGGGCTGTGAAATATGTCCGAATATCATACGTCACTCCTTACAGCGACTGGATCTTCGCCCATACGCTGTCATCAATGGTGATGCCATTGCGGCGGTTCTCTTCCAGCAGACGGGTGAATTCATGCCCCGGCAGGCGCACGGCGACGTCGTCGTCAGAGCGTTCAGCGGTGGTGATGAAATCCATAATGCGCTGCAGTTTGGCATCACGGGTTTTGCCGTCGATCAGCTTATCTACTTCGATGGCGATAAAGATCTGCGACACGCCGTATTCATCGCTGTTGTCCTGGGTGACTTCCGCCACGGAGGAACCGTTAGACAGCAGGGTGGCGATCATGTCCAGCACGATAGACAGACCGGAACCTTTCCAGTAGCCCATCGGTAAAATGCGGCGGTTTTTCTCAATCACGCCCGGCTCTTTGGTCAGATTGCCTTCGTCGTCAAACCCGCCGTCTACCGGCAATTCGCGCCCTGCCAGACGGTTCACTTCGAGCATGCCGTAGGAGAACATCGACATCGACATATCCACCATGGTGATGGGATTTGATGGAATGGCGACGATCAGCGGGTTGGTGCCGATGCGACATTCTTTCGCGCCCCACGGCGGCATGACGGCAATAGAGTTGGTCCAGCAAATTCCGACATAGCCCTTTTCAGCGGCCTGCCAGCCGTAGCTGCCGCCGCGCATCCAGTGGTTGGCATTGCGCAGCGCCACCAGACCAATTCCGTGATCCGAGGCCAGCTCGGTTGCGCGATCCATCATTTTTTTGGCCGTCAGATTGCCGATGGCGCGCTGGGCATCCCACTGCTCAATGGCTCCCAGCGTGGTGATGCGCTTCGGCTGCGCGTCAGGAATGATGTCCCCGGCATCCAGCTGCTGAATGAAACGCGGAAAACGGTTAACGCCATGTGAATAGACGCCTGATTCGGTGGTGCGCGCAAACATCTCTGCGCAGGCATCGGCGGTTTCTGCCTTGACGCCACGGTTGAGCAGCACCTGATTGAATGCTGCTTTCAACTCGTCAAAGGTCACTTTCATCCCTGTTCTCCTGTTCGTATGAGGGGCGCGTGTGAGTGCTTTTTTATCTCTAAATTTCACATTGCGAAATCTGATTTCAAATATAGCGATCAATTTTTGTCAGATCAACGACATTCATGTTTTTCAAAATGTAGTAAAATCAACGAATTGTGTTTTTAATGCTGAGATCGTGAACTGAACCACACTTTGCGCTACCATCAGGACGCGATTAACGGAGAACGATGTAATGAGCATGAAAGAGAGCGAGATGACGCAAGAAAAAGAGAGGCCAGCAGGCAGCCAGAGCTTGTTTCGCGGCCTGATGCTGATTGAAATTCTCAGTAACTATCCGAACGGGTGTCCGCTTGCGCATTTATCTGAACTTGCCGGCCTGAATAAAAGCACCGTGCATCGGTTATTGCAGGGTTTGCAGTCGTGCGGCTACGTTACCCCCGCGCCTGCGGCGGGCAGCTATCGTCTGACCACGAAATTTATCGCCGTGGGGCAAAAAGCGCTGTCGTCGCTCAATATCATTCACGTGGCGGCGCCCCATCTGGAAAATCTGAATATCGTGACGGGCGAAACGGTGAACTTCTCCAGCCGGGAAGATGACCATGCGATTCTGATCTACAAGCTGGAACCGACGACCGGGATGCTGCGTACGCGCGCTTATATCGGCCAGCACATGCCGCTCTACTGTTCTGCAATGGGGAAAATCTACATGGCGTTCGGCCATCAGGATTACGTGGCGAGTTACTGGCAGAGCCATCAGGAGCAGATTCAGCCCCTGACCCGCAATACCATTACCGAGCTGAGTGCGATGTACGACGAGCTGGAGGAGATCCGCTCCCGCAGCATGGCGATGGATAAAGAAGAGAACGAACTGGGGGTATCCTGCATTGCGGTCCCGGTGTTTGATATTCACGGGCGGGTGCCGTATGCCATCTCGATTTCCCTTTCGACCTCACGCATGAAGCAGGTGGGGGAAAAGAATCTGCTTAAACCGCTGCGCGAAACCGCTGAAGCGATTTCACAAGAGCTTGGGTTCACCGTGCGCGGATAAGTGCTAAAAAAAAGGCCAGATGTAGAATCTGGCCTTTTTTTGTTGTTCTGCGGGTACGCCGTTAGTGGCTGCCTTCACTCCAGGCCAGCTCGATCTCTTCGGCCAGGATTTTCACCCCGGCTTCGATTTTCTCTGGGTCTGGCACGTAGTTCATTCGCATACATTGATGCGTATGCGGCCATGGCTTATCAAGCCCCGGGAAGAAGTAATCCCCCGGCACCATCAACACGCCGCGCTTTTTCAGGCGCTGATACAGCAGCTCGGTGGTGATCGGCAGATCCTTAAACCACAGCCAGAGGAAAATCGCCCCTTCCGGTTTGTGGATCAGGCAGCGATCTTCGGGCAAATAGCGGCGAATTGTCGCGATGGTTTCCTGAACGCGCTGGTAGTAAAACGGCTTTATCACGTCATTCGACAGGCGCAGCAGATCGTTGCGCTTAATCATTTCGCACATCATAGCCGGGCCCATTCCACCCGGCGCCAGGCTGATGATGCCGTTCATGTTGGTGATGGCGCTGATGATTTTTTCATTGGCGATGATGATGCCGCAGCGGCTGCCCGGCAGGCCGAGTTTCGAGAGGCTCATGCACAGGACGATGTTCGGATTCCACAGCGGACGGGCTTCGCTAAAGATAATGCCGGGGAACGGCACACCGTAGGCGTTATCGATCACCAGCGGAATACCGTGCTGATTGGCCAGCACGTCTAACTTCATCAGCTCTTCGTCAGTGATGACGTTGCCCGTCGGGTTGGTCGGGCGTGAGACGCAAATCATGCCCGTCTCTTCGCCGATGTGCAGGTGTTCAAAATCGACGTGATACTTGAACTGGCCTTCAGGCAGTAGCTCGATATTAGGACGAGCGGAGACGAATAGATCCTCTTCCAGCCCGGAGTCGGCATAGCCGATGTACTCCGGCGTCAGCGGGAACAGCACTTTTTTGGTGCTGCCATCGGCGCGACGTCCTGCAAAAAGATTAAACAAGTAGAAAAATGCGCTCTGGCTGCCGTTTGTCAGTGCAATATTCTGTGGTTCGATATCCCAACCCAGTTCGTCGCGCAGCATATCTGCCAGCAGCGTCAGCAGCTCAGTTTTGCCTTGCGGGCCATCGTAATTGCACAGCGCATCAGTGGCTTTGCCGTTTTGCAGCATCTCCGCCAGCAGGTTGTGGAAGTAGTCGTTCATGGCCGGGATTTGGGCCGGATTTCCCCCGCCGAGCATGATGGCGCCCGGTGTGCGCAGCCCGTCGTTGAGATCCTCCATCAGGCGGGTAATGCCTGAATGGCGGGTGAATTTATCGCCGAAAAGTGAAAACGTCATAACAGGTGATCTGGCATTCTTATAATGAAAGTGGGTAACCATAACGCTAGCATCGTGTGGGTGCAAATCGAGGGAAGAGGGGCGGATCGTTGTTTTGTTTTGCTGATTTGTATTTGTGTGGTGAATTATTCTGATTAAAGAACGTCCCCTCCACTTGAAGGGGACGCCGCAGGAATTAGTGATTTCCGGCCCAGACCACCATCACTTTATCGTCCTGGTGCTGGCGCACAAAACCGTAGCCTTGCGCGAGGGTGAGGGTGGTTTGCGTACCCTCGCCAATAGCCGGATGGCGCGCCCGGAACTGCCCGAGAATTTGCCAGTGTTTGACGCCCAAAGCCTGGCTGCCGGTGACGTCCTGCCAGTTCATGTCTGAGCGTGTGCCTTGCAGCGGATCGGAACCGGTTGGGCCAAATGGCCGTGCTGATTCGTCACCGTAATAGATCTGCACCGACCCCGGAGACAGCAGCAGCAGTTCTGCCGCGCGCCGGCCACCTTCGCGGAACAGGCGCGTGTCGTGAGACGAGAGATAGCTCAGGACGTTGAAGCTCTGTAACTTTTCCGCCATCTGCTGCCAGGTGAGATCGATATCCGCGAGACAATCGACGGCTTTGGCGGCCTGCTCCTGATAGTCAAAATTGATCATCGCATCGAAACCATGGTGGTAATAGTCGCTTTGCATAACGCCATGCCCCCAGGATTCACCCGTCATCCAGAACGGGGCATCATCCAGCTTTTTGTCCGGATTAGCGTGCTTCCACGCTTTCAGTGCCTGGGTGGATTTATCCTTCAGCTCTTGCCAGGCGGGCAGTTCAACGTGTTTAGCCGTATCCACCCGGAAACCGTCAATGCCGTAGTCGCGCACCCACTGGCTGAGCCAGTGGGTAAGATAATTGCGCGGGGTGTAACCGGCGATTGCTTCGGCGTGGGAGTTCGGCTTGTGGTGGTAGAAATTCGGTAAACCGGAAGGGGTGGTCGATTCGGTTTTGAGATCGGGCAAAAAGGCCAGCGACATGGTCAGATCGTCAAAGCCAGGATTGTCATAATCGCCGATATCGGTGCGGATCCAGTGTTTGCCCCACCACTTTTCCCACCCGGCTTTGTCGCTGAAATTGATGTAGTCGTTAAAGCTGTGCCAGCTTTGCCCGGGCGCGGGTTTCCAGTCGGTCCAGCGTTCGCCCAGCGTTTTTTTCAACTCATCGCCCTGCAGGTACAACGCGCCAAACTGATACTCCTGCATATCCGCAAGCGTGGCGTAGCCGACGTGGTTCATCACGACGTCAAACAGAATGCGGATGCCGCGCTTGTGCGCCTCGTCGACCAGGTGGCGGAGATCGTTTTCGCTGCCCATGTTGGCGTCGAGTTTTGTCCAGTCCTGCGTGTAGTAGCCGTGATAGGCATAGTGCGGGAAATCGCCTTTGGTGCCGCCGCCTACCCAGCCGTGAATTTGCTCCAGCGGCGAGCTAATCCACAGGGCGTTGACGCCAAGCTGCTGGAGATAATCGAGCTTGCTGCTGAGTCCTTTAAGATCGCCGCCGTGGAAGGTGCCAATTTCCTGCATGCCGTCTTTGTGGCGGCCATAGCTGTTGTCATTAGATGGATCGCCATTCACGAAGCGGTCTGTCAGCACAAAGTAGACGGTAGCGTTCTGCCAGCTGAATGGCGCGGCTTTGTCGGTTTCGGCCCGTTCAAGCAGGAGCAGACCGTTGCTGTTCGCAGCGGGTTGCAGGGTGATTTTCCCTTGCTGCACCGTGGCCGTCTGCTGGCTGTAGAAATCCCGTACCACGGAGCCTTCCGGGAAAGTGTCTTTCACCTCGATGGTGAGCGGTTTACCGTCCCATTTCGGGCACTGGCGAGTGACCTCTGCGACGGTTTTCTCTGCGGCACTTTGCACCGTCAACATCAGCGTTGGCGTGCCTGAGCGCGTATCAATGCGCATCTGATAATCGCCCTCACGGAACAGACGCCACTGAGGTGGCATTCCCTCGCAGGGTTTAAGCGACATCATCTCATTGAGTTTAATGGGATTTGTGGGCTGCCAGCACGCATTGTCAAAATTGAGGGTCAGAGGACGAGTACCCTTCGCGAGCTTTGCATGGCTTGTGAACACCCCAGCGCCTTCGGCGTTAAAGGTAGAAAAGCCGGGAGATGACCAGTCTGCATTCGCTATCGCGGGTAGTAGCAAAAGAGCTAAAGCGGAGCGTTTCATTCCATTTTCCTGTCGCGGCAATTTTAACCAGTTTGCCATCAGGTTTATCGCGCTGACTCCTCCCCCTGAGCTTTATGGCGGGATGAGTCGAAAGGGTGAGTGATCTCGCGCAAAATTAGGCGTTTATCTGCGATATCGCACACAAATTTGTAGAAATGATGGTTAAGTGAGCAAGTTTCAGGTGACATAGTTTCGGAATTAGACTATTTCTTTGGATGCTCTTGAAGACTATTTTTGATATGATTTGAGATTCCGCTCTCAATTTTGTGAAAAAAATAAGGTGTTGGAATGCATATATCCGACCAGGAGAACTAATGATATCGACTCCCATACGACGATTTGGGGCTACGATACTCATGTTGCTCACCGTGACATTTTCAGGTGAGGTGCTTGCGAAGACGCACACGGATACAACGAGTAAAAAAGCCCACGTCATAAAGACGACCAGCAGTAGCAGTAAGATTAAGGTTAGCAGTAAACAAGAGTATTCTCGCAATAGTGTAAAGAGCAGTTCACTTCCTGATTTGCGAAAATACCCTTCCGGGACACCAAGGAAAAAAGCGTTTCTCCGGACGGTAATGCCTTATATTACAAGCCAAAATTCTGCAATTACTGCAGACCGTAACTGGCTGGTTTCAAAACAGTACGAAAGCCGTTGGTCACCTAGCGAACGCGCACGTCTGAAAGACATCGCGAAGCGCTACAAGGTGAGCTGGAATGGTAATACCCGCCGCGTGCCGTGGAACTCACTGCTTGAGCGCGTGGATATTATTCCAGGCAGCATGGTCGCGACCATGGCAGCCGCAGAGAGTGGTTGGGGCACGTCAAAACTGGCGCGTAACAACAACAATCTCTTCGGCATGAAGTGCGCCAAAGGCCGCTGTAACAACGCGCCAGGCAAAGTGAAAGGCTATTCGCAGTTCGAATCGGTTAAAGATTCCGTGAATGCCTACGTGGTAAACCTGAACACGCATCCGGCCTACTCTTCGTTCCGTAAGTCACGCGCTCAGCTGCGTAAAGCGGACCAGGAACTGACGGCGAGTACCATGATTCACAAGCTAAAAGGGTATTCAACGCAAGGGCAGAGCTACAACAACTACCTGTTTGCGATGTACCAGGATAACCAGCGCTTAATTGCCGCTCACATGTAAGCCATCTCAAAAAAACGCCTTCCATCGGAAGGCGTTTTTCTTTGCTGAATCAGCGCTACAACAGCGTTATACCAACACTTCGCTATACCGCTCCCGATACTCTTTCGGCGTGGTGTCGTACTCTTTCTTAAATACCGAATAGAAATACTGCAGTGACGGATAGCCGCACATCTGCGAAATTTCGTTAATCGACAGCGAAGTTGAGATCAGCAGGCTACGGGCTTTCTCCAGTTTTTCGGCGTGAATCACCGCGTGGATCGTCTCCCCGACCTCTTCTTTAAAGCGCTTCTCCAGATTTGAGCGAGAAATACCGACCGCGTCCAGCACCTGGTCCACTTTGATACCTTTACAGGCATGGTTACGGATGTAGTGCATGGCCTGAATGACCGCCGGATCGTTTAACGAGCGGTAGTCCGTGGAGCGGCGCTCGACTACGCGAACCGGCGGCACCAGCAGGCGCTGAAGAGGCAGGGATTCGTTATCCAGAAGACGATGAAGTAATTTCGCGGCCTGATAGCCCATCTGACGCGTCCCTTGTGCCACCGACGACAGGGCCACGCGCGACAGATAGCGCGTCAGCTCTTCGTTATCGATGCCAATCACGCAAAGTTTCTCAGGAACCGGAATGTGCAGATGATCGCAGACCTGCAGCACGTGGCGCGCGCGGGCATCCGTGACGGCAATAATGCCCGTTTGCGGCGGCAGGGTTTGCAGCCAGTCGGCCAGCCGATTTTGTGCGTGCTGCCAGTTCTCTGGTGCGGTCTCCAGCCCCTGATAGACCACGCCCCGGTATTTCTCCTGCGCGACGATCTGGCAAAACGCATATTCGCGCTCCATCGCCCAGCCTTTGCCACTGGAGGAGGGCAGGCCGTAAAAGGCGAAGCGGTGCACGCCTTTTTCTTTTAAATGCAAAAAGGCGCTCTCGACCAGCGCGTGATTGTCCGTTGCGATGTAGTGGACCGGAGGGTACTTTTCGGGCGAGTGATATGAGCCGCCGACGCCCACAATCGGGACGTCGACATCGGTCAGCAACTGCTCGATCACGGGATCGTCGTAATCGGCGATCACGCCATCGCCCAGCCAGTCTTTGATGTTTTCAATGCGGGTGCGGAAATCTTCTTCAATAAAAATATCCCACTCCGATTGCGACGCCTGCAAATATTCACCCACGCCTTCAACTACCTGACGGTCATAGGCTTTGTTAGCGTTGAATAACAACGTAATGCGGTGACGCTTCTCAAACATGGTTTATCTTTCCCAAATCAGTGACTCATGCCCGTCGCTTGGTCGCGGAGTCCATCCAGACCGCCAGCAACAAAATGGCGCCTTTAACGATATACTGCCAGAAGGTCGGAACGTCCATCATACTCATTCCGTTATCCAGCGACGCCATAATAAATGCCCCCATTACTGCGCCCGCAACGCTCCCGATGCCTCCTGCGAGGCTGGTTCCACCAATGACGCACGCGGCGATAGCATCCAGCTCGGCAATGTTACCGGCAGAGGGAGAACCCGCGCCGAGGCGCGAGCTTAAAATCAGCCCGGCGATAGCCACCATCAGACCATTAATCGCAAACACGGCGAGTTTGTTTCGCTCCACATTGATCCCTGAAAGACGTGCGGCTTCAATATTGCCGCCGATGGCGTAAATGCGTCGGCCAAAAGCGGTGCGAGTCGCCATAAACATACCGGCAAGTAACAGCAGGGTCAGAATCAGCACGGGCGTCGGCACGCCACGATAATCATTCAGGAGCCAGATCGCGCCCAGCACAATGACGGCGGTCAGCGCCTGCCGCCCGACGACCGACGTTGAAGGCGTCGAGGCGAGCCCCAGCGCCTGACGGCGCATTCTGGCGCGCCACTGCCAGGCGATGAATGCCATCAGACCGATAGCGCCAAAGGTAAAACCAACGCCATCGGAGAGATAACTCTGCCCAATTTGCGACATCGACGCGCTGGTGGGTGAAACCGTGGTGCCATTGGTGATGCCGATCAGGATGCCACGAAATGCGAGCATCCCCGCCAGGGTGACGATGAATGAAGGCACCTTACGATACGCCACCCACCAGCCATTCCAGGTGCCGAGCAGCAGGCCGAGTACCAGCGTGACGGCCACCGTCAACGGTAGCGGCCAGCCGAGCCAGACGTCAAAGATTGCGGCGACACCGCCCAGTAACCCCATCATCGAACCGACCGACAGATCGATTTCGGCAGAGATAATGACGAACACCATCCCGACTGCCAGAATGCCGGTAATCGCCGTCTGGCGCAGCAGGTTGGAGATGTTGCGCGCGCTTAAATACGAACCGTCGGTCATCCAGGTGAAGAACAGCATGATGGCGATAATGGCCGCGATCATGACGAAAACCTGTAGGTTTAACGCTTTAAATCCCGAGAACAAACCTGGCGCAGACACAGGGACTTTGATATCAGACGGGTTGCTTTTCGACATGACGTTCGCTCCTCAGGGCGGCTTCCATCACCTGTTCCTGGGTCAGGTTTTGGTTGATCAAATTAGCTTTCAGTTTGCCTTCATGCATGACCAGAACGCGATCGCTCAGGCCGAGCACTTCGGGCAGTTCGGACGAGATAACAATGACCGCGATGCCCTGTTGCACCAGCTGGTTAATGAGTTTGTAGATTTCATATTTTGCGCCGATGTCGATTCCACGCGTCGGCTCATCCAGAATCAGGATGCGTGGATTCAAAAGCAGGCAGCGCGCCAGAATCGCTTTCTGCTGATTGCCCCCGCTCAGCCGCCCAATGGCCAGCTCAGGTGATGAGGTTTTGACTTTCAGGCGCGCTAAAGACTGGAGAATGCACTGCTGTTCCGCCGCATCGTCCAGGCTGCTTAGCGCACCCGAAAACTGGTTGAGGGCCGCGAGGGTGATGTTTTTCCCCACTGCCATGACCGGCACAATGCCGTCTTTTTTACGGTCTTCCGGAACCATCGCGATGCCATGGGCGATGGCCTGCTGACAGCTGTTGATATGTACGAGCTGGTCGTCGAGATAAATGCTGCCTTCCCAGCGGCCTGGCCAGACGCCAAACAGGCACTGGACCGCTTCGGTTCGCCCTGCACCGACTAAACCGGCAATGCCAAGGATCTCCCCGCGCCGCAGCGAGAAGGAGACATTGTTGACGCGTTTGATATGGCGGTTAACCGGATGCCAGGCGGTCAGGTTTTCGACTCTTAATATTTCGTCCCCGGTGGTGTGCGGTTCGTTTGGGTAGAGCGCGGTGAGTTCGCGGCCCACCATCATGGTAATGATATCGTCTTCACTCATCCCGGCAGCTTCTCGTGTGCCGATGTGTTGCCCATCGCGGATAACGCAGATGGTGTCCGAGATGGCTTTCACTTCATTGAGTTTGTGAGAAATATAAATGCAGGCGATGCCGTGATGCTGCAGGTCGCGGATGATATCCAGCAGGACCGCAGTTTCTTGCTCAGTCAGCGATGCGGTAGGTTCATCGAGGATCAGCAAGCGCACCTGTTTGTTCAGGGCTTTGGCAATTTCGACCAACTGCTGCTGCCCTAACCCTAGATCGCCGACGCGGGTATTGGGAGAAATTTGAAGGCTGACCTGAGCCAGCAGCTTTTCACAGCGCAGGGTCATGGTGTCATAGTCCAGCACGCCGAAGCGTGAGATCTCGGCACCCAAGAAAATATTCTCCAGCACCGTGAGATGCTTCACCAGCGCCAGCTCCTGGTGAATGATGGCGATCCCTTTGCGCTCCGTGTCGCGAATGTGCGTGGCTTGCAGCGTTTCACCGGCAAAGACGATTTCACCGTCATAGCTGCCGTGCGGGTAGATGCCGCACAGCACTTTCATCAGCGTGGATTTGCCAGATCCGTTTTCACCACACAGCGAGACAATCTCGCCGGGGTTCAGGCGAAGGCTCACGTTGTCGATGGCTTTCACCGCGCCAAAGGCTTTGGTAATGCTTTTCATTTCAAGTAAATACGGCATAACTGCTCCACATGACCCGAGTCAAATCGTACAAGTCGACATGCCCCCGCAAAGCAGGGGCGATGCGGGATTACAGTTCGCTTTTCTTGTGGAAACCGTCTTTCACGACGGTGGAATCAATGTTCTCTTTGTTGACTTCGATTGGCGTCAGCAGACGGGCAGGGACATCTTTGAGGCCGTTATTCAGTTTGGAATCGGCCTTAGGCTGCTGATCGTTGCCCAGCTCAACGGCGATTTCCGCAGCAGTAGTGGCCAGTTCGGTGATAGGTTTGTAGACCGTCATGGTCTGGGTGCCGGCAATAATACGTTTTACGCCCGCGAGATCCGCATCCTGACCGGAAATCGCGACTTTACCGGCCAGACCTTGCGCACTCAGCGCCTGAATTGCACCGCCCGCAGTGGCATCGTTGGAAGCGACCACAGCGTCAATTTTGTTATTGTTCGCGGTTAACGCGTTTTCCATAATTTTCAGCGCATTTTCCGGCAGCCAGCCGTCGGCCCATTGATCGCCTACCACTTTAATTTTACCGTCGTCGATATACGGCTTAAGAACTTTCATTTGCCCTTCACGGAATAATTTGGCGTTGTTATCAACAGGGGAGCCGCCCATCAGGAAATAATTCCCCTGCGGCACTTTGTCGACCAGACTTTGCGCCTGAATTTCACCGACTTTTTCGTTGTCGAAGGAAATATAAAAATCAATGTCAGCGTTATTAATCATGCGGTCATAGGCTAAGACTTTAATTCCTTCTTGTTTGGCCTCTTTTACCACATTACTTAACACCTGGCCGTTGTAAGGAATTATCACCAGCACATCTACGCCGCGGTTAATCATATTTTCGATTTGCGACATTTGCGTTTCTTCATTGCCATTGGCAGATTGAACAAACACTTTTGCACCGAGAGATTCCGCTTTTTTCACAAAAATATCGCGGTCTTTTTGCCAGCGCTCCAGGCGCAGGTCGTCAATGGCCATTCCGATTTTGACTTCTTTTGCATGCCCCGCAAAGCTGGTTAGCAGTAGCGAAGCACAGAGAGTAAGGCACAGGTTTCTTATCGTCATAATTATTTTACCTTTTTCTGTAGGGTGGTAAGGCTGAGACAAAAGAATCATTCACTGCCAGATACGCAGCAAATTCTTAACGGGGAAAGGCAAACTGGCAATTACAGATTTTTATCTTCTCATTACGATATTTGGTTTATTTGCGAATTTATGACCGTGATCTGATTTTAAAATGTGCAACTTATTAATTACACATGATTCTGGAATAAGCGCCGAAAAATCGTTTGCTTGCGTATTATTTTTGCGAGCCAGCGCACGTTTGTGCATTCTCTCAATAGCAGTGTGAAATAACGTAATTGAGCAAGCTGCAATGAGTATTCACTATTACTCCATTATCGATTACTCGCCGCACCTCTTGATTATGGAGTTCAATATGCAAGCTTATTTCGACCAACTCGATCGCGTTCGCTACGAAGGCCCAAAATCCACCAATCCTTTAGCATTTCGTCATTACAACCCGGATGAGCTGGTACTCGGTAAGCGCATGGAAGATCACCTGCGTTTCGCTGCCTGCTACTGGCACACCTTCTGCTGGAATGGCGCGGATATGTTTGGTGTCGGCTCGTTTGACCGCCCATGGCAGCAGCCTGGCGAAGCGCTGGAACTGGCGAAGCGCAAAGCCGATGTGGCATTCGAGTTTTTCCACAAGCTGAACGTCCCGTACTACTGCTTCCACGATGTGGACGTCTCTCCTGAAGGGGCCTCGCTGAAAGAATATCTGAACAACTTTGCGCAGATGGTGGAATATCTGGGCGAGAAGCAGCAGAAAAGTGGCGTGAAGCTGCTGTGGGGGACGGCGAACTGCTTTACGAACCCGCGCTATGGTGCCGGTGCGGCGACTAACCCTGATCCTGAAGTGTTCAGCTGGGCTGCCACTCAGGTGGTGACGGCTATGAACGCCACCCATCAGCTGGGCGGTGAAAACTACGTGCTGTGGGGCGGTCGCGAAGGCTATGAAACCCTGCTCAACACCGACCTGCGTCAGGAGCGCGAGCAGATTGGCCGTTTCATGCAGATGGTGGTCGATCACAAACACAAAATCGGGTTCCGTGGCACCTTGCTGATTGAGCCGAAGCCGCAGGAGCCAACCAAGCACCAGTACGATTACGACGTGGCGACGGTCTACGGCTTCCTCAAACAATTTGGTCTGGAAAAAGAGATCAAAGTGAATATCGAAGCCAACCATGCCACGCTGGCGGGGCACTCTTTCCATCATGAAATTGCTTCTGCTATCGCGCTGGGTATCTTTGGCTCTGTCGATGCTAACCGTGGCGATCCGCAGCTCGGCTGGGACACCGACCAGTTCCCAATTAGCGTGGAAGAGAATGCGCTGGTGATGTACGAAATCATCAAAGCAGGCGGCTTTACCACCGGCGGCCTGAACTTTGACGCCAAAGTGCGCCGTCAGAGTACCGATAAGTACGATCTGTTCTACGGCCATATTGGCGCGATGGACACCATGGCGCTGGCGCTGAAAGTGGCGGCCCGCATGATTGAAGACGGTGAACTGGATAAACGCGTTGCGAAGCGTTATTCCGGCTGGAACAGTGAACTCGGCCAGCAAATCTTGAAAGGGCAGTTATCCCTTGCCGAGATCGCGAAGTACGCTGAACAACATAGCCTGGCGCCGAGCCATCAGAGCGGCCACCAGGAACTGCTGGAAAACCTGGTCAATCACTATTTGTTCGATAAATAGTCAGTGTTGCCGGGCGGCGCTGAGCCTGCCCGGCCTACGGAAAATATTGCTATTGTAGGCCCGGTACGCTTCGCGCCACCGGGTGTTTCTGTTAAAGGAGTCACCGCAATGTATATCGGGATTGATCTTGGCACATCGGGTGTGAAAGCCATCCTGTTAAACGAGCAGGGCGACGTGCTGGCCTCACACACTGAGAAGCTGCACGTTTCGCGCCCACATCCCTTATGGTCAGAACAAGACCCCGAACAGTGGTGGCAGGCGACGGATCGCGTGATCAAAGCGCTGGGTGAACAGCACAGCCTGCGTGAGGTAAAAGCGCTGGGGATTGCCGGGCAGATGCACGGCGCCACGCTGCTGGATAGCGCGCACCGTGTGCTGCGCCCGGCGATTTTGTGGAATGACGGCCGCTGCGCCGAAGAGTGCGCCATCCTCGAAGAACGGGTGCCGACGTCACGGCAAATCACCGGTAACCTGATGATGCCGGGCTTTACGGCACCGAAGCTGCTGTGGGTGCAGCGCCATGAGCCGGACGTTTTTAAGCAGGTGGCGAAGGTCTTGCTGCCAAAAGATTATCTGCGTTTTCGCATGACGGGTGATTTCGCCAGCGACATGTCGGACGCGGCGGGAACGATGTGGCTTGATGTCGCCAAACGCGACTGGAGCGAGACAATGCTGGATGCCTGCCAGCTGACACGCGATCACATGCCTGCGCTCTTCGAAGGCAGTGAAATCACCGGCGTGCTGAATCCTTCGATTGCGGAAAGCTGGAATATGCCTGCCGTGCCGGTAGTGGCGGGCGGTGGCGATAATGCGGCGGGGGCGGTGGGCGTGGGAATGGTGGATGCCGGGCAGGCAATGCTGTCGTTAGGCACCTCGGGCGTCTATTTTGCCGTAAGCGACGGGTATCGCAGCAATCCGGAAAGCGCTGTACACAGTTTCTGCCATGCGTTGCCGGGGAAATGGCATCTGATGTCGGTGATGCTCAGCGCCGCGTCATGCCTTGACTGGGCGGCAAATTTAACGGGGCTTAAGGACGTTCCGGCGCTGATCGCGGCGGCCCAGCAAGCCAATGAGGATGCCGGTGCCGTGTGGTTTTTACCCTATCTTTCCGGTGAGCGCACACCGCACAACAACCCAGAGGCGAAAGGCGTGTTCTTTGGTCTAACGCATCAGCATGGCCAAGCCGAACTGGCGCGTGCGGTGCTGGAGGGCGTTGGCTATGCGCTGGCAGACGGGATGGATGTGGTTCACGACTGCGGCCTTAAACCGACCAGCATTACCCTCATCGGCGGAGGCGCGAGAAGCAGCTACTGGCGGCAGATGCTGGCGGATATCAGCGGCTTGCAGCTTGATTACCGCACCGGTGGCGACGTTGGGCCTGCACTGGGCGCAGCCCGTCTGGCGCAGATTGCGCTGAACCCCGACCAACCGCTTTCGCAGCTACTTCCGCAGCTCACGCTTGAGCAGGAACATAAGCCGGATGCGGCGCGTCATAGCCGCTACACCGAACGGCGCGAAGTGTTCCGCAAAATCTATCAGCAGCTCTTGCCGTTAATGTCGTAAGGCGACGTTGTCCCAATGGGACATGATGATGTCCTTTTTTGGTCTTCTCGTGGAGCCGTCTCCTCGTCAGTATAGGGTTATACCCACTGGCGAGGAGAATCACCATGTCGCGCACCGCATTAATCAATATCGATACTCAGCAGTCGTTCCATCACCGTGAATACTGGCAGGAAGAGGGTTTTGAGGCATTTCAACAGGCCATGCTGGGGCTGATTGAAGGCTGTGAATCGCGTGATATCCCCGTTGTGGATATCTTTCATGTCGACGATACCGGGCCGTTCTCACTGCAAAGCGGTTATGTCACCCCGATGTCCTTTTTACGTCATCAGCCTGCGGTCGTTTTCCAGAAGCATGTGCATAATGCCTTCACCGATACGGGCCTTGACCACTGGTTGCGCGAACGGGATATTAATCGTCTGATCATCTGTGGTCTGCGTACGGAACAGTGCTGCGAAACCACCGCGCGAGTGGCCTCGGATTTGGGCTATGCGGTGACCTTCGTCAGTGAAGCGACGCTGACTTTCCCGATGACCTGGAAGGGCACTACGCTCGATACCCACGAGCTACGCCATCGTACCGAAACGGTACTGGCCGGGCGTTTTGCAGAAATTAAAACTGTGGCGGAGACGCTGGAGTCGCTCTGATGAGTATCGACGTCTGGTTTGTGATGTTGCCGGGAGTGCTGGCGCTGGATATGTCCGGCCCGGCAGAAACCTTTGTGCTGGCAGGCGATGCGTTTCGCCTGCACTACATCGGCCCGCAGCCGGAGGTCCCCACCTCGATTGGCCTGACGATGGGCGGAATTGCGCCTCTTCCCGAGACGCTGCCCGAGGGCAGTTTGCTGGTTTTACCGGGCGTGAGTGATTCGCGCCATCAGTTTTCGACGCCTCAGGCACAGAGCGTTCAGCACTGGCTGATGCGCCTGCAACCCGAGATTCACCGTCAGGCCATCACCGTTATGTGCGTTTGCTCCGGAGCACTGCTGGCAGCGAAGTCGGGTTTACTCAATGGCAAGCAGTGCACAACGCATCACGATGTTATCGGGCGTCTTCGCGACGCGGCACCGGGTGCGCTAATCAAAGAGAATCGTATTTTTGTGCAGGACGGTAACATCTGGACCAGTGCCGGGATCACCTCAGGGATTGATCTCGCTTTGCACCTGATGAGCCGCCTGTGTGGGCCGGAAAAGGCGCTGGCCGTCGCCCGTGAAATGGTGGTGTGGTTCCGACGTTCGGGCGACGATCCGCAGCTCTCGCCGTGGCTGCGTTATCGCAATCATCTGCACCCGGCCATCCACCGCGCGCAGGATGCGCTAACCGCTGAACCGCAAAAAGGCTGGCAACTGGCCGATATTGCGGCTCTGGCGCATGTCAGCCCCCGGCATTTAACACGTCTTTTTCAGGAACATCTGGGGATCAGCGTGCGCGATTATCTGGAGCAGCTGCGGCTGGCGATTGCACAGCAGTGGCTGTTGCAGGGGCGCGGCGTGGAGCAGGCGTCCATCGCCGCAGGGTTTTCGTCTCCACGCCAGTTTCACCGGGCAAAGCAGCGCGCAATCAGCTGACAAACCGGCGCGTGTCCACGCGCTGCAGCAGCATCGACAGCAGCAGGCTGATGAGCAACGTCGCGGTGAAAATCCAGACGATATCCAGCAACGGCCAGCTTTTCAGCTCAAGTCCCCGCGTGCGCAGGGCGTGGATCACCAGTGCGTGAAAGCCATAAATCCCGAGGGAGTGGCGTGAAATCAGCCCCAGTACCGGAAGTGGGCGCGTGTTTAGAGTGTTTTTGACCAGCGTCAACAGCGAAACGGCGCAGATAAAGACCATCGGGCCGCAGTACACATACCAGGTGTCGGCAAAGTTCCCGCGCCAGCGCAGCTCATAGAGGGTTCCGCGTGAGATCACAAACACCGCCCCGATGAACAGCGCGGCGCAAAGCCACGTCAGCCAGGGCTTGCGCGTATCCAGCATACCGATTGCTCGCCCGAGCATTCCGTAAATCACGTAGTAAAACGTGTCGCCGTTAATATAGAGATTGATCGGCAGCCATTCGAAGCCGCCTATTTTCTGCGAGACGGTATTAGGATTGGCGAGCAGGCCAATCACCACCATCAGCGCCAGCAACATCCGCCCACCGACGTTTTTGACCTGAATCAGCGGGGAGACGAGATAAATTACGATGATGGCGAAGAAAAACCACAGATGGTAGAAAACGGGTTTTTGCAGCAAATTCTTCAGCGACAGTTCGGCGTTTATCGACGTAAACAGGCTGATATAAAGCAACGCCACGGCGCTGTAAAACAGCAGGCACAGGCCAATGCGCAGGAAATGGCGCGGTTGTGCGCTGCGCTCACCGAAAAACAGATAACCGGAAATCATGAAAAACAGCGGGACGCTGACGCGCGATGCCGAGTTGAGGATATTGGCGATATCCCAGTTCATTGGGCTGATGCTGTGGGCATTGGTGATGTACCAGGTCGTGGTATGAATCATCACGACCATCAAACAGGCTATCCCTCGCAAATTATCAATCCAGCTAATTTTTGACTGCATCAGTTCCTCTGTGTTGGTGGTAAATACGGTCTGACTGTCATTGTGTGCTAGCCTCTCTCTGGATAATTCTGAGTTTGCCTGGGCGCGCTTGAACGAAAGTCGCGAGATTCGCAGAATGCCGGGCCATAATCTATAAAGTTTTAATACTAAAAATAACAGCCAGAAAATAGGGCGGTAATAAAAATGATGATCACGCGCGCTGCGTCACTGATTCTGCTGGTTTTACTTGCAGGGTGCAGCTCACAGGAAGACGCTCCGGTACAGCGGGCGCAGAAAAGCAAAGTCAGCCCGGAACGTTCGTTAAATATGGAGCAGCTGTGTAAGGATCAGGCCGCCCATCGCTATAATACCGGCACTCAAAAAATTGATGTGACAGGCTTTGAGCAATTTCAGGGCAGCTATGAGATGCGCGGGTCTACGGCACGTAAAGAGGGCTTTGTCTGCTCTTTTGACGCAGACGGGCAGTTTTTGCATCTCTCAATGCGCTAAGCGCCTTATTTCCCCAATTTTCCCTAAACAAACCCGTTTCGTACTGTATATCTTGCAGTCAGCGGGTATACTGATCCCTTCCATTTAAAACCACACGTATCCAGCACGAAATACTATGCAAAAGTTTGATACCAAGACCTTCCAGGGCCTGATCCTGACGTTACAGGATTACTGGGCTCGTCAGGGCTGCACCATTGTTCAACCTTTGGACATGGAAGTTGGCGCCGGCACTTCACACCCGATGACTAGCCTGCGTGCGCTGGGGCCTGAACCTATGGCAACCGCGTATGTGCAACCATCCCGTCGTCCGACCGACGGCCGCTATGGCGAAAACCCGAACCGCTTACAGCACTATTACCAGTTCCAGGTGGTGATTAAGCCTTCTCCGGATAATATCCAGGAGCTGTACCTCGGTTCCCTGAAAGAGCTGGGCGTGGATCCAACCATTCATGACATTCGCTTCGTGGAAGATAACTGGGAAAACCCAACGCTGGGTGCCTGGGGTCTGGGCTGGGAAGTATGGCTGAACGGCATGGAAGTGACGCAGTTCACTTACTTCCAGCAGGTGGGCGGTCTTGAGTGTAAGCCAATCACCGGTGAGATCACCTACGGTCTGGAACGTCTGGCCATGTACATTCAGGGCGTAGACAGCGTTTACGACCTGGTCTGGAGCGACGGCCCGCTGGGTAAAACCACCTACGGCGACGTGTTCCATCAGAACGAAGTGGAGCAATCCACCTATAACTTCGAATACGCGGATGTGGACTTCCTGTTCACCTGCTTCGAGCAGTACGAGAAAGAAGCGCAGCAGCTGCTGGCGCTGGAAACTCCGCTGCCGCTGCCAGCCTACGAGCGTATTCTGAAGGCCGCCCATAGCTTTAACCTGCTCGACGCCCGTAAAGCCATCTCCGTGACTGAACGTCAGCGCTATATTTTGCGCATTCGCACGCTGACCAAAGCCGTTGCAGAAGCTTACTACGCGTCCCGTGAAGCCCTTGGCTTCCCGATGTGCAATCGAAATAAATAAGAGGCGGCCATGTCTGAGAATACTTTCCTGGTGGAAATCGGCACTGAAGAGCTGCCACCAAAAGCCCTGCGCAGCCTGGCGGAATCCTTCGCTGCAAATGTCACGGCTGAGCTGGATAACGCTGGCCTGGCGCACGGTAAAATCGAATGGTTTGCGGCTCCACGCCGTCTGGCGCTGAAAGTTGCAAATCTCGCAGCCTCCCAGCCAGACCGTGAAGTCGAAAAACGCGGCCCGGCCATTGCCCAGGCGTTTGACGCGGAAGGCAAACCGAGCAAAGCCGCCGAAGGCTGGGCACGTGGTTGCGGTATCACCGTTGACCAGGCTGAGCGTCTGGCGACCGACAAGGGTGAATGGCTGCTGTATCGCGCCCATGTGAAAGGCGAAAGCGCAGAAGCGCTGCTGCCAAACATGATTGCCACGTCGCTGGCTAAACTGCCGATTCCGAAACTGATGCGCTGGGGCGCGAGCGACGTGCACTTTGTACGTCCGGTTCACACCGTGACCTTGCTGCTGGGCGATAAGCTGATCCCTGCGACAATCCTGGGTATTCAGTCCGATCGCGTGATCCGTGGCCATCGCTTTATGGGCGAGCCTGAGTTCACCATCGAGCACGCCGATCAGTATCCGCAGATCCTGCTGGAACGCGGCAAAGTCATTGCTGATTACGAGCAGCGTAAAGCCAAAATCAAAGCAGATGCGGAAGAAGCGGCACGCAAAATCGGTGGCAATGCCGATCTGAGCGAAAGCCTGCTGGAAGAAGTGACCTCGCTGGTGGAATGGCCAGTGGTCCTGACGGCGAAGTTCGAAGAGAAATTCCTTGCCGTTCCGGCTGAAGCGCTGGTTTACACCATGAAGGGTGACCAGAAGTACTTCCCGGTATACGCGGCGGACGGCAAACTGCTGCCAAACTTTATCTTTGTGGCGAACATTGAGTCGAAAGATCCGAGCCAGATTATCTCCGGTAACGAGAAAGTGGTTCGTCCACGTCTTGCGGATGCTGAGTTCTTCTTCAATAGCGACCGTAAAAAACGTCTGGAAGATCACCTGCCGCGCCTGCAAACCGTTCTGTTCCAGCAACAGCTCGGCACGCTGCGCGACAAAACCGATCGTATCGCGGAGCTGTCTGGCTGGATCGCCCGTGAAATTGGTGCTGATGTTAACCACGCGACTCGCGCGGGCCTGCTCTCCAAGTGCGACCTGATGACCAACATGGTGTTCGAATTTACCGACACCCAGGGCGTTATGGGCATGCACTACGCACGTCACGACGGCGAAGCGGAAGATGTCGCGGTTGCGCTGAATGAGCAGTATCAGCCACGCTTTGCGGGCGATGAACTGCCGTCTAATCCGGTGGCCTGTGCCGTCGCGATTGCCGATAAAATGGATACCCTTGCGGGGATCTTTGGTATCGGTCAGCATCCAAAAGGCGACAAAGACCCGTTTGCACTGCGTCGTGCGGCGCTCGGCGTGCTGCGTATCATCGTTGAGAAGAACCTGAATCTGGATCTGCAGACGCTGACTGAAGAAGCGGTACGTCTGTACGGCGATAAGCTGACCAACGCCAAAGTAGTGGATGACGTTATCGACTTTATGCTGGGCCGTTTCCGCGCCTGGTATCAGGACGAAGGCTACACCGTCGATACCATTCAGGCCGTTCTGGCACGCCGTCCAACGCGTCCGGCAGATTTTGATGCACGCATGAAGGCGGTTTCGCACTTCCGTACGCTGGAAGCCGCGTCTGCGCTGGCTGCGGCGAACAAGCGTGTTTCCAATATTCTGGCGAAGTCCGATGAACAGCTTACCGAACGTGTCAACGCTGCCACCCTGAAAGAGCCAGAAGAGATCGCGCTGGCGATGCAGGTTGTGGTATTGCGCGACAAGCTGGAGCCGTTCTTCGCGGAAGGCCGCTATCAGGAAGCGCTGGTGGAACTGGCGGAACTGCGTGAAGTGATCGATGCCTTCTTCGAAAAAGTGATGGTAAACGTAGAGGATAAAGAGCTGCGTATTAACCGCCTCTCGATGCTCGAAAAACTGCGTGAACTGTTCCTGCGCGTGGCGGATATTTCGCTGCTGCAGTAATCGGTTATCGATATAAAAAAACCCGCTGAAAGGCGGGTTTTTTATTTTCTGAACGTGTTCTCTTTTAAAGAATATATGATCTGTCAGACACTATTCAGTGTGAGAAAGAGTAATATAATGATGCTCATTTAATTGGCTCAGGGAATGTTGCCAGATAAGGACATCAACATATGAGTAATACCGTTTATTTAAGGATGAAAGGCGAACGTCAGGGTGAAATATCTTCAGGCTGCGGAACAGAAAAATCCATTGGTAATCGCTACCAGTATCAGCATCGGGATGAAATTCTTGTTTACCAGCTTGCCTCCAGTATGACGAGCACCGCAAATGGCATGAACCACCCGGGCCTGCGCTTTACTAAACCGATAGATAAAAGTACGCCATTACTGACGACAGCGATTAATGAGAATGAAAAGCTGCAGCTGATCTTCGATTTTTATCGCACTAATCGCTACGGGCGACAGGAGAAATACTATCAGATAGAACTCCGTGGGGCATCTATTCAGGGGATTATGCATTCTATAAATCCGGATGTTCTCGATAGCGAAAATATCACTGTGAGTTATGAATATATTCGCAGTAAACATCTTGGCGCTAACACGGAATACAGTGATCTGATCCTACCGGATAACTATAAACAGCTGTTTCCGCCGAATGAAAAGCCGCAGCCAGAAATACGTCATATTATTTTGACACTGGGCGTCTTTTTTGATGGAACCGGTAATAATGCCGTGAACACGCAGAATATGTTAGCTGCCTGTACCGCTGCCCATTTCGAACTCTCCGATCCGGATGCTGAAATTATTCTGGCCCGTACTGCCGAGGAAAAGATGGGCATTTCAGGTACCAGCGCTACCAGCTATATCGGGGGCTATACAAATATTCACTGGTTAAATACGTTGTACAAAACGGATATCCCCATTGATACAGGGCAAGTGCAGGCAGCAATTTATGTGGAAGGGATTGGTACCGAAGCGGGTAAACCGGACAGTATGCTTGGCCTGACCTTAGGCGTGGCGGATACCGGGGTGATTGCGAAGACGGACCTTGCGGTGAAGCAGATTGCGGTGGCGATCGAAGAGACTTTACGCAAACTTCGACAGACAATTTCTGGGGGTGGGATGACGGTCACGTCCTGCCAGTTTGATATCTTTGGTTTTAGCCGTGGAGCCGCCGCCGCACGCCATTTTGCCAACCGTATTCAGGATAAAGACAGAGTGATCGCCAATGCCATTCGCTACGGAATGGGGGAGGTGAATTATGTCGGTGCGCCAGCCGGGAAAACGCGTTTCATCGGCATTTTCGATACTGTCGCCGCCATCGGCACGCCACAGAACGGCCTGAACCCGCATACGGCGAATACCGGCGAGGTCAATATCATGCTGCGTCCTGGCGTGGCGGAAAAAGTCTTTCATATCACGGCACAGAACGAATGCCGCTTTAACTTTGCGCTGAACAGTGTCCAGCCCGCGTGGCCTGAACTGGCGCTGCCCGGCGCTCACTCCGATATCGGCGGAGGTTATTTGCCAGTGGTGCGCGAAAATATCTTCCTTACACGCCCCGAGGGTGAAACGGTGCCACTCAACACACCTCCTCAAAAGTCGCGGGCGTACCGTCATGCCGTAGCACAATTGTCCGTACTTGAGGCTTCCGCAGTAGTGGCCCCGCTTATCCGCACCAACGACATTAGCGCGGATGTGTGGGAAGACGAGCGAATGCCAGTCCATCACATCGAGGGGATGCAAAAAAGGGCATTTGCGGCGCTGACCATGAAGCAAAGACTGGTGAAGAACGACTGGTCCAAAGTGGTACTAAGGGTCATGCTCGATGCGGCGCAGGAGGCGGGAGTCGTGTTTAATCCAATTAAAACATCAGATAAGGATTTGAGTATTGCTACTGCCCTTATCCCGCTTTTTTCAAAAGCGATTGAATCAGGAAAGGCCATTCGTAAAGGAGGTAAGGGAATACTTTTCTCCTCATCGGAAATAGATCTTCTGGCAAAAGAGTTTGTCCACTGCTCGGCAAACTGGAACAGCATAATACTCGACTCTCACAGGAAGATTTATGGTGGTATGTCCCCCTCGCAGATAATTGGTTTTGTAAATCGCCCGGATGATAACTGGAAACGGACAACTTATGACATGGATGGGAATAAAAAATGAAAATGGGCAAACAGTTCTTTTTTTTACTCTTGCTTGCTGTTGCAGGCTGCCACTCGGCCGGATCTATCACCCCGGAAGAAACCGGTGAAATGCCTTATGGGTTATGGGGATTTGTGTTTTTTACGCCGAAAGCGCTTCCGGCTTTTGTCAATTATGTTGGCATCATCGATGATAAAAATGTTCTCTACTCATTTAGAACGCTTGATCGGGTTGAGGATGATGCTTCAAGCATCGGGTTATGGAATAACCGCTACATGAATTTCGCGCAATTTAACAAAGCTCGCCATCCACCGGTGGCTATGCTTTTTTGCTGGGATTCTATTATCGATAAAAAAACCTATGAAACGCGTATTATTTTCCCGGCGTCCATGAGGGAACAAATGAACACCTCAACCGGCCTGGACTGGCTTGGTAAGGAGGCCTGGTACAGTACAATTCTGTTTGGTCTGGCTCCCGAGGGGAAGGTTAGAGTCTGGTTGCAAAACAGCGGCGGGGGAAACAACCTGCCGATAGAGCCTAAAAAAATCACAACGCTGTCAGGCGATAAACTGGAGGGATGTAAAGGGATAAGTCGGCTTGATATGTCTTACAAAATTCCGGAGGGATATGATCCGGATACAAAAGACTTTATCAAGGGCAAAACCTACCCTTATGGCAACTGGTGAGGCTGTGAACTCACGTTTAACTCCATGGATGGCAATAAATGAAATCTGGCAAACGGGTTTTTCTTTTACTCTTACTTGCAATTGCAGGCTGCCACTCGGCCGGATCTATAACCCCAGAAGAAATCGGTGAAATGCCTTATGGGATGTGGGAATTTGCGTTTTTTACACCCAAAGCATTACCTGCTGATGTGACTTATGTCGGCATTATCGATGATAAAAATATTATCTACTCATTCAGAACGCTGGACAGTACTCAGGATAGCTGGGTCACAGTTGGCACATGGAGTAATAAGGTAAGACGGCATGCACAATTCAACAAAGCCCGCTATCCCCCTGTCGCTATGCTGTTTTGCTGGGACTCAACAATCGATAAAAAAACGTATGAAACGCGCATTATATTTCCTGAATCACTTAGGAGCAGAATGAGTGTTTCGACAGGAGTTGATCGCTATGGCGAAAAAGCATGGTATGACACTCTGTTGTTTGGGCTTGCGCCTGGGGGGAAGGTAAAGGTCTGGTTGCAAAATACTGTTGGGGGCAATGGGACGATCCCAGTAGAGCCTAAAAAAATCACAACGCTGACAGGCGAAAAACTGGATGGTTGCAAAGGCATTACCAAACATTCAAAAGGGTATCGGTATTCGAAGACGACGCAGGAATTTATCAAAGGCAAAACCTACCCTTACGGCAATTGGTGAGGCTGTGAACTCACGTTTAACACCATGGATGGCGATAAATGAAATCTGGCAAACGGTTCTCTCTTTCACTCTTACTTGCAGTTGCAGGCTGCCACTCGGCCGGATCTCTAACTCCGGAAGAAACCGGCTAATCACTGCCTAAATTTTAACCTTGAAACCTTGGCCCGAATGCGGCTATCCTTTGTCGCGACGAACCCCTCGTCATTTCTGGAGCACATAACGAAAAATGAACAATCACGACTGATGAATTTCGATCCTTGCTAAACGCTTGTGCGTCGGCAGGGGATGTTTTGATTTCATTCAGGAGTGCTTATGGCTCATTTTTGTGCGCAATCCCCCTCTTTTATTTTGCATCAGGTCACCTGTCAGTTTGCGACGGGCGATACCCTTTTGGGTCCGCTGAATTTAGCGCTGGAACCGTCGCTTTGTGCGCTGGTCGGGCGTAACGGCAGCGGCAAAACACGCCTTTTACGCCTGCTGGCCGGGCTGGACTCACCGACAAGTGGTCATATCGAGCGTCGCGGGTCGCATGTTTACGTCGCGCAGCAGCATGATATTTCTGCGCAGACCACCCTGGCCGAACTGCTTGGCTACGACGACATTTTCGCGGCCCGCCGACGCATCGACAGCGGTGACTATCAGCCGGACGATCTGGAACGTCTCGACGGTTACTGGGACTTAGCTGAACGGTTAACCGCGGCGTTTCTCACGGCCAATCTTCCTCCTTTCGATCCCGAAAACCTCGCGTCTTCCCTTAGCGGCGGCGAACGCGTGCGGGCTTTGCTGTGCGGGGCTTTTACCGCTAATGCCGATTATCTGCTGCTTGATGAGCCGACGAACCACCTCGACAGACAGGGGCGTGAATGGTTTTACGCCCAGCTCGCGCGTTGTAGCTGCGGCGTGATGGTCGCGACTCACGATCGGGAATTACTGGCGCAGGTGCCGCGCATACTGGAACTTAGCGGTACCGGGCTGCGCGTTTATGGCGGCAATTACGACGACTATCAACGCCAGCGGGATGCCGAACAGCAGGCGGCGCGTGCGGCGCTGGACCATGCTGCCACGGAGCGCAAACGCACCCGCGCTCGTATGCACAAAGAGCATGACGCCAGTCAGCGGCGGTCGGCGCAAACGCTGCGCACGGTCGATTCCATGAACATCGCCTCCTTTGAACGGATTAAATACAAAATGGCGGCGAAAGAGCGGCCCGGTACGTGGCGCAAGCAGCATCATGAACAAACTGACGCCCTGAATACCGCGGTAAAACAGGCGCGTGAGCGGGTGGAGGAAGAGAATCCGGTGATGTTTACCCTGCCGGGCAGCCGCATTGCCGAGGGCAAACAGGCGATCGTCCTGCAGGAGCTGGTTCTCCCGTACGTGAACATGCCCCCTGTTAACTGGCGCATGGACGGGCCGATGCGCGTGGCGCTACGCGGGCCGAACGGCTGCGGGAAATCGACATTATTGAAGATTATTCTCGGTGAGCTGGAAGCTGTTTCAGGAACCTGTCGCGTGTCGGTGCAAAGTGCGTATCTCGATCAGCACCTGTCGCAGCTGGATCTTACACAGTCCGTCATGACGCATCTCAATCTGCATGACACGCCGCTGGAAGAGGGCGTGCTGCGAAGTCGTCTGGCGCAGCTTCAACTGGGTGCGGATAAAGTCTCCCTGCCGCTGAGGGAGCTGAGCGGCGGCGAGCGTCTGAAAGCGGCGTTGGCGTGCGTCCTGTGGCGAGAAGAGGCTACTCAACTGCTGCTGCTGGATGAACCGACGAACCATCTGGATTTGGCGTCTGTACAGGCTATTGAAGCGGCGCTGGCCGGTTTTCCCGGTGCGCTGCTGGTGGTGTCCCACGATCAGGCTTTCCTTAATGGACTCCAGCTGACCCATGAGATGGTGTGGGATGAGAAAGGATGGCGTTGTGAACGGCTCTAGAATACAAACCCCCGCAATTGCGGGGGCGATAAGATGAACGTATTAACTTACTGCGTACTGACTGTTCGAGCGACCTGAATCATGCGCATCAGTTTCAGCTCGGTCGTGGAGGGTTTTACACGTTTTGATTCCCACTCATGGACCAAGGCCACACTGACGCCCATCTCTCGGGCGAAATCATCAATTTTTAACCCTGTCCCTTTGCGTAATCGCTCAAATTCAGTAAAGGGATTCGTCTTTTGGGACGGGGTAACGGTCTGCGATAAATCTTTAAAAACAATTTGTTCCAGGCTGCTTAACAGCTCAAGCATAGGATCTTTAGATTCCATTAAGAACTCCTCTTAAATCACACAGCGGGATCGTGAACATCAGAGAGCCAATTAAGGATAGCCTCAAAAGAGTGCAAAAGATTGTCACGTCTGTGATTAATCGTGCGGTAACGATCGCCTTATTCGTTTCAGCAAAAGAGAGCGTGACGCTAATTGCCTGATTAATCGAAACAGGCTTTGCGCAGTATTTTTTTGTAAATCGTAAGAAATAAACCGGCAATAGCCGTTTTGCATGAAAAGAGTATCCTGACGGCCTGACCTGGACTATCCTAATCAGCGTCGGGCACGCGTGTGCCGGTGTGCGTTTTTTGGGTGAAAGGAGTATTAAAATGGCGACAGGAAAGTCCTGCTCTCGCTGGTTTGCGCCTATTGCGGCGTTGTTGATGGTAGTTAGCCTGAGTGGGTGTTTCGATAAAGAAGGCGATCAGCGTAAAGCGTTTATCGATTTTCTACAAAATACCGTGATGCGCAGTGGCGAGCATCTGCCGACGCTGACTGCGGATCAGAAAAAACAGTTTGGTCCCTTCGTTTCCGATTACGCCATCCTTTATGGTTATTCACAGCAGGTGAATCAGGCGATGGATTCCGGTTTGCGTCCGGTTGTGGACAGCGTTAACGCAATCCGCGTTCCACAGGACTATATGACTCAGCGTGAACCGCTGCGCCAGTCTAATGGTGCGCTCGGGGTGCTGAGCCAGCAGCTACAGAATGCGAAAATGCAGGCTGATGCGGCGCGTTCTGCGCTGAAACAGGGTGAAGATCTGAAACCTGTGTTTGATCAGGTGTACGAGAAAGTTGTCACCAAACCTTCAGATGCAATGCAGCCGCTGATCCCAGCCGCGCAGATCTTTAGCCAGCAACTGGTGCAGGTGGGCGATTTTATCTCCCAGCAGGGGACGCAGGTGAGCTTTGTCTCTAACGGCATTCAGTTCCCAACGTCTCAGCAAGCCAGCCAGTACAACACGCTGATTGGGCCGCTTGCCTCTCAGCACCAGGCCTTTAGCCAGGCGTGGAGCGCGGCAGTCACCGCGACGGAATAAAAGAAAACCCCGCCTGGTGCGGGGTTTTTTACAAGCTGATAAAAATAATGCTTGTCATTCATCTACCACATCGGTATAACTATTCCTGTCGGTTTGTTACACAGACCTAAAGCAGTTTAGTTAAGTAGTCCAGATGAGTTATCCAAAGATATCTTCGTAGTGACCCTTCCTTCATCGCTTAAAAATCTGTAACACATTCCATCATCGCGCCGGAAGGCAAAACGTATTTTAAAAAGGTAATTTCTATGTCTGGTAAAATGACTGGTCTGGTAAAATGGTTCAACGCTGATAAAGGCTTCGGCTTCATCACTCCTGACGATGGCTCTAAAGATGTATTCGTACACTTCTCTGCTATCCAGAACGAAGGCTACAAATCTTTGGACGAAGGTCAGAAAGTTTCCTTCACCATCGAAAGCGGCGCTAAAGGCCCAGCAGCTGGTAACGTTGTAAGCCTGTAAGCTTCCAACTCAGCAGCACAAGAATTTAAAAACCCGCCTCTGGCGGGCTTTTTTCGTTTCAGGCTTTGTGATTATTTTACCTGCGGGTTCACGCAGTTCTTCTCAACTTTCCCGTTAAGCGCATCGATCAGGTTATCCACCGCCGTGGACGCCATATTGTATCTCGTCTCATGAGTGGCCGAACCGATATGCGGCAGCGCAACCACGTTTGGCAATGTCAGCAGCGGCGAATCGATCGGCAGCGGCTCCTGCTCGAACACATCCAGACCCGCCGCGTGGATCTCACCCTTTTGCAAGGCTTCAATCAACGCTTTCTCATCCACCACTGGCCCACGGCCTGCGTTGATGAAAATGGCCGTTTTTTTCATTTTCTCAAACTCAGCTTTACCGATAAGATGATGCGTCTCATCCGTCAGCGGCAGGATCAGGCAGACATAATCCGCTTCCTGCAGCAGTGTATCTAACTCACAGTAACGGCCATTGAAACGCTCTTCAGCTTCTTTATGCTGACGGCGTGCATTGTAGAGAATCGGCATGTTAAAGCCGAAATGCGCGCGCTGAGCCAGCGCCAGCCCGATCCGGCCCATGCCGACAATCCCCAGCGTTTTGCCGTGAACGTCCACACCAAACCAGTCGGGACCGATGCTTTTAGTCCATTCGCCTGCTTTCACGCGCTCAGCCACTTCCACAACGCGACGCGCAGTGCTCAGCACCAGCGCCATCAGCGTATCCGCAACCGTCTCGGTGAGTGCGGTTGGCGTGTGCATCAGCAGAACATTGCGTGCGTTAAGCGCCTCGACGTCAAAGTTGTCGTAGCCGACAGAGATCGTCGAAGTCGCACGAAGCTTCGGCATTTTCTCCAGCAATGCGCTATCCACTTTTTCGCTTGATCCCAGCAGCCCCTCCGCGCTGGCAAAGGCTTCCGCGTGCTGCGCCACGGTCTCCTGGCTCAGGTTTTTCACCTGCGTGACGGTGAAATGTTCCTCAAGACGTTTGTGTAGATCGTCGGGCAGTGCTTTATACAAAATGACGGACGGCTTCATGCTAATCTCCGTTGATTTTAAAAGGTTCAGGCGTGACGTGCGCCAGCAGGAATTTGTTGATTATTAGCAGGCTTAACAATCAAAGTAAGCCACACAGAAGCGAAAAGTGCCACCCCCATAAATATGTACGAGGCCGACGGGCTGCCGGTGGCACCGTTGAGATAGCCAACAAACCACGAGCCGAAGAACGAACCTAACGCTCCCATGCTGTTGATCAGCGCCATCGCGCCACCGGCTACGTTACGCGGCAGCATTTCCGGGATGATGGCAAAGAACGGACCGTACGGCGCGTACATGGCCGCGCCAGCGATCACCAGCAGCGTGTAAGAGACCCAGAAGTGGTTTGCGCCTACCGCCCATGAACCGATAAAGGCGAACGCGGCAATCAACAGCAGCGGCCAAACGAATAATTTACGGTTTTGCAGCTTATCCGAGGCCCATGACACCACGATCATCGCGATCGTTGCCGCCAGATACGGTACCGACGACAGCCAGCCCACTTCCACCATGCCGAGGTTTTCGCCGCCGCTGCGAATAATCGACGGCAGCCACAGCACAAAACCGTACACCCCGATGCTCCACGCGAAATATTGCATACACAGCAGGATAACGTTGCGCGAACGGAAAGCTTCACCGTAGTTACGCACCGCTTTCAGCCCCTGCTGTTCTTTATCCAGCTCGGCCTGCAGCGCGGCTTTTTCACTGGTGGAAAGCCAGGTCGCCTGCGACGGTTTATCTTTCACCAGCACCCACCAGCAGAAGGCCCAGATGATCGCCGGGAATCCTTCGATGATGAACATGTGACGCCAGCCGAATGACTGAATCAGATAACCCGAAACCACGGACATCCACAGGACCGTCACCGGGTTACCGAGGATCAGGAACGTGTTGGCGCGTGAGCGTTCGGATTTGGTAAACCAGTTGCTGATGTAAATCAGCATCGCAGGCATCACGGCGGCTTCAACGACCCCGAGAATAAAGCGAATGGCGGCCAGTGCGGGGATATTATTGACCATCCCGGTGAGGGATGCGCAGGCGCCCCACAAAATCAGGCAGACAAAGATCAGTTTGCGCACGCTACGGCGCTCGGCGTAAATCGCTCCAGGGATCTGGAAGAAGAAATAGCCAAGGAAGAACAGGGCACCTAACAGGGACGAGACGCCTTTGGTGATCCCCAAATCTTCGGTGATCCCTGCGGCAGACGCGAAGCTGAAGTTCGCGCGATCAAGGTACGCCAGGCTGTACGTGATAAACACGATAGGCATGATGTACCACCAGCGTTTAACTGCATTGGTCGATGTGTTCATGGGCTTGCCTCTGTTGTTGAGGTTTATACCGCCGTTGTCTGTAGGGTACACGGTGGCTGATTATTGTTACTCGGACAGTTGTGCGCGGGTCGGCAATCCTTCGCTGTCGCCTTGCACCTGAATGGCCAGCGATCCGATCTTATTCCCGCGTGCGACGGCCTGTTGTAGCGTTTTGCCTTCAAGCAGGGCGCTAATCACCCCGACTGCGAATCCATCTCCTGCGCCGACGGTGTCGACAACGTTATCGACTTTCACCGCAGCGACAGCACCTTTGTCGCCGCTGGCAGTTTTGAACCAGGCGCCGTCAGCGCCAGTTTTCAGCACCACGGCTTGCACGCCGTGCTCCAGATAAAAATCGGCAATCCCTTCCGGGGTTTTCTGCCCGGTGAGGATCATGCCCTCTTTCAGACCGGGCAGAACCCAGTTTGCCTGGAAGGCCAGGTGATTGAGCTTTTCAACCATATCGGCTTCGCTTTTCCACAGCACCGGGCGCAGGTTCGGATCGAAAGAGATCGTCTTACCCTGGGCTTTCAGGGTACTGGCCGCGTGATCGAGCAGATCGTATGAGCTGGCCGATAGCGCCGCTGCGACGCCACTTAAATGCAGATGCCGCGCTGAAGAGAAGTAAGCAGGATGAAAATCTTGCGTGGAAAGATGGCTGGCGGCAGAGCCTTTGCGGAAATACTCCACAATGGGATCGGTTCCATTTTCGACTTTAGATTTTAGTTGAAAGCCGGTCGCGAAACGGTTGTCGAGAGTGACGCCCGCCGCGTCGATCCCCTCTTTTTTCAGCGAATCCAACACAAAGTGGCCAAAACTGTCGTCGCCCACGCGGCTGACCCAGCCAACGTTGAGTCCCAGGCGCGCCAGGCCGGTTGCTACGTTCAGCTCTGCGCCGGCAACGCGTTTGATAAAGTGTTCAACCGAGCGCAGCTCGCCCGTTTCCGTGGCCACAAACATGGCCATGGCTTCACCGATGGTGATGACGTCCAGAGAATCAGACATGGCGTGTCTCCTCACGCAGCAGATTGACGTAATGGCGGGTGACCGCCGCTAAATCTGGCCCTTCCAGCGGGAATTCAATGCCGCGAGGGGCGTCGGCCGGAAGCTGGTTCAGCAGATCCATCCAGCGGGCATCGGCGTTATCCGGTGGGATAGCGCGGAAGTGTTGGTGATGCGGGACAGCCGCTTTGACATGGATATAGCTCACCGCCGGGGCCAGATGGTGCGCGGCCTCTTCCGGCGATTCACCAACCCACAGCCAGTTTCCGGTATCGAAGGTGAGGGTGACAGGCAGTTCTATCACCCGGCAGGCCGCCTTGAAACGCTGCATTGGCGCAAGCTGCCCGCAGTCGGTCTGATCATTTTCTACTACCAGCGTCATCCCGCTTTCGAGCAGCAGTTCGCGCAAGGCTTCAAGGGGCTGCTTATCGCGGAAATGACCCAGCGAGACTTTCAGCCAAAGGGCATTGAGGGTGCTGGCTTCTGCGAGATAGCGCGGCAGATCCGGGTTCAGTGTGCCGTCTGGCATCAGTAACGCGGCGGGGGCGGAGTAACAGGCGAACAAACCGAGCAGTTCGATAGACTGAGCCAATGTTGGCAACGCCTGTAGCTCCTCATCATTAAACAGCTCCCGGCGGATCTCGACGCCGTCGGCTCCCCCGGCGGCAATGACCGGTAATATGGCCCGCTGGCCGCCCACCTGACGGACGTGATCTGCGCCATACGCGGCGGTGACGACGATGATTTTCCTGCCCATTGGCTGACTCCCATTCATAGCTGATAGGTATTACGCTAGATGGAACCGGTTCCAAAGAAAAGGTCAGGATGTTGAATTTATGATCGTCATCACGAAGGGGGTTAACGCGACGTCGAGCCGCGTACGATCAGCTCACCGGAGAAGACCTGCTCGCGCACGGTGTCGGTAATGCCTTCGATGCGGCGCACCACCTGCTCGACGGCGGCGTAGCCAATCTGCCAGGTCGGCTGTTTGAGAGTGGTAATGCCAACGCCTGCCAGCTCGGCCCATTCGAGTTCGTCGAATCCGAGCAGACCAATATCGCTACCCCAGTTCAGGCCAATACGTTTGAGGGAGCGGGCCACCTGCAGCGTGAGCGCGCCGTTGGCGGAAATGACCGCTTTGCGCATCCCGCGATGACGGGTATGGAACTGGCGCAGGGTATTATCCATTTGATCGGCTTCGTGCAGCGGAATTTCGGCATTCTCGGCGATCACGCCAGGATAACGCGCCAGGGTGGCGCGAAATGCGCTGAGACGGTCGCGGCGGGTATTCACCATGCCCAGCGGCTCGCTCATGAACAAAATCGCTTCAAAACCTTGCTCGATCAGGTGCTCTGTTGCCGTTGTGGCGGCCTGGGTGTTGTCCAGCCCTACCACGTCGCAGGCGAATTCCGGGATTTTGCGATCAATCAGCACCATCGGCAGGGACGACTGTTGCAGGCGGTTAAGCCCCTCTTCGCGCATCCCCACGGCATTGACCACGATGCCTTCGACCTGGTAGCTGCGCAGCAGGTCAAGGTAGTGCAGCTCCTGGTCCACTTCGTTGTTGGTGTTACACACCAGCGGGGTGAAGCCCTTTTCGCGGCACGCGGCTTCGATGCCACTGAGCACGTTGACGGAGTAGGGGTTGGTAATGTCGGCGATGATCAGACCGATGAGGCGAGTGCGACCATGCTTCAGGCCGCGAGCCATCAGGCTTGGGCGGTAATCCAGTTCGGCGATGGCTTGTTCAATACGGGCCAGCAGCGCGTCGGAAAGCAGATGTTTCTCGCCATTAAGATAGCGCGAAATACTGGTTTTTCCGGTTTTGGCGGCTTTCGCCACGTCGCTGATGGTGGGCCGTGCTGATTTGCTCATCGCTGATTCCCTTAAGATTAGTGAGAACACCTTAGCGGGAAAATCAACGATGGCAAGCGCTTCATGCCGGATGGCGCAGCCGCCACCCGGCATTTCAATTACTGAATGGGGCTTAATGTGATCTCAACGCGGCGGTTCTGCGCTTTGCCTTCTGCCGTGCTGTTGCTGGCGATTGGATTCGCCGGGCCCATGCCGCTGGTGCGGATGCGGTTTGCGGCAACGCCCTGAGTGATCAGCGAGCTGGCGACGGAATCCGCGCGCTGCTGAGACAGACGCATATTCAGATCCTGGCTCCCGGTGCTGTCGGTGTAACCAATGACGTTAACGGCTGTTTTGCTGTACTCTTTGAGCACCGTTGCCACGCCGGTCAGCGTGTTGGCACCCGCCGGTTTCAGCGTTGCGCTGCTGCTGTCGAAGGTCACGTTGTTCGGCATGTTCAGAATGATGTTGTCGCCACTTCGCGTCACGCTCACGCCTGTTCCCTGCATTTTGTCGCGCAGTTTAGCTTCTTGCACATCCATGTAATATCCTACGCCGCCGCCCAATGCGGCACCCGCTGCAGCACCGATCAGCGCGCCTTTGCCGCGATCTTTCTTCGAGGAAGAGAGTGCGCCAACGCCTGCGCCGACCAATGAGCCAATACCCGCGCCAATGCCGGATTTGCCCGCTTCACGTTCGCCGGTGTAAGGGTTGGTTGTGCAGCCAGAAACCGCCAGTGCTCCACTGACCAGAGCCGCAATGACAAGTACGCGTTTATTCATCTTATTTCCTTAATCCTTTTTATTCTTTGCCACGAAGCGTGTGGCGGTTGATTATGACGCCCTAAGAGGAAGAAAATTCCAGGGCTAACTCTGAAATTTGTGTCCAAATCTTAAATAGCCTCAAAGAAGGCCGTCATACCTGCAACAGACAAACCCAGGAGCGCACGCTTGACCACTTTAATAAAAACGATTCTGACCGCCGCCCACTGGGGCCCGATGCTGGTTGAAACCGATGGCGAGAATGTCCTGTCCTCGCGTGGGGCGCTGCCAACGCAGCACCCTAATTCGTTACAAACTGTGGTGCGCGATCAGGTGCACAGTAAAACCCGCGTGCGCTGGCCGATGGTGCGTAAGGGTTTTCTGGCCTCGCCGGATAATCCGCAGGGTACGCGCGGACAGGATGAGTTCGTTCGGGTGAGCTGGGACGATGCGCTGGCGTTGATCCACACGCAGCACAAACGTATTCGTGAAACCCATGGCCCGGCGTCTATATTTGCGGGTTCTTATGGCTGGCGTTCGAACGGTGTGCTGCACAAAGCGGCGACGCTCCTGCAGCGCTATATGAGCCTGGCGGGGGGATACACCGGGCATCTCGGTGACTACTCAACCGGTGCGGCGCAGGCGATCATGCCGTACGTTGTCGGCGGAAATGAAGTTTATCAGCAGCAGACCAGTTGGCCGCTGGTGCTGGAGCACACGAATGTGGTGGTGCTGTGGAGCGCCAATCCGCTCAACACGCTCAAAATCGCGTGGAACGCGAGCGATGAGCAGGGGATTCCCTATTTCGATGCGCTGCGTAAAAGCGGTAAACGCCTGATCTGTATTGACCCGATGCGCTCCGAAACCGTCGATTTCTTCGGCGATAGCGTCGAGTGGCTGGCCCCGCACATGGGGACCGACGTCGCGATGATGCTGGGTATCGCCCATACGCTGGTGGAAAACGGCTGGCACGACCAGGCGTTTCTCGCCCGCTGCACAACCGGGTATGACAAATTCGCTGACTACCTGACGGGCAAAACCGACGGAATCGCCAAAACCGCCGAGTGGGCGGCGGACATTTGCGGCATTGATGCAGCGAAAATCCGCGAACTGGCGGCACTGTTCCACGAAAATACCACTATGCTGATGTCCGGCTGGGGAATGCAGCGCCAGCAGTTTGGCGAGCAAAAACACTGGATGCTGGTGACTCTTGCGGCGATGCTGGGTCAGATTGGTACGCCAGGCGGTGGCTTTGGTTTGTCGTATCACTTTGCTAACGGCGGAAACCCGACCCGTCGCGCTGCGGTTCTGGCCTCGATGCAGGGTTCCGTGCAGGACGGAATTGATGCGGTAGATAAAATCCCGGTGGCGCGCATCGTCGAAGCGCTGGAAAATCCCGGTGGCTTCTACCAGCATAACGGCCTGGATCGCCACTTCCCGGATATCCGTTTTGTCTGGTGGGCGGGCGGCGCAAACTTCACCCATCATCAGGATACCAACCGACTGATCCGCGCCTGGCAAAAGCCGGAGCTGGTGGTGATTTCCGAATGCTTCTGGACGGCGGCAGCCAAACACGCCGATATCGTTCTGCCAGCGACCACCTCCTTTGAGCGTAACGATCTCACCATGACCGGCGACTACAGCAATCAGCACATGGTGCCGATGAAGCGCGTCGTTGCGCCGCGCGATGAAGCCCGGGATGACTTTGAGGTGTTTGCGGAGCTGAGCGAACGCTGGGAAGAGGGCGGTCGTGAGCGTTTCACCGAAGGGAAATCCGATCTCGAGTGGCTGGAGACGTTTTACCAGATTGCCGCGCAGCGCGGTGCCGCTCAGGGGGTAACATTGCCGCCGTTTGCCCAGTTCTGGGAAGCGAATGAGATCGTCGAAATGCCGGAGAGTGAGCAGAACGCGCAGTTTGTTCGCTTCGCGGACTTCCGCCGCGACCCACAATCGCATCCGCTGAAAACCGAAAGCGGCAAAATTGAGATCTACTCGCAACGTATCGCCAGCTTTAACTATGCCGACTGCCCACCGCATCCGATGTGGCTGGAGCCGGACGAGTGGCACGGCAATGCGCAGCCAACACAGTTGCAGGTGCTCTCTGCGCACCCGGCGCACCGTCTGCACAGCCAGCTGAACTATTCGTCCCTGCGCGAACAGTACGCCGTGGCCGGACGCGAGCCGATCACGCTACATACCCTTGATGCGAAAGCGCGCGGAATTGCCAATGGCGATGTGGTGCGCGTCTGGAATGCTCGCGGGCAGGTGCTGGCCGGGGCGGTGGTGAGTGAGGGCATTAAACAGGGCGTGATCTGTATCCACCAGGGGGCGTGGCCGGATCTGGAACTCACGGCAGGCGGGATTTGCAAAAACGGCGCAGTAAACGTGCTCACCAAGGATCTCCCCAGCTCGAAGCTGGGGAACGGGTGCGCGGGGAACACGGCGCTGGCGTGGGTGGAGAAATATCAGGGCCCTGAGCTGACGCTTACGGCGTTTGATCCGCCTGCCAGCTCATAATCCACGTCGGGTGTTGAGTCTCTTCCTGCCAGGCGCTGTCTTCAATGCGAAAACCCTGAGCATGGTAGAAATTCACCGCCCGACTGTTTTTCTGGTAAACCTCAAGACTGAGATAGGGGAACTGCTGCTGCACGTGGTGGATCAGCGCGTGGCCGATCCCTCTCCCCGCATGAGCGGTGGCGACAAAGAGTGCGCCGATAAACTGCGACTCCATCACGCTGATAAAACCACGCACCTCGCCTTTCTCTTCCCATACCCAGGTTTCTGCACCGGGGAGATAGGTGTCGCGTACCAGCGGTTCACTCTCTATCCAGTATTGCGCGTCGATAAACGGGTGCGCCTCGGTGGTGCTTTCAAGCCATAAACTGAGCAGCGGCGCAGTGTTTTCACTTTGCCATTTGCGAATCATGTTGGCCTCCTGGGTGGCAAAAACAGCCCGTGATATGATCGTTCACCAGACCGCAGGCCTGCATAAATGAGTAGCAAATCGTGGTGCCAACAAATTTGAAACCACGCTTTTTCAGTGCCTTAGACAGGGCATCGGAGGCGGATGTGGAGGTCGGGATTTCACCCATCGTCGCGGCCTGTGTCACCTGCGGCGTGTTGTCGACAAACGACCAGACAAAATCGGAGAAAGGCTCGCCGTTTTCGGCCATCGCCAGGTACGCTTTTGCGTTGCCAATAATGGCCTGAATTTTCCCCCGATGCCGGATAATACTGGCATCCAGCACCAGCCGTTCGACGTCTTCCTCAGTCATGGCGGCCACCGCAACGGGATCGAACTGATGGAAGGCGTTGCGATAATTTTCCCGTTTTTTTAGCACCGTAATCCACGATAAACCCGCCTGCTGGCCTTCCAGGCAGATCATCTCAAAGAGCTTTTTACCGTCGGTCTCCGGCACGCCCCATTCTTTATCGTGATAGTCGATATAGAGCTGATCCTGGCTTACCCATCCGCAACGTTGCATTGGTTTTCATCCTTAATGATTTAACCCGTAAAAAAATCAACCCACCTGGCTTGACGTGTGCCTCAAAAAGACAATATTTAATTAAGGGCTTTGCCCTCATACCTCTTTCTAACAATGACAAATATCGCCGAATTCGGCTCTTTCTGGAGTCGCTTTGATGATGATAAAAATAATCAGTGGTCGCCATGCTGTTACTGGCCTGGCGGGAGTCTCTGTCTGTTTGTTTTTTTGTAGCACAGCTTACGCCTGGCAACAGGAATATATCGTTTCGGATGCGCAAAATAATACGACCGAACGCTATACATGGGACGCCGATCACCAACCGCGTTATGACGATATTCTCGCGGAGCGTATTCGTTCTTCCCAGAACATTCCGGGGCTGGCGTTGAACATGCCGGAAAATTATCCTGCGGAATCTGACAGTACCCTGTCGCTGAGCCTGACGATTCCGGTGACGCAGAAGGTGACCACGGGGCCGGTTGCTGCCTGGCATTACGACGGTTCGTCGCCCATGGCCTACAACGAATACGGTGACAATGGCAGCCAGTCGCTTACCGACCCGCTGTGGCATGCCAGCGTGAGCACGCTCGGCTGGCGCGTCGACACGCGTATGGGCGGTCTTCGGCCGTGGGCGCAGATTAGCTACAACCAGCAGTTTGGGGATAATCAGTGGAAGCCGCAGTCGGGGATGAGCCGCCTGCCGGCCTCCATGCAGTACGATAACTGGATGGATGTGACCGTGGGTGCCGACGTGCTGCTTTACCCACATATGGCCGCGTACGCCTCTTTGTCTCAGGCGGATAACACCATGACCGGCGCGGATTATTTATATACCCTGGGTGTGAGCGCCAGATTTTAATATTGTTATTTAATTCAACCTTGCTGTAACATCTTAAATACAAGAATGGCCGTGCTTGTGGCGATAGCGGGCACTAACAAACTCCTTATCTTTCGCCCGGCAAGGTCATTCATTCCTGATTCCAGGCATTTCATTCCGTCTCCACTGCATTTCATGCCGTTTTCCCCCAGGCCTTTTGAGGTTTTGTTTATCGTTGTCTGCAGCGAATTCCTTTAATTTCTCTTGCAGGACAACTGCCATGAACACATCAACATACAACCGCACTCGTTGGCTGACCCTATTTGGCACCATCGTGACGCAATTTGCGTTGGGATCGGTTTATACCTGGAGCCTGTTTAACAGCGCGCTCTCTGACAAACTCGGCGCGCCGGTGAGCCAGGTGGCGTTCTCGTTCGGCTTGCTGAGCCTGGGGCTGGCGTTATCCTCGTCCATCGCCGGGAAATTGCAGGAACGTTTTGGCGTGAAACGCGTGACCATGGCCTCGGGCATCCTGCTGGGTGTCGGCTTTTTCCTGACGGCGCACTCCAGTAACCTGATGATGCTCTGGCTGAGCGCCGGGGTGCTGGTGGGGCTGGCAGATGGCGCGGGCTACCTGCTGACCCTGTCGAACTGCGTGAAGTGGTTCCCGGAGCGTAAAGGCTTAATCTCAGCCTTCTCCATTGGCTCTTATGGTCTGGGTAGTCTCGGGTTTAAATTTATCGATTCGCACCTGCTTGCCTCTGTGGGCCTGGAAAAGACCTTTATGATCTGGGGCGCTATTGTGCTGGTGATGATTCTGTTCGGCGCGACGCTGATGAAAGATGCCCCGATGCAGGAAGTGAAAACCGTTAACGGCGTTGTGGAAAATGACTTCACGCTGGCGCAGTCCATGCGCAAACCTCAGTACTGGATGCTGGCGGTTATGTTCCTGACAGCCTGCATGAGCGGTCTGTATGTGATTGGCGTGGCGAAAGATATTGCCCAGGGGATGGTGAAACTGGATGCGATGACTGCGGCGAATGCGGTAACCGTGATTTCCATTGCCAACCTGTCTGGTCGTCTGGTGCTGGGTATTCTCTCCGACAAAATCGCCCGTATCCGTGTGATTACGCTGGGGCAGGTGATCTCCCTGGTGGGTATGGCGGCCCTGCTGTTTGCGCCACTGAATGAGATGACCTTCTTCGCGGCGATTGCCTGCGTGGCCTTCAATTTTGGTGGCACCATTACCGTGTTCCCGTCACTGGTGAGCGAGTTCTTTGGTCTGAATAATCTGGCGAAGAATTACGGGGTGATTTACTTAGGCTTCGGTATCGGCAGCATCTGCGGGTCCCTCATCGCCTCGCTGTTCGGCGGCTTCTATGTCACCTTCTGTGTCATCTTCGCCCTGCTGATTATCTCATTGGCGCTCTCCACTACGATTCGCCAGCCGCAACGGCAGGTATTTAACGAAGCGCATGCGTGATGACTGACTGAAAAGGCTGGATTTTCCGGCCTTTTCTTTTATCACTTAGCTGAGCGTTCCTTGACCCAATCTGCTTTCGAACTTGATTTTTTGTAAATATCTACTGCAATCACACTCTCTGCTGCCACTTTTTCCTGTCACTGTGGTCTACTTACCACGCTTTAGACGTTTCTGATAACGATCCCCTGAGCGAATATCTACTCTGTTCACTTTTACAGCTAAAAGTGGATGGCGTGACTGTCCCTTTTTTCGGGTAGCCTGCATGAAATACATTAAATCGATGACGCAACAAAAGCTGAGCTTTTTGCTGGCGTTGTACATCGGCCTGTTTATGAATGGCGCTGTTTTTTTCCGTCGGTTTGACGGGTTCGCGCAAGACTTTACCGCCTGGAAAGGAATCGCAGCGGTTGTTGAGTTGGTTGGTACCGTTCTGGTTACCTTTTTCTTATTACGTCTCCTCTCACTGTTTGGACGCCGCATCTGGCGCGTTCTGGCATCTCTGGTGGTGCTCTGCTCGGCAGGTGCCAGCTATTACATGACTTTTATGAACGTGGTTATTGGCTACGGCATTATTGCCTCAGTCATGACGACGGATATCGATCTCTCGAAAGAGGTGGTCGGCCTGCACTTTATCCTGTGGCTGGTGGGCGTCAGTGCGCTGCCGCTGCTGCTCATCTGGAGTAACCGCTGCCGCTATACCCTGCTGCGTCAGATGCGCACGCCAGGGCAACGCGTCCGAAGCGTCGCGGTGGTACTGCTGGCGGGGCTGATGGTCTGGGGCCCGATTCGTCTGCTTGAAGTGAAGCAGAAGAGTGACGAACGTACTTCTGGCGTGGATTTGCCGAGCTACGGCGGCGTGGTGGCGAACTCCTATCTGCCCTCTAACTGGATTTCCGCGCTGGGCCTGTACGCCTGGGCGCAGGTGGATGAGTCTTCCGATAATAAATCTCTGCTCAATCCGGCGAAGCAGTTCACCTACGAAGCGCCTAAAGATATCGACGATACCTATGTGGTCTTTATCATCGGTGAAACGACGCGCTGGGATCATATGGGGATTTTAGGCTACGACCGCGATACGACGCCGAAACTGGCGCAGGAGAAGAACCTGATCGCTTATCGGGGCTACTCATGTGATACGGCGACCAAGCTGTCGCTGCGCTGCATGTTTGTTCGCGAGGGCGGGGCGGATGACAACCCGCAGCGTACCCTGAAAGAGCAGAACGTCTTCTCGGTGCTGCATCAGCTTGGATTCAGTTCTGATCTCTACGCGATGCAGAGCGAGATGTGGTTCTACAGCAACACGATGGCGCAGAACATTGCCTATCGTGAGCAGATCGGCGCTGAGCCGCGTAACCGCGGCAAGAGCGTTGACGATATGCTGCTGATCGATGAGATGAAAGGCTCGCTGAGCAACAATCAGGATGGGAAGCATATGATCATCCTGCATACCAAAGGCTCGCACTTTAACTACACCCAGCGTTACCCGCGCAGTTTTGCCAAATGGACGCCGGAGTGTGTGGGCGTAGACAAAGACTGCACCAAAGAGCAGCTGATTAACTCTTACGATAACTCGGTGATGTACGTGGATCACTTTATCGAGAGCGTGATTGACCAGGTGCGCGACAAGAAAGCGATTGTTTTCTATGCCGCCGACCACGGTGAGTCGATCAACGAGTATGAGCACTTGCACGGCACGCCGCGCAAGATGGCGCCACCGGAGCAGTTCCGCGTGCCGATGATGGTGTGGATGTCGGATAAATATCTGGAAAACCCGGATAAAGAGAAGATGTTCCAGCACCTGAAACAGCAGGCTGAGATGAAGGTGCCTCGCCGTCACGTTGAGCTGTATGACACCATCATGGGTTGTCTCGGCTATACCTCGCCAGACGGCGGGATTAATGAGAACAACAACTGGTGCCATGTCCCTGATGGCCCGGCGAAAGCCACTAAGTAACCGAGCTGGCGAGTTTCTCGCCAGTCGAATGGCTTTTTGAAGATAAGGGATTGACGAGGGCGCACCCCAGCAGTAAGATGCGCTCCGCATTCGGCGAGTAGCGCAGCTTGGTAGCGCAACTGGTTTGGGACCAGTGGGTCGGAGGTTCGAATCCTCTCTCGCCGACCACATTTAAAAAAGGGCTAACCGCAAGGTTGGCCCTTTTTGCATTATGGACTTATCCACGCCGACTCTCCAAAACGCTCCTTATCCCCGCATTACCCTGCCTGTTAACGATTTTGTGACATAATCCATTGTATTTTTTTATATATGGATTGATCTTTTTTCGCGTTGCTTATGGATAACCTCAGCATTTTCCGCTGTGCGTTTTAACGTTCGCGGCATTTACTGCTCAGATAATCACCATTCTGTAAGAAAATTTACGCGATCTGAATAAATGTTAATCACTGATTGTTGCGAAATATGAAGAGATTTGTGCTGCAAGATGGCGAGTAGCATAAATTTCCCTGCTGAAAATAGGTGACTAAAGTTTTTTTAATCTTTGTTTGCCGTTTCTCACCCTCAACGTAAATCCCCGTCACCTGTATTGACGTTTTCACATTCTGTTGACAGATTGTAGGGCACGAGGGGCATTTCAGGGAGGATCTGCGCTGCAACTCCGACGCTCTTCTGAAAGGAATCTCCATCCCTTATCACGCCTTCGGGCATCACCGACCGGACCGGGTAAAAAATAAATAAAGGTCAGGCGGCGTAACACAACAAAGCAAAACATCACATTGGAGCAGAATAATGAGTATTTCCTTGAAGAAGTCAGGGATGCTGAAGCTTGGTCTGAGCCTGGT
Source organism: Lelliottia nimipressuralis (assembly GCF_004115925.1). Classification (GTDB taxonomy): domain Bacteria; phylum Pseudomonadota; class Gammaproteobacteria; order Enterobacterales; family Enterobacteriaceae; genus Enterobacter; species Enterobacter nimipressuralis. Next base: position 262,918 of record NZ_SDDX01000020.1, read on the forward strand.
CGCTCTCACCGTCGCGGCAAGCGTGCAGGCAAAAACCCTGGTTTACTGTTCTGAAGGCTCGCCGGAAGGCTTTAACCCACAGCTGTTCACCTCTGGTACAACCTACGACGCTAGCTCTGTACCAATCTATAACCGTCTGGTTGAATTCAAAATCGGTACCACGGAAGTTATTCCGGGTCTGGCTGAGAAGTGGGAAATCAGCGAAGACGGCAAAACCTATACCTTCCACTTACGCCAGGGCGTGAAGTGGCAGGACAATAAAGATTTCAAACCAACGCGTGAACTGACTGCGGATGACGTTGTGTTCTCCTTCGATCGTCAGAAAAACGCACAGAACCCGTACCATAAAGTTTCTGGCGGCAGCTACGAATACTTCGAAGGGATGGGTCTGCCGGACCTGATCACCGAAGTGAAAAAAGTGGACGACAAAACCGTTCAGTTCGTTCTGAGCCGTCCTGAAGCGCCATTCCTGGCTGACCTGGCTATGGACTTCGCCTCTATTCTGTCAAAAGAGTATGCGGACAACATGCTGAAAGCAGGCACCCCGGAAAAAGTGGATCTGAACCCAATCGGTACCGGTCCATTCCAACTGCAGCAGTACCAGAAAGACTCCCGTATTCTGTACAAAGCATTCGAAGGTTACTGGGGTACCAAGCCGCAGATCGACCGTCTGGTCTTCTCCATCACGCCTGACGCGTCCGTGCGTTACGCGAAACTGCAGAAAAACGAGTGCCAGGTGATGCCGTACCCGAACCCGGCTGATATCGCTCGCATGAAGCAGGACAAAAATATCAACCTGCTGGAGCAGGCGGGCCTGAACGTGGGTTACCTCTCCTTCAACACCGAGAAGAAACCGTTTGATGACGTGAAAGTGCGTCAGGCGCTGACTTACGCGGTGAACAAAGAAGCGATCATTAAAGCGGTTTACCAGGGTGCAGGTATTGCTGCCAAGAACCTGATCCCACCAACCATGTGGGGCTACAACGACGACGTTAAAGACTACACCTACGATCCTGAGAAAGCGAAAGCGCTGCTGAAAGAAGCGGGCCAGGATAAAGGCTTTACCGTTGAGTTGTGGGCAATGCCTGTTCAGCGTCCGTACAACCCGAACGCTCGCCGTATGGCTGAGATGGTTCAGGCTGACTGGGCTAAGGTAGGCGTTCAGGCCAAGATCGTCACTTACGAGTGGGGCGAGTACCTGAAGCGTGCTAAAGCTGGCGAACACCAGGCTGTGATGATGGGCTGGACCGGGGACAATGGGGATCCGGACAACTTCTTCGCCACCCTGTTCAGCTGCGCGGCTGCGAAAGATGGTTCTAACTACTCTCGCTGGTGCTACAAGCCGTTTGAAGATCTGATTCAGCCGGCGCGCGCAACGGACGACCACAACAAGCGTATTGAACTCTACAAACAGGCTCAGGTAGTGATGCATGACCAGGCTCCGGCGCTGATCGTGGCTCACTCCACCGTTTACGAGCCAGTGCGTAAAGAAGTCAAAGGCTATGTGGTTGATCCGCTGGGCAAACATCACTTCGAAAACGTCTCTGTTGAATAATTAAAAGCGTCAGGGGTGCATGAGCACCCCGTGCCGGCGGCGCTGTGCGAGCGCGGACCTACAGCGGTAGGCCGGGTCAGCGCAGCGCCGTCCGGCAGCAGTGCTTTATTCCCTCTTCGCGGAGGGAATAAGATTTGTGAGCAATACAGACGTCACCGCCTGCGGGCAGTACGTCATTAGAGAGAATCCGGGATATGTTGCAGTTCATCCTCCGACGTCTGGGACTTGTCATCCCCACGTTTATCGGTATCACCCTTCTCACTTTTGCCTTCGTCCATATGATCCCCGGCGACCCGGTAATGATTATGGCGGGTGAGCGTGGTATCTCCCCTGAACGCCATGCGCAGCTGCTGGCCGAACTTGGCCTCGATAAGCCGATGTGGCAGCAGTATCTCCATTATATTTGGGGCGTCCTGCACGGTGATTTAGGGATTTCGCTGAAAAGCCGTCTTCCGGTGTGGGACGAGTTTGTGCCGCGTTTTAAAGCGACGCTGGAGCTCGGTATCTGCGCCATGATTTTTGCCGTTGCTGTCGGTATCCCCGTCGGTGTCCTGGCTGCCGTTAAGCGCGGTTCAATCTTCGATCACACCGCTGTTGGCCTGGCGCTGACCGGTTACTCCATGCCTATCTTCTGGTGGGGCATGATGCTGATCATGCTGGTCTCCGTGCAACTCAACCTGACGCCGGTCTCCGGAAGGGTGAGCGACATGGTGTTCCTTGATGATTCCAACCCGCTCACCGGCTTTATGCTGATCGATACGGCCATCTGGGGCGAAGAGGGCAACTTCATCGATGCGCTGGCGCATATGATCCTGCCTGCGATGGTGCTCGGGACCATTCCTCTGGCGGTAATTGTACGTATGACGCGCTCGTCGATGCTGGAAGTGCTGGGGGAGGATTACATCCGTACCGCCCGCGCCAAAGGTCTGACCCGTATGCGCGTCATCATCGTCCATGCGTTGCGTAACGCGATGCTGCCTGTCGTGACGGTGATCGGCTTGCAGGTGGGGACATTGCTGGCCGGGGCGATCCTGACCGAAACCATCTTCTCCTGGCCGGGCCTGGGACGTTGGCTGATCGATGCGCTGCAACGCCGTGACTATCCGGTTGTGCAGGGCGGTGTACTGCTGGTGGCGACGATGATTATCCTCGTTAACCTGCTGGTCGATTTGCTGTACGGCGTGGTGAACCCGCGTATTCGTCATAAGAAGTAAGGGGCCATCATGTCACAAGTTACTCAAAATAAAGCTGTTGCTGCCCCGGTGCCAATGACGCCGATGCAGGAGTTCTGGCATTACTTCAAACGCAACAAAGGCGCCGTGGTCGGGCTAGTGTATGTCACCATCATGATCATTATCGCCGTGTTTGCGAACGTGCTGGCGCCCTATAACCCGGCGGATCAGTTCCGCGACGTGCTGCTGGCTCCGCCAGCCTGGCAGGATGGCGGGACCTTCGCCCATCTGCTCGGCACGGATGACGTGGGCCGCGATGTGTTATCGCGTCTGATGTACGGTGCGCGTCTGTCGCTGCTGGTAGGGTGCCTGGTGGTGGTACTGTCGCTGATCCTCGGGGTTATCCTCGGACTGGTTGCCGGCTACTTCGGCGGTCTGATCGACAACATCATTATGCGTGTGGTCGACATCATGCTGGCCCTGCCAAGCCTGCTGTTGGCGCTGGTCCTTGTGGCGGTGTTTGGGCCGTCGATAGGTAACGCGGCGCTGGCCCTGACGTTCGTGGCACTCCCTCACTACGTGCGATTAACACGTGCGGCGGTGCTGGTGGAAGTGAACCGCGATTATGTCACCGCTTCACGTGTGGCAGGCGCGGGCGCGCTGCGCCAGATGTTTGTCAATATTCTCCCAAACTGCCTTGCGCCGCTGATCGTTCAGGCGTCGCTCGGTTTCTCTAACGCCATTCTCGATATGGCTGCTCTTGGCTTCCTTGGCATGGGTGCGCAACCGCCAACACCGGAGTGGGGCACAATGCTCGCCGATGTGTTGCAGTTCGCGCAAAGCGCATGGTGGGTCGTGACCTTCCCGGGTCTGGCGATTCTGCTGACGGTGCTGGCATTTAACCTGATGGGTGATGGTCTGCGTGATGCACTTGATCCCAAACTGAAGCAGTAAGAGGCACGAGATGGCGTTATTAAATGTAGATAAATTATCGGTGCACTTCGGTGACGTGGGCTCCGAGTTTCGTGCCGTAGACCGTATCAGCTACAGCGTGAATCAGGGTGAAGTGGTTGGCATTGTGGGTGAGTCTGGCTCGGGTAAATCTGTCAGCTCACTGGCGATCATGGGTCTTATTGATTACCCCGGCCGCGTGATGGCGGAAAGCCTGGAGTTCAACGGCCAGGATCTGAAGCGCATCTCCGAGAAGCAGCGCCGCCAGCTGGTGGGCGCTGAAGTGGCGATGATCTTCCAGGACCCAATGACCAGTCTGAACCCGTGCTATACCGTCGGTTTCCAGATTATGGAAGCGATCAAAGTGCATCAGGGTGGGAATAAGAAAACCCGTCGCCAGCGCGCGATCGACCTGCTTACGCAGGTGGGGATTCCCGATCCGGCATCACGTCTGGATGTTTATCCGCACCAGCTGTCTGGTGGGATGAGCCAGCGCGTGATGATCGCTATGGCGATTGCCTGTCGACCGAAGCTGCTGATTGCGGATGAACCGACCACGGCGCTGGACGTGACCATTCAGGCGCAGATCATCGAGCTGCTGCTGGAACTGCAGCAGAAAGAGAACATGGCGCTGGTGCTGATTACCCACGATCTGGCGCTGGTGGCCGAAGCCGCCCACAAAATTATCGTGATGTATGCCGGTCAAGTCGTGGAGGCCGGAAGCTCGCACGATATTTTCCGCGCGCCGCGTCACCCGTATACCCAGGCGCTGCTACGTGCGCTGCCGGAGTTTGCCCAAGATAAAGCGCGTCTGGCGTCGTTGCCGGGCGTCGTCCCGGGTAAATATGACCGCCCGACGGGCTGTCTGTTGAATCCGCGCTGCCCGTATGCAACAGATAAGTGTCGTGCTGAAGAGCCAGAACTGAACACCCTCCCAGGTGGTCGTCAGTCTAAATGTCACTACCCACTTGATGATGCCGGGAGGCCAACACTATGAGTACGCAAGAGGCCGCCAAACAACAGCCGCTGTTGCAGGCCATCGATCTGAAAAAACACTATCCGGTGAAGAAGGGGATTTTCGCCCCAGAACGCCTGGTGAAAGCGCTGGATGGGGTGTCGTTCACCCTGGAACGCGGCAAAACGCTGGCTGTGGTCGGTGAATCGGGCTGTGGTAAATCCACGCTAGGTCGTTTGCTGACGATGATTGAAACCCCGACCGGCGGCGAGCTGTACTATCAGGGCCAGGATCTGCTCAAGCACGATCCCCAGGCACAGAAGCTGCGCCGTCAGAAAATTCAGATTGTGTTCCAGAACCCGTACGGTTCTCTGAACCCGCGTAAAAAAGTGGGACAGATTCTGGAAGAGCCGCTGCAAATTAACAGCGATCTCAACAAAGAGCAGCGCCGTGAAAAAGCGCTGGCGATGATGGCGAAAGTGGGTCTTAAAACCGAGCACTACGATCGCTATCCGCACATGTTCTCTGGCGGTCAGCGTCAGCGTATCGCTATCGCGCGTGGTCTGATGCTGGACCCGGACGTGGTGATTGCCGACGAACCGGTCTCTGCGCTCGACGTGTCCGTGCGCGCGCAGGTGCTGAACCTGATGATGGATTTGCAGCAGGATCTGGGGCTGTCGTATGTGTTTATCTCGCACGACCTGTCCGTAGTAGAGCACATTGCTGATGAAGTGATGGTGATGTATCTCGGGCGCTGCGTGGAGAAGGGGACCAAAGACCAGATCTTTAATAATCCTCGTCATCCGTATACGCAAGCGCTGCTGTCGGCCACGCCGCGTCTGAATCCGGACGATCGCCGTGAGCGTATTAAGCTGACGGGCGAGCTGCCAAGCCCGCTGAATCCACCGCCGGGTTGTGCGTTCAACGCCCGCTGCCGTCGCCGCTTTGGTCCTTGTACTCAGTTACAGCCGCAGTTGAAGGACTACGGCGGTCAACTGGTGGCCTGCTTTGCGGTCGATCAGGATGAAAACGGTGAGAAACCGCACGCATAATGCGTAAACAAAAAAACCGGCGATTATCGCCGGTTTTTTTATGTCTGCGAATCCACTATTTTCGCAGGCGAATCTGGTCTACGGCGTGGTTTTCACTTTTCGTTAGAATCAGGCTCGCGCGCTCGCGCGTCGGCAGGATGTTCTCTTTCAGGTTCACGTAGTTAATCTCATTCCAGAGCGATGTCGCCACATTGACCGCTTCCTCTTCAGAAAGCTGGGCGTAGTTATGGAAGTAAGAGTCAGGGTCGGTAAACGCCCCTTCACGGAACTTCAGGAAACGGTTGATATACCAATTTTGCAGCAGATCTTCCGGCGCATCGACATATATAGAGAAGTCGACGAAGTCGGAGACAAACACATGATGTGGGTCGTGCGGGTAATCCATGCCGCTTTGCAGCACGTTTAGCCCTTCGAGGATCAGAATATCCGGTTGCGCCACCGTTTTATCGCCGTCCGGGATGCGGTCGTAAATCAGATGGGAATAGACCGGCGCCGTGACGTTTGGTGCGCCAGATTTCAGATCTGAAACGAATTTCACCAGGCGGTGCATATCGTATGAAAGAGGAAAGCCTTTCTTCTTCATCAGGCCGCGCTCTTTCAGCACCTCGTTCGGATGCAGGAAGCCGTCTGTGGTGATCAGCTCGACGCTGCGATGTTCAGGCCAGCGGCTCAACAGCGCTTGCAGAACACGTGCAGTGGTACTTTTACCGACCGCCACGCTGCCCGCGATGCTGATGATATAAGGAATACGCTGGCCATTGGTGCCGAGGAACTGCTCCAGTACCGCCTGACGACGCAGGTTGGAGCTTATATAGAAGTTAAGCAAGCGGGACAGTGGCAGATAGATCTCTGCAACCTCCTCCAGCGACAGGTCTTCGTTGATCCCCTTTAACCGCGCAATTTCCCCTTCCGTTAAGGTCATGGGGACGGAGTCACGCAGAGCGGCCCACTGGCTGCGGTTAAACTGAAGATAGGGTGTCATTAACGATTGCTCTTTTTTGCTCATAAGCGTGTTCAGTGAACCCTTTGTCTGCGCGACAACGCGTTCGTGGCGGCAGCGGTTCATCACTTAGTAGTTAAATTTGGACAATGGGCAGGAGGTTAACACCAGATGGCGGGAATAATAAGAAAAAATATAGACAAGTGATGCTTTACGCGGAGGGCATCACGATACGCTATAGGTGGATTATTTGCGGTGCTTATGCTGAATATTTGAACGGCAATGAACGAAATATCAGCGTTTTTCCCTTCTGGCGCACAAAATCTGAGCGAAAGAACATTTTATGCAATTTTTTAGTTGCATGACTGCTCATGCCCCCATAGAATGCGCGCTACTTGATGCCGACTTAGCTCAGTAGGTAGAGCAACTGACTTGTAATCAGTAGGTCACCAGTTCGATTCCGGTAGTCGGCACCATCAAGTCCGGTGGGGTTCCCGAGCGGCCAAAGGGAGCAGACTGTAAATCTGCCGTCACAGACTTCGAAGGTTCGAATCCTTCCCCCACCACCACTTTCTGGCAGCGTTATCGCCGCCTGAGCTGGCTAAAACATTAATCAGCTCAAAACATAAAAAGAGAGAAATCTCTTTTTTGTTACAGAAAGAACTGGGTAGCCGAGTTTCAGGATGCGGGCATCGTATAATGGCTATTACCTCAGCCTTCCAAGCTGATGATGCGGGTTCGATTCCCGCTGCCCGCTCCAAGACGTGCTGATATGGCTCAGTTGGTAGAGCGCACCCTTGGTAAGGGTGAGGTCCCCAGTTCGACTCTGGGTATCAGCACCACTTCACTTCTCCTCCCTGTTTCTCTCTGTTAACCTTTAAAAAGCATTCAACAGTTCAGGCATATTGCCTGGTTGATGTGGTGATATCACCGATTTATCCGTGTCTTAGAGGGACAATCGATGTCTAAAGAAAAGTTTGAACGTACAAAACCGCACGTTAACGTCGGTACTATCGGCCACGTTGACCATGGTAAAACAACGCTGACCGCTGCAATCACTACCGTTCTGGCTAAAACCTACGGTGGTTCTGCTCGTGCATTCGATCAGATCGATAACGCACCAGAAGAAAAAGCTCGTGGTATCACCATCAACACTTCCCACGTTGAATATGACACCCCGACTCGCCACTACGCACACGTAGACTGCCCGGGCCACGCCGACTATGTTAAAAACATGATCACCGGTGCTGCTCAGATGGATGGCGCAATCCTGGTTGTTGCTGCGACTGACGGCCCTATGCCTCAGACTCGTGAGCACATCCTGCTGGGTCGTCAGGTTGGCGTTCCTTACATCATCGTGTTCC
>NZ_SDDX01000021.1 GCF_004115925.1 Lelliottia nimipressuralis
GCTGGCGATGGTGGCGAAGTTATCATCCGTAAGCACCATATCCGCCGCCTCTTTGGTCACTTCGGTCCCTTTGATACCCATGGCGATACCGACGTCAGCCTGTTTCAGTGCAGGCGCATCGTTAACCCCATCGCCGGTCATCCCGACCACCTCTTTCTTACTTTGCAGCGCCTGCACCAGACGGAATTTATCCTCCGGGCTGGTACGGGCAAAAATATCATAGCTCTGCGCCGCTTCGCTCAACTGCTGGTCATCCATGACCTCCAGCTCACGTCCGGTAATCGCGTTCCCGGCATTGCCAATTCCCAGCATTTTGCCGATGCTCATTGCCGTTTGCGGGTGGTCGCCGGTGATCATTTTCACGCGAATGCCCGCCTGCAGGCATTCGCCAATTGCGGTAATGGCTTCCGGGCGCGGCGGGTCCATCATTCCGGCAATACCGAGCAGAATCACGCCCTGCTGCAAATCCGGATGGTCCAGCGTCGTTTGATCAACACCTGCGGGCTTCCAGGCTGCCGCCACCATACGTAAACCTTCCCGCGCATACTCTTCAATCTGCGCTTCCCAGTAAGGTTGATTCAGCGGTTGCAGCCCGCTTTCCGTCTGCTGATGCTGGCACAGCCTGAACAGCACGTCTGGCGCACCGGTAATCAGGATCACCTCTTCATCGCCGATGCGATGGAGGGTCGACATGTATTTATACTGGGAATCAAACGGGATTTTGCTGCGCAACTCCGTCTGCAAAGGCGGCAGCGGCACTTTAGCGGCCAGCACCTTCAGCGCCCCTTCCGTTGGGCCACCGGTAATTTTCCACATCCCCTGTTCGTCTTTCATCAGCTGGCTGTCATTGCAAAGATCGATCGTGCGCAGATAGCGCTCGAGCAGCGAACCGTGAGTCACCGCCACCGGTGTCGGGTCGTCAATCGGGTGAATATTCCCCACCGGCTCATAGCTATCACCTTCGACGCGATAGATTTTCTCCGCCGTGATCACCGCTTTCACCGTCATCTCATTCATGGTCAGGGTGCCGGTTTTATCTGAGCAGATTACCGTCATCGCCCCCAGGGTTTCGACCGTCGGCAGCTTGCGGATAATCGCTTTCTGCCGCGCCATGGTCTGTACACCCAGGGAGAGAATAATCGAGATAATCGCAGGCAGACCTTCCGGGACCGACGCCACCGCCAGGCTGATGAGCGATAGCATCAGCTCGGAAACCGGCATATCGCGGAACAGCAGGCTGAAGACGAACAGCGCCGCCATCATCACCAGGATAATAATGAAAATGGCTTTGCCGAGCTTATCCATCTGCACCAGCAGCGGCGTGCGGTGCTGTTCAATATCCGCCATCATCTGGTTGATATGGCCCAGCTCCGTGTCGCCGCCCGTCGCCACCACAATGCCTTTACCGCCACCGGCGCTGACCGTGGTCCCGGAGAACAGCAGATTGGTGCGATCCCCCAGCGGCAGCTCCCCTTCCAGCCTCTCGGTGCTTTTTTCCACGACGGTAGACTCCCCCGTCAGAATCGCCTCCTCCACCCGAAGGTTGTGCGCTTCAAGCAGTCTTAAATCGGCAGGAATTCGATCGCCCGCGCGGATCACCACGATATCCCCCGGCACCAGCGCAGTGGTCGGGACCGTTTCATGATTGCCGTGACGAACCACCACCGCTTCGCTGGAGAGCATATTGCGAATGCTCTGCAGGGATTTTTCCGCATTACTTTCCTGAATATGGCCAATGAGGGCGTTGATTACCGCCACGCCAAGTATCACCAGCGTATCAACCCAATGCCCCATTACGGCGGTCAGCAGCGCCGCCGCCAGCAGGACATAGATCAGGACATCTTTAAAGTGCGCCAAAAAGCGCAGCCAGGCGGGTTTGCCGGGTTTCTGCGGCAGGGCATTTTCACCGTACTGCGACAGGCGCGCCGTCGCGTCCGCCCCGCTGATGCCGTCTGGGGTACTGTTTGTTTGAGCCAGGGTTTCTTCTACGGAGAGCCGGTAAAAGGGCTGGACCGGTTTTTCTGTATTCATTCTTCCGTCCTCAAGTCCTGCAACGAAAAACGCACACTGTCACTTTCGCTCTCAGCGCACGACAAAAACCGGAACGTGGGCATAGCGAACAATATTGGCCGCATCCGAGCCGAGCAAATGGGTCTGAATATTCGGGTTGCGCGAACCGATAATGATCACCTCTGCCATCAGCTCGTCGGCGAGTTTGGTGACCTCATCGCGCACGTTGCCGCTGCGCACGTGAAAATGGAGCCGATCGGCTGCGAAAGTGGTTTTCTGCGCCAGAGCAGTGAGTTTTTCTTTTGCGTTATTAATCATATAGTCATCCATCTTTCGCGCGTCGGAAATAAACCCGCGCGTCAGTTCCGGCGAGAATTTTGGAATCACATGCAATAAGTGGATATCAGCGGAAGCCGCCTCGGCGAGAAACTGTGCGTGAGCCAGCGCCTTATCGGCCAGCCCGATTTCATAGACATCGACCGGGACCAGAATATTTCTGTACATAGTGAGCATCCTTTAATTACCAATAGAATATGTAATGAATAACGCTACGGGTCATGACACACAGGGGAATAAGCACCACAACCGGGTACAAAGAAATGAACGGGATGCTATTAAACGTAGCACAGGACACTCGGTATTTTCTGACGTCTGACTAATCTCATGAAAAATAATAAATTAACGTTTAGTTCTTTCGCATATCTCATTCAAAGGTAGCAATTTCATCTGCCTGCCAATTTTAGGCGCTGTTTAACCTTTTCCCGCTTCACAGGCTATGCTTTGCTTAAACATCCGCGACTGACGCTGCATGAGCCGCCCTGGCTTACCGGCGTTGAGATCCTGGGAGGAATGATGTTTGGATATAGCCTGATTCGCCTCGCGTTGTTTATTGTGCTGGCCATTGTGTCCAGTGCCGCCGTAGGACTCTTTACGTATCTAATGGTATCCGCCTTCGCCGAATAAAACCGTTCAAGGTAAGTATTCGTAATAAATGGTGTTTTTATTTATTAGGGGAATAGTGTGAATCGTTACGTTTCGCTTATACCGGCCCTTATTCTTGGTATCACCGCCTGCGATCAAAAAGCACCAGATGTTCCGCCTCAGCCGAGAATGGTGAAAGTCGCCACGGTGATGGATGCCGGCCAGGCGCAACAGCGCGTCTTTCCGGCAAGGATTGAGTCCGGCGATGCCACCGACCTCTCCTTTAAGCGCGGCGGACAGATTGAAACGCTCGATATCCGTCAGGGTACCCCTGTGAAACAGGGCCAGCAGCTGGCGAGCCTCAATGCGCGCGAAGCCCAGCAGCGGGTAAGAGACCGCCAGACCTCCGCCACGCTTGCCCAGCGCCAGTTCGACCGTTTTCAGACGCTGGCCGGACGCCAGGCGATCTCCAAAGCCGAGATGGACGTACAGCGCGCTACCCGTGACTCCGCCAATGCCGCCCTAAAAATCGCCCAGGAAGAGCTGAGCCAGATGACGCTCACCGCGCCTTTTGCAGGCACCGCGGCAAGCGTTCAGGTACGTAATCATCAGGTGGTTGCTGCCGGACAGCCGATCGTGACCCTGACCCGAACGGATCTGCTCGACGTGGTGTTTAGCATTCCCGAAAACCTGTTCAAAACCCTGGATATCCGTAATGCTGATTACCGCCCGCTGGTGAAAATTAACGCCCTGCCGGGGCGCGAATTCAGCGCGGTCTATAAAGATCATACGGGCAGCAGTGACAGTAACACCCTCACCTGGCAGGTGATTTTAACCATGCCGCGCCCGGATGATTTCCCGGCTGTCGGCGGCGTTAGCGGCACCGTGACGGTTAATCTGGCGAATCTTCCGGCGGGCGCGGGGCGCAATGCGCTGGTTGTGCCGGTGGAAGCGGTGTTCAATCCGGATAACAGCCCGCGCAACGAGCCGCACGTGTGGGTGGTCAAAGGCGAGGGTGATACGTTGCAGCTGGAAGATCGCAAAGTCACGGTCGGACAAGTTACCGCTCAGGGGATTATCATTACCGACGGGCTTAAGGCCGGAGAGCGCGTGGTGGCTGCGGGCGTCGGCGAACTTCACGCCCAACAGCCGGTGCGGATCTGGACCCGTGAGCGAGGCCTGTAATGGATATCTCTCGCCAGTTTATCGATAACCCCATTCGCGTCTGGCTGACGGTTCTGCTGCTGGGTGTCGGCGGTATTTTTGCGCTGCTGAACATTGGTCGCCTGGAAGATCCCACGTTTGCTATTAAAACGGCGGTTGTCATCACCCACTATCCCGGCGCCTCGGCCCAGCAGGTGGAAGAAGAGGTCACGCTTCCCCTGGAAAATGCCCTGCAACAGCTGCCCTACCTCGATAACATTAGTTCGATCTCGTCAAACGGTCTGTCGCAGATCACCGTGAATATCGCCTCGCGCTACCACTCCAACGAACTGCCGCAAATCTGGGATGAGCTGCGCCGCCGGGTGGGCGACGCCTCGCGCCAGTTTCCACCGGGCGTGGTGACACCGTTCGTCAATGACGACTTCGGCGATGTGTTTGGTTTTTTCTTTGCCCTTTCCGGCGACAACTTTACCAACCCTGAGCTGGCCCAGTATGCCGATCAGCTGCGCCGCGAGCTGGTGCTCATCCCCGGCGTCGGGAAAGTGGCGATTGGCGGTGCGGTTCCGCAGCAGATTAACGTCGACATTTCGCTCCCAAAAATGGCGGCGCGCGGGATCACTCTCGGGCAGATTTCAACCCTGCTGGGGCGGGTAAACAGCGTCGCCAACGCCGGGGAGATCCTCTCCGGCAGCGAATCCATTCGCCTGCACCCGACGGGCGAATTTGAAAATCTCGACGAACTCGGCGACATGATTATCACCCCGCCCGGCGTCGGGGCCGCGACGCGTCTGCGCGATATCGCCACCCTTTCTCGCGGGCTGACGGTGTCGCCGTCGAGTATTTACCATGCCAATGGCCGCCAGGCCGTGACCATGGGCGTTTCCTTTATTCCGGGCGTCAATGTGATCGACGTGGGCCACGCGCTGGAGGCCAAACTGCAGCAGATGTCAGCGGAAAAACCGGCGGGCATCAACATCGATCTGTTTTACGATCAGGCCGCCGAAGTGGGCCACTCGGTGAACGGTTTTATCATTAACTTTCTGATGGCGCTGGCAATCGTGATCGGCGTGCTGCTGATTTTTATGGGATTACGCAGCGGCATCATTATCGCCCTCTCGCTGGCCCTGAACGTGCTGGGCACGTTGCTGATCATGTACCTCTGGGGTATTGAGCTACAGCGCATTTCCCTGGGCGCGCTGATTATTGCCCTGAGTATGCTGGTCGATAATGCGATTGTGATCGTCGAAGGGGTGCTGATTGCACGCCAGCGCGGCTCCACGCTGATGACCGCGATTAACTACGTCATTCGCCGCTCGGCCCTGCCCCTGCTGGGCGCGACGGTAATCGCCATTCTCGCCTTTGCGCCGATTGGCTTATCCCAGGATTCAACAGGCGAATACTGTAAATCCCTGTTCCAGGTGCTGCTGATCTCCCTGCTGCTGAGTTGGTTCTCGGCGCTCACCATCACGCCGGTGATGATCAAGTGGTGGCTGTTTAAGGGGCAGAAAACCGCTGACGCCCCTGCGGATGCCGATCCCTATAATCAGCGGTTTTACCGCCTGTATCAGCATATGCTCAACGCCCTGTTGCAGCGCAAAGCCATTACTCTGGCGCTGATGGTGGTTCTGCTGGCGGCCGCTATTTGGGGGTTTGGTGCAGTCCGGCAAAACTTCTTCCCGTCGTCGAATACGCCCATCTTCTTTGTCGACCTGTGGCTGCCCTACGGCACGGATATCGCCCAGACCGAAAAGATCACCAGCGAAATTGAAAATTCGATCAATGGCCAGCCCGGCGTGGTGACCACCGTCTCAACGATTGGTCAGGGGAGTATGCGTTTTATTCTGACCTACAGCGGCCAGCGCCAGTACAGCAACTACGCGCAGATCATGGTGCGCATGGACGATCAGAGAAATATCGCCGCCCTCACGCGCCACGTCGACGACGATATTGCCCGGCATTATCCCGAAATTAACGCCAGTACCAAACGGGTGATGTTTGGCCCGTCCGGCGACAGCGCCATCGAAGTGCGCATTAAAGGGCCGGACCCGGACCGGCTGCGCCTGATCGCAAGCCAGGTGGATGCGATTCTCGCCCGCGACCCGGCTACCGACAGCGTGCGCAATGACTGGCAAAACCGCAGCAAAGTGATTCGCCCGCAGTACGTCGCGGCATCCGGGCGTGAGCTGGGGGTGGATAAACAGGATATCGACAGCGCACTGGAGATGAATTTCTCCGGCAGCCGCGTCGGGCTATATCGGGAAGGCTCCGATCTGCTGCCGGTCATCGTGCGCCCGCCGGAAAGCGAGCGCCAGGACGCAAACCATCTGAATAACGTGCTGGTCTGGAGTCAAAACCGTCAGCAGTATATTCCCCTGAGCAACGTGGTGAGCGGCTTTGCCCTTGAGTGGGAAGATCCGCTGATCCTGCGCCGGGACCGCAGCCGGGTGCTGACGGTGCAGACCGATCCCGACCCGCTCAGTCAGGAGACCTCCGGCGATATTCTGGCGCGGGTAAAACCTGACATTGACGCCCTGCCGCTGCCACACGGCTACAGCATCGAGTGGGGCGGCGACGCGGAAAACTCCAGCGAGGCGCAGCAAGGTATTTTCACCACGCTGCCGCTGGGTTTTCTGGTGATGTTTATCATCACCATTCTGATGTTTAGCTCGGTGAAAAACGCGGTGGCGATCTGGCTGACGGTGCCGCTGGCGCTGATTGGCGTGACGCCGGGCTTTTTACTCACCGGCATTCCCTTTGGCTTTATGGCGCTCATAGGACTGCTGAGTCTGAGCGGGATGCTCATTCGTAACGGCATCGTGCTGGTGGAAGAGATCGAGCAGCAGAAAGAGCACAAAGCGCAGTACCAGGCGATTGTTGATGCCGCTACGTCACGTTTGCGCCCTATCCTGCTAACCGCCTTCACCACGGTGCTGGGCCTCGCTCCGCTGCTGCGCGATGTCTTCTTCCAGAGCATGGCGGTGGTGATTATGTTCGGCCTGGGCTTTGCAACCATCTTGACCCTGCTGGTACTTCCGGTTATTTATGCCTGTTTCCACCCCACGGAGAGGGAACGACCCCAATGAACCCCACAGGGCTGAACATCATTAAAACGCTGGGATGCATGACGGCGGTGACGTTTTTCACGCTGTACCACACCTGGGATCGCTACGATTACGATTACCACTGGATCCTTGGCTTTCTGACCTTTATCTCGACCATCGCCACCCCGCTGTTTTTTGTGGTGGCGGGATATCTGGATGCCCAGTCGCGCCACGGCTCGCGCTGGCAGCTCGATAAAATCAAAGCCGTGGTGATGGTTTTTCTTTTCTGGATGACGGTCTACTACCTGTGGGAGCCGTATCAGCGCGGGTATTTAATCCAGCCGTGGTTTGTTTTCACCTTCATCGTGATTTACACCTTCCATCCGCTGATCGAGTGGCTAAGCCAGCGGCGCAACCTGTTGATTGGCGTGACCTTCGCCCTGCTAATCTTTGCCTATAGCTATGATTTGCTGTCGGCACTCTACCCGGAAAAACATTTGCTCTCGCTGCCCCCGCAGTACCGGCTCTGGACCTGGCTGCTGTTCTATCTCACCGGACAGATCTTTTTCGACCCGGTTATTTCCGCCTGGATCAGCAAGGGTAACGTCGTGAAAACGGCCATTGCGGCCATTCCGGTGATTTATCTGTTCACCTGGTTTTATGAGCAGCACTTCTTTTTCGCCCTGTTCAAGGCGGATCGAAACGCGTTCATTCTGACCGGCTCCCAGATTTATATCCTGATTGTGGCGCTGGTGATTGCCGCTAACGGCGTGCGTTTTCGGAAAAATATCGAATTCAAAGAGGCCATTTTAGCCGCCGTCAGCAAAACGATGACCGGGGTGTATATTCTTCACTACTCCGTGTTTCATCTGCTCACCTCGCTGATCCCGGTGACGTCGCTCACCACCAAACTGCTGCTGATTGCGCTGACGTTTATCGCCTCGGTGCTGATTTCGATGCTGGCCCTGTCAAACTCGGTGGTGAAAAAGATCATCACCCTTTAATGCGAGGTGGCGCTGCGCCTTGCAGCTAAAACCCGTAACGCAACCAGGCAAACAGCACGTTGCCGTTGTTATAGGTCCCGGGAATATAGGTGAACTGCACGTTTAGCCGTTTATACCCGGCCGAGAACAGCGGCAAAATAATCGGCAGCGGCACATAGTTGGCAAAATCCTGGCGGGCGGTGATCCCCGCCGTCACGCCCAGTCCAAGGCGAAAATCGCGCGCATTATCGAGATACCAGCCCTTCTCCCAGCCGTAGCCGATAATCGGCTGCCATTCGTTATGAGAGTCTTTAAACATCATCGCGTAGAGGGAACTCCAGTTCCCCGCTTCGTTATAACGGGACACGCCAAACCCGCCCCCCCACGGCGTTTCATTGTATTTATCCGTTTTCTCTTTATCGTACATAAAGCGCGCATGCCAGCTCAAAAAGGGCAGATAGAGATCGTAGTTTTGCGGGGCGTTCCACGTCTGGGAGACATCGCTGGTAAGATTGTTCCACCAGCCGGTAATGCGCTGTTCCCCGTAAACGCCCGGTTCAGCATACAGGGGAGCCACAAACCACATCAGCATAATGAGTAAGACAATCCGAATCGGGTGCATCATCATTCCCTCAGCAAAATCGTTCTGCGATAAGTATTACTGTAACCCCTTTCTGGAAACTCCTTCGCCGCGTTTTGGAAATTTTACCGCCTCAGACGGATAAAATTGTTTTCGCCTGCTGCCTGTCGGGGTAGTCTCATTGTTCCCGTCTCTCTGACGGGGACGATGTGAGCAACCTTTTAGCATACTAATAATTAGAAATTTGGTACTGACAGGACAAAAAATGGACTCCACCCTCATCTCCGAACGCCCCAACGAGGAGACACCATCGCTTAACCGCGCCCGACGCGCTGCTCTTGGTAGCTTCGCCGGTGCCGTCGTCGACTGGTATGACTTTCTGCTCTACGGCATCACTGCCGCTCTGGTGTTTAACCGCGAATTTTTTCCCCAGGTCAGCCCGGCGATGGGCACGCTCGCCGCGTTTGCCACCTTTGGCGTCGGCTTCCTGTTCCGTCCGTTAGGCGGTGTGATTTTCGGCCACTTCGGTGACAAACTGGGCCGCAAACGGATGTTAATGCTCACGGTCTGGATGATGGGCATCGCCACCGCGCTGATCGGCATTCTGCCCTCCTTCGACACTATCGGCTGGTGGGCACCGGTGTTGCTGGTGACCCTGCGCGCGATTCAGGGCTTTGCCGTGGGCGGCGAATGGGGCGGTGCGGCGCTGTTGTCCGTCGAAAGCGCGCCGAAACATAAGAAAGCCTTTTACAGCAGCGGCGTACAGGTGGGGTATGGCGTTGGCCTGTTGCTCTCAACAGGGCTGGTGTCACTCATCAGTTCGCTCACCACCGACGAGCAGTTCCTGAGCTGGGGATGGCGCATTCCGTTCCTGTTCAGCATCGTGCTGGTGCTGGCCGCCCTGTGGATCCGCAACGGCATGGAAGAGTCCGCCGAATTTGAAAAGCAGAAGAGCGAACCGCCGGTGGCGAAAAAACGCCTGCCGGTGATGGAAGCGTTGCTGCAGCATCCCGGCGCCTTCATGAAAATTATCGCCCTGCGCCTGTGCGAACTGCTGACGATGTATATCGTCACCGCCTTTGCCCTCAATTATTCGACACAAAACCTCGGCCTGCCGCGTGAGCTTTTTCTGAATATTGGTCTGCTGGTCGGCGGAATCAGCTGTCTGACGATCCCCTGTTTTGCCTGGCTGGCGGATCGCTTTGGTCGTCGCCGCGTGTACATCACCGGGGCGCTGATTGGCAGCCTCAGCGCCTGGCCGTTCTTTATGGCGCTGGAAGCTCAGTCAATGTTCTGGATTGTGTTCTTCGCCATTATGCTGGCCAATGTCGCCCATGACATGGTGGTGTGCGTGCAGCAGCCGATGTTTACCGAGATGTTTGGCGCAAGCTATCGCTATAGCGGTGCGGGCGTCGGCTATCAGGTGGCGAGCGTGGTGGGCGGCGGATTTACGCCGTTTATCGCCGCCGCCCTCGTGACCTTCTCCGGCGGAAACTGGCAGAGCGTGGCGGTCTATCTGCTGGCGGGCTGCCTGATCTCCGCGATGACGGCGCTGCTGATGAAAGAGTCTCACGAATGATGTCCTGACTTTTTTTTCACATGTGGGTGACATACTATCGAGTGACGTCGCACATCTGTGGATCAAGGAGACAGACATGAATAATAAGGGCTTAAGCCTGACACCTGCTCAGGCTCTGGAAAAGCTGGAGGCGTTGTACGATCAATCGGTTAACGCCCTGCGCAACGCCATTAGCGAGTATATTGAGAACGGAACGCTTCCTGATGAAAAGGCCAGAATTGATGGCCTTTTTGTTTATCCCTCGCTTTCGGTGACCTGGGACGGCGGCACCACCACCACGCCAAAAACCCGCGCCTACGCACGCTTTACCCATTCAGGATGCTACTCCACCACCGTTACCCGCCCTTCCCTGTTCCGCCCTTATCTGGAAGAGCAACTGACGCTGCTGTATCAGGATTACGGCGCCCATATCGCCGTAGAGCCGTCGCTGCATGAAATTCCTTACCCGTACGTCATCGACGGCTCAGCGCTGACGCTGGACCGTTCCATGAGCGCCGGGCTGACGCGCCATTTCCCGACCACCGAGCTGTCGCAGATTGGCGATGAGACCGCCGACGGGATTTACCATCCTGCGGAGTTTTCTCCGCTGTCGCACTTCGATGCCCGACGCGTCGATTTCTCCCTGGCACGCCTGCGTCACTACACCGGGACCCCGGTTGAACATTTCCAGCCCTTTGTGCTGTTCACCAACTACACCCGCTATGTAGATGAGTTTGTGCGCTGGGGCTGCAGCCAGATCCTCGACCCGGACAGCCCGTACGTGGCGCTCTCCTGCGCGGGTGGGATCTGGATCACCGCCGAGACCGAAGCGCCTGAAATGGCGATTTCCGATCTGGCGTGGAAAAAGCACCAGATGCCAGCCTGGCACCTGATCACCGCTGACGGCCAGGGGATTACCCTGATCAACATCGGCGTCGGCCCGTCGAATGCTAAAACCATTTGCGACCATCTGGCGGTGCTGCGCCCGGACGTGTGGCTGATGATCGGCCACTGCGGTGGGCTGCGTGAAAGCCAGCTGATTGGCGACTACGTGCTGGCACACGCGTATCTGCGTGACGATCATGTTCTCGACGCTGTGCTGCCGCCAGATATCCCCATTCCAAGCATCGCCGAAGTCCAGCGCGCCCTGTACGACGCCACCAAACAGGTGAGCGGAATGCCGGGTGAAGAGGTCAAACAACGCCTGCGCACCGGCACCGTGGTGACGACCGATGACCGTAACTGGGAGTTGCGTTACTCCGCCTCCTCCCTGCGCTTTAACTTAAGCCGCGCGGTGGCGATCGACATGGAAAGCGCCACCATTGCCGCCCAGGGCTACCGTTTCCGCGTTCCCTACGGCACGCTGCTGTGCGTTTCCGATAAACCGCTGCACGGTGAGATTAAACTTCCGGGCCAGGCTAACCGCTTCTACGAGGGGGCGATTTCCGAGCATCTGCAGATCGGAATCCGCGCGATTGATTTACTGCGTGCGGAAGGCGACAAGCTGCATTCGCGCAAACTGCGTACCTTTAACGAGCCGCCGTTCCGCTAAAAACAAGGATAACTCATGCACACCTCATCACCCCTTACGGCGCTTCGCCAGTGGCTACAGGAAAACAGCCTCGACGGCATGATCGTGCCGCGCACGGATGCGTGGCAGAGCGAATACTGCGCACCGCATTTCGAAAAACTGGCGTGGCTGACCGGCTTTGACGGCTCTGCGGGGCTGGCGCTGGTCCTTAAAGATCGCGCCCTGCTGTTCGTCGATGGCCGCTATCAGGTGCAGGCCCGTGTGCAGGTCAATATGGATGATTTTGCGATCCATCATCTGCACAACGAACCGCTGGCCCAGTGGCTGGAAAACAACGCGAGCGCAGGCGTGCGCATCGCCTTTGATCCCCTGCTGATGACTCACAACGAGTATCAGCAGCTTGCTGCCACCGCCTGTGAATTTGTCCCGCTTGAGACATCGCCTTTCGACACGCTCTGGACCGACCGCCCTGCCGCCCCGGCAGGCTTGATCCGCGAAATGCCGGTGGCAATCAGCGGTGAAAGCAGCGCCGACAAACGTCATCGTGTGGCGCAGTTGCTACAGGATAACGGCGCGGATTATCTGGCAGTAACCATGCCGGATAACATCGCCTGGCTGTTGAACGTGCGTGGCTGCGACATCCCCACCAGCCCGGTTCCGCTTTCGTTTGCGCTGTTGAGCCGCACGGGCGACGTGGAATGGTTCGTTAATGGGGACAAAATCCGCGATCTGCCCGCCTCTGCCCTGGAGGGGATTGTCGTCTCACCGCAGGATGATTTTGTGCCTCGCTGCAAGCAGCTGGGTGAAGGCAAGCGCGTGTGGCTGGATGCGGATTCCGCGCCCGTCGCGCTGCGCTTTGCGATTGAGCCGCAGGGAGAGATCCTCTGGCAGGCCGATCCGGTGACGCTGATGAAGGCGAATAAAAATCCGGTCGAGCTGGAAGGCTATCGCGAATGCCACCAGCAGGACGGCGCCGCCTGGGTGAATTTCCTGGCCTGGCTGTCTCACGAAGTCCCTCAGCGCGAGGCCGCAGGCGAGCCGCTGACCGAGCTGGAAGCGCAGGCGCAGCAGCTGGTCTTCCGCGAGCAGCAGCCTGGTTTTATTGAGCAGAGCTTCGAGACGATTTCGGCCTCCGCCAGTAACGCCGCGATGTGTCATTACCACTCCAGCACAGCATCAAACAAAGCGATCACCAGCGGGCATTTCTACCTGAATGATTCGGGCGGCCAGTATCAGAACGGCACCACCGATGCGACCCGTACGCTCGCGTACAGCAAGCTGGACCCGCAACAGCGCCTGCACTATACCGCCGTGTTGAAAGGCTTTTTATCCCTGATTTCACTGCAGTTCCCGTCGGGCACGCAGGGGCATCAGCTCGATGCGTTCGCCCGCCGTCCGCTGTGGGAGCTGGGGCTGGATTACGATCACGGTACCGGCCACGGCGTAGGGCATCAGCTGCTGATCCATGAAAATCCGCAGCGTATCGCCAAAAAAGTGAATCCGTGGCCGCTGGTGGCCGGGAATATCATTACCATCGAGCCAGGATATTATCAGGCCGACAGTCACGGTATTCGCATTGAGAATCAGGTGGAGATCGTGGAGAGCATGCCAGGCTTCTGCAAATTTGCCTCGCTAACACTGATCCCGATTGATTTGAGCCAGGTGGAACTCGCGCTGCTGACCGAGCAAGAGAAGCAGTGGCTGGATGATTACCATCAGCAGGTGCGGGACGTGTTATCGCCACGGGTGAACAGCGATGCGCGTCCGTGGTTGTTTGAAGCGACGGCTCCGATTCGCGTGAACCGATAGCGTGGCGTGTTGCCCGGTAAGCGAAGTCGCTATCGGGCAATTTCCCTGAACGCAGAAAAGCAAAAAGCCTGCTGTAAAAGCAGGCTTTTCAAATTTGGCTCCTCTGACTGGACTCGAACCAGTGACATACGGATTAACAGTCCGCCGTTCTACCGACTGAACTACAGAGGAATCGTGTGAACGGGGCGCATATTATCGACGCCACCTTTCGTTGTCAAAGACAGATTGCAGAAAATCGTTCGATTGCTGCTTTATTCCTCAGTTCGCACATTTGTCATCCGTTCTGACACGTCAGGAGCAGCATTCGTGGTCTTGATGCGCGGATATTTCCACAGCCAGCGGCCGCTGACCATTCGCCAGTAGAACAGTGCACCGCGCACCGCCCAGTCGAGGAACATCCCCAGCCAGACGCCCACCACGCCCATCCCGAGCATAATCCCGAGTCCATAGCCCGCCACCACGCGACAGCCCCACATGCCCAGCATCGACACCCACATCGCAAAGCGCGCATCACGCGCCCCTTTCAGCCCCGCAGGAAGCACCCAGGAGGCCGCCCAGATCGGCATAAAGGCCGCGTTCAGCCAGATGAGGATTTTAACCACCTCTTTAACGTCATCCTCATGGGTGTAGAACGAGGCCATCAGCCCTGCGAACGGCGCGGTTCCCCATGCGATAATCGTCAGGCCAATCGTTGACAGCCAGAACACGTGGCGCAGCTGGCGCTCCGCCTGAGCAATCTGCCCTTTGCCGAGCCGTTTACCGGTGATGATCGTGGAGGCCGAACCGAGGGCGTTCCCCGGCAGGTTAATCAGCGAGGCGATTGAAAACGCGATGAAGTTACCGGCGATGACATCGGTGCCCATTCCGGCGACAAACATCTGGGTCAGCAGTTTCCCGCCGTTAAACAGCACCGACTCAATGCTGGCAGGAATACCGATTCCCATCACTTCCCAGATAATGGCGAAATTCAGCGGGCGGAAGTAGCTTTTCAATGAAATACGCAGCGCGGGATTAAGACCAATCATCAGCACCGCAACAATCGCGGCCGCACCGATGTAGCGGGAGATAGTCAGCCCCAGCCCGGCACCGACAAATCCCATGCCATCCCAGGAGAAAAGCCCGTAAATCAAAATGCTGCTGATAATGATATTGAGGATGTTCATCCCACCGTTAATGAGCAGCGGAATTTTTGTGTTGCCCGCACCGCGAAGCGCACCGCTGCCAATCAGCGTAATGGCCGCCGCCGGATAGCTCAGCACCGTCATTTCGAGGTACGTCAACGCCAGGCCTTTTACTTCACTGGTTGCCTCCCCCGCCACGATATCGATAATCTCTTTACCGAAATAGTGGATCACCGCCGCCAGGATGATCGAGAAGATGGTCATGATCATCAGGGATTGTCTCGCTGCCTCGCGGGCGCGTTTCGGGTCGAGTTTCCCGAGACTAAAGGCCACCACCACCGTGGTACCGAGATCGATGGCCGCAAAGAATGACATCACGACCATGTTAAAACTGTCCGCAAGACCCACGCCCGCCATCGCCTCTTTACCCAGCCAGCTCACGAGGAACGTGCTGAGGACGCCCATCAGCAGGACGCAGGTGTTTTCCAGAAAGATAGGCACAGCAAGAGGGGTGATTTCACGCCAGAACAGTACACGATAGCTTTTACGTTTGGCATACCAGGGCGTACGCATGACGGCATGGCGCAGAGCGGAAGTGACGTTCAAAATGGACCTTAACGAGAGAAAGTTGAAACTCCATTTCAAATAATGAGGGAGAAACGCTAATCCTGCAAAGTATTTTCCATAAAAAATTGTAGAGAATGACGACAAACTGTCGACAGAATCAGCAGTTGAACCATTGAGTGTAAGATCAAGTTTGACAAAAGTTTTTTCGCCGCTAAGATAAGCCTCCTAACCGATTCCTCTGTAGTTCAGTCGGTAGAACGGCGGACTGTTAATCCGTATGTCACTGGTTCGAGTCCAGTCAGAGGAGCCAAATTTGAAAAGCCTGCTTTTAAAGCAGGCTTTTTGCTTTTCTGGGCCTGTAAAATACCCAAAAAAAAGCCCCCCTGCTTTCGCAGAGGGGCCGTATCAATCTTCGCGACAGTTACTCGCTTTTCGCTTCGCCGTTTTTGATTTCGCCAATCACTTTCAGCTTCTTGGAGATGTCACGACGCTCTTTGGACAGCTCAGCATTTTTGATGATGTAGTCGTCTACGCGATCTTCGTAGTCGGTTTTCATGCTGGCGATAATGCCCTGAATGGCTTCAACGCTCATACCTGGCTTGATGTAGTCGCTCAGGTTATCAAGCAGCAGAACGCGTTTCTGGTTGTCACGGATCTTCTTCTCAACGTCCTGGATTTCACGCTGCAGTTTGTTTTTGCGGCGGAACAGGCGGACGAATTCCAGAACATCCTGGAACGAAGGCTTAGTAGTTTCCATTTTGATACCCCTGCTAATGTAAGATTCGGATTCGTTTAAGCAACCACTGTGCAGATAACCTTACTGACAGCCGCTGCGAATGACAATGACTATATCGTTTGATCCTATCATAACCCCAATCGCTGCTGAATCGAAGCAGCAGGCGTCACAACGGGAGATAGCTGCTTTTTATTTGCGCAGTGCCCGGCAGATAAGATGCGACAAAAGCTCCAGCTGTCGCGCCATTTCCATGCTCAACCATACATAGCCGTGGATAGGCGTTTCCGCCACGCCGTCACCCTGATGCTCGTTGATCAGCTCTCTTAACTCGGCGGTGATCTCATTCAACCGCTCGCTGTTGGCGAGAATCGGCTGCGGGTTCCCCTCATACAGCGCGTGAGCGATAGTCAGCAGCGTTTGCTGCGTCATCTGCTGCGTTTCCTTGAGCGTATGGGCATTCAGCAGCACAAAGTGGCTGGCGCGCGAGGCCCAGTGCGCATTGATCTGCAATTCGAGCATACACACCAGATTACGACTGACCGTTTGAATCGCCTCAAAGATAGACTTTTGAATATGCGTCTCTTTGCTGGCGGGGGCAATAATCCCGCGCATTTTGACGATATCGTTGAGAATTTTTTGCAGATGCTTTTCGAGGCGTGGGCGTTCCACCAGATTCGGGGAAAAACCCGCCTGATAGACACGGTTGACGGCGGTCACGTAGTTCGCCATCTGAATACGCCAGTGCAGGAATGCACGCTGCGGCCAGATGCCGGTGAAGAGCATCGCCAGAAGCGATCCCAGAATGACGTCGCAGCTTCGCCAGAGCGCAGTGGCCATATCCCCCGCCGGGGCGCCAACGACCACCGAAAGGGTGATGCCAATCAGCAGCGCCTGATAGGGCTTTTTACCGAGCGCCAGCCAGCCGCACAGGAACATCGCCCCTGCGCACCACAGCAACATCACGGGAAGTGAAATCAGCTCCAGTTTTAACGCAATCAACCCAAGCGCGGAGCCAAAAATGGTGCCGCCAATACGCTCAAAGGCGCGCGGGACCACGTTTCCCCAAAAAGAGATTGGCCCCATGATCACCACCAGCGTGATTAACGGCCAGGTCCCTTCAGGGATATGCAGCAGTCTCACCAGCAGGAAAGTGAGAATAAACGCCAGCGCGATACGACAACCATGCACAACGCGATAGTGTCGGTATAAACGGATTTCAAAAGGAGTTAATGATTTGTCGGGACGCACACCCGCTCTCCAGCTACACGGCAAATCACAATTGTACTGTGTTTTCTGCCGGACGCATCACGTCCGACAGAAAAACCACACAAATAACAGGATTGCTGCTCAACCCACTTTATTTTGCACCGCGACGTACATTTCGATATCCCAGTAACCATCGACATTGCCATCATTCAGGTAGCGCTCAAAGCACGGTTTGGGAGCGATCTGGTAATGGTGATCTTCAAGAAGACTGTTGAAGAAGCTATACCACGGCGTGGCAAAATCGTGGTTTTCGACACGCGCAACGGCGACGGCATAGTCGCCTGCGGCGATTTCAGTGTGGATAACGCCTTCACTGTTCGCGGGGATCTGAAAATCTTCCGGGACCGTCACTGCCGTATCGCAGCGCAGTTTTTCCGCGGGGACTTCATCGGGATTGTCGTAATAGACCGCCACCCATTCGAGGGGCTGGATGTGGTTGCCATCGACCCACATCGCCAGCTGTTCAAAACCCTGTTTGACCGTTTGCTCCCACGGGCCAACCATATGAAAACCAGCGATTTTACGTTTTGGTTGCTGCTTGATGCTGTAGTCCATACTGCCTCCGTTTATTACTGTATATTTATACACTATAAAGCAGATTCGTTATGTCCGGCAAATGCGAGATGTTTATTATGTGAGCAGACTCGCAGGAGTGCCAGTCTGCTCTTTGGGCCGTCAGGCTTTGTGGTGCAGATAGTCGCTCAGACGTGAGAAAAGACCGCCCTTGTTGACCTTCTCCAGCGTCACCAGCGGCCAGTGTGCAACGACTTTATCGCGGTCATACAGCTCAATTTCACCCACACGCTGATGCGCGGCGATAGGCGCTTCCAGCTCTTTTTTATCGAGTACATATTTGGCTTTCATGTTCGCCACTTCTGATTTTGGCAGCGCCAGCCAGAAATCCTGATCCGTTCCGAGGGAAATTTGCTCTTTATCGCCGTACCAGATGCGCTCCGTGCCGACCTGTTTTCCACTGCGCAGAATCTGCACGGTATCGAAGTTTTGCTGACCCCAGTGGAGCAGCTTGCGGGCCTGATCTTCGCGCCCTTTCGGGCTGTCTGCCCCCATCACCACGGCAATCAGGCGACGCTGACCGTCCACCGCCGACGCAATCAGGTTAAAGCCCGCCCCGGAAGTGTGCCCGGTCTTCAGCCCGTCGACATTCATGGTTTTATCCCACAGCAGCCCGTTACGGTTTTGCTGGGTGATCCCGTTCCAGGTGAGGCTCTTTTCACTGTACATGTGGTAGAAGTCCGGCTCGCCGTGAATAATCGCCCGCGACAGCACCGCCAGATCGTAAGCCGAACTGTGCTGACCCGGAGCGTCCAGGCCGTGCACGGTTTCAAAGTGCGTATCACGCAGGTTCAGCTTTTGCACGTAGTCGTTCATCATGTTGACGAACTGCGGCTGGCCGCCTGCGACGTGGTCGGCTAAGGCGACACAGGCGTCGTTGCCGGAATCCACAATCAGGCCACGGCTCAGGTCGCGAACGGTGACGCGATCCCCCGCTTTCAGGAACATCAGCGACGACCCGTCGAACACCGGATTGCCTTTCGCCCACGCGTCGCGCCCGACGGTCACGATGTCATCGGGGGTAATACGATGGCTATCGATCGCGCGGTCGACCACATAACCGGTCATTAGCTTGGTAAGGCTGGCCGGATTACGCTGTTGGTGCTCGTTGCCCGCTGTTAAAATTTGACCAGTAGTGTAATCCATCAGCACCCAGGAGCCTGCCTGAATGGCCGGCGGCTGCGGCGAGTAGTCCATGGGATCGGCAGCCAGGGCAGACGTAATACTCGAAGCGAGTAAAGAAACAGCAATAAACAGACGGCGTTTCAACGAAATTTCCTCAGGTCATTTAAAATCGTTGCCCTTTTTACGGAAGTTCTCGCTCCATTACCTGTTTAAATTGCAAAAAAATGTGACGTAACGCAGAGATTTAGCGGAAGGCCGCGCGCAATTCTGGCACTGAAAAACGCTTTTTATTCGGCGTGTCGCCGCCGATCGTTTACCATAGCAGTGTCACTTTTTAACAGGATGGTATTACTGGTGTCTGATTCCGCCGCGCTTCCCACATTTCTCTTTCACGATTACGAAACCTTTGGCACCAGCCCGTCGCTGGACAGGCCTTCGCAGTTCGCGGCGATCCGCACCGACGCTGATTTCAACATCATTGGCGAGCCGGACGTTTTTTACTGCAAGCCTGCCGACGACTATCTGCCCCAGCCCGGCGCCGTGATGGTGACCGGCATTACGCCACAGGAAGCGCGTGAGAAAGGCGTGAACGAAGCCGAGTTTGCCCGTCGCGTTCATGACCTGTTTACCGTGCCAAATACCTGCGTGGTGGGCTATAACAACATCCGTTTCGATGATGAAGTTACGCGCAATATCCTCTACCGCAATTTCTACGATCCGTACGCCTGGAGCTGGCATAACCGCAATTCGCGCTGGGACCTGCTGGACGTGATGCGTGCCTGCTACGCTTTGCGCCCTGAGGGGATCAACTGGCCTGAGAATGAGGACGGGTTACCCAGCTTCCGTCTTGAGCATCTGACCCGCGCCAACGGCATTGAGCACAGCAATGCGCACGATGCAATGGCCGATGTGTACGCCACCATCGCCATGGCGAAGCTGGTGAAAACCGCGCAGCCTAAACTGTTCGACTATTTGCTCAGCCAT
This sequence comes from Lelliottia nimipressuralis, assembly GCF_004115925.1. Classification (GTDB taxonomy): domain Bacteria; phylum Pseudomonadota; class Gammaproteobacteria; order Enterobacterales; family Enterobacteriaceae; genus Enterobacter; species Enterobacter nimipressuralis. The sequence goes on from NZ_SDDX01000021.1 coordinate 19,970, forward strand.
CGCAGCAAGCAGAAACTGATGACCCTGATTGACGTCCCGCAGATGAAACCGCTGGTGCATATCTCCGGCATGTTCGGCGCATGGCGTGGAAACACCAGTTGGGTCGCGCCGCTGGCGTGGCACCCTGATAATCGCAATGCGGTGATTATGGTCGATCTGGCAGGCGATATTTCCCCCCTGCTTGAACTGGACAGCGACGCCCTACGCGAACGTTTATATACGCCGAAGAGTGAGCTGGGCGATAACGCCGCCGTTCCGGTTAAGCTGGTGCATATCAACAAATGCCCGGTGCTGGCGCAGGCGAACACGCTGCGCCCGGAAGATGCCGACAGGCTGGGTGTAAACCGCCAGCGTTGCCTCTATAACCTGAAAGTGCTGCGCGACAACCCGCAGGTGCGTGAAAAAGTCGTGGCGATATTTGCCGAAGCCGAGCCTTTTGTGCCATCTGATAACGTCGATGCACAGCTCTATAACGGCTTTTTCAGCGATGCCGACCGCGCTGCCATGAATATCGTCTTGCAGACAGATCCGCAAAATTTACCGGCGCTGGATATCACCTTTGCCGATAAACGTATCGAGAAGCTGATGTTTAACTACCGGGCACGTAACTTCCCTGGCACCCTCGATGAAGCCGAGCAGGAGCGCTGGGTGCAGCACCGTCGTAACGTCTTTACGCCGGAGTTTTTGCAGCAGTACGCCGATGAGCTGGAAATGCTGTATACGCAGTATGAAGGGAACGCTGAGAAACAGGCGCTGCTTAAAGCGCTGTACCAGTACGCGCAAGAGATTGTCTGAGGGTTTCAGGCATAAAAAAACCGGAGACATATGCTCCGGTTTTTTTTTCGTCATCGCTCAGGATCAGGCGATATCTTCGTACTGTGGAACCGGGTTGCGGAAGCTTTTGGTCACGCAAGCCAGGTACACCAGGCCGATACCACCCCAGATCAGGCCCAGAATCATTGAGCTTTCTTCCAGGTTAATCCACAGCGCACCCACCGTCATCGCACCACACATCGGCAGGAACAGGTAGTTGAAGTGGTCTTTCAGCGTTTTGTTGCGCTTCTCACGGATCCAGAACTGAGAGATCACGGAGAGGTTAACAAAGGTAAAGGCCACCAGCGCACCGAAGTTAATCAGCGCCGTTGCGGTTACCAGGTCAAATTTAATCGCCAGCAGCGCGATAGCGCCTACCAGCAGCACGTTCCATGCCGGGGTACGCCATTTCGGATGAATGTAGCCGAAGAAGCGAGTCGGGAACACGCCGTCGCGACCCATCACGTACATCAGACGAGAAACGCCTGCGTGAGCGGCCATGCCGGAGGCCAGTACGGTGACGCTTGAGAAGATCAGCACGCCCCACTGGAAGGTTTTGCCCGCCACGTACAGCATGATTTCAGGCTGAGATGCGTCCGGATCTTTAAAGCGAGAGATATCCGGGAAGTACAGCTGCAGGAAGTAAGAGGCACCGATAAACACCAGGCCGCCCAACAGCGCAGTCAGCAGAATTGCGCGCGGAATGACACGCTCTGCGTCTTTAGTCTCTTCAGACAGAGAAGAGATGCCGTCAAAGCCGAGGAACGAGAAGCACAGAATTGTCGCGCCAGTAATCATCGGCACCACGTGTGCGCCTTCAGACCAGAACGGACGGGTGCTGGTCAGCGTACCTGCGCCTTCACCGTGTGCCACACCGTAGATGATCATGCCGACGATAACCGCCACGATGCCCATCTGCAGAATAACAATCAGGGTATTGAAGTTAGCCACGGTCTTGATGCTGCGCAGGTTAGAGATGGTCATAAAGGCCACCAGCGCGACAACGAAGATCCACGACGGTACGGAAGGCACCAGCGCTTCAAAGTAAATTTTTGCCAGCAGAATGTTGATCATCGGCATGAACAGGTAGTCCAGCAGAGATGACCAGCCCACCATAAAGCCAACAGCCGGGCTAATGGATTTCTGAGCATAGGTGTACGCAGAGCCAGCGGACGGGAAACGGCGAACCAGTTTGCCGTAGCTCAACGCTGTAAAGAGAATAGCGACCAGCGCAAAGGCGTAAGCCGTTGCAACGTGACCGTCAGTGAGGCCTGAAACGATACCAAACGTATCGAACAGCGTCATCGGCTGCATATAGGCGAGGCCCATCATGACAACCGGAATCAACGTAAGTGTTTTACGTAATTCCACGCGAGAGGTTTTTGGAGTAGCGTTATGCGACATGGTTATTCTCCTTTACGGTGAAAACCGCCACGTAAGCAAAAGATTGCCCCATTTTCTGGATTCCTCAGCGACAACAACTGTCGGATTTTAGTAAGTATCTATCCGGTACGAAGCCCGGCCTCTTTGTTTTTAAATGGCGTTTGTTACATGCAAAAAAAATAACCGACGCCTTTTATATCGTCGGTTAATCTCATTTTTTTGCAGCGGCGCATTTTGCCCCATCTTTGGCATAAAAGGCAATAGATTCAGAACCCCTTCGCGATTTTCTTTTTACTAAGCGGTTGATATTCCGCCCTCAGGTAAAGTGTAAACGGCAGCGATAGCACTATTTGCTAAAATCTCATCCCGCCACCATGCGCTGGCAAGCCCAGCCGTCTGTTCATTCCACCCCACCCACACCGATTCGCTGTTGGTTTGCGCCAGCACTTGCTTTTCAACCAGCGCTCCACTTTCAATGAATCGCTGAGCGAGATAACGCGGTAAATACCCGCAGCCCAGGCCGCTGATTTGCAGCTCCAGCTTGGTTTTAAAGTCAAAAACGGTGATCGCTTCCTGATCGTCGAGCAGTTGCGATGAGGCGGCGCACTCAGGCAGCGAGCTGTCGCCCACGACGATTGCGCGACAGCCTTTAATGACGCGTCGCGGAATCGGCTCTGGCTCCTGAGCAAGAGGATGATGCGGAGCGACCACGAAAACCTGTTCAAGGGTACCGATACGCGCAAACCCAAAATCGCTCGACTGGGGTGGATCGCGCAAGGCACCGACGATGATATCCGCCCTCCCCTGAGTGAGTGCCTCCCAGGAGCCGCCCAGCACGCCGTTGATAAATTTGAGTCGGGTGACGCTGTGACGCTGATAAAACGCTTCGATCAGCGGAGAGAGTAATGAGAAGGGAAACGTATCATCCACGCCGATGATAAGCTCATTTTCCCAGCCCTGATGCAGCTTGATCGCCTGTTTTTCCAGCTCGCGCACCGTGTGAAGTACCTCGCGCCCCTTCTCGAGCAGCATCTGCCCTGTTCGGGTGAAACGCGCGCGGTGACCGCTGCGATCGAGCAGTTGAATATTGAGGTCACTTTCGAGCTTGTGGACGGTGTAGCTTAACGCCGAGGGAGTTTTGAAGAGCTTCGCTGACGCGGCAGCAAAGCTCCCCTCTTTTTCGAGTGCATCGAGGATAATGAGAACATCCAGCAGCGGTTTCATGTCGCCCCCAAAACGGTGTGCGATCAAACCCGCTGGCAGGGTTATTCCATTGGCATCACCAGCGGATCGGGATATTGATACTCAAATCCCAGTTCACGACAAATACGATTGCCATCAATCACTTTGCCTTGCCCTTCCCCAGATGCGTCGCGAAATTGCGGCGGCTCAAGCCCAAGCTGTCGGGCCATCACGGGATAAAACTGACTTCGCGCCGGATGAGAGGGCGCACATATATTATAGATGTGACCGCCCTTCGGGGCCTGTAACAGGAGCGTAATTGCACCGATCACGTCTTCAAGATGAACAAGATTGACGCCATGTTGCCCGTTCGGTGCCGTTTTCCCGGCAAAGAATCGCCCCGGATGACGTTCTGGCCCGACTAAACCGGCGAGGCGTAAAATGTCCACCTGGGTACCCGGTAAATTGTGCAGCCAATCTTCCAGCTCTTTCAGCACGCGCCCACTGGCGGTGACGGGCTTGCGCTCGGTACTCTCTTTCACCGTGCCTTCCACATCGCCGTATACCGACGTCGAGCTGGTGAAAATAATGCGCGGAATATGATGCGCCAGGGCGCTGTCGACAATCTCCTGCACGGCCTGGCGGTAAAACTCCTCGCCCGGCCCGCTGCGGCGTGCGGGCAGCGTGATCACCAGCGCATCCACATTCATCAAGCTGTCGAGATCGTCCGTATCGCACACCAGCTCCGGTTCCAGGCGTAACTCGACGCCCTCAATGCCGCACATTCGCGCGGCCTCAACGCCGTCCACCGTGGTTTTGCTGCCGGTCACCTGCCAGCCTCGCGCCGTTAACGACATCGCCAGCGGCATGCCTAACCATCCTAAACCGACAATTGCGACCTTTTTCATGCGTTTTCTCCTGGCTTGCACGCGTCTGACTTAAGGCTACGCCAGCGCTGAGGAACTGACAATTCATAGCATCAATATGAAATGAATTAATGATTAAAAAAAGCCCTTGCTTTACACCGTGAATGTGGTTTAGGTTAAAAGACATCAGATGCATAAGCATTCACAGAGAATTTATATGACACGCGTTCCTTTTAAAAACCACCATCATCACCATCATCCTGACTAGTCTTTCAGGCGATGTGTGCTGGAAGACATTCAGATCTTCCAGTGGTGCGAGAACGCAAGAGAGAGCCCCCGGAAGATCATCTTCCGGGGGCTTTTTTTTTGGACCGTATCCAGACAGGGTAATAAGGACAACAGAATGTTAGATAACTCACGTTTACGCATAGCTATTCAAAAATCAGGCCGCCTGAGCGACGATTCACGCGAATTACTCTCCCGCTGCGGGATTAAAATTAACCTGCACACGCAGCGCCTGATTGCCCTCGCTGAAAATATGCCGATCGATATCCTGCGCGTTCGCGATGACGACATTCCAGGCCTGGTGATGGATGGCGTGGTTGATCTTGGCATCATCGGCGAAAACGTGCTGGAAGAAGAGCTGCTGACCCGCCGCGCGCAGGGCGAAGACCCGCGCTATTTCACCCTGCGTCGTCTGGACTTTGGCGGTTGCCGTCTCTCCCTCGCCACCGCAGTGGATGAGGCCTGGGACGGCCCGGCTGGGCTGAACGGCAAGCGCATTGCCACCTCTTATCCTCACTTGCTGAAACGCTACCTCGATCAAAAAGGCGTGCAGTTTAAATCCTGTCTGTTAAACGGTTCCGTCGAAGTGGCCCCACGCGCCGGACTGGCGGACGCCATTTGCGACCTGGTCTCTACCGGCGCAACCCTCGAAGCAAACGGCCTGCGCGAAGTGGAAGTGATTTACCGCTCGAAAGCCTGCCTGATCCAGCGCGATGGCGACATGCCAGATGCCAAGCAGCAGCTGATTGACCGCCTGCTGACCCGTATTCAGGGTGTGATTCAGGCTCGCGAATCGAAATACATCATGATGCACGCGCCAACCGAACGTCTGGATGAAGTGATTGCTCTGCTGCCAGGCGCGGAACGCCCAACCATTCTGCCGCTGGCGGGCGATCAGCAGCGCGTAGCGATGCATATGGTCAGCAGCGAAACCCTGTTCTGGGAAACCATGGAAAAACTGAAAGCCCTGGGTGCCAGCTCCATTCTGGTGCTGCCGATTGAGAAGATGATGGAATAATTCCGCGAACAGTGCCCGGTCAGCGTTCGCGCATCCGGCAAAAGGAAAGTGATATGAGCTTTAATACAATCATCGACTGGAATACCTGCAGCACTGAACAACAGCGTGAACTGCTGACGCGCCCGGCCATTTCGGCTTCGGACGGCATTACCCGCACCGTGGCGGAAATCCTGGATAACGTGAAAGCCCGCGGCGACGACGCACTGCGCGAATACAGCGCCAGGTTTGACAAAACCGACGTCGGTGCGCTGAAAGTGACGGCGCAAGAAATTGATGACGCCTGCAACCGTCTTGGCGATGACATCAAGCAGGCGATGGCCGTGGCGGTCAAAAACATCGACACCTTCCACACTGCGCAGAAACTGCAGGTGGTGGACGTCGAAACCCTGCCCGGCGTGCGCTGCCAGCAGGTGACGCGCCCCGTGGCCTCCGTCGGACTCTACATTCCCGGTGGCTCCGCCCCGTTGTTTTCCACCGTCTTAATGCTCGCCACGCCGGCGCGTATCGCCGGTTGTCAGAAAGTGGTGCTCTGCTCGCCGCCGCCGATTGCCGATGAGATCCTCTACGCGGCAAAACTGTGCGGCGTGCAGGACGTCTTTAAAGCAGGCGGGGCGCAGGCCATCTCCGCCCTCGCGTTTGGTACCGAATCCGTACCGAAAGTCGATAAGATTTTTGGGCCAGGGAATGCCTACGTCACTGAAGCCAAACGCCAGGTCAGCCAGCGTCTGGACGGTGCGGCGATTGACATGCCTGCGGGCCCGTCGGAAGTGCTGGTGATTGCCGACAGCGGCGCGACGCCGGACTTTGTGGCCTCTGACCTGCTCTCTCAGGCCGAACACGGTCCCGATTCCCAGGTGATTTTGCTGACGCCGGACGCCGACATGGCGCAGCGCGTGGGCGAAGCGGTTGAGCGCCAACTGGCAGAACTGCCGCGAGCCGACACGGCACGCCAGGCGCTCTCTGCCAGCCGCCTGATCGTGGCGAATTCGCTCGAGCAGTGCATCGCCATCTCTAACCAGTACGGCCCGGAGCACCTGATTATTCAAACCCGCGACGCTCGTTCTCTGGTCGATGGCATCACCAGCGCCGGTTCCGTGTTCCTCGGTGACTGGTCGCCTGAATCCGCAGGCGATTACGCCTCTGGCACCAACCACGTGCTGCCAACTTATGGCTACACTGCAACCTGTTCAAGCCTGGGGCTGGCTGATTTCCAGAAGCGCATGACCGTGCAGGAGTTGTCCCGCGAAGGTTTTGCCGCCCTCGCCTCCACGATTGAAACGCTGGCCGCCGCCGAGCGCCTGACCGCCCACAAAAACGCCGTGACGCTGCGCGTTGCCGCCCTGAAGGAGCAAGCATGAGCATTGAAGAATTAGCCCGCGAAAACGTTCGTCGACTGACACCCTATCAATCTGCTCGTCGCCTGGGGGGGAATGGTGATGTCTGGCTGAACGCCAATGAATTCCCGACGGCAGTCGCGTTCGATCTTTCCCAGCAGACGCTGAACCGTTATCCGGAGTGCCAGCCAAAGGCGGTGATTGAGAATTACGCCCAGTACGCGGGCGTGAAGCCGGAGCAGGTGCTGGTCAGCCGTGGGGCCGATGAGGGTATCGAACTGCTGATTCGCGCCTTCTGCGAGCCGGGCAAAGACGCGGTGCTCTATTGCCAGCCGACTTACGGCATGTACAGCGTTAGCGCCGAAACGTTTGGCGTGGCGTGTCGCAACGTGCTGGCGCTGGATGACTGGCAGCTTGATCTCCCGACCATCGCCGATAATCTTGACGGTGTGAAAGTGATTTTCGTCTGCAGCCCGAATAACCCAACCGGCCAACTCATTAATCCGCAGGATATCCGCACCCTGCTTGAGATGACGCGCGGCAAAGCGCTGGTTGTTGCCGATGAGGCCTATATCGAATTTTGCCCTCAGGCGACGCTGGCGGGCTGGCTGGAAGAGTATCCGAATCTGGTGGTGCTGCGTACGCTGTCGAAAGCCTTCGCACTGGCCGGTCTGCGCTGCGGATTTACGCTGGCGAATAAAGAGGTCATCGATCTGCTGATGAAAGTGATCGCCCCTTACCCGCTGTCAACGCCGGTCGCGGATATCGCCGCGCAGGCGCTGGCCCCCCAGGGCATCAACGCCATGCGTGAGCGTGTAGCGCAGATTCTGGTGGAGCGTCAGTATCTCGTCTCTGCCCTGAAAACGTTGCCCTGCGTGGAGCAGGTTTTTGAGTCGGAAACCAATTACATCCTGGTGCGCTTCACCGCCTCCAGTGCCATATTTAAATCTTTGTGGGATCAGGGCATTATCTTACGAGACCAAAACAAACAACCCTCCCTGAGCGGCTGTCTGCGCATTACCGTGGGCACCCGGGAAGAGAGTCAGCACGTGATTGACGCCCTGAAAGCGGAGAAAGTATGAGCCAGAAGACCCTTTTTATCGATCGCGACGGCACTATTATTGCTGAGCCACCAAGTGATTATCAGGTCGATCGATTCGACAAACTGGCTTTTGAAGCTGACGTGATCCCGGTTCTGCTTAAGCTGCAGAAAGCGGGCTATAAGCTGGTGATGATCACCAACCAGGACGGACTGGGCACCGACAGCTTCCCGCAGGCCGATTTCGATGGCCCGCACAACCTGATGATGCAGATCCTCACCTCGCAGGGTATTACCTTCGATGACGTGCTGATCTGCCCGCACCTGCCAGCGGATAATTGCGACTGCCGCAAACCGAAAGTGAAGCTGGTTGAGCGCTATCTTGCCGAAGGCGTGCTGGATAAAGCAAACAGCTATGTGATTGGCGATCGCGCAACCGATATCCAGCTTGCCGAAAACATGGGCATTCAGGGGCTGCGTTTTAATCGCAATGAGCTGAACTGGGCGACGATTGGCGAGCAGCTCACCAAGCGTGACCGTTACTCCCACGTCGAGCGCAACACGAAAGAGACGCAGATTGACGTAAAAGTGTGGCTGGACCGCGAAGGCGGCAGCAAAATTCACACCGGCGTCGGTTTCTTCGATCACATGCTGGATCAGATTTCGACCCATGGCGGATTCCGCATGGAGATCAACGTGAAGGGCGATCTGTACATCGACGATCACCACACCGTTGAAGATACCGGCCTGGCATTGGGCGAAGCCCTGAAGCTGGCGCTTGGCGATAAGCGCGGCATTAACCGTTTTGGTTTTGTGCTGCCAATGGACGAATGTCTGGCCCGCTGCGCGCTGGATATCTCCGGTCGTCCGCACCTGGAATATAAAGCCGACTTTACCTATCAGCGCGTCGGCGATCTGAGCACCGAGATGGTTGAGCACTTCTTCCGCTCGCTCTCCTACACCATGGGTGTGACGCTGCACCTGAAAACCAAAGGCAAAAACGATCACCACCGCGTCGAGAGCCTGTTTAAAGTCTTTGGCCGCACGCTGCGCCAGGCGATCCGCGTGGAGGGCGATACGCTGCCTTCATCGAAAGGGGTGTTGTGATGAACGTGGTCATTCTGGATACCGGTTGTGCGAATCTCAACTCAGTGAAATCAGCCATCGCGCGCCACGGCTATGATCCGGTGGTCAGCCGCGACCCGGACGTCGTACTGCGCGCCGACAAACTTTTTTTACCGGGCGTCGGAACGGCGCAGGCGGCGATGGATCAGATCCACGAGCGTGAGTTGGTCGAGCTGATTAAAGCCTGCACCCAGCCGGTGCTGGGCATTTGTCTGGGGATGCAGATCCTGGGGCGTCGCAGCGAAGAGAGCAATGGCGTGGACCTGCTGGGTATCATCGAAGAAGATGTGCCAAAGATGACCGACTTTGGCCTGCCGCTGCCGCACATGGGCTGGAACCGCGTTTACCCGAAAGCGGGTGACCGGCTGTTTCGCGGTATTGAAGACGGGGCCTATTTCTACTTTGTGCACAGCTACGCCATGCCACTGAACCCGTATACTATCGCCCAGTGCAATTACGGCGAGCCATTCACGGCAGCGGTCAACAAAGATAATTTCTTTGGCGTGCAGTTCCACCCGGAACGTTCGGGTGCTGCGGGTGCGCAGTTGCTGAAAAATTTCCTGGAGATGTGATGATTATTCCCGCATTAGATTTAATTGACGGCACCGTTGTCCGTCTCCATCAGGGCGATTACGGCCAGCAGCGCGACTACGGCAACGATCCCCTGCCGCGTTTGCAGGATTATGCGGCGCAGGGCGCAGAAGTGCTGCACCTGGTCGATCTCACGGGCGCAAAAGACCCGGCGAAACGTCAGATTCCACTGCTGAAAACCCTGGTCGCGGGCGTTAACGTTCCCGTGCAGGTGGGCGGTGGTGTGCGTTCTGAAGAGGATGTTGCCGCCCTGCTCGAAGCCGGTGTGGCACGGGTAGTAGTCGGCTCGACGGCGGTCAAAAACCCGGAGCAGGTTAAAGGCTGGTTCCGCCGCTTTGGCCCCGACGCGCTGGTGCTGGCGCTGGATGTGCGCATTGATGAGCAGGGTAACAAGCAGGTAGCGGTCAGCGGCTGGCAGGAAAATTCCGGCGTGACGCTGGAAGAGCTGGTTGAAATTTATCTCCCCGTAGGGCTGAAACATGTCCTTTGCACGGATATCTCCCGCGACGGGACGCTGGCTGGTTCTAACGTCTCGCTGTATCAGGAAGTGTGCGCCCGCTATCCGCAGGTGGCTTTCCAGTCATCGGGCGGTATTGGCGATTTAGCGGATGTCGCCGCTCTGCGCGGCACCGGCGTGCGCGGCGTCATCGTGGGGCGCGCTTTACTGGAAGAGAAGTTTACTGTGACGGAGGCGATTCAATGCTGGCAAAACGGATAATCCCGTGTCTGGACGTGCGTGATGGCCAGGTGGTGAAAGGCGTGCAATTCCGCAATCACGAAATCATAGGCGACATCGTCCCCCTCGCAAAACGCTATGCTGACGAAGGCGCAGACGAACTGGTCTTTTACGATATCACCGCCTCCAGCGATGGCCGTGTGGTCGACAAAAGCTGGGTCGAGCGCGTAGCGGAAGTGATCGATATTCCGTTTTGCGTGGCGGGCGGAATTAAATCGGCGGAAGACGCTGCGCAGATCCTCTCCTTCGGCGCAGATAAAATTTCCATCAACTCCCCTGCCCTGGCAGATCCGGAGCTGATTACCCGTCTGGCGGATCGCTTTGGCGTACAGTGTATCGTGGTGGGGATTGATACCTGGTACGACGCGGCAACCGGCAAGTATCACGTAAATCAATATACGGGCGATGAAAACCGCACCCGCGTGACGCAATGGGAAACGCTGGACTGGGTGCAGGAAGTGCAAAAACGCGGCGCAGGTGAAATCGTACTGAACATGATGAACCAGGATGGCGTGCGTAATGGCTATGACCTGGAGCAGCTCAAAAAAGTGCGTGCCGTGTGCCGCGTGCCGATGATTGCCTCTGGTGGTGCTGGAACGATGGAACACTTTCTGGAAGCCTTCCGCGACGCGGATGTCGACGGCGCGCTTGCTGCGTCGGTGTTCCACAAGCAGATTATCAATATTGGCGAGTTAAAAACGTTCCTGATTAACCAGGGCGTGGAGATTAGGGTATGTTAACAGAACAACAACGGGCTCAGCTGGACTGGGAAAAAACGGACGGATTATTGCCGGTGGTTGTGCAGCACGCCGTGTCAGGCGAAGTCCTGATGCTGGGCTATATGAACCAGGATGCACTGAGCACGACGCTTGAGAGCGGGAAAGTCACCTTTTTCTCGCGCACTAAACAGCGTCTGTGGACCAAAGGCGAATCCTCCGGTCATTTCCTCAATGTGGTGAGCATTACCCCTGACTGCGATAACGACACCCTGCTGGTACTCGCAAACCCTATCGGGCCAACCTGCCATCTGGGCACCAGCAGCTGTTTTGGCGATGCCAGCCATCAATGGCTGTTCCTGTATCAGCTCGAACAACTGCTCGCCGCGCGTAAAACCGCCGATCCGGAAAGCTCGTATACGGCAAAACTTTACGCGAGCGGAACCAAGCGTATCGCGCAGAAGGTGGGTGAAGAAGGCGTGGAAACGGCACTGGCCGCAACCGTAAACGATCGCGATGAGCTGACCAACGAGGCGTCTGATTTAATGTATCACCTGCTGGTGTTGCTGCAGGATCAGGAGCTGGATTTAACGGCGGTGATTGAGAATTTGCGAAAACGGCATAAATAAAAAAGACCGGGGAAACCCGGTCTTTTTTTTATGTGATTATCAAGCTTTTGGTTTGTAGTTGCGCAGCGCGTTGCGCCCTAATACAACGCCAGAACCGATAATGCCGCCCAGCAGAACAGCCAGAATTAGCGTGATACCTTTCTTCGGACTATCGCGACGGATAGGCAGGTTAGGTTTCATGACATAGCGGTAGGCATGAATGCTAGCCGGATCGACATTAAGATTCTGAATATCTAATAAATTCTGTTTAGTCTGATAATAAGCACCAGAGAAGACCAGAGGACGCGTAGACTCGTGTTCAATCATTGAATTCAGCGCTTCACTGCCCAACAGGAACATTGTGTCCTGTGTGACATCCTGCGTCTGCTGGATTTGAGGTGTCGTGATTTTCGCGGCCTGCGCGAACTTCAATGCCTCTGTAATCTGTTTAATACGCAGATCTTTCTGTTCTTGCGAGACTTTTTCCTGGTTCTGTAAAGAGTCATTCAACGTAATGATTTGCTGTTTGATGTTGTCTTTAAGGTCAACATCCAGTTCTTTCGCCGTCTGCTCGTCAATTTGCTGAATATATTGTGCCAATTGTTTTTGTGCAGCTTCAGCGGTTTCGCCGACATAGCTTACGGTTAAGGGCAGCGATTGCCCTTTGACTGCTGCCTCAATGGTCAATTTTTCAGGGGATTCCTGATTTTCTAAAGCCTGTGCTAACGCGGAAAATGCGGAGTTGAAGCGCCCGACAACACGGACTTGAGTATCAAGCATAGAGGGTGCAGCTGATCCATACAGAATATTCAGAGCGTTAGTGTAGGTGGCAAGCTGAGCGGCATCCGGCTGGGTAATTATCGCGCTAGAGGTCCATTTCTCTTTTGCAATGGTTATATAAATGCCGGCAAGCACTATCGCTATGGCTACAAATGCAGCAATGATCCACTTCCCACGCCAAAGCTGTATGATTAAATCTAATAAATCAATCTGTTCCGGGTCATGCCGACTGCTGACCTCGTTATTGCTGTTCTGAGACATACAATCCTTAACGGTGAAATTAGCGTAATAAAATTTTCTAACTAGTCTATCTCGTACTGATAATTTTTCTATAAGAATCCGTTGAGAATCTGCCGACTGGTGAAGTTTTGCTTACTCCACGCTAAGAGGTATGATGTGCGTCATAGGTTTTATGCTTAACAGATAGCTGTTTTTGATAGCAAAGAGGATGGATATGAAATTTCTGGTCACTGGTGCAGCGGGTTTTATCGGCTCACACGTCAGTAAGCGTCTTTTAGACGCCGGGCATCAGGTTGTCGGTATCGACAATCTCAACGACTACTACGATGTCAACCTGAAGCAGGCGCGCCTGGATCTGCTGACATCCGGGAATTTCAGCTTTCATAAACTCGATCTGGCCGACCGCGAAGGCATGGCAGCCCTGTTTGCCAACGAGAAGTTTAACCGCGTCATCCATCTGGCCGCTCAGGCTGGCGTGCGTTACTCGCTGGAAAACTCGCATGCCTATGCTGATGCCAACCTGACCGGGCATCTCAACGTACTTGAAGGTTGTCGCCATAATAAGGTTCAGCACCTGCTGTACGCCTCCTCCAGTTCGGTTTATGGCCTTAACCGTAAAATGCCCTTCTCGACCGATGATTCGGTAGACCATCCGGTATCACTTTACGCTGCGACCAAAAAAGCCAACGAGCTGATGTCGCATACCTATTCGCATCTCTATAACTTGCCGACCACCGGCCTGCGCTTCTTTACGGTGTACGGGCCGTGGGGCCGTCCGGATATGGCGCTGTTTAAGTTCACTAAAGCCATGCTCGAAGGCAAAAGCATCGACGTATACAACTACGGCAAGATGAAGCGTGATTTCACCTACATTGACGACATTGCCGAAGCCATTATTCGTCTGCAGGATGTTATTCCACAGGCAGATGAAAGCTGGACCGTTGAAGCAGGTACGCCAGCGACCAGCTCCGCTCCCTATCGCGTCTACAACATCGGTAATAGCTCGCCTGTTGAATTGATGGATTACATTACAGCGCTGGAAGAAGCGTTAGGCATTGAAGCAGATAAGAATATGATGCCGATTCAGCCGGGTGATGTACTGGAGACCAGCGCGGATACCAAAGCGCTGTACGAGGTGATTGGTTTTAAACCTCAGACCTCTGTGAAAGAAGGCGTGAAGAATTTCGTCGACTGGTATCGTGATTTTTACAAGGCTTAAAACAACAATGCCCGGCAGTGCCGGGCATTTTCTCGATGCGTTTAGCAATAAAGATTAATCACTTCCGAACAGATCGCGGGTATAAACTTTATCTGCCACATCCGCCAGCTCTTCTGCCATACGGTTTGAAATAATTACATCGGCATCTTTCTTGAATGCGTCCAGATCGCGAATGACCCGTGAATGGAAGAACTCGTCTTCTTTCATCGCCGGTTCATAAATAATCACTTGCACGCCTTTCGCCTTAATACGCTTCATGATCCCCTGGATGGAGGATGCGCGGAAGTTATCCGACCCGCTCTTCATGATCAAACGATACACCCCCACCACTTTCGGCTGACGCGCCAGAATGGAGTCAGAGATGAAATCTTTACGCGTACGGTTTGCTTCCACAATCGCGGAAATCAGGTTGTTTGGCACAGTCTGGTAGTTTGCGAGCAGCTGCTTGGTATCTTTTGGCAGACAGTAACCGCCGTAGCCGAATGACGGATTGTTATAGTGGTTGCCAATGCGCGGGTCCAGGCAGACGCCTTCAATGATCTGTTTGGTGTTCAGGCCAAGGCTTTCCGCGTAGCTGTCCAGTTCGTTGAAGAAGGCCACACGCATCGCCAGATAGGTATTGGCGAAAAGCTTGATAGCCTCAGCTTCAGTGGTGTCGGTGAACAGCACATCAATATCTTTCTTGATCGCCCCCTCCTGTAACAGCGCCGCAAAGCGCTCGGCACGTGCGGAACGCTCACCAATAACAATACGCGATGGATAGAGGTTGTCGTAAAGTGCCTTACCTTCACGCAGAAATTCTGGAGAGAAGATCACGTTATCGATACCCAGTTTCTCTTTAATTAACTGGGTGAACCCTACAGGGATAGTTGATTTGATGATCATCACGGCTTCAGGATTCAATGCCACTACATCTTTAATCACTGCTTCTACGCTGGAGGTATTGAAGTAGTTGGTCTTAGGATCATAATCCGTTGGAGTGGCGATAATCACATAATCTGCACCGCGGTATGCGTCTTCTTTATCAGTTGTAGCGCGGAAATTCAGAGGCTTATTGGACAAATAGTCCTGGATCTCTTTATCAACAATCGGAGAGATCTTCTGGTTGAGCATATCCACTTTGGCCTGCACGATGTCCAGCGCCACCACTTCATGGTTCTGCGCAATCAGAATACCGTTAGATAGACCGACATAGCCTGTTCCGGAGATTGTAATTTTCATTCGTTCTACTTCTTCAAGTATGAGTGTCAGGAGGCATCAGCAACGCCACCACAGTAAACAACTGTTGAGGTTTTTACCTCTTATGTTTATGCACTGTCAAGGCAAAGCCCTTACTGCCGGATCGAGATAAAAGAGTGAATTATTCTGTGATAACAGGATTGTGTTGCACAAAGCGAGGAGACACGGGGAAAGGAAGAATAAAAAAGCCCGGTAACGAAAACCGGGCCATGCTATCAGACTGAGTTAAATCAGATTAATCCAGCCATTCGGTGTGGAACACACCTTCTTTGTCAGTACGCTTATACGTGTGCGCACCGAAGTAGTCACGCTGCGCCTGGATCAGGTTTGCAGGCAACACCGCTGCACGGTAGCTGTCGTAGTACGCAACTGCTGCTGAGAAAGTCGGAACCGGAATACCGTTCTGGACCGCGTATGCAACAACATCACGCAGTGCTTGCTGGTAGTCGTCAGCAATTTTCTTGAAGTACGGTGCCAGCAGCAGGTTAGCAATGCCTGCGTTTTCCGCGTAAGCATCGGTGATTTTCTGCAGGAACTGGGCGCGGATGATGCAACCGGCGCGGAAGATCTTGGCGATCTCACCGTAGTTCAGATCCCAGTTGTTCTCGTCAGATGCAGCACGCAGCTGAGAGAAGCCCTGTGCGTAAGAGACGATTTTGCCCAGGTACAGTGCGCGGCGAACTTTCTCGATGAACTCAACTTTGTCAGCGGCAGGTTTAGCCTGTGGGCCAGACAGCACTTTAGAGGCTGCAACGCGCTGCTCTTTCAGAGAAGAGATATAACGTGCAAACACGGACTCAGTAATGAGAGACAGTGGCTCACCGAGATCCAGAGAGCTCTGGCTGGTCCATTTACCGGTACCTTTGTTCGCCGCTTCGTCCAGAATTACATCAACCAGGTATTTACCCTCTTCGTCTTTCTTGGTGAAGATGTCTTTGGTGATGTCGATCAGGTAGCTGTTCAGCTCGCCGGTGTTCCACTCAGTGAAAGTCTGCGCCAGCTCTTCGTTAGACAGATTCAGGCCGCCTTTCAGCAACGAGTAGGCTTCAGCAATCAGCTGCATGTCGCCGTATTCGATACCATTGTGAACCATTTTCACATAGTGACCCGCACCGTCTGGACCGATGTAGGTCACGCACGGTTCGCCATCTTCTGCAACAGCGGCAATTTTAGTCAGAATAGGCGCGACTAGCTCATACGCTTCTTTCTGACCGCCAGGCATGATCGATGGGCCTTTCAGGGCGCCCTCTTCACCGCCAGACACGCCGGTACCGATGAAGTTGAAACCTTCCGCAGAAAGCTCACGATTACGACGAATGGTGTCGTGGAAGAAGGTGTTACCACCATCAATGATGATGTCGCCTTTATCCAGATACGGCTTCAGGGAGTCGATAGCAGCATCAGTACCCGCGCCAGCTTTCACCATTAACAGGATACGACGCGGCGTTTCCAAGGATTCAACAAACTCCTGCACCGTATAGAAGGGAACCAGCTTCTTGCCAGGGTTCTCGGCAATCACTTCTTCGGTTTTTTCACGGGAACGGTTGAAAACGGAGACGGTATAACCACGGCTTTCGATGTTGAGCGCCAGGTTGCGCCCCATCACTGCCATACCGACAACGCCGATCTGTTGTTTGGACATTACATACTCCTGTCAGGTGTGGTCACCGCGACTTATGCGCGGCTTGAAATGTGGTTTAGATGTTAACTCAGGATTAAACCGCATGACAAAGGTTTGTTCACTAGAATTAATGGCAATTGTAACCATGCTAGAGTACAGCAGGATTTCATTCCTTCAGCATGACATATATCGCTCACAAAGATCAGCAACCTGGAATCTCGTTTGTAGTCATTTACGAAGAATGCGATAAATCAACCTGAGCATAGAAATAGGAATTAAACGAGGAATGCATCTTATTAAAAAAGTATTAATTGTTTCGACCCCCCCCAAAAAACCAAGTCTGAATTTCAATCGAGCAAGAAGATATTCACTCTTGATATAGTTGAATCCTCGTCTTCTTAAAAGCATGGCGTCCCCGCAGCGAGCAAAGACTAAAGTATTGGGGAGATTTTTCGTCAAAAAACCCTGATTTAATAGTCTTAACCATAAGTTATAATCTTCCATGTAGAGGTGATGAACATAACTGCCAACGGAAAATATTGAATCTCTTTTATACATTACTGTCATATGATTAAATGGGTTACGTGATTTTGCACTTAATATTATTTCTCTATGATTTAGAGGTACACGTCTTATCCCTGTCACATTGGAAATTGAACCATCGAACTCACTGATAGCTCCTCCAACCAATATCAGCTCTGGTTCTTCTTTAAATGCGTGTATTTGCAATTTAAAGCGCTCGTTATGACATATGTCGTCAGTATCCATGCGAGCTACTAAATTGAAACTACATTTATTAAGCCCATAATTTAGTGCATACCCTAGACCAACATTTTCTGCGAGAGGATAGATTTTTAATGGTAACTCACCGCTCCATTTAATCAGAATATCATTAAGTTCTGCTGTGATTGGCCCATCGAGCACAATTACTATTTCACTAGCTTTTAAAATTTGTTTTGACAAGCTATCAAGGCATTGCTCTAAATAAAGAGGGTTTTCATTTATGTAAAGTGACATAAGCACGCTAAATTCCATCACTAATTCAACACTCCTTGATAAAAATCATAATATTTATAAGCTACCTTTCTTATATCATACTCATTCAATAATCTTTGAAATGCAATTTCTGTGAACTTAGAGTTGTTATTACTAATATTTTTTATGGCGCTGATGAATCCATAAACAGAACCGTCGAATTTATTAAGACCGACATCTAATAATAACTCATTAAATACAGGGAGATCACGACATACAACTGGTAGTTTAGCCGCGATCGCTTCGAAGAGGCTAAGTCCAAAGGATTCACTTCGGCTTGGCATGGCATAAATATCAAAATAAGGAAGATAAGGAATGGGATTATCTACAAATCCAATAAATAAGCAGCGGTCAATTACCCCCAATTGGCTTGCCAATTCAATTAAATCATTTTCTAGAACGCCGCCACCCACAAATACAGCAGCATAATCAGGCAATTGAGGTAACGCTCTAACTATGATGTCAAGACTTTTTATCTCGGTAATTATTGAGGTTGAACCAATTATTTTTTTATTTTTTTTGAATTTACTTAGGACTTCAAGGACTTTTAGATCTATAGATTCATTATTACGCATTTTTCTTAGAACTAAGTTTACATCAATTCCACTACCCACTTTATGCACATTACCGCCAACAAGACTTTTATAATATTGTTTGCCAATGTCAGTAAAAACCACCCTATGAGCGACATGTTTCACAACATTAATCCATAGACAAGTATATAATTTTTTTTTCAAGCCATTATAACGACCAGCAATATCATGCTCTATAAAATTGTGCATTGTAGAAACATGGACTGTTCTAATAAAAAGTCTTGACAGCAACACACCATACAAGTCTGGGAAAAATCCATGTGTATGTATCACATCAAATTTTGATAATTTTCTAATTTTTTCAAAATTAAAAGTTAACTGTGTACATTCGACAAAATCGAAATCTAAGCATTTATTTTTGCAATCGCGGAGATAAAAGATTTCTATATAGCATCCTAATTTAGCAAGAGCCCTAGACAAAGCTTCAACATGAATGCCAGGCCCACTTCTTTCAAGACTCGGTAATATCATTGCAACCCTCATTCCCCCCCCTACACATATGCATCACTTATAACACTCACATTAATCTATACAAATAGTGCATTCATAACGAATTAGGAACTGAAATAAAATAAATTTTTCTAAAAAATCAACGACAAAAATTCATCTAACACATTTTATTCTGATAATTCATCCTGTATAAGCCACTTCATTTTAATCAATGAAGAATTTATAGCTGTTGAATTAAAAGTTAACCCTATATCAAACTCCACATCAAAAAGTGATAACAATTCAAAGGGAAAATTGCCACTTAACCTTTGTACACTTTCATGTATATATATATCATCATTCTCAATAGGATGCATTTTCAAATATACTTTATAATTCATTTTTTTTAAAACTTCAATTCTTGAATTAAAAAGAAATGCCAACTCTTCCTTTGAATGAAAACCATACAAATAGGTGGGCTGCGTTAATACAATTGCTCGCTTCTCCTTATTCCCTAATGAAAAATCGCAATTAAAGTCAGCAAAAAACAACTTGATAAGCAGTTTTTTATCAGCAGATGAGATTTTCTTAATGCATTCAACATCATTAATTTCCTTAATCTCAAATTTAAAATCCTTGTATCCCTGCTGTGCAAATGAATCCAACAATTTCTTTTTGTCTCTTATGTAAAAACATACAATATTATCAATTGAATTTTTTTTGATTAATAAAAGCTTTTTAATAGTCTCATTTATTTTATATTTAATGTTATTATTAGCTAATTTCTCAAAAAGTACGCCTTTGCGATAAGTACCTTCACCTTCCTCATAAAAAACAACATCATCTGGGACGCCAAAATTAGCTATAACTATAGGAAAACGACCAATGCACCCATCTAAATAAAAAGTTATATTGTCTTTTTTCATTTTAAAAGGATATATTAAAATACGATAAAGTATACTTGAAATATAATCTTTTAAATTATTTTCAAAAATTATAACTTGTTCCACTTTATCTAGTCTAGATAAATTAGATAATTTTTCCTTAAGTTCGACAGACTCTCGAACATTAATTATTAAAATATTTCTTTCATTTTCATTCATTATAGAGTAGACGAAAGGTAACTTATTATAATTCCATAAAAAAAAATAATTTACTTTCATACTGTTTTAACCCTGATTAGGAATCCTTTGCTTAAGCTATATACAATATAGGCTATAAATATTACCAGAGTTCTTTTCTCAAAAAGTAAATTTATATCACCTTGGGCAGTCACCCTTATAATCACTTCTAATAACGGGCCTAAAAATAAAAAAGATAAAATGTCACCACTTTCAAATGACGATAATACATCTCTCTTAATTAATATTATTAAGCTGCCAACAGTAAGAATCAATAGAATAATTCCTGTATATCCAAAGTAGTAATATCCAATTGCAGGAAAACCATTAGCCAAACTTTGCCCCCTGGAAGTATCAGAGCGCCAGGCACTTAAATATTTTGCAGGAGCAACAACATTCATTAATTGATTCATACCACGTTCGAATTTATCACCATCTTCATTAAAGTTTTTTAGAAAAAGATCCCAACGAATCCTTTGGGACACTTGATTATTATCATTTATCGTCCACCAGATTTGACCCGCAGCTTCTACGCGTTTTTGTACTTTCTCTAATGCCGTTGTTTTAGAATCGTAGTTTTCAACGGTTTGATAATTAATAAATATTATACCAAACAAACCACAGACGAGTAATAGCAGTAAAGTTCTTATTTTCTTATTTAATTTAACACTCAATGAAAGAGCACTGTTTGCACTATAGAACAATGTAATAGGAAGACTGAAAGAATAAATTACAACCAATAATTCGCCTCCCTTTATAGAGCAAAGTAAATGATAAAGAACTATAAGAAAAAAATACAGCAAATATTTTTTAGATCTATAATTAAAGTAATAATAACCTAAAGCTAAACATACAAAACTTAACCTCCCTTTAATAATATTAATATACTCAGGAACAATAGAACCAAAATAAATAGACCTATGTATATTGTTAAATAACGGAATCCCGGTTTTCAAAAAAGTTCCGTACAGAGTAATTATCACACAGATAACTAAAAGATCGAATAATCGTCTATCAAACACCAATGAGGATTTTATTCTTCTCGATTTTATCGGATAAATCAAAAACTCGATAAATATCATCGAAAAGAAAAGGTTTACAATAAAAGTGCCATTCCAGTAAGAATATTGATCGATCTCAAAAAGATATGCACCTCTTTCGATTAACATCCCTCCAACCAGCATCGGGATTAATATTATAAAATAAAGTAAATTGTTGGCATATTCAACTGGTCTAAATATAAAAATTGATCCAAGATACACTAACAGTAACATCAACCCCAACAAATTTACATCGTTACCAAAATTACTAAATACGACTAATAATAATGCAATAATTAACATTATCATTCTTGAAAATGCAAACTTGCTTACATTCACCGAAAGTGTCCTTCATATTTATTAAATTGCATTACAACATGCGTGTCGAAACTAAGAATTACGTTTACACATGTTTTAAAACACAATGAAAGCATGTCATGCTTATAGTCATGAATTCACAAAAATCGAAAATTAAAATTGTTTATAGAAACAAGTTAAATTACTTTTTTTGATATATACTCCATGAAACTAAATTTAATTTAGATGATAACCACCATGTAGCGAAAAATCGAATGCACATCGAGATACAAAAAGCAATAGCCACACCCTCGATACCGTTGACACGTATAAGAACAAGTAACAAAATTATATTAAACACACCCGTAACTATAGTCACTATGGATAAACGCCCAGTACGCTTTGCATAAAAGAGATAGTTCGTGACCATGAGGTACATACCACCAAAACATTGACCAAGACAGAGCCAGCCGATGACTTCAGTTGCTTTTTCGAACTTAGAACCACCGATAATAATTACTACCAAAGGCCCAATAATAAATGACAAGCATCCGAGTATAAATACTATGATAAAAAACAAATATGTATACTTTACAATTCGCTTTAATTGTTCAACTTTATTCTCAGCCAAGCTTTTAAATAGCCAAGTAATCATCGCTTTATTTATAGCATCAAATACAACAGCAACACCAAGGCTGAGTTGAACAGCAAACATATAAATCCCAGCATCAGAGATACCAAGTTGCTTGTTTATGAAAAATCTATCTAATGTATTAAGGAAAAACATCCCGACAACATGAGGAACTAAAGGAAGACCAAAGGATAAAGCATCAAATATATAATCTTTACGAAAAGCACTCAACTTTATTAAATTATTTTTATACAATAATAATATACTTAGCAGAGCATAAATTACTGTTGTCCCGAGTATTGCATCAACTCTACCTTGAGCGCCATGCTTAAAGAAAACCACAAGTACAACAGAAAAACCAAAATTAAGAATACTTTGACTAACTTGCATAGCACCAAATTTAAATGCTTGCTCTCTAATTTGCCATTGTCCGAGTCGAAATTGTATAACAAAATTTGCAAATGAGATAACTAATGCCAAATATACCCAAGATACAGGTATACTGAGCCATGCCATTATATGGCCAGATAAAAAAAAGATAATGACACTTATAGCTAAAATTGACATTAATAATATATGTAAACATGCACCATTAAAGGTAGGAAGTGAATCAAGCTTTCCATCGTAGAAACGTCTGTTAGCAGCTCCTACAGTATTTAAACCAACAAGTGCGGCAAGGCCTGTTATAAGTGTCTGAAACATTGCTATTTGTCCATACTCATCTGGAGTTAAATTATGTGTCAGTACTGGCAACAACAAGAATGGAATTATAGCGTTTAATACATTTGAAGATAAATACACCCCTGAACGTTTAAATATGCTCATAATGGGTGACCAAAATGGTATTAGTATAAAAGGTCATCCCCGAAAACTCGATGACAAAAACAAAAGTAATATTATTCATTCAATTTTTTGATCACTTTGGCTGGATTCCCTACTGCAACATGAAAAGCAGGAATACTTTTTGTTACTAGGCTATTTGCACCAATAACAGAGTTCTCACCAATTGTAACTCCAGGTAAGATTGTTACATTTGCACCAATCCAACAACCGCGTTGAAGTTTTACCGGTAGTATCTTAGAGTGCCCTTGTAGGGATATGGGTTTACTCATATCAGTGTAAGTGTGATTAGAAACATATATATTAACACCTGATCCAATCAATACGTCATCCGAAATATCAATATGAACATCGCCACCGCCCTCTAATGGGGAAGCAAAGAGCATTGTTCCTGGCCTAATAACAACATTACTTCCTATAGATATTTTCTGTGTTTCAATAGCATACGCAAAAGGTCTAAAAGAGGAATTATCGCCAAATTTTTTAAATTTTCTCTTACAAAGCACCTTTCCCAAACGGCTTGAATGTAGTAAAAGATGCGTTAGTGGTATATCAGGTCCTAGTCGATTACACGAAATCCAAAATTTTATTTTTTTCACGATTGAAATCATAGTGAGAATCCATCATCAACAATGATATTTTGCCCAGTTACATACCTTGAATGTTCTGACAGTAAGAAAACTATAGATCCTGTCATTTCATTCACATCTAACATTCCCGTACCATGAGTATTTTTTTTATAGGCCTCACAGAATTCTTTTGGCTGATTATCAAATATACCGCCAGGGCTGACAGAGTTAATACGGAAGCCACTATCATTGACATATGCCACGATATATTTATTCAATTGTAATAGTGCAGATTTAATTGCAGCATATTCAACAGGCATGGTCATTTGAGTGTTATTATAAATATCAAACTTAGGAGCAATAACACCATAAATTGATGATATATTAACCATAGATATTGGTTTTTGTAACCGTGTGAATAAAATTGCTGCTTGTTGACTGATTAAAAAGGAACTGCCTAAATGTAGCGAAAGGTTTTCATTGAAGCTTGCCAATGTCACATCGAATAATTTTCTACCGTAATCTTTATTTCTTGGATATGTTGCATTAACAATACCATCAATATCACTGAGACTATTAAAGAAAGCTTTTAAATCTTTTTCATTAGTGACATCAATCTCCGCATATGTAATATCTACGCTGGAAGCTGCTACCCCTTGAGTAGTCAATCTTTTTTTTATATGGTCACTGTCCAGATCTACGGCGATGACTTTTGCACCATTTGCAAGACACGATTTCGTCAAGCATGCACCCAATAAACCTGCGGCACCGAAAATAACAACATTTTTATTATTTAATACCATTTATTTTAATTCCATTTTATTCGTTAAAATAACGTCTGCCATTATAAAATCATAAATATCATCTATATCAACAGCACGTTCTTTCGGAACTTCTATTGATGTAACATTCCCTGAAAACAACCCAATATTACTTAAAATAAATTCAGGCGTAGAAACGTAAACAACCGTTGTTATATCGAAAACATCAGGGCAATCTTGACGCCTTGAAACTTCACCATCGGGGCTAATCACCAATTCGTTCCAGCCATCATTATTAATTTTAACCATATTAAAATATGGGCTACGAGATGCCGGTGTTACGGCAATGCAAACATCTGCATTAGTCTTAATTCGTTTTGCAATGGCACCTTCTACATCTTGTACCTCACGAAGAGGGCTAGTAGCAGGGAGACTAATAAATTGTTCAAATTTACCGTAATGCTCTGTTACCCATTCGATTGCATGCCGCCATGCAAGCCACTCAGGACTTTTGTCCCCAGCAAGATCATCAGGCCTGTCTATAACAATAACATCTTCAAATTCTAATGCTTTTTGTTTAATGTGTTCATCATCAGTTGAGACAAACAGTTTGTCAATCGAGGGTGAAAATTGTGCAATCTCAATTGCATATTGTAATAACGACTTTCCATGCAACTCTCTAATATTCTTGCCTGGAAGGCCTTTAGAACCACCACGAGCGAAAATAAATGCATAATTTTTCATTTTATTGAGCCATTTTTTTTTATCTGATTCACTAACTTTATTGTTTGAACTGCATCTGCTAATTTGATACATCGATTTTTACGAGCATGTATATAATTATCAAAATCTCTTATCATATCTATATACATATTATTTTTATCGTACTTCGGTTCGCTGTAAACTATCACTTCTTCAGATTTACTAATTATCTTCACTTCATTATTAATCAGGTCCCATTCTACTCGGCCATCGGTTCCTAAGAAACAACATTTCCTGACTGCTTTCTTCTGAAGAAAGTCGAGATGAATGTTGATGATCGTTTTATTTTTTGAAATAGCGACAATATCGGCAATGTCTTCAACATCGATATTAAGTGTATTGGAGTTACGCACAATTGCATGACACACATCAAGTTCGCCAAAAAACCACCGTGAATAGTCTAGTTCATGGCTCAATTCAAGAAGGGCTCCACCACCCAGAAATTTATTAGCGGACACGCTTTTTTTATAGTTTTTACTTGTACGCCAATCAGGAAGAAATTGGCCGATTTCAATAAATGCATTGAATATCGCACCAGCTTTTTCCTTTTCAAGAATTTTTTTCAAAATAATCGCTGACGGTAGATAGCGTAAACAATACCCCACGGCAACAACTGCATCTAGCTGTACAGAAGCCTCCAGCAATTTTTCGGCATCTGATGTTGAAGCAACAACCGGTTTCTCTATTAAGACTGGGATGCCTGCTTTCATAAACGGGAGTGCATGCTCAGCATGTAGGGTTGCTGGCGATGCTATAATAGCCATTTCAACAACATGCAAAAGTTCATCTATGTGATTGACCAGCTGGTCGCAATCACTTATTTGCCGATTAATACTCCGGCCAGAGGCCGACATAGCATAAATTTTAATCCCTGGATAGAGTTTCTTAAGATTGCAACGATGCCTGTCTGCAATGTTACCTAAGCCAATTACGGCAGCACCTTTCATTAATCCATACCTAATGTAAAATAATCTGCTTGTGCTCGCTTAAAGTCTTCCATTCTCCCAATATCTAGCCAATACTCATGTATTGGGAACATTAAAATATTTTTATTTTTACCCATATGCTCTTCAAGTAGTGTTGGCATATCAATTCGATGATTTTTGGGAACACTTTTGAATATTTTTGGTGAAACTACATATATTCCAGCATTGATGAAAAACCTGTGGGTTGGTTTCTCATCCATTGAGATAATTTTATTACCATCTCCTGTGATAACGCCGTAAGGAATTTGGTAATCGTACTCACGGACACACATCGTTGCATCAGCTTTGCTTTCTATGTGAAATTTCACCAAACGTTCATAGTCAACATTAGTTAATACATCTCCATTAATCATAATCAACGGATGTTCGTCCGATAATTCTTCTGGCAGTAGACCTAAAGCGCCTCCAGTCCCCAAGGGCTTGTCTTCATACACATACTGAATTTTTGATTCAAACAAATCGCCATTACCGAAATACTGTTTAATTATCTCAGGCATATAATGGGTCGAAATATAGAAATTATTGAAGCCAGCTTTTATGAAGCTGCGAATAACGGTTTCTAGTATCGGCTTGTCGCCAATACGAAGCATAGGTTTTGGACAGATATCAGTTAACGGTTTCAGCCTTGTACCAAATCCACCTGCCATAATGAAAACAGGATTGGGATATTTCTTCTTATCATTTACTGACTGGATCGTCTCCAACCCAATTACTTTTCCATCGGACAAAATTGGTACAGAGAGAATACCCTTTGACTTCATCAACTCATTTAACTCTGCGGAAGAGACGCTGGTTGTAGCCGTTACTGGTTGTGTATTCATGACCTGTGCAGTTCTAGCAGAAAGATCAAGATTGTTCAGCAGTCCCCTTCTTATGTCACCATCAGTAATTACTCCTAACAAATTATTATCTCTATCAACAACCAGTGCGATACGTAAAGCTTCTCGATTAATAATTTCGAGTGCATCACGCAGAGAGCTATCCGGTTGGATTAGCACATTTTTCCATTGCTGCATCATTAATTACCTTCTGTAGGGCACTATTTGATAACCGACTTAACCGGATAACAAACTTGTCCACTGTCTAGCGATTGCACTAAAATCGCGCCAGCACCGACCATAGAATTATTGTGTAGCATCATGCTCGGTATTATAATTGAACCTGCACCAACAAAAACTGATTCACCTGTTTTGACTTGCCCGCATAAAACAGCACCAGGGCCAATAAAGCAATGGTCTCCTAGCAGGCAGTCATGTTCTATAACCGCTCGTGTATTTATAATTGAATGACTGCCGATAACAGCACCAGGGTTAACTATCGCTCCTGACAGTATTTGTACACCTTCCCGTAAAAGGACATTGCTGGCAACTGATGCATTCTTTGCGATGACATTAGAGAAGCGATATCCATGACGCAAATAGGTTTCCGTGATATTTTTTCTCAACGTCGATCGTGGAACCATACCAATGCCATTAACTAATTCAATATCATTATGCGAGAACTGAAATATTTCATCGTCTGAGTGTAGTATTTTGGCTCCTTTGAAGATATTCCTTCCGGATATATCATTTGGACTCACGACAGCTATGACTTCTCGCTTTTCTGAAAGCAAAATATCCATCAGGACACTGGCATGACCGCCACCGCCGATAAGAACAACTGGTTTTTTATTCAATAATCAGGTCTCCTGGCAAGTACTCTCTAGTAGATACTTTATCAAGCATATCCCAATAGCTATAAGGCGACATACCGTTTCCCGGTCTTTTTATTGTCATATTTGAGGCTGTGAAGGGTTCCCCAGCAAAGATCTTATGCACAGCTACCAGGCTCTTTCTTGCTACCGATTTATTCTTAATTTCTGAGACCGTAGGCGTCTTCACCCGATTTCCAAGTGCCATCTCAATTTGCCGGATCGCTTTTACCATAGCATTCAATTCTTCTGGTTCAAGCGATGCTTTATGATCAGGACCTTCCATATGTTTATCCAACGTAAAATGCTTTTCAATCAACACCGCCCCTCGAGCTACTGCCGCAATCGGAATGGTTATACCTTCACTATGATCTGAATAGCCAGCAGGAAGATCAAATGCAGCCTGTAATGAATCCATTGCCCTGAGATTAATTTCATCCATTGGAGCAGGATATTCAGTAGTGCAGTGAAGGATGGTCACTTTTTGTTTCAGTGCCTTCTGCCCTTCTGGCGTTGCATAGGCCTTTTCGAATGCTTCAATGCACGGTTTTTCATCGCTAGGAGTGGTGTATCCGAACGCAATGACGCCCAGAGCTGCCTCGATTTCAGAAAGCGTGGCCATACCTGTTGAAATTATAATATCAAGGCCAGTTCTGGCATGTTCAAGAACCAGCGGTGCATTGGTAAGCTCCCCGGAGGGTAATTTTAAACGCTTAATTCCAAGTTCATTGACTAAAAAATTAAGGCTTACTGAGTCAAATGCCGTTGACAAAAACTCTATACCTAACGACTTACAATGTTTTACCAGCGCATGATGAGCTTCCCATGACAATTCAAGCCGACTCAACATCGCTAACTGCGATTCATTTTTTTTAGTATTTGCAACCTGATAATCGGCCTGCCTGGCCTGTTCAGTTACCAAGTTCTTTGCCTTAAACGTTTGGAACTTAACAATATCTGCTCCAGCTTTATAAGCAGCATTAACAAGTTCGAAAGCAATCTTTTCGTCGCCGTTGTGATTAACACCGGCTTCAGCAATGATAAGCGTCATATAGTGTCACTTAATGTCGTAAAAAGTTTTACCCGGAACAAAATGCAGGGACTTAATCATTTCGATGATCTTTGAACTTGCATCTCCCTGGCCATATGGATTCGCAATTTTTTCTTCGGGATCTTTATAACTGCGCGCAATGGCGGTATTTAGCGCCTGCGTGATTGATTCCTGTGTAGCATCGCAATTCAGGACGCTTCGGGCGGCAAGCCTTCCTTTTTGTCGCTTACCGATATTGACAGTCGGTACATCAAACGCAGGGACTTCAATAATCCCACTGGACGAGTTCCCCACTACCGCCGTCGCATGTTTCACAGTACTGAGATAGCGCACCTGTCCCAGGGAGGGAATAGCCAGTACGCGGTCTGATTGCCTCGCGGCATAGTCCTCGAGCAGCGGAATAATCTTTCTCCCTCCATCATCTGCATTAGGATAAGTCAGGATGATCTGGTGGTCTGGGTACTGGTCAAGCGCCGCTAATAATGCGTTAAAACTCGCTTCCGCAGGCTCATCACCTAAGGTTACAGGATGATAAGTCACCAACAAGAATGGCTTTTTAAGCGGAAAATTGAGAGAGGCACCTAACTCTTCAACAGACATAAAATGTCCGCGTTTAAGATGATCCAATCCTATTGCACCGACATTTTCGACGCGAGAAGGGTCTTCACCCAACTGGATTACGCGATTTCGGTAGGCCTCTGTTGAGGTCCCATGTAGGTAACTTAGCTTGGTAATGGCGTGTCTGATGGCATCGTCATAGGCACCTTCCGTTATTTCGCCGCCATGCAGGTGCAAAATGGGGATGCGGAGAATCATTGCCGTTTGCGCGGCCGCCAGCGCTTCAAAGCGGTCACCCAGCAACACTAAAATATCCGGCTTTAATCTTGCTAACGCATCAGCAAAACCCAATACACCCAGCCCCATACTTTTTGCAGTACCTACCGGCGTATCTGAGGAAAGCAGAATTTCAATCTTCTCATCAATTGAAAAACCATCCTTTTCAATTTGCTGCCAGGTATTTCCAAACTCCGGAGAAAGATGCATGCCGCTAACGAGAAGCTGCAACTCCAGCTCATTATCATTCTGGACATCTTTCAATAGCCAATAGAGTAAGCCATATTCAGCTCGTGTGCCGGTAAATATCGCAACTTTGCGTTTTTCTGCTCCCATTTCCATTATTCCAGCGGAGAACTAGGAATATTTACCAGACGCGCTTCAATCTGTTCAGAATTTTTAAGATCGTCACGCATCGCTTTATCAAACATCGGCAGACGATGCATCAATTTCCAGATTGGCCGCGCCATGACTTTCGCTTCATTCATTTGTGCAAGGATTGCATCTCTGGAATCCAGATTTTCACAAATAACCGCGTTCAGCCAATAGTTGGATTGCGCGTACTCAGGTTCTTTTACGAATTTAAATTCTGAATCCGCAAAGAATGTCTCATAGCGCTGCGCCAGATCGCGTTTCTGTTTCAGGAAAGAATCAAGACGTTCCATCTGACCGCAGCCAAGTGCGGCATTCAGGTTTGGCATGCGATAGTTAAATCCCGGCTCGTCATGATAGAACTCATATGGATGCGGCACTTTGGCAGTGGTGGTGACATGTTTCGCACGTACGCCATCTCCTGATGAGCGGCAGAAGACCATTCCGCCGCCGCCTGTCGTAATAATTTTATTACCGTTAAAGCTCAGTGCACCATATTCGCCAAGCGTACCTGTGTGTTTGCCCTTGTAAAAAGAGCCCAAGCTTTCGGCGGCGTCCTCAACAAGAATGATATGCCACTTCTGACAAACAGCGATGAGTTCATCCAATTCTACTGGATGACCAAAAGTGTGCATTGGCACTACGGCACGAACAACCTGACGTGTTTTACGGTGCACACACCCTTTTTCAGTCAGTTCTGTATTCTCGGATAGCCAATTCTCAAGCGCAACAGGGCAAAGACCCAAACTCATCGGAGAAACATCAGTGAAAACAGGTTCTGCTCCAAGATGATATAGAGCATTACATGTAGCGACAAAGGTCAATGCCTGAGTCACCACCAAATCGCCACGCTTAACACCCGCCAGATACAGAGCCGCACTTAGCGCTGCCGTGCCATTAACGGTTGCCACCGCGCGCGCAGTACGCGTGTAGTCTTCTATTTTGCGCTCAAAATCGTCTACATATTTGCCAACGCTGGACACAAATGTACTTTCAAGCGTATCCAGTACATATTTTTTCTCGTTGCCATTGAAAACTGGCGCATGCAAAGGAATAAAATCATCCGTTTTGTATACGTCGCGAACAAATTCGATAATTGATTTGATATTCATTCGAGGATGCCTTGCTTACATTTTACTATCGAGGTATTTTCCGGTTTCTTTATGACCAAAATCTGGAATCATTTCAAAAAATAGCTTAACAATATCTTCTTTATTCCACTCAAGAGAGGTCTTCATCTCCTGAATTCTTCCTTCAAAATGCGCCAACAATGCCGGGTCGTAAAGTGGCTCATTTTTTATGATGCCAAGATTAATAAAACGCTCCATATCGAGCGTTTCTTTATCGGTAAAGAACTCTTCAAAATCCTTCTCACCCGTTGTGTCGCTTGAGGTAAACAGACACGGCCACTTCCCTTGGGCAGGTAATGTTTTCGCCAGTTCACGTGCCTCATCTTCGCTTTCACAGAGATGCGGTTCATACCCACGCTGTTTTAAATACAGAACGGCGATATCTGCAAAGGAAATAAGGTGGAGAGCCTCGCTCAGTTTCGGGAAAAAGATGTCTCGATTATCACCAAAGATACACGACATCAGGCACAGCTCACCTGACTCTTGTGGAGTAACAAAGTAACGCTTGATATCGTTAGGCGCCACCAGCGGTTGCTGCTTTTGAAGACGCTGGTTAAAACCATGCAGAAGAGAACCATCAGAGAAAGCAACGTTGGCAAAACGCGCGGTAGAGATTGCCATCTTTTCGCTCTTGCGCATCAGGAACATCTCCATAATGCGCTTAGAAGCCCCCATCATATTGACTGGGTTTGCTGCTTTGTCTGTTGAAACGCAGAAGAATTTTTTGACTCCAGAGGCAATAGATTGTTCGATCGTTTTATCTGTGTTGAGGACATTCACCTCAATCATACGCATCAACGTGAACGGATCTTTCTCACTACGCACATGTTTTAGCGCGGAAAGATTTAGCACGTAGTCATACTTCCCGTCTGCTTTGATAAAAGCATCATACTCAACTGAGCCAATATCAAGAGCAAACGTCTGGAAATCCCCATCAATATATCCGAATGAACTACGAATATCGCGCACCAACTCAACCATATTGTTTTCGCTAATATCCACAACATGAAGTTTTTGCGGGTTACGTTTAAAGATTTCTTTGGTTACCGCCTGACCAATTGAACCGGCACCACCCAGGACAAGAAAACGGGATGAGGAAACAATTCGTTTTAATTTTTTTTCATTTCCAGAAACATCATCACCGAATAATGCTTTGTTACGACCAATGAGTTGGAGAATATTATCCATTTTTTGACCCAGTTAATAACGTGTTATTACCGAAAAACAACTTGAATCCGAGTTAATCAGACCCGAGTAGCCTCATCCTGTATATGATGATTATCTGTGCAGCTCAGAACTTAATTGTCTGAAATCAACTTGCTGATGAAACACTGGCACGCTACCGCCCCTGGCTCGACAGCTACCAGTGCACTGAGGAATAAGCAGAATGTGAGGTTCTTCAGTCAGTTCTCTGACAGAGATGTTGCTAAGCAACATTGACCAAACGTTAATTGTCGTCCTAATCGCCCTCAGAAACAAGCAGAAATCACTATCGAGAATCCCAAAAATACACCGTGTAACTTATTGTAATCTGGATACTTTGAAAACAAAAAACGGCAACGAGCATTCTTGAGGATTTGCCTTCACTCAGAATGATCGGTTGCCGTTACTTTAATGCTGCACGATTACGGGGCCTGTAAAATCACTCGCTCGTCAGCAGTTTCTCAATGCTCTTACGGAACTTCGCCCCTTCCTTCAGGTTGCGCAGCCCATAGTTCACAAACGCCTGCATATAGCCCATCTTCTTACCGCAGTCGTAGCTTTCACCGGTCATCAGCATCGCATCAACCGACTGTTTTTTCGCCAGTTCTGCAATGGCATCCGTCAGCTGAATACGGTCCCAGGCACCGGGTTCCGTTTTTTCCAGCTCGGCCCAGATATCAGCGTTCAGTACATAGCGGCCTACTGCCATCAGGTCAGAAGCCAGTGTCTGCGGCTGATCGGGTTTTTCGATGAATTCAACGATACGGCTCACCTGCCCTTCTGAATCCAGCGGCTCTTTGGTTTTAATCACAGAGTACTCAGACAGATCGCCTTTCATGCGTTTTGCCAGCACCTGGCTACGGCCCGTTTCATTGAAACGCGCTACCATAGCGGCGAGGTTATAGCGCAGCGGATCGGCTGAAGCGTTGTCCAGAATGATGTCTGGCAGCACCACGATAAACGGGTTGTCACCGACAACCGGACGCGCGCAGAGAATGGAATGTCCAAGACCCAGCGGCTGTGCCTGGCGCACGTTCATGATAGTCACCCCTGGCGGGCAGATAGACTGCACTTCGGCCAGAAGCTGACGCTTAACGCGCTGCTCAAGCAGCGCTTCGAGTTCGTAAGAGGTGTCGAAGTGGTTCTCTACCGCATTCTTGGAAGAGTGAGTCACCAGAACGATTTCTTTGATCCCTGCAGCAACAATCTCGTCGACGATGTACTGGATCATCGGCTTGTCAACGATCGGCAGCATCTCTTTAGGAATCGCTTTTGTGGCTGGCAGCATATGCATGCCCAAGCCCGCTACCGGAATGACTGCTTTCAAATTAATCATTATTTCTTCCACCTTAAAATGGTTGACGAATTATAGACTCTTACCGGAAAACAGCCTAGCTGAAGAGTCCTGATAAACGTCGCATGCGAATCACATTCTAACGAATACTCACTTAACTTACCCTTTACACGATAAGGTGAGAGCCAGAATTATCGGAATCCTGCAGGATAGATGTTACTCCACCTGTTTTTCCGAATAATCGTAGCTACAAGCCACTCATTCAGATACAAATGTGATGTCATCCTTTTTCTCGTGGACGAACTCGTGTTTCAACGTACGATCGAGTCCCTGAGAAAGGGTGTAGGGTGCTCTAAAGCCAGAACTATGCACTTTCGTTGCATCGAATTGCGTTGTGGCACAGAACTTCTTAACACGAACAGAACTGATAGCGTACTTTTTGCCCGTAATTTTGCTCAATACGTCAAAGCAATACCCGCCTAACATACCTAATGGGTAAGGTAGATGAACCGACGGGATTTTTTTGCTCAGACTTTTCTCAACTTCTGCTACTAGCTGATTCATATTCAGATCAGGCTTGTCGACATAGTTATATACGTCATAGCCAGGCTTGACATTCGTGAGCTTAAATTTAATAAACTCAACGATGTTGCCAACATAAGCCATCGATTTATAATTCGTCCCTGCTCCAACCATGGCAAATTTACCCCCTGCAATTTGCTTCAGCAGATTGTAGACATTACCGCGGTTGCGCTCGCCGAAGATCACAGTTGGTCGAACAATGGTCAGAGAGCGTTCCTGAGGCGCTTTATCGAACCATTCACGCAACACCTCTTCCGCCTGCCATTTGCTCTTTCCATAATGGTTGAACGGGTCTTGCTGATGAGTCTCATCCGGATTCACTTTATTGAGTCCGTAAACGGCGACGGAACTGGTAAAAATGATGTTGTTTACATTATTTTTTTCCATTGCTGCTAGTACGTTACGCGTCCCCTGAACATTGACATCATAATAAAGTGACGTCGGGCTAACGTCATCGCGGTGCTCAGCAGCAAGCAGCACAACGGTGTTAAATCCAGCAAGCGCCAGGTCGAGTTGTTCCTGATTGCGAACATCACCAGACACAGTGATCTCAGGGTAAAAATGACTTTGTTGCTTGTCGAAATTGGTCACATCGAAATTTGCCTGAGAAATCTCAATCAGACGGGTCCCAACAAAACCAGATGCGCCAATAAATAAAACTTTATCGTTCATAAACCACTCAATAAGTTAGATGTAGAGCGTCCTCTGGTCATTTATACATCTATTCCCTGAGGTGCCAGCCTGTAGACCAGATAAACTTCAAACAGTAATGGCACGGATTATAGCCCCTAAGAAGAGTGACTTCAGTAACAAATTCTTAGGGGCTACGGTATTTTTGATGCAGCAGAAAAGTTATCTTTGCTTATGAGGAAGTGAAAAATTCAGCCTCTCCACATTCACCACCTGCTGATCCACCCGGTCGATATCCACCGAACTCTGCCCTTTTTCATTCACCGCATGGATATTCGCCAGTGAGAGCAGCGTCTCATCTTTCGCCATAAACTTGCCTCGCACGTCTTTGCGCAGGTCAAAATTCATCTTCAGCGCGGGCCCGACTGTCGCCTGCTGCATCACGTTGATGTTGCGTAAAAACAGGTGCTGCGGTTTGTTGTGCAACTCCAGCGTCGCGCGCTGCATCTGCACGTTGGTGATGGCGACAAACGAGGTCGCGTTGCCCGATGAAACCTGTATGCCGCGCAGTTTGTATGCCAGCTGTCGATTATCCAGGCGGATATTGTTGAGCCTGAAGTTTTGCGGAATCGACAGGTAATCGCCCTTAACCACCCCGTAACCGATGAGCATCCCGGCGCTGTTGACCATATCAACATTATCGATGACAAAGTTATCGCAGCCATAAATCGCCACCGTGGCGTTATCAATCCCGGCTTTTTTACTGAAATCCGGGGTGATGTTTTTGGCTTTCACATTACGAATAATAAAGTGCTTACCGTTTTCCACATGCACCAGTTGCCGACAGTTACTGCCCGTAATGTTCGCCACCACAAAGTTCTTCACGGTCTGCTTTTCCGGGTAGTCGTTATCGTAGGTACTTCCGGCGAGGCCAATACCGATGCCCCAGTTAATCTTGCCGTTGGTACAGTTGATATTGTCGATTACATGGTCGGAGATCAGGATATTGCGGTCGTTAATGGCAACGTTCCATTCGATCGCATCGCCCTGCAAATGGCTGAAACGGCTGTTCGTGATCCGCGCGCCGTCGACCTGATTATGGAATCCCTGACGCAGAATGGCGTAGTTGGCCTGCGACACGCTGATGTTATCGATCAGCAAATTCCGCATCACCCGCGGTTTTTTACCGCCGATGTAAATCTGCGTCACCGGACCAAAGCCGCTCATCGCCAGCCCCTGAATCACGCAGTCAGAGCCACGCACATCCAGGGTGATGTTTTCCGTGCGGCCCTTCCCTTCGCCGATCACCTTGCTGCCCTCCTGTAACACAAAGCGCCCACGCCCGTTGCCGGTGAGCGCCCCGCGAATCAGCAGGGTCTTGCCATCGGGGATAAATATCCCGGTGTTGATGTTCTCGCAGGTGAGTCCCGCCGGAACCACCACCGTATCGCCGTCGACAAAGGCCTGCTTAAAAGCAGCGATCCAGTCCTTGCGATTGTACTGGCTGATATCGACCGTGCCGCTGCCCGCCGCGCGTGCGAGACGTGACGTGAGCAACGGCGTCGCGGCCAGCAGCGAGCAGGCGGTCACAAAGTTGCGTCGGGTTATTTTTTTCAGCATACCACCTCGGCTTATAGCGTTTGTAACAGGCTCGCTAACTGACGATTTATTACCTGCTGATTAAATTCGGTTTCGACTTTTTGTCGCGCGTTATGCAGCACCGGCGCCAGCTCCTGCTGGTCGATATCGCTGAACGCGGCCAGCCTGTCGGCAAGCGCGACCGCGTTATTTTCCGGCACCAGCCAGCCGGAATGGCCAGGCTCGATCAGCTCCGGGATGCCGCTGTGCACGGTGGAGACCACCGGAATACCCACCGCCATCGCCTCCATCAGGGCCACAGGAATTCCCTCCATATCGCCATCCGCACCGGTCACGGACGGCAGCAGGAACACATCGGCGTCGTCGAGCATGGCTTTGACTTCATGACTCGGCTTAAAGCCCGGCATCTCAACAAAACCTTCCAGCTGGTATTGCTCGATCAATGTGCGCAAGCGGCGCTCCCACGGGCCAATCCCGAGAATGCGATAGTGAAAATCCACTCCACGCGCCCTGAGCTGACGGCAGGCTTCAATCGCCACGTGCAGCCCTTTTTTCTCGGTGAGACGCGCCACAGAGATAATTTGCAGCGGTTTACCCGGCACCTTGACCGGGCGCTGGGTAAAGCGCTCCATGTTCACGCCCATCCGCGACACGGTGATTTTATCGGACGGACAGCCCATGGTTTTCAGCCGCCCGGCCCAGAGTTCGCTGATTGGCAGCATCATGTCGCCGCGACGAAATAGCTGCTGATATTCACCGGTGTAATGGTTCAACACCTCATGACTGGAGATGTCGATCCCGTGGAAAATGGTCGCGATTTTGCCGTCAATCACCCCCAGCTCGCGCAGTTTTGCCGCTGTCACGCCCGCCGGGCCAAAGTGGGCGATAAACACATCAGCGCGAAATGGCCGGGCCGTTTGCCCGCGAATCGAGGAGAGGATCAGGTTGCGCGCTTCAGCGCCGTAGCGGGAAACGTTGAGCGCCCGCCAGGTTGATGTGCGATGCAGCCCGCGCAGCGTCTGGCCTGCACGGTAGCGCAGCTTCGCCAGGCGGCCCTGTGGCTCATCCTGCAGCCAGCGGGTTTTCGCCGCAAGATCATACTGCGTCCAGGCCGCATGGGTATTCTGCGTATCGCCCTTTTGCAGGGCGACAATCTCCACGTCATATCCCATATCGATAAACGCGGTGATTTGGTTCAGCACAAAGGTCTCCGACGAGAGCGGGAATTTCAGCAAGAAGAAACCAACCTTCATTTGCCCTCCCCGATGCGATCGAGGACGGATTTGACCATGCTAATCCCGTTTTCCCGCTCGGCTTTCACCGCGTGCGCCAGACGTTCATTGATTGCCGGAAGCTGACCGAGCGTATCGCCCACCATCGCGCCCAGAGAACCGTCCAGCAGATGGCGAATATCCACCGCCATCTCCGGCATGCCCAGCTGCTGCATAATGCCCGCCGATTTGTGTTCATAGTTGATGGCGATAGCCGGCGTGCCAAAGTTCATGGAGATGATCGCAGAGTGCAGGCGTGTGCCCACCGTCAGGTCGCAGGCGGAAAGCAGCTTGCCCATCTCCAGATCGTTAAGCTCATCCATCACCACGTGGTAGCGCGACGGATCGTTCACGAGGTTGCGCAGGTTCAGCGCCACCATCCGGTCATCTTTGTTGTAGCTGTCGATCCCGGTACAAGTGGAGAGCGCCAGCACCTGATAGCCGCTGTCGAGCACGCGATTCACCACGTCGGCGAACGCCTGCTCGTAAGCCGCCTGAGTGGTGCCCAGACGCTTATCGAACGGCGCCAGTTCACGCAGGGTAATAGCCACAGTTTTCTGTTTCGCCGCCACGTTCAGCCAGTGCTGGACCGCATAGCTGGCCTCAAAGTTATCGTTCTGGTGATCCACAAGCCAGGCCGTATCCACCCCGTGCTCAACTTTTGAGGTATCAATTTCGCTGCGCTTCATCAGATCCAGACTCACGGATTCGCGCAGGATCAGCGCATCGCAGTGGCCAAACACATAGTTCGCCAACTGGTTAAATTGCGGGTCCTGGAATGGCCCGACGCTGTGGCCAATCATAAACAGCGGCTTTTTCGCCATAAAGGTGCAGAGCGCATGCTCGAACTGCGGCACGCCGTACAGATCGACAAAGAACGACCCGCCAACCTGAATAATGGCGTCATAGCCCGACAGCAGGCGCACAAAATCGGTAAACCCCTGGGCGATAGCAATGTTGCGCAGCTTGCCGGTATCGGTGACACGCGACAGCAGCACCTGATGCTGATAGCGGCGGCGCAGCACTTTTTTCACGCGGCCCACAACGCCTGCGGCGGTATTGTGCTGTTTCATCTGGCTGTAGAGCGGATCGCCCATCACCGGGCGGTTGAGTAACCACGACGAGCTCACCGGATAGCGGCTCATCACATCCACTTCTGTCTCAGGCTCGAGTGTGTTAATGGCATCCAGCAGACCGCGCAGAATGGCGCTGTCGCCACGGTTGCCGCAGGTATGGTTGCCCAGAATCAATAATTTCATAATGACCTCTTAAAAAAAATCAGCCTGCACGAAGCAATGTTTTCATTTTTTCGCTGCGACAAAACTGGCGCTTCATCTCAACCACCAGCGCATTACGGGACAGCACAATCATCACCACAAACGCCAGCGCACCGGCGGCGATCTGCACCGCCAGCAACGCGCCCAGCGGCAGATGTCCGTTGAGCACAAACCCTAATCCGTAACTCACAGCCAGCGTCGGCAGCGACAGATAAAACGGCAGCCACAGGCTCAGGATGTACTGGCGATAGCTGGAGCCGAGCACCGGTTTAATCATCACGAAGTAGCTCAGCACGGTGTTGATTATCTGCACCAGCAGGAAGCCAAGCGTTACGCCAATCGCGCCCGCCATGTGGCCGCCGACGATAATCGCCGGAATAAACAGGAACGTTTTAAAGACGTTGAATTTGAAGCTGATATCGACGCGCGCTTTGGCCATCAGCAGGGAACCAATCGGGTTACCGACGGAACGCAGCAGGCCCACCACGCACAACAGCTGCAGGATCGGGATAATCCCGCTCCACTTCTCGCCAAACACCAGCGGAACAAAGTTATTGGAGACCACCATCAGCCCGAGCAGCGCCGGGAAGTTAATAATCCCCACCACCGACAGCAGCTTGTAGAAGTTCACGCGCAGCTTGTCCGTGTCGTCCTGAATTTTGGCGAACGCCGGAAACAGCACGCGGGTAATGATCGGATTGAGTTTCATCGGCGGAACAACCGCCACGTTGTACGCCAGGTTATAGCCACCCGCGACGCTGGCACCGAGAATACGCGCCAGCACCAGCGTGGAGAGATTGGTATTCACATAGTTGATAATGCTGTCGGCAGTCAGCCACGCGCCGAAACGCAGATTGGAGGAGACAGACGCCAGCGAAAAGTGAAAACCGGGGCGGTAAATCTTTCGGCCAAAGAAGCCGAACAGCAGCGTACGCACCGCCGTATTGACCAGATACCCGAGGATCGCCGTCATCGCCAGCGGCCAGAAATGGGCGCTGACCACGGTGAAGGTAAAACCTGCCAGCACCGAGGTAGTCTCGATCATGCCGATCTTGTTGAACTCCAGCTCTTTTTGCATCAGCGCGCGGAACTGCTGACCGTGCGGGATCACCACAAAGGCAAACGACAGGGTGCGGATAAGCGGCGCAAGATCCGGGTTGTTCAGCACATCGCCGATAACGTCACTCAGCAGAAACACCACCACAAACACCGCAATCCCCAGCCCAACGTTCAGCCAGTAAAGCGTCGTGAGTTCAAGATGACTGATCTCTTTGC
Source organism: Lelliottia nimipressuralis (assembly GCF_004115925.1). GTDB lineage: Bacteria > Pseudomonadota > Gammaproteobacteria > Enterobacterales > Enterobacteriaceae > Enterobacter > Enterobacter nimipressuralis. The sequence continues at coordinate 60,037 of NZ_SDDX01000021.1, forward strand.
GCTGAATAATCGAGTTGGCAATGCCGAAGTCCGACAGGGTATCCGCCAGCGCGATAATCACCAGCGAGACCGTCAGCAGGCCGAACTGGTGATTATCAATAATCCGCGCCAGCACCGTCATCTGCACCAGCCCGAGGCCGATGATGATGATGGTGGCCATCGCCGACCACTTGGCCCCGCTGATGGTTTTTTCACGTAAACTCATGACCACTCCTTTAAGCCTGTTCCATCAGGCACTTAATACGCGGCTTTATTGACAAAGCCCTTAAAGATGGTCAGAAACACGATTTTGATATCGAACCAGACGCTCCACTCGCGGATGTATTCCAGGTCGAACTCAATGCGTTTTTCCATTTTTTCCAGCGTGTCGGTTTCGCCGCGCCAGCCGTTGATTTGCGCCCAGCCGGTAATGCCTGGCTTCACTTTGTGACGCAGCATGTAGCCCTCGATCAGCGCACGATACTGCTCGTTATGCGCCACCGCATGCGGACGTGGCCCGACAATCGACATTCCGCCGGTCAGCACGTTGATAAACTGCGGAAGTTCGTCGAGGGACGTGCGGCGCAGGAAGTTGCCCACGCGGGTGACGCGCGGATCGTTCTGCGTGGCCTGAGTCACGACCCTGTCGTTTTCCATCACCTTCATCGAGCGGAATTTCCATACCATGATCGGCTTGCCGTCCATCCCGTAGCGGGTCTGGCGGAAAATAACCGGGCCTGGCGAGGTGATTTTGACCGCCAGCGCAATGCCGCACAGCACCGGGGAGATCAGCAGCAAAATCAAAGAGGAGAGCACGATATCTTCTGCGCGCTTGAGCAGACGGTTGATCCCGGAGAGCGGCGTGTCATACAGCGGTACCACCGGCACGCCGTTCACTTCTTCAATACGCGAGTGCAAAATGTTGAAGGTAAACACGTCAGGGATCAGGATCACCGAGCAGGTGGTGTCGGCCAGCTCACGCATCAGGTGTTTGATACAGGACTCTTCGCTCATTTTGAGGGCGAGATAGACGTTGTGAATTTTGCCCGCGCGCGCATCTTCGATCAGCTGGTCGTAGTTACCCGCCCAGTCCGACGTCACGCCGCCCGGTTTAGCATCGTGATACACCCCCACCACGTCGAAGCCCAGCCACGGCTCTTTGCGAAAACTGTCCAGCAGCGCCTGACCCACGGGTAAATCCCCGGCCACCGCCACGTAACGCTTGTTATAGCCGCGGTTACGCAGCCAGCCTGCGATAAAGCGGATCAGGGAACGGCAGACCACCATCCCGACGCTGGTTAACGCGTACCAGCAAAGATAGGTTTTCAGGCTGTTATCAAAGTCGCTGCTGAATGCCACCAGCCCGGCGCTGAAAATCAGGCTTAAGGTCCAGTTTTGCAGAAGTAACATCAGCTCGGTGGTGATTTTGACGCCACGGTAAGAGCGATAAAAATCGGTCATCCCGCCGATCATCTGAAAGACCACCAGCGCCAGCAGCGCCATCAACAGATGCATGTATAAAAACGACAGGTCGCTTAGCTGACACACCACCCACAGCCCACCGAACATGATGGTGATATCAGAAAAACGCTGCACCATAGAGATTAACGATGCATTCGTTTTGGCTCGCTCGCGCTTTTTTAGATTTGTCATCGTTGTTCCTGTTATCGGGTTCCCTCTCCCATCGGGAGAGGGCAATGATCACTGTTTCAACAGCGCCAGAATGTCCTGCGTTCGTGCCTCCATCAGCGGAACGTCGGCACGCGACTCCACGTTCAGGCGTACCACCGGCTCGGTGTTCGACGAGCGCAAATTAAAGCGCCACTGCGGGAACGACATGCTGATCCCGTCCGTACGGTCGATTTCGAGGGCGTGCAGAGCAAAATGCTGCTCGACGCGGGCGATAGACTCGGCAGGCTGTTCCAGCTTGCTGTTGATTTCGCCGCTCGCCGGGAACGCCGCCATGCGGTCGCGCACCAGTTCGCCCAGCGTTTGCCCCTTGAGGCACAGCAGCTCGGTCACCAGCAGCCACGGGATCATCCCGCTGTCGCAGTAGGCAAAATCACGGAAGTAATGGTGGGCGCTCATCTCGCCGCCATAAATGGCGTCTTCTTCGCGCATGCGCTCTTTAATGAACGCGTGACCGGTCTTCGACATCACCGGCGTGCCGCCCGCAGCGCTGACCACATCGACGGTGTTCCAGGAGAGACGCGGGTCGTGAATGATTTTCGCCCCCGGGTTTTTCTCAAGGAAGGCTTCAGCCAGCAGGCCGACAATGTAATAGCCCTCGATAAACTGACCTTTTTCATCGAACAGGAAGCAGCGGTCGAAATCGCCGTCAAAGGCAATCCCCATATCCGCGCCGTGCTCGATTACCGCGTTGCGGGTATCGTCGCGGCACTCTGGCAGCAGCGGGTTCGGGATCCCGTTCGGGAAGTTGCCATCCGGGGTGTTGTGGACTTTCACAAAGGTGACCGGCACGTTCAGCGCCTTAAAACGGGCTTCAAGGGCGTCCACCACCGGACCCGCCGCGCCGTTGCCGGAGTTAATCACCAGCTTCAGCGGCTTGAGGTTTGCCACGTTGATATACCCCAGCAGATGGTCGATATACGCGTTGCGCAAATCAATCTGCTGATAGCTGCCGCGCGCGGCGTCGTTCACCGGCGGGAAGTCGTTGGCTTCCGCCAGACGCTGCACGTCGCGAAGCCCAGTGTCGCCGCTGATCGGGCGCGCGCCTTCGCGCACCAGCTTCATGCCGTTGTAATCCATCGGATTATGGCTGGCGGTGACTTCGATGCCGCCGTCCACGCCCAGGTGGAAAGTGGCGAAATAGATCTCTTCGGTGCCAGACAGGCCGATATCAAGCACATCCACACCGGCGTCCTGCAGCCCTTTCGCCAGCGCCAGTTTCAGCGCTTCACTGGTGAGACGCACATCGCCGCCGAGCACAATGGTTTTCGGTTTCAGGTATTCGCCGTACGCGCGGCCAATGCGCCACGCGATATCTTCATTCAGCTCTTCACCCAATTTGCCGCGAATATCGTAGGCTTTGAAACAGGTTAACTTATTCATGTTTTTACCCTTCTTCAGGCAACAGTCGGCCCTGACCAGAAAGTGGCCAAAAATTATCGTTGTCGTTATTAGCCGGATGGCGCAGTGCCATCGGGCATTCTTAACCGGTGCTAAACCCGCCCGTACCGATCCTGGAACCGGACAATATCGTCCTCTTCCAGATAGGAGCCGGATCGCACTTCGATCAGATCGAGAGGAATTTTCCCTGGGTTTTCCAGACAGTGCGTCGCGCCCAGCGGAATATAGATAGATTCGTTTTCGCCAAGCAGTTTGATCTCACCATCAATGGTGACTTTCGCCGTCCCCGCGACCACCACCCAGTGTTCGGCGCGATGATGATGCATCTGCACAGAAAGCCCCTCGCCCGGTTTGACGGTAATACGCTTCACCTGATAGCGATCGCCCGCGTCGATGGAGTCATATTTGCCCCACGGACGGTACACTTCGCGGTGAATGTGATGCTCATGACGGCCATCAGCTTTAATCTGCTCAACGACTTTTTTGACGTCCTGGACGGAGTTTCGGTCGGCAATCAGCACCGCGTCTTTGGTCTGTACCACCACCAGATCTTTGACGCCGACCGTGGTGACCAGGCCGGATTCCGCATAGACATAGCTGTTTTCGGTTTTATGGCTGATAACATCGCCATGATGGACGTTGCCTTCCGCCGTATGGGCGCTGATTTCCCACAGAGAGGACCAGGAGCCGACATCGCTCCAGCCCGCATCCATCGGCACCACCACCGCGTCCGCCGTGCGTTCCATTACCGCGTAGTCCACGGACTCTTCCGGGCAGGCGAGGAACGCCGCTTCATCCACGCGGATGAAGTCGAGATCCGGGTCTACCACCGCCATCGCTTTTTCGCAGGCGCGGAGAATATCCGGGCGATATTTTTCCAGCTCTTCCAGATAACGCCCGGCGCGGAACAGGAACATCCCGCTGTTCCAGTAGTATTCGCCGCTGCCGACATAGGCCTGAGCGGTTTCCAGATTCGGTTTTTCGACAAACTGCGCCACGTTAAAGGCCACGCTGTCGCCTTCTCCGGTCGTTACATCGCCGCGACGGATATAGCCGTAGCCGGTTTCCGGGAGATCCGGCACGATGCCGAAGGTCACCAGTTTGCCGCTTTCGGCGTAAGGAATGGCGGCGCGCACCGCGTTACGGAAGGCGTCTTCCTGCTGAATCACATGGTCAGCTGCCAGCACCAGCATCAGCGGATCGCAATCCGGGCTGCTGCGTCGCGCGGCCAGTGCCGCCAGGGCGATCGCCGGGGCGGTATTACGGCCTGCCGGTTCCAGAATGATGTTTTCCGTCAGCTTATTCAGCTGACGCAGCTGTTCGGCGACAATAAAGCGGTGCTGCTCGTTGCAAATCACCACCGGACTTTCGCACTCCACGCCGTTCAGACGAGACACCGTCGTTTGCAGCATGGTGAGTTCCCCTTTCAGGCAGAGGAACTGCTTGGGATAGAGCACGCGGGACAGCGGCCACAACCGACTACCGGAGCCACCCGCCATCACGACCGGGTACAATTTATTCTGACTCATTATTCATCCCCGTATATCTGCAATAAATTGGCTAAGCACGTTCTCTTTTTCGAGCGTGCGTTCGGCATAATCACGTGCCACCGTGTTCTCTTTTGGCATCGCGAGAGCCTGTTCAATTCCGGCGACCAGCGCCGTTACCGACTCCGGCTCAACGCAAACGGCGATCCCCGGATAGCTGTCGCACAGCTGGCCTAACTCGGTTTCCGGCTCGGCGGTGATCACCGCATTGCCGCCGACGGCCAAAATGTTGGTCAGCTTGGAGGGCAGAACCGCATCTGCGGCGCCGCGCTTTTGCACGACCAGGTGGCAGTCGCCCATCTTCAGCAGGGCTGGCAGCGCCTCATAAGACTGAAGCGGGAAAAATTTCACATTGTTCAGGCCGCGTTCGCTGACCATTTTCTCAAGCCGGGCTTTGCCACCGCCCTGCCCGACAATCACAAACATCCACGGGTAATTGCGAAGCTGCTGCGCGGCGTCGATAACGCTTTCCAGCCCCTGTTTTTCCCCGATGTTGCCTGAGTAAAGAATGATTTTTTGATCAGAAGGCAGACCAAGCTGGGTGCGTAAGGCCAGCGCATCGCTCTCCGTTACATCGCGAAAACGCGCCACTTCGGACCAGTTTGGGAAAAAGATCACTTTCTGCGCCGGGACGCCCTTCTCCTGCGCTTTGTTCATCATCGAGCGCGAGATGGTTGAGACGTAATCGACGTTATGCAGGCCGCTGCGCTCAAAGGCGCTGGCCAGTTTCGCGACTTTCCCGCCTTTACCTTTCCCGGCCATACCGAGGCCGAGCATCGCGTCGACTTCATAATCCTGAATGTGCAGCAGGGTGCGTGCGCCAGAGAGTTTGCCCAGCAGGCGCATGCCTGGCGTGCAAAACAGCGTTGGCACCACGCCAATAATGCGGTCCGGCTTCCAGCGACGCTGGGCCATCAGCGGGAAGAAACTGCTCAGAGCAAAGCTTCCCAAATGCAGCAGGCGTTTAAGCGTCGAGGGCTGTTTCGGCACATACAGCGGGCAGCGCCAGACGGTCGCGTCCCCCTGCTCGCGGCGATAGCGCCAGCTGGAGTAGCGCTCGCCGACTTTCCATTCCGGGTAGTAAGGCGGGGCCGTAATGACCCGCACCTCGTGACCCTGACGGGTCATCCATTCGACCATCTCACCGGTGTACTTACCGATACCGGTTAGCTCCGGCGAGTAGTTGATGCCGTAGACCAAAATCTTCATAGTCCCGGCACCTCAGCCTGACGTTCCGCCAGGAAGTAGGCGCGACTGTTGTCGTGAACGTTGTCACTGGCCAGCAGTGCGGCCTGTTCCAGCCAGCGGTAATCGTCGTGCTGAGAATCAGGCAGACGCAGGTCTGCCTCACTCACCTTCAGGCGAAAACCGAGCACCACGTAATGGGTGCTAAAACCGGTGCCGGAAAAGTTATCGTCATAGAAGTGCTGCCAAACCCCGTAAAACTGGCCCGCCGCCATCGGCAGACGCAGCCCCAGCTCCGCCAGGGTGAGACGTTCAAACGCAGTGTCTAACGTCTCATCCTTTTGCACGCGTCCTCCCGGAACAAACCAGAACCCTTGTGCCGGGCGATTGGTGCGTTTACCGAGCAGAAACTCACCGCGTTCGTTCTCCACGATCAAATCGATGGAGATCAGCGGAGTGGAGCGGACTACCGTGGCAAAATCTTCCTGACTTAAAAACATGATTACCCCCGGAAGCGATGCTGGTTTTCCAGGAACCACTGGTACGTACTGGCCAGTCCCTGTTCGAGAGACACTTCGTGATACCAGCCGAGCTGGTGCAGACGCGTCACGTCCAGCAATTTACGCGGTGTGCCGTCGGGCTTAGTGGCGTCGAAAACCACGCGGCCTTTGTAACCCACCACCTGGGCAATGGTCTGCGCCAGTTCGCGAATGGTGCAATCCACGCCGGTGCCGACGTTGATGTGCGACAGCATCGGCTGGGTGTTCTCAGCCCACACCTCGCGATCCAGTTCCATCACGTGAATGCTGGCGGCAGCCATGTCATCCACATGCAGGAATTCGCGCATCGGCGTCCCGCTGCCCCACACCACCACATCAGGCGTTTTGGCGGCGGTCGCTTCGTGGAAGCGGCGCAGCAGCGCCGGGATCACGTGCGAGTTACTCGGGTGGAAGTTATCGTGCGGCCCGTACAGATTGGTTGGCATCACCGAGCGATAGTCGCGGTCATACTGGCGGTTATAGGACTCGCACAGTTTGATCCCGGCAATCTTGGCGATAGCATACGGCTCGTTCGTCGCTTCCAGCGTGCCCTGCAGTAGCTCGCTCTCAGCGATCGGCTGTTTGGCCAGCTTCGGGTAGATACAGGATGAGCCGAGGAACAACAGCTTATTCACGTTGTGCAGATGCGCCGCGTGAATGATGTTGCTCTCGATCATCATGTTTTCGTAGATGAAATCCGCCGGGTAGCTGTTGTTGGCGACAATGCCGCCCACTTTCGCCGCCGCCAGATACACCTGGTCAATGCGTTCGTTAGCAAAGAACTGCTGCACCGCCTGGCTGTCCAGCAGGTTCAGCTCGTCGCGGGTGCGAAGAATCAGCTCTGCATCGCCACGCTGTTCCAGCTGGCGAACGATGGCCGATCCCACCATTCCACGATGACCAGCGACAAAAATACGTTGTTTGGTCATGACTCAGGACTCCAGCGCGATGGCAACCTCGTAGCCATGGGACTTCAGCAGGGAGTGTTTTTTCGCTGCTTCGAGATCGTGGGCAACCATTTCAGAGACCATCTCCTGCAGAGTGATTTCCGGTTTCCAGCCCAGTTTTTCGTGCGCTTTGGTTGGGTCGCCGAGCAGGGTTTCCACTTCCGCAGGACGGAAGTAACGCGGGTCAACCTGAACAATCACATCGCCCGGTTTCACGCCCGGTGCATCGTGACCGGTCACAGAAACCACCACACCACGCTCTTCAACGCCGGTGCCTTCAAAGCGCAGTTTGATACCGAGCTGTGCGGCTGCCATTTCAACGAACTGACGCACGGAGTACTGCACGCCGGTGGCAATCACGAAATCTTCCGGTTTGTCCTGCTGCAGCATCATCCACTGCATTTTCACGTAGTCTTTCGCATGGCCCCAGTCACGCAGGGAGTCCATGTTGCCGAGATGCAGGCAGGATTCCAGGCCCTGCGCGATGTTAGCGATCGCACGGGTGATTTTACGGGTCACGAAGGTTTCGCCACGGCGTGGGGATTCGTGGTTGAACAGAATGCCGTTACAGGCGTACATGCCGTAGGATTCGCGGTAGTTCACGGTGATCCAGTAAGCGTAGAGTTTGGCGACAGCGTAAGGAGAGCGCGGGTAGAACGGCGTGGTCTCTTTCTGTGGAATTTCCTGCACCAGGCCGTACAGCTCAGAGGTGGATGCCTGGTAGAAACGGGTTTTCTTTTCCAGACCCAGGAAGCGGATGGCTTCCAGCAGGCGCAGCGTGCCCATTCCATCGACGTCTGCGGTGTATTCCGGGGATTCGAAGGAGACAGCCACGTGGCTCATTGCGCCCAGGTTGTACACTTCATCCGGCTGCACTTCCTGCAGGATACGGGTCAGGTTGGAGCTGTCGGTCAGGTCGCCGTAATGCAGATGGAATTTCGGGTTTGCAGCATGCGGATCCTGATAGATGTGGTCCACACGCTCGGTGTTGAACGAAGAAGCGCGGCGTTTAATGCCGTGAACTTCATACCCTTTCTCCAGCAGAAACTCCGCCAGATAAGAACCATCCTGCCCGGTAACGCCGGTGATGAGAGCGACTTTAGACATGTTTATATTCCTCTACTTATCGAATTTAATCAGTTTCAACGCGTTCGCGTATCACCACTGCGGGGTTGCCACGGCAAATCTTATTTGCCGGTAGCGATTTAAAAACGCTGCTGCGGGCGCCAATAACGGTGCCATCGCCAACAGAAACACCAGGTGCAACAAAAACATCTGTCGCCAGCCAGCATTTTTCGCCAATCACAATAGGCGTGGCGTTAATATCGAAATGCTGACTCATAAAATCGTGACTGCCGGTACACAAATAACACTTTTGTGACACCACAGAGTGGGCGCCAATCGTAATATCGCCCAGGGTATATAACACCGCGTCATCACCCACCCAGGCGTAATCACCGAGGGTTAATTTCCATGGATAGGTAATTTTCACGGACGGGCGAATAACCACATTTTTGCCAATTTTTGCGCCAAATAAACGCAACAAAAAGGCTCGCCAGCGATACAGCACCTGCGGTGACCAGGCAAATAATGTTGCCTGTACCGCCCACCACAGCTGCACTTTTATTCCATTTCCACCGCGAAAACCTTTCGGGACGGTAAAACCACTGAGATCCTGCATCACCTTTCCTTATATTCAGGCTTTGTTATATAAGGCTTTCGTTTTGCCCGTCGTTTTCAGACGTAATAAATAGGATAATTCCGCCCAGAAGCCCGGTACGCGCAATATGTTGCGCTGGACTTTTTTAGCATCCTGGCACAATTCCAGATTATTCGAGGTTGACACACCCCCCATCGAGAATTCTGATACCAGCCCTTTAATTCGACGGAACGGATAGCCTGATTTATACAAACTGGCGGCGAGTGCATAATCAGATGACACTTTATATTGCAAATCGTACGGGTGGTTTTTCAGGCCTGCCGTCGGGAAGAAAATCGCCTGATGACTGGCAGGCAAACTGTGTAGATATACCAGCCGCTTTTGGCGCTACGACGAATTTTAGTGCCATCGCCGAAATCGAGTAGTGCATCACCGATAAACATCGCTTCTTCTTTCTGGCGCGACAGCTGCCGGGCAAACAGCGCCACATCGTCGTGGAAAACATCACCGGAATTGAGGAAGATCGCATAGCGCCCTTGCGCCATGTCGATGCCTTTATTCATCGCATCGTAAATGCCTTTATCTTTCTCGCTGATGTAACGTAAGTTGAACTCACCGTTGAGTTTTTCCAGAAACTCCGCGGTGCCATCGTCAGAGCCGCCATCGACCACAATCCATTCAAACGTGAGGCTAGGATCGCGGGCCAGATTGCGCAGCGAGCGCCAGGTTTTGACGACCCCTTCGTGATTGCGAAAAGCGACTGTAATGACGCTAAGAAACATAAACCACCTCGTTTCGTCATACGTTCGTAATATTAAGCGCTTTGCGCAGAATAAACGGGCAGACAATTAAGAATGCATATTCCGGGCTAAATATTGACCCGGTAAAAAACAGCGACACCGGCGTAAAAAGATAAAGCTGCACACGGAAATTCTGATTATCACCAAACGCGTTAATCATCATTTTGAACACTTTAAACAGGTACCATGCTGTTAACAGTACGGCGAACCAGGAAAAGTAAATAATTAACAGATACAGCCCATTGTCTATGGTTTTACCGACATCCGCACCGTTAAAGATTCCGAATGATGCAACATATTCGTAAAGTGAGCCAAATCTGACTACGCCATCAATATGGGTTAATGAATACCCCACCATCACCAGTGGCCCAATGATACGATAATATGATGACGAACCTTCCGTACCTAAATCACCGAGACGCGTGGCGATGTAGGGGAATGCAAAAACAATACCCACTAAAAATACGGCTAATGAAATGATAGCCAGGGGTAGTTTTTTCTTAATCGCGTCTTTATTCAGGTACTGAAAGGCCCACTCCAGCAGGTAAAACAAGATAAATGTCATTACCCCAGAGAAAGAGCCTGACAGAACAATCCCTGCAAGAATCATAGCATCGGTCTTAGGGGTTTTGATACCAAACTGTTTGATGCTGAGCCAAATTGAGATTAGTGCCAGAGCAAAAAACGCCGGTTCAAAATAAAGCGCGGTGGTGCGTTTGCCACCAAATTTAATGAAGTTCAGAACATAGCTATTACTGTAAATCAGATATTTCGAAATCATCTCCATCAGGCTACTGCCGCCGGTCAAAATAATTTGCGCCATTTCCATAGCGGCAAGCATAACAATGAACGCAACGGCAATATAAAAGAACCTAAGGATTTTCCGATAATTGTGCGGCGAAATAGTTTTAAACCTAATACTCCACACCATACCAATAATAATGACGATATAGACAAATAACATGGTGGAGGTGACGTACTTGCTGGCATCCAGCGACTGACCAAAGATGTAGTTAAATGCCGTTAAGCCAAACCCCAGCCCCAGGGCAATCATCAGTTTCTTCACGCTAATTTTGTCGACATAGAGCAGCAACAAAAGCGGTAAGAAAGTCACGATGGTGATCGGGAAGCTTTCGCCCAACTGGGCAATTTTGACGTTAACCAGCAGATAGATCAGCGGTAACAGCAGGTAGCTACAGATTCTGATAGAACGAGACATACTCCTCCAGCATCTGTTCACCGCTGTAAGCCTTGCGGCTGCGGTTGCGGAACGATTCCAGGCTGGTGTTAAAAACAGCCTGCGCGATCTCGGCTTTTGGTCGTTGTACCAGCGGCAACACCTCGTGCTCGCTGAAGGTTTTGCCGCCTGATTTCTCCAGCACTTCGCGCGCGGCGTCGCTGTGGGTGGCGATCACCGGCACGCCGATGGAGAGCGCTTCGCACAGAATTAGCGGGTAGTTGTCCACGCGAGAGCTAAACACCAGCGCGTCCATGCCGTTCAGGGCGCTCATCAGCTTGCGTTTATCCGTTTCAAAGCCGTGATTAATCACGTTCGGCCCTTCAAACGGCGAGAATTTGCCGAAGGTGTGCAGCTCAATTTTGTCGCCGAGCGCCATCATGTCGCGCACCAGCTGTTGATTGGTTTTGCCGTCGTAGCGCAGATCGTGCGCAACCACCGCAATTTTCGGCTTACCCGGCGTCACTGCAACCGGTGTGAGTTCCGCCAGAATGTCTTCGGTCGCCACATCAATGCCGTTATTAATAATTTTGCAGCGCCCGACGCCATACAGGCTGTTAAAGGCATCCGCTACGTGCTGGCTCGGGGAGATAAAGTGGCAGCCGAGGGCCATCATATCGCGGAACAGCTGACGTTTTCCCGCCACCAGCTGGTGCGCGCGATCCACTTTCACCGGCGGATAGTTGCTGAGCGTCGGGCATTTCTGGCAGTTCGTTTTCCAGCCTTCGCAGCCATCGGTGAACGCGCAGCGTCCGGTAACGCTCCAGTGATCGTGCAGGGTCCAGACAAACGTGGTGTCCGGCTTGTGCGCCTGCACGTTTTCACAAAAGGCAACCACCTCTTCGAGTTTCAGCCAGTAGCTGTGCATAACGTGGAAATGCAGAACCACCGGGCCGGGAGTACGTGTCACGGTGCGGTAGAGGTTATTCAGATTGCCGAACAGATCGCGGTTGAACAGACGAAACAGCGCGATGTTTGCCACCGATGTCAGACGCGGGGTCTGCTTAAGGACGTGCGGATAGCTATCGTGGCTGACGCTTTTTTTACCGCCCTTGCCGTAGCCATACACAAAGCGGGACTTGAACCCTTTTTGCAGCGCACGCTGATGCAGATCCAGCGCCACACCGGCCGCCCCGCCTTCGGCAAGACGGACGTTAAATTGCAGAATATTCATTTCAACACCTTCACGCGGGCTTTTTCACCCACCACCAGCGCGTTATCCGGGATGCTGTCCAGCACCACGCTCCCCGCGCCAACGGTGACGTTGTTGCCAACGGTAATCTCACCAATCATCACCACATTGGCCCCCAGCTCGACGTTGTTGCCAATCACCGGGCAGGCCAGGCTGTCCGGGCCACGGTTACCGATAGTGACGCCGTGGCGAACGGTGAAATCATCACCCGCGACCACGAATTTATTGATAACGATGGCGTAGCCGTGGTGAATGGTAAAACGTCGTCCGATGGTGGCCGCCGCCTGGATTTCATAGCCAAACAGGCATTCAGTGATGATGCGGTACAGCACCAGAACCGGCGCTGCCCACAGGTTATTGAGCACATTCTTCTTGCGCCAGACGGAGCAGAAATGGGCGATGCGATACGCCAGAACCATGCAGCACGGGCGCAGGCTCCAGCTGTTTGCGCGGCAATCTTCCAGAATCATTATTTCCCCCGCAGCCCGTCGGCCAGACGCTTAGTGTTTCGCACGGAAAAGAGCGTCAGCAGCGTGCGCCAGTTCATGCGCTTATTGCGGATCTGATAGAGGGTAAACAGCTGATATTTACGGCTGGCACGGTCGAACTTGTCCTTGTGCTTGCGATAGAAGTGGAAGTAGCCGGAGAATTTTTTCGGCGATGAGGTGATCTGCATTTCACCGTGATTGATGTGCAGAATTTGCGTGGCGTCATCCACTTTCCAGGGTTCGCCATACTCCACTACCATACGCAGGAAAATGTCGTAGTCCTGCGCCGCTTTCAGTTCCGTATCGAACAGGCACTCTTTAAAGCGCCATGCCCAGGTAAAGACCTGGTTGCCGATGATATTGCGTTTGTAAAACAGACGGCGCGAGTACGGTGATTTCGGGTACAGCGGCAGGCTGGCGGGCTGGGAGTAAACTTCGCCCTGGCAGACATAGTCGTTGGCATACAGAAACGCGTGGGTGACCAGCTGATGTTTATGCGCCAGGAAGGTCGAAAGACGGTTGGGCGTCCACTCGTCGTCGTCATCGATGCCGGTCAGGAATTCCCCTTTCGCCTGCAAAATCGCCTGGTTGCGCACCGCGCACGCCCCGGAGTTGATGGCGTTGTGGGTATACATCACACGCGGGTCGTTCAGCTCGGTGACGAATTTTTGCAGCTGCTCGAAGGATGACGAGCAATCATCCACGATGATCAATTCCCAGTGGTCATAGTCCTGACGTAAAACCGATTTAATCGCGCGGATCGCCAGCTGCTGACGATTCCAGGTTGGCATATAGATGGAGATCAAAGGGCGTGGTGTTGTCATTTTATTCCCCGGATGGCTTGTTGCCCTCACCCCTGCCCTCTCCCGATGGAAGAGGGAATTAAGGTTAGGGTGAGGGAAAACGATTATTTACTGTCAGACTTATATTCGTACTCGTAATACCCGTAATCCTGGTACCCGGTTGCGCGGCGGAAGATGGAGTTCAGAATCACCCCTTTCACTTCGATGCCGTTCTGCTCGAAGCGACTCAGGCTGGTTTCCACCTCTTTCAGGGTGTTCACCGCATAGCGCGCCACCATCAGGGTGGTCCCGGCGTGGCGGCCCACAATCGCGGCGTCGGTGACGGCCAGAATTGGCGGCGTATCAATCAGCACCAGGTCGTAGTGTTCACTCGCCCATTTCACCAGCTGCGCGAAACGTTCGCTCATCAGCAGTTCGGACGGATTCGGTGGCACCTGGCCGCGCGGCACGAGGTCAAAATTGGTAATGGAGGTCGGCTTGGCGCACTGGCTGATCTCCCCTTTGCCGAGCAGAATTTCCGACAGACCGTTGACGTTGTTGGTGCCGAGCAGTTCGTGGGTATAGCCCTTGCGCATATCACAGTCGATCAGCAGCACACGTTTGTTGGTCTGACTGATTACCGCCGCGAGGTTGGCACACACGAAGGTTTTACCAATCGACGGGCTGACCCCGGTGAGCATCAGGACGTTATTTTTGGCCTGCATCATGGCGAAGTGCAGGCTGGTACGCAGGCTGCGCACCGCTTCAATCGCCAGATCCGTTGGGTTACCCACGGCCAGCAGCTGGCTCTGTTTGTAACGTTTGACCCCTTTGACCGTTTTGACGCTATCGCGCGATTTCTGCCATTCCGACAGCGGAATGCTGGCATAGACGCTGATACCGTTCTCTTCGAGGACCTGCGGGCTTTCGATACCGCGGTTAAACAGGGAGCGCAGCAGCACACCGACGATGGAGAGCATCAGGCCGAGAATAATGCTGCCGAAAATGATCAGCGCTTTCTTCGGTTTCAGCACGCCAGGCTGGGTGATAGCGGAGTCAACGATGCGCACGTCACCGACGGTACTGGCTTCGGTGATTTTCAGTTCTTGCTGTTTATTCAGCAGCTGCATGTACACCTGCTGGCCCGACTCCACATCGCGCGTCAGACGCACAATTTCCTGCTGGGTTTTCGGCATCGCGGTGACGCGGTTGTTGAGTTTCGATTTCTCATCTTCCAGCGCCTGGCGTTTTTCCAGCAGCGTGCGGTAAGCCGGGTGGCGTTTGGTGTAAAGCTTGGAGATTTCCGCTTCTTTGAAGGTCAGCTCGTTTAACTGGGCATCGATGTTAACCATCGAATCGAGCACCGATTTCGCTTCCAGCGGCAGATCGACGGAGTCTTTCTGCTGGCGATAGGCGTTAAGTTTGTTCTCCGCGTCATCCAGACGGGTACGCACTTCCGGTAGCTGTTTCGCAAGGAAAGCGAGGCTCTTCGCCGCCTCTTCCGACTTGCGCTCCACGTTCTGCTCAAGGTAGTTACGAGTAATGCTGTTCAGGACGTTGCGGATCATCTCCTTATCTTCACCGGTGAAGCTCAGGCTCAGCACGCCCGTGTCTTTGCCATTTTCGGTGACGGTCAGGTTGTTTTGCAGATTGTTGATCATGCCAAGCGTCGAGAATTTGCTGACGGTAAATTCACCGCCCTCAGCCGCCTGAATGGCGCTGACCATCATGGTGACACCGTTTTTAGACAGCAACTGCCCCACTTCGCCGCGTGCGCTAAAGCCCGCATCGCTGGTCAGTTCATACTGCTTAGGGCCGAGCACCGTCAGGGTGAACACCTGATCCGCCGAACCTTTTGGCAGGGTAAAGGTGGTGACTTTAACGGTATCGTTTTGACGCCCCATCAGTCGGTCCCAACCGGCACCAAACACCGGGAAGGTGTTTTTGCTGACGGCGATATCCAGGTCGAGATCATCAACGGTTTTACCGAGGACCATGCGCGACTGAATCAACTGGATTTCCGCATCGGACGCCGGTGGCTTATTCGCCAGCGCCGAACCGATATCCTGCACCAGTGAGTTACCGGAGTTTTGCTCGATCTGCACCAGCGCATCGGCACTGTAGATAGGCGTAGCAAACAGGGTGTAGATCACGGCGGCGATCGCAAAAACCGCGGTAATGCCCAGCACCCACCAGCGCGCCTCGACCACCGTCCCGACCAGACGGCCAATATCAATTTCATCACTGCCCGAGATCGGGGCGGCAGAAGGTTTTGTTTTTTCTGTCATTGTTATCCCTGCTGAGCTTTCAGTGCCTGCGCCCACTGTTGGGCAGACTGGTCTAGTAAGGTATAAACCGCCTCAAATGCCTCACGGCTCTTGCGATACGGATCGGGAATTTCGCGCTCACTGTCCCAGTGACCAAACAGCATCACTTTGCCGCGCATCTCCGGTGCGATTTCGCACAGCGCACTAATGTGGCGTTTTTCCATCGCTAGGATCAGATCGTACTCCCGGCACATCCGGCCAGAGACCTGACGGGCCACGTGCCCGTCGAGGGAGAGGTTATGCGACTTCGCCACGCTCGTTGCGCGCTCATCCGCCCCCTTCCCCACCAGCGCCCCCAGCCCTGCGGAGTCCACCACCAGATCGGGCTGATAATTTTTCAGCAACCGTTCAGCCGTGGGGGAACGGCAAATGTTCCCCACGCACACCACCAGAATTTTGTTAAACATCGCGGGTTACCAGGTATGAATGTCGCGCGCCGTGTCCGTCATGTAGCGAACGCCACTGATGGTTGGCAGCAACTGGTTGATCAGACGATTCCAGCGTGTGACTGGCGCGGTAGTGACATAGACCACATCGTATGGCTGCAGACGGAATTCCGTCGCCATCACCAGGGAGGTCGCATCGGACATATCCAGCTGATAGATGTTGGCAATCTTGCCTTTCGCACTGCCCTCGCCTTTCAGCGGACGGATCACGAAGATGCCGCTGGCGTTAGACGACGTCAGATCCAGACCTTCCGCATTCCCCAGCGCTTCGGTCAGGGTCATGCCGCTGAAGTCCATTTTGAGGGTGCTCTGTTTTTTAACTTCGCCCATCACGAACACTTTCAGATCGTCGTTGCGCGGCACAAACAGAATGTCGCCCGGATAGAGCAGACGGTTTTGGCTCAAATCGCCGTTCTGCATCAGCGCCTGGAGTGAAATGCGCTCCTCTTTGCCGTTGTGCGTCAGCACCACGTTGCGCCAGTCGGCCGCGTCCGTTAACCCGCCTGCGGTGTTGATGGCGTCGAGAATGGTCAGCGGCACGTTGGTGATCGCCTGCTGGCCTGATTTATTGACCTGGCCGGAGACGTAGGCTTTCTGCGAACGGAATGCGGCGATATTAACGTCCACCTGCGGGTCAGCGATGTACTGCGCTAAACGGCCGGTAATATCACTACGAATTTCTGCGAGGGTTTTCCCCACGACGTGCACTTTACCGATGTAGGGATAGAACATGGTGCCATCAGGCTGCACCCAGTTACCGGTGTCGCTGGAGCTGCGGTATTGCCCTGCGGGAGTGGTCAGTTCCGGGTGATCCCAGACGGTGACGCTCACAACGTCGCCCGGCCCCACGCGGTATTGATAAGAGGCAATTTCCTGATCCAGAGACATATTCGGCTGCGCAACATTCGGACGCGGGCGTAATTGTTCGACGATACGCGGCGTTAATGGATAAACATTCACCATTTTGTCGAGATCAAAATCAGCATCCTGTTGCTTGATCACATCCTTGCCCATTGTTGACATATTGCTGCCGGGAAAGACCGTACAACCACTCATCAAGGTCACAGACACCAATAATGGCATCAATTTCATTTTGGATTTCATCATTGATTATTTATCACTTTGGCAGAGTAATTATCCTGTGCAATTTAAATAAGCGCGGGTTGTTTAGGCAATCAGAATGCAGTTAATAAAATAGAAATATAACTGGCATCAATCCTAAAAAACGCTTATTCATCCATTGGCTATTGACAGAATAATCGAGGCTGATTCACACGCTTTCAGGCACGCTACCGCCCTTGGCTTTCAGTTACCAATCCACTGACGAAACAATGTATTATGGATAGACACCCTCTAAAATTAGGTCTTGCAGGATAAATATATCCGGCATTTTCAATGCCTGAGCGGTAATGAATGTTCGCTCTTAAGACCGTTACATAAATAGCAGCAAGAAGATTTAACATTTGATGCCTGGAGAATTGTTGCAGCTAACCTAATAGCAGGCAAGGAGACAACCGTCCTATTATTGGTTTTTAAGAATAATATTAAGCGCAAAGTTTTATGGTTTTAGGAATTTCTTTATATTGACAAAATACGGACATAAAACATTTCATGCGATATTTCCTAATTATCCGCTTAACCGGATAATTTCACTTTCATATAGAAATAACAGGGTTATTCGCCGTGGCTATTTGCCGCGCTTTCATTAAGAGAAATCTCAAGCAGTCATTGCAATTTTAGCCAGCTTTATCCATGATCGAAGTGTGACAAATGTCATATCTTCAGAGGTACTGCTATTACTATGGAATGGATTGCCGATCCATCAATCTGGGCCGGGCTGGTGACGCTGGTCGTCATCGAATTAGTGCTTGGCATCGATAACTTGGTCTTTATTGCCATCCTCGCCGAAAAATTGCCCCCGGCGCAGCGCGACCGCGCACGCGTTACCGGTTTGCTGTTGGCGATGGTGATGCGTTTGCTGTTACTGGCTTCGATCTCCTGGCTGGTCACCCTGACCACTCCCCTCTTCTCGTTCCACGGCCTGAGCTTTAGCGCCCGTGACGTGATCATGCTGTTTGGCGGGCTGTTCCTGCTGTTCAAAGCCACCGTTGAGCTGAACGAACGGCTCGAAGGGAAAGACAGCGAGAACCCCACCCAGCGTCGTGGGGCGAAGTTCTGGCCCGTGGTCGCGCAAATCGTGGTGCTGGACGCGGTCTTCTCGCTGGATTCCGTGATTACCGCCGTGGGGATGGTCGATCATCTGCCCGTCATGATGGCGGCAGTGATTATTGCCATCACGCTGATGGTGATGGCGAGCAAGGCCCTGACGCGCTTTGTGAACAGCCATCCAACGATTGTGATTTTGTGTCTGAGCTTCCTGCTGATGATCGGCTTTAGCCTGGTCGCAGACGGCTTTGGCTTCCATATTCCAAAAGGCTATCTGTATGCGGCGATCGGTTTCTCGGTGATTATTGAATCCCTGAACCAGCTGGCGATTTTCAACCGCCGCCGTTTTCTCTCTGCCAATCAGACATTGCGTCAGCGCACAGCGGAGACCGTTCTGCGTCTGCTCAGCGGTAAGAAAGAGGACGCCGAGCTGGATGCAGAGTCAGCGTCACTGCTTGCCGATCACGACGACAGCCAGATCTTTAACCCGCAGGAGCGGCGGATGATTGAGCGCGTGCTCAATCTTAACCAGCGCTCGGTCAGCAGTATCATGACGTCGCGCCACGATATCGAACATATCGACCTGAATTCGCCGGAAGCGCAGATCCGCGCCCTGCTGGATAAAAACCAGCATACCCGCGTGGTGGTGACCGGCGGTGATGATGAGGAAGGTCTGCTTGGGGTGGTGCACGTCATTGACCTGCTCCAGCAGTCCCTGCGCGGTGAGCCACTGGATTTACGTGCGCTGATCCGCCAGCCGCTGGTGTTCCCGGAAACCCTGCCGCTGCTTTCGGCGCTGGAACAGTTCCGCAACGCGCGCACCCACTTTGCCTTTGTGGTCGATGAGTTTGGCTCCGTTGAAGGACTGGTGACGCTGAGCGACGTGATGGAAACCATCGCCGGTAATTTGCCTAACGAAGTGGATGAGATCGACGCCCGCCACGACATCCAGAAAAATGCCGATGGGTCATGGACTGCCAACGGTCATATGCCGCTGGAAGATCTGGTGCAGTACGTTCCATTGCCGCTGGATGAGAAGCGCGAATACCACACGATCGCCGGTCTGCTGATGGAATACTTACAGCGCATTCCGCAGCCGGGTGAAGAGGTTCAGGTAGGGGAATATGTGCTGAAAACGCTGCAGGTGGAGAGTCATCGCGTGCAGAAAGTGCAGCTGATACCCCTGCGTGGGGAGGACGATTTGGATTTTGAGGTTTGATCTCTTCTTATCCCCCTCTCCCGTTCAAGGAGAGGGGGATGATTGGATCAGAGCTTATCTAAAAGCTTCTTCACATCTTTGCTATTCTGCGAATCTTTATTCTTATCCGCCCACTCATTCAGACGGCGTTTCGCTTCATCCTGCAGATGTTTACGCAGGATCTGGTCAACCTGAAGACTGTAATTCAGCTCCTGCCATCTGCCGTAAACGTTGAGTGGGATAGCCGTCTCTTTCAGGACATCAATCAGTGGGCCTTCGCCTTCCCAGCCGGACATCACGCGGACATTAAAGCGCGTATCCGTCGTCTCTTTCACCAGATCCATTGTGCCTTTGCCCGTGACCGCCAGCATCGAGGATTGCCCCTGCATGTCATCGAGCGTGAGCTGCCCGTTGTCCAGCGTCAGATCGGTGGTAAAGGTGTCGAGTTTCGTCGCGCTGTCGAAGTTCTCTTTGGCTTTGACATTGCTGCTGCGCTCGACGGCCTGCTGCACCAGCTGCTGGAAGTTCAGCCCTTCCATGCGGCTGTTGGCGAGGTCAACGTGCGCCTGCCCCTGCCAGCTGTGACGGAAGGCGTCAGCGTCAATCTTATCGCCGGAGAAATCCCCCGCCATGGTCAGATTACCGGTCAGCGCGATAGGATAATCGAAGGCTTTAAGGATAGTGCCAATCTCGATGTTCTCAAGACGCGGCTGGAACTCGGCCTTCGCCATATCCTTACGCACGTCCAGCATGCCAGGCAGTGAAATATGCCCCGCCCCCATCTGACCGCTTAGCTCGGAAATGACCAGTAAACCGTTGTGGTTCAGCATCTGGCTACTGACGTTAGTGAAGTCGATGCCCCGCCAGCGCACCGCGTTGGCTTTAAGCAGAATATCCGCCGTAAAGCTGCGCAGCCCGTTGTAGTCTGGCGCGTCGACGTTTGACGCAATAACCGGTCGCATCTGTTTCGGCAGCCCGGGTGCCTGAGCGTCGTCACCCTCTTTCGCCGTGACCGGCTGCGGAGGCAACAGATTTTCCAGGTTGAGCTTGTCGAACTGAAGATCAAAGACCCATTTTGGCTCTTCGCCCAGCAGCACGCTGGCACGACCTTTTAATGCACTGTCATTTGCCTGCAGGTTGAGATTATTCAGCTCGAGCTGTTTTTGCTCTTCACGCCACATCGCCTGCAGCGTGCCCTGGCCGGTGATCCCTTGCGTCGGGAGATCGGCGCCAGCGAGTTGCCAGTTCAGCTGTTGAATATCGGCGGTAAGTTGATGCGGGTAGTCCGACGCGTTGACGCGGGCATTTAGCGACAGAGTCAGGTCACGCTGATTGCGATTAATGCGACCTGAAAAATCGACCGTCGCCAGATGATGCGGGTCCTGTTCCATCGTCAGATTGATGTTGCGCACGGTGACCTGGTCATCATCCTCATGCTGGAAGACCAGCACGCTGTCCGCGACTTTCAGACTGGCGATATCAAATGACCAGCCCGCATCTTCGGGGACGTCGGGGAGTGAATTAGCGCGAGGGGCGACAGGCTCACCCGGCTTGCGGACGGCTTCTGTTTGCGGCGTCAGCTGAATGACAGCACCTTTCAGCATCACCTGGCGAACCTGTAGCTGGTGCGAAAGCAGCGGCATTAAGGCGACGTCCAGACGCATATTGTCAGCAGAGACCACCGGCAAAGCGGCGCCCGGTGCAGTCAGTGACATGCGGCCAGACAGAATGCTGAGCTGCGGCCAGACGTGCCAGCGAAGAGGCCCATCCAGCTTCAGTTCATACCCGCTTCGAGCTTCGACCTGGCGGACCATGTAGGCGCGGAAATCATTGGGGTTAACCAGCAGAACCAACGCTGAAAGGCCAGCAACCAGCACCACCAGCAAAATCATCAGCGTTGTAAGAACTCTTCTCATGGCATCCTCGATGAAGCCTAAATCAGTCTTTATCAATACGACTGGCAACCGCACCCTGCTGGTCGCGGTACTTCGCGTCCTGACGGCGGTTGTAAGGGCGCTCGGCCGGGCCGGTCAGCGGCTCGAAGCTCAGCGCACCAATCATCATACCAGGGCGCAACGCCAGCGGTAATTTACCGGCATTAAAGAACTCAAGCACGATACGGCCAGACCAGCCGGGATCAATACGGTGCGCGGTGACGTGCACCATCAGCCCCAGACGCGCCAGAGACGAGCGACCATCGAGCCAGCCCACCAGATCGGCAGGCAGCGTGACGGATTCATAGGTCACCGCCAGCGCCAGTTCGCCCGGGTGCAGATAGAAAGCATCGCCTTCCGCCAGCACAATTTCATCGCTCATGACGCGATCGAGCGCGGCGCTGACTTCGTCTTTCGGTCCGCTCAAATCAATAAAAGGTGCGGTGTGGCCGCTGAAAGTACGGAATTTATTGCCCAAACGCACATCAACGGTGACACCGTTAATGCGTTCTACTGGCGGACGCGGGGTGATAGACAGACGCCCTTCATCCAGCCAGGCTTCTATATCTCGGTCACAAAGACGCATGACACTTTCTCCTTTCGTGCATCAAACCCTGAAACCGCACTGGCTTCAGGGCAAACCCGGTTATCTCTGAACGGTACACAATTCGGGCGTATTATTCAAAAAACTGGCTAATTTTCGCTTTCAGGATATCGATAGCAATGCGGTTTTTACCCCCGCGCGGCACGATGATATCAGCGTACTGTTTGGACGGTTCGATAAACTGCAGGAACATCGGACGTACGGTTTTCTGATACTGCGCCATCACGGAGTCCATCGAACGACCACGCTCGTTCACGTCGCGCTTGATACGACGCATCAGACAGATGTCCAGCGGCGTGTCGACGAAAATCGAGAAGTTCATCGCTTCACGCAAGCGCGCATCGGTCAGCAGCAGGATGCCTTCCAGAATGATGACCTTTTTCGGTTCAATGTGAATCGTTTCTTGCGTACGCGTGTGGTCGACATAGCTATAGACCGGCAGATCGATAGGCGTGCCGCTTTTGATCATTTGCAAATGCTGGAACAGCAGGCTGTGATCCATGGCATTAGGATGGTCGTAATTCGTTTTTACGCGTTCTTCCATCGACAGATGGGATTGATCTTTATAGTAGCTGTCTTCGGGAATGACGCCGATGTGCTCATCACCAACTTGTTCGCGCAGTTCGCGATAAAGCGTACTGGCAATAAGACTTTTACCTGAAGCTGATGCGCCGGCGATGCCTATGATGACGCACTGATGAGACTTATCAGTCATAAATTTAGCGACCTGATTAACCTGGATGTAAAGGAAGGACGACGCCTGAGCGTCAAACGCGGCAATTATAGGGATTTCGCGTGCCTGATACTAGTGGAAAGGGCAGGTAATGCGAGAGTCATTCCAAATCCCTCTTTTCGCCCTGACCGAAATTTTAACGGTCATTTTTAACGCGTTAAACCTGAAATTTCTGCTGACTAAGTATTTAATAACTCTATGATGACAAATTATGAGCAGTCGGCATATGAATTGTAAATTGTTTGTACTAGCATAATCCAAATTAAAATTCTCATTCGTGCGGACCTTGTTCCTGGCAGCATGGCGTCTCTGGATAAAGCGGTAATGAATAAACAATACCAGCATGTTTTGGTGACTACCCCACATCCTTTACTACGGCTTGTCAGTCTTGGTCTGGTGACCTTCATCTTCACCCTTTTCTCGCTCGAGCTGACGCGTTTCGGTACTTTACTGGCACCGTTATGGTTCCCGACGTCGATCATGATGGTCGCCTTTTACCGCCACGCCGGGAAGATGTGGCCGGGAATCGCCCTCGCCTGCTCGTTTGGTAACATTCTTGCCTCGTGGATGCTGTTTTCCTGGGAAACCCTCAGTTTCTGGTACACGGCCATCAACGTGATCGAAGCGTGCGTCGGCGCGCTGCTGCTGCGTAAATTATTGCCCTGGTATAACCCGCTTAAAAATCTTAGCGACTGGATTCGTCTGGCGATAGGCAGCGCCGTTGTACCGCCGCTGTTAGGCGGCGTTCTGGCCTGGCTGCTGGTCCCCAGCGCCGAGCCGCTGCGTAACTTTTTTGTGTGGGTGCTTTCAGAATCTATTGGCGCGCTGGCGCTGGTCCCACTCGGTCTGCTGTTTAAACCGCACTATTTACTGCGCCACCGTAACCCGAAACTGCTGCTGGAAACCCTGCTCACGATGGCGGTCACGCTGGTGCTGTGCTGGGTGTCGATCACTTTCCTGCCCTGGCCGTTTACCTGCGTAATTGTATTACTGATGTGGAGCGCGGTGCGTCTGCCGCGCATGGAGGCGTTCCTCGTCTTTCTGGTGACGGTGATGATGGTGTCGCTGATGATTGCGACCAAACCGGCGCTGCTCACGCCCCAGAATACCGACGTGATGCTCAACGCCCCGTGGCTGCCCTTCCTGATGATGCTCCTGCCGGCGAACGTGATGACCATGGTGATGTACGCCTTTCGCGCCGAGCGCAAGCACATCACCGAGAGTGAAGAACGTTTTCGTAATGCGATGGAGTATTCCGCCATCGGCATGGCGCTGGTCGGCATTGAAGGGCAGTGGCTGCAGGCAAACAAGGCGCTGTGCCAGTTCCTTGGCTACTCGCAGCCTGAGCTGCAGGCCCTGACTTTCCAGCAGTTGACCTGGCCGGAAGATTTAAATTCCGACCTGAAAAGCCTGGAAGATCTGGTACGTGGCGACATCAATAGCTATTCAATGGAAAAGCGCTACTACACCCGAAACGGCGAGGTGGTCTGGGCGCTGCTGACGGTCTCCGTGGTGCGTCATACGGACGGCTCCCCGCTCTATTTCATCGCGCAAATCGAAGATATCAACGACCTCAAACACACGGAGTGGGTCAATAAGCGCCTGATGGAGCGTATTACGCTCGCGAACGAAGCGGGCGGCATCGGTATCTGGGAGTGGGATTTACAGCCGGATGTGATCAGCTGGGACAAACGTATGTTCGAGATGTACGAGATCCCGTCGCATATCAAACCGACCTGGCAGCTGTGGCACGAGAGCATGCTTCCGGAGGATCGCGAGCATGCCGAACAGGTGATCCGCGATGCCCTGATGGCGCGCGTGCCGTTTAAGCTCGAATTCCGCATTCGCGTCAAAGAGGGTGTACGTCATATACGCTCGCTGGCGAATCGGGTGCTCAACAAGCAGGGCGAAGTCGAACGCCTGCTCGGCATCAATATGGACATGACCGAAGTTAAAGAACTTAACGAAGCCCTGTTCCAGGAAAAAGAGCGTCTGCATATCACCCTCGACTCTATCGGCGAGGCGGTACTGTGTACCGATATCGATATGCACGTCACCTTTATGAACCCGGTCGCGGAGAAAATGAGCGGCTGGACGCAGCAGGAAGCGATGGGACAGCCCATCCTCAATGTGCTGCACATTACCTTCGGCGAGAACGGCCCGCCGATGGAAAATATTCACAGCGGCGATATGTCACGTTCTGATATTAATCAGGATGTGGTCCTGCACAGCCGCAATAGCGGCAGCTTCGATATTCACTACAGCATCACGCCGCTGAGCACCCTCGACGGGCAGAATATCGGCTCGGTGCTGGTCATCCAGGACGTCACCGAGTCGCGCAAAATGCTGCGTCAGCTAAGCTACAGCGCCTCTCACGACGCCCTCACCCACCTGGCGAACCGCGTCAGCTTTGAAAGCCATCTCAAGCGTCTGCTGCAAACCGTGCATGACACCCATCAGCGTCACGCGCTGGTCTTTATCGATCTCGACCGCTTCAAAGCGGTGAACGACACCGCAGGCCACGCGGCGGGTGACGCCCTGCTGCGCGAACTGTCGTCTCTGATGCTGAGTATGCTGCGCTCAAGCGACGTGCTGGCGCGACTGGGCGGCGATGAATTTGGCCTGCTGCTGCCGGACTGTAACGTCGAGAGCGCACGCTATATCGCGGGTCGAATTATTCATGCCATCAACGATTACCACTTCATGTGGGAAGGCCGCCTGCACCGCATCGGCGCCAGCGCCGGGATCACGCTGATTGACGACACCAACAGCCTGGCCGCAGAAGTCATGTCCCAGGCTGATATCGCCTGTTACGCCTCGAAAAACAACGGTCGCGGCGTGGTAACGGTTTACGAACCGCAGCAGGAGAGAATTCACAGCGCGCGCAGCATGATGTCGCTGGATGAACAATGGCACATGATCAAAGACAACCATCTGCTGATGATTGGCCGCAGCGTCGCGTCGCCGCGCATTCCGGAGAGCAGCAACTTCTGGCTGGTCTCCCTGCGGCTGTGGACCAGCCAGGGCGAAGTGCTCGAAGAGCACGCGTTCCGCTCGGGGCTGGCAGAACCGGATCTGCTGCATGCCCTCGACCGCCGTATTTTCCAGGAATTTTTCCGCGCCTTTGCCGTTCAGGTAGCGAATAAAGGGATGGGTGTGGCGCTGCCGCTCTCACCTGAGGGGATGTCCAGCTCGACGCTGGTGAATGAACTGCTCGATTTGCTGGAGAAAAGCCCGCTGCCGGGGCGTCTGCTGCATCTGGTGATTCCGGTCGAAACCCTGCAAAACCAGGATGCGACGATTCAGGACGGGCTGCAAAAACTGCGTCAGGCCGGTTGCCGCATTATTTTGAGCCAGGTCGGACGCGATATGGACATCTTTAACCACCTGAGCGCCCACATGGCGGATTACCTGCTGCTGGACCCGGAGCTGGTGACCAACGTTCACGGCAATCTAATGGACGAAATGATGGTGACCATTATCCAGGGCCACGCGCAGCGGCTGGGGATGAAAACCATTGCCGGGCCGAGCAATCAGCCGCTGATGATGGATACCCTTTCCGGCATTGGTATCGACTTCATCTATGGCGATTCCATCGCCGAACCGCAGCCGCTGGAGCTACTGCTCAACACCAGTTATTTCGCTATCAACTGAGGGTGCCCAGTTTTCCGTATACCAGATATGGAGCAGCGCATAAGACCGCCACGGCTGCCAGCGCAGCGCATACTTGCGGATCTGCGCCGGCGTCATACCGGCGAAGCGCTGTTTGATCAGATAGTCATCCGGCAAGAACACATCTTTCGCCTGCCAGCCGCGCAGGGCTAAGTAGTTAGCCGTCCAGCGCCCGATCCCGGGCCGCGCCTGAAGCGCCTTCATTCCGCTCTCAATATCTTCCGGCGGCTGGAGCGGAAAAGTGCCGTCAACGACCGACTGCGCAAGGTGAATCAACGACTCCGCGCGTTTCACCGGCATCCCCAGCGCCTTGAGCGCCAGCGGATCGGCAGCAGCCAGTGCCGCCGGGGTCGGGAAGCAGGTGTATTCCGGGAATCCCTTCAGCGGTTCGCCGCACAGCGCGACCACGCGCGCCGCGAGTTTCGCCGCCATCGACACACTCACCAGCTGCCCGAGAATCGCCCGCACACCTTGTTCGTACGCATCCATCGCCCCCGGCAGGCGTAATCCTGGACGTGCTGCGCCCAGCTCACCCAGCGTGGCAGCGATGTGCTGCGGATTGCAGGAGAGATCGAACAGGCGTTCGATACGCGCCAGGCAGTTCTGCGCGACCGGCACCAGCCCTTCGCTGAGCGTGACCTGCAGGGTGCAATCCGCCAGCGATGGCGTGACCCGAAACAGCCCCTGATGGCCGTCGCAGGTGAAACTGCGCTCGTAATAGGTATCGGTCACGGTCTCCACGCCCGCGACCGCACGCGCGCCAAGAAAGCCAAACATCCATTGCCAGTCGTAGGGGGGTTGCCAGTTCAGGGTGTACATCATCGCTCCTTTTGTTGTCTTCACAGCATAACCCGACCTTACGCGGTGTGCCTTGCTTTCATATTCCTGTTGTCGTGAGCGAGACATTTCGCTAAAGTCTCGCCCCTTCTCAACGGCATGGGGATTACGTCAGTGTTTATTGGTTTTGACTACGGTACGGCAAACTGCTCTGTGGCGGTGATGGATGACAACACGCCACGTCTGCTGAAAATGGAAAAAGAGAGCTCGCTGCTGCCGTCGATGCTGTGTGCGCCGACGCGCGAAGCCGTGAGCGAATGGCTGTATCGCCACCATCAGGTTCCGGCGACTGCCACAGAGACGCAGGCGTTACTGCGTCGTGCCGTGAATTTCAACCGCGACGAAGATATCGACGTCACGCCGTCCAGCGTACAGTTCGGTTTGTCCTCTCTGGCGCAGTACATTGAAGATCCGGAAGAAGTTTACTTCGTTAAATCCCCCAAATCCTTCCTCGGTGCCAGCGGGCTTAAGCCGCAGCAGGTAGCCCTGTTTGAAGATCTGGTGTGCGCGATGATGCTGCACATTCGCAACCAGGCGCAGACGCAGGTATCGGACGCGATCACCCAGGCCGTCATTGGCCGCCCGATTAACTTCCAGGGGCTGGGCGGCGATGAAGCCAACCAGCAGGCGCAGGGTATTCTTGAGCGCGCGGCCCATCGCGCCGGTTTCCGCGACGTTGTGTTCCAGTATGAGCCGGTCGCTGCGGGTCTGGATTTTGAAGCGACGCTGCGCGAAGAGAAACGTGTGCTGGTGGTGGATATCGGGGGGGGTACTACCGACTGCTCCCTGCTGCTGATGGGGCCTCAATGGCACCAGCGCCGCGACCGCGAAAACAGCCTGTTAGGGCACAGCGGTTGCCGCGTAGGCGGTAACGATCTGGATATCGCCCTGGCATTTAAAAGCCTGATGCCGCTGCTCGGTATGGGCGGGCAAACGGAAAAAGGGACCGCCCTGCCGATTCTGCCGTGGTGGAATGCCGTCGCGATTAACGACGTTCCGGCGCAGAGCGATTTCTACAGTACTGCTAACGGACGCTTCCTGAACGACCTGGTGCGTGACGCCCAGGACGGCGACAAAGTGGCCCTGCTGCATAAAGTCTGGCGTCAGCGTCTGAGCTACCGTGTGGTGCGCAGTGCGGAAGAGAGCAAAATTGCCCTCTCCGATGCGACCGAGCACGCCGTCACGCTGCCGTTTATCAGCGACGAACTGGCGACCGCCATTTCTCAGCATGGGCTTGAGACGGCGCTGTCGCAGCCACTGCAGCGCATTCTGGAGCAGGTTCAGCTGGCGCTGGAAAACGGTCACGAGAAACCGGATGTGATCTATCTGACGGGCGGTAGCGCACGTTCACCGCTGATCAAGAAAGCGCTGGCAGAACAGTTGCCGGGCATTCCGATTGCCGGTGGCGATGATTTTGGCTCCGTCACCGCCGGGCTGGCACGCTGGGCGAAGGTAATGTTCAGCTGATATTTGTCGGGGTCTGTGCGGGCTGATGCCCTCCCCCCGCGCCCGGTAAGAGCGAGAAATCCTCAAAACGGCAGCTCAGGTTGCCGTTTTGCTTTTATCTCTCAGACAAATCCAGACAGTCTTTCATATTTCCTCCATTATTCCACTGCGTTGCCTGACTAAACTAGTATCATTCCCCGAAGTGTTTCAGGAAGAGAACGTATAACGATGAAAGGCAGCAAAAAATTCCGCTGGGCAATCGCCGTCGGTGTCATTGTGGTGGCCCTTGCCGCCGCGTGGTACTGGCACAATCAATCGGCGCAGAGTGCCGCTCCGGCAGGCGCTAACGGCCAGACGCAACGCCCTGCGGGCGGTGGACGTCACGGCATGCGCGGTGGCGCGCTTGCCCCGGTACAGGCCGCGACCGCCGTCAGCAAATCGGTTCCTCGTTATCTCACCGGTCTTGGGACGGTTACCGCCGCAAACACAGTAACCGTGCGCAGCCGCGTCGATGGACAGCTGATGGCGATCCACTTCCAGGAAGGCCAACAGGTCAAAGCTGGCGATCTGCTGGCTGAAATCGATCCGAGTCAGTTCAAAGTGGCCCTCGCACAGGCGCAAGGCCAGCTCGCCAAAGATAAAGCAACGCTTGCCAACGCCCAGCGCGATCTGGCGCGTTATCAGCAACTGGTAAAAACCAACCTCGTTTCCCGTCAGGAGCTGGACACGCAGCAGTCGCTGGTGAGCGAAGCCCAGGGCACCATTAAAGCGGATGAAGCCGCCGTCGCCAGCGCACAATTGCAGCTCGACTGGAGTCGCATTACCGCGCCGATTGACGGACGCGTCGGCCTGAAACAGGTCGATATCGGCAACCAGATATCCAGCGGCGACACCACCGGTATCGTGGTGCTCACCCAAACGCATCCAATTGATCTCGTCTTTACCCTGCCGGAAAGCGAAATCGCCACCGTCGTTCAGGCGCAAAAAAACGGCCAGACCCTGGCGGTAGAAGCCTGGGATCGTGCGAACAAAGCCAAGCTGAGCGACGGCCAACTGCTGAGCCTGGATAACCAGATCGATACCACCACCGGCACCATCAAGCTTAAAGCCCGCTTTACCAATCAGGATGACGCCCTGTTCCCGAACCAGTTCGTCAACGCGCGGATGCTCGTCGCTACCGAGGAGAATGCGGTGGTGATCCCAACGGCGGCGCTGCAGATGGGCAACGAAGGCAACTTTGTTTGGGTGCTGAACAGTGACAATAAAGTCAGCAAACATCTGGTGAAACCGGGTATTCAGGACAGCCAGACGGTGGTCATCAGCGCGGGCCTTTCCGCAGGCGATCGCGTGGTAACGGACGGGATCGACCGTCTGACCGAAGGGGCCAAAGTCGAAGTCGTTGAAGCACACACGGATACGGCCACCAGCGAAAAACCGGCTAAACGTGAACACGTGAAACAGGGAGCGGCGTCCTGATGCAGGTATTGCCACCCAGCTCCACAGGTGGGCCATCACGCCTGTTCATTTTACGCCCCGTCGCCACCACGCTGCTGATGGTGGCGATCCTGCTGGCAGGGATTATCGGCTATCGCTTCCTGCCCGTGTCGGCCCTGCCCGAAGTGGATTACCCAACGATTCAGGTCGTCACCCTCTATCCTGGCGCCAGCCCGGATGTGGTGACGTCGGCGATCACTGCCCCGCTGGAGCGCCAGTTTGGGCAGATGTCGGGCCTGAAACAGATGTCATCGCAAAGCTCCGGCGGCGCGTCGGTGGTGACGCTGCAATTCCAGCTCACCCTGCCTCTCGACGTGGCCGAGCAGGAAGTGCAGGCGGCGATTAACGCAGCCACCAATCTGCTGCCCTCCGACCTGCCCAATCCACCGGTTTACAGCAAGGTCAATCCGGCGGATCCGCCGATCATGACCCTCGCCGTCACCTCCTCCGCCATGCCGATGACACAGGTGGAAGATATGGTGGAAACGCGCGTGGCGCAGAAAATCTCCCAGGTCTCCGGCGTCGGGCTGGTGACACTCTCCGGTGGTCAGCGTCCGGCCGTGCGCGTGAAACTGAACGCCCAGGCGATTGCCGCCCTCGGATTGACCAGCGAAACCATCCGCACCGCCATCAGCAGCGCCAACGTCAACTCGGCAAAAGGCTCGCTGGACGGCCCAACGCGCGCCGTCACGCTCTCGGCTAACGACCAGATGCAGTCCGCCGACGAGTATCGTCAGTTGATTGTGGCTTACCAGAACGGCGCCCCCATTCGCCTCGGTGATGTGGCCACCGTAGAGCAAGGTGCAGAAAACAGCTGGCTCGGCGCATGGGCCAACAAACAGCAGGCGATTGTGATGAACGTCCAGCGCCAGCCGGGCGCGAACATTATCGACACCGCCGACAGCATTCGCACTATGTTGCCGCAGCTGATCGAGAGCCTGCCGAAATCGGTGAGCGTCAAGGTCCTGTCGGATCGCACCACCAATATCCGCGCCTCCGTCAGCGACACCCAGTTCGAGCTGATGCTGGCGATTGCGCTGGTGGTGATGATTATTTACGTCTTCCTGCGTAATGTTCCAGCGACCATTATCCCTGCCGTCGCCGTTCCGCTGTCGCTGGTCGGGACCTTTGCGGTAATGGTGTTCCTCGATTTCTCCATCAACAACCTCACCCTGATGGCGCTCACCATCGCCACCGGGTTCGTGGTCGATGATGCAATCGTGGTCATCGAGAACATTTCGCGCTATATCGAAAAAGGCGAGAAGCCGCTGGCCGCAGCGCTAAAAGGCGCAGGCGAGATCGGCTTTACCATTATCTCCCTCACCTTCTCGCTGATTGCGGTGCTGATCCCGCTGCTGTTTATGGGCGATATCGTTGGCCGTCTGTTCCGCGAATTTGCCGTCACCCTGGCAGTGGCGATTCTCATCTCCGCCGTGGTCTCCCTGACGCTGACGCCGATGATGTGCGCCCGCATGCTGAGCGCGGAATCCCTGCGCAAGCAAAACCGTTTTTCTCGCGCCTCCGAGCGCCTGTTTGAACGCGTGATTGCGGCCTATGGCCGGATGCTGACCAAAGTGCTCAATCACCCGTGGGCGACGTTGAGCGTCGCGCTGGGAACGCTGGCCCTGAGCATGCTGCTGTGGGTGATGATCCCGAAAGGCTTCTTCCCGATTCAGGATAACGGCATTATTCAGGGTACGCTGCAGGCGCCGCAGTCCGTCTCCTTCGCCAGCATGGCCCAGCGCCAGCAGCAGGTGTCCGAGGTGATCATGAAAGATCCGGCGGTCGAGAGCCTGACGTCGTTTGTCGGCGTGGACGGCACCAATCCGTCGCTGAACAGCGCTCGCCTGCAGATCAATCTCAAACCGCTGGACGACCGCGACGATCGCGTGAATACCGTGATCGAACGGCTGCAAACTGCGGTGGCAAGAGTGCCAGGCGTCGAGCTGTATCTCCAGCCGACTCAGGATTTGACCATCGATACCACCGTCAGCCGCACCCAGTACCAGTTCACCCTGCAGGCCACCAGCCTGGAGGCGCTTAGCACCTGGGTTCCGCAACTGGTCAGTAAGCTCCAGGAACTGCCGCAGCTGTCGGACGTGAGCAGCGACTGGCAGGATCAGGGGCTGGCTGCCTACGTCAACGTTAACCGTGACACCGCCAGCCGTCTGGGCATTTCCATGGCCGATGTGGATAACGCGCTGTACAACGCCTTCGGCCAGCGCCTGATCTCCACGATTTACACCCAGGCCAACCAGTATCGCGTGGTGCTGGAGCACAACACTGAACAGACGCCGGGCCTTGCGGCGCTGGATTCGATTCGCCTGACCAGCAAAGACGGCGGGATGGTGCCGCTGAGCGCAATTGCCACCGTCGAGCAGCGCTTTACGCCGCTCTCCATCAACCATCTCGACCAGTTCCCGTCCACCACCATTTCGTTTAACGTGCCGGACAATTACTCCCTCGGGGAAGCGGTGGAATCCATTCTCAACGCCGAGAAAACCCTTAGCTTCCCGACGGATATCCAGACCCAGTTCCAGGGCAGCACCCTGGCGTTCCAGGCCGCACTCGGGAACACCATCTGGCTTATCGTTGCGGCGGTCGTGGCGATGTATATTGTGCTCGGCGTACTGTATGAGAGCTTTATCCATCCGGTGACGATCCTCTCCACCCTGCCCACGGCGGGCGTGGGCGCGCTGCTGGCGCTGATGCTGTCGGGCAGTGAGCTGGATGTGATTGCGATTATCGGCATTATTTTGCTGATCGGCATCGTCAAGAAAAACGCCATCATGATGATCGACTTCGCCCTTGCCGCCGAGCGCGAACAGGGCATGGCCCCGCGCGAGGCCATTTTCCAGGCCTGCCTGCTGCGTTTTCGTCCGATCCTGATGACCACCATGGCCGCCCTGCTTGGCGCACTGCCGCTGATGCTCAGTACCGGCGTCGGTGCGGAATTGCGCCGTCCGCTGGGGATCGGTATGGTCGGCGGTTTGCTGGTCAGCCAGGTGCTGACGCTGTTCACCACGCCGGTGATTTACCTGCTGTTTGACAGCCTGGCGCTGAGGCTCAAAGCGCGCTTCCCGAAACGTGAAGAGGAGGCGTAAGTGAAGTTTTTCGCCCTCTTCATTTACCGCCCGGTGGCAACGATTTTGATCTCCCTCGCCATCACCCTGTGCGGCGTGCTCGGCTTCCGGCTGCTGCCGGTGGCCCCGCTGCCGCAGGTAGATTTCCCGGTGATCATGATCAGCGCCTCCCTGCCCGGCGCGTCGCCAGAAACGATGGCCTCATCGGTGGCCACGCCGCTGGAGCGCTCTCTCGGACGCATTGCGGGCGTCAGTGAAATGACCTCCAGCAGTTCCCTCGGCAGCACGCGAATCATTCTGGAATTCAACTTTGACCGCGATATCAATGGCGCCGCCCGCGACGTGCAGGCCGCCATCAACGCCGCGCAAAGCCTGCTGCCCAGCGGGATGCCGAGCCGTCCTACCTATCGCAAAGCCAACCCGTCCGATGCGCCGATCATGATTTTAACGCTGACATCAGACACCTACTCCCAGGGCGAACTGTACGATTTCGCCTCGACGCAGCTGGCGCAGACCATCGCCCAGATCGACGGCGTCGGCGACGTCGATGTCGGCGGTAGCTCCCTGCCCGCGGTGCGCGTGGGCCTGAACCCGGAAGCGCTGTTTAACCAGGGGGTCTCGCTGGATGATGTGCGCACCGCCATCAGCAACGCCAACGTGCGCAGGCCGCAGGGGGCGATTGAGGACAGCAGCCATCGCTGGCAGATCCAGACCAACGATGAGCTAAAAACCGCGGCGGAATATCAGCCGCTGATTATTCACTACAACAACGGCGCGGCGGTGCGTTTAAGCGATGTGGCAAGTGTCACCGACTCGGTGCAGGACGTGCGTAACGCCGGGATGACGAACGCCAAACCGGCAATTTTGCTGATGATCCGCAAACTGCCGGAAGCCAATATCATC
The DNA here is from genome assembly GCF_004115925.1 of Lelliottia nimipressuralis. Taxonomy (GTDB): domain Bacteria; phylum Pseudomonadota; class Gammaproteobacteria; order Enterobacterales; family Enterobacteriaceae; genus Enterobacter; species Enterobacter nimipressuralis. The sequence goes on from NZ_SDDX01000021.1 coordinate 94,326, forward strand.
CAGACTGTGAACAGCATTCGCGAGCGTCTGCCGGAACTGCAGGAGACAATTCCGGCGGCGATCGATCTGCAAATCGCCCAGGATCGCTCCCCGACTATTCGCGCCTCGCTGGAAGAGGTCGAGCAGACGCTGATTATCTCCGTCGGGCTGGTTATCCTGGTGGTGTTCCTGTTCCTGCGCTCCGGTCGCGCGACGCTGATCCCTGCCGTGGCGGTGCCCGTATCGCTGATTGGCACTTTCGCCGCCATGTACCTGTGCGGATTTAGTCTTAATAACCTGTCGCTGATGGCCCTGACTATCGCCACCGGATTCGTGGTCGATGACGCCATCGTGGTGCTGGAAAATATTTCGCGCCATCTGGAAGCGGGGATGAAACCGTTGCAGGCCGCGCTTCAGGGGACGCGCGAAGTAGGCTTTACGGTGCTCTCCATGAGCCTGTCGCTGGTGGCGGTATTCCTGCCGCTGCTGCTGATGGGCGGACTGCCGGGGCGGTTATTGCGCGAGTTCGCCGTCACGCTTTCTGTCGCCATAGGTATCTCGCTGGTGATCTCCCTGACCCTGACACCGATGATGTGCGGCTGGATGCTTAAGCGCAGCAAGCCCCATTCCCAGCCGCGTAAAAAAGGCGTTGGCCGCCTGCTGGTGGCGATGCAGGAGGGTTACGGCAAGTCACTGAAATGGGTGCTGAACCACACGCGAATCGTCGGTTTTGTGCTGGTGGGTACCATCGCGCTCAACGTCTGGATGTACATCAGCATTCCGAAAACCTTTTTCCCCGAGCAGGACACAGGCGTGCTGATGGGCGGGATTCAGGCGGATCAGAGCATTTCGTTCCAGGCGATGCGCGTGAAGCTGCAGGATTTCATGAAGATCATCCGGGAAGATCCTGCCGTCGATAACGTGACGGGCTTTACCGGCGGTTCGCGCGTTAACAGCGGGATGATGTTTATCACCCTGAAAGCACGCGGCGAGCGCAACGAAACGGCGCAGCAGGTGATCGACCGCCTGCGCGTGAAGCTCGCCAAAGAGCCGGGCGCGAATCTGTTTTTGATGGCCGTTCAGGATATCCGCGTCGGTGGGCGTCAGGCTAACGCCAGCTATCAGTACACCCTTTTGTCAGACGATCTGGCTGCCCTGCGCGAGTGGGAGCCGAAAATCCGTAAAGCGCTGGCGGCCCTGCCGGAGCTGGCCGATGTGAACTCGGACCAGCAGGATAACGGCGCGGAGATGAACCTGACCTATGACCGCGAAACCATGGCGCGGCTCGGCATTAACGTTGAAGCGGCCAACAGTTTGCTCAACAACGCCTTTGGTCAGCGCCAGATTTCCACTATCTACCAGCCGATGAACCAGTACAAAGTGGTGATGGAGGTCGATCCGCGCTACACCCAGGACATCAGCGCGCTGGATAAGATGTACGTTATCAACAACGACGGTAAATCGATCCCCCTCTCCTACTTCGCCAGCTGGCAGCCCGCCAACGCGCCGCTGTCGGTAAACCATCAGGGGCTGTCGGCGGCGTCAACGGTGTCATTTAACCTGCCGACCGGCTCGTCGCTTTCTGAGGCCAGCGATGCGATCAACCGCGCCATGACCCAGCTTGGCGTGCCGTCGACCGTGCGCGGCAGCTTTGCAGGCACCGCGCAGGTGTTCCAGGAGACGATGAACTCACAGGTGATTTTGATTCTGGCGGCGATTGCAACGGTCTATATCGTGCTCGGCATTCTGTACGAAAGCTACGTCCATCCGCTGACGATCCTCTCCACTCTGCCGTCAGCGGGCGTCGGCGCGCTGCTGGCGCTGGAGTTATTTGGCGCGCCCTTTAGCCTCATTGCGCTTATCGGGATCATGCTATTAATAGGCATAGTGAAGAAAAACGCGATCATGATGGTCGATTTCGCCCTCGACGCGCAGCGCAACGGCAATATGTCGCCGCAGGACGCCATTTTCCAGGCCTGCCTGCTGCGCTTCCGCCCGATTATGATGACCACGCTGGCGGCGCTGTTTGGCGCACTGCCGCTGGTGATTTCCGGCGGTGATGGCTCTGAACTGCGCCAGCCGCTGGGGATCACCATCGTCGGCGGGCTGGTGATGAGCCAGCTGTTGACACTCTATACCACACCGGTGGTGTATCTGTTCTTCGACCGCCTGCGGGTGCGTTTTTCACGTAAAAACAGAGAAACGGTAAGCGAGTAAATGACTGATCTGCCCAACAATGTTCGCTGGCAACTGTGGATTGTCGCCTTCGGCTTCTTTATGCAGTCGCTGGATACCACCATTGTTAACACCGCCCTCCCCTCGATGGCGAAAAGCCTGGGGGAGAGTCCGCTGCACATGCACATGGTCATCGTCTCCTATGTGCTGACGGTGGCGGTGATGCTGCCCGCCAGCGGCTGGCTGGCGGACAAAGTTGGGGTGCGCAATATCTTCTTCACCGCCATTATTCTGTTCACCCTCGGCTCGCTGTTTTGCGCGCAGGCCGACACGCTGAACGAGCTGGTGATGGCGCGCGTGTTGCAGGGCGTCGGCGGAGCGATGATGGTGCCCGTCGGCAGACTGACGGTGATGAAAATCGTGCCGCGCGAACAATATATGGCGGCGATGACCTTCGTGACGCTGCCCGGCCAGGTCGGGCCATTGCTCGGCCCTGCCCTCGGCGGGATTCTGGTGGAGTACGCCTCCTGGCACTGGATTTTCCTGATTAATCTTCCGGTCGGGGTTGTCGGCGCGATCGCCACGCTGTGGCTGATGCCGAACTACAAAATGCAGACGCGGCGCTTTGATCTCTTCGGTTTTGTGCTGCTGGCAGCGGGCATGGCGACGCTGACCCTGGCGCTGGACGGGCAAAAAGGGCTGGGGATTTCCACCCTCACGCTGGCACTGCTGGTGACTATCGGCGTTCTGTCGGTGCTGTGGTATCTGTGGCACGCCAGGGATAACGACCAGGCGCTGTTCAGCCTGTCGCTGTTTCGCAATCACACCTTCCGCCTCGGGCTGCTCGGCAGCTTCGCCGGGCGTCTTGGCAGCGGCATGTTGCCGTTTATGACGCCGGTGTTCCTGCAGATCGGACTGGGCTTTTCGCCGTTCCACGCCGGTTTGATGATGATCCCGATGGTGCTTGGCAGCATGGGCATGAAACGCATTGTGGTGCAGGTGGTGAACCGCTTTGGCTATCGCCGGGTGCTGGTCGCCGCAACGCTGGGACTGGCGCTGATCAGCCTGCTGTTTATGGCCGTGGCGCTGATGGGCTGGTATTACGCTCTGCCGCTGGTGCTGTTCTTCCAGGGGGTGATTAACTCCACGCGTTTCTCGTCGATGAACACCCTGACGCTGAAGGATCTGCCCGACGAGCTGGCGAGCAGCGGCAACAGTTTGCTGTCGATGATCATGCAGCTCTCCATGAGCGTGGGCGTGACCGTCGCGGGCCTGCTGCTCGGCATGTACGGTCAGCATCATCTGGGCGCTGATACTGCCGGCGCGCATCAGGTCTTCCTTTACACCTATCTCAGCATGGCGGTGATTATCGCCCTGCCCGCCTTAATTTTCGCCCGGGTCCCGGATGATACCAGCAAGAACGTCGTCATCAGCCGACGTAAAAGGAGTGAGTCATGAAATTCTGGCGCCCCGGCATTACTGGAAAATTGTTTCTGGCGATTTTCGCCACCTGTATCGTGCTGCTTATCACTATGCACTGGGCCGTGCGGGTCAGCTTCGAACGGGGTTTTATCGACTACATTAAGCGCGGAAACGAACAGCGGCTACAGGGCTTGAGCGACGCGCTCGCCGATCAGTATGCCCTGCACGGTAACTGGCGTTTCCTGCGTAATAACGACCGCTTTGTGTTCCAGATCCTCAAATCGCTTGAGCACGATAACGACGACGATCGCCCGGGGCCGGGGATGCCGCCACACGGCTGGCGCACACAGTTCTGGGTGATCGACCAGGATAAATACGTGCTGGTCGGGCCTCGCGCGCCGGTTCCACCTGACGGCACGCGGCGGGCCATTATGTTTAACGGTGCCACTGTCGGCTGGGTGATCGCCTCTCCGGTCGAACGGCTGACGCGCAACACGGATATCAACTTTGATCGCCAGCAACGCCAGACCAGCTGGCTGATTGTCGCCCTCTCCACCCTGCTTGCGGCACTGGCGACGTTCCCGCTGGCGCGCGGCCTGCTGGCACCCGTCAAACGGCTGGTGGAAGGCACGCACAAACTGGCGGCAGGAGACTTTACCACCCGCGTGGATACCCGTAGCCAGGACGAACTGGGCAAACTGGCGCAGGACTTCAACCAGCTCGCCAGTACGCTTGAGAAAAACCAGCAGATGCGCCGCGATTTTATGGCCGATATTTCCCACGAGCTGCGCACGCCGCTGGCAGTGCTGCGCGGTGAACTGGAAGCCATTCAGGACGGTGTACGCCAGTTTACGCCTGAGTCCGTCACCTCGTTGCAGGCAGAAGTGGGCACCCTGACCAAGCTGGTGGACGATCTGCATCAGCTTTCCATGTCCGATGAGGGCGCGCTGGCCTATCAAAAAGCGCCTGTCGATGTGATCAATATTCTGGAAGTGGTCAGCGGTGCGTTCCGCGAACGCTTCGCCAGCCGAAATCTGAACATTGAACTCTCCCTGCCGGATAGCGCCGTGGTCTTCGGCGATCCGGACCGTCTGATGCAGCTGTTTAATAACCTGCTGGAAAACAGCCTGCGCTATACGGACGGCGGCGGCGCACTGCGCATTTCTGGCCGCGTCGAAGACGGGCGTTTCGCCCTCACCTTTGCCGATTCCGCGCCGGGAGTGCAGGACGCGCAGCTGGAGAAACTGTTCGAGCGCTTTTACCGCACCGAAGGCTCCCGCAATCGTGCCAGCGGCGGTTCGGGTCTGGGGCTGGCGATTTGCGTTAACATCGTCGAGGCGCACGGGGGCACTATCCGCGCCGCCCATTCGCCTTTTGGCGGGGTTAGCATTACAGTAGAGTTACCGCTGGAACGCGATTTATCGAGAGAAGTATGACTGAGTTACCCATTGACGAAAACACACCACGCATTCTGATCGTGGAGGACGAGCCTAAGCTTGGGCAGTTATTGATCGACTATTTACGCGCGGCAAGCTATGCCCCCACGCTGATTAATCACGGCGATCAGGTGCTGCCCTATGTGCGCCAGACGCCGCCGCATCTGATCCTGCTGGATCTCATGCTCCCTGGCACCGACGGCCTGACGCTGTGCCGCGAAATCCGCCGTTTTTCCGACGTGCCGATAGTGATGGTAACGGCGAAAATCGAAGAGATCGATCGCCTGCTGGGGCTGGAAATCGGTGCCGATGATTACATCTGCAAACCCTACAGCCCGCGTGAAGTGGTCGCCCGCGTGAAAACGATTCTGCGCCGCTGCCGTCCACAGCGCGAACTTCAGGTGCTCGACGCCGAAAGCCCGCTGATTGTCGATGAGAGCCGCTTCCAGGCAAGCTGGCGCAGCAAACTGCTGGACCTGACACCGGCGGAATTCCGCCTGCTGAAAACCCTCTCTCACGAGCCGGGGAAAGTGTTCTCCCGCGAACAGCTGCTGAATCATCTCTATGACGATTACCGCGTGGTGACGGACCGCACCATCGACAGCCATATCAAGAACCTGCGCCGGAAACTGGAATCGCTCGACGCCGATCAGTCGTTTATCCGCGCGGTGTACGGCGTGGGGTATCGCTGGGAGGCGGATGCCTGTCGGATCGCGTAAAAGATTCCCCCAAATCTGACCCGCCTGCTGGCGGGTTTTTCTTCACTAGAAAGTCTCACATTATCATCCATACTCTTCTTGTCGGTGCGTTTAGCTGTCGCCTGTTTCTCGTTAACTTTCCTCAAGGAGTGTTTTATGGCTGGTTGGTTCGAACTAAGCAAAAGCAGTGACGGGCAGTTCAGATTTGTTCTGAAAGCAGGAAACGGAGAAATTATCCTCACCAGTGAGCTGTACACCACCAAATCCGCAGCAGAAAACGGCATTGCCTCCGTGCGTACCAATAGCCCGCACGACGAGCGCTATGAGAAAAAAACGGCGACCAACGGGAAATATCACTTCAACCTGAAGGCGGCAAACCACCAGGTGATCGGTTCAAGCCAGCTTTATGCTTCCGAGCAGACGCGGGAAAGTGGTATCGCCTCGGTGAAAAATAATGGCTCCAGCCAGATGGTGAAAGATTTAACCTGACCCGCCAGACCCGCCGGGCAGGCTTTGCCGCCAACCGGCGCTTTACCTCCCTCCCCCGCAGCGCTACAATGCCCGCCCTTAAAGTAGGGGATCTCCCCTTACCGCTGCACCGGGTGCACGCGGATCTGACCTGTCATCAGAACGAGAACAAACATGTTTAAACCAGAACTCCTTTCCCCGGCGGGAACGCTGCAGAATATGCGTTACGCTTTCGCTTACGGTGCCGATGCGGTGTATGCGGGCCAGCCGCGTTACTCTCTGCGCGTGCGTAATAACGAATTCAACCACGAGAATTTGCAGCTCGGCATCAACGAAGCGCATGCCCTGGGCAAGAAATTTTACGTGGTCGTGAACATCGCGCCGCACAACGCCAAGCTGAAAACGTTTATTCGCGATCTGAAGCCGGTTGTGGAAATGGGTCCTGATGCGCTGATTATGTCCGATCCCGGTTTAATCATGCTGGTGCGTGAGAATTTCCCGGAGATGGATATCCATCTTTCCGTGCAGGCCAACGCCGTCAACTGGGCGACGGTCAAATTCTGGAAACAGATGGGCCTGACGCGTGTGATTCTGTCGCGCGAGCTCTCTCTTGAAGAGATCGAAGAGATCCGCACCCAGGTGCCGGAAATGGAACTCGAAATCTTCGTTCACGGCGCCCTGTGCATGGCCTACTCTGGCCGCTGCCTGCTCTCCGGCTACATCAACAAGCGCGACCCGAACCAGGGAACCTGCACTAACGCCTGCCGCTGGGAATATAACGTCCAGGAAGGGAAAGAAGATGATGTGGGCAACATCGTGCACAAGCATGAACCGATTCCGGTGAAAACCGTGGAGCCGACGCTGGGCGTGGGCGCACCAACCGACAGCGTGTTTATGATTGAAGAGGCCAAACGTCCGGGCGAATACATGACGGCGTTTGAAGACGAACACGGCACCTACATCATGAACTCCAAAGATCTGCGCGCGATTGCGCACGTCGAGCGTCTGACGCAGATGGGCGTGCACTCGCTGAAAATCGAAGGCCGCACCAAGTCCTACTACTACTGCGCCCGTACCGCACAGGTGTACCGTAAAGCCATCGACGACGCCGCAGCGGGAAAACCGTTTGATACCAGCCTGCTGGAAACCCTGGAAGGCCTGGCTCATCGCGGCTACACCGAAGGCTTCCTGCGTCGTCATACTCATGACGATTATCAGAACTACGAGCACGGCTACTCCATCTCCGAGCGCCAGCAGTTTGTCGGCGACTTTACCGGCGCGCGCAAAGGCCCGCTGGCGGCAGTGGCAGTAAAAAATAAATTCACCAAAGGCGACAGCCTGGAGCTGATGACCCCGCAGGGCAATATCAACTTCACGCTGGAGCATCTGGAAAACGGTAAAGGCGAAGCAATCACCGTCGCCCCTGGGGATGGTCACACCGTGTGGCTGCCGGTACCGGAAGAGGTGGAGCTGGAATACGCGCTGCTGATGCGCAATTTTGCTGGCGAAAGCACCCGTAATCCGCACAGTAAATAGTCAACTGTCGGGATTTTTTCAGCATGGGATAATTCTTAGAATCGGATCACATACCGCTTCGTTCAATACGGGTATTATCCCCTGCGCTGAAAAACATAACCCATAAATGCTAGCTGTACCAGGAACCACCTCCTTAGCCTGCGTAATCTCCCTTACGCAGGCTTATTTTTTGCCCTTTCATCCTGTTCTTACCCGCTTTTTCCCTCGCTGGGATACACTCTTGTTAGTGCTAAAAAAGGGAGCAACGCTGAATGGCGACATATCCGGATAGTTTATTGATCCTCAACGGCAAAAGCGCAGGCAACGACCTTCTGCGCCAGGCGATTGCCGACTTGCGTGATACTGGCGCGAACATTCACGTTCGCGTGACCTGGGAAAAAGGCGATGCCGCGCGGTATATCGACGAAGCCTGTCGGCTTGGGGTGGCGACGGTGATCGCCGGGGGCGGCGATGGCACCATTAACGAAGTCGCGACGGCGCTGATTGAACACGATAGTGCTCAGCGCCCGGTAATGGGCATTTTACCGCTCGGTACCGCCAATGATTTCGCCACCAGCGCAGGCATTCCGGAGACGCTGGACAAGGCGCTCCAGCTGGCTATTGTCGGGAAACCGGCAGCGGTGGATATTGCCCAGGTGAATGATAAAACCTGTTTTATCAATATGGCGACGGGCGGATTTGGTACGCGCATTACCAGCGAAACGCCGGAGAAACTGAAAGCAGCCCTTGGCGGTGTGTCGTATCTGATTCACGGTTTGATGCGCATGGATATGCTCAAGCCCGATCGCTGCGAAATTAACGGTGAAAACTTCCACTGGCAGGGCGATGCGCTGGTGATCGGTATCGGAAACGGGCGTCAGGCGGGCGGCGGACAGCAGCTGTGTCCGGACGCGTTGATCAACGATGGGCTGTTACAGCTGCGTATCTTCACCAGCGACGGCATGCTGCCTGCCCTGTTCACCACACTGACCCGCCCGGAAGAGAGCCCGAATGTGCTCGACGGACAGTCCGCGTGGTTTGAAATTATCGCCCCACACGGCATGACCTTTAATCTCGACGGCGAGCCGCTCAGCGGGGAACATTTCCGTATTTCCCTGCTTCCCGGTGCGCTGGAGTGCCGTTTGCCGCCGGATTGTGCGCTTCTGCGGTGACCGTTTTGCCAGGCGACGCTTTCCTTGCACGAGCCTGCACACCCGTAGGCCCGCAAAGGTGCAGCTACCACCCGGCCCCCACGCCACTTAATACGCCGCCACCTCGCGCGCCATCTCCCGGCTGTACTGCTGGCTGGCATTGACCAGCATCCGCGTATAGTCGGTTTTGGCGTTTCCGGCGACCAGTTCATCCACGCTCAGGGTCTCCAGAATCTTGCCGTACTGCATCACCGCCACTTTCTGGCACAGGTGCGCAATCACGCCCAGATCGTGCGTCACCATTAAATAGGTGAGATTCGATTCGCGCTGGAGTTCCGCCAGTAAATTAAGGATCTCCGCCTGCACTGACACGTCCAGCGCCGACGTCGGTTCATCCAGCAGCAACACCTGCGGCTCCAGAATCAGTGCCCTGGCGATGGCCACGCGCTGACGCTGCCCACCGGAGAGCTGATGCGGATAGCGATCGCGAAACGCCCGGTTCAGCCCCACTTTATCCAGCAAACCGTGGATACGCCGGTCGCGATCCTGAATGCCGTGGATTTGCAGCGGCTCTTCCAGAATATCGCCGATTGTATGACGCGGATGCAGCGATCCGTACGGGTCCTGAAAGACCATCTGCACGCGACGGCAACGCTCAGCGTTAATCTTTCGCCCCAGCGGTTTCCCGTCGATGGCAAGTTCGCCGTCCCAGTGGGTGAACAGCCCGGCCAGACATTTCAGCACCGTGGTTTTGCCGGAACCCGACTCCCCCACCAGCCCGTAAATTTCCCCTTCGCCGACGTGAATATTCACATCGCTCAGCACCTGATTGCGCTTTTCACCCTCGCCAAAGGCCAGGTTGAGGTTGTTAATCTCGATCATCTCTGCTCCTTACTCCGTAAGCCAGCTGGCCTGACGCTGCAATACCGGCAGCACCGGACGGCGGTGGTTAAGTTCCGGCAGGGCGCTGATTAACCCCTGGGTATAAGGATGCTGCGCCTTGTGCAGATCGCAGGCGGCGATGGATTCCACCACCCTCCCGGCGTACATCACCAGCACCCGGTCACAGAAACTGCGCACCAGGTTGATATCGTGGCTGATAAAAATCAGCCCCAGGCCGCGGGATTTCACCAGATCGTCCAGCAATCCCAGCACCTGCAAACGCACAGAGACATCCAGCGCGGAGGTCGGTTCATCGGCGATCACAAGCTCGGGATCGGTGATCAGCATCATGGCGATCATGATGCGTTGCCCCTGGCCGCCGGAAATTTCATGCGGATAGAGGTGATAGACCCGCTCCGGCTGGCGAATGCGCACCACGTCGAGCATCTCCAGCACTTTGGCTTTGGCCTCGGCTTTGCGCCCCGGATGGTGCGTCAGCCAGGCTTCGGCGATCTGATCGCCGACACAGACGACCGGATTGAGAGAGTATTTCGGGTCCTGCATGATCATTGAGATGCGCTTACCGCGAATGCCGCGCATTTGCGCCTCGCTGACGCTGCGCAGATCGACATCGCCAAACTGCATCCTGGTTGCGCTGATGCGCGCTTTTGCCGGGTGCAGACGCAAAAGCGCGCGCCCGACGGTGGATTTCCCTGAGCCGGACTCGCCGACAATCGCCAGCTTTTCGCGTCCGAGCTGGAAGGAGACGCCGCGCACGGCATGGGTCACCGCGCCGCCGTTGATAAAATCGACGTGCAGATCGCGCACATCGAGCAGTGGAACGTTATTCGCTGCGAGGATCGAGGATGTCACGTAGGCCATCTCCTAAGAAGTTGAACGCCAGGCTGTTGATCAGAATCGCCAGCCCCGGAATAGTCACTACCCACCAGCACTCCATCATGTAAGTGCGCCCGCTGGAGATCATCGCGCCCCACTCCGGCTCCGGCGGCTGCGCGCCCAGGCCGAGAAAGCCCAGACCGGCAGCGGTCAGGATGATCCCCGCCATGTTCATGGTGATACGGATAATCACCGACGGCAGACACAGCGGCACGATATGACGCCACAGCACGCGGACGGGAGACGCGCCCTGCAGGCGTACCGCCGAGATAAAATCGGCCTGACGCAAAGAGAGCGTTTCCGCACGCGCCAGGCGCGCTATCGGCGGCCATGCGGTGAGCGTAATGGCAATCACCACGTGCTCCAGCCCCGGACCGAGCGCTGCCACGAATGCCAGCGCCAGCACCAGGCTCGGGAACGAGATAAAGATATCCGTCACCCGCATCAGCACCGCATCCACTTTGCCACCGAAATACCCGGCAGTGACGCCCAGCAGCAAACCGAGCGGCCCGACGGTGACCGACACCAGCAGCACGATATAGAGCGTGATGCGCGAGCCGTACACCAGGCGACTGAAAATATCGCGGCCAAACTCGTCGGTGCCGAACCAGTGCTGCGCATTCGGCGCGACCAGCGCATTGTTGAGGTCCTGCACCAGCGGGTTGTAGGGCGCAATCAGCGGCGCAAAGGCGGCCACGATCAGCAGTAGCAGAACAATCCCGCCGCCGATGGCAGTCAGCGGATTGCGCGCCATTTTGCCGACAAAACCGCCCGCCCGGTTCAGGGTGCGTTTAATACGCTGGCGGCTTTCGCTGTTGCGCGCCCCCAGCGGCGAATCCAGAGAAACGGTCATGATTTCGTCCTCGGGTCGAAGAGTTGATACAGCATGTCGGAGAGCAGGTTGAGCATCACGAAGATCAGCCCCACCAGCAGCACACAGCCCATCACCGCATTCATATCGCCGAGCAGCAGGCTGCCGGTGAGATAGGAGCCAAAGCCCGGCCAGGAGAAGACGGTTTCAATCAGCACCGCCCCTTCCAGCAGCGAGCCGTAGGCCAGCGCCACGACCGTTAACAGCTGAACGAGGATATTGCGAAACGCGTGATTCCAGATCACCTGACGCTCGGTTAAGCCTTTCACCCGCGCGGTGATGATGAACTCCTGGGAGAGCTGCGCCAGCATAAAGCTGCGCGTCATGCGGCTGATGTAGGCCAGCGAATGGAAGCCCAGTAACGACGCGGGCAGCACCAGGTGATTGATCGCATTCCAGAACACGGCGCTGTTTCCGGCCAGCAGCGCATCGATGGTCATAAGCCCGGTCCGACGCGGCACAATACCGTCCAGCCCCAGATCGAGCCGTCCCGCGCCGCCCACCCAGCCGAGCCAGGCGTAGAACAGCAGCAGCCCCATCATCCCGACCCAAAAGATCGGCGTGGAGTAACCCGCAAGGCTGATAATGCGCACCACATAATCAGAAAGACTGTTACGACGCGCCGCCGCCAGCACGCCAAGCGGAATGCCTAACCCCGCGCCGACGATAATCGCCATCGTCGCCAGCTCCAGCGTTGCCGGGAAGACGCGCAGAATATCGTCTGTGACCGGTTTGCCCGTCAGCAGCGCGTTATCCAGATCGCCGTGCAGCAGGTTGTTCAGATATATACCAAACTGCGTCAGCAACGACTGGTCGAAGCCCAACTGATGATAAACCTGCTGATAGGTGCTGTGGTCGGCATCCGGGCCGACAATCGCCAGCACCGGATCGACCGGCATCACGCGGCCAATAAAGAACGTCAGCAGCAGCAGGCCAAACAGCGTCACCAGCACCTGCGTCAGTCGCTTTGAGAAACGGCGGGTCCGGGAGCCGGGAGAGAGGATCGCGACGCTCATTTTTCACCTCCGGTTTTGTAGACTTCACGCAGGAAAGTGGTGGCCGACGGGTGCGACTGGAAGTTTTTCACTTCATTACGCACGACAACGGAATCCACCATCTGCGACAGCGGCACCATTGCCGGAATGAGTTCGTCGTAGCGCACCTGGATTTGCTGATAATCCGCCACTTGCTTCTGCGGATCGCGTTCCAGCAGTGCTTTGTCGATCATCTCGTTCAGCGGCTTGTCGTAGAAACTGGTGCGCCAGCCCTGGAAGTTGGTGAGCCGCGCTTCGTCGCTGTTGTCCGGGTTATAGACCAGCGCACGCAGGCTGGAGTGCGGGTGCGGTTCGACGCCGCTCCCGCCGCGCCCGACCAGCATGTCGAACTTACGCTCGCGCATGGCGCCGTAGATCTGATTGCCGGTACCGGTGATGATTTTGGCATTGATCCCCGCCTGCATCAGCGTCGACTGCACCGCGATGGCAATATTAAGGAACGGCTGATCCGCCAGCACGCGCAGGGTGGTGTCGAAACCTTCCGGATAGCCCGCCTCTGCCAGCAGCTTTTTGGCGCGCGGAATATCCAGCCGGTAACCCGGATCAGGGAGCGTCGACGGCATACCGGCTTTGATTGGGCGCTGATGCAGCACACCGTAGCCCGGCATCAGGGCTTTGTTGATGCCCTGATAATCAATCAGATAGCGCACCGCTTCGCGCACTTTCGGGTTGGCGAAGTGCGCCTCTTTCATGCTCATCGCCACGTAATAGACCGTCCCCTTCTGCACGGCTTCAACCGTAAGCTGAGGGTCTTTGCGCAGGGCGTTGATATCCGACACCGCCATGTTACTGGCAATATCCAGATCGCCTTTCTCAATCATCAGGCGCAGGGTTTGTGACTCCTGAAAGTGGCGCAGCACGACGCGATTCATTTTCGGTTCATCGCGCCAGTAGTGCGGGTTGCGCTGCATACGCAGCACATCTTTCGCCTGCCAGGTTTCCAGCATGAATGGGCCAGAACCGGCCTCGTTGGTGGTCAGCCAGCGGTTACCCCAGTCGTTATTCACCTCATGGGACTGCACCGTTTTGCTGTCGAGCACCCCCAGATTGCCGAGCGCCCCGAGAGAATAAATTACCAGCTGCGGATCGTTAGGCTTGGGCAGCACGATCTGCACGGTGTAGTCGTCGGTCGCGCGGATTTGCTGGTCGATGTTTTTCTTCGAAAAGCCGTAGGATTTCCAGACGGACGCCTGCGCCAGATTGAGGTGCAGCAGACGGCGCATCGACCACACCACATCCTGCGCCGTGAGCGGGTTGCCCGAGTGGAATTTGACGTTATCGCGCAGATGGAAAGTCAGGGTTTTGCCGTCTGGCGCAATATCCCAGGATTTCGCCAGCGCGGGCCTGACGTGGGTGAGTTCGTTCGGATCCAGCTCCACCAGCGAATCGTAGAGATTCACCACGATGCCAACCACTTCGTTGCCGGTCATCGCCGCCGGGTCGAGGGTCAGCAGGTTGTTCATGTTCATGCCGATGATGAGCTGGTCGGGCGGCGTTTTCGCGTACGCCGCACCGCTCCCCATCATCAGCGAGAGCGCGAGTACACACGCTCTGCACAGCGGAGTTTGTTTCATGTATATATCGCCTGTAGGGTACGTTTTTATGTGTCAGTCGTGGCTGACGATATTGGCTTCGATATACGCAAAATTAATGTCTTCGCCGAGTCCAGGGCGATTCGGCAGGCTGACCATGCCATGTTCATCCATCGGGTCGACCAGGCTGTGGAGATACGCCGCCGGTTGGTCGTAATCAAGGAACGGGTGCAGCAGGCCGCGCTCATACCAGCGGCAGTTTTTAATGGCGCCGATCACCGCGAGGCTTGCCGCGCCGTTACCGTGCACTTCACAGTCCATGCCGAAGGACTCCGCAAGGTTCGCCACTTTCAGCGTCGGTGAGATCCCGCCCACGCCGTTAGCGCCCGCGCGCAGAATGTCGCACGCCCCCGCTTTCACCCAGTCGGCACGGCTGTGGTGTTTTCCGCCCAGGCTTTCCGGGCCGATAATCGGGATCGACAGGTTTTCCGCAAGCCAGGCGTAGGAGGCCATGCTCTCCTCTTCCATCGGCTCTTCGAACCAGGCGAAGTTGAGTTTTTCCAGTTCTTTGCCGATGTACAACGCTTCAGTACGGCTGTACCAGTGATAGCCGTCGATCATCAGATCGATATCCGGCCCGACCGCTTCACGCACGGCGGCGCAGGCTTTGACGTCCATTTTCGGGTTTGGCGCAAACGAGACGGGTGGCATCCAGGTGTGAAGTTTGATGGCTTTGTATCCGCGCGCCACCAGGGTTTCAGCGAAGCTCGCGTACTCATCCGGCGTCGACAGGCCGCCTGGCAGATCATCGCCACACATGGTACTGCCGTAGGCCGGAACTTTATCGCGATAGCCGCCAAGCAGTTTCCAGACCGGCATATTCAGTTTGCGACCAATCAGATCCCACAGCGCCTGCTCGACGAACCCAAGCGCGCGCTCGGTGAGCTGGTGCGCGCTCCCGCGCTGCCAGTGCGCCAGCTCCTGCCAGATTTTCTCGCGATTGAACGCATCCTGGCCGACCAGCACTTTGCGAAAGAAGGTATTGACCACAAAGGGGCGCACCACTTCCGGCGGCGCGAAAGAGTACCCTTTGGTGCCATCGTCTGCCGTGATCGAGAGCATCGCCATTTTGGCCATACTTTCCGGGCCAGGGTGCGAGTGCCCGGCGCTGTCGGAGACCCGGCGCGTCGGGTACTGGAAGACGGTGACGTTTACAGATTCAATTTTCATTATCAGTCCTTAAAACAACAGAGGTTCAGAGCGACTTCGTAACTTGAAAAGCTGTTTCGAAAGTAACTTTAAGCGCAAAATTCGTCCGCTGCCTTAGACAAATTCCGCTAAGCATCGACCATTTATTGGGCATATGCACGGTGAGGAGTGACAGTTTTCACAAAAGAGAGGGGAAGTGTGAAGTTGATCGGGATAAGGGTTTGGCTGAAATGAAACGGGGTTTTGGGTTATCTCTTTTCCCATAGAAATGAGAGGGAAATTATCGGATCTGATAAATCCCCTCTCCGTTCGGAGAAGGGATTGCAGTAAACCTATGCGATAGTGACTTTGGTATCCAGATACACGTCCTGCACCGCATTGATCAGCTTAACGCCTTCGGTCATCGATTTTTTAAACGCCTTACGGCCCAGAATCAGGCCCATACCGCCCGCGCGTTTATTGATCACCGCCGTGCGCACCGCATCGGTCAGATCCGTTTCGCCGCCTGCCGCACCACCGGAGTTAATCAGCCCCGCGCGGCCCATGTAGCAGTTGGCGAGCTGGTATCGCACCAAATCAATCGGGTTTTCGCTGGTCAGTTTGCTGTAGACACGGTCGTCGGTGTAACCGAAGTTTACCGCCTTATAGCCGCCGTTATTTTCGGCCATTTTCTGCTTCACGATATCCGCGCCAATGGTCGCCGCCAGATGGTTCGCCTGGCCGGTGAGATCCGCAGAAACGTGGTAATCCACGCCATCTTTCTTGAAGGCGTTGTTACGCAGATAGGCCCACAGCACCGTGACCATCCCCAGCTCGTGGGCACGCTCGAACGCCGCGGAGATCTCCTCAATCTGACGACGGGACTGTTCAGAGCCGAAGTAAATTGTCGCCCCTACCGCCACCGCGCCCATGTTAAACGCCTGCTCGACGCTGGCGTATAACGTCTGGTCGTATTCGGTCGGGTAGCTCAGGGTTTCGTTATGGTTCAGTTTTACGAGGAAGGGAATGCGGTGCGCGTAGCGGCGCGACACGGAGGCCAGCACGCCGTAAGTTGACGCCACGCAGTTACAGCCGGCTTCAATCGCCAGCTCAACAATATTCTTCGGATCGAAATAGAGCGGATTGGCGGCAAACGACGCTCCCGCAGAGTGCTCGACGCCCTGGTCAACGGGCAGAATGGACAGATAGCCTGTTCCGGCGAGGCGCCCGGTGTTGTAAAGCGTCTGCATGTTTCGCAGAACCGCAGGCGGGCGATTGTTATCCATCATCACCCGATCAACGTAGTCGTGGCCCGGCAGGTAGAGCTGATCGGCTGGAATAGTCATACAACGATGCTGTAAAAGGCTGTCGGCGTCTTTGCCAAGCAGCTGCGCAATATCAGTCATAGCGATGCTCCCGTAAGTTCCGACATCGTGTCGGAGCGTGATATCCATACCCACATTTTTGTGAGCAGACTAAGCCTGGACCCGTCTTAGCCTATTTTCCAGCCTGAGTCATTTTTTTCAGCACAATCTGCTGGCTCGTTTCGTGTACAACAAAACTGTTACATTGATCAAACAATCATCGCAAAGGTATTTAAAAGGTATTATTGGGTGGTATGTTAAAGGCGTACCCTCTCTGACATGCAGGATTAAACAATGAAAACGAAAGTCCAACTGTCATTCATGATGTTTGTTGAATGGTTTATCTGGGGCGCGTGGTTTGTGCCGCTGTGGCTGTGGCTGAGTAAAAGCGGCTTTACCGCCGGGGAAATTGGCTGGTCGTATGCCTGTACCGCTATCGCCGCGATCCTCTCGCCGATCCTCGTTGGCTCGCTGACAGACCGCTTCTTTGCCGCGCAAAAAGTGCTGGCGGTGCTGATGTTTGCCGGGGCAATTCTGATGTACTTCGCCGCTCAGCAAACGCAGTTCAGCGCCTTCTTCCCGTTGCTGCTGCTCTACTCTCTGACCTACATGCCGACCATCGCCCTGACCAACAGCATTGCCTTTGCGAACGTCGACGACGTGGAGGCCGATTTTCCGCGCATCCGCGTGATGGGGACGATTGGCTGGATCGCCTCGGGCCTGGCCTGCGGGTTCCTGCCGCAGATGCTCGGCTACAACGATATTTCTGACACCAATATTCCCCTGCTGATGACGGCGGCCAGCTCTGCGCTTCTGGGCGTGTTTGCCCTGTTCCTGCCGAACACGCCGCCGAAGAGCACCGGCAAGCTGGATATCAAAGTGATGCTGGGGCTGGATGCGCTCATTTTACTGCGCGATAAAAACTTCCTCGTGTTCTTCTTCTGCTCGTTCCTGTTCGCGATGCCACTGGCGTTCTACTACATCTTTGCGAACGGTTATCTCACGGAAGTGGGCATGAAAAACGCCACCGGCTGGATGACCCTCGGCCAGTTCTCTGAAATCTTCTTTATGCTGGCGCTGCCTTTCTTCACTAAGCGCTTTGGTATTAAAAAGGTCCTGCTGCTGGGCCTGATTACCGCCGCCATCCGCTACGGCTTCTTTGTCTTCGGTGGCGCGGACCAGTACTTCACCTACGCGCTGCTGTTCCTGGGCATTTTGCTCCACGGCGTAAGCTACGACTTCTATTACGTCACCGCGTATATCTACGTGGACAAAAAAGCGCCTGTGCATATGCGTACCGCAGCGCAAGGGCTGATCACACTCTGCTGCCAGGGCTTTGGCAGCCTGCTGGGCTACCGTCTGGGCGGCGTGATGATGGAAAAAATGTTTGCCTATAAAGAGCCTGTGAACGGGTTGACCTTCAACTGGGCCGGAATGTGGGCGTTCGGCGGCATTATGATCGCCGTTATCGCCGTGCTGTTTATGCTGTTTTTCCGCGAATCGGATAAAGAGATCACCGCCATTGAGGTGGATGATGCCGATACTGCGCTGACACGAGGGGAAGTAAAATGAAAGCAGAACGTATTCTCGGTGCCCTGTACGGGCAGATGTTGGGGGATGCGATGGGCATGCCGTCAGAGCTGTGGCCAAGAAGCCGCGTGAAGGCCCATTTTGGCTGGATCGACCGCTTTTTGCCCGGCCCGGCAGAGAATAATGCCGCCTGTTATTTTGGCCGGGCGGAGTTTACGGATGATACCTCCATGGCCCTGAGCCTGGCGGATGCCATTATTGAATGCGACGGGCAGATTGATCCCGACGCCATCGGCAGGCATATCCTGCTGTGGGCCGAAGAGTTTGATGCTTTTAATAAGAACGTGCTCGGCCCAACGTCAAAAATTGCCCTTAACGCCATCCGCAACGGTAAACCGGTGAGCGAGCTGGAAAATAATGGCGTCACCAACGGCGCGGCGATGCGCGCCTCACCGCTCGGCTGCCTGCTCCCGGCCACTCGCCTTGAGCATTTTGTTGAGCAGGTGGCACTCGCTTCAAGTCCGACGCACAAATCGGATCTGGCGATTGCCGGTGCGGTGGTGATCGCCTGGGCAATCTCCCGCGCCATTGACGGGGAAAGCTGGCAGAACATCGTCGACGCCCTGCCCGGCATCGCGCGTTATGCCCAGGAGTCCAGATCCACCACGTTCAGCGCCTCTCTGGCTGCGCGTCTGGAGCTGGCCCTTAAAAGCGTGCGCGAGGCCAACGGCACAGACTCTGCCAGCGAGCAGATTTACCAGCTCGTCGGCGCAGGCACCAGCACCATTGAGTCCGTTCCGGCGGCGATTGCGATGGTGGAACTGGCCGGGACAGACCCGAACCGATGCGCAATTTTATGCGCGAATCTCGGCGGGGATACGGACACTATCGGTGCGATGGCGACCGCGATTTGCGGCGCGCTGCACGGCGTGCAGGCGATTGATCCGGCCCTGAAAGCCGAGCTGGATGCGGTGAATCAGCTGGACTTTGGCTACTACTGCGAGCATCTGCTGCACTATCGGGAAGAAAGAGAGGGCGCATGAGAACCGAACTTTCTCACCAGCTTGAAACCTTAACGGCCCAGCGTCCGGTAACGGTACTGGGTGCGGCGGTCATCGACGTGATCGCCGATGCCTACGCCCTGCCCTGGCGCGGGTGTGATATCGAATTAAAACAGCAGGGCGTGAACATTGGCGGCTGTGCGCTGAACATCGCTATCGCCCTGAAACGCCTCGGGATCACGGCGCAAAACGCGCTGCCGGTCGGGCACGGCGTGTGGGCCGATATCATTCGTAACGCCATGACAAAGCAGGATCTGCACAGCGCGGTGGAAGCCGAAAGCGGTGATAACGGCTGGTGCCTGGCGCTGGTGGAGCCGGACGGCGAGCGCACCTTTATGTCTTTCAGCGGCGTGGAAAACCAGTGGCAGCAGAGCTGGCTGGACGCGCTTGTGGTGCCGCCTCACAGCCTGGTATCGCTCTCAGGCTACCAGCTGGCCTCGCCGTGCGGAGACCTGCTGACGCACTGGCTGGAAGGGCTTAAAGACGTAACGGCGTTTATCGATTTTGGGCCACGCATCGCGGATATTCCTGATGCATTGATGGCACGTATCATGGCCTGCAAACCGATTGTGTCGCTGAATCGCCAGGAAGCCGTTATTGCGGCGGAGCGTCTAGGTGTGTCCGTGGAAACCCTCGGCAAGGCGTGGCAGGCGCATTACAGCTGCCCGCTGATTGTGCG
This sequence comes from Lelliottia nimipressuralis, assembly GCF_004115925.1. Lineage (GTDB taxonomy): Bacteria > Pseudomonadota > Gammaproteobacteria > Enterobacterales > Enterobacteriaceae > Enterobacter > Enterobacter nimipressuralis. The sequence continues at coordinate 114,229 of NZ_SDDX01000021.1, forward strand.
GCACGATAAAGACGGCGCAGAGTATTACGACGGTGAAAATGCCGGGCACGTTCCGGCATTTCCCGCCACGGTGGTGGATACCATTGGTGCAGGTGACAGCCACGCAGGTGGAACGCTGGCCGGGCTGGCGGCGGGCTGGGCGCTGCCGGACGCCGTATTACTTGGCAATGCGGTGGCCGCGTGGGTAGTTAGTCATCGCGGCGGCGACTGTGCGCCGACGCGCGAGGAACTACTCCTCGCACACAAAGACGTATAAATCGCTGCGACAGTAGCTAATACTGTACTCAATCGGCCGGTGTTGCTGGTCAAGCGCGACTTGCTTGATCACCAGCACCGGTATTTTTTCGTCCATTTTGATGTGCATCTGGAATTCGCTGTCCGGCATCCGGGCGCTGACGCGCGAGCGGGTAAGCTGCGGAAAGATGTTCTGGCTGCGGAAATAGTCGTACAGAGAAATACCGATGGCATCAGGGTCGTGGATCAGCCCAACCGGCACCCAGGACTCTTCAATCGATACGGCGTCGTCGTCGACGTAGCGAATGCGTTTCAGCATAAAGACATCGCTTTGCGGTGCGATTGATAGCTCCGATGCCACCTCATCCGGGCATTTGACGATCCGTTTGTTCACCCACAGGGTGTCAGGCTTTTTGCCGCGCAGGACCACCTGCTGAGAAAACCCGCGCGCCTCCTTGAGGGAATACTCAAAGATGTTATTAATCTGCGTGCCATAGCCCTGAGAACGCGTGACCACGCCCTCCTCTTCCAGCGCCTGCAACGCTTTGCGCACGGTAATGCGCGACACCCCGGTCAACTGGCTCAGATCGCGCTCGCCCGGCAAAATGTTGCCATGCTCCAGCATTCCGCTGCGCACGGCGTTTTTTACCGTCTCGGCAAATCTCAGATAAAGCGGGGTATTATCCACCGCCGCAAACCGTTCATTCAGTTGAGCAATTAACCGGGTATGCGCTTGTTCCATCTCTGTTTTCCTGGCAGAAAGTCCTTATTCAGTATACTCCTTCAGCGCTTTACCACCATGCATGAAAATGGTGAACCGGGCCAATACCGTGACCGACTTCCAGAGTATCGGCTTTGGCGAGCGCCAGTGAGAGCCAGGCTTTGGCGTCCTGCACCGTATCGGCCCAGTTTTCATGGCGCGGACGTAGCGCCGCCAGTGCCGCCGACAGGGTGCAGCCGGTGCCGTGGGTGTTTTTGGTGATGACGCGCGGGGCGGTAAATCGCTGCGCACCGTCGCGGGTAAAGAGCCAGTCCGGGCTTTCGGCATCGTCCAGATGACCGCCCTTCATCAGCACCGCCTCACAGCCCAGCGCCAGTAATGCACGGCCCTGCTCTTTCATCTCCTGTTCGCTGCGGGCGTGCGGCGCATCGAGCAGCGCTGCCGCTTCCGGCAGATTCGGCGTGATGAGCGAAACCTGCGGCAACAGCTTTTTACGCAGGGTTTCAACGGCAGACGTTGAAAGCAGCGGATCGCCGCTTTTTGCCAGCATCACCGTATCGAGCACCACGTTTTGCACCTGATAACGCTTCAGCCGCTCGGCCACCGCTTCAACGATATCGGTTTCGGCCAGCATGCCGATTTTGGTGGTATCAATGCGTACATCGCTGAACACGGAATCGAGCTGAGCCGCGACAAAATCTGGCTCAATGCGATAGACCGACTGCACGCCACGGGTATTTTGCGCCACCAGCGCGGTGATGACCGAGCAGCCATAAGCCCCGAGAGCGGAGAACGTTTTGAGATCGGCCTGAATACCCGCGCCGCCGCTCGGATCGGTGCCTGCGATGGTTAGTGCGTTGATACGATTCATGCCTGCGCCTCCAGCGTCCAGAGGGCGTCGATAAAGGCGCTCGCAAAACTGCCCGGCCCGGCGCTGTGTGCGGCGGCTACGCTTCCCGCGCGCTTCATCCATCCACAGGCGGCAGCCACATTATCCAGCCGATCGCCCGGCAGCGAGCAGCTTGCCGCAACCACCGCCGACAAGGCACAGCCGGTGCCGACCACGCGGGTCATCATCGGATCGCCGCCAGCGATGTTTTTCGTTCGCTGCCCGTCGGTGACGTAATCCACCTCCCCCGTGACCGCAACAATGGCGTTGGTCTGGCGTGCCAGTGCCTGGGCTGCGGGCAATGCGCTGGCGGCGGTATCGGTGGTGTCTACCCCGCGACCGCCCGCGCTCATGCCGGCAAGGGCAAGGATTTCTGAGGCATTCCCACGGATGGCGGCGGGTTTCAGAGTGAGAATTTGCTGGCAAAAGCGGGTGCGAAACGACAGCGCACCGACCGCCACCGGATCGAGCGTCCAGGGCTTCCCTGCGGCAACCGCGCGTTCAATTGCCCGGCGCATGGCCTGCGAGCGCGGCGAGGTGAGCGTACCGACATTGATTAACAGCGCATCGGCTATCCCGGTAAACTGCTCCGCCTCTTCGGCTTCGATAACCATCGCCGGAGAGGCCCCGAGGGCCAGTAAAACGTTCGCGGTAAAGGTCTGCACCACATCGTTGGTCATGCAGTGAGTAAGCGGAGAACGAGTACGGAAGTGGTGTAAGACGTGTAAATCGAGCAGGTCAGGCTGCATGGTTTCGCTCCTGCCTTGCGTCAAGAAGCGATAGCCGTGAGGGGCATCTGACTTCCCTACGCTGGCATTATCCAGATCAGGTGGTACGGGTATTTCTCAGCCTTCACAAAGAAGGGCACCCCGAGTCAATTTACTGAGCAGTTCAGTAATTTTAGCAGGGTAGAGCAAGCCATCGCCTCAGGCAAGCCTTCGCGAGCCGATTTCTGACGTGCGTAAGGCCAAAAATATTAAAAAAATAGCCTCAACATTCATTTACTGTGTATACATTTAATCTCTTTGATTATTCAGATTTAATGTTTTTAACTCTCCGCTTCTCTTCGCACTACCACCTCGCAAACCAGGGTAACAATACAAATAAAAACAACGCTTTATGAAAAATTAATGTTTACTTTCAGCAACTTAGATATATGCATTGCACGTGATCTGCGTCAAAGTTCACACGCGTCAGTTAGACGATAGTTCAGCCCGGTTAATAAGATTGTGACCATCAAAAAAATACACCCTCTGGAGCAGACCTACTCGACTCGATTTTTCGCGTCGGTTTTTAGCTGCGTTATATCTAAGAATTATGCATTTATTGTTGAGATTGAGATCGTGAAATTAATGCTTACTCGTAAAACCCCTGTCGCTGTATTTGCGTTGACTCTCATCTGCGCCGGAAGCGTATTTGCTGCACCAATAGATTATTCTCAAGCGTGGGGACATACCGTTGAAACCGCTAACCAGGGGGCTATTGACCTTCTGAACGAGCATCAGGACCAGATCACCCAAAATAAAGTCGATAGCGAACAGGCTTTTCAGGGACTGAATACGCGTATCAGTGGCGTAGATGACGATCTGAATAGCACTAAAGATGCAGTACTGGTGGTCAACTATGATTTACAGCAGACGCGAACGGATTTAAACACGCAAATTGATAATACGAATGACGCGGTCACTCAGCAGAAAATCGACATCGATAATGCGTTGCAGCAGACCAATACGAACATCACTAACCAGATTACGGCGGTAACAAATACCACCACGCAGCAAACGACCAATATTGAAAAAGATCTTCAGCAGACTAAGCAGGATGTGAATCAGCAGATTACGACGGTAAAGAACACCAGCACGCAGCAGTCGGCCAGCCTGAATAAAGATCTTCAGCAGACTAAACAGGATGTGAATCAGCAGATTAACCATCTGCAGAATGCCGCTGCTCAGCAGTCGGCGAGCGTCGAGAAAGACCTGCAAGACGCGAAACAGTCGTTTGCTCAACAGCAGTCCGCCAGCAATAGTCAGTTCAAAAACCTGAAAGATGAAGTGGACGATAACAAGAAAGAATCCCGCAGCGGGGCGGCATCTGCCATCGCCATTGCGTCGATGCCTCAGGTACAGGTGGGCCAGCAGGTGATGTTTTCCGCAGGCGTCGGGACATTCAAAAATGAGCAGGCGCTGAGCGTGGGCGCATCATTCCATGCAGGCGACGCAACCGTGATTAAAGCGGGTGTCAGTGATTCCACCAACAACGATTTCGCGATGGGCGCGGGTATCGGAATTGGCTTCTGATAAATTTGCTCTCGTTGTTAAAGATTGATTTTGTACCTGTTGATGATAGCCATCATGATAAAAATAATACTATTTTCAGCTGTGCTTTATATTTTATTAATACTGACCGGATTTTGGCTCGGGACGATGTACAGAGATTATTTCTCCTGTCGCGATCTCATCTCATCTTTAAATTGTATCCAATGTGTTAGAGGTTATTAAATGAAGAAATTAATGATGGTCGCCATTGCTGTCTCTGCGCTTTCGGCCTGTTCCTCTCCGGCTGAGCGTATGGCGAAGTGTGAAGCGCAAGGCGTCAGCCGCGATACCTGTTATTTAGCGGAGCAAAACCGCACAACGACAATGAACGCCGTGGCCGAAAAACAGGCGCTTGAAAATGCCGCCAACGCCGTGCAGCACGGTCAGAGCGCCAAAGTGCATGACCCGCTGCGTGAAGCCTCGTTCACGGCAAACGGGATCAAAGCCAGCGTCAGCAACGGCTTTTTCACCGCCAAAATCAACGGTAAGCAGGCGACGATAAAGCGTTTTAATGCGAATAGTTATGAGATTAAAGGCGCGGGTTACGTACTCTCCATCACCCTTGATGAAGACGGTATTACCGATGCGTCATGGAATAAAACCCATGGCCGCGATCATGGCTTATTGCAGTTCACGCAGAAGTAATGTTAAGGCGGCTAACGTGCCGCCTTTTTTGTATTGCGCGGGGTGAGGGCTTTTCGCGTCGAAGCGGCAGATTTTTGTTATCAAAAACATCGGGTTATTGAACGCTCTTTAACCCCCCTCTTTTGTAACAAAACAGTAAACAAATTAACCATTGAGCCACGCGCCAAAAGGCTCTATATTGGCCGCGTTTTTTACTCGCCCTATCCTTTACTAACTATTTATTCAATCGAGGCGCATAAGGCTGCCCCGGTTGTGGGAGTGATATGATGACGGATAAAGTCCGTATTGACACCGCAGATGCCCGCAAAAGCAACGAAACCTATCTGGCCCGTCAGGCCGAGTTTGAATCGAACGTCAGGAGTTATCCTCGCAAACTGCCTTTAGCGATCGCTAAAGCAGATGGCGTGTGGATTACCGATGCAGATAATAAAGAATACCTTGACTGTCTTGCCGGCGCTGGCACCCTCGCGCTTGGCCATAACCATCCTGATGTGCTGAAAAGCATCCAAAATGTCATTACCAGCGGCTTGCCGTTACATACTCTCGATCTGACAACACCGTTGAAAGACGAGTTCTCTGAGTATCTGCTCTCCCTGCTGCCAGGCCAGGGCAAAGAATATTGCCTGCAGTTCACCGGCCCATCCGGTGCCGATGCGGTAGAAGCCGCACTGAAACTGGCGAAAAAAGTCACCGGTCGCAGCAGCATTATCAGCTTCTCCGGCGGCTATCACGGGATGACCCACGGCGCGCTCTCTGTGACAGGTAACCTGTCTCCGAAAGAAGCGGTCGATAACATGATGCCAGAAGTGCAGTTCATGCCTTACCCGCACCAGTACCGCTGCCCGCTGGGTATCGGCGGTGACGCGGGCGTGAAAGCGCTGACCTACTACTTTGATAACCTGATCAACGACGTCGAAAGCGGCGTGCGTAAACCTGCAGCCGTGATTCTGGAAGCGGTTCAGGGCGAAGGCGGCGTGAACCCGGCTCCGGCTGAGTGGCTGCAGCGCATTCGTAAAGTGACTCAGGAGCACGGCATTCTGCTGATCCTCGACGAAGTTCAGGCTGGCTTCTGCCGTACCGGCAAGCAGTTTGCCTTCGAACACGCGGGTATCGAGCCAGACATCATCGTGATGTCTAAAGCTGTCGGCGGTGGTCTGCCACTGGCTGTTCTTGGCATCAAAAAGCAGTTCGATGCCTGGGCACCAGGTCATCACACCGGCACCTTCCGTGGCAACCAGCTGGCGATGGCAACCGGCCTGACCACGCTGAAAATTCTGAAAGATCAGAATATCGCTGACAAAGTGGCCGCTCAGGGCGAATGGCTGAAAGGCCAGCTGGTTGAGCTGCAGCAACGTTATCCGGTGATCGGCCACGTGCGCGGCCTGGGCCTGATGATCGGCATCGAGATCGTGAAACCGAACGAAGCGGCAGATCACATGGGCTGTTTCCCAGGCGACGGTGACCTCTCTGCCCTGATCCAGAAGAAATGCTTCGAAGCAGGCCTGATTCTGGAGCGCGGTGGTCGTAACGGCGTGGTTCTGCGTCTGCTGCCATCCCTGCTGATTAGCGATCAGGAACTGAACGTCTTCCTGGATAAATTCGAGCAGGCGCTGCTTGCTGCGGGCGTTCGCCCGGTCTAACGGAGTTAGGAAAAAGATGTCTGAGTCAAACCCAATTCTGTCGTCGTCGGCGCAAAGCATCGAGGCCTATCAGCAGGCCATCGAGCAAAGCTCTCAGGCGGTGATGCAGTGGCTGCAGCAGTCTGAGATGTATCAGGGGAAAACCGTCGCCGAGCTGCGCGAGAATATCTCCCTGAACTTCGGTCAGAAAGGCCTCGGCAACGAAGCGGCGATTGCCCGCGCGGTCGAGTACTTCCTGAAAGACAGCCTGTCGGTTCACCACCCGCAGTGTGTGGCGCACCTGCACTGCCCAAGCCTGGTTGTGAGCCAGGCGGCAGAAGTGCTGATCAACGCCACCAACCAGAGCATGGACTCCTGGGATCAAAGCCCGTCAGCAACCATCATTGAGATGAAGCTGATCGACTGGCTGCGTACCCGCGTGGGTTATCAGGCCGGGGATGCGGGCGTGTTCACCAGCGGTGGCACCCAGAGCAATCTGATGGGCCTGATGCTGGCACGTGACGCGTTCTTCGCGCGTCAGGGCCACTCCATCCAGCAGGATGGGCTGATCGGTGATCTGCGTAAGATCCGCGTACTCTGTTCTGAAAACGCGCACTTCTCCGTGCAGAAGAACATGGCGCTGCTCGGTCTGGGCTACCAGTCGGTCATTCAGGTGAAAACCGACGAGTGCTCACGCATGGATCTGAACGATCTGGCGGCGAAAATTGCCCAGTGCAATGCCAACGGTGAGCAGATTCTGGCGATCGTCGCCACCGCCGGGACCACCGACGCAGGTGCGATCGATCCGCTGCGCGCTATCGCAGAGATGGCCGCAGAGCAGCAGATTTGGGTACATGTGGATGCGGCCTGGGGCGGCGCATTGCTGATGTCCGATAAGTATCGCGGCTACCTGGACGGTATCGAACTGGTGGATTCCATCACCCTGGACTTCCACAAGCAGTTCTTCCAGACCATCAGCTGCGGCGCATTCCTGCTGAAAGAAGCGCGCCATTACGAGCTGATGCGCTACCAGGCGGCCTACCTGAACTCTGAGTTTGACGAAGAAGCGGGCGTGCCGAATCTGGTCTCCAAATCACTGCAGACTACGCGCCGTTTTGACGCGCTGAAGCTGTGGATGAGCCTGGAAGCGCTGGGTCAGGAGCAATACGCGGCCATTATCGATCATGGTGTGACGCTGGCGCAGGACGTTGCCGCGTACGTGAAAGATCAGGCGGTGCTGGAACTGGTAATGCAGCCTCAGCTGGCGAGCGTGCTGTTCCGCTTCCGCCCTGAGCAGGCGCTGAACGATGCGGCTATCGCGTTGCTGAACCAGAAAATCGGTGACGCCCTGCTCGACTCCGGCCGTGCAAACGTCGGCGTGACCGAGCACAACGGCGTGACTTGCCTGAAACTGACGCTGCTGAACCCAACGGTGACGCTGGACGACGTAAAAGTCCTGCTGTCGCTGGTGGAACGTACCGCGTACGAGATTCTGGCGAAGTAAGTCCTTGCTCCCCGCACCCTCTGGTGCGGGGACAATTTTGTTATCCCGCTTTTTCCTTTGCCACTGCGGTTTTCCCGACCAGCTCAGCCATAAATTCGCAGACCTCTAATTCGTTATTTTCTCTGAATATTGAGATGCGATACGTCATTCAGCGACGTGGTTAAGAATTCGTGGGCAAAGCTGTTCAGATTTGTTACATTTTTTTTCAAACAAGTGGGACTGTGCCCCCTAAAATGGGCTGCTTGCCACGCTGTGACGCCACAGCGGGCTGAAGTATCAGCAAAACGGTTTAACTGGAGAAAAAATGGCTAAGAGTAAATTGCTGCTTCTGGGTGTGTTGATGTCACTGGCGGGTGCCGTATACGCCGCGCCGCAGCCTGCCGCTGCCCCTTCTGGTATCCAGGCATACGAAGAACAAGAGTTCATTGCCGATTTCACCAAATTCAAAATTGGCGACACCGCACCAGCTCAGTATCAAACGCCTGAATACACCATTAAACAGTACCAGCTGCGTAACCTCCCTGCGCCTGACGCGGGTACACACTGGACTTACATGGGTGAGAACTACGTTCTGATTGGTGATGCCGACGGTAAAATCCGTAAAGCCTACAACGGAGATATCTTCTATCACCGCTGATCCCCTCATCGTCCGGGCCTGGCAGGAAAGCGATCGCCCTTTCCTGCGCACCCTCTACTTACACGCCCGGCGTGAAGCCTGGCCGTGGCTGGACAGCAGCGACTGGCAGCTAGAAGATTTCGACGCGGCAACGCGTGACGAGCAAATCTGGGTGGCGATGCAAGACGGCCATCGCGTCGGGTTTGCGTCGGTCTGGAGCAACGATAATTTTCTGCACAATCTGTTTGTTGATCCGCAGTATCAGCACGCGGGCGCTGGCAGCCTGTTGCTCAAACGCGTGCAGGAAACATTCACCAGCACCGGTTCGCTGAAGTGTCTGGTCAGAAATGAACGCGCGGTGTCATTTTACCAGCGACACGGCTGGCGTATTGAGGCGACGGGGGATTCTCCGGACGGAGAGTATTACCTGATGCATTACGTTTTGCGGTAATTGCCCGCAGGCGCTGCGCTTGCGCAGGCCCACGGAACAGCCGGTTGCAGGCCGGGTAAGCGAATGCCCCCGGCCCATTACGGCTAATGCTTAGACTGCGCGGAACGCGATCTCGCTCGGAATCACTTCACCCTGCCAGTACAGCTGCGCGGCCACGCGCCCTGCCAGTTGACGGTACATTCCCGCAAATTCACTCTCCGGACGGCCCACCACGGTCGGCTTGCCACGGTCGAGATCTTCACGCAGCGTGATATGCAGCGGCATCTGCCCCAGCAGCTGAGTGTGATACTGCGCCGCCAGTTTCTCTGCGCCACCGGTGCCAAAAATCGGCTCGTGGTGACCGCAGTTGCTGCAAATATGCACGCTCATGTTCTCGACCACGCCGAGCACCGGCACCTCCACTTTCTCAAACATCACGATGCCTTTTTTGGCGTCGATCAGCGCGATATCCTGCGGCGTAGTGACCACAACCGCTCCCGTCACCGGGATATTTTGCGCCAGCGTCAGCTGGATATCGCCCGTGCCTGGCGGCATATCCAGCACCAGGTAATCGAGATCCGGCCACATGGTCTCCTGCAGCATCTGCAGCAGCGCCTTGCTGGCCATCGGGCCACGCCAGACCATTGCGTTATCATCCGTCACCAGATAGCCGATGGAGTTAGTCGCCAGGCCGTAGGCCATGATCGGCGCCATGTGGGTGCCGTCCGGGGAGGTTGGACGTTGGTTTTCCGCACCCAGCATATTGGGAATCGACGGACCGTAGATATCGGCATCCAGAATTCCGACTTTGGCCCCTTCTGCGGCCAGCGCCAGCGCAAGGTTCACGGCGGTGGAGGATTTCCCCACCCCACCCTTGCCGGAGCTGATGGCAATAATATTCTTCACGCCGTTAATGCCCGGCTGATTTTTCACGCGTTTGAGCGTGGCGATGGTGTGCGTCAGCTTCCAGTCAATCGCCTTCGCCCCGGTAATACGCAGCAGATCGGAACTGCACTGCTCTTTCAGGGTTTCGAAGGCGCTGGTCCAGACAAACGGCATCTGCAGTTCAACGTGCAGCGTGTCATCCAGCCATGCCACGTGGTGCAGCGCTTTTAGCGTGGTCAGATTGTGCTTCAGGGTTGGATGCTGAAAATTAGCCAGCGTCCCGGCAACCATTGCTCGTAAGGCTTCCGGTGATTTGGCCTGGGATTGAGAACTCATCCCGACTCCTTTGTTCTTGTGAATAAGACCTTAGTTGAACAAGTTTACCTGAAAGGCCGTGGTTTGTGCTTACTTAATAATGGCCCTTTTGTTACTATCAAAAACCCTTTTTACTGTTAAAGAAGTAATGCCCACTATGACTCAAGTCGCGAAAAAAATTCTGGTAACGTGCGCTCTGCCGTACGCAAACGGTTCAATCCACCTCGGCCACATGCTGGAGCATATCCAGGCTGATGTCTGGGTCCGTTACCAGCGAATGCGCGGCCACCAGGTAAACTTCATCTGCGCGGACGATGCTCACGGCACGCCAATTATGCTGAAAGCACAGCAGCTGGGGATCTCCCCGGAGCAGATGATTACCGAAATGAGTCAGGAGCATCAGACTGATTTTGCTGGCTTTGACATCAGCTACGACAACTATCATTCGACTCACAGCGACGAGAACCGCGAGCTGTCGGAGCTTATCTACACCCGCCTGAAAGAGAACGGTTTTATCAAAAACCGCACTATCTCTCAGCTGTACGATCCGGAAAAAGGCATGTTCCTGCCGGACCGTTTCGTGAAAGGCACCTGTCCGAAGTGTAAATCCCCGGATCAGTACGGCGATAACTGCGAAGTGTGCGGCGCGACCTACAGCCCGACCGAGCTTATCGAGCCGAAATCCGTGGTGTCCGGCGCGACGCCTGTCATGCGCGACTCCGAACACTTCTTCTTCGATCTGCCGTCCTTCAGCGAAATGCTGCAGGCGTGGACCCGCAGCGGCGCGCTGCAGGAGCAGGTGGCGAATAAAATGCAGGAGTGGTTCGAATCCGGTCTGCAGCAGTGGGATATCTCCCGCGATGCGCCGTACTTTGGTTTCGAAATCCCGAACGCGCCGGGCAAATATTTCTACGTCTGGCTGGATGCGCCAATCGGCTACATGGGTTCCTTCAAGAACCTGTGCGACAAACGCGGCGACACCCAGAGCTTCGAAGAGTACTGGAAAAAAGATTCCGCCGCCGAGCTGTACCACTTCATCGGCAAAGACATCGTCTATTTCCACAGCCTGTTCTGGCCTGCGATGCTGGAAGGCAGCGGTTTCCGTAAGCCAACCAACCTGTTTGTTCACGGCTACGTGACGGTGAACGGCGCGAAGATGTCCAAATCACGCGGCACCTTCATTAAAGCCAGCACCTGGCTGAATCACTTCGACGCAGACAGCCTGCGCTACTACTACACCGCGAAGCTCTCTTCCCGCATCGACGATATCGACCTGAATCTGGAAGATTTCGTGCAGCGCGTGAACGCAGACATCGTGAATAAAGTGGTCAACCTGGCGTCCCGTAACGCGGGCTTTATCGCCAAGCGTTTCGACGGCGTAATGGCAGCTGAACTGGCCGATCCAGAACTGTATAAAACCTTTACCGACGCGGCCGTCACTATCGGCGACGCGTGGGAAGCACGCGAGTTCGGTAAAGCAGTGCGCGAAATCATGGCTCTGGCCGATCTGGCAAACCGCTATGTGGACGAGCAGGCACCGTGGGTCGTCGCGAAGCAGGAAGGCCGCGATGCGGATCTGCAGGCGATCTGCTCCATGGGCATCAACCTGTTCCGCGTGCTGATGACCTACCTGAAGCCGGTTCTGCCGCAGCTGACGGAACGTGCAGAAGCCTTCCTGAACACCGAGCTGACCTGGGATGCTATCCAGCAGCCGCTGCTCAGCCATAAAGTGAACACCTTCAAAGCGCTGTATAACCGCATTGAGATGAAACAGGTTGAAGCGCTGGTTGAAGCGTCGAAAGAAGAGGTGAAAGCCGCCGCTGCGCCAGTCACTGGCCCGCTGGCAGACGATCCGATTCAGGAAACCATCACTTTTGATGACTTCGCCAAAGTTGATATGCGCGTTGCGCTGATTGAAAACGCGGAATTCGTCGAAGGCTCTGACAAACTGCTGCGCCTGACGCTGGATCTGGGCGGTGAGAAACGTAACGTCTTCTCCGGCATTCGCTCTGCGTATCCGGACCCGCAGGTGCTGATCGGTCGCCAGACGGTGATGGTCGCTAACCTTGCGCCGCGCAAAATGCGCTTCGGCATCTCGGAAGGGATGGTGATGGCCGCCGGTCCTGGCGGGAAGGATATCTTCCTGTTAAGCCCTGACGACGGGGCGAAACCGGGTCAGCAGGTGAAATAAACAAAAAAGCCGGAGCGTTCTCCGGCTTTTTTTATGCCTTGTTTACCGGCTCCCGGCCTTCAAAGCGTAGCGTAGCGCCAACAAACTTAGGCTGACGGCTTCGCGCTATGCACACGGTGAGTCAGCCCGCGCAGGAAGTAGCGCATAAACTGATCGCCGCACTCGCGGTAGTTCTTATGATCCGGCGCGCGCATCATGGCGGTGATTTCCGGCATCGACACGCGGAATTTTTGCTCGGTCATGATCGCCAGCACATCGTCAGATTTGAGGGAAAACGCGATACGCAGTTTTTTCAGTACGATGTTGTTATTCACGCGACGCTCAGGCGACAGCACCGGGGCAGACTCATCCTTGCCGCGTTTATCGTAAATCAGGCCATTCAAAAACGAAGAGAGAATGATATCCGGGCAGCGAACAAAGCCCTCTTCGTCCTCTTTGGTGATCCAGCTGGCGATATTCGCCGGCGTGGTCTCGACCTCGGCCAGCGCCAGAATACGAACCAAATCGTTATTGTTGGATTTCAGGATGTAGCGCACGCTACGAAGAATATCGTTACTTAACATAGAGCCTTCAGCTGTCGGTGATGCGATGGGGCGCAGTGTACCAGTTTTACAGCCCAATCGCCTCTTTCAGGCTCTTCAGATAGCGCCGACTCACCGGCACCGTCTGTCCGGCACGCAGCACCAGCTCCGCCTGACCGTTCTCTTCCAGACGAATTTCTTTCAGATGCGCCATATTCACCAGATACTGGCGATGACAGCGGATCAGCGGCGTACGGCTCTCCAGCGTGCGCAGCGTCAGCTCCGTAAAGCCCTCCTTGCCTTCAGCGCTGGTGACAAACACTCCGCTCATGCGGCTGCTGACAAACGCCACGTCGTCCATCTGCAACAGGTAGATGCGGCTATGGCCGGTACAGGGGATAAATTTCAGCGCCTGCTGGTTTTCCGGCAGAAGCGAAACGTCCTGCACGCTGCGCTCCTGGCGCAGGCGGTTGAGGGTTTTCTCCAGCCGCTTCTCTTCGATGGGTTTTAGCAGATAATCGAACGCATGCTCTTCAAACGCTTTCACCGCATATTCATCAAACGCCGTCAAAAAAACGATGTACGGACGATGCTCCGGGTCGAGCATTCCGACCATCTCCAGGCCGCTAATGCGCGGCATCTGGATATCGAGAAACAGCACGTCCGGGCGCAATTTATGTACCGCACCAATGGCTTCGATGGCGTTGGCGCATTCGCCCACCACCTCAATGTCGCTCTGTTCCTGCAACAGAACCCGCAGGTTTTCCCGCGCTAACGGCTCATCATCGACAATCAGCACTCTTAGCATGCGTTTTCCTCCAGGGGCAATCGTAAGGTAATACGGGTAAAACTGTCCGGCTCGCAGTCGACGGTGATACCGCAATCATCACCGAAATGCGCGCGCAGACGTTTGTCGACCAGGCTCATCCCCAGCCCGCCCGACTCGGCGCCAGGCTGATAAAGCCCGGCGTTATCTTCAATGTCCAGCACCAGATGGTGATTAAAACGGCTGGCAGAAATATGGATTTCGCCGGTGCCCAGCAGCTGCGAGGTGCCGTGTTTAATGGCGTTTTCCACAATCGGCTGCAGGGTGAACGCCGGAAGATGCTGATGGGCCAGTTCGTCCGGCACAAACAGTGACACCTGCAGTCTCGACTGGAATCGCGCCTTTTCGATTTGCAGATAGGCATTCACATGTTCAATCTCATCGGCGAGGGTCACAATCTCTGAAGGGCGCTTCAGGTTTTTGCGGAAAAAAGTCGACAGAAACTGCACCAGCTGCGTCGCCTGATCGCTGTCGTGGCGGATCACCGCCTTGAGCGTGTTCAGCGCATTAAACAGAAAATGCGGATTCACCTGGGCGTGCAGGAGTTTGATTTCCGACTGGGTCAGCAGCGCCTTTTGCCGCTCGTACTGCCCCGCCAGGATTTGCGCCGACAGCAGCTGGGCGATCCCCTCCCCCAGCGTGCGGTTGATGGAGCTGAACAACCGGTTTTTGGCTTCGTAGAGCTTAATCGTTCCCATCACCCGCTGATTCTCACCACGCAGCGGGATCACCAGCGTCGAACCGAGTTTGCACTGCGGGTGCAGCGAGCAGCGGTACGGCACTTCATTCCCATCGGCATACACCACTTCGCCCGTTTCTATGGCGCGCAGCGTATACGTCGAAGAGATCGGTTTGCCGGGCAGATGGTGATCGTCACCGGTGCCGGTAAACGCCAGCAGCCGTTCCCGATCGGTGATCGCCACCGCGCCGATATCCAGCTCCTGATAGAGCACCTGAGCCACTTTCATGCTGTTCTCTTCGTTAAAGCCCTGGCGCAGAATGCCTTCCGTCGAGGCGGCGACCTTAAGCGCCGTGGCCGAGAACGCCGAAGTGTATTTTTCAAACATCGCGCGTTTATCTAACAGGATGCGCATAAACAGCGCCGCGCCGACGGTATTGGTGACCATCATCGGCGCGGCGATGCTGCTCACCAGATGCAGGGCATCTTCAAAGGGGCGCGCAATTAGCAGGATAATCAGCATTTGCGCCAGCTCTGCCACCAGAGTTATTGCCCCGGCGGTGAGCGGGCTAAAGACTTTATCCGGGCGGCCACGCTTGATCATGTAGCTGTGAACCAGGCCGCCGAGCAGCCCTTCGACAATCGTCGAGATCATGCAGCTCAGGGCCGTCATGCCGCCCATGGAGTAACGATGCAATCCGCCCGTTAACCCGACTAAACCGCCGACCACCGGGCCACCCAGCAGCCCGCCCATCACCGCACCGATGGCGCGCGTGTTGGCGATCGAGTCTTCAATGTGCAGACCAAAATAGGTGCCGAGAATGCAGAAAATCGAGAAGGTGACGTAGCAGAGAAGCTTGTGCGGCAGGCGTACAGTCACCTGCATCAGCGGAATGAACAGCCGCGTTTTGCTCATCAGCCACGCGATGACCAGAAAAACGCACATCTGCTGAAGCAGCAGCAACACCAGATTAAATTCGTACATGACCGCAAACCGCACTTTCTAAAAACGCGTAACATACACTGATACACATTAACTTTCTTTGAAGCATTCCAAAAAAGCTGCAATTCGTGCCCGTCATCACATCGTTTAGCGCAAGATATTCCACCCTTCGCATTATTTGTTCAAAAAACGGTCGATTCTTCCTGGTTCGCGAATCAACGACTACAGTTACTCTGGGGATGCGCAAGCCAGGGGGCGAACATGGCGCTTTACACGATAGGTGAAGTGGCACTGCTTTGTGATATCAATCCTGTGACGCTGCGGGCATGGCAGCGGCGGTACGAGCTGCTTAAACCGCAGCGAACGGACGGAGGGCACCGCCTGTTTAACGAGGCGGATATCGATCGCATTCGCGAAATCAAAAGCTGGATCGACAACGGTGTGCAGGTCAGTAAGGTCAAATCGCTCTTATGCGAACACGATCCCGACAGCCTGGCCGAGTGGCGCGAACATCAGGAAACCCTGCTTCGGCTGTTGCAGGCCGGTAACTTTCAACGTCTGCGAACCTGGATCAAGGAGCAGGGTCGGGATTATCCCGCCCAGACGTTAATTGCTCATCTGTTTATACCGCTTCGCCGCCGTCTGCAGTCTCAGCAGCCGGCATTACAGACGCTGCTAAGCATGCTGGATGGCGCGTTAATCAATTACATTTCCGTGTGCCTGTCGACGGCACGCAAGAAGAGCGGAAAGGACGCGCTGGTGGTCGGCTGGAATATTCACGACACCACCCGCTTATGGCTCGAAGCCTGGATCGCCACGCAGCAAGGCTGGCGAGTAGACGTGCTGGCACATTCATTAGCGCAGTTTCGCCCGGAGCTTTTCGAAGGGCAAACCCTGCTGGTCTGGTGCGGAGAAATCCCCACTGCCGCCCAACAGCAGCTTCTGAGCGAATGGCGCGAACACGGCTACCCCGTCATTACCCTCGGTCCGTAAATGTCTTAACGGCATTTAATGGTTCATTAACAGGTGTGCTTCACCGTATAATTGGGCGGTTAACAAAAGGAGCACATTATGAAGGCAACCAAAGTGGCCGTAATTACCCTCTTCGCTTTAATGGCCATCAGCGGCATTGGCGGCGTTATGCTGGCTGGCTACTCATTTATCGTACGTGGCGGTGTCGGCTGAGATACTGCGCCAGCCGTTCAAATCCGCGATCAACCACGATCGCCGCCAGCGCAACCAGCAATGCACCCTGCACAATATAAGCCGTGTTAAACCCGCTCAGGCCGATAATGATCGGCGTGCCTAAGGTATTGGCCCCGACCGTTGAGGCAATGGTCGCCGTCCCGATATTAATGATTACCGACGTGCGCACCCCCGCCAGAATCACCGGCGCGGCAAGCGGCAGCTCAACTTTACGCAGACGCTGCCCCGCACTCATCCCCATGCCTTCCGCCACGCTGCTCACCGCCGCCGGAACCGCTGTCAGCCCGGCCAGCGTCGCCTGTAAAATCGGCAGGACGCCATACAGAATCAACGCAATAATTGCCGGTTGCTGACCAAAACCGATCACCGGCACCGCAATCGCCAGCACCGCCACCGGCGGGAACGTCTGCCCGATAGCGGCAATGGTCTCCACCAGCGGGCGAAACTCTCGGCCCGCCGGGCGCGTCACCGCAATCCCGGCTCCGACGCCGATCACAATCGCCACAGCGCTCGAAACCCCCACCAGCCAGAAATGGGCCAGCGTCAGGCTGATAAAACTCTCCTGCAGATAAACGGGGCGCGGAAGGCCTGGAAACAACGCGCCAAACAGCCCGCCGCTGTAGGGCATCAGCCACAGTAGCGCGACAAACAGCAGCACCAGCCACAGGAGCGGATCACGTAGCCATTTCACGTTCCACCTCCCCTGCCAGTAAATCGCGAAAATGCAGGGTGCCGCAGGGCGCGCCGTGCTCATCGACCACCGGTAACACCTCGCACTGCCGCGCGACAAACGCAGAGAGCGCATCGCGCAGGCTCATTTGCGCCTGAAGGGGTTCGCCGTTAACGGCAGGATCTTCGCGGCGCAGATACTCCCCGACCGTGCGCAGCGACAGCAGGCGTACGCCCAGTTCGCTGCGGCCAAAGAATTCGCGCACAAAATCCGTCGCCGGATGGGTTAACAGCTCCAGCGGAGTCCCCTGCTGCACCACTTGGCCGTTGTCCATCAAAACCAGGCGGTCGGCGAGGCGCAGGGCTTCGTCGATATCGTGAGTCACCAGAATAATCGTGCGCCCCAGAATGCGGTGGATACGGGTCATCTCCGTTTGCAGCGCGCTGCGGGTAACCGGGTCCAGCGCGCCAAAAGGTTCATCCATCAGTAGCACTTCAGGATTCGCGGCCAGCGCGCGCGCCACCCCGACGCGCTGCTGTTGCCCGCCGGAAAGCTGATGCGGATAGCGCTCGCGCAGGGCAGGTTCCAGCCCCAGCAGCGCCATCAGTTCGTCCACGCGATCCGCAATCTTCTGCCGCGACCATTTTTGCAGCTGCGGCACGGTGGCGATATTCTGCGCCACCGTCCAGTGCGGGAACAGGCCGATGGACTGAATGGCGTACCCCATCCGGCGGCGCAGTTCCAGCACCGGCAGGCTGCGGATCTCCTCGCCGGCAAAACGAATCAGCCCGCTATCATGCTCCACCAGCCGGTTGATCATCTTCAGGGTGGTCGATTTTCCCGAGCCAGAGGTGCCGATCAGCACCGAAAAAGCCCCTTCTTCAAAACGCAGATTCAGGTTGCTGACAGCCATCTGCCCGGCAAATTTTTTGTTCACATCGTGAAATTCAATCATCATTTTTCCCCTTCAGCAGGGCCAGCCACAGGGCAAAAAGCGCATCCACCACCACCGCCAGCGCGATGGTAGGAATCACACCGAGTAAGACCAAATCCAGCGCGCTGCTCAGCAGGCCCTGGAATACCAGTGCCCCAAACCCGCCAGCGCCGATCAGCGCTGCAATCACCGCCATGCCAACGGTTTGCACTGCCACCACCCGCAGGCTGCGCAGTAGCAGCGGCAGTGCCAGCGGCAGCTGGATTTTCCAGAATCGCTGGCGGGCGCTCATCCCCATCGCGCTGGCACTCTCCAGCACTTCAGGGGAAACCTGGCTTAGCCCCGCCAGCACGCCGCGCGCCAGAGGCAGCAGCGCGTACAGCACCAGCGCAATGAGCGCGGGCGTCAGTCCGGTTCCGGCAATACCGAGCGAGGCGAGCGCAGGAAAGCTTTTCACCAGCCCGGCAAGCGGCGCAATCAGTAAGCCGAACAGCGCCACGGAAGGGATCGTCTGAATCACGTTCAGCACGGTAAATACCGGCCCCTGACGCGTGGGGTGGCGGTAGCACCACAGGCCGATGGGTACGCCGATAAGCAGCGCAGGCACCAGCGTGCCAAACAGGATCGTCAGATGTTGCAACAGCGCATCGTTAAAAATCTCCTGGCGGTTAGTGTACTCTTTGAGCAGAGAAAGGGTATTCAGTTCGCCGCTGAACAGCAGCGCCAGCGGCAGAACCCAGATTTGCGCGTGGAGCAGCCAGCGCCAGAGCGGGTGTTGTGTCAGACGGCGGATCGCGTCGCTACAGGCGAGCAGGCACAGGGCCATCCACAGCCACAGCCCGCTGCCTGCCGAGGTGCGCGCCAGCGGTGTTTCGGCGGTGGCGAGATGCGTCGCCGCCTGCCCGGCACTCCAGGTCAGCAGCACAACTAACGCTTCGCATAGGAGCAGCGTGAAAATGAGCGGCAAGCGCCCACGGCAAAACGCCAGCGCGGCAGCCAGTATCAGGGACAGGGCCAGCAGGAGGGGCGAAAACGCCCACACCTGCCAGACGGACAGCCCCTCGCCGGACACCAGCCGATTAGGGGCAAAGTTCACAAACGGAAGCGTGCACGCCGCCAGCGCGACAAACGCGAGCAGCAGCAGTACGCGGTTATGACAGGTTATCGGCACAGCATTATCCTGTTACTTCACAAGCCCTTTTTGCTTCAGATAATCTGCCGCCACTTTTTTGGCATCCAGCCCTTCCACCGCAATGCTCGCATTGAGCTGTTGCAGGGTTTTCTCATCGAGAGTTTCAAACACCGGCTTCAGCCAGTCGCCGATCTGCGGATAGGCTTTCAGCACCGCTTCACGCACCACAGGCGTAGGAGCATAGATCGGCTGAACGCCTTTCGGATCGGTCAGGGTTTGCAGACCGAGCGCCGCCACCGGGCCGTCAGTACCGTAGGCCATCGCCGCATTTACGCCGGACGTTTTCTGAGCCGCAGCTTTGATCGTCACCGCTGTATCACCGCCCGCGAGCGACAGCAGCTGGCTCTGGTCGAGTTTAAAATCGTAGGCTTTTTCAAAGGCCGGAAGCGCGTCCGGACGTTCGATAAATTCCGCCGAGGCCGCCAGTTTGAAATCGCCCTTCTCTTTCAGATAGCGACTCAGATCGTCAAGAGAGGTCAGTTTGCCTTTCTCAGCGATATCCTTGCGCACGGCGATGGTCCAGGTGTTGTTGGCGGGCGCAGGCGTCAGCCAGATCAGCTTGTTCTGCTCGGCGTCGAGTTTTTTCACTTTCTCGTAGCCTGCACTGGCATTTTTCCACGCCGCATCGTTTTCATCTTTAAAGAAAAACGCGCCATTACCGGTGTATTCCGGGTAGATATCCAGCTCGCCGGAGGTGATGGCCCCGCGCACCACGGGCGTGGTACCCAGCTGGACTTTATTGACTGTTTTCACCCCGTGGCTTTCCAGCACCTGCAGGATGATATTGCCGAGCAACGCCCCTTCCGTATCGATCTTAGACCCCACCTTTACCGGCTCTGCCGCCTGTAAAGGCAGGCTCAGCGCCGCCAGTAACGCCGCTGAACCCCATATCCCCTTTGTGATTGTCATTCTGCTTTCCTCATTAATTTGCCGCCTTTATCAGGGGCTTGAGAGAAAAGCGTAGCCTAAAATTGAGGAATCATCCTTCTTCCGGCAACCTCAGCGGAACGGTCAGCAGGCTGGCGGCAAAATAGAGCAGCGCGATCACCCACAACGTCCCCTCCACACCAAACGGCGAAATGCAGAGCGTGACGATAAGCGGACCGGCAAAATTGCTCAGCCCCGACCCAAGATTCAGGCAGGAGATGGCAGCGCCTTTGTTCTCCGGCAGCAGGGACGGGATCAGCGCGCTCAGCGGGCCAAAGGCACCCAGCCCGATGGCGTACAGGGCCAGAGCCAGAAACAGCGCCGTTTGGCTGTCACCAAACAGTACCGGCGCGTAGCACACCGCCAGCATCGCCAAACCGCACAGGGTGCCGGAGAACCAGACCACGGTCTTGCGCCAGCCGATGGTATCGCCGAGCCAGCCGAAGAAGTAGCTGGCAAAGATATTGACCACGTTCACCAGCCCCCAGATAGTCAGCCACTCGGCGATGCTAAATCCGAAACGCGGCAGGTAGACCGGCATCAGGATCACCAGCGAAAACTTGCCGATATCGTTGATGGTTTTGACGATCACCGCCAGACGCATTTTCGGCTCGCGCACCAGCACCATCATCCCTTCGGCAAAGGCTGCGCCGAGATGCCCATTGCTTTGCACGTGCGGGCGATCGCGGTTGAGCACCAGCGCGCAGAATGTACCGAGTGCCACAAAGATAAACCCGCTCAGCAGCGTCGAGGTTTCGCCGATGAGGGGCAGCATCAGGCTTGAGTACCACGGCCCGACGATGG
This sequence comes from Lelliottia nimipressuralis, assembly GCF_004115925.1. GTDB lineage: Bacteria > Pseudomonadota > Gammaproteobacteria > Enterobacterales > Enterobacteriaceae > Enterobacter > Enterobacter nimipressuralis. Next base: position 135,295 of record NZ_SDDX01000021.1, read on the forward strand.
TCATGCCCACGCCAAACGCAATCCAGAACCAGGAGACGGCGCGCCCGAGAATAGCCGGCTCGCAGCGCTGGTTAATCCACACCAGAAACGAATAGGCGAACAGCGGATACGCCACGCCGCGCAGGGCGTAGCTCGCCACCATCAGAGGGTAATTCCCCTGCGGCAGCGCGTAAGCAATAAAGGGAATTGAGCCGATAAAGTAGAACAGCGTCGCGGCCCACATCAGGCGGCGCAGGCCAAGTACGCCCGCGCCTATTCCGGAAAACCACGATACCGCCGCGACACACAGCCCAAATACCGACGACAGCAGGCTGATGTGCATGGCATCAAAACCGCGATGCTGAAGCATCGACGCCAGCCAGCTTTGCTCGATGGTGGCGCCGGTGATAAACAGGAAAATCCCGACAAAGCCCCAGCACAGTTCACGGGGCAATCCCAGCCTGGCCCACAGGCCCTGCTGGATAAATACGCTCTGCTCCGTCATGCCATTTTGTCTCGCAGTGCGCGCACATTCATGCGTTTACGATTCAGATAGCCGACGCTGTTTTCCCCCCAGCAGTGGTCGTACGGCATACCGGTGAGGCTTTCGATCACCGCTTTGTTTTCCGCGCTGACGGTCGCCTTGCTGCCGCCCTGTTTCAGACGCGCCACTTCTTCGTTCAGAATCGCGTGGGTACGACTGTTGACCTTAAACTGGAACGCCGACCAGATCCCCCACAGCGTCAGTGCGACCGGCAGCACAATCATGATGATTAAAATCATGTTGATGGCCGATTGCGGCTGGGCGTTTTGCCCGGAGACAAACCCGGACATCTGCAGGGCCACGCCGACGAGGAAAATCGACAGCGCCTGCGACGCCTTACGCAGCAGGCTCATAAAGCCCGCGAAAATCCCCTCCCGGCGACGGCAGGTGAGGATCTCATCCACGTCGGCAACAAAGGTGTAGTTATTCCACGGAATAGCGTAGATACCGCCGCGCGCCAGCCCGGCGACCGCCGCACCGACGTACAGCAGGGTCATCCCGCCGGTGCCGCTAAAGTACGCTGACACAAACAGGGCAAACGCCACCATCGCCATCGTGGCCTGGGTCGCAAAGGCGCGCGACGGGGAGTAGCGCAGGGTCAGCCAGGTGGCAATCCCGACGCCAAAGAACTGCAGACCGTTTACGACGCCCAGCAGATTGGAGGCCATCACAGACGAGGTCATCAGGGCGAAGACCACAAAGTAGGTAAAGACCGAGTTAAAAATGTCCTGCGCCACCGAGCCGCCGAGATACATCCCCAGATGCGAGCGGAAGGTTTTGATTTTTAACGTTGAGACGAAATCGTAATAGATATGGTATGCGCGCGTGGCGAACGGCTCTTTTTCGTCGTCTTCGTCGTGGTGCTCATTCTGCTGGATCTCTTCCAGCGAGCGCTCCCAGGTGCCGAAATAGACAAAGAACAGCACAATCATAAAGGAGACGGTGAAAATCGCCCCGGTATAGAAGAAGGAGTCGGAAGAGTCCGGGCCGAAGTACGCCACCAGACGTCCCGGCAGGAACGCCGCCGCAAAGCCTGCGAGCTGGGCGATATACATACGGGCGCTGGTCAGTTTTGAGCGCTTTTTGAAATCCGACGTCATCTCGGCCGAGAGCGTGTCGTACGGAATAATGATCATGGTGTAGACGATTTCAAACAGGATGTAGAACAGCAGGTACATCCAGTAGTTGAACCCTTCCACCCACAGCAGGCTGTAGACCGACACCAGCGGAATACTGGCCAACAGGAAGAAACGGCGACGGCCAAAGCGGCGCCCCAGGCGCGTTTTATGGAAGTTATCAGAAACGTAGCCGATCACCGGACACATGATCACATCGACAATTCTCGCCACCGCAAACAGGGACCCGGCCTGGATCGGCGTCAGGCCGCAAAAGGTGGTTAAGAAAAACAGCAGCCAGGCGCTGACCAGGGTAAAGGCCCCCGAGCCAATCACATCCGCCAGCCCGTAGCACACGTAGTTCCGCAGCTTTATTTCCCGCACTTTTTTGATCATTTTGCACTCCGGATTTTTTCAGTATCCCAGCCCGCAGGCAGCGGCGACGGGCGCGTAATGGTGATGGCATGCAGATGCAACCCTTCGACGCCGCAGGCGTAAAGGGCCGGCAGCCCGTGCGGATATAACTCCACGCCATGAGCGCGCCCGGTTTGCGTATTCACACGATAGGCATTGTCCAGCCCCATTCCGGTCGGGCGCTCTGGGTTACACGGCGGGCGCACGTCGTAACAGCCCTGTTCATCGGAACGGGAGGCAAGCTGGCTGAACGCCAGGCCGTTGAAGGTGATATCGCGGATCGCACCGGGCGTTTCGCTGTGCAGATTTATCGCCCCCTCCCCCGTCCCGTTCAGGCCCGAGAAGGTGATCTGGCTGATCGTGCCCGGCGTGATGTCCGGCGCGCGATGGCGCACGGAGATAAATACCGGGTCGGCTTTGCCCCAGTGACACGGATGGCCGTGGCGGCAGTCGAAAAGAATGTTGCTAAAGCTCATCTTGCTGAAATGGCCGCCGTCGCGGGAGATCAGGCCGATGCCGCGGTTGGAGTCGAAAATCACGCAGTTGCTGACCGCCAGATGGGTGATGTCGGCGAAGGTTTCGGTCCCGACTTTGATTGCGCAGCTTTTGGAGCGAATGATGCAGTTACTGATCGTGACGTTGTCGATCGGCTGCTGGAGTTCGGGTGCTTTGACCGTGGTCTTCAGACAGATGCCATCGTCGGCGGCGCTGAAGTAGCTGTCGCTGATGAGCACATGCTGGCAGCTGTCGATGTCCAGCGCATCGGTGTTAGCCAGCGCCAGATCGTTATCAATGGTGATATTGCGGATGAAAACATGGTTGCAGCTCACCAGATGCGCGGTCCACATCGGCGAGTCGCACAGGGTGATATCCGTCAGGCGTACCTGTTCGCACCCTTCCAGCACCAGCAGGCGCGGGCGCTGGGGCTTCGGCTGACGATACCCCTGGTCATCCATCTCTGCGGCAAACCAGGCCGTGGCGTTGCCGTCGATGCAGCCCGCACCGCTGAGCATCAGGTTGCGCGCATCGCGGGCGTAAATGAGCGCCATGCGCGACAGCTCGGCTGTGCTTTGGGTTTCTGCGGCGCGGTAATCATCCACATTCTGGCTGGCGAGCAGGCGCGCGCCCGCTTCCAGATGCAGGGTGAAATTCGACGGCAGCACCAGCGTTCCGGTCAGGTAGATGCCTGGCGTGACCACCAGCGTGCCTCCTCCGTTCACGGCAAGCGTATCGATGAGTTCCTGCAGCGCGGTGGTGACGGGGGTCGACCCGCTTCGATCGAGGGAGATGTTTTCTAATGAGAGCTTCATGTGATTACCTGTCAGCTGTGATGTGACAGGCATTACACGGCTTTTCTGCGGCGTGTTTGTGGCGTGTTTACCGGGCTTTTTCGCGAAGAGTGAAGAGAGTCACGCCTGCCGGGTGTGGCGGGAGTGAGTTTTGATCGTCCTCACGATTTCATCTGCGGGATAAAAATGAAGTGTGAAAAAGGTCACATTTAACGGCGAGTAAGAGACGAGAAAAGAGGGAATCAAAGCAATCAGGCAGGAAAGGCGCGAAACCTTGCGGGATGCGTCACGAAACCCGCACAACGGCGGGTTTCGTCTCTTGTCGTTAAAGCAGGTCGAACTCGCCTTTATTCACTCGCGCAGAGTCCACGCCGATAAAGACATTAAACTTGCCCGCTTCCGCGTCATATTTCATCTGCTGGTTCCAGAACTTCAGCGCATCGACGTCAATCGGGAAGCTCACGGTTTTGGTCTCGCCCGGCTTCAGGTCAACCTTCTCGAAGCCGCGCAGCTGTTTCACCGGGCGGCTCATGGAGGCCGTCACATCCTGCACGTACATCTGGATGACCGTGGCACCGTCGCGTTTACCGGTGTTGGTCACCTCCACGCTGGCGGTGACTTTGCCGTCACGCTTCAGGGTGGGTGCAGACATTTTCACGTCAGAAACCTTGAAGGTGGTGTAGCTCAGCCCATAACCAAACGGATAAAGCGGGCCGTTAGCTTCATCGAAATAGCGCGAGGTGTACTTGTTCGGCTTATCGGCGTTATACGGGCGACCGGTATTCAGGTGGCTGTAGTAAACCGGAATTTGGCCGACAGAGCGCGGGAAGGACATCGGCAGTTTGCCGGACGGGTTGTAATCACCAAACAGTACATCGGCAATGGCGTTACCGCCCTCGGTCCCGGCGAACCAGGTTTCGAGCAGCGCATCAGCCTGCTGATCCTCTTTCACCAGCGCCAGCGGACGGCCGTTCATCAGCACCAGCACCAGCGGTTTACCCGTCGCTTTCAGGGCGCTGATCAGATCGCGCTGGCTCTGCGGGAGGGTGATATCGGTACGGCTCGACGCTTCATGGGCCATACCCTGCGCTTCACCGACGACCGCCACCACCACATCAGCCTGTTTCGCCGCGTTGACCGCTTCGTCGATCATCTCTTTCGCCGAACGCGGATCAACCTTCACCGCCTCTTCGTACTGGTTCAGGAAGGTGACGATATCGTTGTCGTTAGTGACGTTAGCACCTTTGGCGTAAATCACTTTGCCCTTTTCGCCCAGCGCATTTTTGATGCCCGTGAGCACGGTGACGGACTGATCGGCCACGCCCGCAGCGGACCAACTGCCCATCACGTCACGCTTGCTGTCGGCCAGAGGGCCAACCACGGCGAGGGTGCCGGATTTTTTCAGCGGCAGCGTTTCGAGACGGTTTTTCAGCAGCACGAGACTTTCACGCGCCACTTCACGGGCCTCTTTACGATGCAGACGGCTTTCGGCATTGGTATCCGCCGGGTCGGACTCTTTCGGCCCTAAGTGGCTGTACGGATCGTTAAACAGCCCCATGTCATATTTCACGTTCAGCACATGGCGGGTGGCGTCATCCAGCTCTGCCATGGTCACTTTGCCTGTTTTCACCAGGTCAGGCAGGTATTTGCTGTAATACTCGTCGCTCATGCTCATGTTGATACCGGCTTTGAGCGCCACGCGCACGGCGTCTTCCGGATCGGAGGCGGTGCCGTGTTTGATCAGCTCTTTAATCGCGCCGTGATCGGACACGGTAATGCCTTTGAAGCCCCACTGGTCGCGCAATACCTCTTTCAGCAGCCAGGAATCGGAGGTCGCCGGGGTGCCGTTGAGGGAGTTCAGGGCCACCATCACCGCGCCGCTGCCCGCGTCCAGCCCGGCTTTGTACGGCGGCATATAGTCGTTGAACAGGCGCTGCGAGCTCATGTCGACGGTGTTGTACTCTTTCCCGCCCTCTACCGCGCCGTAGGCGGCAAAGTGTTTGACGCTGGTCATCACCGAGTAGCGATCCGCCGGGCTTTTGCCCTGCATCGCTTCGACCATGGTTTTGCCGAGGGTGGCAGTTAAATAGGTGTCTTCACCAAAGCCTTCTGAGGCACGGCCCCAGCGCGGATCGCGCGAGACGTCGACCATCGGCGCCCAGGTCATGTTCAGACCGTCGTCGGCGGCTTCATAGGCCGAAATGCGCCCGACGGTTCTGACCGCATCCAGGTTAAAGGAAGAGGCTAAACCGAGGCTAATCGGGAAGACGGTACGCTGGCCGTGGACCACGTCGTAGGCGAAGAAAAGCGGAATTTTCAGGCGGCTGAGCTGCATCACCTGGTCCTGCATTTTGCGGATATCTTCGCGGGTGACGGTGTTAAAAATCGCCCCGACCTGGCTCTCCTTGATCATCTCGCGGATCGCCTCTTTCGGGTTATCCGGCCCGACGCTGATGAGACGCAGCTGGCCGATTTTTTCATCGACCGTCATTTTGGTGAGCAAGTCCGTGACGAAGGCGTCGCGGGCTTCCGGGGTTAATGGGTGGTTGCCAAACAGATCTTCAGCCAGCGCGGGTTGCAGCGCCAGGCTTACTGCGACAGCTACAGAACAAAGCCATTTCATGTGTTGTACTCTCTCATCATCAACCGCCGGAAAACTCGGCCAGACCGTGCGAAAAGCGCAGTGTGCCACAAACCCTTTCAACCTTGCAGGGTTATTCTCTGATTTTTCTCATGAATACTTGTTCGCTTAACAGTTAATCGCGCTATGCTTTACAGCGAGAAATTTGCCCCACCACAAGGAGTGGAAGATGACTTCTGTTCGCACACAAAATAACAACACTTTTATTAACGAACTGTCTCGCCTGGTCGGTCACTCACACCTGCTGACGGACCCGGAAAAAACCGCCCGCTATCGCAAGGGCTTCCGTTCCGGCCAGGGTGAAGCGCTGGCGGTAGTCTTCCCCGGCACGCTGCTGGAGCTGTGGCGTGTACTGAGCGCCTGCGTCAACGCCGACAAAATCATTCTGATGCAGGCGGCCAATACCGGCCTGACGGAAGGCTCGACGCCAAACGGCAATGATTACGACCGGGATATCGTCATTATCAGCACCCTGCGTCTCGATAAACTGCATCTGCTGGACAAAGGTGAGCAGGTGCTGGCCTATCCTGGCACGACCCTTTATTCGCTGGAAAAAGCGCTCAAGCCGCTGGGTCGCGAGCCGCACTCGGTGATTGGCTCCTCCTGCATTGGCGCGTCGGTGATCGGCGGGATCTGCAACAACTCCGGCGGGTCGCTGGTGCAGCGCGGCCCGGCGTACACGGAAATGTCCCTGTTTGCACGCATTGATGAGAACGGAAAATTACAGCTGGTGAATCATCTGGGGATCAACCTGGGTGTCACGCCGGAGCAGATCCTCAGCAAGCTCGACGATGAGCGCGTGAACGACGCTGACGTGCAGCACGATGGCCGTCACGCCCACGATCACGATTACGTCGAACGCGTGCGCGACATTGAAGCCGATACCCCGGCGCGCTACAACGCCGATCCGGATCGTCTGTTTGAATCTTCCGGCTGCGCGGGCAAACTCGCGGTGTTTGCCGTACGTCTGGACACCTTCCCGGCGCAGAAAAATCAGCAGGTCTTTTATATCGGCACCAACCAGCCGGAAGTGCTGACCGAGATCCGTCGTCATATTCTGGGCGAGTTCACAAATCTGCCGGTCGCGGGTGAGTACATGCATCGCGATATTTACGATATCGCCGAGCGCTACGGCAAAGACACCTTCCTGATGATCGACAAGCTCGGCACCGACAAAATGCCGTTCTTCTTTACGATGAAAGGCCGCGCCGACGCCATGCTCGGCAAAGTGTCCCTGTTCAAACCGCACTTCACCGATCGCTTTATGCAGAAGCTGGGCACGGCTTTCCCGGCGCACCTGCCGCCGCGCATGAAGAGCTGGCGCGATAAGTACGAACACCACCTGCTGCTCAAAATGTCGGGCGACGGGATTGCCGAGGCGCAAACCTGGCTGGCGGAATACTTTAAAACAGCCGAGGGCGATTTCTTTGCCTGTACGCCGGAAGAAGGCAACAAGGCGTTCTTGCACCGCTTCGCCGCGGCGGGCGCCGCGATTCGCTATCAGGCGGTTCACGCCGACGAAGTGGAAGATATTCTGGCGCTGGATATCGCTCTGCGTCGTAACGATACGGAGTGGTTTGAACACCTGCCGCCAGAAATCGACAGTAAGCTGGTGCATAAACTCTACTACGGCCACTTTATGTGCCACGTTTTCCACCAGGATTACATCGTCAAAAAAGGCGTTGATGCGCATGCCCTGAAGGAGCAGATGCTCGAACTGCTGCGCGCGCGCGGGGCACAATACCCGGCCGAACATAATGTCGGGCACCTGTATGAAGCGCCAGAAACGCTTAAACGTTTTTATCGCGAGAATGACCCAACAAACAGCATGAATCCCGGCATTGGTAAGACGACGAAGCATAAATACTGGAAAGAAGCGGTACAGACAGAGCGCGACGAGACGCAACCCTCTGATCAAACACTATAGCCACACTGAAATTATTGTTAAGCCAGTAATAATCGTACTAGAGTAATCTCACCCCGCCGGAGAACCGCTTCTCCGGCTTTTTTTTCCTGAGGAGCCCGCCCATCATGTCGGCCGTTGATATCCTGTCCGCTTCCGAAGTCGAGGTGCGCGACGCCCAACCTGACGACGTACATGCCATTGCCGCGATCTACGCCTGGCATGTGCTTAACGGGCGTGCATCGTTTGAAGAAGTTCCCCCCACCATCGAAGAGATGCGCCAGCGCATGAGCGCGATTGCCGCCGACGGTTTGCCGTGGCTGGTGGCACTCTATCGCGGCGTGGTGGTGGGATACTGCTATGCGGCGCTGTATCGCGCGCGCCCTGCCTATCGCTATACGCTTGAAGAGTCGATCTATGTGGATGCCAGCGCCACCGGACGTGGTTTTGGCAGCTCGCTGATGGATGCCCTGATTGAACGTTGTGAACAGGGTCCGTGGCGGCAGATGATTGCCGTGGTCGGCGACGGGCATAACAATGCCGGTTCAATCCGGCTGCATAAAAAGCATGGATTCGAGGTGGCCGGGCAGTTAAGAAGCGTGGGCTATAAGAAGGGAAACTGGCGGGATACGCTGATAATGCAACGCCCCCTGAACGACGGTGACTGGACGCTGCCGGAGTAATTCGCGAGGCAAAACGTTTTGCCGGGCGGCACTGCGCCTGCCCGGCCTGCAAACCGTGGATTCACCTGCCACGCGCTCAGTCGTTCTGTGCGGTTTCCATCTGCGCCGCTTTTTGCTTTTTATAGCTCAACGCCGCCGCCGGAACTGGCATCACTTTTCCGGTTTCAATCCAGGTACGCAAACGGCTGGCATCAGCGAAGTGAGTGTATTTGCCAAACGCATCCATCACCACCAGCGCCACCGGTTTGCCGTTAAACACGGTACGCATCACCAGACAGTGACCAGCCGCATTGGTAAAGCCGGTTTTCGTCAGCTGGATATTCCAGTTTTCGCGATACACCAGATGGTTAGTATTGCGGAACGGTAAGGTGTACGCCGGATTCGCAAAGGTCGCCATCTCTTCACGCGTGGTACTCAGCTGACCGATCAGCGGGTACTGTTTGCTGGCGATCAGCAGGTGGGTCAGGTCGCGTGCGGTGGAGACATTGTGAATCGACAGCCCGGTTGGCTCGACAAAACGGGTGTTGGTCATGCCCAGGGATTTGGCTTTGGCATTCATCGCCCGGATAAATGCGTTGTATCCGCCCGGATAGTGGTGCGCGAGGCTCGCGGCAGCACGGTTTTCCGAGGACATCAGCGCCAGCAGCAGCATATTTTTACGGCTGATTTCGCTGTTCAGACGCACGCGGGAGTATATCCCTTTCATCTCTGGCGTCTGGCTGATATCGACTTTCAGTTTCTCATCCAGCGGCAGTCGTGCATCGAGCACCACCATCGCGGTCATTAATTTGGTAATCGACGCGATCGGACGCACCAGATCCGGGTGACTGGAATAGATCACCTTGTTGGTATTCAGATCGACAATCATCGCGCTTCCGGAGGCGATTTCCGGCTGAGCGGCAGTGGTCACTGCGGTTGTTTTGGCAATCGCTGGCGCGGCAACGGGCACAGCCAGGATCAGCGCAAGGCTAAGTAAAGAAACTCGGAATTTCAGCATGGTGAGACTTCTGATAATTATTCATGCACGTGATGACGTACGCCTCCCGTTACAACGAGCGAAACAGGCTGGCAAAGGCATCATAGCTGCCCTGGTGAGTTGTCGCCAGTGGAGAATCGTGAACAGATGCTGCATTGCTGGCATTTACGCCAGCAATGCATTTACCTCAGAAGAGACGATAGCCGTAGCCCCACAGGATCACCGTGAGCGCCAGCAGCGCCTCCAGCACCAGCACGCCAATGGCGAGGGTTGAACTGGAGAAACTTAAGCCTTCTTCTTTGTTAATGTTGAGGAAGGTCGGAATCCCCACATACAGCAGATAGCCGGTGTAAAACAGCGCGATGGTACCCACCAGCGCACACAGCCAGACCAGCGGATAAAGCGCCACGATGCCGCTCATGAAAAGCGGTGTTGCCACGTATCCGGCAAAAACCATGCACAGGGTGAGCGAGGGACGCTGAGGATAGTTTCGCGCCATCCAATAGATCACCCGCCCCATCACCGCCACGCCTGCCAGCATTAAACCGTAGAAGACCACCGCCAGTGCCAGCCCCGTCATCCATGAGAGCGTCACGACGTTGCCATCGCCAAAATTCCAGCCGATTTGTGTTGTGCCAATAAACGCGCAGATCACCGGTACGGCAGCCATGAGCAGGACATGGTGCGTGTAGTGATGCGCGACCGTTTCGTTCTCGCTTCTGATGACATGCATCTCACGATCGGGATGGGAAAACAGCCCCCAGACATGGTTCATACAGCCCCCTCATTGTCGGCCCGCAAGGCGATACTGTAAGTATAATGCAGCTTTAGATTATTTTATGACCAGCGGCAAAATTGCCGCTTCGGGGAAATCGTCCTGGTTGCCACACCATTGATTCACAGGGTGTATGCTTAAGGAAGGTTTACACAGGGAGACACCGCTGAACTCATGGATATCAACAGTCTGATTGAACAGTACGGATATGCGGCGCTGGTGATAGGGAGCGTGGCGGAAGGGGAAACCATCACCCTGCTAGGCGGGGTGGCCGCACATCAGGGGCTGCTTCGTTTCCCGCTGGTGGTCGCCGCGGTAGCGCTGGGTGGGATGATTGGCGATCAGTTGCTCTATCTGCTGGGATTGCGCTTTGGCCCCACGCTGCTCAAACGTTTTGCCCGGCATCAGAAAAAAATCAACCGCGCGCAGCGGCTGATTCAGCGTCACCCTTATCTGTTTGTGATCGGTACCCGGTTTATGTACGGCTTTCGCATTATCGGCCCGCTGTTGATTGGCGCCAGCCGCCTGCCGCCGAAAATCTTTCTGCCGCTAAACATCATTGGTGCCATCGCCTGGGCGCTGATATTCACTTCGCTCGGCTATGTGGGCGGCGAAGTGATTGGCCCCTGGCTGCACAACCTCGACCAGCATCTGAAGCACTGGATCTGGCTGGTGCTGGTGGTGGCAGGCGTCATTATCTGGCGACTGTGGCGCAAGCATCGGGAAAATAATCGCGACTAGCGTCGTTACTCCGCCGGTTTAAACTGCGGATTCGCCAGCATAAAGCCGCCGTCGACAATAAACGATTGCCCCGTGGTATAGCTGGCGTCCGTGTCGCACAGCCATGCGACAAGGCTTGCGATCTCATGGGTTTGCCCAGGCCGCCCAAGGGGGATCTCGGGCATGGAGCCTTCTTCGACTTCGCTGTCATCCATGCCGTTCATCGGCGTGGCGATAGCGCCAGGGGCAACCGCATTGACCAGGATTTTGTGCTGCACCAGCTCAAGGGCCATCGATTTTGTCAGGCCACCCAGCGCGTGTTTCGCGGCGGTATAGGCGCTGGCCTCCGGTAGCGGGGTGTGCTCATGCACCGAGGTAATATTCACAATCCGCCCACCCTGCCCCTGCTTCACCATCTGCCGGGCGGCAAGTTGTGAGCAGAGAAACGCGCCATCCACATCCACGGTAAAAATCCCGCGCCAGTCGTCAAACGTCATATCAAGAAATGGGGCTTTGGCCATGGCGCCGGCGTTGTTGACCAGCGCATCCAGCCGACCAAAGCGGGCGATAAGCGTCTCAATGGCTTTCGCCCCCTCGGGCAGGTGGCTGAGATCCAGCTGTATCGCCTCGGCGCGACGCCCCAGGGCTTCTATTTCACGACAGGTCTGGAGTGCCCCCTCTTCATCCGAATGCCAGGTCACGCCAATATCAAACCCGCGCTCAGCCAGAAGTAGCGCCGTTGTTTTACCGATTCCGGAATCTGATGCCGTAACAATGGCCACACGCTGAACTGATGCCATACCTACCTCCGCCATGACGCAAAAAGGTAAGTATAGATAACGTCCTGTTAACCGTGGTGATACCCGCCGCCCAGGGCGGAGGTCAGTTGCAGGGTGGCGTCCACATATTGCCCCTGAAGCGTCAGGCTCGCGATGTGCTCCTGCAACGCCGGAATTTTCGCTTCGCTGACGCGTGAGCCGGCGATGATCCCCGCATGAAAACGGGCCTGCGCCTGGGCCACCACCCGTGCGGTATCGGCTTCAACCTGCTGCTGTTGCTGATTTTTGTTCATCAGCGTCTCCACTTCGCTGGCCGTGCGCGCCACCTGATTCACTGCATCGACCACCGCTTTGTTGTAGTTCGCGACGGACAGATTGCTCTGCGCCTGGGCGATGTCGAGATTCGCATTGAGTCGACCGCTGTCGAAGATCGGCAGCGTCAGTCCGGCAGTGACCCCCATCTGCTGGGCCGATGAGCGGAACAGATCGCTTAAGTGCAGGGCGTCCTGTTGCAGGAAAGCCATCAGATTAACATCCGGATAAAACGCGGCTTTCGCTGCATCCACGTCATTCATGGACGCTTCAATGTACCAGTGCGCCTCCTGAAGATCGGGACGACGGGCCAGCAGGTCGTAGCCTAGCGTCGGGGGCAGCGAAGCGTCGATTTTCGGCAGCGCGTGCGGTGTGAGCGTCACTGACGTGGTATTGGTCAGCGCCTGCAACCGCGCCTCAATGGCTTTCATTTTGCCACTGACTTCCGCCCTCTGCTCCTGCGTTTTGCTGGCGTTGATATCGGTGACGACACCTTCTACGGAGGAGGTAATGCCGTGCTGGTAGAGTTCACGATCGACGGCAATAATCGACTCTTGTTCCTGTTTGATGTCCGTCAGCACATGACCAATCTCGGCCTGCGTTTGCCACTCCCAGTACAGGCGCGCCACGCTGCTGGCGAGAAGCTGGCGGGTCTGTTCCATCTCCGCTTTCTGCGCATTGACCTTGCCGATCCGGGCCTCGACCTGTGAGCGGTTTTTACCCCATAGATCCAGATCCCATCCCGCCGTCAGACCGAAGGTGCCATTGGTATACCACGGCCCGGTGGTGCCCGCCGCAGGATCGGTCTCGGCGAACGGTCCCATCAGCCCTTCTGCCGACATTTTTTGCCGCTCGGCGTCCGCCGAAAAATCAATCTGCGGACCCCCCGCAGCCACAGCCATTTTGGCCTGAGCTTCCGCGAGGGCGATACGCTGGTGGGCAATCTGCATATCCGGCGCATCGGCCAGCGCTTTGGCAATCAGGGCGTTCAGCTCCGGGTCGTGGAACTCTTTCCACCACTCATTTTTCGGCCACTGGGTGTGGGCCAGCTGAGTGTTGATTTTCGCCACGGGAGCCTGCTGATGCAGAGACGCCGCCGTGTCGTGGCCCGGCGCACAGGCCACCAGCAATAAAGAGAGAGGTAAGCTAAAAGAGAAAATAATTGAACGTTTCATTACGCCATTCACGCAAAAAAGAAAGGGGCAAATTACGCCTGCTGCTTCTCTTTTTTTTAGTAACGCGTGGCAACCCTTACTTTGTCATACATTCACACACTCAGAAAAATATTCCCCTTACGAATTAGATAATTACACCCATTCACAGCACTTATTGATTAAGCCTTTGATGCGGCTGCTACACTTAAATAGACATAAGCCCAATAGCAAAGTTGAAGGAGAAGGGAATGAAAATATTACTGTGGGTTATTTTGATTATTTTCTTAATTGGTTTACTGGTGGTGACGGGCGTATTTAAAATGATTTTCTGATGATTTGCCCGACCGATTTTGCCGGTCGGGCAAAGCGTGGTGCCATTATGCTTTTAGCGAAGCGCCTTTGCTCGAAATGACCTCTTTGTACCAGTAGAAACTTTTCTTACGGCTGCGGGCCAGCGTGCCATTACCGCTGTCGTCGCGATCAACGTAAATAAAGCCGTAGCGTTTGGACAACTCAGCTTTCGACGCGCTCACCAGATCGATAGGTCCCCAACTGGTGTAACCCATCACCTCGACACCGTCTTCCATTGCCTCACGCACCTGCACCAGATGATCGTTGAGATAGGCAATACGGTAGTCATCCTGCACGACACCGTCGGCATCGGGTTTATCTTTCGCGCCCAGACCATTTTCGACAATAAACAGCGGCTTCTGATAGCGATCCCACAGCACATTCAGCAGAGTACGCAGGCCGACCGGGTCAATCTGCCAGCCCCACTCAGAGCTTGCGAGATGCGGGTTTGGCACCATGCTTAAAATGTTGCCGCGCGCCTGCTGGTTTAACTCTTCATCCGTGGTCACACAACCGGTCATGTAATAGCTGAAGGAGATAAAATCTACGGTCGATTTCAGCGCCTCGCGATCGGCATCGGTTACGTCAAGCTGGATACCGTTATCACGGAAGAAACGCAACATGTAGCCCGGATAAGCGCCACGGCACTGCACATCACCGAAGAACTGCCATGCACGGTTCTCCTGCAACGCTTCCAGCACATCGTCCGGCTTACAGGTGAGCGGATAGACCAGCCCTCCCAGCAGCATATTGCCAATTTTGCCTTCCGGGACAATCTCATGACAGGCGTTAACCGCCAATGCGCTGGCCACCAGCTGATGATGGATTGCCTGGTACACTTCCGCTTTACTGCTGGTTTCCGGCAGGCCGACGCCCGTCATTGGCGCATGCAGGGACATATTGATTTCGTTAAATGTCAGCCACAGCTTCACTTTCTCTTTGTAGCGGGTAAACACCGTGCGCGCATACCGCTCGAAGAAGCCAATCACCTGACGGCTGCCCCAGCCACCATACTGTTTCACCAGGCCCCACGGCATCTCATAGTGCGACAGCGTTACCAGTGGAGTGATATTGTGCGCGGCCAGCTCGTCAAAGAGTTTGTCGTAAAACGCCAGACCCGCTTCATTCGGCTGCTGCTCATCCCCGTTCGGGAAAATACGCGTCCAGGCGATAGAGACGCGCAGGCAGCTAAATCCCATTTCAGCAAACAGCTTAATATCGTCCGGGTAGCGATGATAAAAATCGATCGCCACATCCTTAATTCCGCTGTCGCCCGGTACGCGCTCTACCACCGGGCCAAATACCCCTTTCGGCTGGACGTCCGACGTTGACAGGCCTTTGCCATCTTCAAGGTAAGCGCCTTCTACCTGGTTGGCAGCAACCGCGCCGCCCCATAAAAATGTATCCGGGAAAGTTTTCATCACGTTCTCCTGTTATTGATGGCTGACGGTCAGCAGCGGCGAACCGGCGTTGACGGCGCTGGCCGCCACGGTGATCACCTCTGTATAACTGTCGCTGTTACTGATAATAATCGGGGTGGCCAGATCGTATCCGGCGTCAAGAATGGCCTGTCTGTCGAATTCAAGCAGCAGATCGCCAGGCTTCACTTTATCGCCCACGTTCACGTGAGCGGTGAAATGCTTGCCGTCGAGCTTGACGGTGTCGATACCGACGTGGATCAGCACTTCAATGCCGCTGTCGCTTAGCAGGCCTATCGCGTGTTTGGTCTGGAATAGCGAGGCAACCTCACCCGCAAACGGGGCGAAAACGTGGTTGTCGGACGGGATAATGGCCGCGCCGTGACCGAGAAGACCGCTCGCGAAGGTGGCATCTGGCACCTGACTCAGGGCCAGAACCGTTCCGCTCATTGGCGAAAGTACCTCGTCTTCGCCTGTGGTGACCGTGACCGGCGTCGTCTCAACTGCGCGCCCCGGCATCCCTGCAA
The DNA here is from genome assembly GCF_004115925.1 of Lelliottia nimipressuralis. Classification (GTDB taxonomy): domain Bacteria; phylum Pseudomonadota; class Gammaproteobacteria; order Enterobacterales; family Enterobacteriaceae; genus Enterobacter; species Enterobacter nimipressuralis. Next base: position 150,875 of record NZ_SDDX01000021.1, read on the forward strand.
CCAGCGTCAGCACGCAACTCAACATCAGTGCAACTACGGTTCCGATAATGCCCCCCCACAGCGAAGCATCAATGCCGCCCGGCGGGATCATCTGCGCAATGGTAAAGATATTGGCGAACCCGAAGGAGTAAACGTAGGCCTGGCTCAGGCCCACGATGGCCCCGCCAATCGACCCGGCCACGCAGCCAAAGATGAACGGACGACGCAGCGGCAAGTTCACGCCATACACCGCAGGCTCGGTGATGCCAAAAATCCCCGCCGTTACCGATGAGCCAGCCAGCATTTTCAGACGCGCATCGCGCGTGCGCAGGAAGACCCCCAGCGCGGCACCCACCTGCCCCATCACCGCAGGCAGCAGCATCGGCAGCATTGAGTCATGCCCCAGTACCGCCAGGTTATTGATCATCAGCGGCACCAGCCCCCAGTGCAGGCCGAAGATCACGCACACCTGCCACAGCGCGCCCATCGCAGCGCCCGCTAGCCACGGGGCCAGGACATAAATCACCTGATATCCGTTAGCCAGCAGCTGGCTCAGCCAGGTGGCTACCGGCCCAATCACCAGGAAGGTCAGCGGGACGGTGACCGCTAAACAGATCAGCGGTGAAAAGAAGTTTTTCATCGACGACGGCAACAGTTTGCCGCTCTTTTTTTCCAGCCAGCAGCTGACCCACGCCGCGAGAATAATCGGAATAACCGATGCGCTGTAGTTGAACCAGGTGACCGGAATACCGAGAAACGCGTCCGCTACGGCCCCGGCTTGTTGGCTGGCCTCAAACGCCTGAATCATCATCGGATGGGTCAGCGCGCCACCGATGACCATGGTGATAAACGGATTGCCGCCAAATTTCTTCCCGGCCGTGTAGCCCAGCACCAGCGGAAAGAAGAAGAATAAGGCATCACTTGCCGCGAACCAGATTTTGTAGGTTCCGCTGTCGGGACTGAGCCACCCGCAAACCACGGCCAGCGCCAGCAATCCTTTCAAAATACCGGATGCCGCCAGGATGCCAATAAACGGCGTAAAAATGCCGGAGACCACGTCAATCAAGCGCCCGAGAAGATGACTCTTGTCTCCGTTCTCGTCTGCTGCCACTGGCGTATCGTCATACAAACCGGCTTCAGCCCGCACCGCTTTCCAGACATCATTCACATGGTTTCCAATCACCACCTGAAACTGCCCGCCGCTTTCGACGACCATGATCACGCCCGGATTTTTCTTCAGCCCTTCGGCATCCGCTTTTTGATTTTCTTTCAGTTTGAAGCGAAGCCGGGTGGCACAATGGACCAGACTGATGATGTTCTCTTTGCCCCCTACGTGGCCGAGAATATCCTTCGCCAAAGCTTGATATTCCATCTCGATTTCCTTTCTTCGATGCCCGCAGGCATCTGGTGACTGAGTTTAAAAATAAAAAAAACCCGAGAACGGCATCTCTTCAGATGCCGCGCTCAGGTTTTGCCTGCGTTATGCAGTAACAATCCAGATTTAAGGACTTAACGCCCCTCTTTTCTCACTCGCTCAATATGAATGGTGAGAAACATAATTTCTTCCGTCGTCAGCTCGCGCTGATAACTTTTCTGCAGATACTGCGCAATTTTCTCGGCGCAAATCCAGGCTTTCGCGTAGTTATCTTTTACCGCCGTATGCAACGTCACATCGTCATCTTCCACCACGGTGCGGGTCAGCATCCGTTGAGCAAAGAACTTCAGGTGGGTGACAAAGCGCTGATAGCTGAGCGACTCTTCGTCATATTCCAGCTGAAGCTGATACTTCACCAGCTGCAGGATCTCCTGCATAACGCGGGTGACGTGCATCACTTCGGGCATTTCGCTGTTCAGTTGCGCCGTGACCAGGTGAAGCGCGATAAACCCCGCCTCATCTTCGGCAAGCTCCACCCCCAGCCTGCTGGCGATAATCGCCCTTGCTTCCTGCCCCAGCTCAAACTCCTTCGGGTACAGACGTTTGATCTCCCACAACAGCACGTTTTTAATTGCCAGGCCTTTCTTTTGCCGCTCGATGGCAAAATGGCAGTGGTCGGTCAACGTGATGTAGAGACTGTCCTGCAATTTCCCCAGCCGCTGCGCCGCCAGCCCAATAATGCGGTCGCAGGTGGTCATTACCTCAAGCGGGATCTGACTAAGTAATTCCCCCAGTCGACGCGCCAGCTCATCGCTTTGCAGTGCGAAAACCTTTTCGACTTTCTCAGCGTCAAGATCGTCACCGATGCGTTTCTGGAAGGCCAGCCCGCGCCCCATAACGACCTGTTCGCGCATGTGCTCATCCAGAACAACCACCACATTATTATTGAGAATTTTGGCGATTTTCATAGAACCCCAGAAACAAAAAAACCTGACCTCCGGCGGATGCCAGAAAATCAGGTTTTGCCTGCCGCAGCAGTAACAATCCAGTTTTCGCACTCTATCAGTTTCAATCGCAGCCTCAATGTACTACGCGTAAAAACGTGATACAGATCGTTATTGAGGCGGTTTTCAGTTCCGCCACCCCGCTCTCCTGCGCCAGCGGAACATATCGCTAAACGTAGCGCACATCGCCTTTAGTGAAATTTTTATGCCCTATGAAAGCCTGCGAGGGCAGTAACGCGACGATCCCGACGCTATTATTTGGCCTGAATGACCCGCGCAATATCAGCTGATGTCTGCAGAGTCCGAATTTCCTGAAATAACCCCAGCGCTTCGTCATATTCTTTGCGTAAATAGCTCAGCCACTGTTTGATACGTGCCACGTGGTATAACCCGGTGTCGCCCTGCTTTTCCAGACGCGAATATTTTTGCAGCAGCGTGACCACATCCGGCCACCTCATACGCGGCTCGTTGTACTTCACCACCCGGCTCAGGTTAGGCACGTTCAGCGCCCCGCGTCCGATCATCACCGAATCGCAGCCCGTCTCTTTTATACACGCCTGCGCACTTTCGTAGTCCCAGATTTCGCCATTCGCGATCACCGGAATCGACAGACGTTTGCGGATCTCCCCAATCGCCTGCCAGTTGATGCGATCCGCTTTATAGCCGTCGTCTTTGGTGCGCCCGTGAACCACCAGCTCCGTCGCCCCGGCCTGCTGCACCGCATCGGCAATCTCAAACTGGCGGTCGTGACTGTCCCAGCCCAGACGCACTTTTACCGTCACCGGGAGATGGGCAGGCACCGCCTCACGCATCGCTTTCGCGCCGCGATAGATCAGCTCAGGATCTTTTAGCAACGTTGCGCCACCGCCGCTGCCGTTGACCATTTTCGACGGACAGCCGCAGTTGAGATCGACACCGTATGACCCTAGTTCAACCGCACGGGCCGCGTTCTCCGCCAGCCACTCCGGGTATTGCCCCAGCAGCTGGATGCGCACCAACGTACCGGAGGTGGTCCGGCTCTGACGATGCAGCTCCGGGCAGAGTCGATAAAACGACTTTACTGGCAACAGCATATCGACCACCCGCAAAAACTCGGTGACGCAGAGATCGTAATCATTTACCTCAGTCAGCAGCTCGCGCACTAAAGAGTCGAGCACGCCTTCCATCGGCGCCAGTAAAACACGCATTCTAAAACCCTGTGAAAAAAGACCCGCTATAGTAGCCGCTCTCTATAAAGGTGCAAAGGGCTTAACGCGCGTCTATTTCATCACGACGTAGGCCACCGCCGTCAGAACGACCACGATGAGCAGTGTGAACGTCGGGCCCAGCGCGAAGGCGTAGACGTTCAGCTCATCTTCTTTTTTGATATCGTTGTAACGCGCCAGCGCACTTTGGGCATCGGGCGCCGTGATCTCTTCAAACTCCTGCTCATAGCCCTGCGCTTCCAGGTGCGACGAGCCCTCCGCATTGCCCTTCTCCACGGCGAAAATCTGTGTCCCTTTCCGGAAAAAAATGAATTCTGACATTAGAATCTCCTGATCGCGGGAATGGCTTTTATCATATCACTGCTTCAAAAATAGTCACCGCAACTACACTGTTTTGTATGGCTTTTGCTGTGAATGCTGGGGAATTGCCTAACGTTCCAAAAAGGAATGTCTGGTATGCTCAAAAATCATGATGTGATCCGTAGCACGTTTCTATGTTTAATTGTATGATGAATGCGTTCCATCAAGGACTTTCACCATGATCAAAACTCTGAATACCCTCTGGCAGTACCTGCGTGCTTTTATTCTGATCTATGCCTGCCTGTATGCCGGGATTTTCATTTCGTCCCTGCTACCGATCACCATTCCCGGCAGCATTATCGGCATGCTGATTCTTTTTCTGCTGCTGGCGCTGCAAATTCTGCCCGCGAAGTGGGTCAACCCTGGCTGCTTCGTGCTGATCCGCTATATGGCGCTGCTGTTTGTGCCGATAGGCGTGGGCGTGATGCAATATTACGATCTGCTTAAAGCCCAGTACGGCCCGATTCTGGTCTCCTGCGCGGTGAGTACGCTGGTCGTGTTCCTGGTCGTGAGCTGGAGTTCGCATCTGGTACATGGCGAACGCAAAGTCGTTGGGCAGAAAGGAAGTAAAAAATGATGGCCAATATCTGGTGGTCGCTGCCACTGACACTGGTGGTGTTTTTCGCCGCACGTAAACTTGCTGCGCGTTTCAAGATGCCGCTTCTCAACCCGCTGCTGGTGGCGATGGTAGTGATTATTCCGTTCCTGCTGCTCACCGGCATTCCTTACGAACGCTATTTTGCGGGCAGCAAAATTTTAAACGATCTGCTCCAGCCTGCCGTCGTGGCGCTGGCGTTTCCGCTTTATGAGCAGCTGCATCAGATCCGCGCGCGCTGGAAATCGATCATTACCATCTGTCTGATTGGTAGCGTCGTCGCCATGGTAACGGGGACGTCAGTGGCGCTGCTGATGGGGGCGTCGCCGCAAATCGCCGCCTCTATTCTGCCGAAATCTGTGACCACGCCGATTGCGATGGCCGTGGGCGGCAGCATCGGTGGTATCCCGGCCATTAGCGCCATGTGCGTGATTTTTGTCGGGATCCTGGGTGCGGTGTTTGGCCATACGTTGCTCAATGTCATGCGTATCCGTACCAAAGCCGCCCGCGGGCTGGCGATGGGTACGGCCTCCCACGCCCTCGGCACTGCTCGCTGTGCGGAGCTGGACTATCAGGAAGGCGCGTTCAGTTCGCTGGCGCTGGTGATTTGCGGGATCATGACCTCGCTGATCGCTCCGTTCCTGTTCCCGATTATTCTGGCGGTAGTGGGCTAAAATTTGCGATGCGTCGCGCAAATTTCATTTTGTTTTCATAAGTTGCATACATAATGAGAAGTAGATCACATATAAAGCGCTATTGGCTCCGTACACTACCGATCCATTAACCTTTATGAGGCATTGCCATGCACCCACGTTTTCAAACTGCTTTTGCCCAGCTCGCAGAGAATTTGCAATCAGCCCTGGCTCCGGTTCTGGCGGATACGCACTTCCCCGCCCTGCTGACTGCGGAGCAGGTCACGACGCTTAAACAGGCTACGGGACTGGACGAAGACGCGCTGGCTTTCGCACTACTGCCGCTGGCTGCCGCCTGCGCCAGAGCCGATCTCTCCCACTTTAACGTTGGCGCGATTGCGCGCGGCGTGAGCGGGACCTGGTATTTCGGCGGGAACATGGAGTTCCTTGGTGCGACCATGCAACAGACCGTCCATGCAGAACAGAGCGCCATCAGCCATGCCTGGCTGCGTGGTGAGAAAGCGCTGCAGGCTATCACCGTGAACTACACCCCTTGCGGTCACTGCCGTCAGTTTATGAATGAGCTGAACAGCGGTCTGCAACTGCGCATCAACCTGCCAGGCCGTGAGCCGCATACGCTGGGCGATTACCTGCCGGATGCCTTTGGTCCGAAAGACCTGGATATCAAAACTCTGCTGATGGACGACCAGGATCATGGCTACGCGTTAGCGGGCGATGACCTGGCGCAAGCGGCCATTACCGCGGCAAACAAAAGTCATACGCCGTACAGTAAGTCGCCAAGCGGCGTGGCGCTTGAGCTGCGTGATGGCAAAATCTTCAGCGGCAGCTATGCCGAAAACGCGGCATTCAACCCGACGCTGCCACCGCTGCAAGGCGCCCTGAACCTGCTTAGCCTCAACGGGTACGACTACCCGGATATTCAGCGTGCGATTCTGGCAGAAAAGGCCGATGCACCGCTGATCCAGTGGGACGCCACCGCCGCCACCCTCAAGGCGCTCGGCTGTACCAGTATCGACCGTACGCTGCTGGCGTAATTGAACTGTGCGGGCAGAAATGCCCGCCCTGCTGATGAAATTCCCCCCAATCAAACCGCTGTTTCTTGCGATTACCAGGCGGGTAAAGTAGCCTGAGTGAAATTTCCCTCCACGGAACGAGCCATCTTCATGTTAAAGCGCGTGTTTTACAGCCTGTGTGTCCTGGTCGGCATTCTGCTGTTGACTGTGCTCGGCCTCGACCGCTGGATGAGCTGGAAAACCGCCCCCTATATTTTTGACGATCTGCAGGATTTGCCTTATCGCCAGGTGGGTGTGGTGCTGGGGACGGCCAAGTATTATCGTACCGGCGTGATTAATCAGTACTATCGCTACCGCATTCAGGGGGCGCTGAACGCCTATAACAGCGGTAAGGTCAATTACCTGCTGCTAAGCGGCGATAACGCCCAGCAAAGCTATAACGAGCCGATGACCATGCGCAAAGATTTGATTGCCGCAGGCGTCGATCCGGCGGATATCGTTCTCGACTATGCCGGATTCCGCACCCTGGACTCCATTGTGCGTACGCGTAAGGTCTTTGATACTAACGATTTTATTATCATCACCCAGCGCTTCCACTGCGAGCGCGCGCTGTTTATAGCCCTGCATATGGGGATTCAGGCGCAGTGCTACGCGGTCCCTTCTCCGAAAGATATGTGGAGCGTTCGTGTGCGTGAGTTTGGCGCACGCTTTGGCGCGCTGGCGGATCTCTATCTCTTCAAACGTGAACCGCGCTTTTTAGGCCCGCTGGTGCCAATTCCGGAGATGCATCAGGTGCCTGAGGATGCGCAGGATTATCCGGCGGTTACTCCGGACCAACTGCTGGAATTGCAGAAGAAAGAGAAGAAATAAAAAAACCCGCTCGTGAGCGGGTTTTTCGTTTTGGCAAGATTACTTCTTGCGCGCGTATTTCAGGGAATCCAACGCCACCGCAAAGATGATAATCGCCCCTTTGATGATGTACTGCCAGTACGGGTTCACACCGATATAGGTCAATCCGTAGTTGATAACGGTAAAGATGATTACACCCGTCACCACGCCCACCACCGTACCTACACCGCCGCTGAAGGAGACGCCGCCTACCACGCAGGCTGCGATAGCATCCAGTTCGTACATGAAGCCGAGGTTGTTCGTCGCTGAGCCGATACGACCCGCTTCCAGCAAACCGCCGAAGGCATAGAACACGCCGGACAGGGCATAAATCATCAGCAGGTTCAGGGCCACGTTAACGCCGGACACTTTTGCTGCTTCCGGGTTGCCGCCGATAGCGAAGATGTTTTTACCGAAGCGCGTTTTGTTCCACAGCACCCAGACAAAGGCCACGGCGATCAGCGCGTAGAAGGTGATGTAGGAGAGGCGGAAACTGCCCAGCGCCACAAAGCCCTGCGCGAAGGTCGAGAAGCCGCTGTCGAAACCGGAAATCGGGGATGCGCCCACGAAGTCGTAGTACAGGGAGTTGATACCGTAAACGATAATCATCGTACCCAGCGTGGTGATAAACGGCGTCACGTTCAGATAGGCGATGATAATACCGTTGATCAGACCGATGATGGCACCCACCACACAGACAATCAGCACCACCACAATAATTGGCATGGTAGCCATCTCCGGGAACACCTTGTTGGCGTTTTCCATCGACTGCAATAGCGTGGCGGCCACAACCGCCGCCAGACCTACCTGGCGCCCTGCTGACAGGTCCGTACCCTGAGTCACAATCAGCCCCGCCACGCCCAGCGCGATGATGATACGCACGGAGGACTGGGTCAAAATGTTACTCAAGTTAAGCAAACTTAAGAACGTAGGGTCCTGGAAAATAATAATGGCCAGTAATACTAAAAGAACGACGTAAATACCGCCCTCTTTCAGATAAGTGAGAAAACTTTTTTTATTTAACGCACTCATGAGGAGCCCCTGATCTTAAAGGTGCAAAGACGCAAGACGGAGAATTTCGTTTTGCGTTGTCGTTTTGGTGTCAACAATTCCGGCAACGAGACCATTGCTCATAACCAGAATACGATCTGTGATCCCTAACAATTCCGGCATTTCGGAAGAAATAATAATGATCCCTTTATTCTTTTTAGCCAGTTCAGCAATCAGCTGATAGATTTCAAATTTTGCACCCACGTCAATACCGCGCGTCGGCTCATCAAGCATTAAAATTTCTGGCTGCGTTAATAACCAGCGACCAATAATAACCTTCTGCTGGTTACCGCCGGAAAGTGAACCGATTTGTGTCTGGTGCCCTGGGGTTTTTACACGCATCGAGTCGATAACCCACTGGGTATCGCTTTTCATGCGGGAAGTATCCAGCAGGCCCATCTTATTTTTATAGTTACGAATATTGGAGATTAACGAGTTGAAGTTAATATCCAGATAAGCATAAATCCCCGTCGAACGACGCTCTTCGGTCACCAGGGCAAAGCCATGGTTAATCGCTTCGTTGGCGTTATGGTTATTAATGCGCTTACCGTGCAGCGTAATGGTGCCGTCCGATTTTTCACGGATACCAAATAAGGTTTCCACGATATCGGTACGTTTCGCACCGACCAGGCCTGCGATACCCAGAATTTCGCCCTTATGCAGGTCGAAGGAGACATCGCGGATAGAGGGCTGACGCAAAGAGGTGAGATTGCGAACTTCCAGAATCACTTCGCCCGGCTTGTTCTCTTTGTCCGGGAAGCGCTGGTTCAGGGAGCGGCCGACCATCATGGCGATGATCTTGTCCATATCCAGCCCTTCGAGAGGCTGAGTGGTGATCCACTGGCCGTCACGCAGAATGGTGATCTCATCGCACAGCTGGAAGATCTCTTCCATTTTATGCGAGATATAGACGATGCCACAGCCACGCTCTTTCAGCTTACGGATAATGGTGAAAAGGTGGTTCACCTCTTTTTCCGTCAGGGATGACGTTGGCTCATCCATAATCACGATTTTCGCGTTATAGGAGAATGCCTTGGCAATTTCAATCATCTGCATTTGTGAAACGGATAAGGTGCCTACGCGGGCGCGCGGGTCAATATCAATATCCAGCTCATCAAAAATCGCTTTGGTGTCGCGATACATTTTGTCCTGATCGACAAATACGCCTTTGGTTGGGTAACGACCCAGCCACATATTGTCCATAACAGAACGCTGAAGCACCAGGTTTAATTCCTGGTGAACCATCGAAATACCATTCTCCAGTGCTTCCTTGGCGGAATGGAAGTCGATCTCTTTCCCCTGAAAAAGAATGCTACCAGAATCTTTTTGATAGATCCCAAAAAGGCATTTTAATAATGTTGATTTACCCGCACCATTCTCCCCCATCAACGCATGAATAGAGTGAGGACGTACTTTTAAATTAACATTGTCGAGAGCCTTAACGCCGGGAAAAGACTTGTTAATATTACTCATTTCTAACAAGAATTCGCCTGACGACTGAGTATTTGTGCTGACCATAATTATACCTTGACGGCCTCGCATATCGCGTTATAAAAGGGCGCAACGAATTGCGCCCTGTGAGAACATGCAATCTCTAACTTATTTACCGATAAACTCAGCCAGGTTTGACTGGTCTACGCCCACGTAAGGAACGCGAACGATTTTGTTCTCGATTTTCCAGTTGGTGCCATCAGCCGCATCTTTGCCATCGGCCAGGTTTTTCGCCAGATCGAAGGTCGCCTTAGCCTGGTTATTCGCATCGTTCAGAACGGTACCGGCCATTGCGCCAGACTTAACCAGTGCCAGCGCTTCTGGCAGTGCATCCACGCCGAAGACAGGAATAGACGATTTGTTGTGCGCTTTCAGTGCTTCAACAGCACCCATTGCCATCGCATCGTTGTTGGCGATAACCACTTCGATTTTGTTAGCGTTCGGACCAGACAGCCATGCGTCCATCTTATCTTTCGCCTGAGCGGTATCCCACATCGCGGTATCTAACGCCAGCTGCTGGGTTTTCAGACCTTTGTCGTTCAGCTCTTTGATCACATACGTGGTACGTGCTTCAGCATCCGGGTGGCCCGGCTCGCCTTTCAGCAGAACGAACTGAATCTGACCGTCTTTGTTCAGGTCCCAGTTCGGGTTCGCTGCCCAGTGTTTCGCGATCAGATCGCCCTGAATAATACCGGACTCTTTAGAGTCAGTACCGACATAGAAGGCTTTGTCATAGCTGTCCAGCGCTTTGCGGGAAGGCTCTTTGTTGAAGAAGACGATAGGCACATTCTGGCCACGTGCTTTTTCAATAACGGTGCCTGCAGCTGCCGGGTCAACCAGGTTGATGGCCAGGGCTTTCACGCCTTTCGCCAGCAGAACGTCGATCTGGTCGTTCTGTTTGGACTGGTCGTTCTGGGAGTCATTCATCAGCAGCTGAACGTCTGGCGCTGCTTTAGCATCTTTCTCGATAGCTTTACGAACAACAGACATAAAGTTGTCGTCGTATTTATAGATTGTCACACCAATACGGGTATCCGCAGCGTGCGCAGCTGCACCAAAAAGCATGCTTGCCATAACAGCAGACAGAGTCAACACCTTCTTATTCATGGTATCTCCGGTTTTTTTTATGCAGGGTAGTTCTTGTGAATAACGGTCGGCGGGCAGATGTTAGAAAAACGTTACTGACAGCCGAAGTTCACTTATAAAATTTCTATCTTCCGTGTTCGGTAACGCTCCAGTAATGCGTTTTATTTGTCGTTTGGGGCACTTTGGCTATAGTGAAAGTGATTAATCACCGTTACATAGCGTTTCAGCTCCTAAAACGCTGACATCATAGTCAGCGGCTTGTTAAGATACTGTGAATTTACTCACAGATTGAAAACGGTTACATCACCTGACGTAATCAGTTAGTGATCGGAGCCACAATTTGTTTAACAGCCACAGAATGGCGGCGTACTAAAGTCGGCATGAAACAGTGTGTTGCGCTCAAATCCTGCTGCCCTGCGGCGCCCTGTAACGCCAGCTCCGTTGCCAGACGGGCCATGGACGCAATCGGATAGCGCACGGTAGTGAGCTGCGGGTCCGTGTAACGGGCAATCGGAATATCATCAAAACCAATCAATGACAGATGCTGTGGCACCGCAATGCCGTTGTCTTTCAGGGCAGTAAGCGCCCCGGCGGCCATGCTGTCGTTGTAGGCAAAGACGGCGGTCAATTGCAGATTACGTCCGAGCAGTTCGACCATCGCGGCCTCCCCTCCCGGCATATCCGGCGAACCGGTACCAATCCAGCTGTCTGACGGCACAATCCCGGCTTCTTTCAGGGCGTTTTGCCAGCCTTCCCGTCGCATATCGTCATCTTCAATATGGTGGCTGGAGGCGAGATAACCGATGCGCTGATGGCCATTATTAAGCAGCATGCGCGTCGCCATCATCGCCCCACTGACGTTGTCCAGCGTGACACAGCGGTGGGCGTACCCCGGCACCACGCGGTTGATGAGAACCATGCCTGGGATTTGATCCATAAACCCCGCCAGCTCCTCATCGCTCAAGGCTTTTGAGTGGACAATCAGGGCATTACATCGCTGGCGGATCAGCACCTCAATGGCGTGACGCTCTTTTTCAGCCTCGTGGTAGCTGTTACCGATCAGCACATATTTGTGATGCTGCTGGGCGACAACGTCCACGGCTTTCACCAGCGCACCAAAGAAGGCATCCGACACATCCATCACCACCACGCCAATGGTGTCGCTCACCTGAGTGGCGAGGGCCTGCGCATTGGCGTTGGGCCGATAGCCGAGCTGCGTCACCGCTTTCATCACGGTTTCACGCGTTTCAGGGCTGACCAGCGCGCTGTTATTCAGCACGCGGGAGACGGTAGCAACAGAAACACCCGCGATGCGGGCTACGTCACGAATGGTGATCATATTCACCATCCTTTAAAGGATTGCAGCAACTCACAGACACCCCCTGTGTTTAGCAAGGAGGCTATTCTGGCAGTGACAAGGAGGGGACTACGTGAAGAAGCTCACACAGATGAAAACGTTTACATCCGTTTTGTTAATGATTGTGATCCAGATCGTTATCTGGATGTATTAGTCAATGATACACCTGCAGCACGTGCGGTTAATTGACGCCACAACCATTCCAGCGGTCCCTGGCGGAAGAAACGCAGCCAGATGACGGAAAACACCAGATTTACTGCCCAGACCGGAATAACAAACGCCAGCAGATGAAGGCGGTCGAATTTCATAAACAGACCAAAATGATAGAACAGCGTGGTGCAGATCAGGGTTTGCAGAAGATAATTGCTCAGCGCCATCCGGCCAACGCAGGCCACGGCAGCCACCAGTCTGAAACGAGCTATCTGCGGCCAGAAGCCGTAAATCAACGCCGCGTAGCCGATGGTCTGGAACGGGGCGCTCAGCTCACGCGGGGCCTGTAACAGGAACGCGCACCAGCGGTAATCCCAGCCCAGCATCCACTGCGCGACAATTGCGGGCAGATTGATGATGACGCCAGTCAGCACCAGCGCACATCCGGTCCGGCGGTAATGAGAGAGACTAAATTCCCCTTTCAGCCAGCCGGTGCGCATTAGTGCCGCGCCCATCAGCATCATTCCCGCCAGCTGCCAGCCGTACTGCGCGCCGAGGGCGATCAGGTTATCGCCGAGCATATCCGTGCGACTGCTGATCGCCTCCACGCCGCCTTTCAGCTTCCAGAACTGTTCGTATTGCAGATTCGCCGCATCCGGAGTCCATGAGCGGTTGGTCGACCCGCCGGAGATCATTCCCAGCAGCAACAGTACGCCGATGCCAATCAGGTAGAGGATCGCCCCCGTATTGAACAGGTTTTTTACGTCGTGGGCATCGCGGATCATTCGCCAGCAAATCAGACCGACTAATCCATAGGCCAGCAGAATATCGCCATCCCAGAAAAACAGGCCATGGATAAAGCCGAGCAGTACCAGCAGCGTCAGCCGCGACTGGATCCAGCGTTTGCCACGTTTGAGGAGCAGCTGCAGCCCTGCGCCGAAGAGGAGCGCAAAGAGCGTGAGGAATTTAACCTGCGCGAAAAGATCGAGAATCGCCCATGTCCAGGCGTCGCTGCGGGTAATATCGCCATACCAGGCGGGATTGAGATACGCCGCTTTGGGCAGTCCAAAAGCGGCGATATTCAGTAGCAGGATACCGAGAAAGGCAACGCCACGTACAAAATCCAGCGTGACATTACGCTCCATTTATCCTGCCCTGTGGTTAGTTGTGGTGACGCACGGCGCGCAGGAACTCCTGGCGGGTGTTCTGGCTGGATTTAAACAGGCCACCCAGCGACGTGGTGGTGGTCGCGCTGGTTGCATCGCGAACGCCGCGCGCTTTGACGCAATAATGGACGGCATCAATAGATACAGCCACATTGTTGGTGCCAAGCAGCGTTTGCAGCGCCGTCAGAATCTGCTGCGTTAAGCGCTCTTGTACCTGCGGACGCTGGGCAAAGAACTGCACAATGCGGTTGATCTTGGACAGACCAATCACCGTATCTTTCGGGATATAGGCCACGGTCGCTTTGCCGTCGATAGTCACGAAATGGTGTTCGCAGGTGCTGGTCAGGGTGATATCGCGCACAGTCACCATTTCATCGACTTTCATTTTATTTTCGATGACGGTGATTTTTGGGAAATTGGCGTAATCGAGACCGGAAAAAATCTCATCGACATACATCTTGGCGATGCGATTCGGAGTTTCCATCAGGCTGTCGTCGCTCAGGTCGAGATTCAGCAACTGCATGATCTCGGTCATGTGCCCGGAAATAAGACGTTTGCGTGTTTCGTTGTCCAGTTCATTAACAGGCGGACGCAGCGGGGTTTCAAGACCACGCGCGACTAAAGCTTCGTGAACGAGAGCGGCTTCTTTACTGAGTGATGGCATTATTTTTCTCCTGCAGGTGTGGCTGCCTTTTGCCCTCTTTGAAGCAAAAGTGTGCGCTCATTGTGCGTGAGGTGGCGCACATAATCCAGTATTCACAGCGATAATTATTGCAATTGCTGCTGCCTTTCGGCCTGACGATCCCAGACCAGTGCTCCGCCGACAAACAACGCCAGCCCTGCAAGGCCCAGCGCCGGCTCAAGCTGATGGGTAAGCCAGGTCGAGAGTGCCGACGTGACCGGCCCAACCAATTGACCGAGCGCATACCCCGTAGTCAGTAAACCGGCCATATAACGGGTGTGGTTCGGGGCCAGTTCGCGGCCGCACAGCAGGGAGAGCTGCACGGCACAGAGAAACCCACCGCCCACCAGCAATGCGCCCGTTATCAGGCCACCGATCCCCGGCATCAGCCAGGCGGCAAACACGCCCAGCCCCTGCAACCACAGGACAATCGACAGACGGCGGTTCGACGTCGAGACGTGGCGCAGGGCGATACTCAGCGCGATCCCGATGACAGACGCCGCGCCAAAGACGGGCCAGACAAACTGCGCAAACAGGCTGCCAGGGAAACGCACGGCCGCCATTTGCGATAAAAAGGTGGCCGGGAGAATGTAGCCAAACCCTGCCAGGCTGTAGCTCCAGACCAGGCGACGCAAATCGGTGGTCAGCACCAGCGGCTCCGGCGCCGTTCCCGGCCGATGCAACTGCCCGCCGCGCGGGAGATAACGCGCCACCAGCACGATAAGAATCAGCGCCAGCACGCCATAAATCTGCCACGCCGCGCCTGCTGAAAGCGAGCGTGCCTGAATATAGACCGCCAGCAGGCCGCTTAAGGCAATGCCCGCCCCCGGCCCGGCAAAGACCGCCGCGCTAAGCCCCGGCTTACCAAAATGGGCCAGCCGTTCGTTGGTCCATGCGGCAATCAGCACCATCGACCAGCCGCTCATGCAGCCGATCGCGAAACGAATCAGGCCGTGAATGATGGCGTTATCCGCGACGGCTGACAGCAGCGTCAGCGCTACCGCGCCGAAGATCCCGAGATAGAGACGCCCTTCAACAAAGCGGTGCGCCCGCATGGCATCCCACGCGCCAACTAAATAGCCCAGATAGTTCATGGCGGCCACCAGCCCGGCGCTGGTTAGCGTCAGCTGTCCGGCCGAAATCATCAGCGGAACCTGAGGCGTAAAAGCAAAGCGCCCTATCCCCATCGCCACCACCAAAACCACAAATCCGCTGAGCGCGATACGCAGCGCCATGATCGCCCCAATTGTTAAAATTTAGTTAATTCATGATGCAACATATCGACTTAATGCGGAAGTGAAAGTTGCTCACAGGTGAATGAATAATCTGTATTATGGATTGAGTGAATATCGACACAAAATCAGGAGCCTTGCATGGAACTGCTCGAAGAGCACCGTTGTTTTGAAGGTCGGCAGCAGCGCTGGCGGCACGACTCCACCACGCTGAACTGCGCGATGACGTTCAGCATCTTTCTGCCACCGGTCACCGGGAACGTTAAGCCGCCGGTGCTGTACTGGCTCTCCGGCCTAACCTGTAATGATGAGAACTTCACCACCAAAGCGGGTGCACAGCGCGTTGCGGCTGAATTAGGCATTGCGCTGGTGATGCCCGACACCAGCCCGCGCGGCGATGATGTCGCTGACGACGCCGGATACGATCTGGGTAAAGGGGCGGGTTTCTATCTGAATGCGACCCAACAGCCCTGGGCGAGCCACTACCGGATGTACGATTACATTCGCGACGAGCTGCCTGCTCTGATCCAGGCGCAGTTTGCCGTGAGTGACCGCGCGGCCATCAGCGGGCATTCGATGGGCGGACACGGCGCGTTAATTATGGCGCTTAAAAATCCGGGTAAATTCACCAGCGTCTCCGCTTTTGCGCCGATTGTGAACCCGACTCAGGTGCCCTGGGGGCAGAAAGCGTTTTCGAATTATCTGGGCGAAGATGCCACCACGTGGCAGGAATGGGATAGCTGTGCGCTGATGCTGGCGAGCCTTCCGGAACAGGCGATCCCGACGCTTATCGATCAGGGTGATGCCGATCAGTTCCTCGCCGATCAACTGCAGCCCGCAGTGCTGGCGGAAGTGGCGCGGCAGAAAAGCTGGCCTTTGACCCTGCGCATCCAGCCGGGGCACGATCATAGCTATTACTTTATTGCCTCGTTTATCGAGGATCATCTCCGCTTCCATGCGGAGTATTTACTGAAATAACCCAGCCTGTTGCCCGGTGCGCTACGCAAACCGGGCCAATACAGAGCGCAATCGCTGGCCGGGAAAGGCATAACCTTCACCCGGCCAGCTCGCTATCAGAAGCGGTAATCCACTGCCATAAAGTAACGACGGCCATCTTCCGTATAGCTGTAATCGTCGCGGCTGAGATCTTTATCCAGCAGGTTTTGCACGCCTGCACGCAGTTTGACATTTTTCGTTGCCTGCCACGCTGCACCGGTATTCCAGACCACATACCCGCCTGGCGTTGCATCGCCGGCGGTGATGGCACGTTTTTCGCCGGAGTAGTTACCCTGCATATAGAAGGACCAGTCCTGCGTTGCCTGCCAGTCCACGGTTCCGTTCGCGGTATGGAAAGGCAGCTCGGACAGCGGTTTGTTGCCGCCGTTGCTGATATCACGTCCGTCGTTGTAGGTGTAATTCAGCGTCACTTTCCAGTCTTCGGCCAGCGGGAATTTCAGCTCGGTTTCCACGCCGCGAATACGTGCTTTGTTGACGTTGTAGTAGCGGAAAATCGGCTCACCGTCGGCATTCAGCCCAACGTAGTTTGGATAGCTCTGCGCCTGATTTACATTTGCGGTACGGAGGATGCTGATGCGGTCATCCACATCGTTCTGGAAGGTGGTAATACTGGCCTGAACGCCCTCTAACCAGCCCTCTTCCCCGGCATAGTAAAGACCCAGCTCAAAGCTTTCGCTGGTTTCAGGTTTCAGATCCGGGCTACCGACAATTTCACAGGCACCACGGCACGAACCGGTGGTCCAGTCCGGGCTTAACTGCAGTAAGGAGGGAGCTTTGAAGGCCGTCGCCCAGCCGCCTTTCACCGTCACGGTGTCTGTTGCGCTATAGACCAGGTACGCACGCGGGCTCCAGTGGTCGCCGTAGGTTTCGTGATCGTCCATACGCACGCCAGTGGTCAACGCCAGCGGCTCAAAAATACGCCATTCGTTTTCAATAAACAGCGCGTACTGGCTGGCAGAGGTGTTGCTGCTGGAGCCGCCGGTCAGGTTCACCGGATCTTTCAGTTTGTCGTGTCGCCATTCGCCGCCGAAGGTCAGCAGCTGGTTAATTTCACTAAGCGGCAGGACATATTTCCCGTCGATACTGTTGCTTTCGGAGGTAATCGGGCTGCTGTTACCAGGGTTTTTGTTATCGACTTTCTCGCCGTAGAATTTCAGCTCGCTGTTGCCGACATCCCAGCGCCCGTTGTGGCTCAGGGAGTAGTTCTGGCGCTCAAGGCGGTTCTGGTCGAGAGAGTCTGAGTCACGGTCCTGACGATCGAAACCGTAGCCTGCGGTGAAATCGTGGTTTTGATTCGGCGTCCAGGCGAATTCGACGTTAGCGTCGCGGCTGGTGAACCCTTCGATGCGCGGCGTTTCGCCCGTCGCAGAGGTTGAGGATTCCTGCTGGTCATCCTTTTCGCGTTTAGAGAGGCTACCGTAGGCTTTCAGCCCCAGCACGCCATCTACCAGCGGACCGCTGGTAAAGAACTGACCGTTGTAGGTATCACCGCGATCGCGATGTTCCTGAATCGTGGTGTCGGCGGTCAGGGTGCCGGTCCATTTCTGGCCGATTTTTTTGGTGATGATGTTTACCACCCCGCCCAGCGCATCGGACCCGTACAGCGATGACATCGGGCCGCGCACCACCTCGATACGCTCGATGGCATCAACCGGAACCCAGTTGAGATCGAAATCGTTATGGCGGAAGACGGCATTGCGGGAGTTGACGCGCTTACCGTCCACCAGAATCAGGGTGTAGCTGCTGTCCAGCCCACGGATACTGACCCCTTTACGGTTATCCCCTTCGTTGGTGAGTTGCACACCTGGCACGTCCTGTAACACATCTTTCAGGTTCTGAACGGGTTTACGCTGCAGATCTTCCTGAGTAATGACGCTGATACTGGCCGGTGCATCTTTGAGGTTTTGTTCAGTGGCAGACGCCGTGACAACCAGGGTATCGCCGGACTCAGCCGCAATAACCGGTAACGCCAGGGACAGTGCAGACGCACAGAGTCCTCCCCGTACGAAGGGATTTAACCTAAACATTCCATATCTCCATGAGGTAAACACAACAATATCAAATAATTATTGCTCACAGTGCATTGCATACCGCCGGCTTCTTTGGCCAGTCGGCTGTGTGTTTCTTTGCAGGTGTGGCAGTAACGTCATCGTCTTTTCAAAAACGCGACGCTGACTCCTTCATCCTTTTGATAACGGCGATAACGATAAAACAAACGATAATTATTATCAATTCAATTGTTAACAATTATGTCATTTATGCATACTGTGGGGATAAAAAAACCCGCTCGAGTGAGCGGGCTAAAAGAGAGGAAGTGCGATTATTGTTTGATTCGTCCAGGGAATTCCATTTCGCTGTAGCGGACGAATCGGGTTCCTTTCGTCAGTTTGTAACCAAACCAGATGATCAGGAACAGAGGGATACCAATGTACGTCGCCATGACGCCGCCCCAGTCGATGGTGTCTGACAGGAAGGCTTCGTAGTTCTGGCCGAGCGTGATGATCAGGCACAGAATGAAGGCGAAGATTGGCCCTAACGGGAAGAAACCAGAGCGGTACGGCAGATCGTTAATATCGTGCCCCTGCTTCACATAGCCGCGGCGGAAACGATAGTGGCTGATCGCAATCCCCAGCCAGGCGATAAAGCCGGTCATACCGGAGGTGTTCAGCAGCCACAGGTAAACCGTCTGGTTGCCGAACATCGACGTCAGGAAGCACAGCCCCGCCACCACCGTGGTTGCATACAGCGCGTTGCGCGGTACACCGCCGCGAGACAGTTTAGAGAAAATACGTGGCGCTTTACCGTCGCAGGCCAGGGTGTAGAGCATACGCGTTGAAGCGTACATCCCTGAGTTCCCCGCCGACAGCACCGCTGTCAGGATCACCGCGTTCATCACCGCTGCCGCAGAGAGCAGACCCGCATGCTGGAAGACCAGCGTGAACGGGCTGACGCTGATGTCTTTAACATCGTTACGCAGCAGGCTTGGATCGGTGTAAGGAATAATCAGGCTGATAATCAGGATCGCGAACACATAGAACAGCAGGATACGCCAGAACACCTGACGCACGGCGCGCGGAATGTTCTTCTCCGGATCTTCAGATTCACCCGCCGCGATACCAATCAGCTCGGTGCCCTGGAAGGAGAAGCCGACAATCATCGCCACACCGATCATTGCCGCAAAACCACCGGCGAACGGCGCTTCGCCAATCTGCCAGTTGCTCCAGCCCGCTGGCTGCGCCCCTTTGAAGATGCCGACAATCATCGCCACGCCGACGACGATAAAGATGATAACGGTCGCGACTTTAATCAGCGAGAACCAGTACTCCGCTTCGCCAAAACCGCGCACGGAGATGTAGTTCAGCAGGAAAATCACGGCCAGGAAGAGCGCGCTCCAGATCCAGCCTGGCGTGTCCGGGAACCACCAGTTCATGACCAGCTGTGCGGCCACGAGGTCAACGGCGATGGTCACCGCCCAGTTGTACCAGTAGTTCCAGCCCAGCGCGAAACCGAAGCCTTCTTCAACGTATTTTTGGCCGTAAGTGGAGAAAGAACCGGATACCGGCATGTAAGCTGCAAGTTCGCCCAGACTGGTCATCAGGAAGTACACCATCAGGCCAATCAGCATGTAAGAAAACAGCGCGCCACCCGGGCCTGCCGCTGAAATAGTTGCACCAGAGGCAACAAAAAGACCTGTACCGATAGAACCGCCAATGGCGATCATCGTCAGGTGACGCGCCTTGAGTTCGCGACGTAGCGCGGGCGCTTCTGTGGTTTTAGTTTCGGAAACCATATGAAAATGCTGTCCATTCAAAAAATGAGGCGAGATTGTAGCAGACGATCCGCGAACCTTCCGGCAGAAATGCTCTGTTATAAGAGAGCTTCATGACGGCTCCGGAATTATAAGTAAAGCAGAGCCTGGACTAGATTTCGCAATAGCGCAAAAACCGCTGCAACGAATTCGAAAGGTGTTTTTGGCGGTGATGAATACACCACAGGGTGCGCACCAGCTTCGGCAGCGGAACCGGAATTTCAATCAAGGAACCGCTCTCGAGCTGCTCGGCGATGACGCGACGGGAGAGACAGCTGATCCCAAGACCGTGCCGCACGGCGTGTTTAATCGCCTCGGAATTACCCAGCTCCATGCCCAGCTGAAACTGCGGCAAATGCGAGAGCAAAAGATAATCGACGATTTCGCGCGTGCCTGAACCGTGCTCGCGTAAAATCCACGGCGCCTGCGCCAGGCGTTCCAGCGTCACCTCGCCCTGTAATAAGGAAGAGGCGGGAGAGGCAAATACCACCAGCTCATCTTCCAGCCAGGGTTCCGCAATGATATCCACGTTATGGCACGGCCCTTCGATAAGCCCGATGTCCACGCGGAAATCAATAATCGCATTAATCACATCCTGGCTGTTGCCGACGCTCATCTCCAGCGGCAATGCCGGGAAATCGCGGCGATAGCGGGCAATCACTTCCGGGAGAATATAGTTACCGATGGTGCTGCTGGCATACACACGGATCGCCCCGTTGTCTTCCCGGAACAGCTGTTCAATTTCGACAGCCTGCTCCAGTAGCGCCAGCGCGCGCGGGTAAAGCAGACGCCCGTGTTCGTTCACCACCAGCCGCTTCCCTACCCTGTCGAAAAGCTGCACCCCGAGCTGCCCTTCCAGATCCGTCAGCGCGGCGCTGACCGCCGACTGAGACAAGGCCAGCCGCTGCGAAGCCTGGGTGGTCGACCCGCTTTTCAGCACTTCGGCGAAAACTTCCAGTTGACGTAATGTTATGTGCATCGTGGCCTTCCACCCGGTAAGCGCGCTGCTTACCACTTATAAAGATTAATTATAAATATATAATCAATTTTATTTTTAAGCCAGAGCGCCGTAACCTTTTAACCATTGAAAGGAGAAGGCTATGACTGAACTCACTGTGCATCATCATCGAACACTGTGGCATTACGTTCCGGGGCTTGCGCTAAGTGCATTGATCACCGGGGTGGCATTATGGGGTGGCAGTATTCCGGCCGTCGCCGGGGCAGGATTTAGCGCATTGACGCTCGCGATCCTGCTGGGGATGGTGGTCGGCAATACGGTCTACCCAAAAATCTGGTCCGCCTGCGACGGGGGTGTGCTGTTTGCCAAACAGCATTTGCTGCGTCTGGGTATCATTCTTTATGGTTTTCGCCTCACCTTTGCGCAGATTGCCGATGTCGGCGTGAGCGGCATTGCCATCGACGTGTTAACGCTCACCAGCACCTTTATGCTGGCCTGCTTTATCGGGCAAAAAGTCTTTGGCCTCGACAAACAAACCAGCTGGCTGATTGGCGCGGGGAGCAGTATTTGTGGGGCCGCGGCCGTGCTGGCAACAGAACCAGTGGTGAAAGCCGAGTCGAGTAAAGTGACCGTTGCGGTGGCGACGGTGGTGATCTTCGGTACGCTGGCGATATTCCTTTATCCGGCCATGTACCCGCTGCTGGCACACTGGTTCACGCCGGAGGCCTACGGTATCTATATTGGTTCGACCATGCATGAAGTGGCGCAGGTTGTGGCGGCCGGTCATGCCATCAATCCGGATGCCGAAAATGCGGCGGTGATTGCCAAAATGCTGCGCGTGATGATGCTGGCCCCGTTCCTTATTATTCTGGCGGCACGCGTAAAACAACTTTCGCCAGCAGGCAAAGGCGAGAAAAGCAAAATCACCATTCCCTGGTTCGCCGTTCTGTTTATTGTGGTGGCGGTGTTTAACTCGTTCCATCTGCTGCCAAAAGCGGTGGTCGATATGCTGATCACTCTGGATACCGTCATGCTGGCGATGGCGATGGCCGCTCTGGGCGTCACCACCCATGTCAGCGCGCTGAAAAAAGCCGGGGCAAAACCGCTACTGATGGCACTGGTACTGTTTGTCTGGCTGATTGTGGGCGGTGGTGCAATCAACCTGGCGGTACATTATGCGTTAGCTTAATGCATCCATTTGATGAATATAAATAAATTCTGAATTGCGACTATCTCGTAACCCACTCTCAGTTTTGCTCGAGTAACCATGTTGAACTGCCGTCTTCTTTGAAGGCGGCAGTTTTCATTTTTTACCGTCCCAATCGGGCAGGTAGGAGCGACTGTTTTATTATCTCCTTTCACCCTCTCGGCACTGACTACTCTAAGTGCCACTCGACAAGCATTATTTCCTCCGGCAGCCGCTATGCCAAAAGCAAAGAGATATGCAGGCAACGAGGGTCTGGCGGCTACTACGATCTTCTTGTTGGGGGGCGTAAAAAATCTGTTAACCCGCTATCATAAGCGTTTCGGGTTAACAGGAGTCCCTTATGAAATACGTTGGAGCGCACGTGAGCGCAGCAGGTGGTCTTGCGAATGCCGCCATTCGCGCCGCCGAAATCGAGGCGACCGCTTTCGCCCTGTTCACCAAAAATCAGCGCCAGTGGCGCGCTGCGCCGCTCACCACTGAAGTGATTGATGATTTCAAAGCCGCCTGCGAGAAGTATCACTTCGGGCCGGGCCAGATCCTTCCGCATGACAGTTACCTCATCAACCTGGGCCATCCGGTTCAGGAGGCGCTGGATAAATCGCGCGAGGCGTTTCTGGATGAACTTCAGCGCTGCGAACAGCTTGGCCTGACGCTGCTGAACTTCCATCCGGGTAGCCATCTGATGCAAATCGAGGAAGATGCGTGTCTGGCGCGGATCGCCGAATCCATCAATATTGCGCTGGCGCAGACCACCGGCGTCACCGCGGTAATCGAAAACACCGCAGGCCAGGGCAGCAATCTGGGATTCAAGTTTGAGCATCTGGCGGCGATTATCGACGGTGTGGAAGATAAATCCCGCGTCGGCGTCTGCATTGATACCTGCCACGCCTTTGCCGCCGGGTATGACCTGCGCACCCTTGAAGAGTGCGAGAAAACCTTCGCGGAGTTTGAACGTATTGTCGGCTTTAAGTATCTGCGCGGCATGCATTTGAACGATGCCAAAAGCGCATTCGGCAGCCGTGTCGACCGCCATCACAGTTTGGGTGAGGGCAATATCGGCCACGACGCGTTCCGCTTTATCATGCAGGATGCCCGCTTTGACGGTATCCCAATGGTGCTGGAAACGGTGAATCCGGATATCTGGGCGGAAGAGATCGCCTGGCTGAAAGCCCAGCAAACGGCTGAACAAGCCGCATAAAAAAAGCCGGGTCGCGTAAGCACCCGGCTTTTTACTTTGTCGGTCGGGGAAGCGAAGCGCCACCCGACAAGACGTTTACGCTACTTTCGCAACCACTTCTGCTTCCGGGCGTTTCAGCACTGCGTAAGACAGACCCGCCACCAGCGTACCGGCGATAATCGCGAACAGATAACCCAGAACCGGGGTAATCGCGCCAGGAATCAGCAGAACAAACAGACCGCCGTGCGGCGCCATCAGTTTCGCGCCAATCGCCATAGAGATCGCACCGGTTACCGCGCCGCCTGCGATACAGCAAGGCAGAACACGCATCGGATCACGCGCCGCGAACGGAATCGCACCTTCGGTGATGAAGCACAGTCCCAGTACCAGCGCCGCTTTACCGCCCTCTTGCTGCGCCTTATCGAACTTACGGCGTGCAATAATGGTCGCCAGACCCAGCGCCAGCGGTGGCACCATACCGGCAGCCATGATAGCGGCCATCGGGGCATACGTCTGAGTACTCAGCAGACCAACACCAAACGCGTAAGCCGCTTTGTTGACCGGACCACCCATATCAGTACACATCATGCCGCCAAGGATTGCGCCCAGCAGTACCGCGTTCGCCGTACCCATGGTTTGCAGCCAGTGGGTCAGACCTTCCAGGATACCCGCAACTGGCTTACCAATCAGGTAAATCATACCCAGGCCAACCACCAGGCTGGAGATCAGTGGAATGATCAGGATCGGTTTCAGTGCTTCCATACTTTGCGGCAGCTTCAGCTTCGAGCTGATGGCCTTCGCGACATAACCGGCCAGGAAACCGGCGATGATACCGCCGATAAAGCCCGAGCCAGTGCTCACAGCCAGCATACCGCCGATAAGACCCGGCGTCAGGCCTGGACGGTCAGCGATAGAGAACGCAATATAACCTGCCAGAACAGGCACCATCAGCGCGAACGCCGAGCCACCACCAATCTGCATCAATGCCGCCGCCAGCGTACCCGGCTCTTTGAAGGCTTCGATACCGAAAGCGAAGGAGAGTGCGATACACAGACCACCCGCAACCACCATCGGCAGCATGTAAGACACGCCGGTCAGCAGGTGACGATAAGCGCCCGCAGACTCTTTTTTGCCTTCGCTGGCGGTGGACTCTGATTTGCCCGTTGGCTGATAAGGTTTCGCTTCAGCCAGTGCTTTATCAAATTCCTGCGCCGTTTTCTTCAGCGCCAGGCCGGTAGAGGTGCGATACATCGGCTTACCGGCGAATTTCGCCAGGTCCACTTCGATATCTGCCGCTACCATGACCAGATCCGCTTCAGCCACCTCTTCCGGGGTGATCGCATTGCCTGCGCCCACGGAACCACGGGTTTCGACCTTCACCCACCAGCCGCGTTTTTTCGCTTCGGTTTCGATGGCTTCAGCCGCCATAAAGGTGTGCGCCACGCCCGTCGGGCAGGCAGTAATCGCCACGATGCGTTTCGGGCCGGTTGCCGTCGCCACTGCTGCGGTAGCAACAGGTGCGCTGTAAACCGTTGCGTGGCCTTTCGCTTCGCTCAGGAACAGTTCGGGATGTGCCACCGCGCGATTGATATCGCCCAGCCACACTTTTTTGCCGTTCAGCGCACTGTCAGCCGGGACTTTATCACCCAGAACAATCGCCAGTTCGGCGTCATTTGGGTTGTCGACGAGTTCAACATGCGCTTTGTGTGCCGCCGCGCCCAGCAAGGTCTTCGCCATATAGGCGCGAGCTTGTCCAAGTCCGGAATCAATGATCAGCAGCGTTTTCATTATGCCTCTCCTGCTGTTAGTTAAAAGGTTTTAAGTCAACGCGCGCCATCATCGCGGCCAACTGGGTACGTTCGGTAATTCCAACATTGCTCTGACTCACGGCCAGGGCGGCAACAGCGGTAGCAAGACGTAAGGTATGCTCACTGGATTCACGCATCAGCAGGCCGTAGATCAGACCGCCCACCATTGAATCCCCGGCACCTACGGTGCTGACCACTTCCACCGACGGTGGCTTGGCGATCCATTCGCCAGACGCGTTAACCCACAGCGCGCCTTCTGCACCCAGCGAAATCACCACGTGAGCGATACCCTGTTCACGCAGCGCATGGGCCGCTTCAATCACATCTTTCAATTCTGGCAGCTTACGGCCGGCCCAGATCTCCAGTTCGCGGCGATTTGGTTTCACCAGCCACGGAGAGGCTTTCAGACCCGCCACCAGCGCTTCACGGCTGCTGTCGAAAATAATGCACGGGCACTGGCTACGCAGACGCAGCATCCAGTCGGTGAAGGCTTCCGGGCTGACGCCTGACGGCAGACTGCCGCTGACGCAGACCATGTCGAACTGACCCAGCCAGCTCAGGGAGTCATTCACGAAACGCTCCCAGTCTGCGCCGGTGACTTCAAAACCGGAGAAGTTCAGGTCGGTAACTTCGCCGTCTTTTTCCGTCAGCTTGACGTTAATACGGGTACGGCCCTGAACGACCTGAAAACGGTTGGCGATGCCCAGCTCGCTGAACAGCTGCTGAAAACCGTCCTGGTTGTCTTTCCCAAGGAAACCGCCCACGGTCACGTCAATGCCTAAGTCTTTCAGCACTTTCGCAACGTTGATGCCTTTACCGGCCGCGTGCAGGCCGGTGGTGCGCACGAGGTTGACCTCACCGCGCTCAATTTCAGGGCAAAAACCGACGAGATCGTAAGCCGGGTTCAGCGTAATAGTGGCGACACGTCTGCTCATTATGCGCCCTCCCCCAGACCTGCCGCGATGGCTTCGCCAATCGCTTTCAGCGCCTGTTCAGCATCCGCACCCTGAGCGGTAAAGCGCAGGCGGTGGCCTTTTTTCACACCCAGCGCGACGACTTTCATCAGGCTGCGGCCATTGGCGGGTTTGCCGGACCCATCGAGGTTGGTCACGGTAATATCACTTTCGAATTGCTTGATGGTGTTGACCAGCAGAGTGCCAGGACGGGCGTGCAGGCCATGTTCGTTACGCACCACAAACTCAGCGCTCAGCAGGTCGTCGGTCAGTGCGTCATCACTGGTCAGCAGCGCCAGCAACGTGGCGGCATCCGCTTTCAGCAAATGTTCAGCTTTGTTGTTCAGCAGCAGATCGCTCAGGCGCTTCAGCACAGCAACCGGCTGTTCATCGGCCATCGCAACCGTCACCAGCAGCGCGGCATGTTCACCATCGGCTTCAAATGCGCTCGCGGCACGGCTTACAGCAATCGCGCTGCGCAGGTTACCTTCCGCACTGTCGTTCAGCCAGACGCCCTGACCCAGGTTCAGCGGCTTATCATTAATCACGCGGGCAACGAAGGCGGTGTCAACTGCACCCGCCTCTTTCAGACGACCGGCGTTCAGCGCCTGCAGAGTCACCAGATCGGTGGCCACCACGTCCAGCGTCAGCGTGTCGTTATCCAGCTTCAGCGCGTCGCTCTGTTTTTCACCCATCAGCAGCGCACGCAGCTCTTCTGCGGTGGTTGCAGATTGCAGCTGTTCAGCCACGGAGTCATCGCTCAGCACGTGCGTCAGCTGACGCAGCAGGCCCAGATGCTCATCACTGCTGGCGGCAATCCCGATGGCCACGTAAGCCACCTGCCCTTCGCCCCACAAAATCCCCTGCGGGAACTGATAAACCTGAACCCCGGTTTTCAGCACCTGGTCGCGGGTATCCGTTGTACCGTGTGGAATGGCAATGCCATTGCCGAGGAAGGTGGAGGTTTGCTGTTCGCGCGCCAGCATGCCGTCTACATAGCCGTCCGCCACGTTGCCTGCCTGCACGAGGGCAGCGGCAATCTTGCGAATGGCCTCTTCTTTATTACCGGCCTGTTCGCCCGGATGAATATCTTGCACTGATAACTGGAACATAGTTCTCCTCTCTCGCTGAATTGAATCGTTTCAGCCTTAATGAGAAAAAATGCGCTAACCTGCTCCGTCAGTTAAAACAAGATAGCGCTGAAACGTTTCAAGAAGTCTTACGCTTAATGTTCAGCCTTGCAAGAAAAGTCGTGTTTCCTGTTTCAGAATTTAGAAGTGCAGCACATTTCTTCCACATTTGCTGACGTGACAGTCACGTACATCCTTCAGCTTCAGCACACTTCAGCCACAATGATTTTGAAATGCCATTTTGATTTTTCGTGGGGAATTTGACCGCACCACCTGTTTATTTTCTGACAAGCGGCGTAAACTCCGCGACTCTTCACATTACCGATAGCGAACCATGCACAACTCCCCCGCTGCCGCCTCACCAAAACCCTTTGATTTGACGTCATCGGCGTTTTTGATTGTTGCCTTTCTCACCGGTATCGCCGGCGCGTTACAGACGCCAACGCTGAGCCTGTTCCTGACCAATGAAGTTCACGCCCGTCCGGCGATGGTTGGCTTCTTCTTTACCGGCAGTGCCATCATCGGCATTCTCGTCAGCCAGTTTCTGGCAGGCCGCTCCGACCGAAAAGGCGATCGCAAAAGCCTGATTGTTTTCTGCTGCCTGCTCGGCGTGTTTGCCTGCGTGCTGTTCGCCTGGAACCGCAACTATTTTATCCTGCTGTTTGTCGGCGTGTTCTTGAGTAGCTTTGGTTCCACCGCGAACCCGCAGATGTTTGCCCTTGCACGGGAACACGCGGATCACACGGGGCGCGAAGCGGTGATGTTCAGCTCGATACTGCGCGCCCAGGTGTCGCTGGCATGGGTGATCGGCCCGCCGCTGGCTTACGCGCTGGCGATGGGCTTTGGTTTTACGGTGATGTATCTGAGCGCCGCCGTGGCGTTTATCGTGTGTGGAATCATGGTCTGGTTTTTCCTGCCCACCATGCGCAAGGAGCCAAAACTGTCGACCGGCACGCTGGAAGCGCCGCGTCGCAACCGCCGCGATGCCCTTCTTCTGTTTATCGTCTGCACGCTGATGTGGGGCACCAACAGCCTCTATATCATCAATATGCCGCTATTTATTATTGATGAGCTGCATCTGCCGGAAAAACTGGCAGGCATCATGATGGGTACAGCGGCAGGCCTGGAAATCCCGACAATGCTGATCGCCGGTTATTACGCGAAGCGTTTTGGAAAGCGTTTTTTGATGCGGATTGCGGCCGTGGCTGGTTTGCTGTTTTACATCGGAATGCTGACAGTGCACACCCCGGCGTTGCTGCTGGCGTTGCAGCTGCTGAACGCCATCTATATTGGCATTCTTGCGGGGATCGGCATGCTCTATTTCCAGGACTTAATGCCTGGCCAGGCAGGGGCAGCGACAACACTTTATACTAATACCACCCGCGTGGGCTGGATCATTGCGGGCTCGCTGGCAGGGGTTGTGGCGGAAATCTGGAGCTATCACACGGTGTTCTGGATTGCGCTGGTGATGTGCATCATTACCACCGGCTGTCTGACGCGAATTAAAGATGTTTAGGGCGCGGTGAGCGCTTCCAGCTCAATCAAATAGATCATCGCCTGCTCGCGCGTGCTGCCGCACATCTCTTTTAACGGCTGAAGCGCTCCGCAGACTTTCGGGCGCAGCGGCGAGCCAAAGATATTGCACAAATTGGTGTCAGAAAGCTGAACGCAGCGGGTATTGGCAGGCTTGCCCTCTGGCATGCCTGGGATCGGGCTTGAGATGGACGGCGCGGTGCAGCACGCGCCACAGTCTGGACGACAATCCATAAACCCTCTCTGTCAGTGGCGGATGCCCGTATGGTCGGGCGTGGCGCGCACAGTAACACCTTTTGTGTATTGATAGCAAAAGCCACTAATTCCGCTTGCCTGAAAGGCTGCGCGCGAGTAATTTGGCGCGATATTTTTTACCTCCCAGTAGACAGGATTATTGCAATGCCAAGAGCGAACGAAATTAAGAAAGGTATGGTACTGAACTACAACAGCAAACTGCTGATTGTGAAAGATATCGATGTTCAGTCCCCAAGCGCCCGTGGCGCAGCCACACTGTACAAAATGCGCTTTGCCGATGTGCGTACCGGTCTGAAAGTCGAAGAGCGTTTCAAAGGCGACGATATCGTTGATACCGTGACTCTGACCCGCCGTTTCGTTGATTTCTCCTACATCGACGGCAACGAATACGTGTTCATGGATAAAGAAGACTACACGCCGTATATCTTCACCAAAGACCAGATTGAAGACGAACTGCAGTTTATTCCTGAAGGCGGTATGCCGGATATGCAGGTTCTGACCTGGGATGGCCAGTTGCTGGCACTCGAACTGCCGCAAACCGTGGATCTCGAAATCGTGGAAACGTCACCGGGCATTAAAGGGGCCTCTGCCAGCGCACGTAACAAACCTGCGACGCTGACTACAGGTCTGGTTGTGCAGGTTCCGGAATATCTGTCTGCTGGCGAGAAGATCCGCATCCATATCGAAGAAAAACGTTATATGGGTCGTGCTGACTAATGGTGTTTTGCCGGATGGCGGCTTCGTCTTATCCGGCTCACATAAAAAACGCATAAAAAAACCGGCGAATTCGCCGGTTTTTTTTGTAGGCCCGTTCAGCGTAGCGCCGCCGGGCATTAATGCCAGTTACAACAGTTCAGGGTACTTCGTCATCTTCAGCGCCAGCTCCACGCCGCGCACTTCCGCCATGCCTTTCAGGCGACCAATCGCCGAATAACCTGGGTTGGTTTTCTTACGCAGATCGTCCAGCATCTGATGTCCGTGGTCTGGACGGAACGGAATCGGACGCAAATCACCTGCTTTCTTACGACGCTGCTCTTCACCCAGAATCGCATCAACCACCGCCACCATATTCACGTCACCGCCGAGATGCGCCGCTTCGTGGAAGGTTTTCGGGTTATCTTCGCGACAGGTCGCGCGCAAGTGAGTGAAGTGAATGCGGTCGCCGAAGGTTTCAATCATGCGTACCAGATCGTTATCCGCGCGTACGCCGTAAGAACCGGTGCACATGGTGAAACCATTGTTAATGCTGTCGACGGTCTCTTTCAGCCATTGCATATCTTCAATGGTCGAGACGATACGCGGCAGGCCGAGGATTGGGCGCGGTGGATCGTCCGGATGAACTGCCAGGCGTAAACCGCAGGCTTCCGCCACCGGCACAATCGCGCGCAGGAAGTAGGCCATGTTTTCGCGCAGCTGATTTTTGTCGATGTCGCCGTATTCCGCCAGACGTGCGCGGAACTGATCCAGCGTGTAACCCTCTTCCGCACCCGGCAGGCCGGCAATGATATTGCGGGTCAGCTTCTCGATATCCGCTTCCGTCGCCTCATTAAACCATTTCAGCGCCTGCTGCTGCTCTTCGGCGGAATAGTCCGCGTCGGCGCCCGGACGCTTGAGGATGTGCAGCTCAAAAGCGGCAAAAGCAATCTGGTCGAAACGCAGAGCTTTAGAGCCGTCTGGCATCTGGTACTCAAGGTCGGTACGCGTCCAGTCCAGAATCGGCATAAAGTTGTAGCACACGGTATCAATACCACAGGCCGCCAGATTGCGGATGCTTTGCTGATAGTTGGCAATCCAAGTGTCAAACTCGCCGGAATGGGTTTTGATGTCTTCGTGCACCGGGATACTTTCAACGACTGACCAGGTCAGCCCTTTTTCCGCCAGCAAAGCCTGGCGTTTTTTAATCTCTTCCAGCGGCCAGACCTGACCGTTCGGAATATGGTGCAGTGCCGTGACAACACCCGTTGCGCCAGCCTGACGCACATCATCAAGAGAAACCGGATCATTCGGCCCGTACCAACGCCAGGTTTGTTCCATTGCCTCACCCTCTAAAGTTGTTATACCAATATGATTGTTGCAATGACGACTACCATACATGTTTGTTTCAGACGGTCAATACAGGCGGCAGCATTGATTGATCGAACTCACAGAATCTGGATATTTACGGCTTACCAATTCAATTTGCTGTCATATAACTTTACACTGCCATTGTTAATTAATGGTTAATCAGGTGTGTATTTCATGAAGACAATTGCCTCCACCGCGCTCCCTTCTCATGTGCAACTGCCGCAGTTCGATCGTCAGCAGCTGCGCTCCCGCATCGTTCATTTCGGTTTTGGTGCCTTCCATCGCGCGCATCAGGCGTTGTTAACAAACCGCGTGCTTAACGCCAAAGGGGGCGACTGGGGGATCTGTGAGATTAGCCTGTTCAGCGGCGATACGCTGATGAGCCAGCTGCGCGCCCAGGATCATCTGTTTACGGTGCTAGAGAAAGGGGCTGAAGGTAATCAGCCGATTATCGTCGGGGCGGTGCATGAGTGCCTCAATGCCAAACTCGATTCGCTGGCAGCCATTATTGAAAAGTTCTGCGAGCCGCAGGTGGCGATTGTGTCGCTCACCATCACCGAAAAAGGCTATTGCATCGATCCGGCGACGGGCCGACTGGATACGCAAAATGCGCGCATCGTTCACGATCTGGAAAATCCGTCTGAGCCGCACTCGGCGCCGGGGATTCTGGTTGAAGCCTTATACCGTCGCCACGCGCGCGGGCTGGCACCCTTTACCGTGCTCTCTTGCGACAATATTCCGGACAACGGTCATGTCGTGAAAAACGCGGTGCTGGGGATGGCGGAGAAACGCTCGCCTGAGCTTGCCGCCTGGATTGCTGAGCACGTCAGCTTCCCCGGTACCATGGTTGACCGCATTGTTCCTGCCGCCACCGACGCATCGCTCGCCGAAATCACCCAGGAACTGGGCGTGGAAGATCCTTGTTCCATCAGCTGCGAGCCGTTTATCCAGTGGGTGGTGGAAGATAACTTCGTTGCCGGTCGTCCGGAGTGGGAACTGGCGGGCGTGCAGATGGTGCAGGACGTTTTACCCTGGGAACAGATGAAGCTGCGTATGCTTAACGGCAGCCACTCGTTCCTGGCGTATCTCGGTTATCTTGCCGGTTATGCTCACATTAATGAGTGCATGGAGGACGACGCGTTCCGCGAAGCCGCGCGCCGCCTGATGCTGGATGAACAGGCACCCACTCTGCGGATTACTGACGTTGACCTCACGGGATATGCCGACAGCCTGATCGACCGCTTTGCCAACCCTGCTCTGCAGCATCGCACCTGGCAGATCGCGATGGATGGCAGCCAGAAATTGCCTCAGCGTATGCTTGAGGGCGTACGCGTTCATTTAGCACGTGAGAGCGCCTGGCCGCTGCTGGCGCTGGGTATCGCGGGCTGGATGCGCTACGTCAGCGGTGTGGATGACAACGGCAACGCCATTGATATTCGCGATCCTCTCAGCGATAAAATTCGTGCACTCGTAGAAACCAGTAGCGAAGAGGAGCGCGTCAGCGCCCTGCTGACGCTGGGTGAAATTTTTGGCACCGATCTGCCCCAGCATCCGCAGTTCGTCGAGGCCATTCGTCAGGCGTTTCAACATATTGCTCAGCACGGAGCGCGCCAGGCTGTGATTGACGCCGTGATGATTTAACCGATCATGCGCTTAAAGCGGACGGGGGACACTCCGTTCGCTCCTGCCCTTCCCAATACTCTCTTTTTTCGCCAGGATAATAATCATTGTTCGTGCATGATGATTATCTCCTGGAGTTCACGTGACCAAAACTAACCTGGTAACCGGCTTTCTCGGCAGCGGTAAAACCACCTCAATCCTTCATCTGCTGGCTAACAAAGATCCGGCGGAGAAATGGGCCATACTGGTTAACGAATTCGGCGAGATTGGGATTGACGGCGCACTGCTGGCTGACTCGGGCGCGCTGGTCAAAGAGATCCCCGGCGGATGCATGTGCTGCGTCAACGGCTTGCCGATGCAGGTCGGTCTCAACACCCTGCTGCGTCAGGGCAAAACGGACCGCTTAATCATTGAGCCGACCGGTTTAGGCCATCCCAAACAAATTCTCGATCTGCTTACCGCTCCGGTGTATGAGCCATGGATCGATCTGCGTGCGACGCTGTGTATCCTCGACCCACGCCAGCTACTGGACGAGAAAGTAGTACGCAATGAAAACTTCCGCGACCAGCTGGCTGCCGCCGATATCATTGTGGCGAATAAAGAGGATCGCGCATCCCAGGAGAGCCGTGACGCCTTTGACTTCTGGTGGCAGAATTTTGGTCACGATCGCCAGTTCGTGCTGGCCACCCAGGGGAAAATTGATAATGCCCTGCTAGACTTGCCGCGTCGGAATTTGACCGAACTGCCTGCCAGTGCCGCGCACTCACACGCGCATGTGGCGCAAAAAGGGCTGGCAGCCCTGAGCCTGCCGGAACATCAGCGCTGGCGTCGCAGCCTCAACAGCGGGCAAGGTTATCAGGCCTGTGGCTGGATTTTTGATGCCGATACCTGCTTTGACACCATTGGCATTCTGGAATGGGCACGCCTCGCGCCGGTGGATCGCGTGAAAGGCGTGATGCGCACACCGGACGGGCTGGTGCGCATTAACCGTCAGGGCGCCGATTTTTTCATTGAAACGCAAAATGTCGCCCCGCCCGACAGCCGAATAGAGTTAATTAGTGCGGTTAATACGGACTGGAACGCACTTCAGGCCAGCTTGTTGAAGCTTCGTTTAAGTTCGAGCCACTAACGTTGCCGGGACTTAACTGCTATGCATATGACGATGATTAAAAAAATCCCCCTGATATTACTGCTTAACGCCGCCGGTCTGGCGCTCTTCTTATCCTGGTATTTACCAGTGAACCATGGTTTCTGGTTCCCGGTGGATTCCGGTATTTTCCACTTCTTCAATGAACAGCTGGTGAAGAGCAAGGTGATCCTGTGGCTGGTGGCAATCACCAACAATCGCGCCTTCGATGGCTGTTCTCTGCTGGCGATGGGCTGCTTAATGCTCTCATTCTGGCTGAAAGAAGATGCGACAGGACGCCGCCGAATCATCCTGATTGGCCTGGTGATGCTGCTCACCGCCGTGGTGATTAACCAGCTGGCGCAAGGGCTGATGCCGGTCAAGCGTTCCAGCCCTTCACTCTTCTTCCCAAATATTCATCGGGTGAGTGAATTACTGAATATCTCGACCAAAGACGCATCGAAAGACAGTTTCCCTGGCGATCACGGAATGATGCTGCTTATTTTTGCCTCTTTCATGCTGCGCTATTTTGGCAAAAAAGCCTTTGCGGTTGCCCTGATTATTGTTGTGGTTTTTGCCTTCCCGCGCGTAATGATCGGCGCTCACTGGCTAACGGATATTGTCGTCGGTTCACTTTCTGCTGTGCTGATTGGTGTACCGTGGGTCTTAATGACACCACTCAGCGACCGTCTGATTGCGCTATTTGATCGCTATCTTCCGGGCAAAATGCAACAAACAGAAAACAAATAACCAACCTAAATTAACATCATCCATCAGGGATCATTTTCGATCCCTGATGTTTTTCCCGCCACCGCCGCCCTATTTTGTCATCTTCTCGTAATATCATTCATCAGCTAAATGAATGCGTTGCGTGAGTTTTAACCTAAACTGCCGCTATTTTAAGCAATCCCGGTTAATCACTTTCTCTATCACAATTTCTTATAAAAAATCGGATATTTTTGCTCGCATTGACTAAGGCGATCGGGTAATCTCGAACTCGTTTTGCCTCACAGAGATAATTATTCTCAGGGTGAATAAGTTTGTGCGTTAGAGCACAGATTTGACCATAAAGAATTGTCTCATTGTGCGCAGGTATTTAGTCTCGTCACGTTTGGCATTTTTATAACGATATTTATCGTTAAGGACTTCAAGGGAAAATAATCAAAATGGTCAAATCTCAACCGATTTTGAGATATATCTTGCGGGGAATCCCGGCAATAGCAGTTGCGGTACTGCTGTCTGCATGTAGTTCGACAAACACCGCGAAGAATATGCATCCTGAGACGCGTGTTGTGGGCATGGAAGATGCCTCGTCACTGCAAGCCTCTCAGGATGAATTTGAGAACATGGTACGTAATCTGGACGTGAAGTCCCGCATTATGGACCAGTATGCTGACTGGAAAGGCGTGCGCTATCGTCTTGGCGGCAGCACCAAAAAAGGTATCGATTGTTCCGGTTTTGTACAGCGTACATTCCGCGAGCAGTTTGGCTTAGATCTGCCTCGTTCGACTTACGAACAGCAGGAAATGGGTAAATCCATCTCGCGTACAAAATTGCGTACCGGTGATTTGGTTCTGTTCCGTGCAGGTTCTACGGGCCGACACGTGGGTATCTACATCGGCAACGACCAGTTTGTTCATGCCTCCACCAGCAGCGGTGTCACGATTTCCAGCATGAATGAACCCTACTGGAAGAAGCGCTACAACGAAGCGCGCCGGGTACTGAGTCGCAGTTAATCTGTTGTGTTGTTGGTTATCCCTTGGCTGGCAACACAATAAAAAATAAGCACTGCTTCGGCAGTGTTTTTTTTTGCCCGTTTAACCCCGTGCGCTCTGTCTTCACAGATGACTGGTTGCAAAAAACCAGGCTATAGTCTTGTAAATACGTAAGATTAGTCGTCCTGCCGGAATCACGACGATCCAGGAACAATGACGTTTATGCTCACTCGTTTCTTTTCCACCAGCCGCAAAGTTCTGACAGGCAGCATCCTCGCGGGCATTATCGTTGCCCTACTCTGCGGAATGTTGCAGTTTTTTCTGAGCTATCATAAGCGGGAAGCGAAATTCGATACCCTGATCGTTGACCTTCGGGTCTACATGGAGAGCTATTTCTCTGAGCTGAAAACCTCGATTGATACCCTCCAACCCTTCACGCTGAGCAGTTGCCAGGATGTGAGTGCGGAGCTAACGTCCCGCGCCGCCTTTAGCGTTAACGTGCGCGCATTTTTACTGGTTCGCGATAACACCGCATTTTGTTCTTCCGCCACCGGGCCAATGCGCGTCACGATGAAGGAGCTGATACCCGATCTGGATACCTCCAAATCCGTTGATATGGCGCTGCTGCCCGGCACGCCAATGCTGCCAGACAAACCCGCTATCGCCATCTGGTATCAGAACCCGCTGGTCAAAGGCGACGGGGTATTTACGTCAATCAACATCAATTTAACGCCTTATCTGCTCTATACCTCACGTCAGGATGAGTTTGCCGGCATTGCGGTGATGATTGGCAATAAAGCGTTATCCACCTTCTCGAACCATCTGCTGAACGTCCAGGATATGCATGAAATCGCTATCCGCACCGCTATGCTGAAAACGGTTCCGCTCACCATCAAGGTGTATGCGCAAAAGTGGACCCCTTATGAAATTCTGTTCGCCCTGCTCTTCGGCCTGATATGCGGTATTGCGGCGGGAACGCTCTCTTTTTATATTCTCACCATCCGTTTGCATCCCGGGAAAGAGATCCTTTCAGCCATCAAGCACGGTCAGTTCTATGTGGTGTATCAGCCGGTTGTTGATACAAAAGAGCTGAAGATGCAGGGCTGCGAAGTGCTGATGCGCTGGAAACATCCGACGATGGGTGAAATCCCGCCGGATGCCTTTATCAATTTCGCTGAAGCGCAAAGGCTGATTGTCCCGCTGACGCTGCATCTTTTCGATCTGATCATCCGCGACGCGGCGCTGCTGCAAACCGTGTTGCCCCCGGGCGCCAAGCTGGGCATTAACATCGCGCCGGGCCATCTGCATTCGGACAGTTTTAAAGATGACATGCGCAACTTCGCGGCGTCGCTGCCGCCAGACCACTTCCAGGTGGTTCTGGAAATTACCGAACGCGACATGATTAATCAGCTCGAAGCGGCCCCGTTATTCGAATGGTTGCATCACGAAGGCTTTGAAATCGCGATAGATGATTTTGGTACCGGCCACAGTGCGCTGATTTATCTGGAGCGGTTCACGATGGATTACCTGAAAATCGATCGCGGTTTTGTGAACGCCATTGGTACGGAAACGGTCACGTCTCCGGTGCTGGATGCCGTGCTGACGCTCGCCCGACGGCTGAACATGGTCACCGTTGCTGAAGGTGTCGAAACGCCGGAGCAGGCCGCCTGGCTACGCCAGCATGGGGTAAACTACCTCCAGGGCTACTGGATCAGCCGCCCAATGCCGCTGGCACAATTCCTGAAATGGCAGCCCGATTTCGTCAATGACAGTGAATAATTTCACAATGACCGTTTCGTCACTTATGATTCAGCTACACCAGACGCCTCACTATGGGTGAGCCAGAATAAAAGAGGGATACGCTGCCAATGACTATGCGCTTTGTTTTGCTGTTAATGGCGTTATTCAGCGTGACCTGCCAGGCGCAGAGTATTAAAGAGAGCTACGCGTTCGCCGTGCTCGGCGAGCCAAAGTACGAAGCGAACTTTACCCACTTCGATTACGTCAATCCTGCGGCTCCCAAAGGCGGAACCCTCACCCTCTCCGCCCTCGGGACGTTTGATAACTTTAACCGTTTCGCCCTGCGCGGTGTCGCCGCCGAACGTACCGATGCCCTGTATGACACGCTGTTTGTCACTTCAGATGATGAGCCAGGCAGTTACTACCCGCTGATCGCTGATTCCGCGCGCTACGCGGATGATTTTTCCTGGGCGGAAGTCACCCTCAACCCACGCGCCCGTTTTCACGACGGTTCCCCGGTAAAAGCCAGCGATGTGGCCTTTACCTTCCATAAGTTTATGACCGAAGGGGTGCCGCAGTTCCGCCTGGTATTCAAGGGCGCGACCGTCAAAGCCATCGCCCCGCTGACCGTGCGCATCGAGCTGGCAGAGCCGGGTAAAGAGAGCATGCTGAGTCTTTTCTCACTCCCGGTAATGCCTGAATCGTTCTGGAAAAATCATAAGCTGAGCGACCCGATCGCCACGCCTCCGCTGGCGGGTGGCCCTTACCGCATCACCCACTGGAAAATGGGGCAATATCTGGTCTATTCCCGCGTCAAAGACTACTGGGCGGCTAATTTGCCGGTCAACCGGGGGCGCTGGAATTTCGATACGATTCGCTACGACTACTATCTGGACGACAATGTCGCCTTCGAAGCCTTCAAGGCCGGGGCGTTTGACCTGCGTGCAGAAGTGAGTCCGAAAAACTGGGCGACGCGCTATATAGGCAAGAATTTTTCTAACCATTTCATCGTTAAAGACGAGCAAAAAAATGAATCCGCGCAAGATACACGCTGGCTGGCATTTAATATTCAGCGTCCGGTCTTTGCCGACAGGCGCGTGCGTCAGGCAATCACGCTGGCGTTTGACTTTGAGTGGATGAACAAGGCGCTGTTTTACGGGGCTTACAGCCGCACCAACAGCTATTTCCAGAATACGGAATACGCAGCCCGCCAGTATCCCGATGCCGCCGAGCTGACCCTGCTTGCGCCGCTGAAAGCTGAAGTGCCGCCGGAAGTTTTCACCAGTATCTTTGAGCCACCAACCTCAAAAGGGGATGGCTACGACCGTGACAACTTGCTTAAAGCCAGCAAACTGCTCGACGACGCGGGCTGGGTGCTTAAAAACCAGAAACGGGTGAATACGCAGACCGGTAAACCCCTCAGCTTTGAGCTGCTGCTCTCCTCCGCCGGTAATAATCAGTGGGTACTGCCGTTCCAGCACAATCTGGAGCGTTTGGGCGTCACCGTGGAGATTCGTCAGGTTGATAACGCGCAAATCACCAACCGAATGCGCAACCGCGATTACGACATGATGCCGCGCGTCTGGCAGGCACAGCCGTGGCCAAACACCAATCTTCGTATCTCGTGGGCGTCGGAATACATCAACTCAACCTACAACGCGCCGGGCGTTAAAAGCCCGGTCATCGACAACCTGATAAACCAAATCATTGCCGCGCAGGGTGATAAGACGAAGCTGGTCCCTCTGGGCCGTGCGCTCGATCGCGTCCTGACCTGGAACTACTACATGCTGCCGATGTGGTTTATGGGGGAAGATCGACTGGCCTACTGGGATAAATTCTCTCAGCCATCCATTCGCCCGATCTATTCCCTGGGGCTAGATAACTGGTGGTATGACGTCAATAAAGCCGCCAAACTGCCCGCTGAACGGCGTTAAGGAATACAGATGGGTGCTTACCTGATTCGCCGTTTACTGCTGATAATCCCCACCCTGTGGGCGATTATCACCATTAACTTTTTCATTGTGCAGATTGCGCCGGGCGGCCCGGTCGATCAGGCCATTGCCGCCATTGAGTTTGGCAACAGCAGCGGCTTACCGGGCGGCGGAGGCGAAGGCCTGCGCGCCAGCCACGCACAAACCGGCACCGGAAATATCAGTGAAAGCCATTATCGCGGGGGACGCGGCTTAGATCCTGAGGTGATCGCTGAGATCACCCACCGCTACGGTTTCGACAAACCCATTCACGAGCGCTATTTCAAAATGCTCTGGGACTATATCCGCTTCGATTTCGGCGACAGCCTGTTCCGCAGCGCCTCGGTGATCCAGCTCATTAAAGACAGCCTGCCGGTGTCGATCACCCTCGGATTGTGGGGGACGCTGATTATCTACCTGGTGTCGATTCCGCTTGGGATCCGCAAAGCGGTGCACAACGGCAGCCGTTTCGATATCTGGAGCAGCACCTTCATCATTATCGGGTACGCGATCCCGGCATTTCTGTTCGCCGTGCTGTTGATTGTCTTTTTCGCCGGCGGCAGCTATTTCGACCTCTTCCCCCTGCGTGGACTTGTGTCAGCTGATTTCAGCTCGCTGCCCTGGTATCAGAAAATAACCGATTATCTCTGGCATATCACCCTGCCGGTGCTGGCGACGGTGATTGGCGGATTTGCCGCCCTGACGATGCTGACCAAAAACGCCTTTCTGGATGAGATCCGCAAACAGTACGTGGTCACCGCGCGGGCTAAAGGGGTGAGCGAAAAACAGATCATGTGGAAACATGTGTTCCGCAACGCCATGCTGCTGGTTATCGCCGGCTTCCCGGCCACTTTTATCAGCATGTTTTTCACCGGCTCGCTGCTGATTGAGGTGATGTTCTCCCTCAATGGCCTCGGCCTGCTCGGCTATGAAGCCACCGTGTCGCGCGACTATCCCGTGATGTTTGGCACACTCTACATTTTCACCCTGATTGGCCTGCTGCTGAATATTGTCAGCGATATCAGCTATACGCTGGTCGATCCTCGCATTGATTTTGAGGGCCGCTGATGCCGCATTTAAGCCCCGTCAACCAGGCCCGCTGGGCACGTTTTCGCCACAATCGTCGCGGCTACTGGTCGCTGTGGATCTTCGCCGTCCTGTTTATCCTGAGCCTCTGTTCAGAGCTGATTGCCAACGACAAACCGCTGCTGGTGCATTTCAACGATCGCTGGTACACGCCGGTACTCACCAACTACAGCGAAAGTGATTTTGGCGGGCCCTTTGCCACACCGGCTGACTATCAGGACCCGTGGCTGCGCGATCAGCTCGACAACCACGGCTGGGTGCTGTGGGCGCCCATTCGCTTTGGCGCGAACAGTATCAACTTCTCCACCTCAACCCCCTTCCCTTCTGCGCCCTCCGCGCAAAACTGGCTGGGGACGGATGCC
The DNA here is from genome assembly GCF_004115925.1 of Lelliottia nimipressuralis. GTDB lineage: Bacteria > Pseudomonadota > Gammaproteobacteria > Enterobacterales > Enterobacteriaceae > Enterobacter > Enterobacter nimipressuralis. The sequence continues at coordinate 191,690 of NZ_SDDX01000021.1, forward strand.
AACGGCGGCGATGTGCTGGCACGCATCCTCTACGGCACGCGGATATCTATTCTCTTCGGCCTGATGCTAACGCTGTTTTCCAGCGTAATGGGAGTTGTCGCGGGCGCGGTACAGGGTTATTACGGCGGTAAAATCGATCTATGGGGCCAGCGTTTCATCGAGGTCTGGTCGGGCATGCCGACGCTGTTTTTAATTATCTTGCTCTCGAGCGTGTTACAGCCCAACTTCTGGTGGCTGCTCGGTATCACTGTGCTGTTTGGCTGGATGGCGCTGGTGGGCGTGGTGCGCGCCGAGTTTTTGCGCACCCGTAACTTTGATTACATTCGTGCGGCGCAGGCGCTGGGGGTGAGCGATCGCAGCATCATTTTCCGCCACATGCTGCCCAACGCGGTGGTCGCGACCCTGACCTTCCTGCCCTTTATTCTGTGCAGTTCGATAACCACCCTCACCTCTCTTGATTTTCTCGGTTTCGGCTTGCCGCTTGGCTCACCGTCACTGGGCGAGCTGTTGCTGCAGGGGAAAAACAATCTCCAGGCGCCTTGGCTTGGCATTACGGCGTTTCTGTCGGTGGCCATACTGCTCTCGTTACTGATTTTTATTGGCGAAGCGGTCCGCGATGCCTTTGATCCCAATAAGGCGGTATAAGATGACGCAGCCTCTGCTTAGCATCGAAAATCTCTCCATCGCATTCACTCAGCAAGGTGAAACGCGCGAAGTGGTGAGCGATTTATCCCTGCAAATCCAGGCGGGAGAGACGCTGGCGCTGGTGGGCGAATCCGGCTCTGGCAAAAGCGTCTCGGCGCTGTCTGTTCTGCGCCTGCTCCCCTCCCCGCCGGTGGTCTATCCGCAGGGCGATATTCTGTTTCACGGCCAGTCACTGCTTCACGCCGATGAACACACTCTTCGTGGCGTGCGCGGAAACAAAATCGCGATGATTTTCCAGGAGCCGATGGTCTCCCTCAACCCGCTTCATACTCTGGAAAAACAGCTCTACGAGGTGCTATCCCTGCACCGGGGAATGCGCAAAGAGTCCGCACGCGGCGAGATTCTGGACTGCCTTGAGCGTACCGGGATCCGCAACGCCGCCAGACGCCTGACCGATTTTCCCCATCAGCTCTCGGGCGGTGAGCGCCAGCGCGTGATGATTGCGATGGCGCTGCTGACGCGCCCGGAGCTACTGATTGCCGATGAGCCGACGACCGCGCTGGATGTCACCGTGCAGGCGCAAATCCTGCAGCTTTTGCGCGAACTGCGCGAAGAGCTGAATATGAGCCTGCTGTTTATCACTCATAACCTCAGCATCGTGAAGAAACTCGCGGATAACGTGGCGGTGATGCAAAACGGTCGCTGTGTGGAGCAGAACACGGCGACCGCCCTGTTCCACGCGCCGCAGCACCCTTACACCCAGCGTTTGCTCGACAGCGAGCCGTCGGGCGATCCCGTCCCGCTGACCGCTGGCAGCAAACCGCTGCTGAACGTCGAAAACCTGGCCGTCGCGTTCCCGGTGCGTAAAGGCATTTTCCGCCGCGTGGTGGCGGAGAATACGGTGCTGAAGAACGTCAGCTTTTCTCTGCGCCCAGGCGAAACGCTGGGGCTGGTGGGGGAATCGGGTTCGGGGAAAAGCACTACCGGTCTGGCGCTGCTACGCCTGATTAATTCTCAGGGGACGATTCTGTTCGATGGCAAACCGCTGCACAGCTGGAACCGTCGTCAGATGTTGCCCGTTCGCCCACGGATGCAGGTGGTGTTTCAGGACCCGAACTCGTCTCTCAATCCGCGGCTGAACGTACTGCAAATCATCGAGGAGGGGTTGCGCGTTCATCAGCCTGCGCTGAGCGCCCGCCAGCGGGAAGAGGAAGTGATTCGGGTGATGCAGGAGGTGGGGCTGGATCCGGAAACGCGCTATCGCTACCCGGCGGCTTTTTCCGGTGGTCAACGCCAGCGCATCGCCATCTCAAGAGCCCTGATCCTGAAACCGGAGCTGATTATTCTGGATGAGCCGACATCGTCCCTGGACCGCACCGTGCAGGCGCAGATTCTGGCGCTATTGAAGGGACTCCAGGAAAAGCATCGCCTGGCCTATATTTTTATCAGCCACGATCTGCGGGTGGTGCGGGCGTTATGCCATCAGGTGATAGTGCTGCGACAGGGAGAGGTGGTCGAGCAAGGGGATTGTCAGCGCGTGTTTGCCGCGCCGACGCATGACTACACGCGTCAGCTGTTAGCGCTGCGCTGACGCTCAGAAAGGATGCTGGCCGGAGAACGGCTCGGCGATCGCGACGCCAAAGTTTTTCAGGCGGCAGGTCGCCGCAAATTCATCCTGGCTGTTCACAAACAGGCAGGGTTCGCCTTCACACTCCAGCACGGAGCTGACGACTTCGATATCGGTCAGTGCCTGGCTCAAACGCTCCATCACCGGCCATGCGTTTTCATCGTCCGGGCTGAGCAATTTCAGCGCGACCAGACAGTTATCGCCCTCTTTTCCACTTTGCGGAATCGGTTCAACTTTCGAACCTGCAAAACCCGCCGACCAGCGATAGCTCTGGGGCAAGCGATGGACTATGGAGAGTTGTAATGTATTCACGTTCTTTCCCCGGAAGCCAAAAAAGCCTTCACAATTTATTTACATTTATAGTAACACATCGTTGCTAACCTGCCGTTATTTTCCTGAAAAACCGTTCACAGCCGTATGTTACGGGCTTTAGCGTCTCATTTTTCAGGGCATTATTTAGTAAGTTACAGGCTCGCTTTGGCGGTATATGTACCCGTTTCTGCGATCTAACTCAACCTTTTTAACTACAACGATGTGACTTTTTACATAAATAGATTTTACATAAAAGAAACAAACAAGGGGTAAACAAACGCAGGTTTGGTTGACGCGTATCAAAAAAAGGGGCCGCATTGGCCCCTTTTCTGTTATCAGCTTGCCGTTTTTCGCGGCCGACTGGCGTAGAGATAGAAGAGAATAGAGCAGGTCGCGCAAAACGCGATTGACCAAATCATCGGCCAGGCGGTGTTAAACGTCGCCATGGAGAGCAGTGCCCCGACAATCGCACCAATTCCGAAGCGGAAGGTTCCCGCCAGCGATGAGGCCGTCCCCGCCATATGCGGAAACTCATCGAGGATAACGGCCATCGCATTGGATGACACCATTGACACGCAGCCAACAAACGCCGCCACGCCGACCACCAGCGCCCAGAAACCGACGCCAAAGAAGGCGCTGAGCACCATCCAGACAGCCATGACAAACTGGATCCACAGCCCGGCGCGGAACATATTCAGCGCCCCTGCCCGGCGAACAAAGCGGCTGTTAATGATGGTCATCACAAACAGGAACACGATGTTCAGGGCGAAGTAGTAGCCAAAATGCTGCGGCGAAACGTGGTTGATCTCGATGTAAACAAACGGCCCGGCGCTCAGGAATGAGAACATCCCCGCAAAGCTGAAACCGCTCGCCAGCATATAGCTCAGCACACGTTTATGCCGAAACAGTGAGGCGAAGTTGCCGATGGTGGTGCGAATATGAAACTTCTGCCGACGTTCCACCGGCAAGGTTTCGTCAATAAAGAAGAAGATCATCGCCGATGCCAGCAGCGCCGCGATCGCCAGGATCCAGAAGATGGCGTGCCAGCTAAACCACACCAGCACCGCGCCACCGATCATCGGCGCCAGCAGTGGCGCGATGGTAGTGACCAGCATGACGAAGGACATCATGCGCGAGAACTCTTCTTTCGGATAGATATCGCGCATCAGGGCGTTAATCACCACGCTCGCCGCCGCAGCCGCCAGGCCGTGGAAGAATCGCATGATAATCAGATGATCGATGGTCTGCGCCAGCGCACAGGCCACCGCCGCCCCAGCAAACACCAGCGTTCCCCCAAGGATCACCGGCTTGCGGCCAATGCTGTCAGCCATCGGGCCGTACAATAACTGCCCGACGGCGAAACCGAGGATATAGGTACTGAGCGTCATTTGCGCGCTGCCTGCCGGAACGCCAAACTGCGCGGAAATCACCGGCAGTGCGGGCAGGTACATGTCGATCGACAGCGGCATCAGCATGGCCAGCAGGCCAAGAATAAATACGATGCTAATTGACGAGTGTGGCCTGGTGGTCACAGTGTGCTCCTGAAATTAGCGGGAAGGCATGCCAACGCTGGCAATCTCTTCTTCCGTCAACGGGCGGTATTCACCGGGTTCAAGCTCGGGATCGAGGGCGATTTCACCAATGCGTTCGCGGTGCAGCCCAACCACACGGTTGCCGACGGCGGCGAACATACGCTTCACCTGATGGTAACGGCCTTCGCTGATGGTCAGACGCACTTCGGTCGGGGTGATCACGTCCAGCTGCGCGGGTTTGGTCAGATCTTTTTCATTATGCAGCTGCACGCCTTTGGTAAACTGCTCGGCGGTATCGTCAGACACCGGTGATTCGAGCGTAACCAGATAGGTCTTTTCGCAGTGATGACGCGGAGACGTAATGCGGTGCGACCACTGGCCGTCGTCGGTCATCAGCACCAGACCGGTGGTATCAATATCCAGACGCCCCGCCGCATGCAGCTTGTGCGCGACAGGTTCATCCAGGAAATAGAGCACCGTCGGGTGATCCGGGTCATCCGTCGAGCACACGTACCCTTCCGGCTTGTTGAGCATGAAATAGCGCGGGCCATTCTGCTGGGTCAGCGTGTTGCCGTCGTACTCCACCTCATGTTCTGGCTGGAGTTTGAAAGCGCTCTCTTTCACAATATCGCCATCCACGGTAACGCGGCTGGCGCGAATTTCACGCCCGGCAATAGCGCGGCTTACGCCGAGTTGCTGAGCGATAAACTTATCAAGTCGCATGAAATCTTATAGCCTTTATGGTGCTGGAAGTCGGACAACATGTCCGAAAAAGAAGCAGTCAAGAACGGTCCAGTATAGCGGTCTGGTTGCGCCACTCAAGGGAAAAAGTTTCGTGGCATACTATGTGCGTGATAACAAAATCGAGAGCTCATGACTTTTACACTTCGCCCCTATCAGCAGGAAGCCGTTGACGCCACCCTCGCCTGGTTTCGCAAGCACACTGAACCTGCCGCCATCGTCCTGCCCACCGGAGCGGGCAAAAGCCTGGTAATTGCCGAACTGGCACGGCTGGCACGTGGCCGGGTGCTGGTGCTGGCCCACGTCAAAGAGCTGGTAGCGCAAAACCATGCCAAATACTGTGCTCTGGGTCTTGAGGCCGATATCTTCGCCGCCGGGCTGAAACGCAAAGAGAGCCACGGCAAAGTGGTGTTTGGTAGCGTGCAGTCGGTCGCACGAAACCTGGCGCATTTTCGCAGTGAATTCTCGCTATTGATTGTCGACGAGTGTCATCGGATCAGCGATGACGATGAGAGCCAGTATCAGCAAATCCTTAATCATCTGAAAACAGTAAACCCGCAGGTTCGCCTGCTGGGGCTGACCGCTACGCCCTTCCGCCTCGGCAAAGGCTGGATCTATCAGTTCCATTATCACGGCATGGTGCGTGGCGACGAAAAAGCCCTGTTTCGCGATTGCATCTATGAGCTGCCCCTGCGCTACATGATTAAGCACGGTTATCTGACACCACCCGAGCGGCTGGACATGCCGGTCGTGCAGTATGATTTCAGCCGCTTGCAGGCCCAGAGTAACGGGCTGTTTAGCGAAGCGGATATGAACCTGGAGCTGAAAAAACAGCAGCGCATCACCCCGCATATCATCAGCCAGATCGAAGAGTTCGCCCAGACGCGCAAAGGGGTGATGATTTTCGCGGCCACCGTCGAGCACGCCAGAGAGATAACCGGCCTGCTTCCGTCCGACGACGCGGCGCTGATCACCGGTGAAACGCCAGGACCCGAGCGTGACACGCTGATCGACGCCTTTAAAGCACAGCAGTTCCGCTATCTGGTGAATGTCTCGGTGCTGACCACCGGGTTTGACGCCCCGCACGTGGATCTGATTGCGATTTTGCGCCCGACCGAATCCGTCAGCCTGTATCAGCAAATTGTCGGCCGTGGGCTGCGGCTTTCTCCCGGCAAGACCGACTGTCTGATTCTCGATTACGCCGGGAACCCGCACGATCTCTATTCACCGGAAGTGGGTACGCCAAAAGGCAAAAGCGGGAACGTCCCGGTGCAGGTGTTCTGTCCGGGCTGCGGTTTCGCCAATACCTTCTGGGGGAAAACCACTGCCGACGGAACCCTGATCGAGCATTTTGGCCGCCGCTGTCAGGGCTGGTTTGAGGATGATGCCGGCCATCGCGAGCAGTGCGATTACCGTTTTCGCTTTAAAAACTGCCCGCAGTGTAACGCCGAAAATGATATTGCCGCGCGGCGCTGTCGCGAATGTGACACGGTGCTGGTCGATCCCGATGACATGCTGAAAGCCGCGCTGAAGCTGAAAGACGCGCTGGTGCTACGCTGCTCGGGCATGGCGCTACAACCCGGCGCCGACGAGAAAGGCGAATGGCTGAAAATCACTTATTACGATGAGGACGGCGCAGACGTCAGCGAGCGTTTTCGTCTGCATACGCCCGCCCAGCGCACGGCTTTTGAACAGCTGTTTATTCGCCCGCATACCCGCACGCCAGGCGTGCCATTGCGCTGGATAACGGTCGCCGACATCGTCCATCAGCAGGTATTGTTGCGCCACCCGGATTTTGTCGTCGCGCGTAAAAAAGGCCAATTCTGGCAGGTGCGCGAGAAGCTCTTCGATTACGAAGGGCGTTTCCGTCGAGCCAATGAATTGCGCGGTTAAGGGCACTTTTTATTGATGTGACGGGCGTTTGAGTATAAAATGCCGCCCGCTTCACATCCGTGAGGCAGAACACTCACCTGCTGCTGGGTCGCCTGTAGCAGGACTTATTTACAGAGAGAAATCAATGTTTACTATCAATGCAGAAGTACGTTCTGTGCAGGGTAAGGGTGCGAGCCGCCGCCTGCGCGCAGCTAACAAATTCCCGGCTATCATCTATGGTGGCGATGCTGCTCCAGTAGCAATCGAGATGGACCAGGACAAAGTCTGGAACCAGCAGACTAAAGAAGGTTTCTACACCGAAGTTCTGACTATCGTTATCGATGGCAAAGAAGAAAAAGTGAAAGTTCAGGCTGTTCAGCGTCACCCGTTCAAGCCAAAACTGTCTCACGTCGACTTCGTTCGCGCTTAATCGCCAACAAGTTGAGAAAAACCCCGCATTGCGGGGTTTTTTTATGGCTGCTATTTACCGCCAGACGTACGGCGTTGCAGCTGGTCGCGCAGGTTCGGCGGTGTACCTTTGATGGTTAAGGTGTCCGTCGCCGGGTCCCAGAAAATGCGCTCGCCCAGCAGCATGGCATCGAAGTTCACCGTTAACCCGCCGCCGCTACCGGCAAATTTGGTGAGCTGACGCAGGGTGCTGCGATCCGCCGGGAAGCTCTCTTCCAGCTCGTAGCCTTTATCCGCCGTAAACTCGTGGAAGCTGACCTCGCTGACGCCAGAAAGCTCTTTCGACAGCGACTCCAGTTCAATCTCTTCGCCCGCCTGCAGCTGTTCGTTGCAGTAGCTGTAAACCTGCTGACGGACGTTCTGACGCTCGGATTTATCGAGGTGCGCTTCTGCGGTGAAATCATCCACGGCCTGCAGCAGCCCTTTGTTCTGCGCTTTCGCGTTCAGACCTTCGCTGGCACCGAGGAAGTCCATGAAGAAATCGGCGACTTTGCGGCCCACGCGCCCTTTCAGGAACGTCAGGTATCGCGTTGATTCCGGGTTGGTTTCCCATTCGGTCAGATCGATTCGCGCCACGATATCGGCGTGGTTGATATCCAGATAATGTGTGGAGCTGATATCCATCTGCTCGTTGACGCGCATGCTGCTCAGATTGCTGAGCACCGTGACCAGCAGGTACTCCACGGCGAGATAGCGGTACTGACAAAACAGTACGATACCGCCGTCAGCGAACGGATATTTTGCCAGCTCGTCACGCAGACGCCCGGTTGCCGCGCGGCTAAACGCCAGAAAATCCTCTTCGCCCTGGCGTTGCAGACGCAGGCTTTCGGCCAGCTCACTCTCGTCGTTGAACATGCCATAGGCTTTATTTTTAGCGCTGTAGACGCGGTGTAGCTCCGCCATCATTTCCGTAACGGTAGGCGTTGGTTCCAGTAACGAATCGCGAAGCACCAGCTCCAGGGTTTGCTCATCACGCTTGATAAGCTGGTGCAAGGCAATCTGGTTGATATCCAGACTCATGATAAACTCTCCTTTAAGACCGGGCGGTATTCAACCACCACCCACGCATGTGTGCAATAGAAGATAAAAAAGGGGAAAAAAAGCTGTTGCTACGGTAATATGTTGCCCTCTCATCAACAAACTGATTTCGATTTATGCCACAACATTCCCGCTATAGTGATGAACACGTTGAACAACTGCTCAGTGAGCTGGTCAACGTACTTGAAAAACATAAAACGCCGACCGATCTCTCCCTGATGGTTCTGGGAAATATGGTCACCAACCTTATCAATACCAGCGTTGCTCCGGCCCAACGTCAGGCGATCGCAAAATCATTCGCCCACGCGTTGCAGTCATCCGTCAGCGACGACCAGGCGCATTAAGGGAAACGAACGACAGTCTATGGTGACGAATCGTCAGCGCTACCGTGAAAAAGTCTCCCAGATGGTTAGCTGGGGGCACTGGTTTGCCTTGTTCAACATTCTGTTGGCCATGGTACTCGGCAGCCGTTATCTGTTAGTGGCCGACTGGCCAACGACCTTAACCGGGCGCATTTACTCCTGGATAAGCGTTGTCGGGCACTTTAGCTTTTTGGTCTTCGCCACTTATCTGCTGATTCTGTTCCCTCTGACGTTTATCGTGATGTCGCAGAGGCTGATGCGGTTTTTATCCGCAATTCTCGCCACTGTCGGCATGACCCTGCTGCTAATCGACAGCGAAGTTTTCACCCGTTTTCACCTCCATCTCAATCCCATCGTCTGGGAACTGGTGATCAATCCCGACCAGAACGAAACCGCGCGTGACTGGCAGCTGATGTTTATCAGCGTGCCGATTATCCTGCTGATTGAGATGCTGTTCGCCACCTGGAGCTGGCAAAAACTGCGAAGCCTCACCCGCCGTCGCCACTATGCCCAGCCCGTTGCGGCCCTGTTTTTCGTCGCGTTTATCAGCTCCCATATTATGTACATCTGGGCGGATGCGAACTTCTATCGCCCGATTACTATGCAGCGCGCCAACCTGCCGCTCTCCTATCCGATGACGGCACGCCGCTTCCTGGAGAAACACGGCCTGCTGGATGCGCAGGAATATCAGCGCCGTCTGGTGGAACAAGGTAATCCTGAAGCCGTGTCGGTCCAGTATCCGCTGAGCGAGTTACGTTATCGCGATATGGGTCAGGGCCAGAACGTTCTGCTTATTACCGTCGACGGTCTGAACTACTCCCGTTACGAGAAGCAGATGCCTGCGCTTGCACAGTTTGCCGAGCAGAACATCAACTTCACCCAGCATATGAGCTCGGGAAATAACACCGACGCCGGTATTTTTGGTCTGTTCTACGGTATCTCCGCCGGCTATATGGACGGCGTGCTTTCCGCCCGAACGCCTGCGGCGCTGATTACCTCCCTGAACCAACAGGGTTACCAGCTGGGACTGTTCTCCTCTGACGGTTTCAGTAGTCCGCTCTATCGCCAGGCGCTGCTGTCTGATTTCTCACTGCCGCCTGCGCAAAATCAGACTGACGAACAGACTGCCGGTCAGTGGGTAAACTGGCTCAATCGTTACGCGCAAGAAGATAATCGCTGGTTCTCATGGGTGGCCTTCAACGGCACTAACCTTGATGACAGCAATCAAAAAGGCTTTGTCCGCCGCTACAGCCGCGCGGCCGGCAATGTCGACGATCAGATTGCGCGCGTGATTAGCGCCCTGCGCGAATCCGGCAAGCTGGACAATACCGTGGTGATTATCACTGCGGGCCACGGCGTGCCGCTGGGCGATGAAGCGACGGACATGAACTGGTCGCGCCCTAACCTGCACGTTCCGCTGGTCGTACACTGGCCGGGTACACCGGCGCAGCGCATCAATATGCTGACAGATCACAAAGATGTGATGACCACGCTGATGCAACGTCTGCTGCACGTCAGCACACCGGCGAATGAGTATTCTCAGGGTCAGGATCTGTTCAGCGCTACGCGTCGCCATAACTGGGTGACGGCAGCGAGCAATAACACCCTGGCAGTCACTACGCCAGCACTGACGCTGGTGCTCAACAGCAACGGCAATTACCAGACGTATAACCTGCAGGGTGAGAAGATTCACGACCAAAAACCGCAGCTGAGCCTGTTGCTACAGGTGCTCACTGACGAGAAACGGTTTATCGCTAACTGATTAATTTTAAATCAGTTAGCGTGGTACACTCTTGCATTCAGAATGCAAACAGGTAGTATCTTTTTCATACGTCGGCACGTAGCGTATCGTTATGGGGTCCCTGCCCCCATAACAGCCTGATTGATCAAGGGAATTTCTTCTCGTAACTGTGAATTCACACCCTGCTTTTGCAGTTCTCAAAATGCCACCTAAGCAAAACTTTTCCGCCTGATTTGTTGCAATAAGAGGCAAGGGCGCGCGCCCTTTCAAACTCTCAGAACGTAGGGAATTACTAGTTTTCGACGGTTGAACCCTGTTCTTATTGTTTGTTTTCCGTGCTACTTGTCTAGCCCTTTACCGCGCTTCTGGTGTGCTGGTTAACTCCCTTAACCTTTCCCTTGTCGTTCCTTCATAGTGGCATAGCCACGGGAAGTAGAGACAAGCATGTTGAATCTGCTTTCCATCAGGTTAGAAAGTATCTGGTGTGCAATGTTGTGCTGCGTGTTCGTGAACCTAACCAGATTATGCCTAAGATCGTTACTTCCCCACAAAACAAGGAGAATATGATGATTTTCAAAACCTATTTTTGTATCAGTTAACACAGTAGGCAATCCGTTTTCCTTCTGTGCTTTGTTAACTAGTGCCAGATACAGACGGCATAACTTCTTTATCTTCTCTCTGTTTCATATTTCACTCCATCGACTGAATCGCCACGGATAATCTAGACACTTCCGAGCCGTTGTTAATATTGGTTTTCGTATTCTGTCGATGGCATCTGATTGCTCGAACTATGCCGACGTCTACGGTTATAAAACATTTCGATGTTATCAAAAATATCGCTGCGGGCTTCTTCCCGCGTTCCTTAAATCTTTTTCTTTTTCCGCTCGCGTTTCAGTAGCTGGAAAAAGCTTTTCTCGACCGTGGACTTCGGTATCCGACTTGAGCCTTTATTCCCACACGTTGCAACAACCGGCAGACTTTGTTTATACCGCATTGTTGCCCGGTATCCCGCAGATCGAGATAGATCTTGCGATAGCCACAAACACAGCCCGATTCCAGCCAGAACTGCCGGATATGCCCCGCCAGCTTCAGGCAGTATGATTCCGTCGTGAATGCGGCTGCTGAAGCCTGACATAAAATCCACGATGATGAACATCCAGAACCCAGCAGGGCAGACGAACAGGCCAGTAATGACTGTTGTCACGGATAACGGCGTAAATCAATCGAACAGCTTTGCGAAGTACACTGTGGCTTTTTTTTATATATCCCGTTCGTCAGTAACCCGCTTCAGTTCCTTATGGAGTCGGCGGATCTCAGCCTGAGCATCTGACTGTTCTTTGTTGCTGGAAGAGTCCGATCCATACGCCTTTATCCAGGCGTAAAGACTGTGGGTGGTGATATCGAGACGTGTTGCCACGCTGGAAACAGAATGATTACGATCAACAACTTGTTTGACAGCTACAATGTTAAACCCCTCGGGATAACGCTTACCGCTTAGGGGCACATCTCTTTTAGCCATTTTAAATGACTCTGAGGTGTCTGTTAAGCCCGTGGCGATTCAGTTTTGCTCTAGGTACGGTAGGAAACAAATGGAGGATACAAAAAAGGGGCAATCAAGCCCCTTATGTTAAACGTTGAACCAAATAAACTTAATAAATGTGATTACTGAAATGATAACCCACAAGACAATGATAGTGCCTAATACATTGATACAATAGTCATAAGTATTAGTTTTACTCTTAACAGCAGAATCAATTATGCTCTGATCTTGTGAGATACATATACAGATTATTAAAATAATCCAACCTGTAATGATCCAATGCTCAATAGCAAAAACAATAATCCCAGCCATTAGTAATGGAAACCACCGCCGCTACGGCCACCGCCAATGTGTTCACCACCACCTAAGCCGTGTGCGCTGTTAGTATTGGCTGCATTGTTACCGCCGTTACCTGTTCCATGTTCAGAACTTTTATTCGACTTGTCATGACCATTTGAAGAATGAACAGGACTGTTAATAATTGCGTCAACGTGTGGAATAGATACCTGTATTTGTGGAGCTACTTTTGCCAGTTCACCCGCTGTAGTAGATACAGTCTTACCATTCACTGTAGCGCTTACCTTTGTAGAAGGAGACAAAGTAGAAGCAGCTACATTGATAGAGCCCGTTGCTGGTCTGGTACTAGTTCCACTGTAATTAACCTGCTGTGTAGGCTGGCTATACTGTGCTGTTAGATTTAGATTACCCTTCATACCATAGTTAGCAATTGATTCTGCTGCTGCTTTAGCGTCGATCTGCATCTGTGTACGTTGCTGATTAGCTACAGTGAGTGCTGCACCTTTAGCTGCTAGCTCTGCTTGTTTCTGTGCATTAACTTCTGATACACCACCTGCTACGATCTGTGCTCTTGTACGCTGAACATTAGCCTTTGTTAAACCAGCTCCAGTCACAACAGCATCTGCTGCAATTTGTGCGGCTTGCTGGTCATTAACCTGTGCTTTCATTGCTGAACCACTTACAGCAGCATCAGCAGCCATTGAATCAGCTTCTGCTTTTGTTTGTGCTGCATGAGCGTTAGTAGCTTCTGCTCTAGCTTTCTCTGCTGCATCAACCGTAGATTGACTGAAAGAACCATCAGCATTAAAGCGGCCTGAACCATCCCTACTAGTCACATCATTATAAGCAGCATTGGTAGTTTTGCTGTTAGCATCAGCAGTAGCACTATTAGAGATTGCTTGATTAACTGCATCATGAGCGGCGCTAGCTGCTTGAGTAGCATCATTAAAACTATCAGCAAACACTGAACCAGAAACAGCCATAGATACCAGTAAAGCCAAGATTTTTACAGATTTCATTTTATTACCTATTTAATTAATATTATATTACACCAGAAGGAAAACTCTAATCTTAAACACCCAACCTATAATTAATTCAATCTTTGGCACTGCTAATAATCATATCAATATGTTGTTTAGCTAATCTTGCCCGTACTTCTTGTGACCTATTATCTCTAACAATCTGCACAAAATGGAATAGCCATAAGTTTTCAGTATTAACTATTAATTCATTCCCTTTGTTTAACGCCACTGCCTCTAAAGTGGAAATAGCAGCAGTTTTAATAATCTCTATCCATACATCATCACAGTAAGCAGTAACCATTCTGGTTAGCGTTATCTGTGCTTTTATATCACCTTCTCAAGCCTTTGATAGAAGCATTTGCAAACACTGCTTCATGCTCTCTCACGTAATTATTAAGATTCATATAGATAATGATTAGGTGATATCATGATTAGATATCTCATATCCCAGAGCAAGAATCTTTAATTAAATTTAACATTTTTCTTTCAAACTATTAATTTATTTATTCTTTAAATTATTGATTAAATAGTTATATAGAATGTTTCTACGCGCAGAAAATTAACAGATTATATCTGTGTCACATAGTGAAACAATTTCATATTTGCACTGTTAAAAGAATGATGGGAATCAAAGAAGATTTCTAAGTCACTGTAAATGATCATAATTTTATAGGGTGCGGAGACATATTGCATGTCTACTCTATAAGAATAAAAAAATCATATTTAAATGTCTACATTAATTTAGGGACGAAATGTACTTAGTGAACGATTTTCAGTCAGGAAGAATGAATCATCCCTTGTAATCTTGTCCAATGGCTGATTCAGGATTTTAGAGAGGGTGTTAATTCTGAAATATGTAGCCTCATAACCTCCCCTTTTCTTTCCGTTCCTGATCATTACACACTTCATGTACTCCTCTTTGATTGTTATCAAGTTGTAACTACTACCCTTGATTTCCCGCTCTTGTTCACACGCCCACTTTTCAGCTTGCTCTTTCGTAGGAAAGACTTACTACGCGGTGAAGTCCCTGCAATGCATACCTGTGCATTCCATTTACCACTTGCTAAGATCCTGATAGTTGCCATTTTTTTTCACACCCGTTAAGATATTACCAGCCCAACGAAAAAACGATTAGAAATCTGTATTAATCAATAGTTTCGGCACGTAGCGCAGCCTGGTAGCGCATCGTCATGGGGTGGCGAGGGTCGAGAGTTCAAATCTCTCCGTGCCGACCAAAATAGTAAAAAAAAACCAACCTTTTACGGTTGGTTTTTTTATGCCTGAACATCCGGACTACTTGACTCTTAAGGGCGTAACCGCGAAGATGCTGTATATAAAAACAGTTATCATGAGGCAGTTATGTTTGTTGAACTCGTTTATGACAAGCGCAACGTTGCAGGTTTACCGGGCGCCAGTGACATCATCCTGAATGAATTAACAAAACGCGTGCACCGGATCTTCCCGGAGGCAGTGGTGAAAGTGAAACCTATGCAGGCGAACGGTTTGAACAGCGATGCCAGCAAAAGCGATCGCGAGAAACTCAACCGCATGCTGGAAGAGATGTTTGAAGAAGCGGATATGTGGATGGTTTCTGAGTAACCCCCCTGCACTTCTTTCTTACGACTATGACCCCTGGCGATTCATTCCAGGGTTCATTAAACAATGCTCACCATTCGTATAGTTGTTTTATGTCGCAGTGTGAGCATGTGATTGCGCGTTTCACAGCTTCTGCGATAATTACTTAAAAACGCCGGGCACCATCATGAATCCCAAAGCTGCCATGCCAATCCACACACTGACGCGTTTTAAACCGCACGCGCAGATTGACCGATTGATCCATCGCTTTCTTCCTCACGCACAGCTTAAACAATTTTCCGCACACCGTATCCTGCATCTTGATAGCCAGGGTGAGCGTCTGTGCTTAATCCTCCTCGAAGGGCTGGTGGATATTTCTCGTATCGATAACGGAACGCTAAAAGGAACGCTGAAAGCGCCCTTTGTGGCCGGAATATCGCATCCAGAATATATGGGGAATGCGTTTCGATTGATGAGTGTCACCGCGGTGAATGTCGCGATTTTGCCTTACAAAACCGCCATGACGATCATTAAAGAGCAGAAAATGTGGGAAGATTACAGTAACTATCTTCTCTATATTATGGGCCTGCACTCTGCCTTAAGTCATTACAGTATAGGGCTACGCTCACGGGAGATTATCCGTGACTGTCTGGTTGACTTAATGAACGAAAGTGAGCAATACCGGCTGAAAACAAACTCGTGCAAATATATTATGGAAAAGACAGGGCTATCCCGCAGTGGCGTAATGAGTATTCTGGCTGAAATGAAAAGTGAAAATATCATCGGCATTCAGCGAGGTGTATTAACGTTTATTAACGACACCACGCGTTAGCCCTTATTTATTTTTTCTGTCATTAAAAAGGCCATCAATCGATGGCCTTTTAATTTACATTGATTCCCGTTACATATGGAAGCCACCGCCCGCACCCACATGCCCGCCAAAGGCGTGGTCATGCGCATTGTCCGCACCGGTTCCGGTACCATGTTCGGATTGGGAAGAAGCGGTATTACGGTTACTGTGGCCGTGCCAAACGTTTAATGCCGTAATTCGACGGAGCAGTTTCGTGCTGTGCCATTCTCGCTTTCAAAAAAACCAACCCGAAGGTTGGCTTATTTATCATGGGCGATTATTCAATGCTTATCAGGGCCACCGAGGAAAAAGATCCCCAGCGGAATCGCCAGTAAAATGGTGAAGACCATGCTGTAAACAAAAATCATCGCCGACTGCAGAACGTACATACTGGTCGTCCACTGTGAGAGCGGAATATTGTACTGCTCAATCACACCGACGATTGTTGCCCGTCCGACGCCTGCGGCGGCAATCAGAAACACCACAAACAGCGCCAGTAAAAACTTCCTGCCTTCGGGGGTTTTAAGCTTTGCGCGGACCATGTCTCTCTTTCCTTTACAGATGAATAACATTATTTAACGCTAACCCTAACACGATCTCCCCTTTCATTCCATATCAGCATTTATCTCTGCCATACAACCACAAAAGCAGTGTGATCAACCGAGTGAAATCAAAATATAGGTAAATCCCACCAGGCAGCCGTCTGCACTATGCTAATCTTGCATCGATTGTTTGACATAAAAGGAATGACTGTGAAAAACACACCTAAATTTGCCATCGCCCTTCTGGCTGCTGCCTGCATGAGCACCAGCGCCTTCGCAAGCGAAACGCCGAAAGCGCAGCCTCTGGAAAAGATTGCGCCGTACCCGCAGGCGGAAAAAGGCATGAAGCGTCAGGTTATCCAGCTCCCGGCTCAGGAAGATGAGTCTGCGTTTAAAGTAGAGCTGCTGATTGGACAGAACCTGGAAGTGGACTGCAATCGTCATCGCCTTGGCGGCAAACTGGAAAGCAAAACCCTGGAAGGCTGGGGCTACGACTATTACGTCTTCGATAATGTGACGTCGCCGGTTTCCACGATGATGGCCTGCCCGGACGGGAAAAAAACGCAGCAGTTCGTGACGGCGTATCTCGGCGATAACAGCCTGCTGCGCTACAACAGCAAATTACCGATTGTGGTTTACACGCCCGAGAATATCGACGTGAAATACCGCGTCTGGAAAGCCGACGAGAAAGTCGAAAACGCAGTCGTGCGTTAAAAAAAAAAGCCGGGTAGTGATACCCGGCTTTTTTGTCCTTCATAGTATTTACAGCGCGATATCCGCGACCGGTTTAGATTCCGGCTGTGGTTTTGCTTGCGGTTGCGCCTGCGGTGCCACATCTGCTGCCTGCGGTTTTTCGTATTTGAGCTGCAGAACACCGCTGGTGTATTCCAGCTCTTGTTCCGTCGCTGCCACGTTACCGTTCAGTTTGGTGCCATAAGACGGAATAATGTTTTTCAGCTTCGCCTGCCATTCCGGGCTGGCGACTTTATCTTTAAACACTTTTTCCATCAGATGCAGCATGATCGGTGCCGCAGTGGATGCTCCAGGCGATGCGCCCAGCAGCGCGGCAATGGTCCCGTCTTTGTCGCTCACCACTTCCGTCCCCAGACGCAGAACGCCGCCCTCTTTCGGATCGCGCTTGATGATCTGCACGCGCTGACCCGCCTGCCATAAACGCCAGTCGGCTTTCTTCGCCTGCGGGTAGTACTCTTGCAGAGCAGCAAAACGGTCGTCATCGGAGAGCATCACCTGGCTAATCAGGTATTTCACCAGATCAAAGTTATCCAGGCCCACATCCACCATCGGCATAAAGTTCGAGGTCGTAGTGGAACTCAGCAGATCCCACAGGGAGCCGTTTTTCAGGAATTTCGTGGAGAAGGTCGCAAACGGCCCAAACAGCACCACGCGTTTGCCGTCCAGAATACGGGTATCGATATGCGGAACAGACATCGGTGGAGCGCCAACGGAGGCCTGACCATACACTTTCGCCAGATGACGGTTCACTACTTCCGGGTTATCAGAGACCAGGAACTGGCCGCCAACCGGGAAGCCCGCGTAGTCGTCGGCTTCCGGAATACCGGACTCCTGCAACAGTTTCAGCGCAGCGCCACCGGCCCCGATAAAGACGAACTTCGCCTTGATCACGTGCTCGGCTTCATTGTTTTTCAGATCGGCAACGGTCACGCTCCAGCTGTTATCCGCGTTACGCTTAAAGCCGCGCACTTCGGTGCTGACCTGCAGTTTGAAGTTGTCTTTCTTCTGCAATCCGCCCACCAACTGACGGGTGATTTCACCGTAGTTTACGTCGGTCCCGATTTCAGTACGGGTCGCGGCCACTTTCTGGTTCGGGTCACGCCCTTCCATCACCAGCGGCGCCCACTCTTTAATCTGCGCATGATCTTCAGAATATTTCATGCCACGGAACAGGCTGCTCTGCTGCAACGCGGCGTAGCGCGCGCGCAGGAAGTTAACGTTGTCATCGCCCCACACAAAGCTCATGTGCGGAACGGTATTGATAAAGGAGTGCGGGTCGTGCATCACACCGCTGTTTACCTGATGCGACCAGAACTGGCGGGAGATCTGGAAGGCTTCGTTGATCTCAACCGCCTTCTCGATACTAATGGAACCGTCCTTTTTCTGCGGCGTATAGTTCAGTTCCATGAGTGCCGAGTGGCCCGTACCGGCGTTGTTCCAGCCGTTCGAACTCTCCTGCGCCACGCCGTCGAGGCGCTCAACCATGGTCATCGACCAGTCTGGCTGTAATTCCTGTAAATAGGTGCCCAGCGTGGCGCTCATAATGCCGCCGCCAATTAAAAGGACGTCCGTTTCCTGCTCTTTAGGCGTATCCGCTTTCGCCGCCATTGAGATGGCGCTCAGCCCTACGGCCATAGAAAAGAGCATGGCAGTCATTTTTTTCATCATTTATGCCTTACTTGTAGTCGTGCTTTTTACGTGGAAATTGCAGGTGAAATAAGCTGCGGGGGAACGTTAACAATTTTTAAACATTGTTTAAAGGTTAAGAAATTATTGTAATTGTGAAATTAAATGTTTGAATAATTGTGTGGGTATCAGGATTGCTGGCTGGCACCGCGCGGCTTTTCTGGCTACTATGCTGCACTTTGTGATCGCGCGCACGGAAGCCTGCCCTAACCTGCGAATAGCTATGTCATTACCACACACTTCTGCCCTGACGCCTGACGATGGTCGCGTCTCGAGCGTACTGCGCTCACCTAAAATGTTGATGCGCGAAACCTTAGCCGGCGTGATTACCGCCCTGGCGCTTATCCCCGAAGTGATCTCATTTTCCGTGGTCGCCGGAGTGGACCCGAAGGTGAGTCTCATCGCCTCGGTGGTGCTCTGTCTGGCGATGTCCTTTTTAGGCGGCCGTCCGGCGATGGTTACCGCTGCTGCCGGTTCCGTCGCCCTGGTGATCGGCCCAATGGTGCATCTGCACGGGGTTCAGTATATTTTGCCTGCCGTGATCCTCGCCGGTCTCATTCAGATCCTGTTTGGCGTGCTCGGCATGGCGCGTCTGATGCGCTTTATTCCCCAGTCGGTGATGACCGGGTTTGTGAATGCCCTCGGCATTTTGATTTTCTTTGCCCAGGTGCCCCATTTCTGGACCAAAAGCCCGCTCATCGTCGGCATGTTTGTGCTGACGCTGCTGATAGTCCTGTGGGCGCCTCGGGTTATCAAAAGCGTTCCCTCCCCGCTTATCGCCATTGTCGTTTTAACCCTCTTTACCGTGACCAGCGGGCAGATTCTGCCGACCGTCGGCGATGAAGGCTCCATGAGCGGCGGGCTGCCGGGTCTGACGCAGCTGCTGGTGCCGCTGAACCTGCACACCCTGAGCATTATCTGGCCCTGTGCGCTCAGCATCGCCTTTGTCGGTCTGATGGAATCGTTGCTGACGGCAAAACTGGTGGACGAACTCACCTTGACGCCGTCGAGTAAACGCCGGGAGAGCATCGGGCTGGGGGTTGCGAATATGATGTCCGGCTTTTACGGCGGTATCGCTGGTTGCGCAATGATTGGGCAAACCATCGTTAACGTGGAGATGGGGAGAGGACGCAGCCGCATATCGACGCTGGCGGCGGGTGTGGTTCTGCTGATTCTGGTCACCGGCTTGAGCGAAGTCATGGCGCAGATTCCGATGGCGGTGCTGGCCGGGATTATGGCGATTGTGGCGTTCAAGACCTTCAACTGGCACAGCATTCAGCCGGGAACCGTGAAAGACGCGCCGATTGCTGAAACCCTGGTCATGGTGGTGACCGTTGCGGCCACCGTCTCAACCGGCAATCTGGCGATTGGTGTACTGGGCGGGATCATCGTGATGGTGATAATCCCGGCCCGGCTGAAGCGCAAGCACGCGGCTACAGCAGGAAAATCGTCGCCAGACCAAGGAAAATAAAGAAGCCGCCGGTATCGGTAATGGCGGTGATCATCACGCTCGACCCCACCGCGGGGTCGCGCCCGAAGCGGGTCATCGTCAGCGGAATGATCACCCCCATCATCGATGCCACCAGCAGGTTGAGCACCATCGCCAGCATCATCACGCCACCCAGCGCCATATCGTCGTACAGCCACCAGGTAATGCCGCCCATAATCCCGCCCCACACCAGGCCGTTAATCAGCGCCACGCCCATTTCCCTGAAGATCAGGAACGTAAAGTTGCCGGGCTGGATTTTCTCCAGCGCCAGGGCGCGTACGATCATGGTGATGGTTTGATTCCCGGTATTACCGCCAATACCTGCCACGATTGGCATCAGAGAGGCTAGCGCCACCAGCTGCGAAATCGTGTGTTCAAAGCCGTCGATCACCCGGGAGGCAATAAAAGCGGTGCAGAGGTTAATCGCCAGCCACGCCCAGCGCGTTTTGACCGCTTTGCCGACGGAGGCATGGACGTCATCTTCGGCGCTCAGACCGCCTAACGCGCGCAAATCGTTGTCGGTCTCTTCATACACCACGTCAACGATCTCATCGATCGTCACGCGGCCCATCAGTTTGCCAACGGAATCCACAACTGCGGCGCTGATCAGGTTGTCACGTTCGAAGGTACGCGCCGCCTTTTCAGCGTCATCTTCCGGGGAGAAGACCATTGGCTCGTTATTCATGACCTCACTCACCCGACGCTGTGCATCGTTGAGCAGGATGGATTGCAGCGACAGCTCGCCAAGCAGGGTTTTGTCGCGCGCCGTGACAAACAGCTTATCGGTGTTTTCCGGCATTTTCCCTTTGCGGCGCAAATAGCGCTGCACGGTGGCCAGCGTGACGTCCGGGCGCACCATGATCACTTCGAACTCCATGATCGCGCCGACGCTGTCCTGGGCGAAGTCCATTACCTGCCGTACGCGAGCACGCTCTTCCGCCGGCAGCGACGCCAGCAGGCGGCCCGTCAGGTTACGCGGCAGGTGTTGAACCAGGTAGATCTGCTCGTCAATATCCAGCGTCTGCACGGCATCGAGCAGTTCGCGGTCGCTCATATCATCGATGAGATCGTCCCAGACGTTCTCCGAGGCCTCCAGGAGTACCTGACCACGCTCATGAGCCTGCACCAGTCGCCACAGGGCGTGACGCTCTTCTGAAGGGAGAGACTCGAGGGTATCCGCCAGGTCCGGCGGTGGCAGATGGGCAACCAGCGCCCCTACCTCAGCAATATCGTCGGACAAGGTACCGACGTCATATTGCTCAGCCAGGGTTAATTTTCCGAGTAACGCCGACGTGACCGCTTTATCAGTGGTCAGAAGCCAGATAAGTCGGGCACGCTCCTGATCGCGCAGCCTTGCGCTGTTTTTGTTTATCAACGACATCAATCATAAATCCATGAAATAAGGTGATATCAAGCATAGCGTGGGGGAATGTAAATGATAATAAACAAATGGGCGGAATGGATAAAAAAGGAGCGGATAGCAGGTTTTGTCGTAAAACAAGCCGGGTAAGGCGTGGCCGCCCCCCGGCATGTTTACCTTTACGCAGTACGCGCCACGGCATCTCGCGAGGCGGCATCGCGCTCCTCGCCGGTCAGCTCGCTGAGCTGTCCGTCACGCATCTCCAGCAAGCGGTCGGCGTGAATGAAGTAGTGATCGTCGTGGCTGATGGCGAAAATCGTTTTGCCCATCGCCTGCATCAGCGGCAGCAGCACCTGATAAAACTCGCGGCGGAAGTGAGGGTCCTGATCGGCTGCCCATTCATCCAGCAGAATGATGTCGCGCTCTTCCGCTAACGCCAGCAGCAGCGCCACGCGTTTTTTCTGCCCTTTCGACAGTTTGAGATTAAGGATTTTTCCGTCCTGAAGCTCCAGTTTGTGCGACATTTTCAGCTGCTCGAGCCACTTCGCGACCAGCTCAGGATTTGCCTGTTTACCTTCCGGCCCTAACAGCTGATCGAACAGCCAGACATCCGTAAAGACTGCGGAGAAGAGCTTGCGATAATCTTCCGGTTTCTCAACGGACAGCGCTTTTCCGTCCAGCAGGATCTCACCGGACTGCGGCTGATACAGCCCGGTCAGCAGCATCGCCAGCGTGGATTTTCCGCTCCCGTTGCCGCCAATCAGGAACAGTAGTTCGCCGCGATGGATGGTCAGATTGACCGGGCCGACGGCGAAGTTGTTATCCTGGTAATGGAAAGTAACGTTACGCAGCTCCAGCGTTTTCCAGTCCGGGAAGGCGTCCGGGCGAGGAAATTCAGGGCGGAACGGCGCCAGCGCAAACTGATTCAGTTTTCTGAAGGCCACCTGCGCACTGAGCAGCGTCGGCAGCGCACCTACGGCGGAGAGCAGCGGCGTACGCAGGAACAGCAGCGTCAGGGAATAGGTCGCCGCCACGTTAGTGTCGGCCCAGCCGAGGCTGTTTGCCATCCAGAACACCAGACCGATCGCGCCCAGCATCATGATATTCGACCAGTTCACGGCGCTCAGGTGGAAGGTATCGGCGCGAATGATGTGATGGCGATATTCGCGCGCATCGGGAATATAGAGGTTGTTAAAGATGTGCTCGGCACGCTCGCGGTTGAGGGTCAGCTCTTTGCGCCCTTCCAGCACCGTCTGGTAGTCGTTATAAAGCTTATCTTCTGTTTCACGCAGCACCGCCATGTGCTTATACACGCGTGCCACCAGCAGGTAACCGCCCCAGATAGTGACCACAATCCAAATCGCGGTCACGGCCAGCATTTTGGTCGACAGCCACGCCAGATAGGCTGCTGAGCCAAAGGTCAGAATGATACCCTGCACCAGCTCCGGCAAGCGCACGAAAGCAATCGTAATGGCCCTCACATCGCTGGTCAGCCCCGCCAACAGTGACGCACTGCCCAGCTGTTCGATGCGTTCAACCTGCGTATCGAGAATACGTTTGATAAATTCGCCGCGCAGGCGATAGACGAAATGGTGCCCCAGGGCCGTCAGCGCCAGCTGCGAGGCCAGCGTGACCGCCATCAGCAGCAGCAACAGGCCGAGAAACTCCGGCAATACCGACAGTTTCGTATCGACCATTTCAATCAGACGGACGTTAATAAAGGCGATAAGCCCAATGCCCAGCGCGGCGCTGGCAAGGCTGAGCGCCATAACCGCGACAAACGGCCAGCGGTACTGACGCCAGACAAGGAGAAGTAGTTGCATGCAAAGCAATCCGGACAAGAAAAAACAGCCAGCAGTGTAAACTGCCCGACGGTTACATCAAGAATAATTCTTATTTTTATTCGCTATCCGATGCCTGGCGGAAGGTCAGATTGTAGCGGTACTCCCCTGCCAGCGGATGAATGCCAGGTTTAAGGGGTTGAATCCCGTGATAAAAAAGCCGTGATTCCCCGCCCCACACCACCACGTCACCTTGCTCAAGCATCAGCCGCTTAAGCGGATCGCTGCGCTTCAGGCCGCCAAACTGGAAGACCGCAGGGAGACCCAGCGAAACAGACACAATCGGCGCACGCAGATCCGGCTCGTCTTTGTCCTGATGTAGCGACAGCTTTGCTCCCGGCGCGTAGCGGTTGACCAGGCAGGCGTCGGGCTGAAAGTACGGATATCCCGCCGCGACTGCCGCGTCATGACAGATCGTGCTGAACGCTGCGGGGATTAACGGCCAGGGCTGGCCCGTCACAGGATCGATGGATGAATAGAGATACCCGCGATCGTTTGTCGTCCAGCCAAGCGATCCGCAGTTCGTCATCGCCACGGACATGGTGTATCCGCCCGGCGTGACCATATGGCGGAACGGCGATAGCGCAGCGACCTCAGCAATTGCCTGAAACAGCGTATCGGCGCGCGCTAAAGCGAAGCGGCGCAAAATGGTGGCACCGGGCGCCAGCGGCTCTTGCCAGGGATCGCTATCCGCAAACAGATCCAGCATTACTCCTCCTGATTTTTCGCTTCACGCTGCAGCAACTGCGCTTTGCGCGCCGTTCCCCAGCGATAGCCGGACAAAGCGCCGTCGTTTCGCACGACGCGGTGACAAGGAATAACGATCGCCAGCTTGTTGGCCGCGCAAGCGCTTGCCACCGCCCGCACCGCGTTGGGTTTGCCGATGGCACTCGCGACCTGCTGGTAGCTCGCGGTTTCACCGCAAGGGATCGCGCGCAGTGCCTGCCAGACCTGCTGCTGAAACGCGGTACCGCGAATATCCAGCGGCAGCGCCAGAGCCGTGCCGCTGTTATCCAGACTCGTAATCACCTGATGCAGCCTGCCCGCAAAGGTCCCCTCGGGCGTTTCCTGCTGTGCGTGAGGGAAAAGCGTATGAATCTCTTCTGCCAGGGCATCGTCATTATCGCCGAGTAAAATCGCACAGATCCCGCGCTCACTCTCCGCCACCAGGCAACGGCCCAGCTCGCAGTCGCTAATGGCGTAGCGCACGGTCACATCACTCCCGCCATTGCGATACTGTTTTGCGGTCATGCCCAACACGTCGTCTGCTTTTCGGTAGTAGCTGCTGCTGTCGGGGAAACCCGCGGCCAGTACGGAATCGGTAATGGTATCGCCCTGCGTCAGTGCGGCCCGTAAACGTCGCGCGCGCGCCGCCTGCTGCCAGGATTTCGGCGTCATCCCGGTGTGGGATTTAAACAGCCTGTGAAAATGGAACGGACTCATCGCCACCGCTTCTGCCAACGCAGTCAGGGTCAGCGCGGAGTCCTCTTCCAGCAGGCGGCAGGCTTTTTCGATTTTGGCCATTTTTGCGGCCTGAGGATCGGCTTTGTCCGGCGCGCAGCGTTTGCAGGGGCGAAATCCGGCCTGTTCAGCATGGAGGGCATCGGGGAAGAAGCGGACATTCTCGCGCAGCGCGTGGCGCGCCCGGCAGGAAGGGCGGCAAAAGATGCCGGTTGTCTGGACGGCAAAGACAAACTGGTTATCGGCACTGGAATCGCGGGCCAGCACTGCCAGCCAGCGTTCCTCATCGGTATTCAGGATCAGGTTTTTCATCATCGGCTCCTCTTACAAGCATACTCACACAATGCCGGAGTGCCACTGAACAAAAACCCGCAACCTTGCTTTTTAATTTTGTTCGCTAATTAAGAAGCTCTGGAACTGCGGCGACATCCAGGTTTTAAACGTCTCGCCCTCGCGTGTGATCATATACACCGCCAGCCCTTCCTGGCGCACCACCTCTTTCGCCTTCTCTGGCCCCAACACCATCAGCCCCGTATCCCAAGTATCAGCTTCCAGGGCCGTGGGAGCGATGACGGTAACGGAGACCAGGTTATGTTCGATCGGGCGACCGGTCTGCGGATCGATGACGTGAGAGAGGCGTTTCCCGTCAAGCTCGTAATAATTCCGATAGCTTCCTGAGGTACTGATGCCGTGACCGTTAATATCCACCACCGCCTGGACTGCGTTCTGGGTGTCGGTCGGTTTTTGGATCGCCACGCGCCACGGCTTTTCGCTGGCATTCAGGCCACGGCTGACCAGCGCGCCACCGACGGAGACCAGATAGCGTGAGATCCCTTCCTGGGTCATCAGCGCGGCCAGGTGATCCGCCGCGTAGCCCTCCCCGACCGTTGAAAGATCCACGAACAGATCGGGAATGTCTTTTTGCAGATACTGCTGACCGTATTGATTGATTACCGTCAGATGCTGCAAACCGGTGCGGGCGCGGGCATCGTCGATTTGCGCCTGATCGGGGATTTTCTCCGGCTGTTTGGTTGGGCCAAAGCCCCATAAATTCACCAGCGGCCCGACGGTAATATCCATCGCCCCGTTGGTTTTATAGCCAATATGCAGCGCCTCGGTGACGATGTCGGCCATCGCCTCGCTTACGGGCCACAGGGAGGTGCTATTGGACAGATTGAAGCGCATCAGCGCAGAGTCATTTTTATAGGTCGAGAGCAGCTGATCGTCAGCGTCGAGCTGAGACTGAATTTTACCGCGCAGTTCGTCCGCGCGTCTGGCGTCAACATTCATGATGCTGACGCGCCAGAAGGTTCCCATGGTTTTCCCTTCCAGCACCGTAGCTGCAGGCGCAGCGGGTTTCACCGAAGGGGTGGAAGAGTCGCATGCCGCCAGTAAGAAAAAGCTCGCCAGAATGCCAGCGCGCCAAAAAGTCATGTCCATTCGTTATCATCCTCATGCCTGGGCGGCAAGAGTATATCAAACCCGGTCGCAGGTAAGGCCCTAAAAAGAGAATAGAAAAAGGGGCCATAAGGCCCCTTTGTGTTACTGAGCGTGTCTTAGAACTGGTAAACCAGACCCAGAGCGACGATATCATCAGTACCGATACCAGCCTGACGGGTGAAGTTGTTTTCATCCAGCAGGTTGATTTTGTAATCCACGTAGGTGGACATGTTTTTGTTGAAGTAGTAAGTCGCGCCAACATCAACATATTTCAGCAGATCCTGATCGCCGAAGTTGGTGGTGTTGTTGCTTACGTCCTTACCTTTAGACTGCAGGTAAGCCACGGATGGACGCAGACCGAAGTCGAACTGGTACTGAGCAACCACTTCGAAGTTCTGTGCTTTGTTAGCAAAACCGTAGATGTCGCTGCTGCTCTGGGAGTCGCCGAAACGGGTTGCGTTGTAAGTCTGGGAGTACTGTGCTGCCAGGTAAATGTTGTTGGCATCATATTTCAGACCACCGCTGTACACTTCTGCGTGATCGCCTTCACCGTACACGCCTGCTGCATTCTGGTCAGCAGTACGTTTAGAGGAAGACATCGCACCACCCACGCTGAAGCCTTCGCCCAGGTTGTAGGTCAGGGACGCGCCGTAGCCGTCGCCGTTCTGTTTCAGGGTGCTACGACCGGTGTCGTTTTCGCCGTCAACGCTGCCGTTTTTACCCTGATACTGCAGAGCAAAGTTCAGGCCATCAACCAGACCGAAGAAGTCCTGGTTACGGTAGGTTGCAACGCCGTTAGCACGAGACTGCAGGAAGTTGTCAGCACCGTAGGTGTCGCCGCCGAATTCTGGCAGTACGTCAGTCCAGGAGGTGACATCGTAGATAACGCCGTAGTTACGACCGTAGTCGAAAGAACCTGCGTCAGCGAATTTCAGACCCGCGAAGGCCACACGAGTCCAGGACTGGTTGTCGCTCTCGTCGGTGTTACCCTGAATCTGGTATTCCCATTGGCCGTAACCGGTCAGCTGATCGTTAACCTGAGTTTCGCCTTTGAAGCCGATACGCATGTAGGTCTGATCGCCATCAGCGCCTTTGTCATCGGAGAAATAGTGCAGACCGTCGACTTTACCGAACAGATCTAATTTGTTGCCGTCTTTGTTATAAATTTCAGCCGCATTTGCTGCGCCTGCTACCAGCAGAGCTGGTACCAGGAGGGACAGGACTTTAACTTTCATTTTATTAACCCTCTGTTATATGCCTTTATATGCCTTATTATTACCACTGCTTACTGATTAACCCTCTTAACCAGTCGGCAACTTCATTCTCCGCAAAATTACAGAATAATCCAATAAGAATATGATACGAAAACTTTGAAGATGTTTCATTCATCTACAAACATGTTTCAATTTGTAAATAAAGGGGAACTTTTTGATAGCACTAAGAGCTAAAAAATAAAGCACATTAAATCAAAAATTTAAAATAGCTTATATATATCAGGTAGATGGCCAAAGTAATCATTACCGCACTGATTGTCAAAACAAAAACCGTCGAGATCACTAAAATAACTCCCGCTATCATCATTAACTTTATTTATTACCGTCATTCAGTTTTGAATGTCTGTTTATCCCTAATTCAGCCGAGTGCACTGCATTCGGTTTTTTTTTACGCTTCTTTACGTAAACTGAATTTATCTGTGCTACCGCACTGAAATTATGACAACTATTAATTAATTCGATTATGTCCCTAAATTTCCTTTCCCGTCGCTTTAACAAATTTTAATTTCTTGTTAATTAGTGCTATTTTTCACATCCATTGCCAATTATTTGTACAATCCGATCGCGTTTGTACACTTTTAAATCTGCCTCGCCCTGCGCTATTTAAAGTCGAAAAAGTCCCGTCTGCTCTGGCTACGATGCTGGAAATTCAGGTATTACCCTTTATACTGCCCACTTCCCCTTACGTGCGGCCATATCGGGTTAAACATATCAATGAGTCAGTCTGAAACCACAGCAACAGGTAAGTTCTCCCTCCTTCCGGGGAGCATCACCCGCTTCTTCCTTCTCTTAATCATTGTGCTGCTGGTGACGATGGGAGTGATGGTGCAGAGCGCGGTCAATACCTGGCTGAAGGACAGGAGCTACCAGATTGTTGATATCACCCACGCGGTGCATAAGCGTATTGATACCTGGCGTTACGCCACCTGGCAGATTTATGACAACATTGCCGCCGCACCGGGAACCTCGTCGGGTGAGAATCTGCAGGAGACGCGTCTTAAACAGGACGTGTATTACCTCGAAAAAACGCGCCGTAAAACCGAGGCCCTGATTTTTGGTTCGCACGATAGCGCCACGCTTGAGATGACCCAGCGGATGTCGACCTATCTCGACACGCTGTGGGGCGCAGAAACGGTGCCGTGGTCGATGTATTATCTCAACGGTCAGGATAACAGCATGATCCTGATCTCCACGCTGCCGCTGAAAGATCTCTCATCCGGGTTTAAAGAGTCCACCATCGGCTCGATCGTCGATTCCCGTCGCGCCGAAATGCTCCAGCAGGCCAACGCCCTGGATGAGCGCGAAAGTTTCTCCTCTCTGCGCCGCCTGGCGTGGCAGAACGGGCATTACTTTACCCTGCGCACCACCTTTAACCAGCCGGGCCATCTGGCGACCGTCGTGGCCTTTGATTTGCCGATTAACGATCTGATCCCGCCTGACATGCCGCTGGACAGTTTCCGTCTTGAGCCAGACAGCTCCGCACAAAACCTGCGCGCATCAGCCGATAAGAAAGAGGGCCCGGAGAGCGCCACCATTACATTCAATGGCTCGAAGATTGAGATCGCCTCTGCGCTGAACTCCACCGGTATGCGCCTGGTGTGGCAGGTGCCGTTTGGTACCTTACTGCTGGATACTCTGCAAAATATTCTCCTGCCGCTGCTGCTGAATATCGGCCTGCTGGCGCTGGCGCTGTTTGGCTACAGCACCTTCCGCTTCCAGCCTGGCCGTCAAAGCGAAAGCGTGTCGTCATCCGGCTCAGGCAACGAACTGCGCGTCCTGCGGGCGCTGAATGAGGAGATTGTCTCCATCCTCCCGCTCGGGCTGCTGGTGCATGACCAGGAAGCCAATCGCACCATTATGAGCAACAAGATTGCCGATCATCTTCTGCCGCACCTGAATTTGCAGAACATCACGGCGATGGCCGATCAGCACCAGGGCGTCATTCAGGCCACCATTAATAATGAACTGTATGAAATTCGTCAGTTCCGCAGCCAGGTTGCTTCCCGCACCCAAATCTTTATCATCCGCGATCAGGACCGTGAAGTGCTGGTGAACAAGAAACTCAAGCAGGCCCAGCGGCTGTATGAGAAGAACCAGCAGGGGCGCGCGGTCTTTATGCAAAACATCAGCGATGCGTTTAAGCGTCCGCTGAAAGCGCTGGCGAGCCAGGCCGCGAATATCAGTACGCCAGAAAGTCATCAGCTTGCCACTCAGGCGGATACGCTCGTGCGGATGGTGGATGAAATTCAGCTGGCTAACATGCTGGAAAACGACTCCTGGAGAGGGAACCCTACCCTGTTCTCGATTCAGGATCTGATCAACGAAGTGGTGCCTGAAGTCCTGCCGGTGATTAAGCGTAAAGGGCTGCAGCTGCTGATTAACAACCATCTGCCCGCTAACGATAAACGCCACGGCGACCGCGATGCCCTGCGCCGCATCGTGCTGATGCTGATTCAGTACTCCGTCACCACCACTCAAATCGGCAAGATCACGCTGGAAGTCAGCGCAGACGAATCCGCTCAAGACCGCCTGACGATCCGTATCCTTGATACGGGCGAAGGCGTGACGCTGAGCGAAGTCGATAACCTGCACTTCCCGTTCCTTAACGATACTCAGCGCGACAACTACGGCAAAGCCAATCCCCTCACCTTCTGGCTGTGCGATCAGCTGGCGCGTAAACTGGGCGGGCACCTGAATATCAAAGCCCGCGAGTCCCTTGGTACGCGCTATTCCCTGCACGTCAAAATGGCCGCGACACCAGAGGAAGAGGACGAAGAGCGTCTGCTGGATGATGTGGTGATCATGGTGGATGTGACCTCGAACGAGATCCGCAACATTGTGGTTCGTCAGCTGGAAAACTGGGGCGCGTCCTGCATCACCCCGGACGACAGGCTCACAAGTCAAGAATATGATCTGTTTTTAACTGATAATCCGTCTAATCTTACTGCCTCGGGCTTGCTTTTAAGCGATGATGAGTCTGGCGTGCGCAAAATCGGCCCCGGCCAGATGCGCGTCAACTTTAATATGAGCAATGCGATGCAGGAAGCTGTACTACAACTAATAGAGGAACAGCTGGCACAAGAAGAGATCCTGGAGTCCCCGTTGGGTGGCGATGAAAATGCCGAACTCCATGCCAGCGGATACTATTCCCTCTTTGTAGATACAGTACCAGATGATGTTAAGCGGTTGTATACTGAGTCCGCTGCGAAGGATTTCGCGGCGCTGGCGCAGACAGCACACCGGCTTAAAGGGGTGTTTGCCATGCTTAATCTGGTTCCGGGCAAGCAGTTATGTGAAACGCTGGAACATCTTATTCGCGAGAAGGATGCTTCTGGCACAGAAAAATACATCAGCGACATTGACGCCTACGTCAAAAGCTTGCTGTAGCAAGGTAGCCTTATACATGAACAATATGAACGTAATTATTGCCGATGACCACCCGATTGTACTGTTCGGTATTCGCAAATCACTTGAACAGATCGAGTGGGTGAATGTTGTCGGTGAATTTGAAGACTCTACAGCACTTATCAATAACCTCCCGAAACTTGATGCCCATGTCCTCATCACCGATCTCTCCATGCCGGGAGATAAATACGGTGATGGGATCACGCTTATCAAATACATCAAGCGCCACTTCCCGAGCATTTCGATCATTGTTCTGACCATGAACAACAACCCGGCGATCTTAAGCGCCGTGCTAGAACTCGATATTGAAGGGATCGTACTGAAACAAGGCGCGCCAACCGATCTGCCGAAAGCGCTTGCCGCCCTGCAGAAAGGCAAGAAATTTACCCCGGAAAGCGTCTCCCGTCTGCTGGAGAAAATCAGCGCCGGTGGTTACGGTGACAAGCGTTTGTCCCCGAAAGAGAGCGAAGTGTTGCGCCTGTTCGCGGAAGGTTTCCTGGTCACCGAGATTGCCAAGAAGCTGAACCGCAGCATTAAAACCATCAGTAGCCAGAAGAAATCGGCGATGATGAAGCTGGGTGTTGAAAATGACATCGCCCTGCTGAACTATCTCTCTTCTGTGACGCTGAGCGCGGTCGACAAAGACTGATTGCTCTTCGCTTAAAAAACCCGGCAGCGCTCGCGCTTGCCGGGTTTTTTTACGCCCTGTTTTTGCGCACGCGATCCGCGTAGACCGTCAGGGTCTGCTTGATCACATCCAGCGTGACCGGTTTCGACAGACAACTGTCCATTCCCG
The DNA here is from genome assembly GCF_004115925.1 of Lelliottia nimipressuralis. Classification (GTDB taxonomy): domain Bacteria; phylum Pseudomonadota; class Gammaproteobacteria; order Enterobacterales; family Enterobacteriaceae; genus Enterobacter; species Enterobacter nimipressuralis. The sequence goes on from NZ_SDDX01000021.1 coordinate 223,359, forward strand.
ACTCAAGGCAGCGCTGCTTCTCTTCTGCCAGCGCATTCGCCGTCACGCCAATGACCGGCAGAGTCAGCCCCTGCTCGCGGATACGCTGCGTTAGGCGATAGCCATCCATGTTCGGCATGTTGACGTCGCTGAGCACAATATCAATATGATTTTTGCTGAGCACGTTAAGCGCATCGACGCCGTCGTTGGCCGTCAGACATTGATATCCCAGCGATCCGAGCTGATCGGCCAACAGACGGCGGTTAATCGGATGATCGTCGACCACCAGTATCATCATATCGTCATTCATTGCGACGGAAGAGTCGGGCGACGGCAGCGCTCTCACGCCGTCGCGCTCATCCACTTCAACGCGATAGATATGCGCCAGCAGATGCATCAGCTCATGCGGCGTGGCGACGCTGTGCGTCCACTCTCCCGGCACACGCTCCTGCGGAATACCAATATGACGACGACAGAAGATAATCGCGGCTCTGCCTTTCCAGGACGGGTCCAGCTCCACGTCCGTAATCAGCGTGTCGTCGGCATCGGCGGGTTGCCCCTCGTAGCGCATCACATGAAGGCCACGGTTGGTCAGCATCGACTCGAGGAAGGTATACAGCGAGGCGTTATGCACCGCCAGCCAGATTGTTTTACCGCTCAGCCCATCCGCCGGGGCTTTCACCGGATACTTCGCCGAATAGAGCGGAATACGAATCGTAAACTGGCTGCCCATACCCGGCTCGGTATCCACCGAGATATCGCCGTCCATCATGCTGATCAGTTGCTCACAGATCGCAAGCCCCAGACCTGTGCCCTGGAAGTTACGCTGTACGCCGGTTCCCACCTGGAAGAACGGGTCAAACAGTTTAACTACCTCTTTGGCCGGGATCCCGGTCCCCGTGTCGCGAACGCGGATACTCAAATAATCCCCGGCGCGGGAAACATGCAGGACGATACAGCCGATGTCGGTAAACTTAATCGCATTGCTCAGCAGGTTGGAAATCACCTGCTGCAGGCGCATCGGGTCGCCCTGCAAAGTCAGCGGCACATCCGGCTCGATAAAGCAGTAAAGTCCCAGCTGTTTGCGCACCACCAGCGGCATATAGTTGGCGCTGATGTGGTTCATCACCTCACGCGGCGAAAACTCGCTCGGCTCGATTTTCAGCTGCTCAGACTCAATTTTGGAGAAGTCGAGAATGTCGCTGATAATTTTCAGCAGCAGGCTCGACGAGTTGTTCATCGCCGTCACCAGACGATCGACGCCCTTCGGCAGCTCTTTGGTTTGCAGCAGATCGAGGTTACCGATAATGCCGTACAGCGGCGTGCGCAGCTCATGGCTGACGGTGGCGAGGAACATGGATTTCGACTGGCTGGCCTGTTCTGCCGCCTGCGCCATTTCCTGCAAAGACTCTTCCATTTTCACGCGCGAGGAGACATCCACCAGCACGCAAATCGCCACGTTTTCGTTGCGATAGCGCGAGTGAACAAAACTGATCTGCAGGTTCGTGTGGTTGCTGGTGAGCACATCGACAAAATTGACCTGCTGCCCGCAGATGATTTGCGTCAGCCGCTGCCGGTCTTCGTGCGTCAGCATGTTCAGATAGTTATGCGCCAGCTCATTACTGAGGATATTCGTTCCGTCCTGGGTGCGCAGAATACAGATGCCGACGGGCGCCGAAGCGACGATTTTGCGGTTAAACTGCTCGTGCTCTTCCAGCCGCTGGGCGTCGCTCTCTGCCGGAATGAAAATCTTGCGCTCATACATCCGCGCCAGCGTAAACAGCGCAATGCCTACCAGCACATTCAGCAGGATTGCGTTGAGGATCAGCATCCGGATGCGTTCCAGCACCATATCGACCGGTACGGAGTAGACAATACTCAGTGAAGACGGCGGCAGGCTTTTCTTCAGCACCAGGTCGCGGAACCCCGAGGTATAACCAAACCAGGAGCGCTCCTGCATCCAGCGCGGATCGACTTTTAAACGATCCTCAGGACCGGTGAGTGAAATCAGCTTATGACCATTTTCATCGAGAATGGTCACGCCCATCGGCAGGCTGCCCGGCGTGAAGAAGTTCTCCATGCGAATCGTCTGCTCGGTGCCCAGCAGCGCCTGCAGGCGGTTCGCCAGATAGACCGGCGTCAGACCATAGAAATAGCCCACGCCTGGACGCGGACCCTGGCTAATCCAGAAAATATTGTTGCCGCGCTCATCCTGAGGCGCGTTATGGTATTTGAGAATACGTTCGTGCAGCTTTTTCAGCGCATCTTCGCGCTCGACGGGCATATCCCGCAGGCCAAAATCGGCCATACAGAGGTTTTCGCTGCCGATGAGGAACACGCGGTTAAGATCGTAGGCTGCAGAGAAATTATCGCGCCAGTAGCGCATAAACCAGGCCAGTGATTCGAGAGAACCTCGCCAGGAGTTGCCCATCGCTGAGCAGTCGGAATCCGGGAACAACGGCTCGAAATCCGGGACTTCCGATTTATCGTCGCGCCCGCGGGACGCCATAATCCCGTTTTCCGCCGTCAGACGGTTCTCCGCAATGTACTTCAGCTCTTTCATCACGTCGGACGTGCGCTGGATATAGCGCTGGGCCTGATCGGAGCTTAGGTTGAACTCCTGACGGATCTCGGACTCCTTTTGGTGCAGCGTGTTGACGATGTAAAACACCGAAAACAGCGCGACCAGTAACCAGAGCAATAACGCCAGCGCCCGGAATAAATAGCGAGAGACTTTAAGCGTGGTACGAAAGGAGACGAGGTATTTCAAGGGGGCGAAGCTCCGCCATCAGGGTCAAAAAGAATGTGGTTAAGGTAGCGGTAAACGCCGCTTGCCGCAATGTTCGCTTGTCTGCAAAAAAGAAAGGGCCGGAATCCGGCCCTTTTTTCTGTCAGGAGACATTACTCTTCGGCATCATCAGCCGCATCGTCGTCGGTGTCCGCTTCCGGCGCGATTTCGTCATCGCCTTCTGCCACACTTCCGTCGATGGAATCGAGCTCTTCGTCATCCACCGGCTCTGCAACACGCTGCAGGCCGACCACGTTTTCGTCTTCCGCAGTACGGATGAGGATCACGCCCTGGGTGTTACGACCCACCACGCTAATCTCAGACACACGGGTACGAACCAGGGTGCCTGCGTCGGTGATCATCATGATCTGATCGCAGTCATCAACCTGTACCGCGCCGACAACGGAGCCATTACGTTCGGTGACTTTAATAGAGATAACGCCCTGCGTACCGCGAGACTTGGTTGGGTATTCACCTTCCGCCGTACGTTTGCCGTAACCATTCTGCGTCACGGTCAGGATTGCCCCTTCGCCACGTGGAATAATCAGGGAAACAACGCTGTCTTCGCCTGCCAGTCGGATACCACGAACACCGGTCGCGGTACGACCCATCGCGCGCACGGCGCTCTCTTTGAAGCGCACCACTTTACCGGCGGCAGAGAAGAGCATGACATCGTCAGTACCGGAGGTCAGATCCACGCCGATCAGTTCGTCGCCTTCGTTCAGGTTGACGGCAATGATGCCGGCAGAACGCGGACGGCTGAACTCTTTCAGCGCGGTTTTCTTCACGGTCCCGCTGGCGGTCGCCATAAAGACGTTTACGCCTTCTGCGTACTCGCGGACCGGCAGAATCGCAGTGATGCGTTCGTTCGGCTCCAGCGGCAGCAGGTTGACGATTGGACGACCACGCGCCCCACGGCTCGCTTCCGGCAGCTGATAAACCTTCATCCAGTACAGACGGCCACGGCTGGAGAAGCAGAGGATCGTATCGTGGGTGTTGGCCACCAGCAGGCGGTCAATAAAGTCTTCTTCTTTAATACGTGCAGCTGATTTGCCTTTACCACCACGACGTTGTGCTTCGTAGTCGGTCAGCGGCTGATACTTGACGTAGCCCTGGTGAGACAGGGTCACAACCACATCTTCCTGGTTGATCAGATCTTCGATATTGATATCCGCGCTGTTGGCGGTGATCTCAGTGCGACGCTCATCACCAAACTGATCGCGGACCAGTTCCAGCTCTTCACGAATCACTTCCATCAGACGATCTGCGCTACCGAGGATGTGCAGCAGTTCAGCAATCTGCTCCAGCAGCTCTTTGTACTCGTCGAGCAGTTTTTCATGCTCAAGGCCAGTCAGTTTCTGCAGACGCAGATCCAGAATCGCCTGTGCCTGCTGTTCGGTCAGATAGTACTGGCCGTCACGCACGCCGAACTCCGGCTCCAGCCACTCAGGACGCGCAGCATCATCGCCAGCGCGTTCCAGCATGGCCGCGACGTTACCCAGCTCCCACGGACGGGCAACCAGGCCCGCTTTCGCTTCGGCAGGCGTTGGCGCACGACGGATCAGTTCGATGATCGGGTCGATGTTCGCCAGCGCAACGGCCAGCGCTTCGAGGATGTGGGCACGATCACGTGCTTTACGCAGTTCGAAAATAGTACGGCGAGTCACCACTTCACGGCGGTGACGCACGAACGCGCTCAGAATCTCTTTCAGGTTCATGATCTTCGGCTGACCATGGTGCAGTGCCACCATGTTGATACCGAAGGAAACCTGGAGCTGCGTCTGGGAGTAAAGGTTGTTAAGAACAACTTCACCCACCGCGTCGCGTTTGATTTCAATCACGATGCGCATACCGTCTTTATCAGACTCGTCACGCAGCGCGCTGATACCTTCAACGCGTTTATCTTTTACCAGTTCCGCAATTTTCTCGATCAGGCGCGCTTTGTTCACCTGATACGGAATTTCGTGGACGATAATGGTTTCGCGACCCGTCTTCGCGTCAGCTTCCACTTCCGCGCGGGCACGAATATAAATTTTGCCACGACCGGTACGGTACGCTTCTTCGATACCGCGACGACCATTGATAATGGCGGCAGTCGGGAAGTCCGGGCCAGGGATGTGTTCCATCAGCCCTTCAATGCTGATCTCTTCATCGTCAATAAAGGCCAGGCAGCCGTTGATCACTTCCGTGATGTTGTGCGGCGGAATGTTGGTGGCCATACCGACGGCGATACCGGAAGAACCGTTCACCAGCAGGTTCGGGATCTTGGTCGGCATCACGTCTGGGATGCGCTCGGTGCCGTCGTAGTTATCGACGAAATCTACCGTCTCTTTTTCCAGGTCGGCCATCAGCTCATGGGCGATTTTCGACATACGGATTTCCGTATAACGCATCGCCGCCGCGGAGTCGCCATCGACAGAACCAAAGTTACCCTGGCCATCTACCAGCATGTAACGCAAGGAGAATGGCTGCGCCATACGCACGATAGTGTCATAAACGGCGGTATCACCATGAGGGTGGTATTTACCGATTACGTCACCAACGACACGGGCAGATTTTTTGTAGGCTTTATTCCAGTCATTGCCCAATACGTTCATGGCGTAAAGTACGCGACGGTGTACCGGCTTCAGGCCATCTCGGACGTCTGGCAGCGCACGGCCAACAATGACCGACATCGCATAGTCCAGATAGGAGCTCTTAAGCTCTTCCTCGATGTTAACCGGTGTAATTTCTCTCGCAAGGTCGCTCATCTAACCGCTATCCCTCTACTGTGTCCCGGATTCAAAGGTCGCAAATTATAACACAACCGCTATGAGACAGGTAAACCTGTATGCTTTATTCGCGGGGAGAGCCTGATATACTCGATCCTCTTGCGAAATAAGGAGTAAAAGCGCCCATGAATGCCGAAAAATCCCCGGTAGCTCACAACGTCGACCACGAAGAGATCGCCAAATTTGAAGCGGTGGCATCCCGCTGGTGGGATCTCGAAGGTGAGTTCAAACCTCTGCACCGTATTAACCCGCTGCGTCTGGGCTATATTGCGGAGCGTTCCGGCGGTCTGTTCGGTAAAAACGTGCTCGATGTCGGTTGTGGCGGCGGCATTCTGGCAGAGAGCATGGCGCGCGAAGGGGCTACGGTCACCGGGCTGGATATGGGCTTTGAGCCGTTACAGGTCGCGCGCCTGCATGCGTTAGAAACCGGTATTCAGGTGGATTACGTTCAAGAGACGGTCGAAGAGCACGCGGCGAAGCACGCTCATCAGTATGACGTGGTCACCTGTATGGAAATGTTAGAGCACGTTCCTGACCCGCAGTCGGTGGTCAAGGCCTGCGCTGCGCTTGTCAAACCCGGTGGACAGGTCTTCTTCTCGACCATCAACCGTAACGGCAAGGCGTGGCTGATGGCGGTCGTAGGGGCAGAATATGTCCTGCGCATGGTGCCTAAAGGCACCCATGACGTGAAGAAATTTATCAAACCGGCTGAATTATTAGGCTGGGTCGACGGCACCTGGCTTAAAGAGCAGCACATCACCGGTCTGCACTACAATCCGCTAACGGACAAATTCAAACTCGCGCCGGGTGTGGATGTTAACTATATGTTGCATACAACCGCAAAAAACGACTAACGTCATCAACTATTCTTATAAAGATTGCGCGGCGTCATGTTGCGCAATTTTGACCTCTCGTTGAAGAAATCAGCACTCGATCAAATTTTGAATTTTTTTTCTTAATTATTGACATGTCGTCCAGGCCTTACAGCACGAGGACTTAGGCTTTTTTACCCTTTCACAACCTCAATTTAACCTCAAAATCAACCCTTGTACTGAAATGATTCGATACTAGAATACTCACCATATAGCGTTCTTTTAATCGCAAAACCCCTACATGTAGTATTTATCCACAGAGTTAGTCACAAGACCATTCTGTGGATAAGCGGGGGATATTTCTATTTCACGGTAATTCACGGACAGGTAAAAACCCACATGAATCAGAGTCTGCTGGTGACAAAGCGCGACGGTACCACTGAGCGTATCAATCTCGACAAAATCCATCGAGTTCTCGACTGGGCAGCAGAAGGACTGAATAACGTATCTATCTCCCAGGTTGAGCTGCGTTCTCACATTCAGTTTTACGACGGCATCAAAACCTCTGACATCCACGAGACCATCATCAAGGCGGCGGCCGATCTCATCTCCCGCGAAGCGCCTGATTATCAGTATCTCGCAGCACGTCTTGCCATTTTCCATCTGCGTAAAAAAGCCTACGGCCAGTTTGAGCCGCCAGCGCTGTATGATCACGTGGTCAAAATGGTTGAGCTGGGCAAATACGACACGCATCTGCTGGAAGACTATACGGAAGAAGAGTTCGAGCAGATGAACGGGTTTATCGATCACTGGCGTGACATGAACTTCTCCTACGCCGCGGTTAAACAGCTCGAAGGCAAATACCTGGTTCAGAACCGCGTAACGGGTGAAATCTACGAAAGCGCGCAGTTCCTGTACATTCTGGTCGCCGCATGCCTGTTCTCCGGCTATCCGCGTGAAACCCGCCTGAGCTATGTGAAGCGTTTCTATGATGCGGTTTCTACCTTTAAAATTTCTCTGCCTACGCCGATCATGTCTGGCGTGCGCACCCCAACTCGCCAGTTCAGCTCTTGCGTTCTGATCGAGTGCGGCGACAGCCTGGATTCCATCAACGCCACCTCCAGCGCCATTGTGAAATACGTCTCCCAGCGTGCTGGTATCGGTATCAACGCGGGCCGTATTCGTGCGCTGGGTAGCCCAATTCGCGGCGGTGAAGCGTTCCATACCGGCTGTATTCCGTTCTACAAACACTTCCAGACCGCAGTGAAATCCTGCTCTCAGGGCGGCGTTCGCGGTGGTGCAGCCACGCTGTTCTACCCAATGTGGCATCTGGAAGTAGAAAGCCTGCTGGTTCTGAAAAACAACCGTGGCGTTGAAGGGAACCGCGTTCGTCACATGGACTACGGCGTTCAGATCAACAAACTGATGTATACCCGCCTGCTGAAAGGCCAGGACATCACCCTGTTCAGCCCGTCCGACGTCCCAGGCCTGTACGATGCGTTCTTCGCCGATCAGGATGAGTTCGAGCGTCTGTATACCCAGTACGAAAACGACGACAGCATCCGCAAACAGCGCGTCAAAGCGGTGGACCTGTTCTCTCTGATGATGCAGGAACGTGCCTCAACTGGCCGTATCTACATTCAGAACGTGGACCACTGCAACACCCACAGCCCGTTTGATCCAGCCATCGCACCCGTGCGCCAGTCTAACCTGTGCCTGGAGATCGCCCTGCCGACCAAACCGCTGTACGACGTTAACGACGAAAACGGTGAAATCGCGCTCTGTACTCTGTCTGCATTCAACCTGGGCGCAATCAAGAGCCTGTCTGAGCTGGAAGAGCTGGCTGTGCTGGCGGTTCGCGCGCTGGATGCCCTGCTGGATTATCAGGACTACCCAATCCCTGCGGCAAAACGCGGTGCCATGGGCCGTCGTACGCTGGGTATTGGCGTGATCAACTTTGCCTACTGGCTGGCGAAAAACGGTAAGCGTTACTCCGACGGCAGCGCCAATAACCTGACGCATGAAACTTTCGAAGCCATTCAGTATTACCTGATGAAAGCCTCGAACGAGCTGGCGAAAGAGCAAGGCGCGTGCCCGTGGTTCAATGAAACCACCTACGCGAAAGGCATTCTGCCGATCGATACCTACAAGAAAGATCTGGACGGTATCGTCAGCGAGCCGCTGCATCTCGACTGGGAAGGACTGCGTGAATCAATCAAAACGCACGGTCTGCGTAACTCCACCCTTTCTGCGCTGATGCCGTCCGAGACCTCTTCGCAGATCTCCAACGCCACCAACGGCATTGAGCCGCCGCGCGGTCACGTGAGCATCAAAGCCTCGAAAGATGGCGTGCTGCGTCAGGTCGTGCCGGATTACGAAACGCTGGGGAATAACTACGAGCTGCTGTGGGAAATGCCGAATAACGACGGTTACCTGCAGCTGGTGGGTATCATGCAGAAATTTATCGACCAGTCGATCTCTGCGAATACCAACTACGATCCGACGCGCTTCCCGTCAGGAAAAGTGCCGATGCAACAGTTGCTCAAAGATCTGCTGACCGCCTACAAATTTGGCGTGAAAACCCTGTACTATCACAACACCCGTGACGGTGCAGAAGATGCGCAGGATGATATGGCGCCTTCAATTCAGGACGATGGCTGCGAAAGCGGCGCATGTAAGATCTAGTTTTGCCTTTTGCCGGATGGCGGCGTAAACGCCGTATCCGGCCTACATAATTTCGAGGTGTTGTAGGCCGGATACGCAAAGCGCTTTCCGGCATTACACTCCTACAGGACTCACTTCAATGGCATATACCACCTTTTCACAGACGAAAAACGACCAGCTCAAAGAGCCCATGTTCTTCGGGCAATCGGTCAACGTGGCACGCTACGATCAGCAAAAATATGACATCTTCGAAAAGCTGATCGAAAAGCAACTCTCCTTCTTCTGGCGTCCGGAAGAAGTGGATGTTTCACGCGATCGCATCGACTTTCAGGCACTGCCTGACCATGAAAAGCACATTTTCCTCAGCAACCTGAAGTACCAGACGCTGCTGGATTCCATTCAGGGTCGTAGCCCAAACGTGGCGTTGCTGCCGCTGATCTCTATTCCTGAACTGGAAACCTGGGTCGAAACCTGGGCGTTCTCCGAGACGATCCACTCGCGCTCCTACACCCACATCATCCGTAACATCGTGAACGATCCGGCGGTGGTGTTTGACGATATCGTTACCAACGAGCAGATCCAGAAACGTGCAGAGGGCATCGCCCACTACTATGACGAGCTGATCGAAATGACCAGCTACTGGCATCTGCTGGGCGAAGGCACCCACAACGTCAACGGTAAAACCGTGACCGTGAATCTGCGCGCCCTGAAAAAACAGCTGTACCTGTGCCTGATGAGCGTCAACGCGCTGGAAGCGATTCGCTTCTATGTCAGCTTTGCCTGCTCATTTGCCTTCGCAGAGCGCAAGCTGATGGAAGGTAACGCGAAAATTATCCGTCTGATCGCTCGCGACGAAGCCCTGCACCTGACCGGCACTCAGCACATGCTGAATCTGCTGCGCAGCGGCGTGGACGATCCGGAAATGGCAGAGATTGCCGAAGAGTGCAAACAGGAGTGCTACGACCTGTTTGTGCTGGCCGCTCAGCAGGAAAAAGAGTGGGCAGATTACCTGTTCCGCGACGGCTCCATGATCGGTCTGAACAAAGACATTCTGTGTCAGTACGTAGAGTACATCACCAACATCCGCATGCAGGCGGTGGGCCTTGAGCTGCCGTTTAAAACGCGCTCTAACCCGATTCCATGGATCAACACCTGGCTGGTGTCCGACAACGTCCAGGTTGCGCCGCAGGAAGTGGAAGTGAGTTCTTATCTGGTCGGTCAGATTGATTCCGAAGTCAATACTGACGACCTGAGCGATTTCCAGCTCTGATGAGCCGCGTCACGCTAAGCCTTTCCGGCACAGAAGTTCTGTGCCGCGAAGAGCACCCTTCTCTGCTGGTCGCGCTCGAGTCGCATCAGGTGGAAGTCGAATACCAGTGTCGCGCCGGTTACTGCGGCTCCTGCCGCTGCCGTTTAGTGGCAGGCCAGGTCGACTGGCTCACCGAGCCGCTGGCGTTCATCAATGAAGGGGAAATTTTGCCCTGCTGTTGCCGGGCAAAAGGCGATATCGAAATCGAGATGTAATGCCTGCACGCACTAAATGCCCGCTTTCGCGGGCATTTTTTTATCCACGTTTCTGCATCATCTCCGCGTGATGACGTTTTTCACCGAACATCACCACAATTAGCAGCAATACTGCCATTATGCTGCCGCCAATCATCACCATAAAGCCACCGTCCCAGCCGAAGAAATCGACCGTGTAACCGACGATAGCGCTGGCGGCGACCGATCCGCCGAGATAACCAAACAGACCGGTAAAGCCTGCGGCGGTCCCTGCTGCTTTCTTCGGCGCCAGTTCAAGGGCATGCAGGCCGATCAGCATTACCGGGCCATAAATCAGGAAGCCAATCACGATCATACAGGCCATATCCACACCCGGATTTCCCGGAGGGTTGAGCCAGTAAACGATCGTGGCGATGGTCACCAGCGTCATAAAGAACACGCCCGTTGCACCGCGGTTGCCTTTGAACACTTTATCCGACATCCAGCCGCAAATCAGCGTGCCCGGGATCCCGGCATATTCATACAAGAAATAGGCCCAGGATGACTTATCCAGCGCGAAGTGCTTCACCTCTTTCAGATAGGTTGGCGACCAGTCGAGAATGCCGTATCGCAGCAGATAGACAAACACGTTCGCCACCGCGATGTACCACAGCAGTTTGTTCGGCAGAACGTATTTCATGAAGATTTGCTTCGCCGTCAGCTCCTCTTCGTGCTGCTCGCTATAGTCGTCCGGATAGTCGTTTTTATACTCTTCGATTGGCGGCAGGCCGCAGGATTGCGGGGTATCGCGCATCAGCGCAAAAGCAATCATCGCCACCAGAATCGCGCCAAATGCAGGCATGTACAGCGCCGCTTTCCAGTCGTTAAACCACGCCATCCCTAGCAGGAACAGCAGTGGCGGAATACCACCGCCGACGTTATGGGCGCAGTTCCACACCGACACAATCCCGCCGCGCTCTTTCTGCGACCACCAGTGGACCATGGTACGTCCGCACGGTGGCCACCCCATTCCCTGGAACCAGCCGCAGATAAACAGCAGCACAAACATCACTGCGATGCTGGAGGTCGCCCAGGGCACAAAGCCCATAAACAGCATGACCGCCGCAGCCAGAATCAGGCCCGCCGGTAAGAAGACGCGCGGATTCGAGCGGTCCGAGACCGACCCCATGATGAATTTCGAAAAACCGTAGGCAATTGAAATGCCGGAGAGCGCGAAACCTAAGTCACCGCGCGAAAACCCCTGTTCAACCAGATACGGCATCGCCAGGGCGAAGTTTTTGCGCACCAGATAGTAAGCGGCATAGCCGAAGAAAATTCCGAGGAAGATTTGCCAGCGCAGGCGGCGATAAAGCGGGTCAACTTCTGCCTCTGGCAGACGTGCCCGATGCGGAGCAGGTTTGAAGATACTGAGCATAACAGCCTCCGTGGCCATATTGTTAATTGCCAGGGCTTTTACTGCACCCCAGCTCCAGAGAGGTTGGGGATGTTAAATAATCACGACGATTGTTACTGTGAATCAACGCACGAATTGTTACAGAAATATGACACAGTGCTCAAAAAGGCGCACGGAATCACATTTCATTTTCGAATTGCGCTCGTTTGTGTTCGAAATCAAACAAACCACATTTTTGATGTGGCTAAATGGTAAAAAACGAACATGAGGGAAGACAATGGCAATCCGCGATCCCCGTTATAGCGATGTGATTATCATTGGCGGCGGCGCAACGGGCGCCGGGATGGCGCGGGACTGCGCCCTGCGAGGCTTAAGCGTTACGCTGCTCGAACGTCACGATATCGCCACCGGCGCCACCGGGCGCAATCACGGCTTATTGCACAGCGGCGCGCGCTACGCCGTGACCGACAACGAATCCGCGCGCGAGTGCATCGCCGAAAACCAGATTCTCAAACGCATCGCCCGCCACTGCATTGAACCCACAGACGGCCTGTTTATCACGCTGCCAGAGGACGATCTGGCGTTTCAGAAAACCTTTATTACCGCCTGCACTAACGCGGGTATCAATGCCGAAGCGATAGATCCTCTGCTTGCCCGACGCATCGAACCGGCGGTAAACCCGGCCCTGCTGGGCGCAGTGAAAGTGCCCGACGGCACCGTGGACCCCTTCCGCCTGACGGCTGCGAATATGCTCGATGCCCGCGAACACGGCGCGACCATTCTGACCGCGCATGAAGTCACAGGGCTTATCCGTGAAGGCGACAGCGTGCGGGGCGTGCGTGTCTATGATCGCCTGTACGGAGAACACAGCGAGCTGTACGCAGGGGTGGTGGTCAACGCTGCCGGGATCTGGGGCCAGCACATTGCGGAGTATGCAGAGTTGTCCGTTCGCATGTTCCCGGCGAAAGGCTCGCTGCTGATCCTCGATCACCGTATCAACAATCACGTCATCAACCGCTGCCGCAAACCGTCCGACGCCGACATCCTGGTGCCGGGCGATACCATCTCCCTGATTGGTACCACCTCCACGCACATTGATTACAACGATATCGACTGTAATCGGGTGACTGCCGAAGAGGTGGATATCCTGCTGCGCGAAGGGGAAAAACTGGCGCCGATCATGGCGCAAACCCGCATTCTGCGCGCCTATGCCGGGGTACGCCCGCTGGTCGCCAGCGACGACGATCCGAGCGGGCGCAACGTCAGCCGTGGCATTGTGTTGCTCGATCACGCCGCGCGTGACGGGCTGGAAGGTTTTATTACCATCACCGGCGGCAAACTGATGACCTACCGGCTGATGGCGCAGTGGGCCACCGACGCCGTGTGCCGTAAACTCGGCAATACGCAGCCCTGCACCACTGCTGAGCGCCCGCTGCCAGGCTCGCAGGAGCCAACCGAAAAAACGCTGCAAAAAATCATCTCCCTGCCCGCGCCGCTGCGCGGATCGGCCATCTACCGCCATGGCGATCGCACGCCCGCCTGGCTGGGCCAGGGCCGCCTCAACCGCAGCCTGGTGTGCGAATGCGAAGCCGTCACTGCGGGCGAAGTGCAGTATGCGGTGGAAAATCTGGCGGTTAACAACCTGCTCGATTTACGCCGCCGTACCCGCGTCGGGATGGGCACCTGTCAGGGCGAGCTGTGCGCCTGCCGCGCGGCGGGCCTGTTACAGCGTTTCAATGTCACCACCTCCACGCAATCACTGACGCAGCTCAGCGAGTTCCTCAATGAGCGCTGGAAAGGGGTGCAGCCTGTCGCCTGGGGCGATGCGCTGCGCGAAAGCGAATTTACCCGCTGGGTCTACCAGGGGCTGTGCGGACTGGAAAAGGAGCAGCACGATGAAATTTGATACGGTGATTATTGGTGGCGGTCTCGCCGGGCTGCTGTGCGGCCTGAAGCTGACGCAAAGCGGCCAGCGCTGCGCCATTATCAGTCGCGGTCAAAGCGCGCTGCATTTTTCGTCAGGCTCCCTGGACCTGCTCGGCGCGATGGCCGACGGTTCACCCGTCCAGAATCCGCTCACGGCGGTGCAAAACCCGGCGGCCCTGCCGCCTGAACACCCTTACCGCCGGGTGGGGGTTGAAAATATTGCCCGCTTCGCGCGAGAAACCGAAAGCCTCCTCGCCGCCAGCGGCGCGCGCTTAAAGGGCAATGCCGGGCAAAATCACGCCCGCGTCACGCCGCTTGGCACCCAGCGCAGCGCCTGGCTCAGCCCGGAAGAGGTGCCTGTCGCCCCCAGCCAGAACCAGCGCGTCTGCGTCATTGGCATCAGCGGATTTCTCGATTTTCAGGCCCATCTTGCCGCTGCGTCGCTGCGACACCAGGGGATTCACGCGGACACGGCGGAGATCGAGTTACCGGAGCTGGATGTCCTGCGGGATAACGCCAGTGAGTTTCGCGCCGTGAATATTGCCCGCCTGCTGGACAACGACGTTCACTGGCCGATGATTTTTGACGCCTTACATCCTCTGGCGCAGGGCGTCGATGCCCTGTACATGCCGGCCTGTTTTGGCCTGACGGATAATCGTTTGTGGCGCTGGCTCAGCGATCGCCTCCCCTGCCCGCTCTGGCTGCTGCCGACGCTGCCGCCATCTGTGCCAGGGATTCGTCTGCACAATCAGCTTCAGCGGCAGTTTATCGCTCAGGGCGGCGTCTGGATGGCGGGGGATGAAGTCAAAAAAGTGTCGCTTGAAGCGGGTAACGCCCATGCCGTCTGGACGCGAAACCATGAGGATATTCCGCTGCGTGCCCGTTTTGTGGTACTGGCGAGCGGCAGTTTCTTCAGTAACGGATTAATCAGCACCCGCGAAGGGATCCGCGAGGCGGTGATGGGGCTGGACGTGCGCCAGAGCGCCTCCCGCGCCGACTGGTATCAGAGCGATTTCTTCACACCCCAGCCGTGGCAGCAGTTTGGTGTCATCACCGATGAGCATCTGCGCCCGCAGCTTTCCGGCGTGGCGATCGACAATCTTTACGCCATTGGCTCGGTGCTGGGCGGTTTTGACCCGATAGCCCAGGGCTGCGGCGGCGGTGTCTGCGCCATCACGGCGCTGTCCGTTGCCGAACAGATTTGCCAGCGAGCGGGAGAACAACCATGAACGATACCCGTTTTGAAAGCTGCATCAAATGCACCGTCTGCACCACCGTCTGTCCAGTGAGCAGCGTGAATCCGCGCTACCCGGGGCCGAAACAGGCCGGGCCGGACGGCGAGCGTCTGCGCCTGAAAGATGGCGCACTGTACGACGACGCGCTGAAATACTGCATTAACTGCAAGCGCTGTGAAGTCGCCTGCCCCTCTGATGTTAAAATCGGGGATATTATCCAGCGCGCGCGGGCGCAGTACAGCACGCAAAAACCGACCCTTCGTGATGCCATTTTAAGCCATACGGATCTGATGGGCAGCGTCTCCACGCCGTTCGCCCCGCTGGTGAATGCGGCGACCTCGCTGAAACCGGTGCGAAAGCTCCTCGACGTGGCGCTCAAAATCGATCATCACCGCACTCTGCCCAAATACTCCCACGGGACTTTCCGCCGCTGGTATAAAAGCGTTGCCGAGAGACAGGCGCAGTACACCGACCAGGCCGCGTTCTTCCACGGCTGTTACGTGAACTATAACCACCCGCAGTTGGGCAAAGATCTGGTCAGCGTGTTGAATGCAATGGGCACCGGCGTGCAGTTGCTGAATAAAGAGAAATGCTGCGGCGTGCCGCTGATTGCCAACGGCTTTACCGACCGGGCGCGTAAACAGGCCCGACACAACGTGACCTCCTTGCGCGAAGCGATTGTCGACAAAGGGATCCCGGTCCTCGCCACGTCGTCCACCTGCACCTTTACGCTGCGGGATGAATATCCGCATCTGCTGGACGTCGATAACAGCGGTTTGCGCGAGCACATCGAGCTGGCCACCCGTTTTATCTGGCGCAAACTGGATAGCGGGCAGAGGCTGCCGTTAAAGAAATTACCGCTGAAAGTGGTGTATCACACACCCTGTCATATGGAAAAAATGGGCTGGGCGATTTATACGCTGGAGCTACTCAGGCTGATTCCGGGGCTGGAACTGACAGTGCTGGATTCGCGCTGCTGCGGGATTGCAGGGACCTACGGCTTTAAAAGCGAAAACTACCCGACGTCGCAGGCCATTGGTGCGCCGCTGTTCCGCCAGATCGAAGAGAGCGGCGCGGACCTGGTGGTGACCGACTGCGAAACCTGCAAATGGCAGATCGAGATGTCCACGAGCCTGCGCTGTGAACATCCAATCTCCCTGCTGGCGAAAGCGCTCAGCTAAGCAGACCGGGGCGTTTTGCCCCGGTTTTTTCACTCGATAAACAGTGTTTCCACCACCTCTATCCAGCCATGATCGCTGGCGACCTCTTTGCCATTCAGCCAGCGGCGCAGCATATTCAACGCCATCATCGCGCACACCTCCTGGCGCACCTGCAGGCTGTAACGCGTGGCGCTCATTTTCACGCGCAGAGCGTGAGTGCCCTGCGGTGTGGCGAGGGCAAAATTGAGATGCTCATCTTCAAGGCCAGTCACCGCCAGCGCCAGTCCGGCGAAATGGTTGACCCGACGATCGGCCGTCCAGTGGGCGGTTTGCGCGAGTGTCTCTTCCTGCGAAGGCACCACTTCACTCGCCAGTAGCGAGGCGTTTGCCCGCGAGAGTTGCAACGCCAGCAAACCGCCGGTGAACTGCTCGCTCAGGGTCAGGCTCAATTGACGGTCCTGAAGATGACGGGCGATTTGCGCCGGTAATCCTTCGGTGCCTTCAAAGATCAGATTTTCACCCGCTACGCGCTGCACCTCAGGCCATGCCGCCAGCATCGCCTCTTTTTGCGTCGCCGGACCGGTCAGTTTCAGCTCGATTATGGGCATTGAGGAGCGGTAGCCCATTGATACCCCTTCCGGCAGCTCAAGGGGATCGAGGCTTTGCGCCAGATCGCTTTCCGAACGGCCAAAGGTGGTGAGGCGCAGGCAAATCGGCGGCTCTGGCAGTGTGAACCGCTCGCGCAGGCGCGGCATAATTTCCTGCTCGACCATCACTTTAAATTCAGAGGGAACGCCGGGGGTAAAGAACATCAGGCAGCGGTTCAGCTTGACCGCAAAACCGCAGGCCGTGCCGACTGGATTATTAATAAACTCGGCGCTGGCGGGGATTTCCGCCTGCTTGCGGTTGCTGGGCGCCATCACCCGGCCACGCTCGCTGAAGAAGCGTTCCATCTGCACCAGCCACTCTTTATGCAGCACCAGCCCTTCGCCTTTGGCCGTCGCCGCTGCCAGTGCGCTGAGGTCGTCGCTGGTTGGCCCGAGGCCACCGTTGACGATCAGCACATCCGCATGTTCGCTGCGCTCACGCAGCACGTTGACCAGCGACTCGAGGCTATCGCCGACGGTATTACGGCGCGTTAACGGTAAACCCTGCTCAAAGAAAAAATTGGCCAGCCAGGCCGCATTGGTATCGGTAATTTGTCCATGCAGCACTTCGTCGCCAGTGGACAACATTTCCACGCTTATCATCGTGTTCTCCCACTTATTTAGTGGAAACACTATAGCGCAATCAGATGTGGGGGGAAGAGAGAAACAGGTGCGGCAGGACGCCGCACCCTAAAATCAGAATCCTGCGCTCACGCCCACGTACGGGCCATCGGCCAGCGCGTTGTCGCGGTTGCCGTCTTTACCGGCGAGGTTCAGGTAGCGATAACCGGCTTCGATGGTGATCGGACGCATGATGGTCCAGCGCGCACCGGCGTTGGCTTCTTCATAGCTGTCGATACCGCTGGAGAGGGAATCCGGAGAGTAGTAGTACTCACCAAACAGACCGAAGCTGTCGCCGATTTTCCACTGCAAACCGCCGCCCACTGCTGCTGCGTAGCCTTCGTCGCCGTCGTTCGGGTTAGTGTAGATACCTTTCCCGCCAACGGTCGCCAGGAATGGACCCAGCGGAATGTTCAGGCCCAGACCGAGGCTCGCGGCATCGCCGTCGTCATCGTTGTGAGTCCAGCCACCGGTCATCGCCAGGCCGGAGGTGTCTGTGCCCATGCCAAAACCGAGGTGGGTGTAATCCTTACCCGCCTGGCCGCTAAAAGAGATTGCATTTGCCGCCGCAGATACAAACATCAGGCCGCTCAGGCCCAGTAATGCCACTTTTTTCATTGTCGTGATCCCGCACTCATTTAAAATAGATATCCCAAAACCGCGCGATTTTAACCCGAGAAATCCAGGGATCAATGCGCTATCGGTGCGTATGACGTTTAGATTGTAACGATTTGAAACTTTATGGCGTTAGCCAGCCGCCGCAGCTGCCTGAAAACGCTAGCCTTTCAGAAAAGCGTTCACCCACTGCTGCAGCGCCCGACGGGAGATTTTGATCCCACCGCTTTTTAGCTCAGCGGGCAAAACCAGCCAGTGCCGCGGCTGCTGGAAACGCGCCAGCTTATCGCCCACCCACTCCGGGAAGGTCGTGATATCCGCGTCTTCTGCGCATTCGACCACCGCCACCGGTCGTTGACCAAATTCGGCGTCGTCCAGCGGCACGATGAAAACCTGATGAATCAGCGGATGCCCGCTAATGACGCGCTCCAGCTCTTCCGGCTGAATGCCTTCTCCGCCGCTGAAAAAGAGATTATCCATGCGCCCGACAAGAGTCAGACGGCCGTCATGTAACTCCCCGCGATCGCGGGTAGCGAACCAGCCTTGCGCATTGGCAAGGGGCGCTAATCCGCCGTCGCGCCAGTAGCCGCTGGCCATACTTTTGGCCCGGAGCCAGACCTCACCTTCCACAATTTTAACCTCGCGCCCCGGTAGCGCAGTTCCGACATCCGGTTGCCCGTCGGCTTCTTTCGCGCAGACTGTCGAAGCGAATTCCGTCAGCCCGTAACCGCACCAGGTTTTGATCCCCTGCTCTTGCGCCCGAAGGGTTAACTCAACGGGGATCGCCGCGCCGCCCAACAGGACGGCCCGGAGGGCGACAGGATCAGGGTGATTCAGCAAACGCCAGAGCTGCGTCGGCACCAGCGAGGCATGTGTGCAGCCCTCCAGCATCTGCTCCAGGGGCTGTTTTTCACGCACGGTTAATCGCGCGCCGGCCAGTAGCCAACGCCACAAAATCCCCTGTCCGGAGACATGAAAAAGAGGCAGGGAAAGCAGCCAGTCATCATCGTCGCCATAAGGCATCAGAGAGAGCACCCCCTGCGCGCTGGCAAGATGCGCGTCGCAGGTATGTACCGCCGCTTTTGGCAGACCGGTCGAACCGGAGGTGAGCGTCATAGATGCCAGCCGCGCAGGTTGCCAGGGGGCGGCGTAGTGACCAGCTGATTCGCGCATCAACACCGGTGGCAATACGTCGAACTCGCCATCCAGCACCAGCGCAAAACGCAACGTCATCTGGGGAATTAATACATTCAGCAGCGGACGTGGAAGCTGCGGGTTGACGGGTAAAATCCGCGCGCCGCATTGCAGTAATGCCAGCCAGGCCAGCAGAGTGCTGGGATGGTTTTGCGCCATCAGCATCACCCCGTCGCCATCCTGCACGCCCTGCTGATGGAAGCCGCCTGCCAGCGCATCAACGCGCTGGCACAGCTGATGCCAGGTCAGCGTGTCACTGTTCAGGCGCAGCGCGGGTTTATCGGCCTTTCGCTGACACCAGTGCCGCCACGGCCAGTCGGTAAAGCTCATAGCAGTGGCTCCAGCGCCTCAACGTCCACCAGCGGGAGCGTATTCTCCGGCCAGCGACGCACCAGCTGGGCCTGCATCAGATTGAGCGTGTCCAGCCCCGGAATGGTCTGCGGGGTGAGCCACGCGGCAATCCGCGCCAGTTGCGTCAGGCCAAGGCTCGACTCAATGGAAGAACTTATCACCGCCGTCAGGCCGAGAGCGTGGGCCGCAGCAACCTGCTTGCGCACCTTATCCAGGCTGCCCGTCAGCGTCGGCTTGATCACCACCGCACTCACGCCCGGCTCGGCGAGAAACTGGAAATCCGCTTCACGCAGGCTTTCATCCCAGGCAATGGCAATTCCCGTCTCCTGCGCAAAGGCGCGCGAGTCGTCGCGGGTTTTGCACGGCTCTTCCATAAATGCGATGCGATCGCGATACACCGGATTGACGTACTTCGCGAACTGCTGCGCCTTGAGCGGCGTCCACGCGCGGTTTGCATCCAGACGCAGACGCAAATCCGGAATCGCTTCGAGCAGCAAATTGACCACCATGCCATCGCGTACGGCTTCGTACAGGCCCACTTTGACCTTGGCGACTTTCTCGCCGGGCATAGCGCTAAGGGCGGCAAACAGTTCGTCCGGATCGCCCGAGCAGAGCGGCGCGGCGCGGTAATCCGCCGCGTCCGGCAGCGTGCCGTCCAGCTCGGCCAGCGCGCAGCTAATACCGAAGGCGGCAGAAGGCACCTCCGGCAGTGCCGGAGAAGCCCCTTCGCGCCAGGCATTCACCCAGCTCAGCAGCGCGGCCTGGGCGTCGTCAAGGGACTCAAGGCTAAAGCCCGGCAGCGGCGAGATTTCGCCCCAGCCCTGCTTTTCACCCTGCTGCAGATGGACGAAGAGACCGTCACGGGTTTTTATCCGCCGTTCACGCAGCACCACGCCCGCGTCCATGGGTATCTGCCAGCGGTAAACCTGCGCGCGACGCATTACGGATTCCGTTTGTATTTGCTGAAGTCCGGCTGGCGTTTTTCGTTAAACGCGTTGCGGCCTTCCTGCCCTTCTTCGGTCATGTAGAACAACATAGTGGCGTTACCCGCCAGCTCCTGCAGACCGGCCTGACCGTCGCAGTCGGCGTTCAGTGCCGCTTTCAGGCAGCGCAGCGCCATTGGGCTATTTTGCAGCATTTCGCGACACCAGCGAACGGTCTCTTTTTCCAGATCGGCAATCGGCACCACCGTGTTGACGAGACCCATATCCAGCGCCTCTTTGGCATCGTACTGACGGCACAGGAACCAGATTTCACGCGCCTTTTTCTGACCGACAATGCGCGCCATATAGGACGCACCCCAGCCGCCGTCGAAGGAGCCGACTTTCGGACCGGTCTGGCCGAAAATGGCGTTCTCAGCGGCAATCGTCAGATCACACATCATGTGCAGCACGTGGCCGCCACCGATGGAGTAGCCAGCGACCATCGCCACGACCGGTTTTGGACAGGTGCGGATCTGGCGCTGGAAGTCGAGCACATTCAGGTGATGTACGCCGGAGTCATCCTGATATCCGCCGTAGTCGCCGCGCACTTTCTGATCGCCGCCCGCGCAGAAAGCTTTGTCGCCTTCGCCGGTCAGAACGATCACGCCGACGTTATCGTCGTAACGTGCATCGGCCAGCGCCTGCATCATCTCTTTCACGGTCAGGGGACGAAACGCGTTACGCACCTGCGGACGGTTGATGGTGATTTTGGCAATGCCGTCCGTCGATTTGTGGTAACGAATATCCGTATAGCCTTCGGAGCAGTCTTGCCATTCAACGGGGGCATACAGCATTTGTTCATCAGGGTAGATCATGGGATGTCCTTTATTCGAAAACGCAGTATCTGCGCCAGACTCGCGGCAACCGCAGCGGGATTGTCCCGGTGGGCGTTGTGTCCGGCATTGGGAATCACATGGCGTTCGGCGTTAAGTTCAGCCGCGAGGGCTGCAAACTTCTCGTCGCGCTCGCCATACACATAGTGAAAAGGCGTCGTGCGGGCGTTCAGCGCCGCGCGTAAATCAGGTTGGTTCGCCAGGGAGGTGGCCTGCAGCATGGCGGCAAGCGTTGCACCATTATTTTGGCTGCGCAGGGTGATGAGTTCGTCACGCTGCGCGTCAGTCAGTGAGTCAAAAACCGGCTGCTGATACCAGGCACGAAACACTGACGGCAGCGGTTCATCGCGAAAACGTTGCGCCCAGCGGCGGTCAGATTCGGCTCGCGCCTCTCGCGCTGTCGCATCGCACAGGCCCGGATGACCGCCCTCGACAATCAGCCCCGCCAGCCCTTTCGGCTGCCGACAGGCATGAACCATCGCAACGCGGCCGCCGAGAGAGTACCCCACCAGCCAGTAGTTAAGTATGTTGTAACTAAGCAGCGTATTGGTCAGCAGTTGGCTCACGTCGCTGAACCCAGAGACGGCAATATCCTGTGAACCGCCGTGCCCAGGAAGATCCAGATACAGCTGCGGATAGTCGGGCACCATCGCGCCCACCGTCTGCCATTCGCGACAGTCGCCGGAAAAACCGTGCAGGAAGACCAGCCAGGGCAACCCTGGCTTACCGACACGCCTTTCACCGGCCAGAATCATAGATGGCTCACCTGGGCGAGCAGGCTTTGCAGCGTCTGCGCGCCGTCGGAATCGTTGACCACCAGCTCAATCAGCGTGGTGCCCGGCTGCCGCCAGGCGCGACTGAGTGCGTCGTCGAGATCGGCCCAGCTCTCCGGGCGATGGTATTTGAGGCTAAACATCGCCGCGGCGTGTTCAAACTGCACGTTTTGCGGCATCAGATAGAATCGCTCGCGCTCGCTTTGCGGCGTCGGCAGCAGGGAGAAAATCTGCCCGCCGTTATTGTTCACCACAATCAGCACAAACGGCGCAGAGACCTGGCGCAGCAGTGCCAGCGCGTTCAGGTCATACAGCGCCGATAAATCCCCGACAATCGCCAGGGTCGATTTCGCGCTGGCGCGCTGCACGCCCGCCGCCGTTGAGATCAAACCGTCAATCCCGCTGGCGCCACGGTTGCTGTAGACCGGATACCCGGCCGGCAGTTTTGACAGGGCATCAATCAGACGCACCACCAGGCTGTTGCCGACAAACAGCTGGCCCTGCTCCGGCAGATAGTGGCGGATGCGGTGCGCCAGCTCAGCCTCGCCAAAGCCTTCGCACTGGCGGGAGGTTAACTCCCAGGCCTGGCGCGACAACGCCGGAATATCCGTCGCCCACGGCTGGCGTTTTTCCGCCGGATGCGCATCCAGCCATTCGTCGATGGTGCTGACCAGACGACGCCCGCGATGGTGCGCCGGATCCAGCCGTCCGTCCAGCGGGTCCACCAGCCAGTACTCTTCCGGCTCGCAGGTGGCTTGCCACTGTAACAGGCGCTTACCCGTGAGGCTTGACCCGAGCTGAACCACGATTTGTGCCTGCGACAGTTCCGTTACCGCTTTGGCATTTCCCAGCCAGAGATCGGCGCACGGCAGCGGCTGCCCGGTTTGCGAAAGCACATCGCCAATCAGCGGCCAGCCCAGGGTTTGCGCCCATTCGGCCACCCTCTTGCCTTCGGCGGCGCTCATGCGCCCGGCGAGAACGACGCCGCGTTTTTGTCGCCAGAAAAACCAGTCGCGCTGTCTGGCGCTTTCAAGATGAGTTTGTACACGCAGCCAGGGTTTATCGCTGCGCCACCAGTTGCCGAGGGCTTGCTGCCACTCAACGCCGGTGTCGTCCATTTCGCCGTACAGCGGTTCGGCGAACGGGCAGTTGATATGCAATGCGCCACTGCGCAGGGAGCCGAGCGCGTTATCAAGCGTCGACACCAGCCAGCTGGCGGGAATGTCCTGGGTCGGGCGCGGTAAGGCGATCGACTGGGATGGATGAGAAGCAAAGATACCCGGCTGGCGGATCGCCTGGTTGGCGCCGCAGTCGATCAGTTCAGGCGGACGATCGGCGGTGAGGAGAATGAGTTTTTCGCCCGTCAGCCCGGCTTCAATCAGGGCCGGATAAAGGTTCGCCACCGCCGTACCGGACGTCACAATCACCGCCACGGGTGCCTGGCTGACTTTTGCCAGCCCGAGCGCCAGATGACCAAGACCGCGTTCATCAAAATGGGTGTGATGAATAAACGCCCGGTTTTCTGCCGCCGCCAGCGTCAGCGGCGTTGAACGTGAGCCCGGCGCAATACACACATGCCTGACGCCATGGCGCGTCAGGGCTTCGAGAATGA
The DNA here is from genome assembly GCF_004115925.1 of Lelliottia nimipressuralis. Lineage (GTDB taxonomy): Bacteria > Pseudomonadota > Gammaproteobacteria > Enterobacterales > Enterobacteriaceae > Enterobacter > Enterobacter nimipressuralis. Next base: position 247,219 of record NZ_SDDX01000021.1, read on the forward strand.
CCGTCGCCCAGCGGCGGTTAAAAGAACTTACTGACATGAAATTGTCCGGTATCAATATTAAGACACAGTATAAATAATAGAGAGTGATTGAATTTTGATATGAATCGGGAATGTGCGACTCAGTATTAATCCATAAGGAGCAGTGTTCTCAGCCCTGCGGCTTTGTTTTCTATCTCCTGCCACTCGTCCTCAGGCACGGACCCACTGACAATCCCTGCCCCGGCGTAAAGTCTGACTGCTGAATCACTGACGCGCGCGCTGCGAAGCGCCACGCAAAACTCGCTTTGTGCCAAAGAGAGGTATCCGGCCGATCCGGCGTACCACTCCCGATCGAACGGTTCATATGTCTGAATAAAATCGCGCGCTGACAGGCGCGGCAAACCGGCGACAGCGGCCGTCGGCTGCAATAGCTGGAGGCACTGCTCGTCATCGGGGTGTTTTAACTCGGTCCAGATACAGCGGCGCAAATGCTGCACCTTGCGCAGACGAACGATTTGCGCCGGAAGCACTTCCAGCGCCTGGGTATGGTGCTGTAGCCGCTGACAGATGTCTTCCACCACCAGCATGTTTTCACGCTGGTTTTTGTCGTCGGCCAGTAGCCATTCGCCCAGATACTGAGCCTGGCGATCGTCAGGATGGCTGGCCACGGTGCCCGCCAGCGCTTCGGTGCGTAGGTGGTTGCCGCGTCGACGCCACAAGCGCTCCGGCGAGGAGCCCATAAACGCGCTGTGGGCGTCGAATACCATGCAGAAATGGTAGCAGTTGAAGTTCAGCCGACGGCTGGCTGCCATCAGAGCGATGGCGTTGATGCCCCGATCAAAGTGCAAATCCGTCGCTCGCGCCAGCACCACTTTTTCGAATGCGCCGCTGGCAATGGTCTCGGTGGCCCGCGAAATCAGCCGCAGCCACTCCGGTTTTTCAGGCAGATGCGTTTCGCGCACCTTGTGCGGAGCGAGCGGGGTAATTGTTCTGGCGGGTGAGAGCTGCTGTAAAAAGGCTCTCGCCTGCTGCGCATCATCCGCAAGCGAATGGTCGCTCGACAGGTTCAGTCGCAGTGTCGCCACGCCCCCAAGACGCAGCCAGAGCAGGCGCGGCAGAAACAGGTGGCTCTTTTCAGGAGCAAACGCATTCAGGCCGCAAATGCGGGTGTCATCGGAAAGTTCGTGAGTCTGGAGAAACTGGCGGGCGAGCGAGAGTGACGAGAAATGGTGCACCGCGCCGAGGGCGGCCAGCTCTTCCTCACCACTACGCTGTTGCCAGTAAAACTGAGGATAGGCCACCTGAGCACCCAGCCAGGCCAGGGGATCGAAGGCATCGTTTAACGGGAAAGAGACGTCGACATGACGCGTGCCGGGTGTCGGCGGAAACGCTTGAGCCAGAAACTGACCAAGACGTTCAATCGCAATTGAAATCGAATGCACGCTGACCTCTCCCTGTTAAAACCTCACATTATACGGGGTACTTACCGTAAAAAGCAGTACCCACGTTTAGGGAGGGGTCACCGTTTTTGCATAAACTTAGCGGCGGGAGAGCAGAAGCCCCAGCACCAGGCCGGCAGCCGCCCCTACGCCAATGCCCTGCCACGGTTTTTCGTGCACGTAATCATCGGCACGATAGACCGCTTTTTTGGCCCGGTAATAGTAGTTGTCGGAGGCATTGCTGACGCGGTGTTTGACCTCTTCCAGCGCCTGTTCAGCACGCGCTTTCAGCTCAATATACTTTTGGTCTGCCGGGTCGCCTGAGGAGCGCAGCACCTCTTCCAGTGTTTCACTAAGCAGCGCCAGGTCGTCGTCGATACGGGAATCCCAGGATTGAAATGACATATTTTTCTCCATGTGAGTGCTTCAGTCCCTAACTATAGACAACGACAGGCTATTACGCCTGTTTCGCTTCCCTCGCCATGCCGATATGTGGAATACCATCTTCGTCGTACACCTCTGTCACCGGGGCGAACCCAAAGTGGGCATAGAATGGCTGCAGATGCGCCTGCGCGCCGAGATATAACGCCTTGTCTGGCCACTGTTTTTTGCAGGATTCGAGCGTCTGTTCCATCAGCTTATAGCCGAGTTTTTCACCTCGCGCGTTGCTGCTGATGATCACCCGACCAATCACCACCGGGTCGAAATCGTCTTCACTTTTCAGAATCCTCGCATACGCCACCAGCGCGTCATCTTTCCAGCCGAGAATATGGCGGTTCTCACCGACCAGGTCATCGCCGTCGATATCCTGATAGGGGCAGGTCTGTTCGACGACAAACACTTCGCAACGTAATTTGAGTAACGCGTAAAGGGCGGAAACGGTCAGTTCACTGTGATGTAAATCTTGCCACTGGATCATGTCAGGCTCCTTCTTAAGTATCATCCCGTTATACTAAACACTTCTCGTGAGTCATAGAGTCTGATGATGTTATGGAACTGATTTTTCTCGGTACGTCCGCCGGTGTGCCAACCCGATCACGAAATGTGACGGCAATCCTGCTCGATTTACAGCACCCGACGCACGCGGGTTTATGGCTTTTCGACTGTGGTGAAGGGACGCAGCATCAGCTGTTACACACCGCGTATCACCCCGGCAAGCTGGATAAAATTTTTATCACTCACCTGCACGGCGACCATCTGTTTGGTCTGCCAGGGCTGCTGTGCAGCCGCTCGATGGCCGGGAATGCCAGACCGCTGACGATCTACGGTCCGAAGGGCATTCAGGCGTTTGTCGAGACTACGCTGCGCCTGAGCGGGTCGTGGACCGATTATCCGCTGGAGGTGATCGAGATCGCTGAAGGCGTGGTGTTCCAGGACGCGCGTTTTACGGTGACCGCGCAGCCGCTGAATCATCCGGTGGAGTGCTATGGCTATCGTGTGGAAGAACACGACAAACCCGGCGCACTGGACGCCGCCGCGCTGATTGCCGACGGCATCAAACCAGGCCCGCTGTTCCAGCAGCTGAAAAATGGCGAAACCGTGACGCTGGATGACGGCCGCGTTGTTGACGGTCAGGCTTATCTCGCGGCCCCGGTTCCCGGTAAAAAAGTGACGATCTTTGGCGATACGGCGCCCTGCCCTGAAGCGCTGCTTCTGGCGCACAACGTTGATCTGCTGGTCCACGAGGCGACCCTTGAGACAGCGATGGAAGAGAAAGCCAACAGCCGTGGGCACAGCTCTACGCGTCAGGCGGCAACCCTTGCCAGAGACGCGGGCGTGCAGAAACTGATCGTCACCCACGTCAGCTCTCGCTACGATGCCCAGGGCTGCGCGGCGCTGCTGGCGGAGTGCCGGGAAGTGTTCAAAGAGTGCGAGCTGGCCCACGATTTCATGCAGGTTTGCGTTTAGCCCTTCACTTTTCCCTCGGCGTGCCGATAACGATTAAAAGGCAAGCATCTCACTTGAGGGTAAAATGGATAATTTCCAGAAAGATATTGATGACAGGGCCAATCTGACCCTGTCGAACCGGTTTGAACTGTTGCTGTTCCGCCTCGGTACCTCGTTGAATGAGAACAAGTCTGAGCTGTTTGGCATTAACGTTTTTAAGCTGCGTGAAATTGTACCGATGCCGGAATTCACCAAGCCCGCGGGCATGAAGTCGCCGCTGATGGGTATGGTGAATATTCGCGATCAGGTGATCCCGGTCATCGATCTTTCGGCGGTGGCCGGCTGTAAACCCGCCACCGGTTTGAACATTCTGCTGATCACCGAGTACGCCCGTAGCGTGCAGGCGTTTGCCGTGGAGTCGGTAGAAAACATCATGCGTCTGGACTGGAAGCAGGTCCATGCAGCGGAAACCGCCGTCAGCGGACGCTACATCACCAGCATCGCCTGCCTCGATGAAGAGACGGATACCAACGATCTGGCGATGGTGCTCGACGTTGAGCAGATTTTGTATGACATCACCCCGGCGAACCACGATTTGCACGCCAATAACCTGAAAATCAGCAAATTCAACATCAAGCCTGGCGCGCTGGCGATTGTGGCGGAAGATTCTAAGGTTGCCCGCTCCATGCTGGAAAAAGGGCTGGAGGCGATGAACATCCCGGCCCAGCTGCATATCACCGGCAAAGAAGCGTGGGAAAAAATTGGCGTGCTGGCTGCACAGGCGCAGGCCGAAGGCGTGCCGATCACCGATAAAATCGCGCTGGTGCTGACCGACCTCGAAATGCCGGAGATGGACGGGTTTACGCTGACGCGCAAAATCAAATCTGACGAGTTCCTCAAGCATATTCCGGTGGTGATTCACTCCTCCCTGTCCGGAAACGCCAACGAAGACCATATCCGCAAGGTGAAGGCCGATGGCTACGTGGCGAAGTTTGAGCTTAACGAGCTGTCATCGGTGATTGAGGAAGTGCTGGATCGGTCGATGAAGAAGATTGATGGGCCTTTGATTAGCCGCAAACAGCTGGCTTGATTTGAGTCTGATTGCCGGGTAGCGCTTTTCTCACCCGCAATAAAAAACCCGCCGAGGCGG
>NZ_SDDX01000022.1 GCF_004115925.1 Lelliottia nimipressuralis
CGACCAAGCGATTATGAGTTCCTACAGCAACAACCGAAAAACAATGGTTTACTTTAATTATCATTGACATACATTGCCATTGTTTGCCAAGGTTTACCCATTATTCGCCATTTCGACCGCCACTTTATCGCCACTCACCGCCAAAGGGTTGAGCTTAACGGCATCCTCTAAATGGTCTGGAGCAAAGTGCGCATATCGCATTGTCATTTTGATGTCGGTATGGCCGAGGACACGCTGCAAGACCAGAATATTTCCACCATTCATCATAAAATGGCTGGCGAAGGTGTGGCGCAAAACATGGGTAAGTTGACCTGCCGGTAGTTCGATGCCTGTTCTTTCTAAAGCAGACCGGAACGCGCCATAGCATTCACTAAACAACCGACCTTTTCTTTCATCGGGCAGGGAGTTGTAAAGCTCTTTGCTGATGGGGACAGTGCGGTTTTTTCTGCCTTTCGTGTTGGTGTATGTGATTTTGTATTTCGCAAGCTGGCTTTGTTTTAAACTCTCAGCCTCTGACCACCGAGCGCCTGTGGCAAGACAGATTCTGACCACGGTTTGTAAGTCAGGGTGGTCATGGCGTTGACACTCACCGAGCAGAAGCGCTATCTGGTCGTGAGTTAGCCAGGCCATCTCTATCTCTTCCGTGCGGAAAGGGCGCATATTTTTCAGCGGATTTTCACCCTGCCATTCTCCGAGGCGGTTTAACTCATTGAACACCGCGCGAAAGTAGGCCAGTTCAAGATTAAGGGTGCGAGGCGACACCTCTTTCACTCTGTTTGAACGGGCATATTCACCTTTCAACCGCTTTTCCCGGTAGCGGGAAAACATCTGCGCATCGAAATCGCGCGCGCGCGGTTCACCCATACACTCAAAGGCGTGGTGCATTGCTAACTGACGTTTTAGTCCATCTTTGAGAGTTATGCCGTGTGCGCTATACCACGCATCAACCAACTCTTTTAGCGTGCGTCTGTCTTCTTTCTCTTCCTGCCAGGGATTTTGTACGGTGTACTGTTCGAAGGCGAGTGCCTCGCCTTTGGTGGCGAATTTTTTTCTTATACGTTTGCCTTTTGCCCCATTCGGATAAAGCTCGCAAATCCAGCCTCCAGCAGGGTTTTTACGGACAGTCATTACTTAATCTCGCTGTATATACCCACCACACGACCAAGCGTTTTTATCTCGCGGGCTTCGCATTCAAAAGGCACATTTCCACCCGCAACATGAAGCTTCTTACCTGGAAGCAAAGTCAAATCGCGGATATTGATGGTTCCTTCAATATCAATTAGCCAGAGACCGTCAGTCAGAGCCGCATCTTGTTCAATAAAGTGCAGTTTGCCTTCGGTGCGAACAGCGATACCGTCTTTGAGCGCTTTACTAAAAAAATTAGCATCAATACTTAAAGTGGAATTTTTAACGAGTTCACCATCACTTAAAGTGAATGATGCGATCTCTTTGGGATCCGTTGCGGCGGGCTTTCCATCATATTGCAAACCTTCCCCGGTAAGTAACCATCGCAAGCTTGCCCCCGTTTCAAGAACGCATTGTACGGCGAAATCGTACGAAATTGTGCCACGAGAGTAGCGATTTTGAAGGGAACTGGCCGCAATGTTGAAGTGCCTGGCGAGCTGGATTTTTTGATTAAATCCATATACCTGGCAGATGCGGTCCAGTAACTCATCATTGTTCACTTGAGAATCAAGGATCAATATATACTCCTTTGGGTGTTTACTAATGCTCAAATGGGTATTAGTATTGTTGCTAATTCAGGAAAATCAATGGCTGAGGTTGGCAAACAGAGACCATTGATTGCAAACATTATCCAAATGGGAATCATGCAACATGGCTTCTGAAATCGCAATCATCAAAGTGCCTGCTCCAATCGTTACTCTGCAACAGTTCGCAGTGCTTGAGGGGGTATCTGAACGCACCGCTTATCGCTGGACAACCGGTGACAACCCTTGTGTACCTATTGAACCTCGCACAATACGCAAGGGTTGTAAGAAAGCCGGTGGCCCGATACGCATCTATTACGCTCGCTGGAAAGAAGAGCAATTGCGTAAAGCTTTAGGGCACTCCCGTTTTCAGCTCATCATCGGTGCATGACGCCATCTGAGTAAGTTCGATAGCTGATTGATTCATTTCTTTTTACTGTGCGTTTCATATTCCTGAAGCTACAGGGTGTACCGAGAGTGGAACCCCCTTTCATAAGGAGAGAAAGTATGGCTATTGAAGCTGATTCAGCAACCGTTCCACTCAAGACGAGTGAGCGTTTGGCGGGTCTCAATTATGTGGCAGAACTGCGTGCAAAATATTGGGGTTGCAACAGTAAAGAACTGGAATGTTTTATCGAGAAAATGCGTGAGAAGCACGACCCCTTATATGAAGATAATATTCGCGCGCTGGCAGCTATTTTTTATCTCGCAAAACTCCCTGTGGCTCGTCATGAGCTGCAATTCAATTCGCTGACGTATGATGAGAAAAAATCGCTTATTACTGCAATGAATCATTTCCGTGCAGTAGTGAGTTTATTTCCCAAACGGCTAACCATGCCGAATTAACTCAAAAAAAATGTACTGGTGTAAACCCACCGGGTATCCCTTTGCCTAAATTCAGGAGATTACATAATGCGAAATAACGAAATCAATAAAATTGAAACAGATCCCGATAGTTTGGCGGTATTGATGTCTGACGTTAAAAATGAAGAGCGTAAAGCGCACGCTTTGGTTTTTTCTAAACGCCTTGAAGCAATGGCCCTCCATATTAGTTACCAGGGATTGAATAGTACCGAAGCTGCGGAGTTGCTGCGTGGCGAGGCTGAACATCTTGAGTACGAATCTCAGGTGCAACACTAATGGCTGACGCAATGGATCTCGCACAGCAACGCGAGCTGGAAGAGCGTGAGCGTTACATCAACAGCGCTCGTAGCCGAATTACTGCGCCTTCTCGTCTCATTTGCGAAGCCTGTGACAGCCCAATCCCAGAGGCTCGTCGCATTGCCATCCCTGGGGTGGCATATTGTGTGACCTGCCAGGAAATCACAGAGCTAAAAAACAGAAATTATCGGGTTGGATGACTTGGCTATTCAGCTCGCTTACCCATGGAACGCAGCGCGACCTGCAATAGCCAGCCCATATCTGACCTATGAGCAACAGTATCGCCGCGACCGTATGTTCGCGGCTTTGCTGCATGCGAGAAAGGCGCTTTCTCTCCAGCCGGAGTGCGTGCGTTTTGATATTTACCGCACTGCTGCGCTGCTGGAAAAAAATAAGGGCAGCCAACGAGCCAACGCTTTTTTAATCAGCTTTTGCAAAAAGGCATTGCCACGCGTTGAGCGGGTCGCAAAAAAATATGAGTGTACGGGTATTAATCGCAATGTATCAGCCGCTGTTTTTGGTGGTCATTTTGATACCCAGATTATGCAATATCTGGCATCACGCATGGTCAATATGGTCGCCAGATATAACCGCCTCCCGGACATGTCGCGCGCCGATATTGACCTGCTGTCCGCTGATATTGCTAATTTCATTCGCGCTGAACTGGCTAACATTGACGACATTGGGGTTAGCGAGCTTAAAACGCTGTACACCTGGTACATGCGTGCCGGTTTTATATCCCTGCAATTCAACATTACTCCGCCGCAGTGGGAGAAAGTCACAAAGAAATATGTCGGGGAGGATGTCATTGCACCGGCAGTAATGCGCATGTTCAGTGAAGTGTGGTGGCGTGGTCGTTTGCGCCGTATTGCGGCTGCATGGCGCGAACACCTGCAAATTGCCGTTGGCAATGTCAGCAAAAAACGGCACGCCTACGCGAGTAAAAACTGCGTGACCGACTGGCGCGAGCAGAAGCGCCGCACGCGTGAATTTCTTAAGGGGCTGGATCTTGAAGACGAAGACGGCAACCGCATCAGCCTGATTGAAAAATACGACGGTTCGGTCGCTAATCCTGCGATACGCCGCTGCGAGCTAATGACCCGCATCCGTGGGTTTGAAAATATCTGCAATGAGCTTGGTTATGTTGGGGAGTTTTACACCCTGACCGCGCCGTCTAAATATCACGCAACTACAAAAGCGGGCTACCGTAACAGCAAATGGAACGGAGCCAGCCCGTCGGACACGCAGAGCTATCTCACCGGCCTGTGGGCGCGTATTCGCGCCAGGCTGCACCGGGAAGACATCCGTATTTTCGGTATCCGTGTTGCTGAGCCTCATCATGATGGTACGCCACACTGGCACATGCTTATGTTCATGCTGCCAGAAGATGCAGAGCGCGTGCGCCTCATCATTCGCGATTATGCGTGGGAGGAAGACTGCCAGGAACTGAGAAGTGATAAAGCTAAAAAGGCACGCTTTCATGCTGAGGTCATTGATCCGGCAAAGGGCAGCGCGACCGGCTATATCGCTAAATACATTTCCAAAAATATCGACGGTTATGCTCTTGAGGGTGAAACCGATGACGAAAGCGGTGAGCTGCTGAAAGAGACTGCCGCTTCCGTTTCGGCATGGGCGGCGCGCTGGCACATCCGTCAGTTTCAATTTATCGGCGGTGCGCCAGTGACGGTCTACCGTGAGTTGCGTCGTCTCGCGGATACCGAGACCGCGCACGGCCTGAGCGTTGAGTTTGCCGCCGTCCACGATACCGCCGACGCCGGTGACTGGGCCGGTTACGTTAATGCGCAGGGTGGGCCGTTTGTCCGTCGCGATGATTTGCAAGTGCGCACGCTGTATGAGCCTCGCACCGAATTTAACCAGTATGGCGAGGAAATCGTTTGTATTCGTGGCGTGTACGATTCCGCCGTCGGTGCAGGTACTCCAATTTTAACCCGGCTCACACAATGGAAAATTGTGCCGAAGCGGGCCGTTGATTTGGCCGTTGACGTTAAGGGCGCTCCTGCGCCCTCTTGGAGTTCTGTCATTAACTGTACGGAGAGTGAAAGCGATCCTCCGGTATTCGCTTTATCAAAGCCCTTAGGTCTACGTAAAAGGCGGCTATTGAAGGCTCAACTCAGGCTGCCAGAGCAGGATATTGATATTTATTGCGGGCGTGAGATACAGGTTGATCAAGCGCGTTGGCCAGACGACTTGAAAAGCCTTTCAACGCCAGTGAACGCTTCGTCTGAGGGCTGAGTGTGAACCCGAATTAAGTGAAATTCGAAGTGTTTTTAGCCGTTGAAGGTTGCGCGCATCCCATTAATATCCATCGATATCATGAAGATACATATACTACCTCTGATTTTTTTCTTCCCAGCTTTTAGTAATACGTGCTACTGTATGTATATACAGTTACTCATGGTGGAGGTTGTGTGGACAGAGAGTTAAACGAGCAAGTTATGATTGAGCGAGTCGAGATGATTGCCCGTCTGACAGCTGAAGGAACTTGCCAGGAAAGAGATCGTGAAATTGCCCTGAATTTAATCGCTGAGATTGCGAGAGGGAACTTGATGAAAGGCAATGCCTTTACAGTTGTCTTTTCAGCAACGCCTGCACCAGAAAGATTAAAAAAGAGGGGAGGCTACGTGAAAGTCAATATCGCCTTAGACCAAGAACAAAAAATAGGACAGACGATGGTTGATGCCTTTCAATATGAGCTGACCCGACGAATTCATTCTTTGTTCCCATCAACGCATGTCACCGTTAAAAAGGGTTCTGTGACAGGTGTAGAATTGAGGGGCTTTGATAAAGAGTCCGATCGTGAAGCCCTGGACAATATTCTTCAGGAAGTCTGGGAAGATGAGAGCTGGCGATAGCTATTAATACTCAGCCCATCAAAGGTTATATCCCTAAACAGGGGCTGCTGATACGAACATAGTTAATGCAGTATATGTTAGCACGCCCCCAACCTTATTTTTCCACTCCAGAGTTGTAGCGTTCCGTTTCTGTAGCTCTACGTTCACCTGATTTTATTTACGCTGCTCATTGTCTCATCAGTGGCGGGCATTATGTATTTTGTCATTTATATGAGGGCTTCCAGCGATAAAGGAATGTTGTGCGTGTGATTGCACGTCTGTAAGCAGTAGCCGATTTAACACCTGCTCTGGAAACTATCTTAGATCCGAAAATCCATTTGTTGGGAGCATTTGATGAAGGTCTACGCAATGCAGGGGGACACGCTTGATGCTATTTGTGCGCGTTATTACGGGCGTACAGAGGGCGTCGTTGAAACAGTGTTAGAAGCAAATCCCGGTCTTGCTGCTTCAGGCGTTATTGTGCCACACGGCAAGGCGATTGAAATTCCTGAGGTTGATAGCGCAGCAAAAGCTGAGGCTGTGCATCTATGGGACTAAGCCTGGAAAAAATCACCACGTTTGTTGCTTATTGGTTAGCCGTTTGCCTCGCCTATTTTGGGGCAATGTCACCTGAAAAAGTAGCACTCTACGTGGGGGGGATGTGTGCCATTTTTACGGCGCTGACGAATTACTGGTTTAAGCGCAAAACATACCGTTATCTGACCTCACTCGGGTTTGATGAGAAGGCGATTCGTGAATTCAATCATTAAGCGCTGCAGTGTAGCCAGCGTGCTGATGTTCGCAGCCCTGCTGCCAGACTTTCATTTGCTGAAAACGTCTCCTGAGGGATTAGCGCTGATTGCCGATCTTGAGGGCTGTCGGCTGAGACCTTATCAGTGCAGTGCGGGTGTGTGGACATCAGGTATTGGCCATACGGCTGGCGTTGTGCCAAAAGAAGATATCAGTGAACGCGAAGCGGCTGTAAATCTTGTTGCTGATGTGCGCAATGTCGAGAAGAGACTTTCTGCGTGTGTGTCAGCCGAAATACCCCCTCGTATATATGACTCGTTGGTGAGTTTTGCCTTTAACGTTGGCGCGGGAGCCGCATGCCGGTCGACGCTGATGTCATTTGTTCAGCGCCAGCAGTGGCAACAGGCCTGCGATCAGTTTCCGCGCTGGGTATATGTGAAAGGTATCAGGAATACTGGTCTTGAGAATCGACGTATACGGGAAAAAGCATATTGCATCAAAGGGATTCCATGAAAGTCCTGCTACTTATACTGGCCGGGCTGCTTGCCTCAGTACTGTGGTTGAGCCGCGAAAATCAGAACCTTTCTCGATCATTCGAAAAAGTAAATCAAGTTGCTGGCGAGCAAAAAAACATTATTGCAAACCTGAAAAATCAACTCTCTGTCTCACTGCGAGTAGCCCGAGATAATGAAAACGCGCAGGTCAGGCTGCGTGACGAACTTTCAATGTTGAGTGAGCAGCGGGCAAAGCGTGAGGAGACTATTACAAGGTTGATGAATGAAAATGAAACTTTACGCCGTTGGTACCGTGACCGTCTGCCTGATGTGGTGCGCCGCTTGCACACCCGCACCGGCTGTGCCTCCGCTGCACGCTGTCTACAACACCTGCCCGAGAGTGAGCTCATGCCCAATGCCAGGCAGCGAACCGATGACTAATGGCGATCTAAGTGCAGATATACGCAGGCTTGAGCAGGCATTGATTACCTGCGCGCTGCAAATCGAAACCATCAAAGAGTGTCAGGGTAAAAGTAATGAATAAACCAAATAGCTTACGTCAGGCATTAATTGACGCTATTCCACAGCTAAGTGCTCACCCAGAAATGTTGCGCTTCTCTGTTGAGAACGGAAATATTGATGCACGTCTCTCCGTCTCATTATCATTTGAAAAGAAATATACCCTGAAAGGTCTTGTTAAAAATTTTGTCGGCGAATCCAATCAACTTTTCGTGCCGCTGTTAGCTTGGCTTCGGGAAAATCAACCTGATATTTTCACGCTGGATGAAGGGCGTAAAAATGGCTATCTCTTTCAGATAGTCATGAATGATGATGAAAGTAAAGATATTAGCTTCAGTCTGCAATTGACCGAGCGGATTCTTGTCACAGAGGAAAATGGCACATTACGCGCCAGTTATTCTCCTGAACCACCGTTACCTGCACCTGTTACTCGACCTAAAGAGTTGTACATTAATGGGGAACTCGTCAGCCAGTGGAGTGAGTAAATTGCCGGTGATAGAAGCCTGATTAAAAACGATACCGTATGGGTTCTGAAATGAGCTTAATGGCCTGAATTTATATTTAGAGGATTGTCTGTTCTCGGCGATAGCGTGTTTAGCGCTCAGGGTGTTGTTTTACGCATGTAAATTATCATGCCCTGCGGTCGCAAATTGTTGTTTCATCCAGCAGAAAACTTAGCCTCATTGCTGCTGCTCTGAACCCTCGGCATTCTCTCCTCATGAATACGCTAACTTCAATCCACGGTATCGCTCGCGCAGTCCGTAATCTTATCCGCATCGGCGTTGTAACAGATGTCTCTCTTCAGGAGGGACTCTGTCGAGTCCAGACCGGAGGGATGAAAACTACGTGGCTCAATTGGCTGACCTGTCGTGCTGGCCGCGCGCGGGTGTGGTGGGCGCCTTCCGTTGGCGAGCAGGTGCTGGTTCTTGCCATTGGCGGCGAGCTCGACACCGCCTTTGTGCTACCGGGTATTTTCTCGGATGACCATCCTGCCCCCTCTGCTTCTCCTGATGCATTTCACGTCTCGTTTCCTGATGGGGCAATGATTGAGTACGAACCAGAAAATGGGGCGCTTACTGTCTCCGGGATCACAACCGCCAACATCACGGCTAGCGAGTCCATCACGGCCAGCGTCCCTGTTGTGCTGGTTAAAGCTGAAACCCGCATCACCCTCGATACACCCGAGGTGGTCTGTACCAACAAGCTGATTACCGGCTCACTCGAAGTGCAGAAGGGCGGGACGATGAGAGGAGACATCGAGCACACCGGCGGGAAGTTTACCTCCAATGGCGTGCAGGTGGATGACCATGCACACGGCAATGTGCAGAGCGGCGGGAGCTGGACGAAGGAGACCAAATGACAGTGCGCTATCTTGGAATGAACAGCCAAACCGGACTCAGTATTTCTGAGGCGACCATATCAGGCAAAGCGTGCGCGACATTCTGGTCACGCCGGTTGGCTCACGCGTCATGCGACGTGAGTACGGATCCTTGTTGTCAGCATTGATTGACCAGCCGCAGACCCCGGCGTTGCGCCTGCAGATTATGGCTGCGTGCTACTCCGCGATTCAGAAGTGGGAACCTCGTGTGAGTCTTTCGACCATCATCTTTGAACACCCTAGCGATGACGGAGCGCTGTTTGTCGATATTACTGGCGCACGCTCGACTTCAGGCCAGCCTTTTTCCCTTACCATTCCACTGAGTTAAACGTTATGGCTATTGTAGATCTAAGCCAGCTCGCCGCCCCCGATGTCGTGGAAGAGCTGAATTATGAAATCCTTCTTGCAGAACGAAAGGCGACCCTCATCTCCCTGTATCCTGAAGATCAGCAGGAGGCTATTGCACGTACTCTGACGCTTGAATCTGAACCCATTGTGAAGCTGTTGCAGGAAAATGCTTACCGGGAAGTCATCTGGCGTCAGCATGTTAATGAAGCGGCGCGTGCGGTCATGTTGGCCTACGCCGCCGGGAATGATCTCGATAATATTGGTGCAAATTATAACGTCACACGTCTTGTGATCACCCCAGGGGATGAGTCCTCGCTACCGCCCACGCCTGCGGTAATGGAAGCTGATACCGATTATCGCCTGCGTATCCAGCAAGCCTTTGAGGGAATGAGTGTGGCTGGCTCAACCGGCGCATATCAGTTTCATGGCCGCAGTGCTGACGGCAGGGTTGCGGATATTTCTGTGATTAGCCCCGAGCCTGCGAACGTGACCATTTCGGTATTGTCTCGCGAAAATAATGGCGTGGCCTCAGAAGAACTGCTCGCCGTCATCCGAAATGCTCTCAATGATGAGGACGTAAGGCCGGTCGCCGATCGCGTCACAGTGCAATCGGCAAATATTATTGACTATAAAGTCGACGCCTCACTATTTCTTTATCCAGGCCCTGAAAGCGAGCCGGTGCTCAGTGCAGCAAAGGCGAAGCTTAAGAGTTATATCAGCGCCCAGCACCGTCTCGGGCGTGATATCCGTAAATCGGCTATTTATGCCGCCCTTCACGTTGAGGGGGTGCAGCGTGTTGAGCTGGCCGCACCATTGGCTGACATCGTACTCGATAGTACACAGGCTTCCTGGTGTAGTGAATATAGCGTAACCATCGGGGGCAATGATGAGTGACGCCCGCCTGTTGCCGGTCGGCTCCTCGCCGCTTGAGGTGGCGGCGGCGCGAGCCTGTGCCGATATCGAAAATACGCCGATCCCCCTGCGCCGTCTCTGGAGTCCCGATACCTGCCCGGCAAATCTGCTGCCGTGGCTTGCCTGGGCGTTTTCGGTCGACCGTTGGGATGAGAGTTGGCCGGAAGAGACCAAACGCGAGGTGATCCGCGCGGCGTGGTTTATCCATGCGCACAAAGGGACGATTGGTGCGGTGCGCCGTGTGGTCGAGCCGCTCGGGTATCTGATTAACGTGACGGAGTGGTGGGAAACCAACGATCCGCCCGGCACATTCCGCCTCGATATCGGTGTGTTAGAGACCGGCATCACCGAGGAAATGTATTACGAAATGGAAAGGCTGATTGCCGATGCAAAACCAGCCAGCCGTCATCTTATTGGTCTGAATATTATTCAGGATATTCCGGGGCATCTGTATTACGGCGCCCTGACCTATGACGGCGATATCACCACGGTTTACCCCGGATAAGTGAGAGCACAATGACAGTAAAATATAAAACCGTTATCACCAAAGCCGGTGCTGAAAAGCTGGCGGCGGCGAGCGTCCCGAACGGGAAGAAAGTCAATTTCGTGGCGATGGCCGTCGGGGATGGCGGCGGCAAACTGCCCGAGCCGAACGCCAGCCAGACAAAACTGGTCAATGAAGTCTGGCGTCATGCGCTGAATAAAATCAGCCAGGATAAAAAGCACAAAAACTATGTCGTCGCGGAGCTGGTGATTCCACCTGAGACCGGCGGTTTTTGGCTGCGCGAAATGGGGCTTTACGATGACACCGGCACGCTGATTGCGGTCGGCAATATGGCAGAAAGCTACAAGCCCGAGCTGGCTGAAGGGTCAGGGCGCGCGCAGACGCTGCGCATGGTAATCATGGTAAGCGATATCGAGACGGTCGAGCTGTCCATCGATACCACGCTTGTGATGGCGACGCAGGATTATGTCGACGATAAGCTCGCGGAGCATGAGCAGTCACGCCGCCATCCTGACGCCACGCTGAAAGAAAAGGGCTTCACGCAGTTAAGCAGTGCGACCGACAGCGCGTCTGAGGCGCTCGCAGCGACACCGAAAGCGGTTAAAGCAGTCTATGACTTCGCCAGCGCGAAGTATACGGCTCAGGATGCGTCCACGGCGCAGAAGGGGATTGTCCAGCTCAGTAGCGCTACTGACAGTGTGTCTGAGACGCTTGCAGCGACACCGAAAGCGGTTAAGGCGGTTTATGACTTCGCCAATGCGAAGTATACGGCTCAGGATGCGACCACGGCGAGAAAGGGCATTGTCCAGCTAACCAGCGTAACCGATAGCACATCTGAGGCCTTTGCTGCCACGCCGAAAGCGGTGAAAGCGGCAAATGATAACGCTAACGGGCGTGTACCCTCTGGCCGCAAAGTGAATGGCAGGCCACTGACGGATGACATCAGTGTGACCGCGCAGGATATTTTTAACGGTCAGGCTGTGGCGATTGGTAATGCCGCTGATTTAAACGCCTACACTACGCCGGGCCTCTATTTTCAGGCAGCTAACGCGCAGGCTTCAGCAGGGAAAAACTATCCCGAAGCGGTTGCCGGGTCACTGGAAGTATATAAGCACGCTGGTTTTACTCAGATTTACCGTGTTTATAACAATTCCCGCAGCTATATCCGCACCATCTATGGCGGTGTGTGGACGGCGTGGACAAAACAATATGACGTTGCGAACAAGCCGACGCCTGCCGAAATTGGTGCGCTCGCGAGTAATGGCAATGCTGTCTCTGCAACCCGACTGCTTAACGCGCGCAAAATTGCGGGTGTGGCGTTTGACGGTACGGCTGACATCGCCATCCCTGCCGCCAACGTCGGGGCATACACTAAGGCGGAAACCGATAATAAATATCAGGCGAAAGGGAGTTATACCCCGGCGGGGCAGGCTTACACCAAAGCAGAATCCGATGCGCGTTTTCAGAAAATCAACACTGCTTCACTGGCGGCTAATGGATGGTTTCGCGATACGAACACCGGCATGTTGATTCAGTACGGAAAAGTAGCGGTGACCAGTGACGGGCAGGGGTTCACTTTCCCTGTTGCGTTCAGTCTGGTGCCCTCGCTTGCGCTCACAGTCAACAGTGGGGCATACGGCGACGTGGGGGCGTCAAGTGTCAGCACTACCGGATTTGTGGTGAAAGCTGCGGCAAAAAACACGGTCGGATTTATAGCGATGGGTAAGTGATATGACGATATTTTATAGTGCGACTTCTAACGGATTTTACCCTGATGGCTTGAAAGCGGCGTATTTACTGGCGGGATGCTGGCCTGCTGATGGTGTCGAGGTGTCAGAGGGTTGGTATAACTATTTGATTAATAATCAGGGTAATGGGAAAGAAATTACACCTGATGACTATGGTCAGCCGGTGCTGATAAACAGGCCAGAACCGACTGAGGCTGAATTAATTAGCCAGGCAGAAATGCTTCGCGCATCATTGATGAGTGAAGCTAATAAACACGCTCTGCCACTGCAGGACGCGGAAGAACTCGAGATTGCCACCGATGATGAGCGTGCGGCGCTTAAGCGCTGGCGGCTTTACCGGGTCATGTTAAACCGGCTGGATATCAGTACCGCGCCGGATATACAGTGGCCTGAACTGCCTGCATAAACGAAGCCCTCCACTCGGAGGGCTTTTTGTTGGTTGTGCCATCCCCACGTCAACGCGATTTCATCGCACTAGTCTCGCGAGCAACAGAAAATAGTTGCTCCACTTCACCACGAGGTTTAACGGATGAGCGACTATCATCACGGCGTGCAGGTCATCGAGATTAATGACGGCGTGCGCACCATTTCCACTGTCTCAACAGCCATCATCGGCATGGTCTGTACCGCCAGCGATGCTGACGAGACGGCTTTCCCTCTTAATGAACCTGTGCTGATTACTAATGTGCAAAGCGCTATTAGTAAAGCCGGCAAACAGGGAACACTATCATCTTCACTACAGGCGATCGCTGACCAGTGCAAACCGGTCATTGTGGTTGTACGTGTGGCCGAAGGTGTCGAAGACCCTGAGGCCCCCGACGCGGCTCAGAAACAAACGATTTCCAACATCATTGGTACCACGGACGAAAACGGCAAATACACCGGTCTTAAAGCGCTGTTGACGGCGCAGACTGTCACCGGCGTTAAGCCGCGCATTCTTGGCGTGCCGGGGCTGGATTCGAAGGAAGTAGCGACTGCGCTTGCCGCTACCTGTCAGAGCCTGCGCGCCTTTGGCTATGTCAGTGCGTGGGACTGTAAAACCATTTCCGAGGCCATCGACTATCGCAAGAATTTCAGCCAGCGTGAGCTGATGGTGATCTTCCCCGATTTTCTGGCGTGGGACACTACGACAAACGCAACAGATACCGCATGGGCGACGGCGCGCGCGCTGGGTCTGCGTGCCAAAATCGACCAGACAACCGGCTGGCATAAAACCCTTTCAAACGTCGGTGTGAATGGCGTCACCGGTGTTAGCGCCTCAGTCTCCTGGGATTTGCAGGAACCGGCGACCGACGCCAACCTGCTTAATCAGGCTGGTGTGACCACGCTGATTCGCAATGACGGTTTCAAATTCTGGGGTAACCGCACATGTGCGGATGATCCTCTTTTCCTGTTTGAAAACTACACCCGTACCGCGCAGGTACTGGCCGACACCATGGCGGAAGCACATGCGTGGGCGATGGATAAACCGATTACCCCGACCCTTATTCGCGACATCGTGGCGGGCATTAACGCCAAGTTCCGTGAGCTGAAAAGTAATGGTTATATCGTCGATGGCTCCTGCTGGTACGACCCTGAGTCCAACGATGTTGCGACGCTTAAAGCGGGCAAACTGTATATCGATTACGACTATACCCCCGTCCCACCGCTGGAAAACCTGACCCTGCGCCAGCGCATCACTGATACCTATCTGGCGAATCTGTCAGATTCGGTCAACGGCTAAGGAGCTAACAGCATGGCGTTACCACGTAAATTAAAATATTTGAACATGTTTAACGATGGCCTGAGCTACATGGGCGTCGTTGAATCCGTCACTTTACCGAAGCTGACCCGCAAGCTGGAGAAATACCGCGGCGGCGGGATGCCGGGTTCGGTATCCATTGATATGGGTCTTGATGATGATGCGCTGTCCCTTGAATGGACGCTCGGTGGTCTGCCGGATGTCGCACTATGGGCGCAGTATGCATCCCCTGGTGCAGACAGCGTACCGCTGCGTTTTACTGGCTCCTATCAGCGCGATGACACCGGTGCAATTTCCGCCGTCGAGGTGGTGATGCGAGGTCGTCATAAAGAGTACGACTGCGGTGAGAACAAGCAGGGCGAAAGCGGTACAACGAAAATGACAACTGATTGTGCTTATTACCAGCTGACAATTGACGGAAAAGAAGTCATTGAAATTGACATCGTCAACATGGTGCTGAAGGTCGACGGTGTAGACCGTCTGGCCGAACACCGTAAGGCGATTGGCCTGTAATGTTGTTGACCGGCCGCTCAGGCAGGCCGGTCTCTTCTATTTTTGAGGGAGTGACAAATGGAAAATATTATCGATACCGGAAATTCAAACGTTGTGACCTTCGACAATCCACTGATGCGCGGTGAGCAAAAAATTGAGCAGGTTACTGTATCCAGGCCCAACGCGGGGACACTCCGCGGAGTGTCATTGGCTGCACTGGCAAACTGTGATGTTGACGCCTTAATTAAGGTTTTACCTCGAATGACCTACCCGGCACTGAACGAACATGAGATTGCTCGACTGGATGCCGCAGATCTCATTGCACTTGCCGGTAAGGTGGTTGGTTTTTTATCACCTGCTTCGGCTCGCTGAATTTCCCCGACCAATTGTCGGTAGATGACCTGATGGCGGATATTGCTGTGATTTTTCACTGGCCGCCATCCGAGCTGTATCCTCTGGACGTGGCCGAACTCATAACCTGGCGCGACAAGGCGCTACAGCGAAGCGGAAACCACTATGAGCAATAACGTGAAACTTGAGGCGCTGCTTAATGCCGTTGGACGCGCAAGCCGACCGCTCAATGCTATCCGGACTGCCAGCAAATCCCTTGCGGCTGACATCCGTGATTCTGAGCAATCTCTGCGCGATCTCAACGTGCAGGCAGCCCGTATTGATGGGTTCAGGAAAGCCAGCGCTCAGCTTTCTCTAACCGGGCGGTCTCTTGCAAAAGCGAAGCAGGAGGCGGCAGCACTGGCCATTCAGTTTAAGAATATCGAAGCACCCACGCTGGCACAGTCGCAGGCGCTGGATGTTGCAAAAAAATCTGCAGCTGAGCTGCAGAGTAAATACAACGGTATGCGCCAGTCCTTACAGCGCCAGCGTTCCGAGCTTTCTCAGTCGGGCATTAACACACGTACACTCTCTGCTGATGCACAGCGTGTGAAAGTCACGATTAGACAGACCACGCAACAGCTAAATATGCAGCGTGACGCTCTTTCCCGCGTCAATCAGCAGCAGGAAAGAGTCGATACAATAAAGCGCCGCTACGAGTCCGGTAAAACGCTTGCCTTCGGCATACGTGATGCGGGGGCGGCGGGAATAAATACGGCGAGTGCTGGATTCCATGGTTTGTCTCAATTTTTTGCGCCGGGCGTCGCTTTCACCAAACAGATGTCGGATACGCAGTCGACTCTCGGTATTGATAAGAATGATGAAACGATGGCTGCGCTTCGCCAGCAGGCTAAAGATATTGGTTCTAAAGGATATCTCTCTCAAGTCGACGTAGCTCAAACACAGGGTGTGCTCGCAAGCTCAGGTTACAATGCGAATGACGTTCTCATGGCAACCGACCCGACAGTGACAATGAGGCAAGCTAATGGTCTTGCAGCCAGCGATGCTGTTGGCGCACTTTCTACGGTGCAATCGGCTTTTAAGTTGCCGATAACAGAGATCGAACGCATTTCTGATGTCTTGACACAAAGCCTCCACTCATCGAGCACGAGTCTAGATGATTTGGTTGCGGCGATGAAAAACGTTGCACCAGGTGCGGAAATGGCTGGTGAAAGTCTTGAAGACACAACGGCGATGCTCGGCATCCTGGCAGACCACAATATTAAAGGTGCCAGCGCCGGGAGTAATATCAACACCATTTTGAGCCGTCTGGATGCGATGACAGGCCAGGCGCCTGTTGCCCTCAATTCCCTGGGGGTCAGCACACACGACGGTAACGGAAATAAGCTTCCGGTCGAGAAGGTATTTAAAGATATTTATCACGCCTTTGAGACAAACAAACTTGATGTGGCGCAGCAGGCCGAATACCTGAAAAGCCTGTTCGGTGAAGAGGCTGTGAAGGGGGCAGGAACACTGGTTTCCGCTGCCGGTGATGGAACTCTTGACAACAAACGTCAGCAAATGCTCGCTGCGAAAGGGAGTACTTCGCGCATCGCCAGTATCAAGTCCGATAATCTCGATGGAGATTTAGTCAAACTACGGTCGACCCTGGATGGTCTGAAAATTGATGTTTTTGCGCAAGAAGAGTCTGCCCTAAGGCGTCTGACGGCTTCTGCAAACACCTGGGTTGGCATGGCCGCAAGCTGGGTTCAGACAAATCCCGAACTGACCCAAACCCTATTGAACGTTGCCACGGGTACGCTGGCGCTGGTCGGCGTGCTGGGTGGTGTCGGGCAAATCGTATGGCCTTTGATTGCCGGGGTGAATGTCATTATTGCTGCAGCAAGCATGTTGGGGACAGTATTTACTCTAGCCGGCGGCGCTATCGCCTCAGCTCTTGGGGCCATCACGTGGCCAGTTATAGCTGTTGTGGCGGCGATTGTTGGTGGAGCCCTGCTGATCCGTAAATATTGGGAACCACTCAGTGCATTCTTTGGCGGCGTTATTGAGGGACTTGGTACCGCTTTTGCTCCGCTGGCAGAAATTTTTTCCCCGCTTGCACCGGCATTTGATTTTCTCGTTGAGAAGCTCGGCAGCATCTGGCAGTGGTTCACTGATCTGCTTGAACCCGTAAAGGCGACACAAGAAACGCTCGAACGCTGTAAGAATGTGGGGGTAATGTTTGGCCAGGCACTGGCCAATGCGCTCATGGCGCCACTTAATATCTTTAACAGCCTGAGCAGTAAAGCAAGCTGGTTATTGGACAAACTCGGCATTATCAAAAAAGAGTCCGGCCAACTTGAAGATACCGAGGCTAAGGTGAAAACCACGGCCGTGACGCCTGACGGAACCTATATTCCACCGACATCCACATTAAGCGGCTATCCGCTTTATCAGCCGCTATCTGCTCCCGCTGGGCGATCTTTTGTCGACAATAGTAAGCGAGAGTACAGCATCACTCTGCAAGGTGATGTTCTGCCGAACAGTGATTTAGACCGTCGGCTCAGAGAAGCCGTTGATAACCTCGCTCGTCAAGAGCGTTCATATCAGCGCTCAAGCTTTTCGCATGACTGAGGAGATTTAGACAGTGTTAATGGTATTAGGTTTATTTGTGTTTGAGCGCCGAACGCTACCGTATCAGTCGATGCAATATACAAAAGATTATCGATGGGCATCAAATAACCGCATCGGCAAGTCACCTGCGTATCAATTTCTTGGTGAGGGAGAAACCACACGCATACTCTCCGGTACGCTCTACCCAGAAATTACTGGCGGTAAATTATCGCTTTTGGCGATCGAATTGATGGCCAACGAGGGACGTGCATGGCCACTGATCGACGGTAGTGGAATGATTCACGGCATGTATGTGGTTGAAAAGGTAACACATACTCATACGGATCTTTACAGTGATGGGGCTGCCAGAAAAATCGAGTTTAACCTGACTTTAAAGAGAGTCGATGAATCCCTGGTTGTTATGTATGGCGATTTAAAAGCACAAGCCGAAACCCTGGTGTCATCAGTGGGTAGCTGGGCGGGAGGACTGGTGGGATGATAACGGGAATGACTCTCCAGGCAGGTGCATGCATTGCTCCCGATTTTATGCTCGCTTTCGGTAAGGATGATATTACTGAGGTTTTCAGAGAGCGGCTCATCAGTCTGACAATGACTGATAATAATGGGTTTGAAGCTGACCAGCTTGATATAGAGCTTGATGATTCTGACGGGTTGGTTGAGTTACCACCGCGCGGTGCTTCTTTGAGTTTGTGGTTAGGCTGGCAGGGATCGGCATTGCTGGGAAAGGGGAGTTTTATTGTAGACGAAATCGCGTATCGAGGTGCTCCAGACGTTCTCACCATTCGTGCACGCAGTGCTGATTTTCGAGGATCGCTCAACTCGCGTCGCGAGCAGTCCTGGCATGATACAACGCTTGGGACGATTGTCGACACCATAGCTCAGCGGAATAAGCTCATAGCCAGGATAGCCGAGAGTTTGGTACCTGTTGAGGTGCCCCATATCGATCAGACACAGGAGTCTGATGCTGTATTCTTGTCGCGGCTGGCCGAGCGAAATGGTGCGGTTGTCTCCGTAAAGGCCGGAAAACTCCTTTTCCTGAAAAAGGGGAGTGCGATGAATGCAAGTAATAAACCCTTCCCGCAAAGGGTCATAGAACGTGGCGATGGAGACAGCCATCAATTTACTATTGCCGATCGGGGGGCGTATAGCGGTGTTACAGCCAAATGGCTGCAAACCAAAGACCCGAGTCAGCAAAACCAAAACGTTAATCTCAAACGTGTGTCGAAAGAGCAGGATCTACATTCCTGGCAACATCCGGATGCCACTATGACACCGTCAGCGAGCAAGCCGAGCGGGAATCAGGGCGCACGAAACGGTGAATACATGGCTGGAGAACCGGAAAATGTTCTGGAGTTAACGACCATTTTCGCTAGCAAAGCGCAGGCCATCCGTGCGGCGCAGGCCAAATGGGAAGAAATACAGCGTGGTGCAGCTGAGTTTTCTATCACGCTCGCAATTGGCCGTGCAGATCTGTTTCCTGAAATACCTGTTACAGTCAGAGGATTCAAGAACGTCATAGATAATCAAGCATGGGTAATCAGCCGGGTAGTGCATCGTCTTAATAGCAACGGTTTCACTTCGACGCTTGAGCTGCAAGTGAAATCCTCAGATATTGAATATGTCACAGAAGAAGGGAAGGCATAAAACAATACCCATTTAGTGATTTATTGGGTATTATAAGTTCACTTTTAGTGAATTGCGGAGCCAGTTATGTTTCATTGTCCTGAGTGTAAGCAAGCGGCACATGCCCGTACGAGTCGATACCTTAGCGAGAATACCAAAGAACGTTATCATCAGTGCACAAACATCAATTGCAGTTGCACTTTCGTGACGATGGAATCGGTAGAGCGATTTATTGTTACCACTGGTGGAGTTACCCCTAAAGTGTCGCGATCCACACTTAAAGGCTAGTGCCTGTTACCCCCTTTAAACTAACCCGCCGCGAGCGGGTTTTTTATACCTTAAAGAAAATGGCGGTAAGAAGTCTACCGCCATTTCATCGCCATCAAAAGCTCAGGCAACAAAAAAGCCACTCGCGAGAGTGGCTTAATTATATGATTCTAAAGCTAAAATTTGGTGGCCCCTGCTGGACTTGAACCAGCGACCAAGCGATTA
>NZ_SDDX01000023.1 GCF_004115925.1 Lelliottia nimipressuralis
GGCAATTGCCGGGTTTTTTATTATCAGAAATATTTACGCAAATACTCCGTCAGACACAGAATCGCCATCGCCTGACCGTACGGCATCGAGGTCAGCGGGATCTGGCGATAAAACTCCAGATCGCTGCCCATCCCCGTGCCAAACGACGTTTGTAGCAACTCCCCTTCCGGCGAAATATTGTTCACAATTCCCCGAATCGCTTTCTCCGCCACTTCAGCGTATTCCGCGCCAACGTAACGCTTGCGCACCGCTTTTAAGATCCCGTAGGCAAAGCCTGCCGTGGCGGATGCTTCCAGATACGACTCGGGATCGTCAAGCAGCGTATGCCACAGGCCGCTCTCATCCTGACATTTTGCCAGCGCGGCGATTTGCGCATTCAGAACCTGCACCAGATAACGGCGCACCGCGTTGTTCTCCGGCAAATCCACCAGCTCAAGGAAGTCGGGAATGACAATCGTCAGCCAGCTGTTGCCGCGCGCCCAGCGGGCTTTGGCAAAGTTGTGCTGCCCGTCGTAGTTCCAGCCGTGGAACCACAGACCGGTTTCGCGATCCATCAGGTTCTGAACATGCAGCAGGAACTGATACACCGCCTCTTCCACATACTCCGGGCGATTAAGCAATTTGCCTATTTTCGCCAGCGGCAGGACGGTCATCATCAGCGTGTCGTCCCACATTTGCTGATGATTCTCTTCCGCCAGGGTGATGTGCTGCATGCCGCCGTGCGCCGTGCGCGGCATGTCGTTCATCGCCCACTCTGCCCAGCTTTCCAGCCATGGCAAATAGGTGGCGTTTTGCGTCTCCTCAAAGCGGTAAGCCAGAGTCAGGAACGGGGCCATGGTATTGACGTTTTTGGTGGTCGCGCCTTCGGCAAAGCGGTCGGCAAACCAGCCGTCGATGATGTCACGCATGTGGCTGTCACCGGTCTGGCAGTAATACTGCCAGATGCCGTATAAGCCCACGCCGTGCGTCCACTCCCATCCCGCCCAGCCTTTGGTGTCGATCACGCGCCCGTCGTCCAGCCGCAGCAAAAATTCGCCGGTTTTATCGTGGATGTTCACCAGATTATGCGTCACCTTTTCAATCAGTGATTTCAGTTCATCCCTGGCAATAAAATGCTCAGGCTGACGCAGTAACGGGCTATGTTTGACAGGCCAAACCTTCATAATCTTAACCTCTGTGATATGTCGAATTCAGTACCGCGCGATCCTTCAGGGAAGGTGCCGCCGGTTTATTGCGATTCAGATAACCAATGTTGTTGTTGCCCCACAAGGATTCGTACGGCATCCCGGCCAACAGTTCAACGGTGGCGCGGGCCTGCGGGGTCGCCGTTTCCGGCATCGCGTGTCCGGACTCGCGCATTTTGGCGGTCTCTTCACGCAGGGTGCTGTGAGTTTCCAGGTTCAGTTTAAAGCGCAGGGAGACCAGGAAACCGCAGGCTAGCACCAGAATGGTGCCCACACTCAGGATCATCAGAATGGTGTGGCTCACTTCCGCTGGCTGGGTATTCTGGCCGCTGACAAAGCCGGACATCTGCATCACAATCCCCACCAGCATGATGGCTCCGGCCTGCGAGGCTTTACGCGTCAGGGTCATAATCCCGGCGAAAATCCCTTCGCGGCGCTGGCCGGTGATCACTTCATCCACGTCAGCAATATAGGTGTAGATATTCCACGGAACGTAGTTGATGCCACCGCGACCCAAACCTGCCACAGCAGAGATCAGCAGCAACAGCGAATAGACGTCGCTCAACCCGGCGTAATAGAGCACCGCGTAGGAGATAGAAGCCAGACCAAACAGCACGACCACCATGCGGTACGACGGGGCCGGTCCAAAGCGGATGCAGAGCGGGATCATGGCGATCACGGCGATGAACTGGAAGATGGCCATGGTGCCCAGTAAGTTCGACGCCATCGACGCTTCCTGCATCAGCACAAACACCACGTAATAGGTGAACACTGCGTTGAAGACGTCCTGCGCGATATAGCCGCCCAGATACATCCCCAGATGCTGGCGGAAAATTTTCACTCGCAGGGTTGAGCTTAACTCGACAAACAGCCGGTTCAGGCTCTGACTCAGATTGAGTTTTTTCTTCTCTTCTTCTGCGCGCAATGCCGCTTCAGACCACTCTTCACGCGGGCGCTCCCAGGTAAAGATCCAGACGAAAGTCAGCATCATTGCGCACAGCACGGAGAAGACCAGGCTCGCGTAGAAGAAGGAGATCGCGTTGTCTTTACCGAAGTGAGTCAACAGGATACCCGGCAGGAAAGAGGCCAGAATCGCCGACATCTGCGCCATAGAGATTCGCGCGCCGGAGAATTTCGTTTTCTGTTTGAAATCGTCCGTCATTTCCGGGACTAAGGTTTCGTAAGGCACCAGAATCATGGTGTACACGATATCGAAGATCAGGTAGGTGACCAGGTAGTACCAGAAGCCCATATCCCCTACCCACATCATCGAGTAGCTGAAAACGCAGGGAATACCGAGCAGGATAAAGAACTTACGGCGGCCAAAGCGTTTGCCGAGCCAGGTGGTACCAAAGTTATCGGTCAGGAAGCCCATTAACGGGCTGACCACCGCGTCAAGCACCCTGGCGGCCGCAAAAATAAAGGTCGCCTCAATCGGCGAAAGCCCACAGAACGTCGTATAAAAATATAACAGCCAGGCCGCCGTCAGCGCGGTTGTGCCTGCCCCAAGAAAATCGCCTGACCCGTAGGCGAGGTAATTTGCGAGTCCAATTTTACGTGTTTTCATTGCCGTCAACCCTTTGAATGTTGGGAGACTCCCTGTATGCAAACCTCGTCCGGGAGTTTTTACACGGCTACAGTAAAAGTATCGTTCTATTGATACCTTTCTGTTTCTGCCACTGCCTGAGGGCGAATGGCAATAATGCAAAGAGATTCCGTACGCGTGTCACTGATTTATAAAACAGCGTTTCTCTTGCATCAAAAGGCGGGGTCATTTTTTGGGAGCCAGCCGTCAGTTTCTGCTGACGGCTGGTGAAAAGGCAGGCAATTAGCGGTAATTCACAATCACTTCGTTACTTTGAACTTTGAGGGCGGGGATCAGACGTCCTCCGCCCGGGACTTCCCAGACAAAACGCAGCGGCTCAACGGCAGGCACCCCATTGAAGGCGTGCGTGGTGCCACTTTCACCGTCCAGTTCTGTGCAGCGCGTCTGCGAGCACAGGCGTACGCGCAGGCCCGCAGGCGTCGGGCCAATTAGCTGATAACGCCAGACCACCAGCGTCATCAGCCCGGAGGCCGGTTCTGAGGCGGAAAGCGGTCGCGAGGAGGCCGATACCCCGCGATTGCTCAGGGTGATACCAATACTGCTCGCCTGCCAGGTGCCTTCCCCGGCGGCCTGAGCCAGCATCGGGAACAGTAAAATCCACAGCCAGTGACGCATTATTTGCCTCCGATGGTCGCCGTCATACGAATATGACGGTTATCCGACAGTTCCAGATTCGACAGTACCACCAGCTGCGTCAGACTGCGGCGCAGGAAGCGAGAGAGCAGCGGACGCAGCGCGTGATTCACCAGCAGAACCGGCGGAGCGCCAAGCATCTCCTGACGCGCCAGTGCCTCTTGCGTTTGCGCCAGCAGACGGTCTGCCAGACCCGGCTCCAGGCCGCCACCGCCCTGCAACGCCTGCAGCAGCAGACGCTCAAGCGGCGTATCGAGACCAATCACCTGCACTTCGCCGGAGCCAGGGAACCACAGCTGGGTGATGGCACGGCCCAGCGCCACGCGCACCACGGCGGTGAGTTCGTGCGGATCGCTCTGCAGCGGCGCATGTTCCGCCAGGGTTTCAAGAATGGTGCGCATATCGCGGATCGGTACTTTTTCGTCGAGCAGGTTTTGCAGCACTTTGTGCAGCGTGGTTAACGTCACCACGCCCGGCACTAAGTCTTCTGTCAGCTTCGGCATCTCCTGGGTGACGCGGTCGAGCAACTGCTGCGCTTCCTGACGGCCAAACAGCTCCGCCGAGAACTGCCCAATCAGGTGGTTCAGGTGTGTCGCCACGACGGTACTGGCTTCCACCACCGTATAGCCCTGGATCTGCGCCTGCTCTTTCAGCGCACTTTCAATCCAGATTGCCGCCAGGCCAAAGGCCGGATCGATGGTCTGTTCGCCCGGCAGCGTACCCGCCGCTGTGCCTGGGTTAATCGCCAGCCAGCGCCCCGGATAGGCATCGCCGCTGCCGATCTCCACGCCTTTCATTAAGATGCGATAGCGCGCAGGCGGCAGATCCATGTTGTCGCGGATGTGCACCACCGGCGGCAGGAAGCCCATATCCTGGGCGAATTTTTTACGGATACTGCGGATACGGCCCAGCAGCTCGCCGTCCTGCTGGAAATCAACCATCGGGATCAGGCGATAGCCCACTTCCATCCCGAGGGAATCTTCCAGCTGGACGTCGTTCCAGGTGGCTTCCACGGACTGGTTATTTTCCGGCATTTTGACCGGTGCCGGTTCAGCTGCCGGTTTGGTTTCGCGTCCACGCAGCCACCAGGCAAGCCCCAGCAAAGCGGCAGTAAACAGCAGGAAGACAAAGTTTGGCATGCCAGGTACAAGGCCCAGCAGGCCCAGCACTGCCGCAGAGAGCATCAGCACGTTCGGATTAGTGAACAGTTGGCTGACCATCTGCTGACCGACGTCTTCGTCGGTGCTTACGCGGGTCACGATCACACCCGCCGCGGTTGAGATCACCAGCGCCGGGATCTGCGCCACCAGACCGTCACCGATCGTCAGCAGCGTATAGCTTTCCGCCGCATGGCCCATGTCCATACCATGCTGGAGTACCCCCACCAGCAGACCGCCGACGATGTTAATTACCATGATCAGGATCCCGGCGATGGCATCCCCGCGCACGAATTTACTCGCACCGTCCATCGAACCGTAGAAGTCCGCTTCCTGAGTGACGTCGGAACGGCGCTTTTTCGCTTCATCTTCGCCAATCAGCCCGGCGTTGAGATCGGCGTCAATCGCCATCTGTTTGCCCGGCATTCCGTCGAGAACAAAACGGGCGCCGACTTCAGCAATACGGCCCGCACCTTTGGTGATAACCATGAAGTTAATGATAACGAGGATAACGAACACCACGATACCGATAGCAAAGTTGCCGCCGACAAGGAAGTGACCAAAGGCCTCAACCACTTTACCCGCCGCTGCACCGCCCGTATGCCCTTCCATCAGAATGATACGCGTTGACGCCACGTTCAGCGCCAGGCGCAGCAAGGTGGTGAACAGCAGGATGGTCGGGAACGCCGCAAACTCAAGGGTACGCTGGGTGAACATCGCCACCAGCAGCACCATAATCGAAAGCGCAATGTTGAATGTGAAAAGCAGGTCGAGGATAAATGCTGGCAACGGCAGCACCATCATCGACAAAATTAGCAGGATGAGAATCGGCCCGGCAAGGATCTGCCATTGCGTCGATTTCATGTTGCTGGGCAGGCGCAACATTGCCACCAGATTAGCCATCAGTGTCCTTCTCGTTCATAAAATCCAGTGCCTCAGGCACCGGCAGATTTTCAGGTTTCACAGGTCGTTGACCGCCTGCCAAACGCCAGCGTTTCAGCTGCCAGACCCAGGCCAGCACTTCCGCCACAGCGGCGTAGAGCTGACCAGGAATTTGCTGTCCAATTTCAGCATGACGATACAGAGCACGCGCCAGCGGCGGGGCTTCCAGTACCGGCACGCGGTGTTCAGCGCCAATTTCACGGATGCGCAGGGCGATAAGCCCCGCCCCTTTCGCCACCACTTTTGGCGCACTCATTTTGTTTTCGTCGTACTTCAGCGCCACGGAGTAGTGGGTCGGGTTGGTGACGATCACGTCCGCTTTCGGAACATCTTCCATCATGCGACGACGCGCAGCCGCGCGCTGCATCTGACGAATACGCCCCTTCACATGCGGGTCGCCTTCCATCTGTTTGTATTCGTCACGAAGATCCTGCCGCGACATACGTAATTTTTTGATATGGCTGTAAATCTGGAAGAAGACGTCAAATCCCACCATCGGAATAATGCTGAGCACCACCAGCACCGCGCACAGCCCAACCAGATTCATGGCGTTGCTCATGGCCGTCAGAGGGGATTCGCTGATCAGGCGCATCATATCGGGCCAGTGGTGCCAGAGGTAAAACCCGGCGGTGCTCCCCATCAGAACGGATTTCAGAATTGCTTTGAGCAGCTCCGCCCCCGTCTGCGCCGAGAACATTTTGGCAATGCCGGGAAACGGATTGAGTTTGGAAAATTTGGGCTGCAGAGATTTCGTGCTGAACACCAGACCGCCCAGCATAACGGGCGAGACCAGGGCCACAATCACCACCCCGGTAATCAACGGCAACAGCGCAATCATCGCGTCTTTAATCAGCAGAATGATTTGGCTGAGGATCAGGTTGGGATCATTCACCATACTGTGGTCGAAACGCAGCCCGGCCGAGAGCATTCCCGCCAGTCTGCGGGCAAACGACTCCCCACCCATCCAGATAATGCATACACCCACGATTAAAATCAGCAGGGATGTCAGCTCTCGGGATCGGGGGATTTGCCCTTCCTCACGCGCTTTGTCTAGTCGGTGGGGTGTGGGGGCTTCTGTTTTGTCGTCGCTGTCTTCTGCCACAGTGCGCGCTCTCTGCCCATTTCGTCACGCGTATCATGCCAGAGCACACCCAACTCAATGGACGGAAAAGCCTGTATAACTTGCCGTTTTTAGCCTGTTTAACGGCCAAAACTCACGTAGCTTAAAAATTTTGTGTCTAATTTTAGACTTTTCAGAGTACGTTTAATGTGGTTTATAAAATGAAATAAACGTCTTTCGTGTTGTTTAAACCCGACTTGCAAACGCTTTACCTCGATTAACCACAAAGCACTCATAACACCAAAATAACAATAAATATCAACACGTTTATAATGATCATTATGCTTAACATGATTAATCTGAGAATTATTTAAAACACAAACTGGTGAATACTTTACAGTCAAGTTCGAATAAATTACCCTATATAATATCAATTAAGCCATACTTCCGTCCGAAGCAAATACCTTTTATACTGGCGTGTGAAATAACTTTATTTATTAAGTTCACTTTCACCAGTAATCTCAACATGGAATTTATTGTTAAGGACGTTTTGATTATGAACCTCAGGTACCCTATTATTTCTGGCGCATTGATGGCGCTGACTTCAGTAAGTACATTCGCTGCAGAAATGAATGCAGGAAAGATTCATTTCACAGGGGAAATTATTGAGCCAAGTTGTGTCATTGACGGCGATGATGGTACAGACAGTACCGTTCCCCTGGGCACCTATACCACGACTTTATTTACAGCGCCCGGTGTTGAGTCACCCTTGACGCCCTTCAAAATAACCCTGAAAGATTGTCCGTTGAAAAGTGATGGCCTTCCGTCTATTCAACTGACCTTTACCGGTGCCACCACCCTGACAAAGACGAAAAACCTGCTTGATGTCAGCAAGATAACGACAGCCGGGGCAACAGCCGCTACGGGTGTGGGTATCGCTGTGAGCCTTGATGGCGCGGATGAAGACCTTATCACAATGGACGGAGCGGAAGATCAGGTCTATATCGAACTTCCTACCAAAACCACCGACACGATTAGCGCCAATTTCAATGCGCGCTATCGATCGTTTGCTGAAAAGGTCACACCCGGCCCTGCCGATGCGGATATGACGGTTAATATTATTTATCGTTAATCGTCCGGCCTGCCCATTCTTGATATCAATACTTCCGCAAAGAAGTATATTCTCGAATGGGCATTTATAAGAAACACCTAACTCACTCCATACTTCTTAGCCATTATTTTAGATCAGGACAAATATTACGCATGCGTATTTATCCGCTAATTCTATTACTGACACCTGTTATATTTTCCTCATTTAGCCATGCGGCAGGCATCCAGGTTGGGCGTACGAGGATCGTCTACGATGCCGGTAAAAAGGAGGTTTCACTTCCGCTGACAAATAAAGAAACTGAACTTCCCTGGTTGATTCAATCCTGGACGGATACGGGAAACGGTAAAACTCGCGGGCCTTTTATCGTCACCCCGCCGTTATTTCGTCTTGAACCCCAGAGAGAACAAAGTCTGAGGATCGCCTGGAACGGAACAGCAATCCCCGAGAACAAAGAGTCGTTGTTTTATATGAACGTTCGTACCATTCCTGCCACCGCGGCGGAGGACGACGATAAGAATGTGTTACGCCTGATCTACAAAACGCGTATCAAGCTGTTCTGGCGTCCAAAAGGGCTGAAGGGCGACCCTGATGAAACCTGCAAAAACCTGCGTTTTTCCCGTCACGGCAAGCAGCTGACGGTGATCAACGAGGGGGCTTTTCACATCACCTTTGACAACCTGAAACTGGGTAACGCTACGCTTGAGAAAGCCGATATGGTCACGCCTCAGTCGAGCGTGGAGATCCCCGTGCCTGACAGTGCGACAGGCAGCCAGGTCAGTTGGCGATGCATCACCGATTACGGCAACGCTTCCGCCAAATACATTGCGACCCTGGGTCAGGGATAGGAAACGCCATGGCCAAAGGACTCGCTTCTATTTCCAGGCAGCGTGCCTGGCGCATAAATGCGCTCGTACGTTGCCTTGGCGGCGTGGCGTTGATGCTTTCATCCGCCGCACATACCCGAGAGTACCATTTTTCACCTTCCGCCCTGGAAGGCGATCAGCTGCCGCAGCAGGATATCGACCTGTCACTCTTTTCACACTCGAACACCCAGCTGCCCGGCGTTTACCCTTCCCGCATTCTGCTCAACGATCTGCGTGTGGGCGACGCCAGTATCACTTATCTCGGCGGCAAAAGGGGTGAACTGGTGGCGCAACTGACCCCTGATATGCTGCGAAAATGGGGCGTCGATATTGATAAGTTTCCGGCGCTGACGGTTGTGGATGCGTCGTCTGCGCTCCCTAAGCCTTTGGGAGATTACATTCCGCAGGCCTCGGCGACGTTCGACTTTTCCGCCATGACGCTGCATCTGAGCATTCCGCAGGCCGCCATTGCGGCTAATGGCAGAGGCTACATCGCCCCTTCCCGCTGGGATGATGGCGTGCCGGTGGCGTTCACGGATTACGCGTTTTCCGGCTCGCAAAATCAACACGGCGACAAAAACACGACCAGCAATCAGTACCTCAATATGCGCAGCGGCGCGAACCTGGGCGGCTGGCGCGTGCGTAACTATTCCACCTGGAGCAAAACCGACGACGACAACAGCTGGGACACGGTTAACACCTTCGTGCAGCACGATCTCGATGCCCTGAAAGCACAGTTTACGGGCGGCGAAAGCAGCACTCAGGGCGAGGTATTCGACAGCCTGCAGTATCGCGGCATTAACATCGCGTCGGACGAAGAGATGCTGCCCTACAGCCAGCGCGGGTTCGCCCCGGTTATCCGCGGTATCGCCAGCTCCAATGCCGAAGTGTCGGTGCGCCAGAACGGTTATCTGATCTATCAGCAGAACGTCGCCCCCGGCGCGTTTGAAATCAACGACCTCTACTCCACCACCAACAGCGGCGATCTTGATGTCACCGTCAAAGAGGCCGATGGCACCGAGCATCATTTCACCCTGCCCTACTCCAGCATCGCCGTCATGCAGCGACCTGGACATCTGAAATATGAATTCACCGCCGCACGCTATCGCGCAGACAGCGGGAGCGATCAGAATGAACCGCTGTTTGTGCAGGGAAGCGCGATCTATGGTGTGAACAACAGCATGACGCTGTTTGGCGGTGTTACGGCGTCAGAGGACTATCAGGCGGTCAATACCGGTGCAGGGATTGCGCTGGGACGTTTCGGTACGGTGTCGGCGGATGTGACAACCGCGAAAACCCAGCTCGATAATCATACCGAGCGTTCCGGGCAGTCATACCGCCTGCTCTACTCAGGCAAAATTGATACCACCGACACCAACTTCACCCTCGCCAGCTATCGCTACTCCACCAGCGGCTACTACAGCTTTGCCGACGCCAACCAGAAATACGATCAGCATGAAAACGATCTGCTCTTCCAGTACAACAAACGTAACCGCATTCAGGCCAGCATCAGCCAGAATATTGCTGGCGTCAGTTTTTATCTCAATGGTTATCAGCAGGACTACTGGCAGACGTCCCAGAAAGAGCGCAGCCTCTCAGCGGGTCTCAATACCGTGGTGGAAAGCATCAGCATTCACCTGGCCTATACCTACAGCAAAACCGAAGAAGACGAGAGCGATCAGATGGTCTCCCTTGGCTTTAGCGTCCCGCTGAGCAAATGGCTGCCGCGCGCCTGGAGCAGCTACAACCTGAGCAACAGCAAGCACGGGTACACGCGGCAAAACATCGGGCTAAACGGGACGCTGCTGGATGACGAACGTCTGAACTATTCGCTGCAGCAAAGTCATTCCAACCATGACGGCGATGACACCAGCAGTCTGTACGGCAGCTATCGCTCGCAGTACGCCAATCTGAACGCCGGGTATTACTATTCATCCGACAAATCGCAGCAGTTGAGCTACGGCATGAGCGGTGCGGTGGTCGCCCACCCTCATGGAATTACCCTGGCTCAGCCGCTGGGTAGCCAGTTTGCCATCGTCAATGCTAACCATGCCTCTGGCGTGCGCTTCCAGAACCAGCGCGGTATTCAGACTGACTGGCAGGGAAATGCCGTGATCCCGTCACTCACCCCTTATCAGGAAAACAGCATCCGCGTCGATACCAGCAGCCTGCCGGAGGATGTCGATACCAGCGAAACCGCCGTCACGGTCATTCCCTCGCGCAACGCCGCCGTAACAGCAAGCTTTGATGCCCACGTCGGCTATCGCGCGCTGATTACCCTCACGCGCCCCAATGGCAGCACAGTGCCTTTTGCCGCCATCGCCACCGCTGTATCTCCGGTCATCAGCGGCATTGTCGACGATACGGGCACCGTTTATCTCGCCGGGGTCTCGGACACCGTTCAGTTGAATGTGAAATGGGGCGAGGGTGCGGATCAGCAATGTACGGCCAGCGTCCCGATTAGCACGAGAGTAGCCACGTCCAACCCGGCGGGTATCCGCTCCGTCAGCGCGCTTTGTAAGCAGGAAGAAAAACATGTTAATTAACGCCAAATCCCTCTGGTTACTGCTATACCTGTCCGCCCCTGTCACCGCGCAGGCTGCGACCATTTTGCGCGACTGTTTTGTCCCTCAGGATTATCACGTTGCTTATGACGGCGATCTCAACGCCAGCGACAATAAAGCGGGTCTGGATGTGGATATTCCTGACCACCTGGTCGGGGAAAGTACAGTCATGGAAGCCAACTGTGATTGCCCTAAAAACATGATGGAATCGACGACGATTTATGAATTAACCCTGGCAGGCAGTCCGCTTCCACAGGGTGCGAGTGGCTATGGTGCTCTCACTGATAAACTGGACATTAACGTAAAGGGGTATGTCGATGCGAGTAATTCCCCGGACGGGTCCGGCCTGGAGGGGCTCAATATTAACGAGTACCCCACGCCTCAGAGCTCGATGTCAAAAACGATAGAGAAATTCAAAGCGACTGAAGGCACCGCGAGCGTCTGCAGCGAGAGCACGCGACCTGAGGATTCCGCTCCGGTTAAACGCCAGTTCCGCTGGAACGTTATCGGCGTGATCTTTCATGTCAAAAAGCCGATTCTTGGCAAAGAGATCATCCCCCCTACCGCCGTGGTGCAGAACTATGCCTGTCTCTATTTCGGCACAGGGAACTGTGATCCAGGTGATGCCCAGCAGGTCTCCACTATCTGGCTCAGTGGTTCACTCTCCGCCCCACTCAGTTGCACCATCAATGAAGGCAGCACCATTGAGGTTGATCTGGGCAATATTGTCAGTAAGCAGTTTCGGGCAAAAGGTCAGCCGCCGATGAACTATGCGTTGAAAAATGTGGATATTACCTATCACTGCGACGATAACGCGGTTGGCAACGACGATCGCATCAGAATGACACTCAGCGCCGATCAGGGGGTGCTCGACAGTAGCGATCCGCTGATCGCGAAAATGCTCAACCGCGATGACGTCGGCGTCAGGGTCTTCACAGACGACAATAAAGACGTCCAGCTCGACGGCAGCTACGCATTTCCGGTGACGATCGATGAGCAGGGTAATGGGTCAGTGAAGATCAAAGCCGCACCGGTAAGCACCACGAATGCCACGCCGGCACCCGGTAAATTTGAAGGGAATGTGACGGTAAAAATGGATTTGCGCTGAATGATTCTCAGGCTGCAGCTGCAGCCTGAGAAAAACCGTCGCGATTAGAAGCCGAGACTGTCCAGCAGATCGTCCACCTGATCCTGGCTTGCGACAACGCCCGCCTTGGAAGTGTCGAGCTGCGGGCCATTGAGCAGGCTTTCATTCTCACGTTTCGGACGCGCAGCAGGCTCTGGCATGTTTTCCAGCAGAACCATCAGCAGCTGACGTTCGATTTCCTGAATCACATCCATCATGCGCTTGATAACCTGACCTGTCAGGTCCTGGAAATCCTGCGCCATCATGATGTCCAGCAGCTGCGCGTTGGTGAAGCTGGTGTGTCCAGGGACATCGCCCAGATACTGGCGAGTATCCGTGACCAGCTCGCGGGCATCGGCCAGTTCGATCGGATTCTCGAACCACTCATCCCAGCGTTTGCTCAGGGCTTTTGCGCCCTTTTCCATCTCATCCTGATGCGGCTGAGAGGCTTCCACGCTGTTCAGGGCGCGCTCTGCTGCCTGTGCGGTCATCTGCACAACGTAGTCCAGACGATCGCGCGCATCGGGAATCGCTTCCGCCGCTTCGGCAATCGCCTGGTCGAGTCCCAGCTCGCGCAGGCTGTCGCGCAGCATACGCGTCAGGCTGCCGATGCGGGCAATAATCTCGTTGGCTGAATGCTCTTCAACCGGTTTCATAGCAGGTTGCATCATCACCAGCACCTCACATGCCGAGTTTCTCGAAGATCTTGCCGAGCTTCTCTTCCAGAGTCGCCGCCGTAAATGGTTTCACCACATAACCGCTTGCGCCCGCCTGTGCTGCCGCAATAATGTTCTCTTTCTTCGCTTCTGCAGTCACCATCAGAACCGGAAGAGAGGACATACTGCCATCAGCGCGAATTGTTTTGAGCAGCTCCAGACCATCCATGTTAGGCATGTTCCAGTCAGAGATAACAAAACCAAAGCCACCGGCCTGCAGTTTGTTCAGGGCATCAACGCCATCTTCTGCTTCTTCAACGTTATTAAAACCCAGCTCTTTCAGCAGGTTGCGTACGATACGACGCATGGTGGAAAAGTCATCCACAACCAGAAATCTGAGCTCTTTGTCCGCCATAAAAAACTACTCCTCATTAAATACGTATTGCCTGTCCGGCACTGATTTTCGCCAGCATCTGCTGGCTAACCTGGCTAAGATCGACCACTTCGCTCACGCCACCCATATTGATGGCCTCGCGCGGCATGCCGAACACCACACAACTTGCTTCATTCTGCGCAATCGTCCAGGCGCCAGCCTGGTGCATTGCGAGCATTCCGGCGGCCCCGTCGTTACCCATCCCCGTCAGGATCACCCCAACGGCGTTGCGCCCCGCGTGTTTCGCCACCGAATGAAACAGCACATCCACTGACGGACGGTGCCGGTTAACCGGCGGACCGTCATGAATTTTGATTTGATAGTTCGCGCCACTGCGCGCCAGCTCCATATGCTTATCACCCGGCGCGATATAGGCATGCCCCGGCAGGACGCGTTCGCCGTCCTCTGCCTCTTTCACGCTAATCTGACACAGCTTGTTCAGACGTTCGGCGAATGAGCGGGTAAAGCCCGGCGGCATATGCTGAGTAATAAGAATACCTGGGCTTGAGAGCGGCAATGGCTGGAGTACATGGCGAATTGCCTCTGTTCCTCCCGTTGAGGCCCCAATCACCAGCAGTTTTTCCGAACTGAGCAGCGGCCCGGCTTTGAGCGTGGCAGGCACGCCTGCGGGTTTATGCGCCGCCAGCTTCGCCCGTGACGCGGTGCGGATCTTCTCGGCGATCATCTCACTGTAAGCGAGCATCCCTTCGCGAATGCCCAGCTGCGGTTTGGTGACAAAATCCACCGCCCCCAGCTCCAGCGCACGCAGGGTAATCTCTGACCCTTTACCGGTCAGCGAGGAGACCATCACCACTGGCATAGGACGCAGGCGCATTAATTTCTCAAGGAAATCAATGCCATCCATGCGCGGCATCTCCACGTCCAGCGTCAGCACATCGGGGTTAAATTTTTTGATTAAATCCCGCGCGACCAGGGGATCCGGGGCTGTCGCCACCATTTCCATGTCGCTATGACTATTGATAATTTCAGTCATGATCTGGCGCATCAACGCGGAATCATCGACAGACAACACCCTGATCTTACTCATGCTTTTTCCTTACTCAGCGCATAAACCGTCTGCCCGCGCAGCACAAATTCGCGGGCCAGGTTGCTGAAGTTCTCCGAATGCCCGGCAAACAGTAAGCCGTCAGGCTTAAGCAGCGGAGCAAAACGGCGCAGAATCTCCTGCTGCGTCGTTTTATCAAAATAAATCATCACGTTACGGCAAAAAATCGCATCGAAAGGACCCGGGACGTTGTACTGCTTATCAAGCAGATTCACCGGAGCAAATTCCACGCAATTTGCCAGCTCCTGGCGCACGCGCACCAGCCCTTCGTGCGGACCCGTCCCGCGCATGAAGTACCGCTGTAGCTGTTGAGGCGACAGGGTTTTCAGCTCGTCCTGGCGATAGACGCCGTTACGCGCTTTCTCCAACACTTCAGTGTCGATGTCGCTGGCGTAGACCTTCCAGCGACCGGGCGCCATGCCCAGCGTATCGGCAAGGGTAATCGCCAGCGAATACGGCTCCTCTCCGGTCGACGCCGCTGCGCTCCAGACGCGGTATTCCCCGCTACGACGGCGGGCATGTTCCGCCAGCACCGGGAAGTGGTGACCTTCACGGAAAAACGCTGTCAGGTTAGTGGTCAGGGAGTTGATGAACGCCTGCCACTCTGCGCTGTTGGGATTGGCCTCCAGCATGCCCAGATATCGGCCAAAATCATCCAGCTCCAGCGTGCGTAAGCGCCGGACTAACCGGTTGTAGACCATGTCTCGCTTATGATCGGCAAGCACAATCCCCGCACGCTGGTAAATCAACTGACATATCCGACGAAAATGCGCGTCGGACAGCGCGAGGCGCTGGGTCATTTGCTGCAATAATGACGATTGCCCCGAGGGGTTTGGTGAGGTCATAGCGCCTTCTTAATTCACTTTCAGGATACAACTGGCACGGCCTGCGACCGCCCGACTTCTGCTACTGTTTCGACTTGCTCTTTCACGTTAAAAACTGCCACCAGGCTGGTCAAATGATCGGCCTGACTGGCGAGCTGGTCAGTAGCGGCAGCCGCTTCTTCAACAAGAGAAGCGTTCTGTTGCGTTACCTGATCCATCTGCGTGACAGCCTGAGCAACCTGCTCAATGCCGCGACGCTGTTCGTCTGAGGCGGAAGCAATTTCGCCCATAATGTCGTTCACCCGCGTTACGGAAGTGACAATCTCCGTCATGGTGTGAGCGGCGGTATCAACCAGCTCCGATCCCTGCTGTACGCGGGAAACGGACTCTTCAATCAACACCTTAATCTCTTTCGCGGCGTTGGCGCTGCGGCTGGCGAGATTACGCACCTCGCCCGCCACGACGGCAAATCCACGCCCCTGCTCACCGGCTCGTGCCGCTTCGACTGCGGCGTTCAGCGCCAGAATGTTCGTCTGGAACGCGATACCGTCAATCACGCTGATAATGTCGCCAATTTTCTGCGAACTGGTGGCGATTTGCTGCATCGTCGTGGCGACGTTAGAGGCCTGATCGCCACCCTTTTTCGCCGTCAGCGCAGCCTGTTTTGCCAGGTCCGACGCCTGACGGGCGTTGTCGGCGTTCTGGCTGACGGTCGCCGTTAACTGTTCCATGCTGGCCGCCGTTTGCGCCAGAGAGGCCGCCTGCTGTTCGGTGCGCGACGACAAATCATTGTTCCCGGCCGCGATTTCAGAAATCCCGGTGTGCATGGCATAACTGCCCTGACGCACATCGGTCACCGTTTCGCGCAGCGAGCCTTGCATTGCTTTCAGGCTGGCAAAAATGGCAGAAATTTCGTTTTTCCCGAACACTGCCACCGGGCGCGCCAGGTTGCCTTTAGCGATACTGTCAAAGTGGCTGCTGATGATTGCCAGCGGCAATACGATCATCTTGCGCGACCAGAGCAACGCCCCGCCGGTCAACAGTGCCGCCAGAA
This sequence comes from Lelliottia nimipressuralis, assembly GCF_004115925.1. Lineage (GTDB taxonomy): Bacteria > Pseudomonadota > Gammaproteobacteria > Enterobacterales > Enterobacteriaceae > Enterobacter > Enterobacter nimipressuralis. Next base: position 16,280 of record NZ_SDDX01000023.1, read on the forward strand.
TCACCATGGTGGCGAAAATCACGCCCGACATGTGGTAGCTGGCCCGGCTGTCGCTGCTCGCCTCTTCGACGAACAGATTGATATCCTGCTGCCAGGCGTTAAAACCTTTATCAAACGCGGCCTGCGACTCCTGCACCGGCGCGGTCAGAAAGTCTGACAGCTGGTTGTTCTCAAGCCAGGTCGCCTGATGCTCCAGATCGCTGTGCCACTGGGCATAGCCCTTTTGCATTTCGGCTTTCAGCGCTTTCCCTTTATCGCTTACCGCTTCCTGCGCACTGAAGGCTTTAAACTGCGCGTCGGCCTGCTTGAGGCTGTCCCGCGCGGTGGTCATCAGCGCCTTAATATCATCTGGCGGGTAGCTCAATGCCGTTAATGTGCCCGCTTTGTTCAGCGCAGTGCTGGCCTGCAGAAGCACTGCGCGCGTTTGTGCAAGCGTGGAACGCTGCTGATTACTCGTCTCAACTTCCTGTAAGTTCTGATAGCCATCGCGAAAAGCCCAGAAAGACAATCCATTACTGCCAACCTGCAACACACCGCAAAGGATCAGAATCAAAAACAGTGTGGTCGAGATACGAATACGATTTAACATCCACGCTCCCATCAAGCGGCCAGCAGCCGCGGTTAACTATCAGTCAAAATGTTTCCCAGTTTTCTTCTTGTCCGGCTGCCGACGCACGAGTGTGTTTCACCCTTGCGGCAGGCGCGGTCCCGGCAGGTGCTGCCCTGGACACCACCGTATTTTGAGGTGTAGAGGTAAGGCGAAACGCCGAGACGGCCATCTTCAGACGGCTCGCCTGGTCTTCCAGCGCAGCGGCCGCCGCAGCGGACTCTTGCACCAGCGCGGCGTTTTGTTGTGTCACACGATCCATTTCCGAGACCGCCAGTGCCACCTGGTCAATCCCGCGGCTCTGCTCATCAGATGCCGAAGCGATCTCCGCCATGATGTCAGTGACGCGCGTGACCGCGTTGACAATGTCGGTCATGGTTTCCCCGGCGCTCTCCACCAGCACCGAGCCGGTATCGACGCGCGCCACGGAATCTTCAATCAGGGATTTAATCTCTTTTGCCGCGTTGGCACTGCGGCTCGCCAGGTTGCGCACTTCACCGGCCACCACCGCAAATCCGCGCCCCTGCTCGCCCGCTCGTGCGGCTTCGACAGCGGCGTTGAGGGCCAGGATATTTGTCTGGAAGGCAATTCCGTCGATCACGCTGATAATATCGGCGATTTTTTTCGAGCTACCGGCAATCTCGTGCATGGTTTTCACCACACCATCGACCACCTTGCCGCCGCGCTGGGCGGTTTCGGAGGCGCTTTCAGCCAGATGTGCCGCCTGACGGGCGTTATCGGCGTTTTGCTTCACGGTAGCGGTCAGCTCTTCCATGCTGGCGGCGGTCTCTTCAAGCGCAGAGGCCTGCTCTTCGGTACGCGAGGAGAGATCGTTGTTACCCATGGCGATTTCGCTGGTGCCGGTGTAAATCGCATCCGAACCCTGACGCACATTCGTCACCGTATCGGTCAGAGAGCGCTGCATGTGATCCACGCTGCTCGCCAGCTCGGTGATTTCGTTGCGACCGGAGATCACCAGCGTTTTTGTCAGATCGCCACTGGCAATCTCACGAATGTGGCCAATCACCCGGCCCAGCGGATTTAACAGAATCGCGCGAATGCCGTACCAGACACCCACCAGCACGATCACCAGCGCCAGCGCGAGGATCGCCATTTGCCATTTGGCAAAGCGGTAGTCGTCCTTACTTTCGTTAAAGGCGGTGTGATACTGCTCGCTGCTGGCCGAGGCGTATTCCCCCAGCGCTTTACCGAGGGCATTTTGCATCCCCTGCGTCGGCTGGGCGAAATAGGCGTCCATGTTTCCGCTCTCAAGGAACTGGATAAGCTCCGTCAGCCCGGCCGCATAGGCGGTGTATTTTTCGTCAATGTTCTCGCTCACCTCTACCATCGAAGGCAGCGGCGTAATCTTTTTGAAGGCGTCGTAATGTTTTGCGGCGTCAGCCAGGGTGGCGCGGGCGTTTTTCAACAGATCCGTTTTCGCGCTGCTTTGCTGGTTGTTCGGGTCCATCATCATGCGCGCAGAAGAACGGCTCAGGTTGATGCGCGTTTGCAGCATCAGATCCCAGGTCGACGTCAGTTCACTTTGCTGGAGGCGTAAATCGTTCGAAACAGCAAAGCTCTGCTGATTATTTTTTAAGGATGAGAAAAACAGCCCACCGGAAATAAGCTGAAGAAGTGCGAAAATGACCAGCACCATCATCAGCATTGTGACAACGCGGATACGGTTCAACATACAACACCTTCTCTAAGATTTATTAACGGTGTTATCGGCAAAGGCTGAGGGAACTTTACATTTGCGAAAGGGAAAAGCGTCAATTCAGAATGCGACGTCGACGATCAACGTGTCGTTATAGGTTCCGGCGGGGGGCGTAGTCTGGCTGGTCAGCACTTTGGCGGTGTAGTTATAGGTACGCAAAAGCCCGTCAGCGCTCAGCAGCGATGAGGTGGCGCTGGTCCAGCGCTCGGTGCCGCTGCCTCCCCAGCGGTTGGTGGTCGCCTCTTTATAAATGTCGTAGCTCATGTAGTTGCTGCCGCTCACCATCCGCCGCACGCCGTTTAGGGCATTCGCCCCGTTATTGATGCCGATGGTATAGACGCTGCCCTTGGTGCAGGTGACAGCAATGGCCTGCGAGACGGTGGGGAAATTTTGCACCAGCGGCGCGCTGTTAAAGTTGACGTTGGGCGTGGTCATCGCACTACAGTTGTTGGTGACGTTCATGTTCAGCGTAATGCTGGTCGTCGCCGTACCGGTTTGTGGCGTGAGGCATAAACCCACGGCCCCCACGGAGCAGACGTTGTAGTTGATGCTGAAAGTGAGCACCACCTGATAAGGTCCCGCCGTCACGTTTTGCCCCGCCACCGTGCGAAAATAGAGCGGAATGTTGTACTGCTTGGCACCCAGCAGATTTAACAGCGTACTGCCGCTCCAGGTGTAGGCTTTGGCGATCTGCACTTCGCTGCTGCCGGAACAGCCCGACAGCCCGCACAGCCGCGTGGGGATGACGTCGGTGATGGCCGCATTGTCCGTGCGTTTCATTGTCGCGCGGCTGTTGGCAGAGACGGTCGCCGCCGTGTAGTTCAGTGTGACCGAGTCATTGGTGAGTAAATTCAGGATCGCATCGCAGCTCACCACCAGCGTGCCGGTGGTTTCAACTTCGCCCGTTCCGCTGAGGGCAAACGAAGTCACGCTGCCAAACGAGGCGTTGACGGTGCTGACGGTACAGGCCGCCCAGCTGCCGCCCGAGAGCATCAGGAGCACCAGGGCGATCAGCAGACGTTTCACGGGGCCTCCCGGCAGGTCAGCGGCCCGAAAGTTTGCAGTTTATGCTCCGGATTGGCGCCCACCGTCAGCGTGGCGTAGCAACGTTTCCCCTCCGGCAAAATCACTTCCAGCGGGTTCACATCGGTCAGATTTTCCAGCCAGGCGATACCGTCATAGCCGACCACCGCCGTGCTGCGCGAAGCGCGCCGCACCTGGCTGCCAACCGGGATCGCCAGCCCCTGCGGATCGTGCAAAATCACGCTCGCTACCCGCTCCTGTTCCATCGGGAAATCCACCAGAAAACCGCTATGACGGCGAATCGCCACCCGGCGTTCTGTCTCCTTAAGCCGCGTATCGGCGGGCAGATTCAGGGTATTGATGCTGTAACTCGCCGGGTAGTAGGCGGACACGCCACTCACCAGCAAGTAGCCATTGCGGTTGGTTTTACCGACCGGCTGGTTTTCATAATTGACCGGTACGTCCGGGTGACCATCGGTGCTGATCACCACAAAGGCATCGTTGATTTTGTTGGCGGCAAACAGCTCGTTGTCCATCAGCACGATGGACCCCATCGCCTCGCCCCACCAGGTCATCATGTCCTGTTCGCCGTAACCGCCGCCCTGCACTTCGATATTGTTGTTGCGCCAGCCCAGCGTCCCTTGCTGGTAGTTGCGTGATTTTGACTGATTGGCCCACGCCATGTTCCAGCTCAGCCCGCCGTCGGACGGCATCGAGTGGTTGTAGTTTATGCGCTGGGTGCTGCCGGAATCCGGCGTGTTTTCGAGGGTGACCGCGGCGCTGTCGCGTTCACCAATCGGAATTTGCAGGGACATTGCCACCGTCCAGTCGCCGCGCTGTTGATCGCGGCTGGCGGCGAGATAGATACTGCTGCTTCCCCACAGGTTGCGGCTCCACGACAGGTTCAGTAGCTCAGTTTTTTGGCTATCAAAACTCTCGACACCAATCCACGCCGCGCCGATATTGCCGTACTCCCCGAGATTAAAGGTCAGGGAATATTGATCCGTGTTGCGACTGAGGCTGGCGATCGGCTGGTCGTGTTCATCATAGATCGTGGGCTGATCGTAGAGCGCCAGGTTGCCGTAGCCGCGATCGCGTCGGGAGTGCTGCGTCGCCAGACTGAACGCGCTGGTACTGTACTGATAGCCCCAGTTAATCTGCCCGCCATCGTCTCCGCGCATCCGGCTGTGGGTATACGAAGAATTCACCACGCCGTAGCGCCCCAGTTTCACCACGGTTCCTGCGCCGCCCAGCGCCAGCTCCTCGGCGGCTTCGCCGTGCCCTTCCAGCGTCAGCCAGTCGGTTAAGCCGTAGCGATAGGAGCCGCTGCCCGCCGCCGGGCCGTAGTCAAAATTCTCAATACCGTAGTTGCGGCGCAGGCTGCCGAGCGTCACCGCCCCGTCGCTCAGCCCCTGTTTGAGCAGATCGCTGGTGACATAAAACGGCATTGTGGTGCTGACCTGGCGCCCGAGTGCATCGGTGGTGATCAGCACGGCGTCCCCTGCGCCATTGATGTAGGGCAGATTAGTCAGGGTGAATGGGCCAGGCTGGAGCTGCGTGGAGCCGGAGCGGTAGCCGTTGATAAACAGATCCACCGAGGTCGGCACCGCCGCTTCACCGGAAAACTCCGGCAGCGGCCAGGTGACGAGATCCGGGCGCAGGGAGAAGTCGCGTCCGTAGCTGATCCCGCCCATGCGCACGCTGCTGCTCCAGCTCAGGGCATCGCTGATCACATCTCCGACCGTCCAGGTCGTGGCGTCGTCTTCGTTGGTGATCATCACCGTGGTGTCGTAACGTACGTACCCTTCCTGCTGGCCCGTGTCTCCGGCAAAACTTTTGCGGGTATACCCCGTTGAAGAGAGCGATCCGTTTTCATTGAAATAGCGGAACTCATGCCAGAGCGACGCCTGGCCGCCAATATGCTCGGTGTGGTTGGTGTAGAGATCGTAATTGAGCAGCGCCCCTTTGCCGTACTGCGGTTTGCTTTGGGTCGGCTGGCCGCTAAAAGGGGTAACGCGGGCCGATATCCAGTCGCGGGGGACGTTAAGCAGCAGGCGCTGGGCGGCGCTGTCATATTCAACGCGCACCTTCGAGAGACGGGAGAGATCGACCTCACCGTTGGGCACCTGCTCCGGCGGTAAACCCGCGCGCAGCAGATCCGCACTGGAGATAAAAAAGGTCCCGTTGCGCTGCGTGACGGGGACCACCAGTCCAGTGTCATAGTGGTTGATCACCACCGAGAGCTGAAACACTGCTTCGCTATTTATCGCCTGCGCATCTGGCGGGGGCGGTAAACTGTCATCGCCAGATTCGGCCCAGGCGCTGGTCGAGACACAAAGCAGGATAATCATCGCCGGTTTCAGTGGACGGGCGCCGACTGCCATTGCGTATTCCCGGCATTAATTTGCGCACTCATCTGGCTTGCCTGATGCACGCCCGCCGGAAGCGGCCAGCTGCGGGTGCTGTCCGGGAGAACATAGCCGAGCAGACCGTCAGCGATGGTGCGTTTATCCAGCACCACCTGGCTTAAACGGACGTGAACGTCCCCCCGATTACGCACCTGCAGCGCGGGTTTTCCTCCTTCCTGAATAATCTTCCAGCTCAGATTTTGCGTATCGGCCAGCGCGTGATGCGCCCCCTCTTTTATTGTTGGGATGCCTTGTCCGTAAACGAACAGCGGAATGGAGTAGCGCATCTGGATTTTCAGGCCAATTTCGGGCTGAGATTTGTCAGCGGGCTGGGGAATTTCATCGACGATAATGCGGTAGGCTTGTTCAACGCCCATCGGAACGTTGCCCTGTTTGATTAAGCGAATCAGCTGCTTGCCGTCTTTGCCAATGGTCACAATCGGCGGGCTGGCAACCACATCCTGCTGAGCGGTGTAGCGCTCAAATCCGTTCTCCTGTTTCCAGCGCATAATTCGCACCTGCATGGTGGTGGCGCTGTTCCCCTGGTTCTGGATCCACAGCTCGGTGGCTTTGGTGTCGGCCGAAAGCCAGGGGTCAATCGGCCAGAGCAAAATGGTCGCCGCCGCATTGGCCCGTCCCGACATCATGGCCAGCATCGCCCACATCCCCAGTACGCCATAGCGAATCATTGGTGCCTTCATTGCCCTTCTCCCTGTTTCACCATGACAACGTCACGGTGAGTTGATCTGAATAGGTTCCGGCAGGGCTAAACCCTGTCAAAAGCGCCACACCAAACAACGGCAGCGCAATATTGTTGCTATTGGTATAGGTCACCGGCACCGCCTGATTGATCCCGATCTCACTGTTTGCCGCCAGCGAACTGCTGCTGTACAGCCGGTAGGCCACCATTTCCGTGCCGCTGGCGCGCTGCATTCGGCGCACGGAAGAATAATGTTGCCCGCCGTCAATACTCATACTCAGCGCAACATTCGGTGTGCAAGCGATCGACAAGGATCCGTTCGGCACAAAACTGGTGCTGACCTGCCCGGTGGCGACGCCCGACCGCGTACCGAAGTTAAGCGTACCGAGCACCCCACCGGTGCCTGTCGTCACCGAGCAGCCGGGCGTTATCGTCGCCGACACCTGAAACGACTGCGAAGTGACCGCGTGCGCCGTTCCCGCCGTCACTAACCCGGCGCAGAGAGCAAAAAAAAGGCGCAGTTTTCCCTCTGCGATTTTTCGCAGACGTGCGATGACTTCGGTCATTTCCGGCGCTTGAACTAGTAGGTCACACTGACGTTAATGGTGTCCGTATAGGTTCCCGGTACCACGGTGACGCTGTTTCCGCCCCCTGTGATGCGGCCATACAGGGTGTAACTGTCGACGCCGCCTGCGGTGGAAGCCACCGGGAGCGGTGCGTTGTTGGCAATGATGTTATTAAATCCGCTGTCGCTAAACAGGCTATAGGCCACACCCTGCGCGGTGTTGGCGGTATTCACCAGATAACGTGCGGGCGTGCCCGGCGTACCGACGACGGTGCCTGGCGCAGTGGAGTTAGTGTTTCCGGTGATCGCCACCGTATAACTGGCGGTCGTACACTGAATGGTGAAGGTATTCCCGCCGCTGGCCCCCGCAAGCTGGGTAGTCAGAGTGGAGAAGGTTGCGGGATGCGTCCCGAAGTCGAGGCTACCGAAATTAATACCGTTTTGCGTCGGAGAGCCGTTGATCAGGCAACCGTTGGTTAGCGTCAGGGTAGCGCCGATGGTTCCGCTACTGGTCACCGCTATCGCCTGATGTGCCGCTAACGCCAGCATGCCGCCCGTACAGATCAGAAGGAGTTTACTTTTCATTTACAGCCCTCCAGGAAGTGTGCCCTTCGTTTTTTCGTATTTTATTGAGAGTACTCAATCCGTTAGCAGCACTTAACCTTCCCAATGAGCACTCATTGTGAATTTAGTTTATGGATCGGGGTTCAACCACCTGCTCCGCTTCGCCTCATGCCTTTGCGGTATTGACACTTTATTTTTATATAAAACAGATAGTTGGTACTTTCCGGGCAGGTTTAAAAGTGGGTATCAGGAGGATATATTCATAATACTGTGATTTATGTCACAATATATCGGTCACATTTAGATAACAAAATCAATAAAACTTAAAAAATAGTTGTATCTGTATCCGCTTTACTTCAATTTATGCGATGAATGTATTTGTGCGCTGAAATTAAAAAATTATATGACTCAGCGCACTGATGAAACTTAAGCGCATAACAGAGGGTCTTTTTTAGTGGCAAGTGCAAACAAACTCACGCTGTTCATCGTGATTTTCATGCTGGCGGGTATTCTTTCAGGGGCAGCCATTCACGAGTACGCGTCTGCCGACGCGATCGCGACCTGGGCAGACAATATCACACTCCTCACCGATATTTTCCTCCGACTGATCAAAATGGTTATCGCGCCGCTGGTGTTTAGTACGCTGACGGTGGGCATCATGAAGCTTGGCGAAACCTCCACCATTGGCCGCGTGGGCGGTAAAGCGATGGTGTGGTTTATCAGCTCCTCCGTGCTGTCGATTCTGGTCGGCTTGTTTATTGTCACTCTCGAACAGCCGGGTACGGGTCTGAACCTGACGATTCCCGCCGGTTCTGTCGACACCGGGCTGGCAGTGAGCGGGATGTCACTGAAGGGCTTTCTGTCGCACACCATTCCGACTAGTATTGTCGGGGCGATGGCGAATAATGAAATTCTGCAAATCGTCGTTTTCTCGATGTTCTTTGGCATCGGCGGCGCGTCTCTGGGCGAGAAGTTCAATGCCCCCCTCGTCGCTGCGCTGGATGTGGTGTCTCACATCATGTTGAAAGTCACGGGCTATGTGATGTACGTTGCACCGCTGGCGATATTTGCGGCCATCTCGTCAGTCATCGCCACTCAGGGGCTGGGGATTTTGCTCAACTACGCTTCCTTTATCGGCGGATATTACGTGGCGATTATGCTCACCTGCCTGGTGCTGCTGGCGGTAGGATACATGGTGCTGAAAAAAGAGGTTTTCCGCCTGGTCAGCATGCTGAAAGATCCGGTGCTGGTCGCGTTTACCACCAGCAGCTCCGAAGCGGCCTACCCGAAAACCCTGGAGCAGCTCACCCGCTTCGGCTGTTCCCGCAATATCGTCTCCTTCGTTCTGCCGATTGGTTACTCCTTTAACCTGGTCGGCTCGATGGTGTACTGCTCCTTTGCGTCGATGTTTATCGCGCAGGCTTACAATATTCATCTGAGTTTCGCCGAAGTCACCGTTCTGATGCTGACGCTGATGCTGGCTTCCAAGGGTATCGCAGGCGTGCCACGTTCCGCGCTGGTGGTATTAGCCGCGACCATCCCAAGCTTCAACATTCCTGTCGCAGGGATCTTGCTGCTGATGGGCATCGACCATTTCCTCGATATGGGTCGTTCAGCGATTAATGTGCTGGGCAACGGGATTGCAACGGCAATGCTGGCGCAAAACGAAGGGCTGCTGGAAGAAGAGCCGGAACTCATTGAGCAGGAAGCGTAAGAGGTAAAAAAGCCGGGTAGCGTTAACGCTCACCCGGCTTTCTCAGTTAATACCATTCTCTGCCGGGTCCCCCCGGCATCACATCACGCCACGTGACTCGCCGCGATATCCAGCAGGGCCATCTCGTCGCTGTTCAGCAGTTTCTCGATGTTCACCAAAATCAGCATACGGTCGCCCAGCGCGCCCAGACCGGTCAGGTATTCGGTAGACAGGGTCACCGCGAATTCCGGTGCCGGGCGGATCTGGTCGGCGGTCAGCGACAGCACGTCAGACACGCCATCGACCACGATACCCACTACGCGCTGGCCCAGGTTCAGGACGATTACCACGGTGTTGTCGTTATACTCCACTTCACCCTGGCTAAACTTCACGCGCAGATCGACGATAGGGACAATGACACCACGCAGGTTGGTCACACCTTTGATAAAGGAAGGTGTGTTGGCAATGCGAGTCACCTGATCGTAGCCGCGAATCTCCTGCACTTTAAGAATATCGATGCCGTACTCTTCATCGCCTAAAGTGAAAACCAGGAATTCCTGCCCTGATGGCTCGCCGGCCAGTTTCGTTACATTACTCATACCGGTCATGTTTATACCTTCTTAACTAATCAGGCGGCTGTGTACGCCACACGTTGTTCACGATTTAAACCCTGAAGCGCCGACACATCGACGATCAGTGCGACGCTGCCATCGCCAAGGATGGTGGCAGCTGAAATTCCTGGCACTTTGCGGTAGTTGCTTTCGAGGTTTTTCACCACCACCTGGTGCTGACCAATCAGCTGATCGACCAGCAGCGCATAGCGGCGCCCCGCGCTTTGCAGAATAACCACGATGCCCTGAGTCGCTTCGGTCTTCGCGCCGTCGACTTCAAACACTTTCCACAGTTCCACCAGCGGCAGATACTCGCCACGCACTTCCAGTACGCGCTCGCCACCGGCCAGCGGATGCAGATCTTCATCACGCGGCTGCAGGGATTCCATCACCGCATTCAGCGGAAGAATAAATACTTCGTCGGCGACCTTCACGGACATCCCGTCGAGGATCGCCAGCGTCAGTGGCAGCAGGATACGGATAGTGGTACCTGAACCTTGCTTAGACTTGATCTCAACGTGGCCGCCCATCTCCTGGATGTTACGTTTCACCACGTCCATGCCCACGCCTCGGCCCGACACATCAGTCACCTGCTCAGCAGTCGAGAAGCCCGGGGCGAAGATCAGCATGCCGACTTCTTCATCGGTCATGTTCTCGTTCACCTGCATGCCCTGCGAAAGAGCTTTCGCCAGAATACGCTCGCGGTTCAGGCCTGCGCCGTCATCGGTCACTTCAATGCAGATGTTGCCGCCCTGATGTTCTGCGGACAGAATCAGGTTACCGACCGGGGATTTCCCTGCCGCAATACGGTTTTCCGGGGATTCAATGCCGTGATCGAGGCTGTTACGCACCAGGTGCGTTAACGGATCGATAATGCGCTCAATCAGGCTCTTATCCAGCTCGGTTGAACTCCCCAGTTGGGTCAGTTCAATCTGTTTGTTCAGCTTGCTCGCCAGGTCGCGGACCAGACGCGGGAAGCGGCTGAAGACGTACTCCATCGGCATCATGCGGATGGACATCACCGATTCCTGCAGATCGCGGGCGTTACGTTGTAACTGACCCATGCTGGTAATCAGATCGCCGTGGGTCACCGGGTCCAGTTCGTTCGAACGTTGCGCCAGCATGGACTGGGTAATCACCAGTTCGCCCACCAGGTTAATCAGCTGGTCGACCTTCTCTACCGCCACGCGGATACTGGTGGATTCACTGCTGCGGGCCGCCGGTTTTTCACGTTCAGCGCGGTTCGGCGCAGCCGATTCGCCGGGAACGGCTTTCAGCACGGGCGTCGGGGCAACCACCGCTGGCACGCTCACGTCAGGCGCTGCCACCACTTCCGCAACCTCAACAGGGGCTTCTGCAGCCGCCGTTTCAGTTTCAAAGGTGATCTGGTCGGCTTCAATCACGAAGCACAGCACCGCGACGATATCATCCTGACCGATGCCACCATCAATGGTAGCTGCCAGACTATCGGGGCCTTTAACGATGTTGCTCAGGGACGCCAGGTTACCCAGCTCTTCTTCCAGCAGATTCACTTCACTCTCTTTCAGACGAGAGAGCACCACGCGCAGCTTTGCTTCGGCTGCAGGCGGGGTCGCGTCTTCTGACGCCAGTGCATCAACCACGCTTAATTTTGCCGCGCTGACCGCAGGTGCAGCGACTTCGCCCTTCGCTTCCAGAGCTAACTGGCGCAGAGCGTTGCAGATGTATTCAAAGCTTGCAGCATCTGGCTCTTGCGAGCTTTTATAGGCGTCGAGCTGTTCCTGCATAATATCTTTGGTTTCCAAAAACAGGTTAATAATGTCGGTGTTGAGCTGCATCTCACCGCGACGAGCTTCATCCAGCAGGTTCTCCATTAAATGGGTAGTTTCCTGCAAAATGGTAAAACCAAATGTTCCGGCGCCACCTTTAATGGAATGTGCCGCGCGGAAAATGGCATTGAGCTGTTCTGAATCCGGTGCCTCAGGCACTAAATCCAGCAGATGCTGCTCCATGTCCGCCAACAACTCGTCGGCTTCATCAAAAAACGTCTGGTAAAAATCGCTAATATCCATGCTCACGCTATCACCTCGGATTGGCTGGTGGCGATGTTGGAACGGCAGCCGAAGGCACTGCCCCTGGCTGTTTTAAATCATCCAGTGACTCATTCTGGCTTTCGGCGTTTTCGTGCAGAATGGTCTGCTCCGCCTGCTGATTGAGCACTAAAAGACTGATACGACGGTTGATGGCATCGTCCGGGCCGCGGTCGGTCACCCGCATGGTGGCTGCCATTCCGACGACGCGCAGGACTTTGCCCTCATCAAGCCCACCCACCACCAGCTCGCGACGCGAGGCGTTGGCACGATCGGCAGAAAGCTCCCAGTTGCTGTATCCCTTTTCGCCGTTGGCATACGGGAAATCATCCGTATGGCCAGAGAGACTGATGCGGTTCGGAATACCGTTCAGCACCGGCGCAATACCGCGCAAAATATCGCGCATGTAAGGCTCAACTTCCGCGCTGCCGGTTTTGAACATTGGGCGGTTCTGGCTATCAATAATCTGGATGCGTAACCCTTCCTGCACCAGATCGATTTTCAAATGTGGACGCAGCGCGCGCAGTTTCGGGTCAGCCTCGATGAGCTGGTCGAGGTCGCCACGCAGTTTTTTCAACCGCGCCTGCTCCATGCGCTTTTTCAGCTCGTCGATATTTGGCTCTTTCTTCACTTCACCCTTTTGCTGGGTGTAATCATCACCCCCGCCAGGGATTGGGCTGTCGCTGTTCGCGATTCGCTGCCCACCCGTCACCGCCGTCGCCAGCGGTGTTCTGAAATACTCCGCGATCTGAATCAGCTCTTTCGGGCTGGAGATGGAAATCAGCCACATCACCAGGAAAAACGCCATCATTGCGGTCATAAAGTCCGCGTAAGCGATTTTCCACGAGCCATGGGAACCGCCCCCATGGCCTTTGTGTTTGCGCTTTTTAACTATGACGATGGGATGGGACTGATTTTTCATGCGTCCTCAGTCGTCGTCTGTTGGTTAGGGTTCTTCACAGCGCGGACGTGTTCTTCAAGCTCGACAAACGATGGACGCTCGCTGGAGTACAGGGTTTTACGCCCGAATTCCACCGCGATTGGCGGTGCGTAGCCGTTCAGGTTTGACAGCAGGGTGATCTTCACGCACTGCATCATCTTGGTGGTTTCTGCACTCTTCTGGCGTAGTACGCTTGCCAGCGGCGAGATAAAACCGTAGGCGAGAAGAATACCGAGGAATGTCCCAACCATTGCGTGGGCAATCAGTGCCCCCAGCTCTGCGGCCGGGCGGTCGGCGGAGGCCAGTGCGTGTACCACGCCCATCACCGCCGCGACGATACCGAATGCCGGCAGTGAATCCCCCACCAGCGCCAGGGCGTTAGCCGGCACTTCGGATTCGCTTTCGTGAGTTTCGATCTCTTCGTCCATCAGCGCTTCGATCTCGAAGGTGTTCATGTTGCCGCTGATGATGAGTCGAAGATAATCGACGATAAAATCCAGCATCATCGCGTCAGCGAGAATACGTGGATAACTGGCGAAAATTTCGCTCTCTTTCGGGTTCTCAATATCACGTTCCAACGAGAACATGCCCTGTTGACGCGACTTTGCCATCAGACGATAGAGCAGCGCCAGCAGGTCCATATACATGCTTTTGGTGTATTTTGAACGACGAAACAGTAATGGGAGCGCTTTGAGCGTTCCTTTAATCGATTTACCGTTGTTGCCAACGATAAAAGCACCTACCCCTGCGCCGCCGATAATAATCAGTTCAGCCGGTTGATAGAGTGCTCCCAGGTGCCCGCCGGTCATCATATAACCGCCGAAAACTGTACCGATAACAACCAGGTAACCTAATAAGATAAGCACGACATCATCCTTCCGCTAGAGACCATGACAGGATGTTGAGTTCGAAGGCGTTACCGGAATGCGGGGTAAAAAAAAGCAGCGGTAATTTCTTACCGCTGCTGGAATCTTTCCCACACGTTCGGGTTAAACAGCTTGTTCGATCTGTTCATCCAGCAGTTGTGGATTAATATCGGCAGCTTCCGGGGAAAGTTTACGTCTTTTTACCGCACGGGACGGCGGCTGGCATAAACTGCAGGCAAAGCTACCTACTGGCTGATGAGCATGGGTGATAAAGTTGCCGTCGCAGCAGTTACAGCGCGACAATTGCAGCAATCCACTCTCAACGAAGCGCACCAGCGTCCATGCGCGGGTCAGCGCCAAAAGTGGCCCCTCTTCCGGCTGTGGACATTGTTCAAGGTAGAGTTTATAGGCTTTGATGACAGCATCTACGCCAGTGCACAAGCCAGTTTTCAAGAGAAACTGCCAGGCATTGCAAAACATCGATGCGTGGATGTTTTGCTCCCAGGTCATAAACCAGTCCGTTGAAAAGGGCAGCATCCCTTTCGGAGGCGGGCTACCGCGTAATTCTTTATACAGTTTGATAAGTCGACCGCGGCTCAGCTGAGTCTCGCTTTCCAGCATTTGTAAGCGAGCACCCAACGTGATCAGTTCCATTGCCAACTGAATGTCGCGAGCTTCCTGAACAATGCTTTTTTCGCTCATCATTAAGCCCTTTTCTTGCGGGCCACGTCGTCAGGCTGGCTGATTTCGGTGAGAAGGCGGGTTGAAAGCAAAATCCCGGTGTGGATCTGTTGCAGATCGTCAACGCGTGAATCCTGAGTCAGACGCGTAATGGTCTGATGACTGTCGAAGCGGAACTGACATACCAGCTGATTGGTTTCCGCCAGTTTGACCATCTGAGGGGGAGTTAATCCACCGAGCGTTGTTGCCATTTCTTCGCTGATACCCAGGCGGAACATGGCGGACGGTTTGTCCTGACTAATCAAACGCTGTGCAAGTAATAAGTATGACAAATTGATGTCATAGACGTGTTTAAGCATCTCGGATGTATGCATTTTTCCCATCCAGAATAACCAACTATAATTTTTTATGCGGTAAGACCGCACCCCGTGATGTCGCCGAGAAAACCCCGGTAAAAAAAAAGAAAAGGCGAAAATGCATAGTCGAATTAAGGTTAAACTGGATAAAACGCGCGGTTTTTAAATGGTGATCCCTGACCATTGCGTCTTATCATTACTTACAAATAACTAAGATTTTTCCTAATTCGAGGCAACTCTACTCGTCCGTTTTGCCACATACAATGCAGCCCCGCCCAAATTTTAAAAAAAAATGTGATCTACGTCACAAAAATTGAGCGATAAACAGGGATTAATCCATCAGCGTGACTTGTAAGTTGGTTGATTTTTAGCCAAATGAGGCTCTTTTCTATTCTGAATGGACGAATACTCATGCAGTGGCTTATCCGACCAGCTCACTCCTCGTCAGAGAGCATTATCCTTAATGATCTTTTGCTTAACATATTAAGCCATAGTCAGTAACACATCATTAATTTCATTTAAAATCATGGAGTTATAAAATTAAAAAATGTAACAAATTTCCGTTCGTGACGATAACTTGCTGGTCAAAAACGGCGGATATCTGATGACGGGTTCAATATTAAAAAGGGGATGTTTTGGTTAAGTAACGCTTTTACGTTGATAAGCTCGGTTATGACACTATTCGTTTTATAAGAATAATTAATGAATAATTATGATAAGCGTCACACCAATGTCGTATTGCCCTCTTGCGAAGCGGTACGAATCGCGCTAATGGTGATGAATCCTCTGTCTCTGGACATCAAAGGAGTGAGCGATGAGTTACTCACACATTCTGGTATGCGTTGCTGTTACCCCGGAAAGCCATCAGCTGCTGGCGCGAGCGGTCTCTATCGCCCGCCCGCTCAATGCGCGGATTAGTCTGGTTACGCTGGCGGCCGAGCCGGAAATGTATAATCAGCTGGCGGCACCGATGCTGGAAGATATTCGTGGGCTGTTGCAGGAAGAGACGCAGCATTTTTTGCAGGAGCTGGAGGATAAAGCCCAGTATCCTATCGCGCGGACCTTTATCGCCACCGGCGAACTGAGCGAACATATTCTGGATATTTGCCGCAAAGAGCAGGCTGATTTGGTGATCTGCGGTAACCATAACCACAGCTTCTTCTCACGCGCCGCCTGCTCCGCCAAAGCGATTGTCAGCTCAAGTCAGGTGGACGTGCTGCTGGTTCCCCTCGGCAATTGATGCCGCCGAGGGGGGACTCGTTAAGCCAGTTTAGGGAAGGTTGCGACCTTTTTTTGCAGATTGCTCTCCCGGCTACGGGGAGTGATCCGCTCAAGATCGCGAATAAAATGCTCCTGCCAGTGATTAATATCGTTCTCGCGAATCACTTTCATCATCTCCGCATGGCGCGAGATACGCTCAGTGAGCGGCATGGTCAGCGCCCTGTCGAGGGCATTTGCCACATCATCGCTGTCGTAGGGATTGACGATCAGCGCCGAAGTCAGCTCGTTCGCCGCCCCCGCAAACTGTGAAAGCACCAGCACGCCAGGGTCATTTGGGTCCTGCGCGGCGACATACTCTTTCGCCACCAGGTTCATCCCGTCGCGCAGAGGCGTTACCAGCCCCACTTCCGCATAGCGGAACACCTTCATCAGAATTTTGCGCTCAAAATGCTGGTTGAGATAATAAAGCGGCGTCCAGCCCAACTGCCCGTAGCGACCGTTAATGCGCCCGGCCTCGGTTTCCAGCTGATGCCGTATATCCTGATAGGCCTGCACCTCACCACGTGAGGTCGGGGCAATCTGCGTATAACGGATTTTACCGTGATGCTGCGGGAATTTTTCCAGCAGTCTCTCATAGGCCTGGAAGCGTTCCGGCAACCCTTTCGAGTAATCCAGACGCTCCACGGAGAAGATGTTTTTGACGTTTTTCAGCTCGCTTTTGAGCTGCGCCAGTTTCGGCGGCAGCGGGCCAGAGGCGTCAGCGGCGATTTCATCAGGTTCAATACCGATAGGATAGACTTCGGTCTCGAAAGTCTTGCCCCACGCGGTATGAGACTTGCCGCTGCGGGTGGTCACGCGCGTTTTACCGGAGACGCTATCGAGAAACGCCACGCGGTCGTTTTCCGTCTGGAAGCCAAGCAGATCGTAATCGCACAGCCCTTCCAGCAGCTCTTCATGCGGCGGCAACGCGGTGAAAATCTCCGGCGTCGGGAACGGGATGTGCAGGAAGAAGCCGATCCGGTTATTCACCCCACGTTTGCGCAGCTCGCTGGCGAACGGAATCAGATGATAATCGTGGATCCATAAAATATCGTCTTCCTCGATTAACGGCAGCAGTTTATCCGCCAGCAGCGCATTGACACGTGTGTACCCTTCCCACGAATCGCGCTCAAATTTAACCAGGTCCAGACGATAGTGAAACGCCGGCCACAGCACGGCATTCGAGAACTGCGAGTAATATTCTTCGTAGTCCTTCTCACCCAGATTAAACGATGCCCACGTGATGTTGCCCCGTGTCACCTTTTTTAGCGGCTGGTCTTCATTACCGACGTCACCGCTCCAGCCAAACCACAAACCGCCAGCTGTTTTTAAGGCACCCAAAATCCCTACCGCCAGACCACCCGCGCTGGATTTTTTATCGTCCGGTGGCGCAATTCGGTTAGAGACTACGACTAAGCGACCCATCATGTTTTCTCCTGTTGTTATGCGCTATTTTTTCTTCTTGTTGCTGGTTAGCGACTTCGGTGACCCATTGCCATACGCTGGCGACATTCGCCAGTCGCCATTCGGCGCAGGTTTCACCCTGTCCGACTTTAATTGATACCCCTCCGGCCTGATTGACGGCGCTAAAACCGCTTTCGTCCGTCAGGTCGTCGCCGATAAACACCGGCGTTCTGCCTGCAAAAGGCGCCTCGGTCATGAAGGCCTTGATCGCCTCTCCTTTATTAATGCCCCTTGGTTTTATCTCCACCACACATTTGCCCGGCTGCAGCGCAAGCTGAGGGTGTGCCGCGACGATGGAGGTTGCCAGCGCCGTGATGGCAGCTTCGTGCTGCGGCCCCTGACGATAGTGCAGCGCAAAGGCCATCCCTTTCGCTTCCAGCTCCGTTCCCGGCAGATGCTCTAGCGCCGCGGTCAGTTGTACCGTGAGCGACTGAATCAGTGAATCGGGAAGAGAGACGATATGCGCGTTGCCATGGATGTCGCGGCGCTCCGCTCCGTGCACACCGGCAAGCGGAAAGCGGTAAGGCCTGGCAAGCTGATCCAGCTCGGCCATTGAGCGCCCTGATATCAATGCCAGTGCCCCATGATTGTTGCTGGAGAGCTGATGTAACACCCGGAGAATATCGGCAGGTATCACCACCTGATCGGGGTGCGGTTTGATGTCGGCGAGAGTCCCGTCGAGATCGAAAAAGAATGCGAATTCTCCGGTCAGTGCAGGCGGTACGTTTAACGAGTCTGCCACCCTTATCCTCCTTACGGTTTTCGAGATGTCAGACATTTAACATCTCAGTAGCCATGTAAGTATAGACAGTGTGACGCTGCTCGCCATTTAGCAAACCGCCTGCCAGCATTGCTGGCAGGCGGCAGGGAGGTAGGACTAGACTTAAAAGTTGGGCCAGATTTTGCTCAAACGGTGCGCTTCGCTTTTTGCTTGTAACGGTCGAAGATCACTGCTGCCAGCAGGATTAGGCCACGTACGACGTACTGCGAGAAGGGGGAAATATTCAGCAGGTTCATGGCGTTCTCAACGGTGCCGAGGATAAGGATACCGGCCACCACATATGAGATTTTTCCGATGCCGCCTTTTAGCGAAACCCCACCCAATACGCAGGCAGAAATCACAATCAGCTCATAGCCAATCGAGGTCATCGGCTGGCCGCTGGTCATACGCGATGCCAGAATAATCCCCGCCGCCGCCGACACCAGACCGGAGAGCACAAAGATAATAATTTTGGTACGCACCACCGGGACACCGGCCAGGCGCGCAGCCTCTTCATTCCCGCCGATCGCCAGCGTATTGCGGCCAAAGGTGGTTCTGTTGAGCAGGAAGCCAAATATAATCAGACAGCCCACCGTCAGCCAGATAGGCGCTGGCAGACCCAGCCAGTTGGCGTAGCCGAGGGTAAAGAAGCGCTCGTCTTCAATCCCCACCGCTTTCCCGTCAGAGATAATATAGGCCAGGCCGCGCACAATTTGCATGGTGGCAAGCGTGGTGATCAGGGCGTTGATCTTCAGGCGGGCAATGACAAAACCATTCACCAGCCCGCTGAGCACACCCAGCATCAGCCCGGCAAAAACCCCTATCCACAGGCTTTCCGTCAGGTTGATCACCACCGCCGCCGTCACACCTGCACAGGCGATGACCGACGCAACGGAGAGGTCGAAATCGCCGGACGCCAGACAGAACAGCATTCCGCAGGCGACCATACCGGACATGGAGATCGCCAGCCCCAGCCCTTTCATGTTGACGAAACTGGCGAAATTCGGCACGAAGATCGCACAGCCCAGGAACAGGACGGCAAAGACCACCAGCATGCCGTATTGATCCCAGATGCGCCCCAGGCTAAAAGCCGATTTCGGTGCGCGAGAGGTAGTTACAGAGGACATCATTTACTCCTTGCTCAGGCGACAGCCTGGCTGACTTTAGGCATGGCGAGGCTCAACGCCTGTTGTTCATTCGCCTGTTCATGTAGCAATTCACCGGCGATATCCCCTTCGCGCATCACGATGATGCGGTCGGCAACGCCCAGCACTTCGGGCAGATCGCTGGAGGCGAACAACACCGCCACGCCGCGTTTTGCCAGCTCATAGATGACGTTATAGATTTCGTGCTTGGCCCCGACGTCGATGCCGCGCGTCGGTTCATCCAGCAAAATGACTTTCATCTCTTCCGACAGCCAGCGGCCCAGAATGGCCTTTTGCTGGTTCCCGCCGGAGAGATTCATAATGAGCTGTTCAGCACCGGGGGTTTTAATATTCAGGGAGCGAATATGGTAATCGGCGTTAATGTTTTCCCAGCTGTCGTTGATCAGGCATCCGGCACGAATGAATTTTCGGCGTGCCGAAATGTTAATGTTGTCACGCACAGAGTGGACCGGAATAATCCCGTCGGCTTTACGATCTTCAGGACAGAGCATCATCCCCGCGCGGATCGCGTGAGCCGGTTTCTGGATATCCACCGGCTGACCGTCGATATATACCTGGCCTGCGGTGATCCGCGTGCCGCCGAACAGCCCTTTCATCAGCTCGCTGCGCCCTGCTCCCACTAGCCCGAACAGACCGACGATTTCGCCGCTGCGCACCGACAGGGAGATGGGCGTCCGCACGCCTGGCGCTTTGACGCTCTCCAGACGCAAACGCTCGGCAGCGTATTCTCGCGGTTGCCAATGATAGATATCCCCCAGCTCACGTCCGACCATCGCCTGCACCAGCTGGTCATGATTGACCTGCTGCATATCGGTGAAGGTGCGCACGTAGCGGCCATCTTTGAACACGGTGATGGCGTCGCTAAGGGCAAAAATCTCTTCCATACGGTGCGAAACATATAAAATGATGCGCCCTTCTTTGCGCAGCTCGCGGATCACCCGGAACAGGTTGTCGATCTCACGCGCCGAGAGCGAACTTGTCGGCTCATCAAAGGCGATAATTTTTGCGTTGCGCGCGAGCGCCTTGGCAATTTCCACCATCTGCCATTGGCCTATTGACAGATATTTCAGCGGCGTTTGCGGATCGATATCCAGCCCGAGATGCTGCAGCTGCAGTCCGGCTTCATAATTGAGGAGCGAGCGATTGACGATCCCGCTCTTGTGAGGCAATTGTCCCAGATAGATGTTTTCCGCCACCGTCATTTCAGGTACCAGATGCAGCTCCTGATAAATGATAGCGACGCCAGCATTCAGCGCCGCCGTGGTATCGGCAAACGCCATCTCTTCGCCGCGAATCGCCAGCGTGCCGGTCGTCGGGGCGTAGTTTCCGCTGAGGATTTTTAGCAGCGTGGATTTCCCTGCGCCATTCTCCCCCATCAGGGCGTGGACCTGACCGGGATAGCAGTCGAAACTGATATCGGTCAGCGCGTTTACACCGGGGAACGTTTTCCCGATGCCGCGAAAAGAGAGATACGGGTCAGACTGTTGCATAACGTCTCCGTGATTCGAGTAGTGTACGTCTGGCCCCTCCGCATCGAGGGGCGCAATCACAACAAATTACTTACCGCCCAGCCCTTTTTTCGCCAGTTCCTCTTTGAAGTTGTCGCGGGTGATCAGCACCACGTCCGTCACCTCGGTGAACTTCGGAGGCTCAGCGTCTTTCGTCACCCAGTTATAGAGCATTTCGCTGGATTTATAGCCATGCACATCCGGGCTTGGCAGCAGCGAGCCGTAGAAGCCGGTCGCCTGCGCTTTAGACAGCTCGCTCACCGCATCCACGCCATTAATGCCGACGCCGATGACATCCGCCGCTTTAAAGCCCTGACCTTCTGTCGCGCGCACGCCGCCCAGCACGGTGTTGTCGTTCATGCCGACCACCAGCCAGTGTTTAACTTCAGGGTGCTGCACCAGCATGGAGTTTGCGGCGTCGAAGGCGCCTGGAATATCGTTCGATTTCGTCGGGACTTTATAGATCTGTTTTTCCGGGAACCCGGCCGCTTTCAGCGCGTCCATCGAACCGGACGTACGGCGACGCGCGGTATCGAGTTCATCTGCGGTGATCGCCATAACGGCTGTTTCTTTCACATCCCAGCCGCGTTTTTGCATCTCTTTATAAAGTTCCTGGCCCTGACGCTCACCAATTTTGGTGGCCGCCATCATTACCAGCGGAACGGTATCCATTGGTTTGCCTTTGGCGTTGACGAACTGATCGTCAACCGCAATCACCTTCATGCCGTAACCCCGCGCTTTTGCCACAATGGCCGAACCGAGTTTCGGATCTGGCGTACAAATGACAAAACCTTTCGCGCCGCTGGCCGCCAGGCTGTCGATGGCGTTCAGTGTTTTTTCACCATCGGGTACGGCAATTTTGATGACATCAAAGCCGAGATCTTTCCCGGCTTTATCCGCAAATTTCCATTCGGTCTGGAACCAGGGTTCTTCAGGCTGTTTCACCAGAAAACCGAGCTTTAAATTCTCTGCCATAGCGGATTGTGACATAACGGCAGCCAGGCCGATGGCCGCCAGCGTTTTAGTAAATTTGTGCATGGTTAACTCCAGCATTAGCATTCTTTTATGTAGGGTATAGTGTCGTGCTTTTTATTTAATCGGACGTAAAACAAGGTATTAGCGCTCACCCTTGAATAAGTGATGGTGCTGGAGATAGTTTTAGCGGGAAATTAATCATCCATAAGAGAGCGGCATCACACCGCAGAATTACAGTAATTGCGTACATATATTCAGCGATAAATGACATAAAAAAGGCGGGTATTGTCGGACAAATTGGAGGGGATTAAGCAGAATTATCCATAAGGTCAGCTAAGACGTCCCTGTAATACGGACGCCGTAGCGTCCGCGTAAGAATTTACCAGGCGTAGTAAATATGATCCGCGTGATCGCGAACCGGTGCTTCGTCTCCCAGTAAACGGGCGGCCAGGGTCAGGGCAAAATCAAACGCGTGGCCGAGGCCTTTGCCGCTGAGGAGATTCTGATCCTCTACTACCGGCGCATCGACGTATTCCCCGTCGTTGACCGTTTCCCATAAATCGCCTGAGCAGACATAGCGACGCCCTTTCAGCAGGCCGTTGCCGCCCAACACGCGCGCCGCGGCAGAGCAGATTGGGCAGATCAATTTGCCCGCGTCGTCATGTGCCTTAACAAAACGAACCACTTCCTGGCTGGCAGCCAGATTCATGCTGCCCTGTGGCCCGCCCGGCAGTACCACTGCGTCGTACAGCGTATCGGCGCGCTCGGAGAGCGTCCTGTCTGCCACCATCGGGATGTTGTGATAACTCACCACCGCGCGCGACTCCGCGCAGGCCAGCGTTTCGACGTCAATGTGCATACGACGCAAGATATCAATCGTGATAATTGCTTCCGCTTCTTCAAATCCTGGTGCCAACAATACCGCCACTCTGGCCATTTTGATCCTCATAAATGAAATAGATAAAACATCGTTTCATTTTACAAGAAGTCATCCGTCAAACCTGTGCGTGGATCACAGTTCATTCTTTTTACAAATTACGGGCATTATTCCTAATTGCATGACGGGAAATGAAAAGTGGGTCACATAACGACGGTACTGAACGGCTTTATTCTGTTGTTAATCATCCCTCCTCTAAATAAGGATATTATAATGACAACTTCAGGAATGATTCAGAAACTCAACACCCAGATGAACCTCGAGTTCAACGCCTCCAATCTCTATTTGCAGTTGAGCGACTGGTGTTCAGAGCACAGCCTCAACGGAACCGCCACCTTTCTGCGCACCCAGGCGCAATGCAATATCACCCACATGATGCGGGTCTTTGACTATATGAAACAGGCCGGGGCTAACCCGATTGTCAAAGCGCGTGTGATCTCCGATGACGCCTGTTCATCGCTGGAAGAGATATTCCAGAAAACCCTCGACGAGTACGAGCAGCGTTGCACCATGCTGAAAACGCTCGCCGGAGAGGCCAAAGCGCTGAATGATGACACCACGCTCGATTTCTTGCGTGATATGAGAAAAGAACAGCAGCAGGATGGGCTATTGCTGAAAACCATTCTGGATGAGGTGCGCAGCGCGAAGCGTGCCGGGCTGTGTATGACGCAGACTGATCAGCATCTGCTTAATCTGGTGAACTGTCAGCGCCACTGATGCCCGGCTAGTTATCCACAATTGTTAAATAATAGTTACCAAGTAACTGCTTTTATTGAAATTTAACAAATCAGATCTGGCTCCCAGCCAATAACCTTACAAAGTGAAATGATTTATTTCATTTCACTTTGATTGACGAGGGAGCTTCATGATCACCATCGAGTTTATTGTCATTATCCTCTGCCTGCTGGTAGGAACGCGGTTCGGCGGGATGGGCCTTGGGCTGATAAGCGGTATCGGTCTTTTCATTTTAAGTTTTGTGTTTGGCCTCCAGCCCGGTAAACCGCCGGTGGACGTCATGCTGACGATCCTTGCCGTGATCGGCTGCGCGGCGACCCTGCAGACCGCGGGTGGCCTGAATGTCATGATGCAGTTTGCCGAGCGCCTGCTGAGAAAACATCCGCAGCACATCACCCTCCTCGCTCCCTTTACCACCTGGATGCTGACGTTTCTCTGCGGGACCGGTCATGTGGTGTACACCATGTTTCCGATTATCGCCGACATCGCGCTAAAAAAAGGTATTCGCCCGGAACGCCCAATGGCCGTTGCTTCTGTTGCCTCGCAGATGGCGATTACGGCGTCCCCGGTCTCTGTTGCCGTGGTATCACTGGTGTCAATTATTGGCGCCCAGCACGGTATCGGTCAGGCGTGGGGGATCCTCGAGATTCTGGCCGTCTCCGTACCCGCTTCGCTGTTTGGGGTGATGATTGCCGCGCTCTGGAGCCTGCGTCGCGGAAAAGATCTGGCTGACGACGCGGAATTCCAGGAAAAACTCAGCGACCCGAAACAGCGCGAATTTATCTATGGCAGCACCGAAACGCTGATGAACCAGCGCTTTCCGAAACAGGCGTACTGGTCGACGTGGATTTTCTTCGCCGGCATTGCTGTCGTGGTGCTGCTGGGGGCGTTGCCCGAACTGCGTCCTGCCTTTGAAATCAAAGGCAAAATGACAGCGCTTTCCATGAATCTCGTCATCCAGATGATGATGCTGATTGCCGGTGCCGTGATGCTGATTGCCTGTAAGGTTAACGCCTCTGCCATTTCGAACGGCGCGGTGTTTAAGGCCGGGATGGTGGCGATTTTCTCGGTCTTCGGGGTTGCGTGGATGAGCGATACCTTCTTCCAGGCGCACCTCGACGAGCTGAAAATGGCACTCGAAGGTGTAGTAAAAAGCCATCCGTGGACTTACGCCATCGTGTTGTTTCTGGTCTCCAAACTGGTAAACAGCCAGGCCGCAGCACTGACCGCCGTCGCACCGATGGGCCTGATGCTGGGCATTGAGCCAAAAATGCTGATTGCTTTCTTCCCGGCCTCCTACGGTTACTTCGTGCTGCCCACCTACCCGAGCGACCTGGCCTGTATCGGTTTCGACCGCTCCGGTACCACCCGAATTGGCAAATTCATCATCAACCACAGCTTTATTCTGCCGGGGCTTATCGGCGTCAGCTGTGCCTGTGCCGCCAGCTATCTGCTGGTGCAGACCTTCTTCTGAACGTCAAAAGGGCGACATTGCTGTCGCCCTTTCGCATAAACTTGTTTCTAAATTCAAAACATCGGTTTATTTTAGTGTGACTCACCCTGCGGTGTGAACTTGAGTTCGATAAGCGCGATGGCTTTTTGAATGGCGCGAAGCGTAACGGGGTCCGCCGCAGCAGGATGGCTGGTGAAATCGATGTTTTTCAGTTGGGTAGACATTTTTTCACGCACTTCAATCGGCGCGATAATGTCTAACACATCCAGGATTTGTTTGATGACCAACTGGCATGCGACGACGTCAGATACCAGTTCCTGATCGGCGCTCAGATTTTGAGACATAGGAAGCTCCTTACATAAAGAGCGCCATAGTAGCAAAACGATAGCCCTTTCATCTTCCCTCTCGTCGAGCGCAGGCATAAAAAAACCTGCCGAAGCAGGTTTTTTACATCAGAACATTGCGCCTGGCGGTACGTCTTTAAACGTATTGCAGTAGTTAGCCCACATGCTTTTCAGGATTTTGCGCAGTTTCATTTGATGCTCCGGTAATGTGTTATGCAGGTGTTATTGTCTATGCGCATATAATATGACCAGCGTCACAAAAATCAATGATTATGTGACGCAAATCACGGTTACAAAATCAGCAATGCTGCGGGATTGTTACAAAAATCCATGACAAATCCGCAGCTTAGAAATCGATAAGTTCCAGTAAATTTTTATAAATTTTTTTGATATGGCAGGGTAATGATGACTGACAACATCACCGGAAAGGAGAACCGCGGGCTGTCGCCAGCGGCACTGCTGGTTGCCGGGGCGTTCTTTATGGAGTTTCTCGACGGAACCGTGATTGCCACCGCGCTTCCCGATATGGCGAAAAGCTTTGGCGTACAGGCCGTGGATTTGAATATCGGCATCAGCGCCTATCTGATCACGCTGGCAGTCTTGATCCCCGCCAGCGGCTGGATCGCCGACCGCTTTGGCGCACGCAAAGTGTTTGCCGTGGCGCTGGCGATCTTCACCCTCGCCTCCATCTTTTGCGGACTATCCACTACGGTGGATCAGTTTGTCGCCATGCGCGTGCTGCAGGGCATGGGCGGTGCGCTGATGGTCCCGGTCGGGCGGCTGGCGGTCTTGCGCACGACGCCTAAACATCAGCTGATCACCGCTATCGCCACCCTCACCTGGCCCGCACTGGTGGCACCCATTATCGGGCCGCCCCTCGGCGGCTTTATTACCAGCTACGCCGGCTGGCGCTGGATCTTCTTTATTAATGTACCCCTCGGGATCGTGGCGATTATTCTGGCGCTACGCATCATTCCCGATCTGCACGACGATGAACGTCGTCCCTTCGATACGCCCGGCTTTATCGCCACCACGATTGCGATGGTGAGCCTGGTGTATGCCATGGAGTCGATGGGTGCGCAGCATTCACAAGGGGTGCTCACCCTGGCACTTTTGGTTGTGGGGGCGGTCACGCTTATCTACGCCCTGCGCCATTTTCAGCGCGCCCAGTGGCCGATGATTCGCCTCGACGCCATGCAGGTTCCGACGTTTCGTGTAACGATGTACGGCGGCTCACTGTTTCGCGCCTCCATAAGCGCGGTTCCTTTCCTGCTTCCCCTGATGTTCCAGGTAGGCTTTGGGATGGATGCTTTTCACTCTGGCCTGCTGGTGCTGGCTGTGTTTGTCGGTAATCTGACGATTAAACCTGCCACCACGCCGCTGATCCGTCGCCTGGGTTTCCGAAAACTGCTGCTGATAAATGGAGCGCTAAACGTATTGTCCCTGCTGGCCTGCGCGTTTATCTCACCACAGACGCCGGTCTGGCTGATTATGTTGATCCTTTATCTGGGCGGGGTGTTCCGTTCGATTCAGTTTACGGCGGTCAGTACGCTGGCCTTTGCGGATGTACCATCGGCACAAATGAGCTACGCCAATACGCTGTTTTCCACAGCGACGCAGCTGGCGGTCGGGCTTGGGATCACTCTCGGGGCGATTGGAATCCGGATTGGCGAGAAAATGGGCGATTTGCTGAACATGACAAGCGTGCCGGGGATCAGCTTTCGTCTGGCCTTTGTCGCCATCGCGCTGATTTGCCTGGTGGGGATGGTGGATACTCTGCGGCTGACGAAAGATGCAGGGAGCGCGGTGTCGAACAAGGCATAAAAAAAGCCAGCATGGCTGGCTTTTCATTCAGATAGCCGTTTTAGCCTACGATACCGCGAACAAATGCTTCGATCTCTTTGTCCTGGCAGTTTTCGAAGAAGCACTGCTGGAAGCGCTGACCGGAAACGGCGGTTTTCACCAGCTCAGGATCGATTGCACGCAGGGTATCCAGATAGTTCTCTTTCACTACGGCGGCTTTCACCTGGTTCAGAATACCGGCGTTACGCACCTGTGGCTCTTTACGCTCTGGCGGATACCCTTCGCCTTTGCGGCCAGTAAACGCTTTTTCGAAGATAAAGCGCACGTTCAGCTCAGCACCCCAGCCGAAGCCTTTGGCGAATGGCAGAGAGAGCGCGTTACCGTTGTTGATCTGCGCAAACAGAAACGCATCTGCCGGGTCGATACAGTAACCGCAAATCACGCCCGGGTGGATGTTCAGCGACATCAGCGCGCCCTGGCCTGTCCCGCAACCGGTGACTACAAAGTCCACCGCCTTAGAATTTAACAGGATGCTGGCCATGATACCCAGGTGGATGTAAGTCAAATGGTGATCGTTCTCGTCACTCATCCCGACGTTGTAGACCGGGAAACCTTTCTCATCAACGACGGTTTTCAATTCGTTGAGGATAGTGGCGTTTTTGCCAGCCTGGCTGTTTTCCATCATCAGTGCAATTTTCATTCTTCATCTCCTGAATACGTTGCGGGTGTTGCCGCCAAAGATAGCGAATCCAGACAACCTTACTATCTAACAAACGCACTTTCAAATTAACTGAAAAAATGTTTTAAAAAACGAAAGCCGCTTCACATAATCAGGCAATACAGAAGAAATGAGATGCGGTTGCTCAATGTTCAGAAATACCTACTCACCAATCCAGCCGTTGGCTAGACTGCTTTTGAAAGACAGTAAAAAACCTTTAAGGAACACCCGTCCTGTGAGGAGCTGCCGGCCGCCTCGCATCCCTTTTGTGGATATTTTCCCGGGCCAGAGCCGCATTTGCCCCGTGCCGCCAGCATCACTGGGGTTTTGCATAATCTTCGACAGGCTATCCCACCAAATCATGTCGTTGAAAAGAGAGAGGGAAATTCGTCCGGCTATTCGCGGCATTGACCGTTCTGGCAGGCGGTAAAATAGCGTGTTTACATTGAATCAGAGCGAAATATGAAGAGATTATTCGTTGCCGGTTTATTTCTGCTCCTCGCGGGCTGCACGGTCACTCGTCAGGCGCAGGTGAGTAACGCCGATGCGCCAGGCGGCGTCGTCCGGCTGGATTACGGCCAGGCGATTTTCCAGAATGCCCGTTACGATGACTATGTCACCAACGGGACGGCCACGCGCGAGTGCCAGAGCATGGGCTTCGCGACCGCCTCTTTCTATGGTCAGCCGATAAAAACCTGCAGCCTGTTCAGCGGGTCGGTTTGCCTCAACCAGACCGTCACTATCCAGTACAAATGCATGGGCTATGCGGTAAATCCCGCAGCGACGCAAACCTGGTAATATTAATAGTGCTGCCAGTTTTCCCCTGGCAGTCTATTTAATACGAAGCGAAACCATTCTCATTAATATATAAACAACTGCCAATGCGTTTTATTCCCATTCGTATTTTGAATAATTAATCTTTTATTTTACCTTTTGCAAATAATTAAATAACAAATTATAGTGACGCCCTGACTGACTAATAAATAATTCCATGGAGCTGCACTATGCTGAAAACTGAAATGATCGATAAGCTCAACGAACAAATGAACCTCGAGCTTTTTTCATCCCTGCTTTATCAACAAATGAGTGCCTGGTGCAGCTACCACAGCTTTGAAGGCGCGGCCGCGTTTCTGCGTCGCCACGCCCAGGAAGAGATGACGCACATGCAGCGTCTGTTCGATTATCTCGCTGACACCGGCAGCCTGCCACGCATTAATCCAGTGGCGTCTCCGTTCGCTGAGTATGCGTCACTGGACGAACTGTTCCGCGCCACTTACGAACACGAGCAACTGATCACCCAGAAAATTAACGAACTGACTCATGCGGCGATGATTGGCCAGGATTATCCGACCTTTAATTTCCTGCAGTGGTATGTTGCAGAACAGCACGAAGAAGAGAAACTGTTTAAATCCGTACTCGATAAATTATCGCTGGCGGGTAAATCAGGCGAAGGTTTGTACTTTATTGATAAAGAGCTGTCGACTCTCGACACGCAGAAATAAAGTTTCGGGAGCCTTCTGGCTCCCCTTTTTTAATGGCGACAGATTTTACTTACGTGCGTTGAAAACCCCTCGTCTGCCGGAATAAATTTCCCCCGCGCCGCCAGAAATGCCACCAGCTCCGCCGCCGTCATATTCTCTGCCGAGCAAGTATGAAAACGCGCATTATTGCCAAAGCGGGAATAAATCGCCTGAACCAGGCTTTGCTCCGTGTACTGCTCACCCGACTCAATCATCATATTGAGCACATCATGTCCGTGAATCGATGTCATAACCCCTCCAAATCAAAGCCACAGACTAAACAGGTTTGCGCCCTGCTGCCTTGCGCTGGCACAGGTTTGTAACTGTAAAAATATGATTACACCGGTTGTAACGGTGATTTGACGAGTAACGAGTTTTGTCTTACTCTGCGCCGCAGATTAGGTTGCGATAAGCGGTTGTGGTAGAGGAAAGCGTGAAGAACAGAACTCTGGGAAGTATTTTTATCGTCGCTGGCACGACGATTGGCGCAGGAATGCTGGCGATGCCTTTGGCCGCTGCGGGCGTTGGATTTAGCGTCACGCTGGTGCTTCTGGCCTGCCTGTGGGCGCTGATGTGCTATACCGCATTACTGCTGCTTGAGGTGTATCAGCACGTTCCTGCCGATACGGGCCTTGGCTCACTGGCCGCCCGCTATCTTGGCCGCTACGGTCAGTGGATTACGGGATTTAGCATGATGTTCCTGATGTATGCCCTGACAGCGGCCTACATGAGCGGCGCAGGCGAGCTGATCGCGTCAAGCGTCAACGACTGGTTTGGCTCTGCTATTTCTCCGGCGACCGGCGTGATCTTCTTTACGCTGATTGGCGGGGGCGTGGTATGCGTGGGAACGTCGCTGGTCGATCTGTTTAACCGCTTTCTCTTCAGCGCCAAGATTGTTTTCCTGGTAGTCATGCTGGCGCTGCTGGCTCCGCACGTTCACAAAGTGAATTTGCTCACCCTGCCACTGCAACAGGGGCTGGCGCTTTCTGCCATTCCGGTGATTTTCACCTCGTTCGGCTTCCACGGCAGCGTGCCGAGTATCGTCAGCTATATGAATGGCGATATTCGTAAACTGCGCCGCGTGTTCATTATCGGCAGCGCGATCCCCCTCATTGCCTATATCTTCTGGCAACTGGTGACTCTGGGCAGCATTGATTCGTCTACGTTTATTGGCTTAATGGCCGATCATTCCGGTCTGAACGGATTCTTGCAGGCGCTGCGTGAAGTGGTGGCTTCGCCGCACGTTGAGCTGGCAGTGCATCTGTTTGCCGATCTGGCGCTGGCGACCTCTTTCCTCGGCGTCGCCCTCGGGCTATTCGACTATCTGGCGGATCTGTTCCAGCGCAAACGCTCCGTCAGCGGACGCATCCAGACGGGCCTGATTACCTTCCTTCCGCCGCTGGCCTTCGCACTGTTCTATCCGCGTGGGTTTGTGATGGCGCTGGGCTACGCGGGTGTAGCGCTGGCCGTTTTGGCTCTTTTGCTCCCTTCCCTGCTGGCGTGGAAAAGCCGTCAGCAGCACCCTGATTCGGGTTACCGGGTGTGGGGCGGAAAACCGCTGTTAGGGCTGGTATTTATCTGTGGGATTGTGGTGATTCTGGTGCAGTTTTCGATTGCTGCGGGGCTGTTGCCGGAGGTGGGATAAACTGACGAGTTGCAGGCTCCCGGCGGTAATTAAAGGGCTCATTGCGAGCCCTTTTTTATTAATGCAAACAGCAGCTTTTAAATTTCTTCCCGCTTCCGCACGGGCACGGATCGTTGCGCCCTACTTTGGTTCCGTTGACGATCGGCTTTTTGGCCTCCGGCTGCTGTGGATTCGCCAGCCAGTAGTTATATAGACGAATCGCCGCCGGACGGATGCTGTCCACGCTCGCCTGATACTCCTCTTCCGTCATGGCTTCAACGCGATCGACGTTCTCTTCCGAGCCATGTAGAGCGATCACCGCCAGATCGGGTTTCAGCTCTTCCGGCAAGGTAGACCAGTCGGTCAGAGCCATTCCACGCATGTAGCCGTAACACCACTCTTCCACCACGGTATAGGTGGTCCCCTCGACATCGTTCTCGCCAAAGACTGGCTCAAACTGGTCGGGATAGTCGCTCAGGCGCTCGGCGATGTCGTTCATATGCTTAAAGCAGAGATCGATAAAACGGTGCATTTCACGATCGTTTTTCCAACGCGGGATGTGTTTTTCACCGCCCCAGATCGCCACCAGCCAGGTGTCGGGTTCCACCACAAGAGGACCGGACAGCACTGCGGTTAGCATGCCGTCGAGTTCGGAAACGTCAAGCACAGACGCATCGTCATGACCGTGAGAGATTAATGTCTCTTCCAGCCACTCCATTTCGTTTTCATTTAATGGGCCTTCAGTCATTACTGATACTCCTGAAAAAAAGAAAAGGAGCTTACCACACTTCGGGCGAGGACTCTTTAAATGCCGGTGCCTGGCGGGCAGAACACAGAGCCAGTAAGTGCGTTATGCACTTGGTGAGATGCAGGCTTTGAGCACAACATGCCAGACTCTGCCCCCGAAATGCTGCGGTGAAATTATCCGGTCCCCCTATAAAACTGCCGATGAATATTATGCCTGCGCATTAAAGAATGGAGGACGGATGATTGAAGCAGAGAGTATTTGTTTAGAGGTTATAAATTACAAATGCTAAACCATTATTTAACCATGACTTAAATATACGTTTTTGCGGGGTTCTAACCAGAGAAGGTCCTTTGTTTCTTCACTCTATTTTCATGCTCAAACCTTCCCCGCTCTTTAAGTACTTTTTAGCCCGGAGTCGTACACGGATTTTTTTCTCATGCTGTATATCTCCGAGCATATTTCGGCTCACCAGCCAGAATGAAAATAGGGCAAGTAAGAAGCGTGAAGATGGCGAGGGACAAAAACAAAAAAACCACCCGAGGGTGGTTTCACGACACTGCTTATTGCTTTGATTATTCTTGGCTTTCCCATGGTACCCGGAGCGAGACTTGAACTCG
>NZ_SDDX01000024.1 GCF_004115925.1 Lelliottia nimipressuralis
GGGTACCAGTCCATGGCCCTGAGCAGTGCGGTGAACCTCGGCGTGCTGGGCAGCGTGTCGCTCGACTGGGCGCTGGAGCGCCACCAGTCGGCAACTGACAGCGACAGCACCGGTGACGAAGACATCAGCGACAACGGCCGCGCGCTGCGCCTGCTGTACGCCCGGCGTTTTGACAGCACCGATACGTCCCTGCAGGTGATGGGTTTTCGCTATCAGAGCAAAGATTTTATGGATTTCCCGGACTATGCCAGCTGGCGCTGGGGCGACAGCAACACCCGCAGTCACCGCAAAAACGAGGTGCAGGCCACCCTTAACCAGGGGATGGGCGATTTCGGCAACGGCTATCTGACCCTGCAACAGGACAGCTATTACGACTCGGAGGCGCGCGACACCTCCCTGACGCTGGGCTACAGCTTCATGATTAAATTTGTGAACGTCAGTCTGAACTACAGCTATCAGAAAAATTCCGGCGCGGGTGACGATAGTGATAATGACCGCCAGTTCTCGCTGAACTTATCGATACCGCTCGATGCGGGCGACCGCAACAGCCGCACCCTGTCGGTGAGCACCAACAGCAGCAATCATGACAGCGGCTCGCAGATGGCGACGGTGTCCGGAACGGAGCTGGACAATGCCCTGAGCTATTCCGTGTCGGCCCAGCACGACAGCAGCGGGTATTCGCCCGCCGCGTCGATGGCGTATCGCAACAGCATGGTCAACATGAACGTCAGCGCCAGCACCAGCCGGGGCAGCAGCCAGTACTCGGCAGGCGCCTCCGGCGGCGTGGTCGCCTACGGTGACGGCATCGTGCTCTCGCAGCAGCTGGGGGACACCATCGCGATTATCGAAACGCCGGGCGCCAGAGACATCAGCGTGGAAGGCCAGCCGGGGGTCTCGACCAACCGCTGGGGCCGTGCCGTGGTGCCGTCGGTGTCGGCCTATCGTGATAACCCGCTGTCGCTCGACACGCGTCACGCCGCCGACAACGTCGAGCTGATTGATGCCGGGCAGAACGTCATTCCGACCCACGGCGCCGTGGTTGTGCGCCGTTTTCAGACCAAAGTAGGACGCCGTGCGATTGTGATGTTATCACTCCCGGACGGCAAAACCGCCCCGTTTGGCGCCAGTGCGTGGCAGGAGAAGGAGCAGGTCGGCATGGTGGCCGATAACGGACTGTTGTACCTCAACGGCATTCTGGCCGACGGGAGCGCAACGCTGCATGTGGATCTGGGCAATCACGCTCAGTGCCAGTTCACATTACCGGATGCCGGAGGCCCTTCTGAGCCCTGGTACCAGCAAATTAATGCGGTTTGCCGCTAAGCAGAGAACATCATGAAACTCACTAAACTTGCCGTTCCCGCTCTGATGAGCCTCCTGTTACTGACGAATGCCGCCTCCGCGGCGGTGCGCCCGGCGCTGACCCGCGTCGTGGCCCTGGAAAGTGATAAAGAAACGTCGATTAAATTACTCAACGACGACACCACTCAGGACTACCTGGTCCAGTCGTGGGTGGAAGACCTGAAAGGCAGCGATAAAAACCTGCCGCTCATCCTCACGCCGCCGCTGTTTAAAATCGGGGCCGGGCGCGAGGGCAAGCTGCGTATGGTAATCCTGCCGGGCCGCATTCCGCAGGACCGCGAGTCGGTGTACTGGCTGTGGATCCAGGAAGTGCCGCCGGTCAGCAAAGTGAAAGGCAACCAGCTGCAGGTGGCGGTGCGCACGCGTCTGAAAATCTTCCTGCGCCCGACGACGCTGTCCGAAAAACCGGCTGAGACGGTCAGTAAACTGCAGTGGCAGGTGAGCCACGACGGCGGCAAAGCCTGGCTGGTAGTGAAAAACCCGACGCAGTATTACGCCAGCTTCTCTGAGCTTTCGGTCACGACTGGCGGCAGCGCGCAGCCGGTGGCGGATAAAAGGAGCATGGTGCCGGCCAAAGGCGAAATGCGTTACGCGCTGCCGGCGGGGGTGAGCGGTAAAGCGGGCACGCTGAATTATTCGCTGATGAATGATTTCGGGGGGGAATCCCCGGTTCAGCATCAGTCCCTGACATTCTGACGGACACTGATTATGAAACTCTGGTGTGGCCTGCTGTTGTGTCTGCTGCCTGCCTTCAGTTGGGCAGGGGCGTTGCACTGTGATATTGACACCGGGGGGG
>NZ_SDDX01000025.1 GCF_004115925.1 Lelliottia nimipressuralis
CCGTTCCGCCACTTATTAAGATATTAAGCCTGCTTACCTAGCAGCTTAATAGCAAGAAGATTTAGGGGCGTAGCTCAGTTGGTAGAGCACCGGTCTCCAAAACCGGGTGTCGCGAGTTCGAGTCTCTCCGCCCCTGCCATATATAATCCTTTGCTTCGGCAAAGGATTTTTTTTGCATTGAATACCTCAAAAACCCTGCCTTTCTTGCGTCCCTGCAAGGCTCTCAAAACTAATCCATCACATTGATTTTCAATAGATCTTTAATTTGAACATGCTTGTCGCTGTTCTGAAGCCAGATCGCATAGAGTGGCCGGACAAGCGTTGTAGAATCAGAGACAGTATGCAGTCCGGATTTGTCATCCGCCCAACGAGTGGGTAACCAGGTGCAACCATTGAGAAGGTCTAATTGCTGACAGGCAATCTCTGCAGAGCTGGTCGTCAGTGAAGGGACATCATCCGCCGCGATCAAACCCACTTCATGCTGCTGGAAATCGGGGCCCCATTCCAGTCGTAAATAGCTGAGATCCGCTTTCATCATCGAAGGCTGAGAAGCATAGAGTGCCAGATTAAATTGTCCCAGGATCTGGCTGCTAAATTCATCCATTTTGGGGGCTTCAGTCGTGATCAGCAGATCTAACTGCCGCTCATGTAACTGCTTCACCAGCGACTGCCGCTGTGCAATTCGGGCTTCAAATTGCAGGTTGTTGTGCGACTTATACAATCGTGTAAGCCACTGGCTCAGCATGCATTCCCAAAGGGATGCACTCGCCCCGATAGAAAACTCGTTGTATCTGGAAGTATGTGCCACCTCCTTTCGCGCCGCCTGCCAGGTATTCATCAGTGTTTCAGCGTAGGGTAAGAGCTTCTCACCAGCCGCCGTTAAGCGAATATTGTTGCGATGGCGGGTAAAAAGATTCACACCGAGTTGATTTTCCAGCTGACGAATACGAAAACTCACCGCTGACTGTGTCAGGTAGAGTGCTTCCGCCGCTCGCCCAAAGTGACGCGTTCTGCTCACTTCGAGGAAAGTTTTTAGCAATTCCGTATCCACATCTTTCTCCGCAAAATTATTTGTCGTGATGATTTAAATGTTTTGTTTGACGCTCTGTCAAGCGTAACTAATACTCCGCGCCATAAATAGCTCGGCCAAAGAATTAGGAGCGTGTAGGATGGCGGAAAGCTTTACGACAACTAATCGTTTTTTCGACAATAAAAATTATCCGCGCGGGTTCTCTCGTCATGGCGATTTCACCATCAAAGAGGCGCAACTGCTTGAGCGCCATGGTTATGCCTTTAACGAGCTGGATCTGGGGAAACGTGAGCCTGCAACTGAAGACGAAAAACTGTTTGTTGCCGTTTGCCGTGGTGAGCGTGAGCCAGAATCTGAAGCAGAACGTGTATGGATCAAATACATGGCTCGCATTAAGCGACCGAAGCGTTTCCATACTCTCTCCGGCGGTAAGCCGCAGATGGAAGGTGCAGAAGACTACACCGAATCTGACGATTGATATGATGTGAAAAGGGGCTGCGG
The DNA here is from genome assembly GCF_004115925.1 of Lelliottia nimipressuralis. Taxonomy (GTDB): domain Bacteria; phylum Pseudomonadota; class Gammaproteobacteria; order Enterobacterales; family Enterobacteriaceae; genus Enterobacter; species Enterobacter nimipressuralis. The sequence continues at coordinate 1,532 of NZ_SDDX01000025.1, forward strand.
CCCCTTTTTTACGCCAGCATCTTTTGCAGATGTAGCAGCAAACGGTCTATTGCGCGATAACTTAGCGCTTCCTGCAGATGCTGCCGCGCGATATCACCACTCCCCTCCAAATCAGCGATAGTACGCGCCACCTTCAACAGGCGTTGCCATGCTCGTACTGAGAGGCCAAATCGCGTCAGCGTCTCTTCCAGCCAGCGTGAATCAACTTCGGACAGACAACAAAACTGACGGATCTCTGCGTTATCGAGTCGCGCATTGAGCTTTTTCTGACGTAAGTACTGCCGTTCCTGGGCACGAATCACGCGTTCCCGTACGGTGCTGCTGTTCTCCCCTGTGTTACTCATCTGGCTGAGCACTCCCGGTGGCGGCAGTGGGATTTCGAGCGAGAGATCGAAGCGGTCGAGGAACGGGCCTGACAGTCGTCCCAGATAGCGAAGTGTTTGCTCAGGCGTACTCCGGTTGTGGTTGCCCTGGTAATGGCCTGATGGGCTGGGATTCATGGCAGCAATGAGTTGGAACTGCGCCGGATAGCTGATCTTGGCCCGGGCACGAGAGATATGAATTTGCCCGGACTCGATCGGTTCGCGCAGGGCATCCAGAACACGTCTTTCGAATTCAGGTAATTCATCCAGAAACAGAATACCGTGGTGAGCGAGGGAAATTTCACCAGGTATCGGGATCGAACCGCCGCCAACCATCGCCGTGAGTGAGGCGCTGTGATGTGGGGAGCGAAACGGCCTTCTGCGCCAGTGTTTCTGTAGGGATGTGGAATTCGTCAGACTAATGATTGCTGCGCTCTCCAGAGCCTCATGGTTGCTCAGTGGGGGCAACAAACCGTTCAGCCGACTGGCAAGCATAGTTTTCCCTGTGCCTGGCGGCCCAATCAGCAGCAGGTTGTGGCCGCCAGCCGCGGTGATTTCCAGCGCGCGCTTGCCCTGCTCCTGACCGATGATGTCGCTAAGATCCTCCAGATGTTCCGGCACACCGATACGATTCTCTTCAGGTTCAGCCAACTCATGACGCCCCTCCAGAAACGCGCACACTTCCTGTAAATGTCCGGCAATCAGGCACCCCTTTTCCTCAATGAGGCTGACTTCTGAGGAGTTCTCAGTAGCGACGATGATATGTCTACCGGCCTTTAACGCGGCTAACGCTCCCGAGATTGCGCCTGGAACGCCTCTTAACGCGCCTGTAAGCGCCAGTTCGCCCACAAACTCATACCGATTCAAATGGGGAGCGTTAAGCTGCTCAGAGGCGGAGAGAAGCGCTATGGCGATAGGTAAATCATATCGCCCGCCTTCTTTTGGGAGGTCGGCAGGGGCCAGGTTGATGGTTATCTTCTTGGCGGGAAAGGTATAACCGCTATTGATGATAGCGCTGCGCACGCGATCCCGGGCCTCTTTCACGGTGGTTTCCGGGAGTCCGACGAGGGTTAAGCCGGGCAGTCCATTGCTCAGATGAACTTCCACAGAAATCAGCGGCGCCTGTACGCCCAACGCTGCGCGAGTATAAACGACTGACAGTGACATAGGTGTCTCCTTTGCCAGTCACTATGCCAGTGTGTTTTGTGGTTTTTTAGCGTCAATTGCAGACATTACGAGGTGTGGTCATGCTTTTTAGTGAAACAAAGTCACACTTGCTTTATGACCGAAGAGCGATCGCAAATGCGCAAAAATCGACGTTTTCTCTGTTGGAGACACTATTAAAAAATGAAAAATATTCATTTTCTATTTTCCTTATATAAAACAAACATTTTTTGCGAAAGTATTCGCTAGCTAAGCAATCGCGTCATAAATATTTCTTGTGTTTAATTCAATGTCTGTGATAACTCTTTAGGTATTCCTTCGAACAAGATGCCAAAAGAACTCAAAATGACAGCCCTTCTACTAGTGATTAGCCTGGTCGTGATTAGCGTGGTGGTGATTATTATCCCACCGTGCGGGGCTGCACTTGGACGAGGAAAGGCTTAAAAAACAAGCCTTAACGAACTAAGACCCCCGCACCGAAAGGTCCGGGGGTTTTTTTATGACCTAAAAACTTAAATGAGGAGCAGATAATGACAACTAGCACAAAATTCTGTTTCTCCAGATTTATGACGGGGAACTCACTATGAACGGGGCACAATGGGTAGTACATGCGTTGCGAGCGCAAGGAGTCGAGACGGTCTTCGGTTATCCGGGTGGCGCAATTATGCCGATTTACGATGCACTGTATGACGGCGGCGTGGAGCACCTGTTGTGCCGACACGAGCAGGGCGCGGCGATGGCGGCGATTGGTTTTGCCCGCGCGACCGGTAAAACGGGCGTTTGCATGGCCACTTCAGGACCGGGTGCGACCAACCTGATCACTGGCCTTGCTGATGCGCTGCTGGATTCCGTTCCCGTCGTCGCCATTACCGGGCAGGTTGCCTCACCGTTTATCGGTACCGATGCGTTTCAGGAAGTGGACGTTCTCGGTTTGTCCCTGGCCTGCACCAAGCACAGCTTCCTGGTGCAGTCGCTGGAAGAGCTGCCGCGCGTCATGGCAGAGGCCTTCCAGGTGGCAAACTCAGGCCGTCCTGGCCCCGTTCTGATTGATATCCCCAAAGATATTCAGGTAGCAGTCGGCGATTTAGAACCGCACTTCTCCACCGTTGAAAATGATGACTTTTTCCCGCAGGTGGAAGTTGAACTGGCTCGCCAGATGCTGGCCCAGGCGCAGCAACCGATGCTGTATGTCGGGGGCGGAGTGGGGATGGCGCAAGCGGTTCCCGCGCTGCGCGAATTTATCGCTGCAACGCAAATTCCTGCGACCTGCACCCTGAAAGGGCTGGGTGCTGTTGAAGCGGATTACCCGTATTACCTCGGCATGCTGGGGATGCATGGCACCCGGGCCGCAAATCTGGCGGTGCAAGAGTGCGACCTCCTGATCGCCGTTGGCGCGCGTTTCGATGACCGTGTGACCGGTAAGCTGAACACCTTCGCCCCGAATGCCAAAGTGATCCATATGGATATCGATCCGGCCGAAATGAATAAACTGCGCCAGGCGCACGTGGCGTTGCAGGGCGATCTGAACGCGCTGTTACCGGCGTTGCAGCAGCCGTTGTCCATCAATGAATGGCGTCAGCACACGGCGCAGATGCGCGTGGAAAATAGCTGGCGTTACGATCATCCTGGTGAGGCAATTTACGCACCGCTGCTGTTAAAACAACTGTCGGATCGCAAACCAGCTGACTGCGTCGTTACCACCGATGTCGGCCAGCACCAGATGTGGTCTGCCCAGCATATGACCTACACCCGACCGGAAAATTTCATCACCTCCAGCGGATTAGGCACCATGGGCTTCGGCCTGCCAGCAGCCGTCGGCGCTCAGGTTGCACGCCCGAATGACACGGTCATCTGCGTTTCGGGGGATGGGTCGTTCATGATGAACGTGCAGGAGCTGGGCACGGTTAAGCGCAAACAGCTGCCGCTGAAAATCCTGTTACTGGACAACCAGCGTTTAGGCATGGTTCGCCAGTGGCAGCAGCTCTTTTTCCATGAGCGCTACAGCGAAACTACCCTCACCGATAATCCTGATTTCCTCGTGCTGGCCAGCGCCTTCGGCATCCCTGGCCAACACATCACCCGTAAAGACCAGGTTGAAGCGGCACTCGACACCATGCTGTCCAGCGAAGGGCCATACCTGCTTCATGTCTCAATCGACGAACTTGAGAATGTCTGGCCGTTGGTGCCACCTGGCGCCAGTAACGCACAAATGATGGAGAAATTATCATGATGCAACATCAGGTCGCCGTTCAGGCCCGCTTCAATCCAGAAACATTAGAGCGCGTATTGCGCGTCGTTCGCCACCGTGGTTTTCAGATCTGTGCCATGAATATGGAAACCGCTACCGATGCCCAGAACATAAATATCGAATTGACCGTTGCCAGTCCACGGTCGGTCGACTTACTGTTTAGCCAGTTAAGTAAACTGGTAGATGTTGCCCATGTGGCCATCTGCCAGAGCACAACCACATCACAACAAATCCGCGCTTAAGCGTGACAGGAAGAAAACATGACGACGAAGAAAGCTGATTACATTTGGTTCAACGGTGAGATGGTTCGTTGGGAAGATGCCACGGTACACGTGATGTCTCACGCCCTGCACTATGGTACCTCTGTGTTTGAAGGTGTCCGTTGCTACGACTCTCACAAAGGACCAGTGGTGTTCCGCCATCGCGAACACATGCAGCGTCTGCATGACTCAGCCAAAATTTATCGTTTCCCGGTCTCTCAGAGCGTTGATGAGCTGATGGAAGCGTGCCGCGAAGTGCTCCGCAAAAACAATCTGACCAGCGCCTATATTCGCCCGTTGGTGTTCGTGGGTGATGTGGGCATGGGCGTTAACCCGCCAGCCGGTTACTCCACTGACGTCATCATTGCCGCGTTCCCGTGGGGAGCTTATCTGGGTGCAGAAGCTCTGGAGCAGGGGATCGACGCAATGGTTTCATCCTGGAATCGCGTCGCACCAAACACTATCCCAACGGCCGCGAAAGCGGGCGGTAACTACCTCTCTTCCCTGCTGGTCGGCAGCGAAGCGCGCCGCCACGGCTATCAGGAAGGTATCGCTCTGGACGTGAACGGCTACATCTCAGAAGGCGCCGGTGAAAACCTGTTTGAAGTGAAAGACGGCATTCTGTTCACCCCGCCATTCACCTCCTCAGCACTGCCGGGCATCACCCGTGATGCAATCATCAAGCTGGCGAAAGATCTGGGTATCGAAGTCCGTGAACAGGTTCTGTCCCGCGAATCCCTGTACCTGGCAGATGAAGTGTTTATGTCCGGTACCGCAGCTGAAATCACCCCGGTTCGCAGTGTGGACGGTATTCAGGTCGGCGAAGGCCGCCGTGGCCCGGTTACCAAACGTATTCAGGATGCATTCTTTGGCCTCTTCACCGGTGAAACGGAAGATAAATGGGGCTGGTTGGATCAAGTTAATTCATAAGCATAATTTTGGGGCGGCACGCACCGTCCCAGTGAATATTCAGACGGGAGTAAAAGAGCATGCCTAAGTATCGTTCCGCCACCACCACCCATGGCCGCAATATGGCCGGTGCCCGCGCGCTGTGGCGCGCTACCGGGATGACCGACGCTGACTTCGGTAAGCCGATTATCGCTGTGGTTAACTCCTTTACCCAGTTTGTGCCGGGGCACGTCCACCTGCGCGATCTGGGTAAACTGGTTGCTGAGCAAATTGAAGCCGCAGGCGGCGTGGCGAAAGAGTTCAATACCATCGCTGTCGATGATGGTATCGCGATGGGCCACGGGGGCATGCTCTATTCACTGCCGTCGCGCGAGCTGATCGCCGATTCGGTCGAGTACATGGTTAACGCCCACTGCGCCGATGCGATGGTGTGTATCTCCAACTGCGACAAAATCACCCCAGGGATGCTGATGGCGTCCCTGCGCCTGAACATTCCGGTGATCTTCGTCTCTGGCGGCCCGATGGAAGCCGGTAAAACCAAGCTTTCTGACAAGATCATCAAGCTCGACCTGGTCGACGCGATGATTCAGGGCGCGGACCCGAAAGTCTCCGACGAGCAGAGCGATCAGGTTGAGCGCTCAGCGTGTCCGACCTGCGGTTCCTGTTCCGGGATGTTCACCGCCAACTCCATGAACTGCCTGACCGAAGCCCTCGGCCTTTCCCAGCCAGGTAACGGCTCCCTGCTGGCAACGCACGCGGACCGCAAACAGCTGTTCCTGAATGCGGGTACTCGCATCGTGGAACTGACCAAACGTTATTATGAGCAAGACGACGTCAGCGCGCTGCCGCGCAACATCGCCAACAAAGCGGCGTTCGAAAATGCCATGACGCTGGATATCGCCATGGGCGGTTCCACCAATACCGTTCTGCACCTGCTGGCTGCGGCGCAGGAAGCTGAAATTGATTTCACCATGAGTGACATCGACAAGCTTTCCCGCAAAGTGCCGCAGCTGTGTAAGGTCGCGCCAAGTACGCAGAAATACCACATGGAAGACGTACACCGTGCCGGTGGCGTGCTGGGTATTCTCGGCGAACTGGAACGCGCCGGTCTGCTGAACCGTGAAGTGAAAAACATTCTCGGCCTGACGCTGCCGCAAACGCTGGAGCAGTACGACGTGATGCTGACCAAAGACGACGCGGTGAAAAAGATGTTCCGCGCCGGTCCGGCAGGTATTCGCACCACGCAGGCCTTCTCGCAGGATTGCCGCTGGGACACCCTGGATGACGACCGCGCTGAAGGCTGCATCCGTTCTCTGGAAAATGCCTATAGCAAGGACGGCGGTCTGGCCGTGCTGTACGGCAACTTTGCTGAAAACGGCTGCATCGTAAAAACAGCGGGCGTGGACGACAGCATTCTGAAATTCACCGGCCCGGCGAAAGTGTACGAAAGCCAGGACGCTGCGGTAGACGCGATTCTGGGCGGTAAAGTGGTGGCGGGCGATGTGGTTGTTATCCGCTACGAAGGGCCAAAAGGCGGGCCGGGCATGCAAGAGATGCTCTATCCGACCACTTTCCTGAAATCTATGGGCCTCGGCAAAGCCTGCGCACTGATCACCGATGGTCGTTTTTCCGGCGGTACCTCTGGTCTCTCTATCGGCCACGTTTCTCCGGAAGCCGCGAGCGGCGGCAACATCGCCATCATTGAAGACGGTGACATGATTGCGATCGACATTCCGAATCGCGGCATTCAGTTGCAGCTGAGCGAGCAGGAAATTGCCGCGCGTCGTGAAGCGCAGGAAGCCCGTGGCGATAAAGCCTGGACGCCAAAAGATCGCCAGCGCGAAGTCTCCTTCGCCCTGCGCGCTTATGCCACCCTTGCCACCAGTGCGGACAAAGGCGCGGTGCGCGATAAATCCAAGCTTGGGGGCTAATGATGGCCGAATCACAACCCTTATCCGCCGCCCCTGAGGGGGCGGAATATCTCAGAGCGGTGCTGCGCGCACCGGTCTACGAGGCTGTGCAGGTCACGCCTCTGCAGAAAATGGACAAGCTGTCGTCCCGTCTTGATAACGTGATCCTGGTGAAACGTGAAGATCGCCAGCCGGTACACAGCTTTAAGCTGCGCGGTGCCTACGCGATGATGGCCGGGCTAACCGAAGAGCAAAAAGCACGCGGCGTCATTACCGCGTCAGCGGGAAATCACGCCCAGGGCGTGGCGTTTTCCGCCGCGCGTTTAGGGCTGAAAGCGCTGATCGTGATGCCGGTGGCCACGGCGGATATCAAAGTGGACGCGGTTCGCGGTTTTGGTGGCGAAGTGCTCCTGCACGGTGCCAATTTTGATGAAGCGAAGGCGCGCGCCATCGAACTGGCGCAGCAGCAGGGCTTTACCTGGGTGCCACCGTTCGATCACCCGATGGTGATTGCGGGGCAGGGCACGCTGGCGCTGGAGCTGTTGCAGCAGGATGCGCATCTCGATCGGGTGTTTGTCCCGGTGGGCGGCGGCGGTCTGGCGGCGGGTGTCGCAGTGCTTATCAAACAGCTGATGCCACAGATCAAAGTGATTGCGGTGGAAGCGGAAGATTCTGCCTGCCTGAAAGCGGCGCTGGATGCCGGTCATCCGGTCGATCTCCCGCGCGTCGGGCTGTTTGCTGAGGGCGTTGCGGTCAAGCGCATTGGCGACGAGACCTTCCGCGTTTGCCAGGAGTATCTCGACGATATCATCACCGTCGACAGCGATGCGATCTGCGCGGCTATGAAAGATCTGTTCGAGGATGTCCGTGCAGTCGCGGAGCCGTCGGGTGCTCTGGCGCTGGCGGGAATGAAAAAATACATCGCTCAGCACAACATTCGCGGGGAACGCCTGGCGCATGTGCTGTCCGGCGCGAACGTCAACTTCCACGGCCTGCGCTACGTGTCCGAACGCTGCGAACTGGGTGAGCAACGCGAAGCGCTGCTGGCGGTGACGATCCCAGAAGAGAAGGGCAGTTTCCTTAAATTCTGCCAGCTGCTCGGCGGGCGTTCCGTCACAGAGTTTAACTATCGCTTTGCCGATGCGAAAGATGCCTGCATTTTTGTCGGTGTGCGTCTGAGCCGTGGGCTGGAGGAGCGCAAAGAGATCCTCCACCTGCTGAATGAAGGCGGCTACAGCGTGGTGGATCTCTCTGATGACGAAATGGCGAAGCTGCATGTTCGCTATATGGTCGGCGGGCGTCCGTCGAAGCCGTTACAGGAGCGTCTGTTCAGCTTTGAGTTCCCGGAATCACCGGGCGCGTTGCTGAAGTTTCTGCACACCCTCGGTACGCACTGGAACATCTCTCTGTTCCACTACCGTAGCCATGGCACCGACTACGGGCGTGTGTTAGCGGCATTCGAACTGGGCGAGCACGAGCCGGATTTCGAAACGCGGCTGAATGAGCTGGGTTACGATTGTCACGACGAGACCCATAACCCGGCGTTCAGGTTCTTCCTGGCGGGCTAGTGGTTCGGCAATATCTGCCAAAACGCGTCAATAAGCGGCTCATGCAGCCGCTTTTTTTGTGCGCATACGCCAAGCTCAAACGGCGTTTTCTCATCGCTCCGCTCTAAAATCATCACGCGATTACGCACCGGCTCGGGGCTATTTTCCAGCACCACTTCCGGCAGCAACGCCACGCCACAGCCGAGCGCCACCATCGACACCATCGCTTCGTGCCCGCCCACTGTCGCATAAATCGACGGGTTGCTGATTTTTTGCCGACGGAACCACAGCTCGATGCGGCGGCGGACGGGCCCCTGGTCGGCCATGATGAACGGCACCGTTGCCCAGTCAGGATTATCGACGGATATCTGATTGCGCACCGGGCACGGTAGAGCCGGAGCGATTAACACCACGGCCAGATTCTCCAGCATCGAAAACGCAACCGCACCGGGCAGCGTTTCGGGTTTACCCGCAATCGCCAGATCCGCTTCACCCGTCACCACTTTCTCCATCGCATCTGCGGCATCGCCCGTGGTGAGCTTGATTTCTACCGACGGATGTTCGGCACGAAAACGATCGAGAATCGGCGGCAGGTGGCTATAGGCCGCCGTCACGGAGCAGAAGATATGCAGTTCGCCAGAGAGGGACGGCCCCTGCTGATCGATGGTGTGCCGCAGCTGCTGGTACTGAAGTAAGGTCTGTTGGGCGAAGGTTCGCAGCTCTTCGCCCGCTTCCGTGAGCGTCACGGTGCGGTTGTCGCGCACAAATAGCGCCTGACCGAGGTCCTCTTCCAGGCGCTGAATTTGCCGGGAGAGCGTGGAGGGACTGACGTGCATGGCCCGCGCGCTGCGGCCAAAATGACGGCTTTCTGCCAGATGCAGAAAGGTTTTGAGATCGCGTAAATCCACAGATCGCTCCCCACGGTTTTACATTGCAGAAATTGCAACGTGACGTTGTGAATATATCAATTTCCGCAATAAATTTCCTGTCATATAGTAAGTTCATTCTCGCATAAGCGACCCGAACAATAAGCAACACAACATCACGGAGTTCACCATGGCTAACTACTTCAATACACTGAATCTGCGTCAGCAGCTGGCACAGTTGGGCAAATGCCGCTTTATGGCGCGCGATGAATTCGCCGATGGCGCGAGCTACCTTCAGGGTAAAAAAGTGGTCATCGTCGGCTGTGGCGCACAGGGTCTGAACCAGGGCCTGAACATGCGTGACTCCGGTCTGGACATCGCTTACGCCCTGCGTAAAGAAGCGATTGCTGAGAAACGTGCTTCATGGCGTAAAGCGACCGAAAACGGCTTCAAAGTGGGTACCTACGAAGAGCTGATCCCGCAGGCAGATCTGGTGGTTAACCTGACGCCGGACAAACAGCACTCCGACGTTGTGCGCTCTGTTCAGCCGCTGATGAAAGACGGCGCGGCGCTGGGTTATTCTCATGGTTTCAACATCGTTGAAGTGGGCGAGCAGATCCGTAAAGACATCACCGTGGTGATGGTTGCGCCGAAGTGCCCAGGTACCGAAGTGCGTGAAGAGTACAAACGTGGTTTCGGTGTGCCAACCCTGATTGCGGTTCACCCGGAAAACGATCCGAAGGGCGAAGGCATGGCGATTGCCAAAGCCTGGGCTGCCGCTACCGGCGGTCACCGCGCAGGTGTCCTGGAATCTTCCTTCGTGGCAGAAGTGAAATCTGACCTGATGGGCGAGCAGACTATCCTGTGCGGTATGCTGCAGGCCGGTTCTCTGCTGTGCTTCGACAAGCTGGTGGAAGAGGGTACCGACCCGTCTTACGCAGAAAAACTGATTCAATTCGGCTGGGAAACCATCACCGAAGCGCTGAAACAGGGCGGTATCACGCTGATGATGGACCGTTTGTCCAACCCGGCAAAACTGCGTGCTTATGCGCTCTCTGAGCAGCTGAAAGAGATCATGGCGCCGCTGTTCCAGAAACATATGGATGACATCATCTCCGGCGAATTCTCCTCCGGCATGATGGCTGACTGGGCCAACGACGATAAAAAACTGCTGACCTGGCGTGAAGAGACCGGCAAAACCGCGTTCGAAACCGCTGCCCAGTTTGACGGTAAAATCAGCGAGCAAGAGTACTTCGATAAAGGTGTTCTGATGATCGCGATGGTGAAAGCGGGCGTTGAACTGGCGTTCGAAACCATGGTGGATTCCGGCATCATTGAAGAGTCTGCCTACTACGAATCACTGCACGAGCTGCCGCTGATTGCCAACACTATCGCTCGTAAGCGTCTGTACGAGATGAACGTGGTTATCTCTGATACCGCTGAGTACGGCAACTACCTGTTCTCTTACGCTTGCGTACCGCTGCTGAAAGAGTTCATGACGACTCTGCAGCCAGGCGATCTGGGTAAAGCGATTGCAGAAGGCACGGTGGATAACGCGCAGCTGCGTGACGTGAACGAAGCGGTTCGTAGCCATGCAATTGAGAGCGTGGGTCATACGCTGCGCGGTTATATGAAAGATATGAAGCGTATCGCTGTCGCTGGCTGATACCTCATCACCTTTCGAGTTGCAGATGCGTTGGCAGAATTCGCACAGCCCAGTCACTGAGTAGGGTTGTGCGCATTTAGCGCCTTCCTGCAAATCGAAATGACACTAAAAAAGCCCGGTAAGGCGTAGCCGCCACCGGGCTTTTTGCTGCTTAGTTGCGGTACAGCACTTTAATGATGTGGTAACCGAACTGGGTGTGCAGTGGGCCGGTTGGCTCCAGCACCGGGCAGGAGAACACCACTTTATCAAACGCAGGAACCATCTGGCCCTGACGGAATTCACCTAAGTGGCCGCCTTTTTTGCCTGACGGGCAGGTAGAGTGTTTCTTCGCCAGTTTCTCGAAGTCCGCGCCGTTTTTGATCTGCTCCAGAAGATCCAGTGCCAGTTTCTCTTCTTTAACAAGAATATGCAGTGCTGCTGCTGTTTTTGCCATGATCGTGCCTTGAGTGGTATGGATTAGGCTCGCTATACTACCACACGCGATTTTCCTTTTTCTTCTCCTCCCGACCTTCATTGAGTGATCTTCTTATGCGTTTAAACCCCGGACAACAACAAGCCGTCGAATTCGTCACCGGACCTTGCCTGGTGCTGGCGGGTGCGGGTTCCGGAAAGACACGCGTAATCACCAATAAAATTGCCCATCTGATTCGCGGCTGCGGCTATCAGGCGCGTCACATTGCGGCGGTCACCTTCACCAATAAAGCGGCGCGTGAGATGAAGGAGCGTGTCGGGCAGACGCTAGGGCGCAAAGAGGCGCGCGGTCTGATGATCTCCACATTCCACACGCTGGGCCTGGATATTATTAAGCGCGAATACGCCGCGCTGGGAATGAAATCGAATTTCTCCCTGTTCGACGATACGGATCAGATGGCGCTGCTAAAAGAGTTGACCGAAGGGCGACTCGAAGAGGACAAGACGATTCTCCAGCAGTTGATCTCCACGATCTCAAACTGGAAAAACGATCTGATGACCCCCGCGCAAGCGGCGGCGAGCGCAAAAGGCGAACGGGATCGGATCTTTGCACATTGTTACAGCCTGTATGATGACCATCTCAAGGCCTGTAATGTTCTCGATTTCGACGATCTTATCCTGCTGCCGACGCTACTGCTTCAGCGTAATGAAGAGGTGCGCGAGCGCTGGCAAAACAAAATCCGCTATCTGCTGGTGGATGAATACCAGGACACCAACACCAGCCAGTACGAGCTGGTAAAACTGCTGGTGGGGCAGCGCGCGCGCTTTACGGTGGTGGGCGACGATGACCAGTCGATCTACTCCTGGCGTGGGGCACGGCCACAAAACCTGGTGTTGCTGAGCAAAGATTTTCCGGCGTTGCAAGTGATTAAGCTGGAGCAGAACTACCGTTCGTCAGGACGCATCCTGAAAGCGGCTAACATCCTGATCGCCAATAACCCGCACGTGTTCGAAAAGCGCCTCTTCTCTGAGCTGGGATACGGCACCGAACTGAAAGTCTTAAGTGCCAACAATGAAGAGCACGAGGCCGAACGCGTGGCTGGCGAACTGATCGCCCATCACTTCGTCAACAAAACGGCGTACAAAGACTACGCCATCCTGTATCGCGGGAACCATCAATCGCGCGTCTTTGAAAAAATGCTGATGCAAAACCGCATTCCGTACAAAATTTCCGGCGGGACCTCGTTCTTCTCCCGCCCTGAAATCAAAGACTTGCTTGCCTATTTGCGCGTGCTGACCAACCCGGACGATGACAGTGCATTTTTACGCATCGTGAATACACCGAAGCGTGAAATCGGACCGGCGACGCTGCAAAAGCTGGGCGAGTGGGCGATGACCCGCAATAAAAGCATGTTCACCGCCAGCTTCGACATGGGCCTGAGCCAGACGCTGACCGGGCGCGGTTACGAATCGCTCACGCGCTTTACTCAGTGGCTGGCGGAAATCCAGCGTCTTGCCGAGCGCGAGCCGATCGCCGCCGTGCGCGATCTGATCCACGGCGTGGATTATGAGTCCTGGCTGTATGAAACCTCCGCCAGCCCGAAAGCGGCAGAAATGCGGATGAAAAACGTCAACCAGCTCTTCACCTGGATGACCGAGATGCTGGAAGGCTCTGAGATCGACGAGCCGATGACGCTGACACAGGTGGTCACGCGGTTTACCCTGCGCGATATGATGGAGCGCGGCGAGAGCGAAGAAGAGGCGGATCAGGTTCAGCTGATGACGCTGCATGCGTCCAAAGGCCTGGAGTTCCCGTATGTCTATCTGGTGGGAATGGAAGAAGGGTTACTGCCGCATCAGAGCAGCATTGATGAGGACAACGTCGACGAGGAGCGACGTCTGGCCTACGTAGGTATCACGCGTGCGCAAAAAGAGCTGATTTTTACCCTGTGCAAAGAGCGTCGTCAGTATGGCGAACTGGTGCGCCCGGAGCCGAGCCGCTTCCTGCTGGAACTGCCGCAGGACGATCTGATCTGGGAACAGGAACGAAAAGTGATTACGGCGGAAGAGAGGATGCACAAGGGCCAGGCGAACGTCGCGAACATTCGCGCCATGCTGGCGAAAGCCAAAGAAAAATAGCGGCGCTATTTAATTTCAAGAGCCCAGTGGACGTAACTCTGCCACTGGCATTCCTGTTCGATCATCTCCGCGCCAAGCGGATGATTATCCAGCCAGTTATCCGGCAGCGTTAGCGTCAGGTTTTCGCCTTCCGCAGAAAGAGTAATGGCGGGCAGCAGATCCGCGCGACGACGGCTGGCAAACAAAATCGCCAGGCGCAGCAGTCGGCAGAGATGCTCGGCCACGCGCGGCGGAACGGCATTTTGCTGGTGCAAAGAAGAGAGATCGACGTTGTTGGTCTGGTTAAGCAGTAATGTCGCCAGCAGCTTTTTCTGTGCCGGAGTAAAACCAGGCAGATCCAGATGACGCACCAGGTACGCGGCATGAACCGGCGCCTGTTTGAAATCGATACTCAGGCCAATCTCATGCAGCGCACAGGCGCTCAGGAGTAAATCGCGGCTCAAGGGTTCGAGCGCCCAGGTGGTTGCCACCTGATCGGCAAAGCTTGAGGCCAGCTGGGCCACGCGCTGTGCCTGTTCCGTATCAACGATAAAACGACGCTGAACGTTACGCAGCGTCCGGCTGCGAATGTCTTGTTCTACAGCCAGATGAAGCATGCCGTAAACCAGCCCTTCGCGCAGCGCGCCGCCAGCCAGCGTCATGCAGTGGATTTCTAATTCGGTGAAAATGGCGATCAAGATCGCCAGGCCGCTCGGGAACACCAGCGCGCGCTCAAGCGTGAGCCCTTCAATTTCCAGCTCTTCCAGACGGCCGCACTGAATAGCGCGCTGTTTAAGCTGCTGAAGTTTCGCCAGCGTAATCCGCTCGTCCATGCCCTGCGCCATCATGATCTCTTGCAGAGCCTGAACTGTGCCCGACGCGCCGACACACACTTTCCAGCCGTGATATCGCAGCTCATCCATCACCGGATGCAGCACTTCGCGCGCGGCTTTTTCGGCCTCGTCGAAGTTCTCTTGTGCGAGATTACGATCGGTAAAATAGCGCTCCAGCCAGGTGACGCAGCCCATCGACAGGCTAAACAACGACGTGGCCTGCGATCCGGTGCCTGTGACCAGTTCCGTACTGGCACCGCCGATATCCACCACCAGACGGCGATCGTCACCCCCGGTAGTGTGGGCGACACCCTGATAAATCAGGCGCGCTTCTTCTTCACCGCTGATGACCTGTACCGGACAGCCGAGAATTTCCTGCGCTTTCGCAATAAAATCGACGGAGTTCACAGCCAATCGCAGCGTGGCGGTCGCCACAACGCGAATTTGATTGTGCGGAATATCCTGCAGACGTTCAGCGAAGAGGCGCAGACATTGCCAACCGCGTTCCATCGCTTCAGGGGAGAGATAATTATCGCTGCTCAGGCCCGCCGCGAGGCGGACCTTGCGCTTAATGCGCGTCAGGGTCTGTATGCTCCCCGCCACCTCGCGTACAACCAGCATATGAAAACTATTCGAACCTAAATCAATAGCTGCATAGAGCGAGGTGGAACTGAGCATAATATTTAACCTGAACGACGACGGTTACGTGGTGCTCCGCCGGTGCGGCGTGGGCCATTGCCGGAGCGGGCGCGCGTGAGGCGCTTCGCCGGAGGCAGTTCACTCAACAGGGCTTCCGGATTGTATTTGCTCTGCGGAATGGAGTGGCCGATGTACGTCTCGATGGCAGGAAGGTTCAGGGCGTACTCTTCACAGGCGAGGCTGATGGAGTGGCCGCTTGCGCCAGCACGACCGGTACGGCCAATGCGGTGAACGTAGTCTTCGCAATCGTCAGGGAGATCGTAGTTAAAGACGTGCGTGACAGCAGGGATGTGCAGGCCACGTGCAGCAACGTCGGTTGCTACCAGAATATCCAGGTCGCCACGGGTAAATTCTTCAAGGATGCGCAGACGTTTTTTCTGTGCAACGTCACCCGTCAGCAGGCCAACGCGATGTCCGTCTGCGGCAAGGTGGCCCCAGATGTCTTCGCAGCGATGCTTAGTGTTGGCAAAGATAATGGCGCGATCTGGCCACTCTTCTTCGATCAGCGTTTGCAGCAGACGCATCTTCTCTTCATTCGATGGATAGAAGAGCTCTTCTTTAATACGGTGACCCGTTTTCTGTTCTGGCTCGACTTCCACGTATTCGGCGTTATTCATCTGTTCGAACGCCAGTTCACGGACGCGGTAAGAGAGAGTCGCAGAGAACAGCATGTTCAGACGCTGCGTGGTAGGTGGCATACGACGGAACAGCCAGCGGATGTCTTTAATAAAGCCCAAATCGTACATGCGATCGGCTTCATCGAGGACCACAACCTGGATGGCACCGAGGTTGATGTGATTTTGTTTCGCGTAGTCGATCAGACGACCGGTAGTACCGATCAGAATATCAACGCCGCTTTCCAGCACTTTGAGCTGTTTATCGTAGCCGTCGCCGCCATAAGCCAGCCCTAATTTCAGGCCAGTGGTCTGTGCCAGAGGTTCAGCATCGGCATGGATCTGCACCGCAAGTTCTCGCGTTGGAGCCATGATCAGCGCACGCGGTTGGTTAACTTTTCGGTCAGCAATTGCTGGATGAGAAAGTAAATAATGAAACGTTGACGTCAAAAACGCCATCGTTTTGCCAGTACCGGTTTGCGCCTGCCCTGCAACATCGCGACCTGCCAGCGTGAGCGGCAGAGCGAGGGCTTGAATGGGCGTGCAGTTATGAAAGCCTTTATTTTCAAGGGCTTCGATAACTTTTGCGTGCAGGGCGAAGTCGGAAAACTTCTGTTCTGTTAAATGTGTTTTGCTCATAGTGTGGTAGAATATCAGCTTACTATTGCTTTACGAAAGCGTATCCGGTGAAATAAAGTCAACCTTTAGTTGGTTAATGCTACATCAACACGTCGTTGATTAATCCTACACCAACACGCCAGGCTTATTCCTGTGGAGTTATATATGAGCGATAAAATTATTCACCTGACTGACGACAGTTTTGACACGGACGTACTTAAAGCTGACGGGCTGATCCTCGTCGATTTCTGGGCTGAATGGTGTGGTCCTTGCAAAATGATCGCTCCGATTCTGGATGAAATCGCTGACGAATATCAGGGCAAACTGACGATTGCCAAGCTGAACATCGACCAGAACCCGGGCACCGCGCCGAAGTACGGCATCCGTGGTATCCCAACCCTGCTGCTGTTCAAAAACGGCGAAGTGGCTGCAACCAAAGTGGGCGCACTGTCCAAAGGTCAGCTGAAAGAGTTCCTGGACGCTAATCTGGCGTAAGGTTTCTCGGCCGGGGTCTGGATTCCGAAATTCTGTGGATCTCTGGACGCCCGGCTTTAGTCGTGCTAAGTTACCTATGACTTCGATTTAAACATACCTTGTCGTTCTGGTTTTACCCGATGCTTCCCATTGTTAAATGAACGATGCGAGAGGCAGATAGATTCCGGGCTTGTCACTCAATCCGTCTTGTCGTTTCAGTTCTGTGCTTCCCCTTTGACCAGACAGCGAACAGACATGAGTTGATGGCCGCTAACAGGCATGGATGACCCTGCCATACCATTCACAACATTAAGTTCGAGTTTCACCCCGAGTTTAAGAACCCACACCATTATGAATCTTACCGAATTAAAGAATACGCCGGTTTCTGAGCTGATCACTCTCGGCGAAAATATGGGGCTGGAAAACCAGGCTCGTATGCGCAAGCAGGACATTATTTTTGCCATCCTGAAGCAGCACGCAAAGAGTGGCGAAGATATCTTTGGCGACGGTGTCCTGGAGATATTGCAAGACGGATTTGGTTTCCTCCGTTCTGCAGACAGCTCCTACCTCGCCGGTCCTGATGACATCTACGTATCCCCTAGCCAAATCCGCCGTTTCAACCTCCGCACAGGTGACACCATTTCAGGTAAGATTCGTCCTCCAAAAGAGGGTGAACGCTACTTTGCGCTGTTGAAAGTTAACGAAGTTAACTACGATAAACCTGAAAACTCGCGCAACAAGATCCTGTTCGAAAACTTAACGCCGCTGCACGCTAACTCGCGTCTGCGCATGGAGCGTGGTAACGGTTCTACCGAAGACCTGACGGCTCGCGTTCTGGATCTGGCTTCTCCGATTGGTCGTGGTCAGCGTGGTCTGATTGTGGCACCGCCGAAAGCGGGTAAAACAATGCTGCTGCAGAACATCGCACAGAGCATTGCTTACAACCACCCTGATTGCGTGCTGATGGTTCTGCTGATCGATGAGCGTCCAGAAGAAGTGACCGAGATGCAGCGTCTGGTTAAAGGTGAAGTGGTTGCTTCTACCTTTGATGAGCCAGCGTCTCGCCACGTTCAGGTTGCTGAAATGGTTATCGAGAAAGCGAAGCGTCTGGTTGAACATAAAAAAGACGTTATCATTCTGCTCGACTCCATCACTCGTCTGGCGCGCGCGTACAACACCGTGGTTCCTGCTTCCGGCAAAGTATTGACCGGTGGTGTGGATGCCAACGCCCTGCACCGTCCAAAACGCTTCTTCGGTGCTGCGCGTAACGTGGAAGAGGGCGGAAGCCTGACCATCATCGCGACCGCGCTGATTGATACCGGATCCAAAATGGATGAAGTTATTTACGAAGAATTTAAAGGTACAGGTAACATGGAACTGCACCTCTCTCGTAAAATTGCAGAGAAGCGCGTCTTCCCAGCAATCGACTACAACCGTTCCGGTACCCGTAAAGAAGAGCTGCTCACCACCCAGGAAGAGCTGCAGAAAATGTGGATTCTGCGTAAGATCATTCACCCAATGGGCGAAATCGATGCAATGGAATTCCTCATCAATAAGCTGGCAATGACTAAGACAAACGACGAATTCTTCGACATGATGAAACGCTCGTAATACAAATAAACCCAGCCAACGCCACGTTTTTACGTGGCGTTTTCTTTTTTTGGACTATACGCTATAACCGCAGACTCCCATTTTTGACTAACCAGTGCGACAATTAGAATGTTTGTTGCGTCAAAAAGTAATTGATTGAAAAACATACAAAGGGAGTTGTAAGAGGCTGGCTTTAATCCTTCGGGAGCTATGGCTTCGTAGTTATACTTCCAGGACTAACTTTTGTTGAGAGCATGCATTGTGAATCTACTCACTGCGGTTACTGAGCTAATCAGTATATTTTTATTCACAACCTGTTTTTTGTTCATTGCGCGCAAGGTGGCAAAAAGAATCGGGTTAGTGGATAAACCCAATTATCGTAAACGCCATCAGGGCTTGATCCCATTGGTCGGGGGGATCTCCGTTTACGCGGGTATTTGCTTCACCTTTGGAATCGCAGATTATTATATCCCCCATGCGGCACTCTATCTGGCCTGTGCAGGGGTACTGGTGCTGGTGGGCGCGCTCGATGATCGTTTCGATATCAGCGTAAAATTCCGCGCTTCGGTCCAGGCTGCAATCGGCATCATTATGATGGTGGTCGGTAAGCTCTATCTGAGCAGTCTCGGCTACATCTTCGGGACTTGGGAGATGGTGCTCGGTCCCTTCGGCTTCTTCCTCACGCTCTTCGCCGTGTGGGCTGCTATCAACGCCTTTAACATGGTGGATGGGATTGATGGCCTGTTGGGCGGTCTCTCGTCCGTATCCTTTGCCGCAATCGGCATCATTCTATGGTTTGATGGTCAGTACAGCCTGTCAATGTGGTGTTTCGCCATGATTGCGGCCATCCTGCCTTATATCCTGCTCAACCTCGGTGTGCTGGGCCGTCGCTACAAAGTTTTCATGGGTGATGCGGGCAGTACGCTGATTGGTTTCACCGTTATCTGGATTTTGCTGGAAACCACTCAGGGTAAAACTCACCCGATTAGCCCGGTAACGGCGCTGTGGATTATTGCTATTCCGCTGATGGACATGGTGGCAATCATGTACCGCCGTCTGCGTAAAGGTATGAGTCCTTTCTCGCCGGACCGCCAGCATATTCATCATCTGATCATGCGTGCAGGTTTTACTTCACGTCAGGCATTTGTGCTGATTACCCTCGCCGCCGCGCTGTTGGCAGGTATCGGTGTGGCAGCAGAATATGCGCACTTTATTCCTGAATGGGTAATGTTGGTATTATTCTTGCTAGCATTCTTCATGTACGGCTATTGCATTAAACGCGCATGGAAAGTCGCGCGCTTCATTAAACGTGTAAAACGCCGGATGCGTAGAAACAGTGGTAAAAATCCAACATTAACTAAGTAAAAACGGGATTGTGATGACTCAACCGTTGGCGGGAGCGAAATCAGTGGTAACTGAGAATGAGCTGGATGTTCGTGGTTTGTTTCGTGTTTTATGGGCGGGCAAACTGTGGATTGCTGGGATCGCGCTGGGGTTCGCGCTGTTAGCGCTGGCGTATACCTTTTTTGCGAAACAAGAGTGGAGCGCGACAGCGATTACCGATCGACCAACGGTGAATATGCTGGGCGGATTCTATTCGCAGCAGCAGTTCCTGCGTAACCTCGACATCAAAGCCAATCTGGCCTCTTCGGATCAGCCCTCCGTGATGGATGAATCTTACAAAGAGTTCATCATGCAGCTGGCTTCCTGGGATACGCGCCGTGATTTCTGGTCCCAGACCGATTATTACAAGCAGCGTATGGTCGGCAACAGTAAAGCCGACGCCGCCCTGCTCGACGATCTGATCAACAACATCCAGTTCACGCCAGGCGACATCCTGCGCAATATTAATGATAACGTTAAGCTGATTGCCGAAACCGCGCCGGACGCCAATAACCTGCTGCGTCAGTACGTGGCATTTGCCAGCCAGCGCGCCGCGAGCCATCTCAATGATGAGCTGAAAGGGGCCTGGGCCGCGCGTACTATCCAAATGAAGGCGCAGGTCAAACGCCAGGAAGAGGTGGCCAAAGCCATTTTCTCCCGCCGCGTCCATAACATTGAACAGGCACTGAAAATTGCCGAGCAGCGCAATATCTCCCGTAGTGAAACGGACGTTCCGGCTGATGAACTGCCGGATTCAGAAATGTTCCTGCTGGGCCGCCCGATGCTGCAGGCACGCCTGGAAAATCTGCAGGCCGTTGGGCCAGATTTTGATCTCGACTACGACCAGAACCGCGCGATGCTCAATACCCTGAATGTCGGTCCTACACTGGACCCGCGTTTTCAGACCTATCGTTATTTGCGAACGCCTGAAGAACCTGTAAAACGCGATAGTCCGCGTCGCGCATTCCTGATGATCATGTGGGGGATTGTGGGCGCATTGACGGGCGCAGGCGTGGCGTTAACACGTCGTCGCACAAATTAAGAACGCCGTCTACGATGAAGGCTTCGGCCTTCATCACCTAATCGAAGAGAATCGATGTGAAAGTACTTACCGTATTTGGCACAAGGCCGGAAGCCATCAAGATGGCGCCGCTGGTCCATGCGCTGGCAAATGATCCCTGGTTTGAGGCGAAAGTTTGCGTTACCGCGCAGCATCGGGAGATGCTTGATCAGGTTTTAAATCTCTTTTCTATTGTCCCGGATTACGATCTCAATATTATGAAACCGGGGCAGGGATTGACCGAAATTACCTGCCGCATTCTGGAAGGGCTAAAGCCTATTCTGGAATCGTTTAAACCAGACGTGGTTCTGGTGCACGGCGATACCACTACCACCATCGCAACCAGCCTGGCGGCATTCTATCAACGCATCCCGGTCGGGCACGTTGAAGCCGGTTTGCGCACCGGCGACCTTTATTCTCCGTGGCCTGAAGAGGCCAACCGTACCCTTACCGGTCATCTGGCAATGTATCACTTTGCGCCAACCGAAAATTCCCGGCAGAACCTGCTGCGCGAAAACATCCGTGATGACAAAATTTTCGTTACCGGCAATACGGTGATTGACGCCCTGATTTGGGTTCGCGATCGCGTGATGGCCAGCGACGCTCTGCGCGAAGAGCTGGCGGTGCGCTATCCGTTCCTCACCGCTGGCAAAAAGATGATCCTGGTGACGGGCCATCGCCGCGAGAGCTTTGGCCGTGGGTTCGAGCAAATCTGCCATGCGCTGGCGGAGATCGCCGCGCAAAACCCTGACGTCCAGATCGTCTATCCGGTCCACCTCAACCCGAACGTCAGCGAGCCGGTTAACCGCATCCTCGGCCATATCGAAAACGTGATCCTCATTGAGCCGCAGGATTATCTGCCGTTCGTCTGGCTGATGAACCACGCGTGGCTGATTTTGACCGACTCCGGCGGCATTCAGGAAGAGGCACCGTCGCTGGGTAAACCGGTGCTGGTAATGCGTGAAACGACCGAGCGTCCGGAGGCTATTAAAGCCGGAACGGTACGCCTGGTCGGGACCGACACTAAACATCTCGTGGCAGAGGTGACACGCCTGCTGCACGATGAAAAAGAGTACCAGGCGATGAGCCACGCCCATAACCCTTATGGTGACGGGCAGGCCTGCAGTCGTATTTTGCATGCACTTAAACATAATCGGGTAACGCTATGAGTTTTTCTACCATCTCTGTCATTGGTCTTGGTTACATTGGACTGCCGACTGCGGCCGCTTTTGCATCGCGTCAAAAACAGGTTATCGGGGTGGATATCAACCAGCATGCGGTGGATACCATTAACCGTGGTGAAATTCATATCGTGGAGCCGGATCTTGACAAAGTGGTCAAAACCGCAGTTGAAGGCGGTTTTCTCAAAGCCAGCACAACGCCGGTGGAAGCCGATGCGTATCTGATCGCGGTGCCGACGCCGTTTAAAGGCGAGCATGAGCCGGATATGGTGTATGTCGAAGCGGCAGCAAAATCCCTTGCTCCAGTGCTGAAGAAAGGCGCGCTGGTGATTCTGGAGTCCACTTCTCCCGTCGGCGCGACCGAGCAAATGGCCCAATGGCTGGCGGAAGCCCGCCCTGATTTGACCTTCCCGCAGCAGGCAGGCGAACAGGCGGATATCAATATCGCCTACTGCCCGGAGCGCGTTCTGCCCGGCCAGGTAATGGTTGAGCTGATCAAAAATGACCGCGTAATTGGCGGGATGACGCCCGTCTGCTCTGCGCGTGCCAGCGAACTCTACAACATCTTCCTCGAAGGGGAGTGCGTGGTCACTAACTCCCGCACGGCAGAAATGTGCAAGCTCACCGAAAACAGCTTCCGTGACGTCAACATCGCCTTTGCTAACGAACTGTCACTCATTTGTGCCGACCAGGGGATTAACGTCTGGGAACTGATTCGCCTGGCGAACCGTCATCCGCGCGTCAATATTCTCCAGCCAGGACCTGGCGTGGGCGGTCACTGTATCGCCGTGGACCCGTGGTTTATCGTGGCACAAAACCCGGACCAGGCTCGCCTGATCCGCACGGCCCGTGAAGTGAACGACGGTAAACCGCACTGGGTAATGAACCAGGTGAAAGCTACGGTAGCAGATTGCCTGGCCGAAAGCGGCAAGCGCGCCAGCGAGATAAAAATCGCCTGCTTTGGCCTGGCGTTTAAGCCAAACATCGACGACCTGCGCGAAAGTCCGGCGATGGGCATCGCCGAGATGATTGCCAGCTGGCACACCGGTGAAACGCTGGTTGTGGAGCCAAATATTCATACCCTGCCGAAGAAACTGACCGCGCACTGCCAGCTCGCGACGCTGGAAAATGCACTGAACTCTGCCGACGTGCTGGTTCTGCTGGTGGACCATAGCCAGTTCAAAGCCATCAGCAGCGATGCGGTGCAGCAGAAGTATATTGTTGATACGAAAGGGGTATGGCGTTGAAAAGGATCTTGGTCACTGGTGGCGCGGGATTCATTGGTTCTGCCGTTGTCCGCCACATTCTTGAAAGTACCGCCGATTCGGTCGTTGTGGTGGATAAATTGACCTATGCTGGCAATTTAGCGTCTTTGGCGCCTGTAACGGGCGACAACCGTTTTGCCTTTGAGCAGATCGATATTTGCGATCGTGAAGCGCTAAAAAAGGTCTTCGCGACCTACGAGCCAGCCGTTGTGATGCATCTGGCAGCCGAAAGCCATGTAGACCGTTCTATCGATGGTCCTGCGGTATTTATCGAGACCAATATTATAGGAACCTATAATTTGCTCGAGACCGCACGGGAGTTCTGGAATGGATTAACTGGCGATAAAAAAGCACATTTCCGCTTTCACCACATCTCCACGGATGAGGTGTATGGGGATCTGCATTCATCTGATGATTTTTTCACTGAAACCACACCTTATGCGCCAAGCAGCCCGTATTCTGCTTCGAAAGCCAGCAGCGATCATCTGGTTCGCGCCTGGCAGAGAACTTATGGACTTCCTGCGCTGGTGACAAACTGCTCTAACAATTATGGGCCATACCATTTCCCTGAGAAGCTGATTCCCTTAATCATCCTCAATGCTATTGCCGGGAAAGCGCTGCCAGTTTATGGCGATGGGCAGCAAATTCGCGACTGGCTGTACGTGGAAGACCACGCCAGAGCGCTGTACCTTGTGGCGACGCAGGGGCAACCCGGCGAAACCTATAACATCGGTGGTCATAACGAGCGTAAAAACCTGGATGTTGTCACCACGATTTGTGACCTGCTTGAAGAACTGGTTCCTGTCAAACCAGCAGGTATTAGTCAATATCGTGATTTGATTACTTTTGTCACCGATAGGCCGGGCCATGACCTTCGCTATGCCATAGACGCATCTAAGATTCAACGTGAACTGGGCTGGACTCCGTGCGAAACCTTCGAAAGCGGTATCCGTAAAACGGTTGAGTGGTATCTTGCAAACGAGAGCTGGTGGAAACATGTTCTTGATGGGAGCTATCAAGGCGAACGTTTGGGTCTTCAGGGGTAACGCAGAGGAAATCTTATGAAAGGTATTATTCTGGCGGGTGGTTCCGGGACGCGATTGCATCCAATTACACGGGGTGTGTCAAAGCAACTGCTCCCGATTTACGATAAGCCGATGATTTATTACCCACTGTCAGTGCTTATGCTGGCGGGTATCCGGGAAATCCTGATCATCACAACGCCGGAAGATAAAGCTTCCTACCAGCGTCTGATGGGTGATGGTTCCGAGTTCGGTATCGAACTAAGTTACGCAGAGCAGCCAAGCCCGGACGGGCTGGCTCAGGCTTTTATCATTGGTGAAGCATTTTTAAACGGCGAGCCTTCATGTCTGGTTCTTGGCGATAATATCTTCTTTGGTCAAGGTTTTAGTCCTAAGTTACGTCATGTTGCGGCCCGCGCCGAAGGCGCGACGGTTTTCGGTTACCAGGTGATGGATCCGGAACGTTTCGGGGTGGTGGAATTCGACGACAATTTCCGCGCTATCAGTCTGGAAGAAAAGCCAAAAGATCCTAAATCGAACTGGGCCGTAACGGGACTCTATTTCTACGACAGTAACGTTGTTGATTATGCGAAACGGGTGAAGCCGTCTGAACGTGGTGAACTCGAGATCACGTCTATTAACCAGATGTATCTTGAGGATGGAAAACTCACGGTCGAATTGTTGGGCCGTGGTTTTGCCTGGCTTGATACCGGGACTCATGACAGCTTAATTGAAGCCAGTACCTTTGTGCAGACCGTGGAGAAACGGCAAGGGTTTAAAATTGCCTGTCTTGAAGAGATCGCATGGCGTAATGGCTGGCTGGACGATGATGGCGTGAAGCGTGCCGCCAGTCAACTGTCTAAAACAGGTTATGGTCAATATCTGCTGGAGCTGCTTCGTGCGCGTCCACGCCAGTATTGAACCGCTAACCTGGGAGAGTCAATTTTTTGGTCTCTCCTCTGCGGTAGTGCGCTTTCGCGACGATGCTCCGGCACTCACGGCGGCGGATTTTTCGCCGTGGGAGCGGGTACAGGCCAAAATTCCGGCAGGGCGCGCCGACTGGCTGGATGCTCTGCAAACGCTGGGTTTTCAACTGGTGGAAGGCGAAGTCGATCTGAGCCTTGCCGTCACCCAGCACAGCCCTGCTGCCGCAGAAGTGGCGACCGAACAGGATATCCCCGCGCTGCGCCAGATGGCCGCGCAGGCTTTTGCGCAAAGCCGTTTTCGCGCGCCGTGGTATGCGCCCGACGCCAGCGGTCGTTTTTACGCCCAGTGGATTGAAAACGCCGTCAAAGGCACGTTTGACCATGAATGTCTGGTTTTCCGCGAAAGCAGCGGTGATATCCAGGCGTTTGTCTCGCTGCGCCAATTGAGCGATAGCGAAGCGCGTATTGGCCTGCTCGCCGGGCGCGGAATGGGCGACAAACTCATGCAGGCCGCCCTGAGTTGGGCCGCGCAGCGTCAGTTATCAACTTTGCGGGTGGCGACCCAACTGGGCAACACCGCCGCGCTTAAACGTTACATTGCCAGCGGTGGCAACATTGATGCGACCGCTTACTGGTTATACAGGTGACAAGATGATTCCATTTAACGCGCCTCCCGTTGTGGGCACCGAACTTGATTACATGCAGTCTGCCATGGGCAGCGGCAAACTTTGCGGAGACGGTGGTTTTACCCGTCGCTGCCAGCAGTGGATGGAGCAGCGTTTTCACAGTGCGAAAGTGCTGCTAACGCCATCCTGTACGGCGTCGCTGGAGATGGCTGCTCTGCTGCTGGACATCAAGCCGGGCGACGAAGTCATCATGCCGAGCTACACCTTCGTCTCGACGGCGAATGCGTTTGTCCTGCGTGGTGCCAAAATTATCTTTGTGGATGTCCGTCCGGATACGATGAACATCGATGAAACCCTGATTGAAGCGGCAATCACCGATAAAACGCGGGCGATTGTGCCGGTACACTATGCGGGTGTGGCCTGTGAGATGGACACCATCATGGCCATCGCCAAAAAGCACAACCTGTTCGTGGTGGAAGACGCCGCGCAAGGCGTGATGTCCACCTACAAGGGCCGTGCGCTGGGTACTATTGGCCATATCGGATGCTTTAGCTTCCATGAAACCAAAAACTACACGGCGGGCGGTGAAGGTGGTGCAACGCTGATTAACGACCGCGCGCTGGTGGAGCGGGCTGAAGTGATCCGCGAAAAAGGGACCAACCGCAGCCAGTTCTTCCGTGGTCAGGTCGACAAATACACCTGGCGCGATATCGGTTCCAGCTACCTGATGGCCGATCTGCAGGCCGCCTATCTCTGGGCGCAGCTCGAAGCGGCTGAGCGCATCAACCAGCAGCGTTTGACCCTGTGGCAGACCTATTACGATGCCCTGACGCCGCTGGCGCAAAAAGGGCGTATTGAGCTGCCCACGATTCCGGCAGACTGCGTTCACAACGCACATATGTTTTACATCAAACTGCGCGACAACGACGATCGCAGCAGTCTGATCGCTTACCTGAAAGAAGCTGAGATTATGGCGGTGTTCCATTACATTCCGCTGCACTCCAGCCCGGCGGGTGAAGCGTTCGGCCAGTTTGTCGGTGACGATCGTTACACCACCAAAGAAAGTGAGCGTTTGCTTCGTCTGCCACTGTTCTACAACCTCGCGCCGGTGAATCAGCGCACGGTGATTAATACCCTTCTGAGCTACTTCCGCTGATATGTCACTGGCGAAAGCATCGGTGTGGACCGCCGCGTCCACACTCGTCAAGATTGGCGCAGGGCTGCTGGTTGTAAAAATGCTGGCGGTGTCGTTTGGCCCTTCTGGTGTCGGGCAGGCCGGTAACTTCCGTCAGCTCGTCACCGTACTCGGCGTGCTTGCCGGGGCCGGTATTTTCAACGGTGTCACCAAATACGTAGCCCAGCATCACGACGATGCGGCCGCGCTGCGTCGGGTGGTCGGCACGTCCTCGGCGATGGTGATCGGGTTCTCCACGCTGCTGGCCATCGTCTTTTTACTGGCGGCCGCGCCTGTCAGTCAGGCGCTCTTCGGCAATACCCATTACCAGGGGCTGGTACGTCTGGTGGCGCTGGTGCAGATGGGGATCGCCTGGGCTAACCTGCTGTTAGCCTTAATGAAAGGATTCCGCGACGCCGCCGGAAATGCGCTGGCGCTGATTCTGGGCAGCCTTATCGGCGTGATCGCCTATTACGTCTGCTATCGTCTTGGCGGCTATGAAGGCGCGCTGCTTGGCCTGGCGCTGGTTCCGGCACTGGTGGTCATTCCCGCCGCGTTTATGCTGATGCGCAGGCGCACTATTCCCCTGAGCTATCTCAAGCCGCAGTGGGACAAAATTCTGGCGGGGCAGTTAGGGAAATTTACCCTGATGGCGCTCATCACTTCCGTCACGCTCCCCGTGGCGTATGTGATGATGCGAAACCTGCTGGCAGCGCACTACAGCTGGGATGAGGTCGGGATTTGGCAGGGTGTCAGCAGTATTTCTGACGCCTATCTCCAGTTTATTACCGCTTCGTTCAGTGTCTATTTGCTGCCGACTCTGTCGCGGTTGACCTCCCGGCAGGATATCACCCGCGAAATTGGCCGCTCACTGCGTTTTGTGCTTCCTGCTGTGGCTGCCGCGAGTTTAACCGTCTGGCTGCTGCGCGACGTCGCCATCTGGCTGCTGTTCTCTGCGAAATTTACCGCGATGCGCGACCTGTTCGCCTGGCAGCTGGTGGGCGATGTGTTGAAAGTGGGTGCTTACGTTTTCGGCTATCTGGTGATTGCCAAAGCCTCTCTGCGGCTGTATATCCTGGCAGAGATTAGCCAGTTCACGCTGCTGACCGGTTTCTCGCACTGGCTGATCCCAACGCATGGCGCGCTGGGGGCGGCTCAGGCCTATATGGCCACTTACATTGTCTATTTTGCTGCCTGTTGCGGCGTATTTTTACTTTGGCGTAGACGCGCATGACTGCACTGATTCACGTGTTGGGGTCGGATATCCCGCATCACAACCGCACAGTATTACAGTTTTTTAATGACTCGCTGGCGGCCGGCAGCGCCGACGCGCGCGAGTTTATGGTCGCGGGCCAGGATAAGGGGCTAAGCGCCGCCTTTCCTGCGCTGTCGTTAAGCTTCTGGCCGGATAAATCCGCGCTGGCAAACGCGGTGATCGCTAAAGCCAAAGCCAATCGCGAGCAGCGTTTCTTCTTTCACGGCCAGTTTAATACCGGCCTGTGGCTGGCGTTGCTGAGTGGCGGCATCAAGCCTGCGCAGTTTAACTGGCATATCTGGGGCGCGGATCTGTATGAAGTGTCGCGCGGCTGGAAATTCCGCCTTTTCTATCCCCTGCGCCGTATGGCTCAGGGGCGCGTTGGCTGCGTGTTTGCGACGCGCGGCGACCTGAACTTTTTCGCGCAACAGCACCCAAACGTGCGCGGTGAATTGCTCTATTTCCCCACGCGGATGGACCCTGCGCTGAACACGATGGCGAACGATACGCAGCGCGAAGGCAAGCTGACCATACTGGTTGGCAATTCGGGCGATCGCAGTAACGAACACATCGCAGCGCTAAAAGCGGTGCATAAGCATTTTGGCGACACGGTGAACGTGATTGTGCCGATGGGCTATCCTGCACATAACGACACATATATTGCGGAGGTCCGTCAGAGCGCGCTGGCGCTGTTCAGCCCGGATAATCTGCAGATCCTCAGCGAAAAGCTCGAGTTTGACGACTACCTGGCCCTGCTCAGAAAATGCGATCTCGGCTACTTCATCTTTGCGCGCCAGCAGGGGATTGGCACGCTGTGCCTCCTGATTCAGGCCGGCGTTCCGTGCGTGCTTAACCGTGAAAATCCTTTCTGGCAGGATATGGCGGAGCAGCACATTCCGGTGCTGTTTACCACGGACGATCTCAATGAGGAGGTGGTGCGCGAAGCACAGCGTCAGCTGGCGTTGGTGGATAAAAATGCCATCGACTTTTTCAGCCCGAATTTTCTCACGCCCTGGCATCAGGCGCTGCGGATAGCTGCAGGAGACAAAGCATGAGCCAGTTGGAATTTAGCGGCTTACTGGTGATTTGGCTTCTGGCCTCGCTGTTTATCGGCACGCTCACCTGGTTTGAGTTCCGCCGCGTGCGCTTTAACTTCAACGTCTTCTTCTCGCTGCTGTTCCTGCTGACCTTCTTCTTCGGCTTCCCGCTGACCAGTATTCTGGTCTTCCGCTTTGACGTGGCCGTCGCCCCGCCAGAAATTCTGATGCAGGCCCTGTTATCTGCCACCTGTTTCTACGCGGTGTACTACGTCACCTATAAGACCCGTTTACGTCCGGTGAACCACGCGCCGCGCCGTCCGCTGTTCACCATGAATCGGGTGGAAACGCACCTGACCTGGGTGATGCTGATGATTATCGCGCTGGTGAGTGTCGGTATTTTCTTCATGCATAACGGCTTTTTGCTGTTCAAACTGCACTCTTACAGCCAGATTTTTTCCGCCGAAGTGTCCGGCGTGGCACTTAAGCGTTTCTTCTATTTCTTCATCCCCGCGATGCTGGTGATCTACTTCCTGCGTCAGGACAGCAAAGCCTGGCTGTTTTTCCTGGTGAGCACGGTGGCCTTCGGTCTGCTGACCTATATGATCGTCGGCGGGACGCGCGCGAATATCATCATTGCCTTCGCGATCTTCCTGTTTATCGGCATCATTCGCGGCTGGATCTCGCTCTGGATGCTGGTTGCGGCAGGGGTGTTTGGGATTGTCGGCATGTTCTGGCTGGCGCTCAAGCGTTACGGCATGGACGTGAGTGGTGACGAAGCGTTTTACACCTTCCTGTACCTTACCCGAGACACCTTCTCGCCGTGGGAAAACCTGGCGCTACTGCTGCAAAACTACGACAAAATCGACTTCCAGGGGCTGGCCCCCATCGCGCGTGATTTCTACGTCTTTATCCCGACCTGGCTGTGGCCCGACCGGCCTGGCGTGGTGCTGAATACGGCGAACTACTTTACCTGGGAAGTGCTCAACAACCACTCTGGCCTGGCGATCTCCCCGACGCTGATTGGCTCGCTGGTGGTGATGGGCGGTGTGTGGTTTATCCTGCCGGGCGCCGTGGCTGTTGGGCTTATCATCAAATGGTTCGACTGGCTTTATGTGCGCGGGAACGAAGAGACCAACCGTTATAAAGCGGCGATTTTGCACAGTTTCTGTTTTGGTGCCATTTTCAATATGATCGTGCTGGCGCGTGAAGGGCTGGATTCGTTTGTGTCGCGCGTGGTGTTTTTCATGGTGGTCTTCGGTCTCTGTCTGCTGCTGGCGAAACTGTTGTACTGGCTGTTTGATAGCGCGGGCCTGATTCACCGACGACTGACGCGGGCAACCAGCACGCTTTCCCAAGTCTGAGTAAGGATAATAATGACTGACAATACCTCTGCGCCGGTCTATGCGCTGCGCGGCCTGCAGCTCATCGGCTGGCGTGATATGCAGCATGCGCTGGATTATCTCTGCGCTGATGGGCAGATCAAATCTGGCACCCTGGTGGCCATCAATGCCGAAAAAATGCTGGCGATTGAAGATAACGCGGAAGTGAAAAGCCTGATTGAAGCCGCCGAGTTTAAATATGCCGACGGCATCAGCGTGGTTCGTTCGATTCGCAAAAAGTTTCCACAGGCACAGGTCTCTCGCGTTGCCGGCGCCGATCTCTGGGAAGCGCTGATGGCGCGGGCAGGGCAGGACGGAACGCCAGTATTCCTGATTGGCGGTAAACCCGATGTGCTGGCGCAGACGGAGCAGAAACTCCGCGCGCAGTGGAATGTTAATATCGTGGGCAGCCAGGATGGCTACTTCAAACCCGAGGATCGTCAGACGCTGTTTGAACGCATTCGCGACAGTGGCGCGAAAATCGTGACCGTGGCGATGGGCTCTCCGCGCCAGGAAATCCTGATGCGCGACTGCCGTCTGGTTTACCCGAATGCCCTGTATATGGGCGTTGGCGGCACCTACGACGTCTTTACCGGCCATGTGAAGCGTGCGCCAAAAGTGTGGCAAAACTTAGGGCTGGAGTGGTTATATCGCCTCTTGTCCCAGCCGAGCCGCATTAAACGACAGATTAAACTCCTGCGCTATCTGGCCTGGCATTACACCGGCAAAATGTAATCAAAATGTAGCGCGATGTGCTATTCGCGCTGCAACCCGCCTGCAAAACTGCTGCGTTTCTGTGCAATACGTTCATTTTTTTAATGCATCGTTTGCCATTTAGCAGGATTTAAGAAACCATTCCTCCCCGTATTTCAGTACCCAAAAATAATAACCGGCAAAAGCCGGGCAACAGCAAACACAACCGAGGATTTATGGCAGAGAAAAAACCTGAGCTTCAGCGTGGGCTGGAAGCTCGTCACATTGAATTGATAGCGCTAGGCGGCACTATCGGCGTCGGCCTGTTTATGGGCTCCGCAAGCACGCTTAAATGGGCAGGCCCGTCGGTCTTACTGGCGTACATCGTCGCGGGACTGTTCGTCTTCTTCATCATGCGCTCGATGGGCGAAATGCTGTTCCTTGAGCCGGTTGCCGGTTCTTTCGCCGTTTACGCGCACAAGTACATGAGCCCCTTCTTCGGCTATCTCACGGCCTGGTCCTACTGGTTTATGTGGATGGCGGTGGGGATATCGGAGATCACAGCGATAGGTGTCTACGTCCAGTTCTGGTTCCCGGAAATGGCACAATGGATACCCGCGCTGATCGCCGTAGGGCTGGTAGCGCTCGCGAACCTTGCAGCTGTGCGTCTGTACGGAGAAATCGAATTCTGGTTTGCGATGATTAAAGTCACCACCATTATCGTAATGATTGTGGTGGGGCTGGGTGTGATCTTCTTTGGCTTCGGCAACGGCGGTCAGGCGATTGGTTTTGGCAATCTGACCGAGCATGGCGGGTTCTTTGCGGGCGGCTGGAAGGGCTTCCTGACGGCACTCTGTATCGTGGTTGCCTCCTATCAGGGGGTGGAGCTTATCGGTATCACCGCCGGGGAAGCGAAAAACCCGCAGGTCACGCTGCGTAGCGCGGTCGGCAAAGTGCTGTGGCGTATCCTGATTTTCTACGTGGGCGCGATTTTCGTTATCGTCACCATCTTCCCCTGGAACCAGATTGGCACCACCGGCAGCCCCTTCGTGCTGACCTTCGCGAAAATTGGTATCACGGCGGCGGCAGGGATTATCAACTTCGTGGTGCTGACTGCGGCGCTCTCAGGCTGTAACAGCGGTATGTACAGCTGTGGACGTATGCTCTACGCACTGGCGAAAAACCGTCAGCTGCCGGCGGCGATGGGTAAAGTCTCCCGCGCTGGCGTGCCTGTAGCGGGCGTAACGGTCTCCATTGCCATTCTGCTGATCGGCTCGTGCCTGAACTACATCATCCCCAATCCGCAGCGCGTGTTCGTCTATGTCTACAGTGCCAGCGTGCTGCCGGGCATGGTGCCGTGGTTTGTGATTCTGATTAGTCAGCTGCGTTTCCGTCAGGCGCACAAGCAGGCGATCGCCAGTCACCCGTTCCGCTCCATTATGTTCCCGTGGGCGAACTATTTAACGATGGCGTTCCTGATTTGCGTCTTAATCGGCATGTACTTTAATGAAGATACCCGCATGTCGCTGTTTGTCGGGATTATCTTTATGGCCGCCGTGTCGATTGGCTATAAGCTTTTTGGTCTCAGCCGCCACGCTGAAATCCAGAAAGTGGAGTAATAAGCGACAAAATGCACAAAGCGTAACCAAACGCGCATTATTTTCAAAAAAGCACTAGACAGCAGACCGAGACCTCCGTAATATCCAGCCCCGCAACGGCGCTAAGCGCCCGTAGCTCAGCTGGATAGAGCGCTGCCCTCCGGAGGCAGAGGTCTCAGGTTCGAATCCTGTCGGGCGCGCCAATAAAGTAGTGTGGCGTTCGAGCTGCGGTGGTAGTAGTACATACCGCGTGAAAGAATAAGTAGTGGTGGCTATAGCTCAGTTGGTAGAGCCCTGGATTGTGATTCCAGTTGTCGTGGGTTCGAATCCCATTAGCCACCCCATTATTTGATAAGTTGTGACATTGCGACGGTGGCGGAATTG
>NZ_SDDX01000026.1 GCF_004115925.1 Lelliottia nimipressuralis
CTGATACAGATTAATTAATGCGCAGGAATGCGTGTTGATACAGAATTTGCCTGGCGGCTTTAGCGCGGTGGTCCCACCTGACCCCATGCCGAACTCAGAAGTGAAACGCCGTAGCGCCGATGGTAGTGTGGGGTCTCCCCATGTGAGAGTAGGGAACTGCCAGGCATCAAACAAGTGAAGAGGCCATCCGCAAGGATGGCCTTTTTTCGTTTTTGTCCTTTCTTATTTGTTCCCCTGTTTCCCCTCCGTGAAACTTTCTCACCTTCCTCTTACAGACTCGACATTCGCACGATTCCTGGGTATTGTCAGCTATCTGGATGTCTAAACGTTTATACGTATGCTGTGAGGATATAAGGTTATGCCGATTAGGGTGCAGGACGAGCTGCCAGCCGTTAATTTCTTGCGTGAAGAGAATGTCTTCGTGATGAAGGCCTCGCGCGCGACAGGTCAGGAAATTCGTCCACTTAAGGTTCTCATCCTCAACCTGATGCCCAAAAAGATTGAGACGGAAAACCAGTTCCTGCGCTTGCTCTCCAACTCCCCGCTACAGGTGGACATCCAGCTGCTGCGCGTCGATGCCCGTGAATCGCGCAACACACCGTCCGAGCATCTCAATAACTTCTACTGCAACTTCGAAGATATCCGCAACGACAACTTTGATGGTCTGATCGTCACGGGTGCACCGCTGGGCCTGGTTGAGTTCAACGACGTGGCCTACTGGCCGCAGATCAAACAGGTACTCGAGTGGGCCAAAGATCACGTCACTTCAACGCTCTTTGTCTGTTGGGCGGTACAAGCGGCACTGAATATTCTCTATGGCATCCCGAAGCAAACCCGTACGGAAAAGCTGTCTGGCGTCTACGAACACCATATTCTCCATCCTCATGCGTTGCTGACGCGCGGTTTTGACGACTCTTTCCTCGCGCCTCACTCGCGCTACGCGGATTTCCCGGCCGCGCTGATTCGTGATTACACGGATCTCGAGATCCTGGCCGAAACGGAAGATGGCGACGCCTATCTGTTCGCCAGTAAAGACAAACGTATCGCCTTTGTGACGGGACATCCGGAATACGATGCGCATACCCTGGCGAGCGAATTTTTCCGCGATGTGGAAGCGGGGTTAACCCCGGAAGTGCCGTACAACTATTTCCCGAAAAACGATCCGCAAAACACGCCAAGAGCAACCTGGCGCAGCCATGGCAATTTGCTGTTTACTAACTGGCTCAACTATTACGTCTACCAGATCACGCCATACGATCTGCGCCACATGAATCCGACGTTAGATTAATCCTCTGCGCAGAACGATCCTAAAGCGTTTCAGCATTCCAGATCAGGCACCTTCGGGTGCCTTTTTTATTTCCGAAACACCCCTCATCCGTTAAATGATTTTTAATCTCTTCCTAATCAATAAGATAAGAACAATATTTAATTAAAATGGAAATTGTTTTTGATTTTAGAAAAATAATGGATAGTCTTAAATCTGCTGAGCGAAAACCACACAACGATCTTTCGCTCGCAGTGGGGGACGCTTTTTTGGATCTTTGATGAGGAGCAGCGAAATGAATCAACAGGCAACGACCACCGATGAACTGACGTTTAACCAACCCAATGGTGAGCTGGAACAGCAGGTTCTGACACCAGATGCCGTCGAGTTTCTGGCTGAGCTGGTGACACGCTTTGCACCGAAGCGCAATAAACTGCTGGCGGCTCGTATTCAGCAACAGCAGGACATCGATAACGGTAAGCTTCCAGACTTCATTTCGGAAACCGCTTCCATTCGTAACTCAGCCTGGAAAATCCGTGGTATTCCGCAGGATTTACAGGATCGTCGCGTCGAAATCACCGGCCCGGTTGAGCGTAAAATGGTGATTAACGCTATGAATGCCAATGTAAAAGTGTTCATGGCAGACTTCGAAGATTCACTGGCGCCAGACTGGCGTAAAGTGATCGAGGGGCAAATTAACCTGCGCGATGCGGTCAATGGCACTATCAGCTACACCAATGAAGCCGGAAAAATCTATCAGCTGAAACCCAATCCTGCCGTACTGATTTGCCGTGTGCGCGGCCTGCATCTGCCTGAAAAACACGTCACATGGCGCAACGAAGCCATTCCCGGAAGCCTGTTTGATTTTGCGCTCTACTTCTTCCACAACCATAAAAGCCTGCTGGCAAAAGGGAGTGGCCCTTATTTCTACCTGCCAAAAACGCAGTCATGGCAGGAAGCGGCCTGGTGGAGCGAGGTATTCAGCTACGCGGAAGATCGCTTCAATCTGCCGCGCGGCACCATCAAAGCCACCCTGCTGATCGAAACGCTGCCGGCAGTGTTCCAGATGGATGAAATCCTGCACGCCCTGCGCGACCACATCGTCGGCCTGAATTGTGGGCGCTGGGATTACATCTTCAGCTACATCAAAACCCTGAAAAATCATCCAGACCGCGTGCTGCCCGATCGCCAGGCGGTCACTATGGACAAGCCTTTCCTGAGTGCCTACTCACGCCTGCTGATCAAGACCTGCCATAAACGCGGCGCGTTCGCGATGGGGGGGATGGCGGCCTTTATTCCGAGTAAAGATGCCGAGCGCAATAATCAGGTGCTGACCAAAGTGAAGGCGGATAAAGAGCTTGAAGCCCGCAACGGCCACGATGGCACCTGGGTTGCCCATCCGGGTCTGGCGGACACGGCGATGGAGGTTTTCAACAGCGTACTGGGTGAGAACAAAAATCAGCTTTTCGTCACCCGCGAAGACGACGCACCTGTCTCAGCTGAAGAGCTGCTGATGCCGTGCGAGGGCGAGCGAACTGAAGCAGGCATGCGCGCCAATATTCGCGTTGCGGTCCAGTACATCGAAGCATGGATCTCGGGCAATGGTTGCGTCCCGATTTACGGCCTGATGGAAGATGCCGCCACGGCGGAAATCTCACGTACCTCTATCTGGCAGTGGATCCACCACCAGAAAACGCTCAATAACGGCAAACCGGTCACTAAATCCCTGTTCCGCCAGATGCTTGCCGAAGAGATGCGGGTGATTCAGGACGAGCTGGGCGAACACCGCTTCAGCAGTGGCCGTTTTGACGATGCCGCGCGTCTGATGGAGCAAATCACGACGTCTGAAGAATTAATCGACTTCCTTACTTTGCCCGGCTATCGCCTGCTGGCCTAACTACCCAGGCTATTTTGTTCGCCATTTTGGCCCCGGCAGTGCTCAGAATCCCGTTGGTTCTAGCGCTGGCCGTGACCAAACTGCCTTCACCAATAACGCCTGGGAAGCCAGGACGATAATATGGAGCATCTGCACATGAAAACCCGTACCCAACAAATCGAAGAATTACAAAAAGAGTGGACTCAACCGCGCTGGGAAGGCATCAACCGCCCGTACAGCGCAGAGGAAGTGGTGAAACTGCGCGGTTCGGTCAATCCGGAATGCACGCTGGCGCAGCTCGGTGCCGCGAAAATGTGGCGTCTGCTGCACGGCGAATCGAAAAAAGGGTATATCAACAGCCTCGGTGCGTTGACCGGTGGCCAGGCGTTGCAGCAGGCGAAAGCGGGGATTGAAGCGGTCTATCTCTCCGGCTGGCAGGTGGCGGCCGACGCCAACCTGGCCTCCAGCATGTATCCGGATCAGTCGCTCTATCCGGCCAACTCCGTACCCTCGGTGGTCGATCGGATCAACAACACTTTCCGTCGCGCGGATCAGATCCAGTGGGCATCCGGCATTGAGCCAAACGATCCGCGTTTCGTGGACTACTTCCTGCCTATCGTGGCGGATGCCGAAGCAGGTTTTGGCGGCGTACTGAATGCGTTTGAGCTGATGAAATCAATGATTGAAGCCGGTGCAGCGGCGGTTCACTTTGAAGATCAGCTCGCGTCCGTGAAGAAGTGCGGCCATATGGGCGGCAAAGTGCTGGTGCCGACGCAAGAAGCGATCCAGAAACTGGTCGCCGCGCGTCTGGCGGCGGATGTTCTGGGCGTGCCGACCCTGGTTATCGCCCGTACCGATGCGGACGCGGCGGATCTGATTACCTCTGACTGCGACCCTTACGACAGCGAATTCATTACCGGTGAGCGCACCAGCGAAGGGTTCTACCGTACGCATGCGGGTATCGAGCAGGCTATCAGCCGCGGTCTGGCCTACGCCCCGTATGCCGACCTGGTGTGGTGCGAAACCTCCACGCCGGACCTGGCGCTGGCAAAACGCTTTGCCGATGCGATCCATGCTAAATATCCAGGCAAACTGCTGGCATACAATTGCTCGCCGTCGTTCAACTGGCAGAAGAATCTGGATGATAAAACCATCGCCAGCTTCCAGCAGCAACTCTCTGAGATGGGCTACAAATACCAGTTCATCACCCTCGCGGGTATCCACAGCATGTGGTTCAACATGTTCGATCTGGCCCACGCCTACGCGCAGGGCGAGGGCATGAAGCACTACGTGGAAAAAGTGCAGCAGCCAGAATTTGCAGCCAGCAAAGAGGGCTACACCTTTGCCTCTCACCAGCAGGAAGTGGGCACGGGCTATTTCGACAACGTCACGACGATCATTCAGGGCGGCGCCTCATCGGTTACGGCGTTGACCGGTTCGACTGAAGAATCACAGTTCTGATGTTTTCCCCCTCTCCCCGCAGGGGAGAGGGCCGGGATGAGGGGAGCCTATGTCGCGTGGCCTGGAGTTACTGATTGCACAAACCATCCTGCAGGGCTTCGACGCGCAGTATGGCCGTTTTCTGGAAGTGACTTCAGGCGCGCAGCAGCGCTTCGAACACGCCGACTGGCACGCCGTACAGCAGGCGATGAAACAGCGTATCCATCTTTACGATCATCACGTGGGTCTGGTGGTCGAGCAGTTGCGCTGCATTACCGATGGCAAAAGCCCCGACGCCGATTTTCTGCTCCGCGTAAAAGAGCACTACACCCATCTGTTGCCGGATTACCCGCGCTTCGAGATTGCGGAGAGCTTTTTCAACTCCGTCTATTGCCGGTTATTTGACCACCGCTCGTTATCTCCTGAGCGGTTATTTATTTTCAGCTCTCAGCCTGAGCGTCGCTTTCGCACCATCCCGCGCCCGCTGGCGAAGGATTTCTTCCCCGAACACGGCTGGGAAAGTCTGTTGAGCAAAATGCTCTCGGATTTACCGCTGCGTTTGCCATGGCAAAACAAAACGCGCGACGTGGGCTATATCGTCGCGCATCTGACGGACGCTTTCGGCACCGACGTTTTACAACGCAGCCATTTACAGGTGGCTAACGAACTGTTTTTCCGCAATAAAGCCGCCTGGCTGGTCGGGAAGTTGCTCACCCCCACGGCCACCATTCCCTTTCTGTTGCCGATCCATCGTACGGATGATGGCGAGCTTTTTGTCGATACCTGTCTGACAACCAGCGCCGAGGCGAGCATTGTCTTCGGCTTCGCCCGCTCCTATTTCATGGTTTATGCGCCACACCCCGCCGCGTTGGTGGAGTGGCTGCGCGAGCTGCTCCCCGTCAAAACCACCGCTGAGCTGTATATGGCGATTGGCTGTCAAAAACACGCGAAAACTGAGAGCTATCGCGAATACCTGCACTACATCAGCAGTAGCGACGAACAGTTCATCGAAGCGCCTGGTATTCGTGGGATGGTGATGCTGGTCTTCACGCTGCCGGGTTTTGATCGTGTGTTTAAGGTCATCAAAGATAAATTCGCGCCGCAGAAAGAGATGACGGCGGCGCACGTCCGCGCCTGCTATCAGCTGGTCAAAGAGCACGACCGCGTGGGGCGCATGGCCGACACCCAGGAGTTCGAAAACTTTGTGCTGGATAAACGGCAGATCGCGCCTGCGCTAATGACCCTGCTAATGCAGGAAGCGCCGGGCAAAATCACCGATCTGGGCGATAAGATTGCCATCAGCCATCTTTATATCGAACGCCGAATGGTGCCGCTCAATATCTGGCTGGAGCAGGTGGACGGCCAGGCGCTGCGTGATGCGATTGAAGAGTACGGCAACGCGATCCGCCAACTGGCAGCGGCCAATATTTTTCCCGGCGATATGCTGTTTAAAAACTTTGGCGTGACGCGCCACGGGCGGGTGGTGTTCTACGATTACGATGAAATTTGCTATATGACCGAGGTGAATTTCCGCGATATCCCGGCTGCGCGCTATCCGGAAGATGAGCTGGCCAGCGAGCCGTGGTACAGCGTCTCGCCGGGCGATGTCTTCCCGGAGGAGTTTCGCCACTGGCTCTGCGCCGACCCGCGCATCGGGCCGTTATTTGCAGAGATGCACGAAGATCTGTTCCACGCCGACTACTGGCGCGGTCTGCAAACGCGCATCAAAAACGGTTACGTTGAAGATGTGTACGCCTACCGCAGGCGGCAGCGTTTTAGCGTGCGGTGGTCAATGTAGTGTTTCCCCTCTCTTACGAGGAGAGGGAATCAGGCCGCATACAAGCTTAGCGAATCCCACCATACGCCAGCGTCACTTCCTTCGCCGCTTTGATGACCAGCGCGCCCAGCTCGGTGACGCGGTCATCGGTCACGCGCGAGATCGGCCCAGAAATGGAGATCGCGGCGAAGGGTTCGCGGTGCTCATCAAAAATACACGCCGCGATACAGCGCAGACCCAGCGCATGTTCTTCATCATCGAACGAATAGCCGCGCTTGCGCGTCTGGGCCAAATCATCCTTCAGATGCAGCGGGGAGACCAGCGTGGCATGCGTATAGGCATGCAGCCCTTTGCGGTGCAGCAGGCCAGTAACTTGCTCCTCGCTGAGCTGCGAGAGAAAGGCTTTCCCCGCACCCGACGCATGCATCGGCAGCTTACCGCCAATGGGTGCGGACATCCGCATCAGCTGCGTACACTGCACCTGGTCAATGATAATCGCCTGATGGTCGCTTTGATCGAGCACCGCCAGGTTGACCGTCTCGCCAGAATCTTCCATCAGTTTGCGCAGGATCGGATGCACAATCGCCAGCAGATTACGGCTCTGCAAAAAGCTGCTGCCGACGATAAACGCATGGGCACCGACGGACCAGTGGCCCAGTTCACCCACCTGACGGACAAAGCCCAACTGCTGCATGGTGCTTAACAGACGGTGCGTGGTGGAGTTCGGCAGGCCTGCCTGCTGCGCCAGCTCGGTCAGAGCCACGCTGCTGTGGGATTCCGCGATCCATTCCAGCAGCTTTAATCCGCGTGTGAGCGACTGAACTTGTCCGCCTGGCGGCGCGGTGGTGGCAGCAGGTTTTCTGCCGCGTTTTGCGGGAACGGTAGCGACCATGACGGAATCCTTTTTCTGTATCGTGGAAATCATTTTCGTTTTATTTGGTGAATTTGCAACCGTTATCCTGACTGATCGGAGGAGTGATAGTGAACATGTCTCATGTTAACGCTGCGTCACTTCTCCACCCTGCGAGATTATGCCAGTATGGACTGCTGGCCTTTTGGCCTTGTTGAGCGTTGTCGGGAGCGAGTGTGAGCAGCAAAGTAGATCAACTGCGTGCGCAGTTAAATGAACGAATTCTGGTGCTGGACGGCGGCATGGGCACCATGATCCAGAGCTATCGTCTGAGTGAAGACGATTTTCGCGGCGAGCGTTTCGCCGACTGGCCTTGCGACCTGAAAGGGAACAATGACCTGCTGGTGCTGAGTAAACCGGATGTCATCGCGGCCATCCATAACGCCTATTTTGAGGCGGGCGCGGACATCGTCGAAACCAATACCTTCAACTCGACAACCATCGCCATGGCGGATTACCAGATGGAATCCCTGTCGGCAGAAATCAATTTTGAGGCCGCCAGGCTGGCGCGCGCCTGCGCCGATGCATGGACGGCCCGCACGCCGGACAAACCGCGCTACGTCGCCGGGGTGCTTGGCCCCACCAACCGTACCGCCTCGATTTCACCGGATGTAAACGATCCGGCCTTCCGTAACGTGACCTTTGATCAGCTGGTCGAAGCCTATCGTGAATCCACCAAAGCGCTGGTGGAAGGGGGCTGCGATCTGATCATGATCGAAACGGTGTTCGACACCCTCAACGCGAAAGCCGCGATCTTTGCGGTGAAGGAAGAGATGGAAGCGCTGGGCGTCGATCTGCCGATTATGGTCTCGGGCACCATTACGGATGCCTCCGGGCGCACCCTTTCCGGTCAGACGACGGAAGCGTTTTACAACTCCCTGCGCCACGCGGATGCCCTCACATTTGGCCTCAACTGCGCCCTCGGCCCGGATGAACTGCGCCAGTACGTGCAGGAACTCTCCCGCATCGCCGAGTGCTACGTTACGGCGCACCCGAACGCCGGCCTGCCAAATGCCTTTGGCGAATACGATCTCGATGCAACGACGATGGCCGCGCAAATTCGGGAGTGGGCAGAATCGGGTTTCCTGAACATCGTCGGCGGCTGCTGCGGCACCACGCCGGAACATATCGCTGCCATGAGCAATGCCGTCGCAGGCTTGCCGCCGCGCCCGTTACCGACGCTGCCGGTGGCTTGTCGTCTGGCGGGCCTTGAGCCGCTGACCATCGCCGATGACAGCCTGTTTGTGAACGTCGGTGAACGTACTAACGTCACCGGTTCCGCTAAGTTCAAGCGGTTAATCAAAGAAGAAAAATACAGCGAAGCGCTGGACGTTGCCCGCCAGCAGGTGGAAAGCGGTGCGCAGATCATCGATATCAACATGGATGAAGGGATGCTCGACGCCGAAGCGGCGATGGTGCGTTTCCTGAATCTGATTGCCGGTGAGCCGGACATCGCCCGCGTGCCGATCATGATTGACTCCTCAAAGTGGGACGTCATCGAAAAAGGGCTGAAGTGCATTCAGGGCAAAGGCATTGTTAACTCTATCTCGATGAAAGAGGGGGTGGAGCCGTTTATTCATCACGCTAAACGGGTGCGCCGCTATGGCGCGGCTGTGGTGGTGATGGCGTTTGACGAAGTCGGCCAGGCCGATACCCGCGAACGCAAGATTGAGATTTGCCGCCGCGCGTACAAAATCCTGACGGGAGAGGTCGGTTTCCCGCCAGAAGACATCATTTTCGACCCCAATATCTTTGCCGTCGCGACGGGTATCGAAGAGCACAACAACTACGCGCAGGACTTTATCGGCGCCTGCGAGGATATCAAACGCGAGCTGCCGCATGCGCTGATCTCCGGCGGTGTCTCCAACGTTTCGTTCTCATTCCGCGGTAACGATCCGGTTCGTGAAGCCATTCACGCCGTGTTCCTCTACTACGCCATCCGTAACGGCATGGATATGGGGATCGTCAACGCCGGACAGCTGGCAATTTATGACGACCTGCCCGCCGAGCTGCGCGACGCCGTGGAAGACGTGATCCTCAACCGCCGCGACGACTCCACTGAACGGATGCTGGAGCTGGCGGAGAAATATCGCGGCAGTAAAAGCGACGAAAGCGCCCAGGTTCAGCAGGCCGAGTGGCGCTCGTGGGACGTGAAAAAGCGTCTGGAATACTCGCTGGTCAAAGGCATTACTGAATTTATCGAGCTGGATACCGAAGAGGCCCGCCAGCTCTCCGCTCGCCCGATTGAGGTGATCGAAGGGCCGCTGATGGACGGGATGAACGTGGTCGGCGACCTGTTTGGCGA
Organism: Lelliottia nimipressuralis; assembly: GCF_004115925.1. Taxonomy (GTDB): domain Bacteria; phylum Pseudomonadota; class Gammaproteobacteria; order Enterobacterales; family Enterobacteriaceae; genus Enterobacter; species Enterobacter nimipressuralis. Next base: position 9,573 of record NZ_SDDX01000026.1, read on the forward strand.
GGGCAAAATGTTCCTGCCGCAGGTGGTCAAATCCGCGCGCGTTATGAAACAGGCGGTGGCCTATCTCGAACCCTACATTGAGGCCAGCAAAGAAAAAGGGCAGACCAACGGCAAGATGGTGATCGCCACCGTCAAAGGCGACGTCCACGATATCGGCAAAAATATCGTCGGCGTGGTACTGCAGTGCAATAACTACGAAATCATCGACCTCGGTGTGATGGTACCGGCAGACAAAATCCTCAAAACCGCGCGCGAAGTGAATGCGGATTTGATCGGCCTTTCCGGGCTTATCACGCCGTCGCTGGACGAAATGGTCAACGTGGCGAAGGAGATGGAGCGCCAGGGCTTTACCATTCCGCTGCTGATTGGCGGTGCGACGACCTCAAAAGCGCACACTGCGGTGAAAATCGAGCAAAACTATAGCGGGCCGACGGTCTACGTACAGAACGCCTCACGCACCGTGGGGGTGGTGTCGGCCTTGCTCTCTGCGACCCAGCGTGATGATTTTGTCGCGAAAACCCGCAAAGAGTACGACACCGTTCGTATCCAGCATGGCCGCAAAAAACCGCGCACTCCGCCAGTGACGCTAGCCGCCGCGCGGGAAAACGATCTGGCTTTCGACTGGGCAAGTTACACGCCGCCGGTGGCGCATCGCCTGGGCGTGCAGGCGGTCACGGCGAACATCGAAACCCTGCGTAATTACATCGACTGGACGCCGTTCTTCATGACCTGGTCGCTTGCGGGAAAATACCCGCGCATTCTTGAAGATGAGGTGGTCGGTGAAGAGGCGCAGCGCCTGTTTAAAGACGCCAACGATCTGCTCGACCAGCTCAGCGCTGAAAAGAGCCTCAATCCGCGCGGCGTCGTGGGGCTGTTCCCGGCGAACCGCGTCGGAGATGACATCGAAATTTATCGCGATGAAACCCGCACTAACGTGCTGGCGGTGAGCCGTCATCTGCGCCAGCAAACCGAGAAAGTCGGGTTTGCCAACTACTGCCTGGCCGATTTCGTTGCGCCAAAACTCAGCGGCAAAGCGGACTACATCGGCGCGTTCGCCGTTACCGGCGGGCTGGAAGAGGATGCTCTCGCCGAGGCTTACGAAGCGCAGCACGATGACTACAATAAAATCATGGTGAAAGCGATTGCTGACCGCCTGGCAGAAGCCTTCGCTGAATACCTGCATGAGCGGGTGCGTAAAGTCCATTGGGGCTACGCGGCAAATGAAAACCTCAGCAACGAGGAGCTGATTCGCGAGAACTACCAGGGGATTCGCCCGGCACCGGGCTATCCGGCCTGTCCGGAGCACACGGAAAAGGGCACCATCTGGCAGTTGCTGGATGTGGAAACCCATACGGGCATGAAGCTTACCGAATCCTACGCCATGTGGCCGGGCGCGTCCGTCTCGGGCTGGTATTTCAGCCACCCTGACAGCAAATACTACGCGGTGGCGCAAATCCAGCGCGATCAGGTGGAAGACTACGCCTTGCGCAAAGGGATGAGTGTCTCAGAAGTAGAGCGCTGGCTGGCCCCGAATCTGGGCTACGACGCTGATTAACGTCACTTTTCCTTACAACTAACAGGGCGCTCATCGGGCGCCCTGTCTCTTTATTGCGTTTAAACCCTTATACTTAAGCAAGCTCAGGCTCATCGTAGGCTGGATAAGCTACGCGCTATCCGGCGTTTCAGGCATGGGCTTCAGGAATCGATAACAATAAGGAGAACCCACTTCCGTGCTGACGTTGTTACACCTGCTATCGGCCGTCGCCCTGCTGGTCTGGGGCACGCACATTGTTCGTACCGGCGTGATGCGCGTCTTTGGCGCGCGCTTACGCACCGTCCTCAGCCGCAGCGTTGAGAAGAAGCCGCTCGCCTTCTGCGCGGGGATCGGCGTCACCGCCCTCGTGCAAAGCAGTAATGCCACCACCATGCTCGTCACATCGTTTGTGGCGCAAGATCTGGTGGCGCTGACGCCGGCGCTGGTGATTGTACTGGGTGCAGACGTCGGGACCGCGCTGATGGCGCGTATCCTGACCTTCGATCTCTCCTGGCTGTCACCGCTGCTGATTTTCATCGGCGTCATCTTCTTCCTTGGCCGCAAACAGACCCGCGAAGGACAGCTGGGGCGCGTAGGGATTGGTCTCGGGCTGATTCTGCTGGCGCTGGAGCTGATCGTGCAGGCGGTTACGCCGATCACCCAGGCCAACGGTGTGCAGGTGATTTTCGCCTCACTGACGGGCGACATCATGCTCGACGCGCTGATTGGCGCGGTGTTTGCCATCATCAGTTACTCCAGTCTGGCGGCCGTGCTGTTGACCGCCACCCTGACCACCGCAGGGGCGATCTCCTTCCCGGTGGCGCTGTGCCTGGTGATCGGCGCGAACCTCGGCTCGGGTCTGCTGGCGATGCTCAACAACAGCGGTGCGAACGCTGCGGCCCGTCGCGTGGCGCTGGGGAGTTTGCTCTTTAAGCTGGTGGGCAGCCTGATAATCCTGCCGTTTGTTCACCCGCTGGCGAATCTGATGGATAACCTGCCGCTGCCGAAAGCTGAGCTGGTGATCTACTTCCACGTCTTCTACAACCTGGTGCGCTGTCTGGCGATGGTGCCGTTCGCCGGGCCAATGGCGCGGTTCTGCAAGCGCATGATCCGCGATGAGCCCGAGCTGGACGCCCGCCTGAAGCCGAAGCATCTCGACACTTCAGCGCTGGATACCCCGGCGCTGGCGCTGGCCAATGCCGCCCGCGAAACCCTGCGTATGGGCGACGCGATGGAAACCATGCTGGATGGACTGAAGAAAGTGATGCACGGCGAGCCTCGCGAGGAGAAAGAGCTGCGCAAACTGGCCGATGATATCAACGTGCTCTACACCGCGATCAAACTCTATCTCGCGCGTATGCCGCAAGACGAGCTGGCGGAAGAGGAATCCCGCCGCTGGGCCGAGATCATTGAGATGTCCCTCAACCTTGAGCAGGCATCCGATATTGTCGAGCGTATGGGCAGTGAAATCGCCGACAAATCGCTGGCCGCCCGTCGGGCGTTTTCGCTGGAAGGGGTTGCTGAACTGGATGCGCTGCACGATCAATTACTCAGTAACCTGCAGCTGGCCATGTCGGTCTTCTTCTCTGGCGACGTGCCCAGCGCTCGCCGTTTGCGCCGCAACAAGCATCGCTTCCGTATCCTCAACCGCCGATACTCCCACGCGCACGTTGACCGTCTGCACCAGCAAAACGTGCAAAGTATCGAAACCAGCTCCCTGCACCTGGGGCTGCTTGGCGACATGAAACGTCTCAACTCCCTGTTCTGCTCGGTGGCCTACAGCGTCATGGAACAGCCGGATGAAGATGATGAAAGGGATGAGTATTAATCGTGCGCACTTTTAATCGTTAAAGAGAGACCCAGCGCTTGCATGACCGTTAACGTGGTTTTGAGCGTTGGGTTACCTTTCTCGCTGAATGAACGATAGAGTTGTTCACGAGATAAACCCGTCTGAGCGGCTATTTGGCTCATCCCCTTTGCCCGGGCAATGACGCCCAACGCTTTTGCTATATAAGCGGCGTCTCCGGTTTCAAATGCATCAGCCATAAACACAGCGATTTCATCATCATCGACAAGCGCACTGGCGGGATCGTACAGCGTAAATTTATTCATGGCTTATAAACTCATTGGGTTCAAGCGATCTGGCAAACGTCTTAGCCAGTTGTATGTCTCTGTCCTGGCTGCTTTTGTTTCCGCCGCTCAGCAATACGAGCAAAATCTCGTCATAGTGTTTGAAATAGATGCGGTAACCAGGACCATAGTGAATTCGCAACTCGCTGACCCCTTCCCCGACAGGCTTCACATCCCCTGGCAAACCGTTGGCTAAACGAAAAAGGCGGGCGGCAATGAGCGTCTTGAGCCTTTTATCTTTTAGGTTTTGCTCCCAGCAGCGGAAAGAGGGTGTCTGAACGATTTCCTTCATACTACTCCATGTATTTTTTAAACTACATCCCGAATGAACTCATGGCGTGAAATTAGAAGAAAATCGTCATCTGATAAATGGGCGAAACGCAGATCCTGAAGCCGCCTCGCAAGGCGGAAAAGGGAAAGTCAGTTTTTACCGGCTAATCTTTTTACCAGCCCAAACCTAAGGTATATTTCGCCCATTAAGGAGAAATTATGCTGCCCACCCAATCAACCCGATTAAACAAATACATTAGCGAGAGCGGAATCTGCTCGCGTCGCGAGGCCGATCGTTACATCGAGCAAGGTAACGTTTTCCTGAACGGTAAACGCGCCACCATTGGCGATCAGGTGGTGCCTGGCGACGTGGTAAAAGTGAATGGTCAGCTGATCGAACCAAGAGACGAAGAAGATCTGGTCTTTATCGCGTTGAACAAACCGGTGGGTATTGTCAGCACCACGGAAGATGGCGAGCGGGATAACATCGTTGATTTCGTCAACCACAGCAGCCGCATCTTCCCGATTGGGCGTCTGGACAAAGACTCGCAGGGGCTGATTTTTCTCACCAACCATGGCGATCTGGTGAACAAAATCCTGCGCGCCGGTAACGATCATGAGAAAGAGTATCTGGTCACGGTCAACAAGCCGGTTACGGATGATTTTATTCGCGGTATGGGCGCGGGCGTGCCGATTCTCGGTACCGTCACGAAGAAGTGCAAAGTCAAAAAAGAGGCGCCGTTCACCTTCCGCATTACCCTGGTGCAGGGGCTAAACCGTCAAATCCGTCGTATGTGTGAGCACTTTGGTTTTGAGGTCACGAAACTGGAGCGAACGCGCATCATGAACGTCAGCCTCTCCGGAATTCCGCAGGGCGAATGGCGCGATCTGACAGGCGATGAGCTGATTGAGCTGTTTAAGCTGATAGAAGGTTCGTCTTCCGAGGCGAAGCCGAAAGCCAAAGCAAAACCGAAAACGCAGGGGATTAAACGGCCTGTCGTCAGTGCGCCAAAATCCGCAGAAAAAGAGCGCAACAAGCCTGCCGGGAAGCGTTTCGTGCAGCCGGGCCGTAAAAAGAAAGGGCGCTAAATTAGCGCCTTCCACGGGGTGAGGTGTTAGCAGACCACGAGAACGTGGATTCCGTATCCGGTTTATAAGCCTGCGCTTTTTTAAGTTTGCGGGCTTTTTTTGCTTCAACTTCACGCTGGGCCATCAGTTTATCGATGTACTCTTTTTTCACCTGATTGGTTTCAGCGTTTGTCAGAGTACGACCATGTGCAATCCGTGCGCGATCGAGCAGGGTTTTCAGCTCGCGCTGCTCGCTTTCCGTCATGTCTTTCTGGGTCAATCTCGGTGTGGACATACCTGAAGCCTCTTGAGAGTAGAGGCTTCAGTGTAAAGCAAGCCGGGGTTTGCGCGAAGTGAATTAGTTTTCTTTCACCACTTCTTTTTTCGACGGCTCTGTAATCGGTTTTCCTGACCAGTAGCCCGCCAGCAGCGAGCCGGACAGGTTATGCCACACGGAGAACAGTGCGCCAGGCAGGGCCGCGAGCGGAGAGAAGTAGATCTTACCGAGCGCTGCCGCGAGGCCTGAGTTCTGCATCCCCACTTCAATCGCCAGCGTGCGGCAGGTCGATTCATCAAAGCCAAACAGTTTCCCGCCCCAGTATCCGCCCAGCAGACCAATGGTGTTATGCAGGATCACCGCGATAATCACCACAAAACCGACCGAGGCGATGTGCGAGGCAGAGCCTGCGACCACAGCGCTGATGATAGCCAGGATGCAGACCATCGAAAAAGCAGGCAGGTATGGTTCCACGGCTTTGACGACGCGTGGGAACAGGTGGTGAATGACAAGACCGAGCGCAATCGGAATCACCACGATTTGCAGGATGGAGAGCAGCATCCCCATCACATCCACCTGAATATGCGCATCCACATACAAACGCGTCAGCAGCGGTGTGGCGATAACGCCCACCAGCGTTGAGACGGATGAGATGGTCACCGACAGCGCCACGTCGCCTTTGGCCAGGTAGATCATCACATTCGAAGCCGTACCGCTGGCGACGCTTCCCACCAGCACCATACCGGCGGACAAATCCGGTGGCATCTTGAAAGCCAGCGCCAGCAGCCAGGCGGCCAGCGGCATCACCAGATAGTGCAGGAAAATCCCCGCTGCGACCGGTGCCGGACGCGACAGCACGCGCTTAAAGTCGTCGATTTTCAGATGCACACCCATGCCGAGCATGATCAGCATCAGCAGCGTGGTAACCCACGGGCCGACAGGGGTAAAAGTCGATGGCGTGTAATAGGCGAGAACAGAGAGCAGCAGTGCCCATAACGGGAACAGCCGCGTGATAGCGGATAACATAGTGAATTCCTTGCGATGACGTTGTGTTATTTAGTTATAAAAAAGCCGGGTTCGAGCCCGGCTATAGGTAATGTTTATCGTGCTAAGGAATATTATTCAAACAAATTATGATGAAGTTTCTGCACGACCTGCTCGGCTTCGTGACCCGGTACCAGGAAGCACAGGTTATAGCTCGATGCGCCGTAGCAAATCATGCGGATATTGAACGGATCCAGCACGCCAAAGACCTCTTTGCCGACGCCGCAGGCGCGTGACAGCTGGTTGCCGATAATCGCGACCAGCGCCAGATCCTCTTCAACTTCAACGCGGCACAGGGCGGAAAGCTCCATCAGCAGCGATTGCGTCAGCAGAGTATCGCCCGTCGACGTCGAGCCGGTGGTGTCCAGCGTCAGCGCAATGCTCACTTCGGAAGTGGTGATCAGATCCACCGAGATATTGTGGCGCGCCAGAATCCCAAACACTTCCGCCAGGAAACCGCGAGAGTGCAGCATATTCAGACTATGCAGCGTCACCAGCGTTTGCTTGCGGCGCAGCGCCAGGGCGCGGAACAGCGGAGGATTCTCTGTGCTTTTACACACCAGCGTCCCCCCTGCTTTAGGATCTTTGCTCGATCCGACAAACACCGGAATATCGCTGCGTACGGCAGGCAGCAGGGTGGCCGGGTGCAGCACTTTCGCGCCGAAGGTCGCCATTTCGGCAGCCTCTTCAAAGGCGATAACATCAATACGTTTTGCGGCAGGCACCACGCGCGGGTCGGTGGTATAGATGCCTGGGACGTCGGTCCAGATATCCACGCGGGAGGCGTACAGCGCTTCGCCAAGCAGCGCAGCCGTGTAGTCGCTGCCGCCACGGCCCAGAGTGGTGGTGCGGCCTTTGGCTTCGCTCCCGATAAAGCCCTGGGTAATGACAATTCCTTCGGCCAGTCGCGGTGCCAGCTGCTGTTTAGACAGCTCGGAAAGGGTCGCGACGTCCGGTTCGGCACGGCCAAAGCGGTCACTGGTACGCATCACTTTGCGCACGTCAAACCACTGCGCCAGCACGTCGCGCTCACGCAAGATCTCAACGAACAGCAGGGTGGACATCAGCTCGCCGTGGCTCACCAGTTCGTCGGTCAGCGCCGTCGATGTTGCCAGGGAAGCGGCTTCCGCCAGAGTGGTGATATTTTCGAGCAGGCGTTCGACTTCCTCGCGAATCACCTGAGGGTTCTTCATACGTTCGAGAATATCGAACTGAATTTTGCGCAGCGCATCGAGCTTTACAAAGCGCTCGGTCGCTTCCAGTCCTTCTGACAGGGCCACCAGCAGATTCGTCACGCCAGCCGATGCAGAAAGCACCACCAGGCGGGTCGTCGGATCGGCCAGCACCACGTCGGCGCTGCGGTTCATGGCGTCGTAATCGGCCACACTGGTACCGCCAAATTTGGCGACAACAAAACTCGTCATAACATCCTCGTGTCAGGGAAAGAATAAAGCGACCATGGCACAAGAACGAAACGATGACAGGTGCAGGCGCAAATACCGCCCTATAAATAAAATGTGGGGAGAGTCCTGTCAACGCTGGGATTATGCGGATTTTTCATGGGGGGGTACCCCTCAGTAACAGGACTAATAACAAGCCATTATTTTATCCCTCGTTTTACGGCGATCCGGAGGACATTCCACCGCGATAGGGCTGGCTATAGCGACTATACTTTTGGGACTTTTCACGCCCGTTTGATGCAGACCAGGGCAATGGCATAAAAACCATCACAATTTCCGCGCGCAGGCGCTACAATCGACCGCAGTCACAATTCTCAAATCACAAGAGTATTGCTAATGAAAAATATCAATCCAACGCAGACAACTGCCTGGCAGGCACTACAAAAACACTTCGACGAAATGAAAGACGTCACCATCGCGGACCTGTTCGCGAAAGACGGCGACCGTTTCAGCAAATTCTCCGCAACCTTCGACGATCTGATGCTGGTGGACTTCTCCAAAAACCGCATCACCGAAGAGACGCTGGCAAAACTGCAGGATCTGGCGAAAGAGACCGATCTGGCAGGGGCGATCAAGTCCATGTTCTCCGGCGAGAAGATTAACCGCACCGAAGACCGTGCTGTTCTGCATGTTGCCCTGCGCAACCGTAGCAATACTCCGATTATCGTTGACGGCAAAGATGTGATGCCGGAAGTGAACGCCGTGCTTGAGAAGATGAAAACCTTCTCTGAAGCCATTATCTCCGGCAGCTGGAAAGGCTACACCGGTAAAGCGATCACCGACGTGGTCAACATCGGTATCGGCGGCTCTGACCTCGGCCCCTTCATGGTGACCGAAGCGCTGCGTCCATACAAAAACCATCTGAACATGCACTTCGTCTCCAACGTCGATGGCACCCACATCGCCGAAGTGCTGAAAAAAGTGAATCCAGAAACCACCCTGTTCCTGGTTGCGTCTAAAACCTTCACCACGCAAGAAACCATGACCAACGCCCACAGCGCGCGCGACTGGTTCCTGGCAACGGCTGGCGATAACAAACACGTGGCGAAACACTTCGCGGCGCTCTCTACCAACGGCAAAGCCGTGGGCGAGTTCGGCATCGATACCGCGAACATGTTTGAATTCTGGGACTGGGTCGGCGGCCGTTACTCCCTGTGGTCAGCGATTGGTCTGTCGATCATCCTGTCCGTGGGCTACGACAACTTTGTTGAGCTGCTCTCCGGCGCGCACGCGATGGACAAGCACTTCTCCACCACCCCGGCTGAGAAAAACCTGCCGGTGTTGCTGGCACTGATCGGCATCTGGTACAACAACTTTTTCGGCGCTGAAACCGAAGCGATCCTGCCGTACGATCAGTACATGCACCGCTTCGCGGCGTACTTCCAGCAGGGCAACATGGAATCCAACGGGAAATACGTTGACCGTAACGGCAACGCCGTGGATTACCAGACTGGCCCAATCATCTGGGGTGAGCCGGGCACCAACGGTCAGCATGCGTTCTACCAGCTGATTCACCAGGGCACCAAAATGGTCCCATGTGATTTCATCGCGCCAGCGGTGACCCACAACGCGCTGTCCGACCATCATCAGAAGCTGCTGTCTAACTTCTTCGCCCAGACCGAAGCGCTGGCGTTTGGTAAAGCGCGCGACGTGGTGGAGCAGGAATATCGCGATCAGGGTAAAGATCCGGCGACGCTGGAACACGTGGTGCCGTTCAAAGTCTTCGAAGGCAACCGCCCAACCAACTCCATCCTGCTGCGCGAAATCACTCCGTTCAGCCTGGGTGCGTTGATTGCGCTGTATGAGCACAAAATCTTCACGCAGGGCGCGATCCTGAATATCTTCACCTTCGATCAGTGGGGCGTAGAGCTGGGCAAACAGCTGGCTAACCGCATTCTGCCAGAGCTGGGTGATGACAAAGATATTAACAGCCATGACAGTTCAACGAATGGTCTGATTAATCGCTATAAATCCTGGCGCGGATAATTAATATTCCCATATCAATGCCGGCGGAATGCCGGCATTTTTTTATCGGATAATTCCTGTTGTCCGTTACCTGGCGCAAATTTCTATTCTGAGTTTAATCCGAAAAGGTCGATTACCCTGCTAATCACTGGGTGTTATTTTAGGAATATACGGAGCCTTTGTGTTTTTGTGTATATTATAACTTGTTGATTTAATATGGTTTTATAAATAGTAAATATCCGATGCTATTTACTTTCATCCATTTGTCCTAAAACCATCCCCCTATTTCCCCGTTCGGCAATCCCTCTGCTTTAGTTGTGTATACTCGAATCCGCCTGAATTTCTTTTTGGGCAAATCTCCATTCATTCATTGAAGGGAAATTGTTATGAAGAAAGTACTGTATGGCATTTTTGCCATATCTGCGCTTGCGGCGACGTCTGCCTATGCGGCTCCGGTTCAGGTCGGGGAAGCAGCAGGTTCGGCGGCAACGTCTGCGTCTGCGGGGAGTTCTACCGCAACCGCGACCAGCACCGTAGGCTCGGCCGTGGGTGTCGCTCTGGCGGCAACCGGTGGCGGTGATGGCTCCAATACCGGAACCACGACCACCACGACAACAAGCACTCAGTAATAACGGGTGTATTACCATAACCACACTTCGGTGTGGTTATTTCACCCCTTCGGAGAAGAGTCGTGAAGCGACCTGCAATCATTCTGATTTGCCTGCTGTTGCAGGCGTGCTCAGCCACCACCAAAGGGCTGGGAAACTCACTGTGGGACAGCCTGTTTGGCACGCCAGGCGTGCATCTGACGGATGACGATATCCAGAATATGCCCTACGCCAGCCAGTACATGCAGTTAAACGACGGGCCACAGCTGTTTGTGGTGCTCGCTTTCGCCGAAAACGGGCAGCAGAAATGGGTGACGCAGGACCAGGCCACACTCGTGACGCAACATGGGCGTCTGGTGAAAACCCTGCTCGGCGGCGACAACCTGCTTGAAGTGAATAACCTCGCAGAAGACCCGCTTATCAAACCGAATCAGATCGTCGATGGCGCAAGCTGGACGCGCACCATGGGCTGGACGGAGCACAAACAGGTGCGCTACGCCACGGCGCGATCCCTGTTCCGCTGGGATGGCACCGACACCGTGACCGTGGGCAGCGACCAAACTCAGGTGCGTATCCTTGATGAAGAGGTCACGACCGACCAGGCTCGCTGGCACAACCGCTTCTGGGTGGATGACGAAGGGCAGATTCGCCAGTCACTGCAATACCTTGGCGCGAATTTCTTCCCGGTGAAAGCCACCCTGATCAAGGCGGCGAAACAATGAAAATCATCACATCTGCTGCGCTGCTCCTGACACTGACCGCACCGCTGGCGTGGTCGGCGGGCACCGTCAAGGTCTTTACCCCCGGCAGTAAAGAGCCGAAAACACTTTCGAACGCTGAACATCTGATTGATCTGGTCGGCCAGCCGCGTCTGGCGAATAGCTGGTGGCCGGGAGCGGTGATCAGCGAGCGTCAGGCCAGCGCGGTTGCCGATCAACAACACAAGGCGCTGCTGGCCCGACTGACGGGTCTGGCAGGGCAAGAAACGGGCGACACGGCTGCCGCAATTAACGCCGTGCGTCAGCAGCTGCAGGCGATAAGCGTAACGGGACGCCAGCTGATTAATCTCGATCCCGACGAAGTGCGCGTGGCGGAGAAAGGCAATCCGACCCTGGAAGGGGAATACACCCTGTGGATCACACCGCAGCCGACCACCGTGACGGTGATGGGGCTGGTCAGCGCTCCTGGGAAAAAGCCGTTTACGCCGGGACGCGATCTCGCGAGTTACCTGGATGACCAGAGCCTGCTGGAAGGCGCGGATCGCAGCTATGCGTGGGTGGTTTATCCCGATGGTCGCACGCAAAAAGCCCCGGTAGCGTACTGGAACAAACGCCATATCGAGCCGATGCCGGGCAGCGTGATTTTTGTCGGCTTTGCCGATCACTTCTGGACGAAGGCGTATGACGGACTGAACACCGACATCCTTCACTCCCTGACGCATCGGATACCGGATTAATGAAAAGAACTTATCTCTACAGCATGCTGGCGCTTTGCGTCAGCGCCGCCTGCCACGCCGAAACCTTTCCCGCGCCCGTCGGACCGTCGCAGTCAGATTTCGGCGGCGTCGGCTTGCTGCAAACGCCCACGGCACGCATGGCGCGCGAGGGCGAAATCAGCCTTAACTATCGCGATAACGATCAGTACCGCTACTATTCCGCGTCGGTACAGCTCTTCCCGTGGCTGGAAACCACCCTGCGCTACACCGATGTGCGTACCAAACAGTACAGCAGCGTCGAGGCGTTCTCAGGTAATCAGACCTACAAAGACAAAGCCTTTGACGTCAAACTGCGCCTGTGGGAAGAGAGCTACTGGATGCCGCAGGTCTCCGTCGGCGCGCGCGATATCGGCGGTACGGGTCTGTTTGATGCGGAGTACATCGTCGCCAACAAAGCCTGGGGACCGTTCGATTTCTCCCTCGGGATGGGCTGGGGATATCTTGGCACCAGCGGCAACGTGAAAAACCCGTTCTGCTCCTACAGCGACAAATATTGCTATCGCGACAACAGCTATCAGAAAGCCGGTTCGGTAAACGGCGATCAGATGTTCCACGGCCCGGCGTCACTGTTTGGCGGCGTGGAGTATCAGACGCCATGGCAGTCGCTGCGCCTGAAGCTGGAGTACGAAGGCAACAACTACACGGAAGATTTTGCAGGCAAGATCGAGCAGAAGAGCAAGTTTAACGTCGGCGCCATTTACCGTGTTACCGATTGGGCCGACGTTAACCTCAGCTACGAGCGCGGCAACACCTTCATGTTTGGTGTCACGCTACGAACCAACTTTAACGATATGCGTCCGTCCTACAACGATAATTCCCGCCCGGCCTATCGACCGCAGCCGCAGGATGCGATCATGCAGCACTCGGTGGTGGCGAATCAGCTGACCCTGCTGAAATACAACGCGGGTCTGGCCGATCCGAAAATCCAGACCAAAGGTGACACGCTGTATGTCACGGGCGAGCAGGTGAAGTATCGCGACTCCCACGAAGGGATCGAACGGGCGAACCGGATCGTGATGAACGATCTGCCGGATGGGATCCGCACGATCCGCGTGACGGAAAACCGACTCAACATGCCGCAGGTGACCACGGAAACGGATGTCGCCAGCCTGAAGCGTCATCTCGAAGGCGAACCGCTGGGCCACGAAACGGAGCTGGTGCAAAAACGTATCGAACCGGTCGTGCCAGAAACCACCGAGCAGGGCTGGTATATCGACAAATCGCGCTTCGATTTCCATATCGACCCGATCCTCAACCAGTCCGTCGGCGGCCCGGAAAACTTCTACATGTATCAGCTGGGCGTGATGGCCACGGCGGATCTGTGGATGACGGATCACCTGCTGACCACCGGCAGCGTGTTTGGCAACATCGCCAACAACTACGACAAATTTAACTACACTAATCCGCCGAGCGACTCGAAGCTGCCGCGCGTGCGTACCCGCGTGCGTGAATATGTGCAGAATGATGTGTATGTGAATAACCTGCAGGCCAACTATTTCCAGTACCTCGGAAATGGCTTCTACGGCCAGGTGTATGGCGGTTATCTGGAAACCATGTACGGCGGCGCGGGGGCAGAAGTGCTCTACCGTCCGGTAGACAGCAACTGGGCGTTCGGCCTGGATGCCAACTACGTGAAACAGCGTGACTGGCGCAGTGCGCAGGACATGATGAAATTCACCGACTACAGCGTCAAAACCGGTCATTTGACCGCCTACTGGACGCCGTCGTTTGCCCAGGACGTACTGGTGAAAGCCAGCGTCGGGCAATATCTGGCGGGGGATAAGGGCGGTACGCTGGAGATTGCGAAGCGCTTCGACAGCGGCGTGGTTGTGGGCGGTTACGCGACGATCACTAACGTGTCGCCGGACGAGTACGGGGAAGGGGACTTCACCAAAGGGGTATATGTTTCCATCCCGCTGGATCTCTTCTCGTCAGGCCCGACCCGCAGCCGCGCAGCCATTGGCTGGACGCCGCTGACGCGTGACGGTGGACAGCAGCTTGGACGTAAGTTCCAGCTATACGACATGACCAGCGACCGTTCCGTTAACTTACGTTAATACTGTTTTGCCTGATGGCGCTGCGCGTTTCCGGCCAACGATTTTGTCGGCCCGGTAAGCGTCGCGCCACCGGGCGATTCCTCTGGTTTGCTCCAAACATAAACAAAAAATATAGATCTCTGTCACATTTTTGAGTTATACAGGATCTTCGCTCCAGAGAATGAGGTGCTGTATGACATCCCTGACTCGTCCGCGCGTTGAGTTTATCTCAATGGTCCTCCAGACCGTGCTGAGCCTCGGTCTGTTGAGCCTTGGCCTGATACTGGTCGTCTTTCTCGGCAAAGAGACGGTGCATCTGGCGGATGTGCTGTTCGCCCCTGAACAAACCAGCAAATATGAGCTGGTTGAAGGACTGGTGGTCTACTTTCTCTACTTCGAATTTATCGCCCTGATTGTGAAGTACTTTCAGTCTGGCTTTCACTTCCCACTGCGTTACTTTGTCTATATCGGGATCACCGCGATTGTGCGGCTGATCATCGTCGATCATAAATCCCCCCTTGATGTGCTGATCTACTCGGCGGCGATCCTGCTGTTAGTGATTACCCTCTGGCTGTGTAACTCTAAACGGCTGAAACGCGAATAAAAAAATGGCGGCCTGAAGGCCGCCAAACAACAGTCACAAGTTTACTCTTCATATTTTACGCTGCTGATGCGTTGGCTGCGTTCGCTCACCCCAGTCACTTACTTTAGTAAGCTCCTGGGATTCACTCACTTGCCGCCTTCCAGCACCGCAAAATATTTTGAGTATTGGGTCAATACAATACGTCTAAAGTTGAGGGTTGCAGTGGCATAACACAATGAAGCTTAACCTTTCACACCGCCCGCCGTGAGGCCGTTGACCAGCCAGCGCTGAGCCAGCAGGAACACCACGGTTATCGGGATGGCGGAGAGCACCGCGGCTGCGGCAAAGTCGCCCCACAGGTAGTTTTGCGGGTTGAGGTATTGCTGCATACCTACGGCCAGCGTGTAGCTATTCACATCACGCAGCAGCAGCGACGCGACCGGGACTTCGGTAATGGCCGCGATGAACGACAGAATAAAGACCACCGCCAGAATCGGCACCGACAGCGGCAGCAGCACGAGGCGGAAAGCCTGCCACGGTGTTGCCCCATCCAGCGCCGCCGCTTCTTCAAGCGATCCATCGATGGTTTCGAAATAGCCCTTAATCGTCCAGACGTGCAGCGCGATACCGCCCATGTAGGCGAAAATCACGCCGCCGTGGGTGTTCAGACCGATGAAGGGCACGTACTGACCGAGACGGTCAAACAACGCGTACAACGCCACCAGCGACAGCACTGCCGGGAACATCTGGAAAATCAGCATGCTTTTCAGCAGCGTCGCTTTGCCCGGGAAACGCATACGGGCAAAGGCGTAAGCGCAGGTGGTGGAGAGCGCTACAATCCCGATGGCGGTAATGCCGGCCACTTTGATGGAGTTCCACAGCCACAGCAGCACCGGGAACGGCGGCGGCGTCACGCGGCCATCGGCGTGTTCGACGCTGAAGCCCAGCGCCAGCTTCCAGTGCTCCCAGGAGATCTGATCCGGGATCAGGCTGCCGGTGGCGAAGTTCCCTTCACGCAGGGAGATGGCGATAACCATCAGCAGCGGGAACATGATTGCTGCGATAAAAATCAGTAGCCCTAAGTGTGTCGCCAGGAGGCGCAACTTCTGAGATTTGGGTTGTACCATAGCCATAATGTGTGCCCTCCTTAGTCGAATTTCATGCGTGTGGCTTTCAGATTCACAATAGCCAGTGCGCCTACCAGCAGGAAGATCAGGGTGGCGATGGCGGCTGCCAGCCCGAAGTCCTGACCGCCGCCGCCTTCGAAGGCGATGCGGTAGGTGTAGCTCACTAACAGGTCCGTGTAGCCTGCTGGCGTGGTGGTTCCGAGCCTGTCCGGGCTGCCGTTGGTCAGAAGCTGAATCAGTACGAAGTTGTTAAAGTTAAAGGCGAAGCTGGCAATCATCAATGGGGTCAGCGGCTTGATCAGCAGCGGGAACGTAATCTTAAAGAAGTTCTGGAACGGGCCTGCGCCGTCCATCGCCGAGGCTTCGTACAAATCGTCCGGAATCGCTTTCAGCAGCCCCATGCACAGGATCATCATGTACGGATAACCGAGCCAGGTGTTGACGATGATAATCATGCTGCGGGCGGTGGTCGGGTCGCTGAACCAGGCCGGTTTGATGCCAAAGAGCGCGCCCAGCATCATGTTGATTTCACCGAAGCTCTGGTTGAACAGCCCTTTGAAAATCAGAATCGAGATAAACGACGGAACCGCATACGGCAGAATCAGCAGCACGCGATAGATGGCTTTACCCTTGAGGGATTCCCACTGCACCACGCACGCCAGCACCATACCGACTGCTACGGTCAGGATCACCGTCAGGACCGAGAAGACGACTGTCCAGACGAAGATGGCGAAGAACGGCTTCTGGATGCCTTCGTCGGTGAATACGCGGGTAAAGTTGTCCCAGCCGATGGTAACGGTATAGCCTGGGCTGAGTTTTTCGTCGCCCCAGTTGCCGTCGGCATTCACCGACTGATAGAAACCGATCTCGTTGTTCGGACGGTATTTCACGCCGCTCTGGTTGTTAGTCAGCGTGCCGTCATCGGCTTTGGTATAGAGCGGCTGCGTGCCGGAGAACTGGCGCAGCGAGCTCATGATCACTTTGCTTTCGTCTGGCAGGATGGCCGTCAGCTGGGTCAGCGCCTGGCGGTTCTGGGTAATAACACGCAGATTCGCGCGCTCGCCTTCCGGCAGGGCGTCGGCTTCTTTCAGGGTGAGTTTCTGTTCGCCGCCAAATTTAAAGGCGTCGGAAACATAGTTTTTACCGGTCCCTTCGTCGGTCAGGGCCAGCTTCCATTCGTCACCCGCCGGGTATAAACCAAAGTTAAAGGTCTTTCCGGCCTGATAAGAACGGTCCATCAGCACCTGCTGGGCGCGTTCCTGCGCGAGCTGGTTGGTGCTGCTGTAGTTAGTGAATGCAATAGCGATAGTACAGATCAGTGGGAACAGGACGAACAGCCCCATCCCGGCCACACCCGGATAGACATAACGCCAGGCATAGGCTTTACGATTGGCGAAAATATACAGGCCAACAGAGCTTAAAATCAGCGTCATGATGGCGAACAGGTACTCCCCCTGCACATACATTAAAACAACAAGGTAACCCACCAGGAAGCCCAGCAGACCTATCACTGACCATTTCAGCGTGTCGCTTTGCCACCAGTGTTTCTTTTTAATGATATCCATGGGGAATCTTCCTCTACAGCGATGAAAACTTATTGTCAGGCGGCGCGTCGCTGACCTGACCTACGGTTTGAGCCGTAGTAGTAGGGCGGGATCGCTACGCTCACCCGCCATAGTGCTTACTTGGTGATACGACCTTGCGCGTCTTTCAGCGCGGCATCGACAGTCTGACGACCGCTTGCTGCGTTGATCACCGCCGTACGAGTGGCATACCAGAACGCCGCCATTTGCGGGATGTTCGGCATGATTTCACCTTTCTGGGCGTTATCCATCGTAGCCGCAATACGTGGGTCTTTCGCGAGGGTATCCTGGAAGGACTTCAGCGCGACGGCACCCAGCGGTTTGTCCTTGTTCACTTCGTCCAGACCCTGATCGGTCAGCAGATAGTTTTCGAGGAACTCTTTCGCCAGCTCTTTGTTCGGGCTGGCGGCGTTGATGCCTGCGCTCAGCACGCCAACGAACGGTTTAGACGGTTTGCCTTTGAAGGTTGGCAGCAGCGTGACGCCGTAGTTGATTTTGCTCTTGTCGATGTTAGACCAGGCCCACGGACCGTTGATGGTCATCGCGGTTTCGCCTTTGTTGAACGCAGCTTCCGCGATGGAGTAATCGGTATCGGCATTCATGTGTTTGTTCTTGATCAGATCAACCAGGAAAGTCAGACCGGCTTTCGCGCCAGCGCTGTCCACACCCACGTCTTTCACGTCGTATTTACCGTTTTCAAACTTGAAGGCATACCCGCCGTCGGCTGCGATCAGCGGCCAGGTGAAGTACGGTTCTTGCAGGTTGAACATCAGCGCGCTCTTACCCTTCGCCTTCAGCTCTTTATCCAGAGCCGGGATCTCTTCCCAGGATTTCGGCGGATTCGGTACGAGGTCTTTGTTGTAAATCAGAGAGAGGGCTTCAACCGCCACCGGATAGGCGATCAGCTTGCCGTTGTAACGCACGGCGTCCCAGGTGAACGGGAACAGTTTGTCCTGGAACGCTTTATCAGGAGAGACTTCAGCCAGCAGGCCAGACTGTGCGTAGCCACCGAAACGGTCATGCGCCCAGAAGATGATGTCCGGGCCATCGCCCGTTGCCGCGACCTGCGGGAATTTCTCTTCCAGTTTGTCAGGGTGTTCAACGGTGACTTTGATGCCGGTGTCTTTTTCGAATTTCTTACCCACTTCGGCCAGGCCGTTATAGCCTTTGTCGCCGTTAATCCAGATAACCAGCTTACCTTCTTCAATTTTGGCGAGAGCCGGTGCGGAAATCATCATTGCTGCCAGGGCGGACAATGCGAAAACGCGTGCGCCAGTCTTGATCTTCATATCTGCCATCCTTTTTGGTGATGTGCTCGTGGATACACTGAGGTGGTTCAACGTGAGCCAGTTTCCTTATATGACATCCTCTTTCCATCCTCCTTAGGTCTACGCCCCACCCCCGCTTTGTGTGATCTGCGTTGCATAAATTTAAGTTATGAGTCATGGCGCACATAAAAACCCACTGAATTTTGCCGCCTGCATCACGAATTTACCCAGACCACGCCCGGCGCGGTGGCAGAACCGGTTCTCTCATCCTCCCGCCTCCTCCCCCATGAAAAAGGCAGGGGGTGGAGGATTTGCAGAACTTATGGATACCCCATAGTGAACTTATGTTGAATGTTTCTGTCGGTGACAGGTTGTAACGAAGGGAGAAGGGCATGGCGAGCGTACAGCTGCGGAATGTAACGAAAGCCTGGGGCGACGTAGTGGTGTCAAAAGACATCAATCTCGACATCCACGAAGGTGAATTCGTGGTGTTTGTTGGCCCATCAGGCTGCGGTAAGTCAACACTGCTGCGTATGATTGCTGGACTTGAAACGATCACCAGTGGCGATCTGTTTATCGGTGAAACCCGCATGAACGATATCCCACCCGCCGAACGCGGTGTCGGCATGGTTTTCCAGTCTTATGCGCTTTATCCCCATCTCTCCGTTGCCGAAAACATGTCCTTTGGCCTGAAGCTGGCCGGGGCGAAAAAAGATGTCATCAATCAGCGCGTCACCCAGGTGGCGGAAGTGCTGCAGCTGGCACACCTGCTGGAGCGTAAACCGAAAGCGCTCTCCGGCGGACAACGTCAGCGCGTGGCGATTGGCCGTACGCTGGTGGCGGAACCGCGCGTGTTCCTGCTTGATGAACCCCTTTCTAACCTGGACGCCGCCCTGCGCGTTCAGATGCGTATTGAAATTTCCCGCCTGCACAAACGCCTTGGCCGCACGATGGTGTACGTCACCCACGATCAGGTCGAAGCGATGACGCTCGCCGACAAAATCGTGGTGCTGGACGCCGGTCGCGTCGCGCAAGTAGGGAAACCGCTGGAGCTGTATCACTACCCGGCAGATCGCTTCGTTGCGGGCTTTATTGGCTCGCCGAAGATGAACTTCCTGCCGGTCAAAGTGACCGCAACGGCGATCGAACAGGTACAGGTGGAACTGCCGAACCGTCAGCAGATTTGGCTGCCAGTGGACAGCGCTAACGTACAGGTCGGGGCAAACATGTCCCTGGGTATTCGTCCTGAACATTTACTGCCAAGTCAGATCGCCGATGTGACGCTGGAAGGGGACGTTCAGGTCGTCGAACAACTTGGTCACGAAACACAGATTCATATCCAGATCCCCGCCATCCGTCAGAACCTGGTTTACCGCCAGAACGACGTGGTGTTGGTAGAAGAGGGTGCCACATTCGCTATCGGTTTGCCGCCAGAGCGTTGCCATCTGTTCCGAGAGGATGGCACTGCATGTCGTCGGCTGCATAAAGAGCCAGGCGTTTAAGCATTCCAACAAAACTACACGTCATCCTTCGCGCTGCAGCCAACGAAGAGGTAGCCCGAAGAGTGAAGTGTAATAAGAAAAGCAATGATCTCAGGAGATAGAATAATGATTACTCTGCGCAAACTTCCACTGGCAATTGCCGTGACTGCAGGCATTTTGTCTGCTCACGCGGGTGCCGTCGATTTTAAAGGTTACGCCCGTTCGGGTATCGGCTGGACCGGTAGCGGCGGCGCGCAACAGTGCTTCCAGGCAACGGGTGCACAAAGTAAATATCGTCTTGGTAACGAATGTGAAACTTACGCTGAGCTGAAACTGGGCCAGGAAGTGTGGAAAGAAGGCGATAAGAGCTTCTACTTCGACACCAACGTCGCGTACTCCGTTGCACAGCAGAACGACTGGGAAGCTACTGATCCCGCGTTCCGTGAAGCCAACGTGCAGGGTAAAAACCTGATTGAATGGCTGCCAGGTTCCACCATGTGGGCGGGTAAGCGCTTCTATCAGCGTCATGACGTTCACATGATCGACTTCTACTACTGGGATATCTCCGGCCCGGGTGCAGGTCTGGAAAACGTGGATCTCGGCTTTGGTAAACTCTCCATGGCTGTGACCCGTTCGACTGAAGCGGGCGGCTCCTCTACCTTCGCCAGCAACAACATTCGTGATTACACCACTGATACCGCTAACGACGTCTTCGACGTGCGTTTAGCGCAGATGGAAATCAACCCAGGCGGTACGCTGGAACTGGGCGTTGACTACGGTCACACCAACGTAAATGACGATTACTATCTGCAGCCGAACGCCTCCAAAGATGGCTGGATGTTCACCGCAGAACATACCCAAAGCATGCTGAAAGGCTTTAACAAGTTCGTCGTTCAGTACGCAACAGACTCCATGACCTCTCAGGGTAAAGGCCTGAACCAGGGTGCTGGCATCGGTCTGGGTAATGACGATTCCGATGGCAAACTGTATGCCTACGGCATCAACAACAACGGCCACCTGCTGCGCGTTCTCGACCACGGTGCAATCTCCCTGGGCGACAGCTGGGACCTGATGTACGTCGGTATGTACCAGGACATCGACTGGGATAACGGCAACGGCACCAAATGGTACACCGTGGGTGTGCGCCCAATGTACAAATGGACGCCAATCATGAGTACCTTGCTGGAAGTGGGCTACGACAACGTCAAATCCCAGAACACCGGCGACAAAAACAACCAGTACAAAGTCACCCTGGCGCAACAATGGCAGGCTGGCGACAGCATCTGGTCCCGTCCGGCAATCCGCGTCTTCGCAACCTATGCGAAGTGGGATGAGAAATGGGGTTACGACACTTCGGGTAGCCCGATCACTACCAGCGGTAACTACAACTCCAACTTCGGTATGCAGACTGCAGGCCTTGGCCGCGGCGATAACGACGAGTGGAGCTTCGGTGCCCAGATGGAAATCTGGTGGTAATCCGCAGTTAATCTCACGTAATGGCTAAACAAAGGAGGGGCGCAAGCCCCTCTGATTTAAGCGTCGCGCGCTATTGCCTGGCCACCGCTGCGCTGAATATCTGAGGTGATAACAATGAAAATGAACAAAAGTCTCGTCGCCCTCTGCCTTTCCGCTGGCCTGCTGGCAAGCGTTCCGGCAGTCAGTTTTGCCGAGGTTAATTTCGTTCCGCAGAACACCACGGCGGCTCCCGCCATCCCGGCTTCTGCACTGCAACAACTGGTCTGGACGCCTGTCGACCAGTCTAAAACCCAAAGCACCGATCTTGCGAGCGGCGGCCAGCAGCTAAATGTGCCTGGTATTTCCGGCCCGGTCGCGGCCTGGAGCGTCCCGGCAAACATTGGTGAGCTGAACCTGACGCTGACCAGTATTGTCGACAAGCAAACCCACGTCTTTGCGCCGAACGTGCTGATTCTGGATCAGAACATGACGCCATCGGCGTTCTTCCCGAGCAGCTATTTTACCTATCAGGAACCGGGCGTGATGAGCGCCGATCGCCTGGAAGGGGTGATGCGCCTGACGCCTGCGCTGGGTCAGCAGAAAATTTATGTGCTGGTCTTCACGACGCCGCAGGATCTCGCCCAGACAACTACCCTGGTTGACCCGGCCAAAGCCTACGCCAAAGGCACGGGCAATGCGGTCCCGGATATTCCGGATCCAAAAGCGCGCCACACCACCGACGGCACGCTGAAACTGAAGGTCAGCACCTCTTCTGCCTCCAGCGTACTGGTTGGCCCACTGTTTGGCTCCGCTGGCCCTGGCCCTGTGACTGTGGGTAACACCGCCGCACCAGCTTATGCCGCGCCTGTCGCCGCTGCCCCTGCCGCTGCGCCGACACCAGCACCAGCTCCGGCGAAGAAAGCCGAGCCGATGTTGAATGACACTGAAAGTTACTTCAATCGCGCCATCAAAGAAGCAGTTGATCGCGGCGATGTAGACAAAGCGCTGAAGCTGCTGGATGAAGCTGAGCGTTTAGGTTCGACCACTGCCCGTTCCACCTTTATCAGCAGTGTAAAAGGCAAGGGGTGACCGTCTCCCCGCAGTGCTGATGTTGTCAGTAGTTTAGTGCGCCTGAGTGGGCGCACTTTTTTTTGGGCGGCGCAGGCTGTTGCACTCCTGTTGCGATAATGATCGTTAAACCGCGTTTGGCCGCCCCCAATCTGCTTTTCTGCGATACAATAGCCAGACGTTATGTATCGGAGAGTCTGGCATGTCACACCCTGCGCTAACGCAACTGCGTGCGCTGCGCTATTTTGAAAACATTCCCGCGCTTGACCCGGAGCAACTGGACTGGTTGCTGCTGGAAGATTCCATGACGAAACGCTTTGAGCAGCAGGGGAAAAAAGTCACGGTAACGCTGATTCAGGAAGGGTTCGTCTCCCCTGAGGACGTCGCCAGTGAACTGCCGCTGCTGCCAAAAGAAGATCGTTACTGGCTGCGTGAAATTTTACTCTGCGCCGATGGTGAACCCTGGCTTGCCGGGCGGACCGTGGTCCCTGAATCTACCCTGTGCGGTCCGGAGCTGGCGCTGCAACAGCTGGGTAAAACCCCGCTGGGACGCTATCTTTTTACTTCGTCTGAGCTTACCCGTGATTTTATTGAAATTGGTCGCAATGCAGACCTGTGGGGACGCCGTTCCCGCCTGCGCTTAAGCGGCAAGCCGCTCATGCTGACAGAACTCTTTTTGCCTGCATCGCCGTTGTACTAAGAGGATATGAAAATGGAGTGGAGTCTGACGCAGGATAAGCTGCTGGCTTTTCACCGCTTGATGCGTACCGATAAACCCATCGGCACCTTTTTGCTGCTGTGGCCGACGCTATGGGCGCTGTGGGTTGCCACCCCAGGTTTACCGCCGCTGTGGATCCTGGCAGTGTTTGTCGCAGGCGTCTGGCTGATGCGTGCCGCGGGCTGCGTGGTTAACGATTATGCCGACCGCAAATTTGACGGCCACGTGAAACGCACCGCCAACCGTCCGATGCCGAGCGGTCAGGTGTCAGAAAAAGAGGCCCGCACGCTGTTTGTGGTGCTGGTGCTCCTCGCGTTTCTGCTGGTTTTAACGCTCAACACCATGACGATTTTACTCTCGGTTGCGGCACTGGCGCTGGCGTGGGTGTATCCGTTTATGAAGCGCTATACCCATCTGCCGCAGGTGGTGCTGGGCGCGGCATTTGGCTGGTCGATTCCGATGGCGTTTGCCGCCGTCAGTGAATCTGTGCCCTTGAGCTGCTGGCTGATGTTCCTCGCTAACATTCTGTGGGCGGTGGCGTACGACACCCAGTATGCGATGGTCGACGCGATGACGATCTGAAAATTGGCATCAAATCGACGGCGATTCTGTTTGGCCGCCACGACAAGCTGATCATCGGGGTATTGCAGGTCGCGGTGTTAGGGCTGATGGTACTGATTGGTTATCTGAACGCCCTGAACTGGGAATTTTACTGGTCCGTGCTGGTGGCGGGGATGCTGTTTGCATATCAGCAAAAGCTGATTGCGAATCGCGAGCGTGAAGCCTGTTTCAAAGCGTTTTTGAACAACAACTATGTTGGGCTGGTGCTGTTTTTAGGGCTGGCGATGAGCTATTTTTCCTGAAAAAAATGCCCGGCAGCGCTAACGCTCACCGGGCACATATCTGATGCATATTTGTAATTGTAAGCCGGGAAAGGCGAAACCGCCTCCCGGCTTTTTTATGTCACTCGTCCTGCGTTGCGCTTTCAATGGTCAAACGCACGTCCGACGTAATCAGCTCGGCCAGCATTTGATAAACCTTCATCGTCTCTTCAGGTTCCGCATCGCCGGTATCGCTGATATAGCCTTCATCGCGCAGCGTCAGTACCAGTGAGCTAAACACCGCTTTATCGAAGAACTCTGGTGCGTTAATGCCGTGCAGCACGGATAAACGCTGAGCCAGCGTGCGGCTCTCTTTTTCCAGGGTACCACGGTTGATGGACGGGTTCGCGCTCAACAGCCAGAAGGTGATCGCGTAGCGCTGCAATGTTTCACGTGCACCGGCCGCCAGCAGTTGCAGCGTGCGGGAACGTGACGGGTTGATATGCAGCTCGTCATCTTTGACGGTCAACAGACCCTGACGCAGCAGCTCAGCAGTCAGTTTTTCCAGCTCAACGGCCACTTCATCTTTGCTCCAGCTCAGGAACAGCTCTTCTTTCAGCATCGGATAGAGCGTCTCAACATGGCGCAGCAGTTCCTGACGGGAAATGCGGCGATGCTGAGTGATGATGGCTGCCATCAGCGACGGCAACATCAGCATATGCGTGATGTTGTTACGATAGTAGGTCATCAGCACCGCCTGCTCGCGCGGCAGAATGATGATGTCCCCGATGGTGTCCTTCTCAACTTCGAACTTGTTCATCTGCAGCGCGTGGTCGATCAACTGACTGGCGGTGGCAGACGGAACGGTGGAATCCGCTGAGTACGGGACATTACGCATAATATCCAGATAGCAATCGAGCTGTTCGGTCAGCTGTTCGCGCGTCAGCGAGCGCTGGCGTGAGGCTAACAGTGCCGTGACGCACAGGTTCATGGCGTTGGCCGCCCCGGCGTTGTTAATACGCACCATCAGATCGGCCGCGATATTATTCACCGTAGGCGTCAGCCATGCAGGGCGAATCGCTTCGATTGGGTCGATAGATTCGCGCCACTCCGGCACGTGCTGGTTCAGATAGGTCATCAGCGGCAGCGGTTCGCCAAAGTTCACGTAACCTTGGCCGAGATTGCGCAGCTTGCTCAGGCCTTTCAGCATCTGAGGCAGGCTCTCTTTCTCTTTGGTCGCACCGCGCAGCTCTTTGGCGTAAGTGCCCACTTCCATGACGTGCTCGTAACCGATGTAGATCGGCACCAGCGTAATCGGACGCGTACCGCCGCGCAGCATCGCCTGAATGGTCATCGACAGAGTACCGGTTTTCGGGTCCAGAAGACGGCCCGTACGGGAACGCCCCCCTTCGACGAAATACTCAACGGAATAGCCACGGCTAAACAGCTCGCCCAGATATTCGCGGAACACCGTGGAGTAGAGCTTGTTGCCTTTGAAGGTACGACGAATAAAGAACGCCCCCAGACGGCGGAAAATCGGGCCGGCTGGCCAGAAATTCAGGTTGATACCGGCCGCGATGTGCGGTGGTACCAGCCCCTGGTGATACAGCACATAAGACAGCAGCAGGTAGTCCATGTGGCTGCGGTGGCAAGGCACATAGACGATTTCGTGGCCGTCGTGGGCAAGCTGGCGCACGCGCTCGGCGTTATGGACGTTAATCCCCTGATACAGACGGTTCCAGGTGAAGCTCAGGATACGGTCGGAGAGGCGGATCATCTCATAGGAGAAGTTGGCCGCGATCTCTTCCATCAGAGCGATGGCGTTTTGCTGGGCTTTCTCGTGAGAGATTTTCTTGCTGCGCGCTTCGTCTTCAACCGCGCGGGCAATGGCTTTAGATGCCAGCAATTTGTTGAACAGGTCCTGGCGTGCAGGCAGGCGCGGGCCAACGGCAGCCAGACGCTGACGGGCAAAGTGCATACGCGCGACGCGAGCCAGTTTCTGGGCGATGATTTTATCCGTCCCGTGCTCATCCGCCATGCGGCGCAGGGAGACGGAAGGGGAGAAACGCACAAAGCTGTCGCGGCCTAACCATGAGACGGCAAAGAACTTCTGGATGCCGTTCAGCATACGCAGTGGTGGGTTTTCCTCGCCTTTCTGACGGCCAGGACGACGACCAAACATCACCGACACCGGCACCATCTGGACATCCAGATTTGGGTTGCTGCGGTGCAGATCGAGGTAGTCGTGGAACAGCTTGATGGACTCTTCTTTTGGCGTGTAATAGGTGAACACGCGCGGCCCGCCGTGAATAAACACGTAGCGCGGCAGCAGAGTCCCGTCGACCTCAAGGGGTTCGAGCGGATCGGGCAAGTCATGCGCCAGACATTGGGCGCGGAGCGTCAGTAAGTCTGCCTTCGAGTTGTAAGGCAAAACGTACATAATAGGGCGCGAGGTATCGAGCCCTAATTCCAGCGCAGGTTCCGCCGGGATAGACTTACTTTTTACCAGGACGCTTAATGGTAAATTAAGTAATTTGTAGTAAATTCGTGGCCAGCCGGACATAAACGATGTAAAGCCTCTGGTTAATAATGCAATTGCGGCGCAAGGATAACAGAAAGCGCGCAAAATTTCTGTTGTTACCGGTCATACTTCAGGCTGTATTGCTACGCGCTACAGCTATAGTTACTGACGCTAAATCTAAGAAAAGGTTCTTTTAATGGCCAATAATACCACTGGGTTAACCCGAATCATCAAAGCTGCCGGATATTCATGGAAAGGTTTCCGCGCCGCATGGATCAATGAGGCCGCTTTCCGCCAGGAAGGGGTTGCTGCGGTTGTTGCGGTGATCATCGCCTGTTTTCTGGATGTCGACCCGATAACCCGCGTATTGCTCATTGGTTCAGTCCTTCTGGTGATGATAGTGGAAATTCTCAACAGCGCTATTGAAGCGGTGGTGGATCGCATCGGTTCTGATTTCCATGAACTGTCGGGCCGTGCGAAGGACATGGGTTCTGCCGCTGTGCTGCTGGCGATTATCATCGCAGCCATCACCTGGGGCACGCTTCTTTGGTCACATTTTCGATAAGGCTTCAGGAATCCAATAAGTCTCTGGTTTTTTGTGCAGTTTTTGATTCCAAAATCACCTTTGACTGTATATACTCACAGCATAACTGTATATACACCCAGGGGGCGGAATGAAAGCGTTAACGGCCAGACAGCAAGAGGTGTTTGATCTCATTCGAGATCATATCAGCCAGACGGGAATGCCACCGACGCGTGCGGAAATCGCACAGCGCCTGGGCTTCCGTTCTCCAAATGCCGCTGAAGAGCATCTCAAAGCGCTGGCGCGTAAAGGCGTTCTTGAGATTGTCTCTGGTGCGTCACGCGGAATTCGCCTGCTGGTGGAAGAAGAAGAAGGTCTGCCACTTGTGGGGCGCGTCGCGGCGGGTGAGCCTTTGCTGGCACAGCAACATATTGAAGGTCACTATCAGGTCGATCCGGCCATGTTCAAGCCAAGTGCCGATTTCCTGCTGCGCGTCAGTGGGATGTCCATGAAAGACATCGGTATTCTGGACGGCGATCTGCTGGCGGTTCATAAAACGCAGGATGTGCGCAACGGGCAGGTTGTGGTTGCGCGTATCGACGACGAAGTGACCGTTAAGCGCCTGAAAAAACAGGGCAACACGGTTCAGCTGTTGCCAGAAAACAGCGAGTTTTCCCCGATTGTGGTGGATCTCCGCGAACAGGCTTTCTCTATTGAAGGTCTGGCTGTTGGTGTTATCCGCAACGGCGAATGGCTGTAATCTCTTACTGACAGGCTGTGGTCGCGCCGCAGCCTGACTGTCTACTCTCAATTCCCGGTACTTTCTCATGTCTCTGCTGACAACCTCAGACAAGGCATTGTGGCGTCTTGCGCTGCCGATGATTTTCTCCAATATCACCGTTCCTCTGTTAGGGCTGGTGGATACGGCGGTGATTGGTCATTTGGATTCCCCTGTTTACCTCGGCGGCGTAGCCATTGGCGCGACGGCGACCAGTTTCCTCTTTATGCTGCTGCTCTTTTTACGCATGAGCACCACCGGGCTGACTGCCCAGGCGTTTGGTGCCAAAGATCCCGTTCGACTTGCCCGTGCGCTGGTGCAGCCGCTGATCCTCGCCCTTGGCGCAGGTCTGCTGATTGTTTTGCTGCGCACGCCGCTCATCGATCTGGCTCTGCATGTCGTGGGCGGTAGTGAGGCGGTGCTGGAACAGGCGCGGCGCTTCCTCGAAATCCGCTGGCTCAGCGCACCGGCATCGCTGGCAAATCTGGTTCTGCTTGGCTGGTTGCTGGGCGTGCAGTACGCGCGTGCGCCGGTGATCCTGCTGGTGGTGGGAAATTTACTCAACATCGTGCTCGATCTGTGGCTGGTGATGGGTCTGAACATGAACGTGCAGGGGGCGGCGCTTGCAACGGTGGTCGCCGAGTACGGCACTTTCTTCATTGGTCTATGGATGGTGAAACGTGTGCTGGCCATGCGGGGAATCTCATTCGCGATGCTCAAAACAGCGTGGCACGGCAACATCCGTAAACTGCTGGCGCTTAATCGCGACATCATGCTTCGCTCGCTGCTACTGCAACTTTGCTTTGGCGCCCTGACGGTGTTCGGCGCGCGGCTGGGGCCGGAGATCGTGGCCGTAAACGCGGTGCTGATGACGCTGCTGACGTTCACCGCCTATGCGCTGGACGGTTTTGCCTATGCGGTTGAAGCCCATTCAGGCCAGGCCTATGGTGCCCGTGAGGCGGGGCAGTTGCAGGAGGTCTGGCGCGCGGCCTGTCGTCAGTCTGGGCTGGTAGCGCTGGTCTTCGCACTGATCTATGCCTTATTTGGCGGGCAGATTGTGGCGCTATTGACCTCGCTGCCTGAACTGAGAGAACTGGCTAATCACTACATCATCTGGCAGGTCGTGTTACCGGTGGTGGGGGTGTGGTGTTATCTGCTGGACGGTATGTTTATCGGCGCAACGCGCGGGGCGGAAATGCGCAACAGCATGGCAGTCGCGGCGGCCGGTTTCGCCCTGACGCTCTTCACGCTGCCCTGGCTCGGCAACCACGGTTTGTGGCTGGCACTGGCGGTGTTTCTCGCCCTGCGCGGCCTGTCATTAGCGCTGATTTGGCGGCGCCACTGGCGCAATAACAGCTGGTTTAGCGGATAGCGTGATTTGACGAAACGGTTAAAGATTCTGAATCTCAACACGCATGCCGAATCCTTATCTACAATTATTATCACGTCCAGCAGAAATGAACGTAACGGACGACTCGAATTTACGTGATAACCGAACGATGAGGAATTGATTATGAATAAAGACGAAATCGGCGGTAACTGGAAACAGTTCAAAGGTAAAGCGAAAGAACAATGGGGTAAACTGACCGACGATGACGTGACCGTCATTGAAGGTAAACGCGAACAGCTGGTAGGTAAGATTCAGGAACGCTACGGCTACGCGAAAGACCAAGCGGAAAAAGAGGTTGTTGACTGGGAAAAACGCAACGACTACCGCTGGTAACAGAGTTCTACCCGTTGTACACGGAAGTACAATCCCTGAGGGCGGCCTAATGGCCGCCCGCTTCGTTTCTAGCGCGGTTTTTTCTTCACCAGAATGGAGTGATCGTGCTGACATTCACCCTGATGACGACAGGCTTCCACTTCAACACACGCTGAACACAATCCGTGTGCTTCAATCACGTTATGGCGCAGGGCAAAGCCCATTTTAGCCGCCAGTGAATGCATAATATCTTCCACACCTTCCGCCCCCTCTTCTTTGACCGCGCCGCAGCGATCGCAGATAAACATGGCTGAGGTATGTGTTGGCTGATCGAACAGATGGCACAGCACATAGCTGTTAGTCGACTCCACCTTATGCACAAAGCCTTGCTCCAGCAGGAAATCCAGCGCGCGATAAACGGTGGGCGGTTTCGCCTGCGGCTCGCTTTCGCGCAGCAAATCAAGCAGATCGTAGGCGCTGATGGCACCGCGTTGCAGGCTCATCAGACGTAACACTTCAAGGCGCTGCGGGGTCAGGCGCACATTGCGTTGCGCACAGAGCTTTTCAGCTTGCGCTAACAGATCTTGCATCGTGGTCTTATCCATATCGCACCTCGAATTATGGAGTCTGGAAAACCCTCACTTTACCATGTTCTGCTGAAAACGCCGAGATCCGCCACAGTTGTGCTATACCTGACCCATCGCCACACGGGAAAAATACAATGAAAAGACCTGATTGCATCCGGCACTGGCGCGACGTCGAAGGTGCCGACGACTCCACTTATCCAGACAGCGACGAACTTTTTGCTATCGGCGCACCGCTGGCCCGCAAACTGGGGCTTGGGCGGATTGGTATCCACCATGAACGCCTGCCGCCGGGCCGTCGCACTTCGTATCCGCACGCTGAAAGCGACGAAGAGGAGTTTATCTTTGTTATTGAAGGGTATCCCCAGGCGTGGATTAACGGATATTTATGGAAACTAGAGCCGGGCGACAGCGTCGGTTTTCCGGCCGGAACCGGCGTGTGCCACACCTTTATTAATAACACCGACGAAGAGGTGCGGCTGCTGGTGGTGGGCGAGGCGAACAAAAAACACAACCGCATCTATTACCCGCTCAATCCGGTCTACGCCGCCACCCGCGAGGACCGCTGGGTGGACCATCCGCCGCAATTTTTTGGCCCTCACGATGGAAAACCTGGGCGAAAATAATATCCTCTTCTATAAATATTGAGGGCCGTCACAAATTACAACAGGCCTCGCGGAAGATTTAACTTAGGGAACAGGCGTGTCTTTTTGATGTTATTCACAGCAATAGTTCGTCCCTGTATGGGTGATAACTGACAGGGGTTGTTTAATAACAGACTATAAAACGAGCATACTGTGAAAAAACATTTTAAATTTTCGGTGGTTAGCATCGCTGTCTCCCTGTTTATGGCAAACGAGGCGGGAGCAGCCAATACCTGGACAGAAGCGCGTAGCGACGCGATGGGCGGTACTGGCGTTGCATCAGGCAATTACGGTAGCGGAGCGTTTATTAACCCGGCACTGCTGGCAAAGGCAAAACCGGATGACGACATTACCGTTATTTTGCCTTCGGTCGGCGCACAGATTACTGACAAAGATAATCTGCAGGATCAGATCGACGATATCAGCGATAAAGTCGATTACTACGACGATGTGGTTAACAGCCTGACAGCGGCTGAGATCATCGCCAATCCTTTGGGATCCGTTAACCAGTTTCAGAGTGCCGCGAAAGATCTCGCTGACGAGCTGGACGATCTGAAAGGTAAAACCGCTCGCGCCACCGCCGGTGCTGGGATTGCGGTCAGCATTCCAAATAACGTGCTGGCGGTCGCCTTTGTGGCGAAAGGCAACGCTCACGCGCGCGTAAGCTCCTCTATCGACCAACAGGATATCGATTATCTGCGCAGCATCCAGAACAGTAAACTGGTGGCGGGCAGCGTCGCGCTTGATGCCGCTCTTAACGGTTCGGATGAGATCACCAAAAACCTCAACTCCACGGCCTCAGGCCGGGCGGCGATTGTCTCTGACTATGGCGTCGCGGTGGCCCGTCAGTTTGATATTGGCGATGTGCCGGTCTCCGTCGGTATCACGCCAAAACTGCAAAAAACCTGGCTCTACAACTACACCACCTCCATTTACACCTACGACAGCAGCGACTGGAACAGTAGCCGCTATCGCACGGACGATACTGGCTTTAACGTGGATGCCGGTGTGGCCGCCGATTTTGGCGAGAACTGGACGGTGGGCTTGAGCGGGCAGAACCTGATGTCGCGCGATATCGATACCAAAGATATCCGTATCCGCAATGGCCGCACGGGTGACGTGGTGAGCTACAAAGACACCTACCAGATCCGTCCGCTGGTGACTGCGGGCGTGGCCTGGCATAACGATCTGGTAACCCTGACCGCCGATGGCGATCTGACTGAAACCAAAGGCTTCAAGAGCGAAGATAACTCTCAGTACGTCGGCGTCGGCGCCGAGGTCACTCCGCTCAGCTGGCTGGCGGTGCGCGCCGGTTATCGCGCGGACGTGAAGGACAACGACAGCAACGTCTTTACCGGCGGTGTTGGCTTTGCGCCGTTCAACGCGGTCCATGTGGATCTGATGGGTCTGTACGGCGAGGACAAAACCTGGGGGGCAGGCGCGCAGCTGAGCGTCACCTTCTAAGACGACCGGAGGCCATGCGCCTCCGGCTTTTCTTTGTGCTATAGTAGCGCCCCTTTTCCACCACATGCTTAAAACTTCGCCATGCCGTCAGAACTACAGTCCGATTTCCCTGCACACCGTTTTTCCATCGCGCCGATGCTCGACTGGACCGACAGACACTGCCGCTATTTCCTGCGTCAGCTCTCTCGCCACACGCTGCTGTACACCGAAATGGTCACCACCGGGGCGATCATTCACGGAAAGGGCGACTATCTGGCCTATAGCGAAGAAGAGCATCCGGTTGCGTTGCAGCTTGGTGGCAGCGATCCGGCGGCGCTGTCGCATTGTGCAAAACTGGCGCAAGAGCGTGGGTACGACGAAATTAACCTCAACGTCGGCTGCCCGTCCGATCGCGTGCAGAACGGCATGTTCGGCGCATGCCTGATGGGGAATGCCCAACTGGTGGCGGATTGCGTCAAAGCGATGCGCGATGTGGTGTCGATTCCGGTGACGGTCAAAACCCGTATCGGCATCGACGATCAGGACAGCTACGAATTCCTGTGCGATTTCATCAACACCGTGTCTGGCAATGGCGAGTGCGAGATGTTTATTATCCACGCGCGTAAAGCCTGGTTGTCCGGCCTTAGTCCAAAAGAGAACCGTGAAATTCCGCCGCTGGACTACCCGCGCGTGTATCAGCTGAAGCGTGATTTCCCGCATCTGACAATGTCGATTAACGGCGGTATCAAGTCTCTCGACGAAGCTAAAGCCCATTTAGAACATATGGATGGCGTCATGGTAGGCCGCGAGGCGTATCAAAATCCGGGCATTCTGGCCTCGGTGGATCGCGAGATCTTTGGCGTTGAGCGTGCCGATAACGATCCGGTGGCCGTGGTGCGTGCCATGTACCCGTACATCGAACGTGAGCTGAGCAATGGCACCTATCTGGGCCACGTGACGCGTCATATGCTCGGGTTGTTCCAGGGCATTCCAGGGGCGCGTCAGTGGCGTCGCTACCTGAGTGAAAACGCGCATAAAGCCGGGGCGGATATCGAAGTCCTCGAGCAGGCCCTGCGTCTGGTCGCTGACAAACGTTAATTTTCACTAAAAGTTCGTCAAATTCACCATGCCCTGCGAATGTTCGCGGGGCGTTTTGTTTTGAATTCAATAAGTTAAATTTGGCACGTTTCTTGTAATAGTCACTACATCTTTATGGTATTGACGTGGGAGAGAGCCATGCTGGAATTGCTGTTTGTGATTGGATTTTTTGTCATGCTGATGGCGACCGGAATTTCGCTGCTTGGCATTCTGGCGGCACTGGTTGTGGCGACGGTGGTGATGTTTATCGGTGGGTTGTTTGCACTGATGCTAAAACTGCTGCCGTGGTTGCTGTTGGCGGTCGCGGTTGTGTGGGTGATTCGGGCGATAAAAGCGCCAAAAGTCCCACAGTATCAGCGCAATAACCGCTTTCGTTACTAAGGTATTGAGGTCTTCGTCACATACCTGCAACTTTTCCGGCAGGGATGCTTAGAACAGAATAGGATTTACTTATCGAATCTGTCACTATTGCCGCCGTTAAAGAATTCATCGAGCTGTACCCTACATACAGCCGAACTAAAAAAAGAAAGGGCTTCCTACGGGAAGCCCTAATTCTTTTTAAGGGATCAGCAAACTCGATCCCTGCGTCACACGACTCTCCAGCACCTCATGCGCGCGCTGTGCATCGCTCAGCGGATATTTCTGTGCCTCAGCCACGTCCACTTTAATCACGCCGCTGGCGATCAGCGAAAATAGCTCATTGCTGGCTTCTGTCAGTTCGTCACGGGTGGTGATGTAACCTTGCAGGGAAGGGCGCGTCACGTACAGCGAGCCTTTCTGATTCAGAATACCCAGATTCACCCCGGTGACCGCGCCCGAGGCGTTGCCAAAGCTCACCATCAAACCCCGACGCTGCAGGCAGTCCAGCGACGCTTCCCAGGTGTCTTTCCCCACGGAGTCATACACCACGCGCAGTTTCTTGCCGCCGGTGATCTCTTTCACCCGCTCGGCGATGCTCTCTTCGCGATAGTTAATCACCTGCCACGCGCCAGCCTGTAACGCCCGCTGCGCTTTTTGCGCGCTGCCGACGGTACCGATCAGTTTTGCGCCCAGCGCTTTTGCCCACTGGCAGGCGATAAGCCCAACGCCACCCGCTGCGGCGTGGAACAGGAACTGCTCGTCAGGTTTGATTTCGTAGGTTTTGCGCAGCAGATAATAGACCGTCAGCCCTTTCAGGAAGGAGGCGGCGGCTTGTTCGAATGAGATCGCGTTCGGCAGAATGGCGGCCTTATCGGCGGGCACGTTGTGAATCGAACTGTACGCGCCCAACGGCGACTGGGCGTACACCACGCGATCGCCTTCTTTAATATGCTTCACGCCGCTGCCTATTCTCACCACGACACCTGCGGCCTCGGTCCCCAGACCGCTCGGCAGGGCTGGCGGTGGATAAAGCCCGCCGCGAATGTAGGTGTCGATATAGTTGATACCGATGGCCTTGTTTTCGACCTGGATTTCATTTTCCCCAGGCGGCGTGGGGGTAAACTCCACGGCCTTGAGGACTTCTGGACCACCATGCTTGTGAAATTCGATACGAGTTGCCACGTTGAACTCCTTTGTCGATTCATTTGCAGACGGTTATACTTCCCCGTCTCTCAATTTATGGTAATCCATTCACTATGGCAGGAAATAAACCCTTCAACAAACAGACTGAGCCTCGCGAGCGCGATTTGCAGGTCGCCGGACTCAAAGTCCCGCCGCACTCGATTGAAGCGGAACAGTCGGTGTTGGGCGGTTTAATGCTGGACAACGAGCGCTGGGACGATGTCGCCGAGCGCGTGGTATCCGACGATTTTTATACCCGTCCACACCGCCATATCTTTACCGAAATGGCGCGCCTGCAGGAAGCCGGTAGCCCGATTGACCTGATTACACTGGCTGAATCGCTGGAGCGTCAGGGGCAGCTGGATTCAGTCGGTGGATTTGCCTATCTGGCAGAGTTATCGAAAAACACGCCAAGTGCGGCGAACATCAGCGCTTATGCGGATATCGTGCGCGAACGTGCCGTTGTGCGCGAGATGATCGCCGTTGCGAACGAGATCGCCGAAGCGGGCTTTGATCCGCAGGGCCGTACCAGCGAAGATTTGCTGGATCTCGCCGAATCCCGCGTTTTCAAGATCGCCGAAAGCCGCGCCAACAAAGACGAAGGTCCGCGAAATATCGCCGACGTGCTCGACTCCACCGTTGCGCGTATCGAACAGCTTTTCCAGCAGCCGCATGACGGTGTGACCGGCGTAAATACCGGTTACGACGATCTGAACAAAAAAACCGCCGGTTTGCAGCCGTCGGATCTGATTATCGTCGCGGCGCGTCCGTCGATGGGTAAAACAACATTTGCGATGAACCTCGTCGAAAACGCGGCGATGTTGCAGGATAAACCGGTGCTTATCTTCAGTCTTGAGATGCCATCGGACCAGATTATGATGCGTTCCCTGGCGTCCCTGTCGCGCGTGGATCAGACCCGTATTCGTACGGGTCAGCTTGACGACGAAGACTGGGCGCGCATTTCAGGCACCATGGGCATTCTGCTGGAAAAACGGAACATCTATATCGATGACTCCTCCGGCCTGACGCCGACGGAAGTGCGCTCCCGTGCGCGCCGTATCGCCCGCGAACACGGCGGCATCGGCCTTATCATGATCGACTACCTGCAGCTGATGCGCGTGCCGTCGCTCTCCGATAACCGTACTCTGGAAATTGCAGAAATTTCTCGCTCACTCAAGGCGTTAGCCAAAGAGTTGCAGGTGCCCGTCGTGGCGCTGTCACAGCTTAACCGCTCCCTGGAACAACGTGCCGATAAGCGCCCGGTCAACTCCGACCTGCGTGAATCTGGCTCCATCGAGCAGGATGCCGACTTAATCATGTTCATCTACCGTGACGAGGTTTATCACGAGAACAGCGACATGAAAGGCATCGCGGAAATCATTATTGGTAAGCAGCGTAACGGCCCGATCGGGACGGTGCGTCTGACGTTTAACGGTCAGTGGTCGCGTTTTGATAATTATGCGGGGCCGCAGTACGACGACGAATAAATCCTCGCCATCCTTCGCGTCACAGCCACCGCCGCTGTAACGCAAATGATTTAGAGGATTGGATTTATTTCATTAAGGCAAGGAATTCGAATGCAAGCGGCAACTGTAGTCATTAACCGCCGCGCTCTGCGACACAACCTGCAACGTCTGCGTGAACTGGCGCCCGCCAGCAAGCTCGTTGCAGTCGTGAAAGCGAACGCTTACGGACACGGTCTTCTTGAGACCGCGCGAACGCTCCCTGATGCCGATGCCTTTGGCGTCGCCCGTCTCGAAGAAGCCCTGCACCTGCGCGCGGGCGGCATCACCCAACCGATTCTGTTACTCGAAGGCTTTTTCGAAGCCGACGATCTGACGACGATTGCCGATCAACGTCTCCACACCGCCGTGCATAACGAAGAGCAGCTGGCCGCACTAGAAGCTGCGACCCTCAGCGAGCCGGTCACCGTGTGGATGAAACTCGACACCGGCATGCATCGCCTGGGCGTGCGCCCGGAGCAGGCAGAGGCGTTTTATCAGCGCCTGAGCCAGTGCAAAAACGTGCGTCAGCCGGTGAATATCGTCAGCCACTTTGCCCGTGCCGATGAGCCTGAGTGCGGCGCCACGGAGCAGCAGCTCGACATCTTTAACATCTTCTGCGAAGGCAAGCCGGGAATGCGTTCTATCGCGGCGTCCGGCGGTATTTTGCTCTGGCCGCAGTCGCACTTCGACTGGGCGCGTCCGGGCATTATTCTCTACGGGGTTTCGCCGCTGGAGAGCAAACCCTGGGGGCCTGATTTTGGCTTCCAGCCGGTGATGTCGCTGGTCTCCAGCCTGATTGCCGTGCGTGAGCATCAGGCGGGTGAACCGGTTGGCTACGGCGGCACCTGGGTGAGTGAGCGCGATACGCGTCTGGGCGTGGTGGCGATGGGCTACGGCGACGGTTATCCGCGCGCGGCACCGTCCGGTACGCCCGTGCTGGTGAATGGCCGTGAGGTGAAGCTTGTCGGGCGTGTCGCGATGGACATGATTTGCGTCGATCTCGGGCCTGATGCCACCGACAAAGCGGGCGATCCGGTCGTGATGTGGGGCGAAGGTTTACCCGTTGAGCGCATTGCTGAAATTACGAAAGTGAGTGCTTACGAACTTATCACGCGCCTCACGTCGCGGGTGGCGATGAAGTACGTCGATTAACCCCTATTGAGTGCCGGGTGGCGGCTTTGCCTCACCCGGCATGCACCTTGTGATGAACATCCCCTCGATCTTCTCGCGCTTCCGGTTTATTGTTGAAATCCCTGCCTGACAGATATCCGGAGATACATCGCGTGTTCCAGAAAGTTGACGCCTACGCCGGCGACCCCATTCTCTCCTTAATGGAGCGTTTCAAAGAAGATTCACGCAGCGACAAAGTGAACCTCAGCATCGGTCTTTACTACAACGAAGACGGTATCATTCCTCAGCTGCAGGCGGTGGCCGAAGCCGAAGCGCGTCTCAACGCGGTGCCGCACGGCGCCTCGCTCTATCTGCCGATGGAAGGGCTGAATACCTACCGCAACACCATTGCGCCGCTGCTGTTTGGTGCCGATCATGCGGTATTAACGCAAAAACGCGTCGCAACCATTCAGACGCTGGGCGGTTCCGGTGCGCTGAAAGTGGGCGCCGATTTTTTGAAAAAGTACTTCCCCGATTCAGGCGTATGGGTCAGCGATCCGACCTGGGAAAACCACGTCGCGATTTTTGAAGGCGCGGGCTTTGCCGTCAGCACCTATCCGTGGTTCGACAACGACACCAAAGGTGTTCGCGTTGAAGCGCTGCTGGAAAAACTGCACACCTTGCCGGAGCGCAGCATCGTCCTGCTGCACCCATGCTGCCACAACCCAACCGGTTCGGATCTGACCAACAGCCAGTGGGATGCGGTCATTGAGGTGCTGAAAGCGCGCAATCTGATCCCGTTCCTCGACATCGCCTATCAGGGCTTTGGCGCAGGCATGGAAGAGGACGCCTACGCGATCCGCGCGATTGCCAGCGCCGGGCTGCCAGCACTGGTGAGCAACTCCTTCTCGAAGATTTTCTCCCTGTACGGCGAGCGTGTCGGCGGGTTGTCGGTGGTCTGCGAAGACGAACAGGCAGCAGGCCGCGTGCTCGGCCAGCTCAAAGCCACCGTGCGTCGTATCTACTCCAGCCCGCCGGCTTTCGGTGCACAGGTCGTGGCGACGGTTCTGGGCGATGAGGGCCTGAAGGCGACCTGGCTTGCTGAAGTGGAAGCGATGCGTACGCGTATTCTGGCGATGCGTCAGGCGCTGGTTAACGCCCTGAAAAGCGCGTTACCGGAGCATAACTTCGATTATCTGCTCAAGCAGCGCGGGATGTTCAGCTACACCGGGCTGAGCGCGCAGCAGGTCGATCGTCTGCGTGAAGAGTTTGGCGTCTATCTGATTGCCAGCGGCCGTATGTGTGTCGCAGGGCTGAATGCGCATAACGTTCAACGCGTCGCACAGGCGTTTGCGGCTGTGATGTAAGCACTCACTTACTCTTTTGGGTTCGTACCCATTAACGCCCGGTGGCGCTGTGCGTACCGGGCCAACAACGGCGACCACGACCTGAATCGCAGGCCGGGTAAGGCGCAATGGCCACCCGGCTTTTTTGTTTTTCCCGCATTGTGATATCCCTCCCTTTACCAAGGACAATCTGAAAAATTTCCTTTCCTTCGCCTGGCTCAGGGGTTAAGGTCTGATAGATTTTTGACCATTCGCTCAATTTAAAACGATAACAAACTGAATATTCAGGGGAATACATGCGC
Organism: Lelliottia nimipressuralis; assembly: GCF_004115925.1. Lineage (GTDB taxonomy): Bacteria > Pseudomonadota > Gammaproteobacteria > Enterobacterales > Enterobacteriaceae > Enterobacter > Enterobacter nimipressuralis. The sequence continues at coordinate 48,662 of NZ_SDDX01000026.1, forward strand.
AAGATCACACTGGCGCTCAGCGCCGCCTGCTTATTGTTCTCGCTTAATAGTGCAGTCGGTGCCCGAGCCTCCGCACCAACGCCGCTTTACACCGGAACCACCGCCGCCATTCTGGCTGAACAAGCCCCCATTCACTGGGTCTCCGTGGCGCAAATTGAAAACAGCCTGATGGGCCGCGCGCCAATGGCTGTCGGTTTTGACATTGACGATACCGTCCTCTTTTCCAGCCCTGGCTTCTGGCGAGGCAAAAAAACCTACTCGCCTGAGAGCGAGGAGTATCTGAAGAACCCGGAATTCTGGGAAAAAATGAACAACGGCTGGGATGAATTCAGTATCCCGAAAGAGGTGGGTCGCGCACTGATTGCGATGCACGTAAAACGCGGCGACAGCATCTATTTCATCACCGGTCGTAGCCAGACCAAAACGGAAACCGTCAGCAAAACCCTGCAGGGCGATTTTTCCATTCCGCCAGCGAATATGAATCCGGTGATTTTTGCCGGGGACAAGCACGGGCAAAACACCAAGACCCAGTGGCTGGAACAGAAAAATATCAAAGTGTTCTACGGCGATTCGGATAACGATATCTCTGCCGCGCGTGATGTCGGTGCCCGTGGCATACGCGTTCTGCGCGCCTCCAACTCGACGTACCGCCCGCTGCCCATGGCCGGCTCTTTTGGCGAAGAGGTGATTGTTAATTCTGAATACTGATAATCGATGATTATTTGTACAAATCGGGCCTGCCCGGGTTTACCTTTTGTCGTCTTGCTGCACACTTAAAGAGGCAAGTCCTCAGGTCGCACTCAACCCACTCACAGGGGAGCAAAGATGACAATTTCGGAGATACTGCAATATTGCATGAATAAACCGGGCGCCGGGCAAAGTGTCCACAGCGACTGGAAAGCCACGCAGATCAAAGTGGCTGACGTGCTGTTTGCGATGGTAAAAGAGGTAGAAGGGCGTCCGGCGGCATCGTTAAAAACCAGCCCGGAACTGGCGGACTTGTTGCGTCAGCAGCACAGCGATGTGCGCCCGAGCAAGCATCTGAATAAAGCGCACTGGAGCACCGTCTATCTCGACGGCTCGCTGCCCGATTCGCAGATTTACTATTTGGTGGATGCCTCTTACAAGCAGGCCTTTGAGCTGCTGCCGGAAAATACCCGACAGCAGCTTTCAGACTGAGGATTACAGCAGAGGTTTAAGGAAGCGCGCGGTGTGCGAGGCTTCGCACTCGGCAACTGTCTCTGGCGTACCGGAGACGAGGATTTCACCGCCGCCGCTGCCGCCTTCCGGACCGAGATCCACAATCCAGTCTGCGGTTTTGATGACATCCAGATTGTGCTCAATGACCACAATGGTGTTGCCCTGATCGCGCAGCTGATGCAGCACTTCAAGCAACTGCTGGATATCGGCAAAGTGCAGGCCGGTGGTTGGCTCATCCAGAATATACAGCGTCTGGCCCGTGCCGCGTTTCGACAGTTCACGCGCCAGCTTCACGCGCTGGGCTTCACCGCCGGAGAGCGTTGTCGCTGACTGCCCGAGACGAATGTAGGTCAGCCCCACGTCCATCAGCGTTTGCAGCTTACGCGCCAGCGCAGGCACCGCATCGAAGAACTCACGCGCCTCTTCAATGGTCATATCCAGCACTTCGTGGATCGTTTTGCCTTTGTACTTAATCTCCAGCGTTTCGCGGTTATAGCGCTTGCCTTTGCACTGATCGCACGGCACGTAGATATCCGGCAGGAAGTGCATTTCAACTTTGATCACACCGTCGCCCTGACAGGCTTCACAGCGCCCACCGCGCACGTTAAAGCTGAAACGTCCTGGCGTATACCCGCGCGAGCGTGATTCAGGAACACCGGCAAACAGTTCACGTACAGGCGTAAAGACGCCCGTATACGTAGCCGGGTTTGAACGCGGCGTACGGCCAATCGGGCTTTGGTCGATATCGATCACTTTATCGAAATGTTCCAGGCCCTGAATGTCGCGATACGGCGCTGGCTCGGCGAGCGTTGCGCCGTTCAGCTGAGTCTGTGCAATCGGGAACAAGGTATCGTTAATCAGCGTCGATTTACCGGAACCCGACACCCCGGTGACACAGGTGAACAGCCCGACTGGCAGCGTCAGCGTGACGTCTTTCAGGTTGTTGCCGCGCGCGCCAGTCAGCTTCAGCACTTTCTCTGGGTTGGCCGCAACGCGCTGCTTCGGCACGTCGATTTTGCGTTTGCCGCTCATGAACTGCCCGGTCAACGACTCCGGAACGGCCATGATGTCGGCCAGCGTCCCTTCGGCTACCACTTGGCCGCCATGCACACCCGCGCCAGGGCCGATATCGATGACGTGGTCTGCGGCGCGGATTGCGTCTTCGTCGTGCTCGACCACAATCACCGTGTTACCCAAATTACGCAGGTGGATCAGCGTGCCGAGCAGGCGTTCGTTATCGCGCTGGTGCAGGCCGATGGACGGCTCATCCAGCACGTACATTACGCCGACTAAGCCCGCGCCAATCTGGCTTGCCAGACGGATACGCTGCGCTTCGCCGCCGGAGAGGGTCTCCGCTGAGCGAGAAAGTGACAGATAGTTCAGGCCGACGTTCACGAGGAACTTCAGGCGATCGCCAATCTCTTTCAGCACTTTCTCAGCAATCTGCGCGCGCTGGCCGGAGAGCTTAAGATTGGTGAAGAAGTCCATCGCGTGGCCGATGCTCATGTCTGAGATGGTCGGTAGCGCCGTGTTCTCGACAAAGACATGGCGAGCCTCGCGGCGCAGACGCGTTCCTTCACAGGTGGTGCAGGAGCGGTTGCTGATAAACTTCGCCAGCTCCTCGCGCACTGCGCTGGACTCGGTCTCTTTGTAGCGGCGTTCCATGTTATGCAACACGCCTTCGAACGGATGGCGGCGCACGGAGGTATCGCCGCGATCGTTCATGTACTTGAACTCGATGTTCTCTTTGCCGGAACCTGACAGCACCACTTTATGAACATTCGGGCTTAAGCTCGCCCACGGCGCTTCGATGTCGAACTTATAGTGTTCGGCCAGGGATTTCAGCATCTGGAAGTAGTAGAAATTACGGCGATCCCAGCCGCGAATCGCGCCACCCGCCAGCGAAAGCTCCGGATTCTGAATGATGCGATCCGGATCGAAATATTGCTGCACGCCCAGACCATCACAGGTAGGGCACGCGCCAGCCGGGTTGTTAAACGAGAACAGACGCGGTTCCAGTTCGCGCATGCTGTAGCCGCAAATCGGACAGGCAAAGTTCGCGGAGAAGAGCAGCTCTTCGGTTTTCGCATCGTCCATATCCGCGACGATAGCGGAACCACCCGACAGCTCCAGCGCCGTTTCGAACGATTCGGCCAGACGCTGCGTGAGATCGTCGCGCACTTTAAAGCGGTCAATCACCACTTCAATGGTGTGTTTCTTTTGCAGTTCCAGCTTCGGCGGATCGGAAAGGTCACACACTTCCCCGTCGATACGCGCGCGGATGTAGCCCTGGCTTGCCAGGTTTTCCAGCGTTTTGGTGTGCTCGCCTTTCCTGTCTTTAATGATAGGCGCCAGCAGCATCAGGCGCTTGCCTTCAGGCTGCGCCAGCACGTTATCCACCATCTGACTGACGGTTTGCGCGGCCAGCGGCACGTCATGATCCGGGCAGCGCGGCTCGCCCACGCGGGCAAACAGCAGACGCAGATAGTCATGAATTTCAGTAATCGTACCGACCGTAGAACGCGGGTTGTGGGACGTTGATTTCTGCTCAATGGAAATGGCAGGCGACAACCCTTCGATATGGTCGACGTCCGGCTTTTCCATCAGTGACAGGAACTGACGCGCATAGGCGGAGAGCGATTCAACGTAACGACGCTGTCCTTCGGCATACAAGGTGTCGAAAGCCAGAGATGACTTGCCAGAACCCGATAGCCCGGTCACGACAATCAGCTTGTCGCGAGGGATTATGAGGTTGATATTCTTGAGATTATGGGTGCGGGCGCCCCGTACTTCGATCTTATCCATTCACCTTTCCCGGTAGAGACTCGGATGCCTGGTTTGTTTGAAGGACAAACGGCAGAAACGGCTAATTATGACACAATCTGACCTGTTTTAATATACAGTATTGGAAAGCAGGTTCCGATTTAATGTGCAACAATGTTTAGGTAGCGTGAGTTCTGTGGAATCGCGGTCGCAGCTATCAAATTGCACCGTGGAAATGGTACACTCGCGCGTTTACACTATTAAGAAACGTATTCAGGAGACACAATCATGGCCAGCAGAGGCGTAAACAAGGTGATTCTCGTCGGTAATCTGGGCCAGGACCCGGAAGTACGCTACATGCCGAGTGGTGGCGCAGTTGCCAACATTACGCTGGCTACTTCCGAATCCTGGCGTGATAAAGCGACCGGTGAGATGAAAGAGCAGACTGAATGGCACCGCGTTGTGCTGTTCGGCAAACTGGCAGAAGTGGCTGGTGAATATCTGCGTAAAGGTTCTCAGGTGTATATCGAAGGTCAGCTTCGTACCCGTAAATGGACCGATCAGTCCGGTGCAGAAAAGTACACCACTGAAGTTGTGGTAAACGTCGGCGGTACCATGCAGATGCTGGGTGGCCGTCAGGGCGGTGGCGCACCTGCAGGCGGCGGCCAGCAGCAGCAGGGTAGCTGGGGTCAGCCTCAGCAGCCACAGGGCGGCAATCAGTTCAGCGGCGGCGCGCAGTCTCGTCCGCAGCAGCAGTCTGCTCCAGCACCGTCTAATGAACCACCAATGGATTTCGACGACGATATCCCGTTCTAAGACTCAGACCGTGCTGTCGCCTGGCGGCTCGCTGTTTGCACTGGCCTGCTCACCATTTTGCAGGCCAGAGAAACGCAGCGCCGCCCGGTGATAAAACGAAAAAGCCCCTTTTTGGGGCTTTTTGTTTTTTATCTCTCCAGGGAAAATGGCTAGCGTTCGGGCTGCATATACTCCTGGTGAAAATGCTCTTTACTGATCGGGCGGGAGAAGAGAAAACCTTGTCCGTATTTCACACCGTGGCGCAGCATCGCGGAGACGTGCGTGTAATTTTCCACGCCTTCAATAATGACATCGATATCAATCTCATTGATATAATCCAGCATTAAAAACGTCTTTTCGATATTTCCGGCAGTCAGACAACTTCTGTCGAGCTTAATATAGTCTGTCGTCCAGATAGCAAGCCGTGATTTCAATGTTTCCAGGCTGTCAATACCATCCCAGGCGAGCTGAATGCCGGCTTTGCTCAGCCGGTCGAGATTTTGGCAGACAGATTCTTCCGGCGTATCGATGATATCCGTAATTTCAAAAATAAAGTTTCGCGGTGACAGATTATTTTTCTGCATCATGTCTAACGCGCGCGCCGAAAATTCGGTATCGTTCAATTGTACCTGAGATATATTCAGGGTAAAAAGCGGATTTTCCCGCAACGCCAGCGGCTGTCTGGCGATGAATTTAAATGCCTGGGCCATGACATAATCACCCATCGGCAAAATTCCGCCCGTCTCTTCCAGCTGGCTGATAAAATAATTCGGCGGCACGATATTGCGCCTATGGGTGCCGCGCACAAGAACTTCACCGCCTATACAGGCGAAGCGCGAAAGATCGAAAATGGGTTGAATAACAAAATCGATACCAGCATCGAGCTTGTTTTTTTCGACACACTGAACAACAAAATGTGTACTTTTTTCCATGCCAGCCTCATCACCATAACGTTACCCGTTCAAAGCGACACACTCTGCGCCAGACTTAAACAGGAAGGGCAACAATGCGGCGGCGTGGTATGAGCCAGTGTATTACAGCATTCTGAAGGAAGTAAAAATACGGAAAAGCGTTTGAAACGGGAAAGAATAATATTATGGGAAATTTTATTGTTTTACATCTGGAAATGAAATTTCCCATAGAGTGAATAACAATAACGTCATTCGTTCTTTAAATCGTATTCGATAAGTTTCCAGGTGACGGGGTAGCCATTTTGCCAGGGCATCGTGTCACCCTTTATAACATTTACCACATTGGTCACCGCAGGGTTATCTATTCGCCAGTAACCACTTTGCGGACATGCATTTCCACTGGAGCGTTTTATACCTAAGGGACTGCGCGAGGATTCTGTTTGCGATCCGTAGGCGGCTACGGTTGCCATGGTCAAATTACTACTGTCAATTTTCATTATTAAGTATCCATAATTTAATCATCCCATTTTTAATATTGCGACAAAATACCAACAAAACTTAACACCTCATTCTCATTAATTATAAATATAGATACCCTGAATGGGTTTATATTGCAAAGTGGGTAGGCATTCGCCACAATAGAGCTATTATTGGATGAAAGTTGAGCAATTATGATCTCTCGCCGCATTCTGTTTTGCCTCATGCTAATGTTGAGCAGCAGCGCCATGGCGGTGAACTGCCAAAGAGCCGTCACGCCGCTGGAAAATACGATTTGTAATAACGACAACTTGCACTGGCTCGACAGCACCCTGTCGGTGGTTTATCAGCAGGCGATTCATCAGGATGGTCTGGCGGCAAACGATAAAGAGTATCTCCACTGGGAAAAGCTGCTGGAAAAATGCACAACCGCTGTCTGCATTGAACGTGCGTACTACGCCGGGATCAGTGGGATTTCCAACGTTAACCGCGATTTTAAGTGGGAAGGCAAATGGTGGAACATGCTGGCACCCAATATGAGCGGCGGGGTGATCCAGTTCAGTCGCAGTGCCCAGTGGAGCGAGACGCTGGATATTCGTGCCTGGGCGGGGTTAAACAAAGATGAATTCACCGCCGAGGCGCGCAAACTCTACGGGATGCTGGTGGTCGAGAAGGTGGTGGACACCAATAACTGCAAACTGCTGCTGATCCCCAAACACGACGGCTCCCTCCAGGTTTACAGTAACTCCGACTGGGGCTGCCGCATGTCGATGCCAGCCGGGGTATTCCTCGATGGCGCTTATCAGATGGCGGAACACGATCCGCGCCCCAAAGCGACGCTGCTCACCCTCGGGATCTTCCAGGATGCCGCCCTCGACGACAAATTCCGCGCGCTGGTCGGGGACGATTACCAGAACTTCGTCAACAGCGCGAACGTCTATATTTATCAGAATGATATCGACAACATCGGTGCCCGCGTGATCTCCATGTGGGTGCAAGGTGCGGCAAATAAACACACGGCTATCGTGATGTACACGCCGAAAGGGGAAATCTGGGCCGGGCTGATTTCGCCAGCGAAAGGGGGCGGCCTGATGTTCAGCTATTACAGCACCGACGGTAGCGATCAGCGCCATATGCCGCGCACCCTCGCCGGCTGGAAACTGCGTTTTTTGGATGATTAACTGGCAGGAAATGCCGGGTAACGCAGCGCTTGCCCGGCTGACAACACCACTCACGCAGTGCCGCCGGGCATTCATCACTGACTACGACAACGTCCCCACAATCGTCAAATCACTGTCATCCGGCACCTCGTTATACGACAGCACATTCAAATTGCTGGCAAACAGACGTCCATAGCGTGAAATCAATGGTCGCAGCTGTGGCGTCACCAGCAGCAGCGGTGGCATCCCTTTCGCTTTCATCTGCTCCTGAATAATCGGCATCGTGTTCTGCAACTGCGTCAGAATGTTCGGGTCGACCGGGAAGCTATCCAGCGCCACTTTTCCACTCTGTTGAGACTGATTTAGCGCGCCCAGCAGCATATTCTCCAGCGCGTTATCAATGGTGTAGGCCGCCAGCTTCTGCCGGTCACCATTGATATTATGAATAATGGCGCGACGCAGGGCGTAACGCACGTCGGAGGTCAGCAGGATCGGATCTTTAGTCACTGCCGAGCTTTCCAGCAGCGTCGAGGCAATGGTGACGATATCTTTCAGTGACACCTGCTCCAGCAGCAGCTGGCGATAAATCCGCAGCAGCAGGCTAAAGTTGAGGGCGTTCGACAGATCCTCCGCCAGCTTCGGCGCCTGTTGTGCCAGACGGGCGTGCAGATGGGTAATATCGTCGTAATTAAACAGCTCCGGCAGATGCTCGCGGGCGACTTTATTGACGTGCGTCGCGACCACGCTGGCGCAGTCCACTACCTGATAACCCAGATTCAGCGCATTGGCTTTCTGTTCCGGGTCGATCCAGACGATCGCCATGCCGTACGCCGGATCTGTATCCAGCACGCCGTCGATTTCGCCGTACAGTTCCGCCCCTGGAATCGCCATCAGTTTTTCAGCGTACACCTCCGCCAGCGCAGTGCGGATGCCGTTGATATGAATCGCATATTGCGCAGGCTTGAGGCGGAAATTCTCCCGGATGCGAATCTCCGGCAGCAGCACACCACACTGCTCAGACACCACCTGGCGCACCCCGCGAATACGTTGCGACAGCGGGCTGCCCTTTGCCGAATCAATCAGCGTCACCAGTTTGTACCCCAGATTCAGGCCAATCGGCTCCACCAACGGAATGCTTTCCCAGTTGATGGCAGGCGCGACATCCTGGCCCAGTGCATCGGTAATCGCCTCGTAATCCGTCTCTTCTTCGGCGGGTTTAACCACTTTGCTCTGCCGCCAGGCGGCAAACAGCAGTAAACCGGTGAAGCACAGAAACGCGATGTGTGGCATACCGGGGACAATCGCCAGAATAAACATGACGAAGGCGGCGGTGTAGAGCACATGCGGTTTGGCCAGCAGCTGGGTTTTGATCTCATCGCTGACGTCATCGCCGTCGCTGACGCGCGTCACGATAATCGCTGCGGCGGTCGCCAGCAGCAGGGAAGGGATCTGCGCCGCCAGGCCGTCACCGATGGTCAGCAGAACGTACTGCTGGAACGCGTGGCTGGCATCAAGATCGTATTTGAAGATACCGATACAGATCCCGCCGATGACGTTAATCACCAGCACCATGATCCCGGCGATGGCGTCACCACGGACAAACTTCGAGGCCCCGTCCATCGCGCCGTAGAAGTCGGCCTCTTTCGACACCTCTTTACGCCGATCGCGCGCCTGTTTCTGGTTAATCAGTCCCGCATTCAGGTCGGCGTCGATCGCCATCTGTTTACCGGGCAGGGCATCAAGGGTAAAACGCGCCGACACTTCGGAAATACGCTCTGCCCCTTTGGTGACCACCACAAAGTTGATGATCATCAGGATGATGAATACGACAAAGCCGACGACAAAATCGCCGCCGATCACCACCTGTCCGAAGGCCTCGATCACCTTACCGGCTGCACCTTCCCCTTCGTGGCCGTGGAGTAACACCACGCGCGTGGAAGCAACGTTCAGGGTCAGTCGCATCAGGGTGGTGATCAGCAGGAGCGTCGGGAACACGGCAAAATCGAGCGGACGCTGCATGTTTACCGCCACCAGCAGGACCGTCACGGCCAGCACGATGTTGAAGGTAAACAAAATATCCAGCATCAGCGGAGACAACGGCAACATCACCATCGCCAGCACGCTGAGCAGTAATATCGGTACGCCGATGCGGCCCTGACGGAGAATGGCAAGCATTTGCTGTGACTTACTGTTCGCCATGGGTTTTTAATACCTCTTTAGGAATGTTGATCTGTTTGTTCAGGTTCGGTTTGGCCTCAAGCTGGCCGGTGCGCCAGGATTTGAGCTGCATGACGTAGGTCAGCACATGCGCAATGGCGCGAAAAAGCTGGGCCGGAATTTGCTGGTTAACGCGCGTGGAGTGGTAAACCGCTCGCGCCAGCGGCGGAAACTCCACCACTTCAATCTGGTGCTGGCTTGCCACTTCACGGATGTAGAGGGCGATATCATCGACCCCTTTCGCCACGATGTACGGGGCTTCTGCTTTGTTCGGATCGTATTTCAGCGCCACCGCGAAATGGGTCGGGTTGGTGATGATCACGTCCGCTTCCGGTACGGTGCGGTTAATCTGCCCCATCGCCATCTGGCGCTGGAGCTGGCGGATACGCCCCTTGATCTGCGGATTCCCGTCGTTATTTTTGTACTCTTCCTTCACCTCTTGCTTGGTCATGCGCATCTTTTTGGTGAACATGAATTTAGTGAGCGGCACGTCGAGCAGAGCAAAAATCACAATCACTGAAATGAAGTAGATCAGCACATGGTGAAAAATGCCAAAACCGGCGTGGATCGCCTGGTTGAGGTTCAGGCGCTGCAAATGCAGCAGCGGATTCAGGGAGCTGTGAACCATTGAGTACAGCACTGCCAGAATCACCCCGCACTTGAGCATCATCTTGCCCACTTCCACGTAATGGCTGGCGGCGAACATGCGCTTTACGCCGCTGATCGGGCTGATTTTTTTAAAGTCGGGCTTTAGCTTCGACAGCGTAAAAATCCAGCCGCCGGGGATCAGGCTCGCCACAATACAGGCCAGTGGAATCGGCGCGAGGGTGGCGATAAAGCGCAAGATCACCGAGACGTTGAGCATCAGAAACTGGCTCAACGCGCCGCTATCGTCCAGCCGCCCGGCCATCATTCCCACCGAGGTAAAAGATTCCGTAATCAGCCGCTGGTAATAGGGAAAAAAGCTGCTCAGGGTGATAAACGAGGTCAGCAGCCCCACCGCCATGGTCAGGTCTTTCGAGCGCGGCAGATCGCCCTTTTCCCGCGCCTTGCGCAGTTTCTGGGGGGTGGGTTTTTCGCTCTTATCTCCGCCCTGGGCCATCAGTGGCTCCTTACGGCTTCGAGCCTGGCCAGAATTTCATTGGTCAGGTTGAGATAGTGGTCGGGAATATTGGTCATCATCATTGATATACAGAGCAGGCCGAACAGCATGCTGATGGGAAAGCCGAGCGAGAACAGGTTCAGGGTCGGAGAGATGCGGTTCAGCAGGCCAAACCCCCCTTGCACAATCAGCATCACAAAGGTGGTGGGAAGGGCGATTAATGTCGCCGCAGACATTATCCAGCCCAGGCTTTGTACGATTAATAATAATGTCGGTTTATTAATCGCCTGACCGATGGGCCACCAGACAAAACCTTTAAACAGAATCGTCACCACCAGCAGATGCCCGTCCATAATGAAAAACAGCAGGGCGCAAAAGGTGTAAATAATCTGCGAAATCACGGTGGTCGAGCTGCCGTTGACCGGGTCGTTCATCATCGCCATCCCGAGGCCCATATTCATCGAAAGAATATGTCCGGCGGTCTGCAGGGCGACAAACACCAGATGCATCGCCATGCCAAACAGCATGCCCCACAGCATCTGCTCGCCGATGAGCAGAAGGGTACGCACCGACAGCAACCCGGTGAGCAGCACTTTTTCCGGCAGCATCGGGGTGATAATCACCGACAGCGCCAGCGCGAGCGCCGCTTTGATGCGTTTGCTGAAAGCGCGGTTATCCAGCACCGGGCAAAAGTGGATAAACGCCAGAATGCGCACAAACGGCAGAACGAGCGCCATCAGCGGGTTAATCAGGGTGAGAATATCGATGCCCATGGCCGTCAGCCCACCAGCGCCGCCGCCTGGTGAAAGAGGTTGACGGTAAAGTCGACTAACTGGGTCAGCATCCATTTGCCGCCAATGATCAACACCGCCAGCGTTACCAGCAGACGCGGCAAAAAGCTCAGGGTCTGTTCGTTAATTTGCGTGGTCGCCTGAAAAATACTGACGCACAGGCCGACGATCAGGCTCGGCACAATCGCCACCGCCGAGATAATCAGCACCAGCTTGATGCCGCTCGCCATGATGTCACCGGCAATATCCATCGTGACCATGGCTATACCCCTTGCACGCTGGAGGTGAGGGTGCCGACAATCAGCGTCCAGCCGTCACAGAGCACAAACAGCATCAGCTTGAACGGCAGCGATACAATCAGCGGCGACAGCATCATCATCCCCATCGCCATCAGAATACTGGCGACAATCAGGTCGATAACCAGGAACGGAATGTAGATCATGAAGCCAATCTGGAAGGCGGTTTTCAGCTCGCTCAGCAGGTACGCGGGGGTGACCACCGTCAGATCCTGCTCGCGCGGATCGCCCGTCACTTTGGCGATATCCATCATCTGCGCCATTGCTTTATTGCTGGTTTGCGCCAGCATGTAGTTCTTCAGCGGCGTCTCCGCTTTGCCAAACGCCTGTTTCATGGTGATTTCATCATTCTGAAACGGCACGATGGCCTCATCGTAAATCGTCGTCCAGACCGGGCGCATCACCAGCAGCGTCAGGGCCAGCGCGATGCCGGTGAGGATTTTGTTCGGCGGGCTTTGCTGCAGCCCGAGCGCCTGGCGCAAAATCGCCAGCACGATGATGAATCGCGTAAAGCAGGTCATCATCAGCACCATCACCGGCAGCAACCCCAGCAGGGTCATCAGGATCAGGATTTCAATTTTGACGTTGTAATCCTGGCCGCCGTCGGTGGTGGCCGAGCTAAAGAGCGTAATATCGCCGTTCGCCGCAAACAGCTGCGGTGAAAAGAGCAGCCCGGCAAACAGCAGCGCGGGCGCCACGGCGCGAAGCAGCGGTTTCATCGCGTCAATTCACCCAGTTCTTTGCTGTTGAACTCCAGAATGCGCAGGCCGTATTTATCGTTCAACACCACCGCTTCGGCTTTACCGAACAGAATGCCGTTCACTTTGATATCTAGCGCTTCACCGGCCATTTTATCCAGCTCAATCACCGAGTCATGGTTGACGGTCATCAGGTCGGCCAGCGAAATCTCGACCGACGCCACTTCCAGGGTCAGGGTGACCGGAATGCGGCTGAATAGCGCCATTTTGCGCAGGTCGTCGATGCCGCTCGCCGTCTCAGGTTGTTCCTGAATATCCAGGCGGATATTGCCTTCAACCGTCTCTTCGCGCGGCATATCGCCGAGGTTGAGATCGCTGAAATCCAGGGACTGGCTCAATTCTTGTTGCAGATCACTCATAAGGCTTCTCGATGGTTCTGTCGTTAAATCCACAGAGGAATAACTTGCTGTGGTCTTCGGCGATGTTGGCGTCAAAAATCTGCTCTTTCCCGATATACACAGGAACGGGATCGTTGATGCTCATAGGGATGATGTCGCCCGGCTTGATTTTGGCCAGTTGGGCGACGGTTAAATTCAGGCTGGCGACTTTGCCGCTCAGTTTTAGCGGCAGGCTGTAAAACAGACGTTCGATCTGCGAACGGTCCGGCGTGGGTTTAGGGCCAGCGTGGCTGTCCGTCAGCGGGTCGCGTAAATTCATCAACATGTGATCGACGTGCTGATTATCAAATAACAGCGTAAAACTGCCGTGCTCATACCCTTCAAGACTAAAAGTGACGCACCACGCCCACTGATTAATAATGGTGGTGTTATCGCTTTTAATGTCCAGGTCCTGGCCAAAAGTCTCTTTATCAATCAGCAAACGGGTGAGATCCAGCCCGATTTTTGTTTTAAGACGATCTTCTGTTTTGGTTACCGGTTGGCTGATGTCCGGTGAAATATTTCCGCTCTCTTTCCCCAGGCCATAATAGTCATGAAGAATGTGCAGGAGTAATGAACGCTCGATGCTAAAGGCAATGGAACCGAGCGGCGTGGAAAAAAGTTGGGTGTTTTTATGCGTCTGGTCAATCGCAAACGTCATCGATTCCAGTGCGACATTTACCCGCAATTTTTTAAGAAAATAAATGCTCAGACGCGAATCAAAGATATCGAAGCTGTCATTCATTAACTTGGGTAATTTATGCCATGGGCGACCGAGCTTGCTCACATCGAGCTTCACCATGTCGGGAATCGCCTGACGTGGGTAGATTCTGATTCGCTGAGGAGCTGCTTGCATAGTTCTTCCGCATAAAAAGAGTGATAAGCGTAAAGCGTCAGAGATAAAACAAAAAACGCTAATCGGTTCTAAAATAATTTAAGTTTCTTAAAACGGTGCCGCTTTACCTATTCAGGAGGAATTACCTGCCAGAGATATATCCAGACGCACACAGTTTATTAAGGACAAGAATTAGACTCTTTTTAGACGATCGGCACAAGATTGTCCGGGTTATTAATTCCTTATTTTACAGGCGCTTATTAAGATTAATAACTTTTGTAACTCTATGATATTTATAGATTAATATTTTAATACCCATTAAAAACAAGACATCTCACCCCGCACCGATATACTGCGCTTCAGTCATGAATTCCGATGCTTCACTGTATCCGGTGACTTTCGTAACCCATATCGAACTTATGCATTTATAAATATCCGAGCCAGGCGGCGGAATATCTGTGCAGCAGTTTCAGGTTAATGAATTGATTAAATTGTTGGTGAGTTGTTATGAGTATTGTTATTGAACATGAAGCCCAAAATGAAAATGGATTTGTTGCCAGCGCACCAGAAAGCGTCAATGTATTTTCATTAGCGCGTCGCGTGGCTAAATATAATGTATCGGTACTTATTACTGGCGAGACCGGAACAGGAAAAGAGTGTATCTCCCGCTATATTCATGAGAATGCATTAGGTGCCGATGCGCCTTATGTTGGCGTGAACTGTGCGGCCATTCCGGAAAGCATGCTTGAGGCAATTTTATTCGGCTACGAAAAAGGTGCTTTTACCGGAGCGGTCACAGGCGTTGCCGGTAAATTCGAACAGGCGAATGGCGGAACCTTATTGCTCGATGAAATCGGTGATATGCCGTTAGCCCTGCAGGCGAAATTATTGCGCGTCTTGCAGGAGCAGGAAGTTGAGCGTCTCGGCAGCCATAAACGTATTCCTCTGGATATTCGCCTGGTCGCCTCCACCAATAAAGATTTACAGCAGGAAATTGCCGAAGGGCGTTTTCGTCAGGATCTCTTTTACCGTATTTCCGTCGTGCCCATTCATATCACCCCGCTGCGTGAACGCCGTCAGGACATTATTCCTTTAGCACTGCGTTTTATTGCCAAATATAAAGCCTTCCATAAAGGCAATATTCGTCTGAGCGACGAAGCGCGTCACGCACTGCTGGCTTACGAATGGCCGGGCAACGTGCGTGAGCTGGAGAACGTTATTCAGCGCGGCATGATTCTGAGCAACGGCGAAGAGATCACGGCGGTGGATTTTGGCCTGCCGGTAATGATTCCTACCGTCGAAATGCCCGACCTCGACGTCATGCCCGCCTACCGCGAGCAGCAGAGCGCGGCCAGCGCGATGAGCAACGTGAAGCTTCATGGCCGGATGGCGGAGTTCCAGTACATCCTCGAACTGCTAAAACGTCACAACGGCAACAAATCTAAAACGGCGGCTTTTTTGGGTATCACCCCGCGCGCGCTGCGCTATCGACTGGCGTCAATGCGTGAAGAAGGCATTGATGCCGGTTGCTACTCGTAACGGCATAAGGGACTTAACCAATGGACAAAATTACCGCTATCGGTCTTCACGCCAGCCAACAGGCGATGCTGGACAAAATGCACAATACGGCCGCGATGGCAGCGTCTGGCGCGGTGAATCAGGGGCAGATGATCGCCCCCGGTGCGTCGTTTCCCGACGTGGCGGGCGCAGGCAATCTCTCCTTTTCCCAGGTGCTGAATAACGCGATCGATAACGTCGATGCGGTGCAGCACTCTGCCGGAGCAAAGCAAAAAGCGATTGAAATGGGACAGAGCGACGATCTGGCTGGTGCGATGATCGAATCGCAGAAGGCGAGCGTGGCCTTCTCCGCCATGATGCAGGTTCGCAACAAACTCACCACTGCGCTCGACGAAGTGATGAATACTCCGCTCTAAGGTCTCCTCCGTGCTGAATAAGTTAAAAGAAAAACTCTCCGCTTTACCCTTGCCTGCCGGGCGGCTGAAACCCCAGTGGCTGATTACCGCAGGCGGCTTGCTGCTGGTGGGGGCGATCGTCTTCTCCCTGTGGCGCAGCAATCAGGGCTATGTGGCCCTGTACGGCAGCCAGGAAAATATTCCCGTGGCGCAGGTAGTGGAAGTTCTGGGCGCAGAGGCGATTGCCTACCGCATAAACCCCGACAACGGCCAGATCCTGATCCCGGAAAACAAGCTCCCGCGTGCGCGCATGGCGCTGGCGGCGAAAGGGATTACGGCGGTGATGCCGGAAGGCTACGAGCTGATGGACAAAGAGGAGATGCTCGGCAGCAGCCAGTTTGTGCAGAACGTTCGCTACAAACGCAGCCTCGAAGGGGAACTGGCGCGCAGCATTATGGCGCTCGACCCGGTGGAAAGCGCCCGCGTGCATCTCGGCCTGAGCGAATCCAGCTCCTTTGTGATGACCAACAAACCGCAGAGCAGCGCCTCGGTGATGCTGCAGTTGCGCTACGGCAAACATCTGGATGAGCAGCAGGTCGCCGCGATTGTCCAGCTGGTCGCTGGCAGTGTGCCGGGCATGCAGGCAAACAGTGTGCGCGTGGTGGATCAGGCGGGCAATCTGCTGTCGGAGAACGGCCAGCAGGGCACCACCAATATGGCCAGCATCCGCCAGGGGCGCGATGTGATTGAGCGTATCAAACACGAAACCACCAGTAATATCGCCGGGCTGCTGACACCGCTGTTTGGTAGCGAAAACTACCGCATCAGCGTGACGCCGTCCGTGGACATGAGCAGCGTCGAAGAGACTCAGGAGCGCCTGGGCAAAGAGCCGCTGGTCAGCGACGAGAATATCTCCCGCGAAAACACCACCAACGAGCTGGCGATGGGCATTCCTGGCTCGCTCAGTAACCGTCCGGTGACGCCACCGGCAGCCGCCACGGCACCTGACGCGCAGCAGCAGACCACGCAAACCCAGACCAGCGATCCGCGCTCCCTCACCAACCGCACCCAGGAGCAGCGTAAGTTTGCCTTCGATCGCGATATCCGCCACATCCGTCATCCCGGCTACAAGCTGGAGAAACTGCGCGTGGCGGTGGCCCTGAATCAGGCCGCTCCATCTCTCGCCTCGATGACGCCGGAACAGCTCGCCACGCTGACGCGGCTGGTCGAAGACGCCGCTGGCATCGAAAAAGATCGCGGTGACTCTCTGACCCTCGACCGTCTGACCTTTGTTGATATCACGGGCGACGGCCTGCCGGTGCTGAAGTGGTGGCAAGACCCGTCCATTCAATACTGGGGACAAATGGGCGGTATCGGCCTGCTGGCGCTATTAACCCTGCTGTTTGGCGTGCGTCCTCTGGCTCAGCGCCTGGCGCGCCGCGATGCGCCTGCCATCGATGCGATTGAAGCGAAAGGGCTGGACGACGCACCGGAAAATGAGCTGGTCACCACCGAAAACGGCCTGACCGGATTGCCAGGCCCGGCATTCAATCAGGATACCGACTTGCCGCCACTCAGTTCTGGCCTTGAAACCAAGGTGGAATACCTGCAAATGCTGGCGGAAAACGAAACCGAACGTATGGCTGAAGTACTGAAACAATGGATCAACAGCAATGAGCGAACACCTAATAAACAAGAGCAGTAAAGGTAGCGTCAAAAGTGGACGCAGCCGCCTGGAGCAGGCCGCCATTCTGTTGCTCAGTGTGGGCGAAGAAGCCGCCGCAAAGCTGATGCAGAAGATGAACCGTGATGAAGTGATTTTACTCAGCGACACCATGGCGCGGCTGCACGGCGTGAAGGTGGACCACGCGCGCTATGCGATGAACAACTTTTTTGACGACTACCGCGAGCAGAGCGGTATCAACGGCGCCTCGCGCAGTTATCTGCGCAGCATTCTGGAGAAAGCGCTGGGCGGCGAAATCGCCAGCAGCGTGATCAACGGTATCTACGGCGACGAGATCCGCCACCGCATGGCGCGTCTGCAGTGGGTCGACGTGCCGCAACTGGCGGCGCTGATTGAGCAGGAGCACCTCCAGTTACAGGCGGTATTCCTCGCTTTCCTGCCGCCGGACGTGGCCGCCAGCGTGCTCAGCGCCCTGTCTCAGGAGCGTCAGGACGAAATCGTCTGGCGTATCGCGCGTCTTGATGACGTCAACCGCGACGTGATTGACGAACTGGATCGCCTGATCGAACGCGGCGTGGCGGTGCTGTCCGAGCACGGCTCGAAAGTGGTCGGCATCAAACATGCCGCCAATATCGTCAACCGTATTCCGTCCAACCAGCAGCAACTGCTCGATCAGCTGCGCGAACGGGATGCGGGCGTAGTGGAGGAGCTGGAAGAGGAGATGTACGAGTTCTTCATCCTGAGTCGCCAGACGCCAGCCACGCTGCAACGTCTGATGGAGGAGATCTCCATCGAAGAGTGGGCGGTTGCCCTGAAAGGCACCGAGCCGGTACTGCGCCAGACCATTTTCAACGTTATGCCGAAACGCCAGGTTACCCTGCTGCAATCCACCACTACGCGTCTGGGTCCGGTTCCTGTTAGCCGCGTGGATCATGTGCGTAAAGAGATCATGGCCACCGTCCGTCAGCTGGCGGAAGAGGGTGAGATTCAGGTGCAGCTGTTTGCCGAACAGACCATGGAGTAACCATGTTTAAAAAGCACAGCTTACCTTTAAGCGCCCTGACCCCGACCCGACAGGCGGTGATCAAACCGCGCCTGTACAAATTCCCGCCGCTGCGTAAACGCCGCCCGGCACACAG
Source organism: Lelliottia nimipressuralis (assembly GCF_004115925.1). Classification (GTDB taxonomy): domain Bacteria; phylum Pseudomonadota; class Gammaproteobacteria; order Enterobacterales; family Enterobacteriaceae; genus Enterobacter; species Enterobacter nimipressuralis. The sequence goes on from NZ_SDDX01000026.1 coordinate 67,080, forward strand.
CGTGGCGGAGGATATTCCCGCTGCGGCTGACGGCGCGGCGATACAGGAGCAGCTTCAGCAGGGATTTCAGGACGGCCTGAACCGTGGATTTGCCCAGGGTATGGAAGAGGGCAAAGAAGAGGGATATCAGGAGGGGCTGCGCCTCGGTTTTGACGAGGGCGTGCGTAAAGGGCGATCCGAAGGGAAAACCCAGGCGCGGCAGCAGTTTCTCGACGCGGCCCATCCGCTGGATGAGATCATTCAGTCGATGGAAACCTTCATGGCGAACTACGAACAGCGTCGCCGCGAGGAGTTATTACAGCTGGTGGAGAAAGTGACCCGGCAGGTGATCCGCTGTGAACTGACCCTGCATCCTACGCAGATTTTGACGCTGGTGGAGGAAGCGCTGAGCGCATTGCCCCAGCAACCCGAGCAGATCAACGTCATGCTCAACAGCGAAGAACATCGCCGCATCAGTGAAGCCGAGCCGGAAAAAGTGGCCCAGTGGGGGCTAATGGCGGACCCCGATCTGGCCCCCGGTGAATGCCGCGTGGTGACCAACACCACTGAAATGGACGTGGGCTGCCAGCACCGACTGGACCAGTGCATGGACGTGCTGAAAGAGACGCTGCTGCCGGAATCCCGCGATGAGTAACACCGATTTCGCGCAGGTTTTGCGCTCCATCGACAACATCAACCTCGCCCGCGTGGCCGGGCGCCTGGTGCGCGTGGCGGGCATTTTGCTGGAGTGCGTCGGGTGCCGTCTCGCCGTCGGCCAGCTGTGCCAGGTCGAAAGCGCCGAAGGGGAGTTTATCGAAGCGCAGGTGGTCGGGTTCGATCGCGACGTAACCTTTTTAATGCCCTTTAAACAGCCCTCCGGCCTGATGGCGGGCGCGCGCGTTTATCCCGCCGATAAACAGCAGGGGGTGCTGATTGGCGATCAGTGGCTCGGGCGAGTGGTGAACGGCCTCGGCGAGCCGATTGACGACAAAGGCAAACTCTCCGGGGACACGGTACTGCCGCAGCAACTCCCGCAGGTGCATCCTCTGCGACGTCAGCCGGTGGCCGCGCCACTCGACGTGGGCGTGCGGGCGATTAACGGCCTGTTGACCATCGGCAAAGGTCAGCGAGTGGGGTTAATGGCGGGGAGCGGCGTTGGCAAAAGCGTGCTGCTCGGCATGATCACCCGCTATACCCAGGCCGACGTGGTGGTGGTGGGGCTGATCGGCGAGCGCGGACGCGAAGTGAAAGAGTTTATCGAACATTCGCTGGGTGAAGAGGGGCGGCGCAAATCCGTGATCGTCGCCGCACCAGCCGACGAATCGCCGCTGATGCGTATCAAAGCCACGGAGCTGTGCCACACCATCGCCAGCTACTACCGCGACAAGGGTAAAGACGTTCTGTTGCTGGTGGATTCTTTAACCCGCTACGCCATGGCGCAGCGTGAAATCGCCCTTTCGTTGGGCGAACCGCCCGCCACGAAAGGCTATCCGCCATCGGCATTCGGCATGATCCCGAGACTGGTTGAAAGCGCGGGCAACAGCGAAAGCCACGGCTCAATGACCGCAATCTACACGGTGCTGGCAGAAGGCGATGACCAGCAGGATCCGATTGTCGACTGCGCCCGTGCGGTGCTGGACGGGCACATCGTCCTGTCGCGCCATCTGGCGGAAGCGGGCCACTACCCGGCCATCGACATCGGGCAATCCATCAGCCGCTGTATGAGCCAGGTGACGGAGCGCGAACACCAGCTTTCGGCGCGCACCCTCAAGCAGCTGTACGCCGAATACCAGAGCATCAAGCCGCTCATCCCGCTGGGCGGATACGTGGCGGGCGCCGATCCGATGGCCGATAAAGCGGTCAATCTCGCCCCGGCAATCACCCGGTTCCTGCAGCAGGAAGTGCAGGATGCGGCGCTGCTCGACAAAACCATCTCCGATCTCAACGTACTGGCGAAAGCAGGATAATCGACGATGAGTAAACTGATTCAGACCCTCGAACAACTCCATGTGCTGCGCAACCGTGCGGTAAAAGATCTCAGCAGTAAACTCGCCACCCAGCAGCAGCTGTGCCAGCGCCTGGAGAAGAACATTCACGCCCTGTCGAACCTCGTCAATCACAGCACGCCGGAGATGCAGGGCAGCGCGACCATGCTTCACAATCAGTCGTTCTACAAACGCAATATCCAGCGAGTGATCGACTGGCAGCGGCAGGAGCAGGCGCTCGCGACAGTCGAAGCGCAAAAATTGCAGGGGAATTTGCTGGCGGAATCGCGCCGGGAAAAGAGCCTCGAACTGGTACTCGATGGCCGTCGACAGGACCTGCGCCAGGCGCAGGAGCGCCGCGAGCAAAAAGTCACTGACGCCGTCTCTGCGCAGTGTTGGTTAAGGCAACAACAGGCCCAGCGGCAGCGATAAGATGGCTACTAATTTGATGCAGTCGCTGCTCAAACGCCAGCAGCAGAAAAAAATCACCGAATTCCCGTTTGTCAGCGTGATCTGTCCGACGTGGGAGCGCCGGGCGTTCCTGCCCTATCTGCTCTATCTCTTTCAGTATCAGGACTATCCGGCCGATAAACGCGAGCTGGTGATCCTCGACGATTCCGCGCAAAGCAACGAAGATCTGATCGCCATGATGGTCGATGCGCGCGTGGACAATGTGCGTTATATCCACAGCCCGGAGCGGCTGGATCTCGGTGAAAAGCGCAACAAACTCAACGAGCTGGCCAAAGGGGAGTACATCGTCTGCTTTGACGATGACGACTACTACCCGCCGGACAAAATCAGCGCGCAAGTGGGCGAGATGCAGCGCAACAATGCCCTCTTTTCCGGCAGCGACACTATTTACATCTGGTACAGCCATCTCGATAAAATCTATCGCACCCATTCGTTTGGCGCCCACCACGCCCTGAACGGCACCTTTGCCTATCATCGCCACTTCCTGAAAAACCATCGCTATGAAGACACCGCGAGGCTGGCGGAAGAGCAGGCGTTTCTGAAAAACTTCACCGCGCCGGTGCTGCAAATCGATCCCCGCGAGGCGATTTTGTGCATTTCGCACAGTGCTAACACCTACGACAAAGATTTCGTGCTCGGCTCCAGCCAGCCGACGGCGCTGACGCTGGAAGATTTCGTCTCCGATCGCAATCTGCTGAACCACTATCGCCGCCTGAGCCACGCCCCGCTCAGCACCTCCGTGCAGTGGTCGGCGTTCGATAAGGTGGCGGTGCTGTATGACCAGCCCGATGAGCTTGAACATCAGCGTCAGGCGCTGGTCGCTCTTGGACTCGATGCGCAACAGCTGGTGCCTTTTGCCCGCGACGGGCAGGACGAGCTGACGTCCCACTGCCAGGTGCTGGACACGGCGATGCGCGAGCAGTGGCAAAGCGTGGTGCTGGTGGATGCGTCGGTGAAATACGTGCGCAAAGAGATGTCGATAAAAACGGTAAACCAGCTCCTTTCCCGCCTGGCTCATATCGACTGGCAGGTGGTGGTGCTGGGGGCGCGCTATCAGCGTATTTCACCTCTCAAGGCGTTGCCGGGCGTGGCCCGCATCGCGCGCGCTGGCTGCGGCTGCGCGTATGCCGTCAACGGCGAATACATCCCCGAGCTGCTGGCGTGCTACCGCCAGGCCCTCGCGCAACAGCTCACGCTTGATGAATGCTGGCCTGCGCTCATGCAGGCCCGCTGCTGGCTTGGTCTGCAGCCGAGCTTTGCTTTTTTACCCGAGATATCCGACCGCGAAAGCGGGAAGCGTATCGATTGCACCCACTGGTTTTTTCGCAAAAACTTTCAATGAAGAAGGGCCGCCACTCCAGCGGCCGGAGTACCCTATGGAACTGATTGAGCACTACCAACCCGAATATGTCGTCCGCTTTGCCGAGCGGATACGGCCCTGCGAATGCCCTGCCTGTCAGGGGCGTACGGACGAATGGCCCGTCACTCACGTGAAGCTGAAAAACCAGCAGCGCGACAGCCTCGACGCGGGCTGCGAGACTGCGGCCCGCGAGATCCTGCTCAACCCGCAGGCCTTTGTTCTGCATACTTCAACGACCCGGCCGCAGAGCGAGCTGGGGCTGAGCGCCTGGGACGAAGCCCTGAACCAGCAGTGCATCAACCTGGCGGTCCATCCGGCGCTGACGCTGGAGAGCAGCCTGTACGCCATCGGCGTGTTGCTCAGTAAAGCGCAGCGTTATCTCGACAGCGATCAGTGCGAGCCGCACCAGCTGCTGGAGATGGGCGAGCAGCTTTCGGCGCTGGCGGAGCGCGGGATCCTCGACGAACAGCTGCGCCTTCTGCCGCCGATTGAGGTGAATCGCGTGGAAGCGCTGGAGCAGATGGGCGCGATGCGCCTGACCCTCAATCTGCCCGCAATGCAGAAAATGAGCATGATGCTGAAACTCAGCGAGCTGGCGGTGATGCAGCCTGCCCGTCTGCAGGATCGCTTACGCGAGCTGGAAGCCGGTGCCGCGCGCAACGCCCTGCTGAACGAACAGCCGCATATCCTACGCAACGCCCTGATCTACAAACTGTATGGCGAATGTCTGCCAGGTCCCGACGCCGACAACTACGGCGATGTGCTGATGTCCCTGACCCGCATGATGTTCCAGCTGAAAATGCTGTGCGCCATGTGGCTCGAAGACAACGCTCAGCTCACCCACAACGATGTGGTGGCGCTGTTTAGCGCGTGGTTTAACTGGCAGAGCGGAAATGTGTGGAAGGGCGCGAATTCTGCGGATTACACGTTACTGTGTGGGCTGTCGTTGATTTGATGTACCAGGCCGTCACTATTAACGTTTGCCATTCAGCCTTTTAATTTAAATAGACATCAAAACCATGAAATAAAGTTTTGATGTCTATGTTTTTTCTTTTTCTCTACAGAGAGTTATCGTCGCAGTGAGTCTGCATTGAAACCTGTCTGGTGCCCGGTCGGTGAGACTTACTGTTCTTCAATACGACGGAAAATATAGAAATCTGCAAAGGACGTATTGTCTTGTTTGCGAACATCAAACGGATATCTGTTCGGAACCCAATCCTCTAGCACCCATTCCGCGGTCATATTTTTAACAATCCAGTCAGTGAACTTACGATGGCGAACGTGTTTAACATGCCCGCCCAGTAGCGCATTCAGCTCCTCGTTATTCGATGCATAGATAATGACAAACCGCTCGGCTGCGCTGAACAATGTGGTCATATAGTGTGCGAAAACTTCATCTTCAATTAAGTGATAAATCACATCCAGCGAGAGCGCGAGTTCAGCTGTCTGACCGTTCCAGGCGTTGACCGGATAAAAGTGCTTTGTTGGATCGTTGGCGAATCGGCTCTGGCAGCGCTCAAGGGCATGCGCAGAAACATCAAAACCGGTATAGCGCGGGTAGCGCGCAAGTGAGAGCTGATTTCCATCGCCACAGCCGAACTCCATGACTGACGATATGTTTTCCTTTTCAACAAACCGATTCAGTACCTCGGCTTTAAAATCAGCCAGGCAACCGTAAGATCCTGCGCCTGAATTACCTTCAAGGCGGTAACGGTCGTCCCAGTATTGTGCTGAGTGTTGAAACGCTAACGTATTGTTTGGCTGTGACATGTCTAATCCTGATGCTTTAAAGAGGTAAACGATGCAGGCCTGTTGCTACAGGGCTGTCGTGCAAAAGTGCGTGCTTGAGATCGGCTATCGTTAGTGGATGTATTTGCATGCCGGGGTTGGTCGTAAAGAGTCGGCAATAGCGCTGCGGGAAGGTTTCACTAACGTACTGGCGCAGAATAGTAGGCTCGGGTGAATCGGCAATCAGCACGGGCAGGCTGGCAAATGGTAATGCTTTATCTGAAACTACTAACAGATGGAATTGCTTATCCTGTTGAGCGCCCAGGAGCTGGATTTGCTCTATTAACGTGTCAATGGAGACCGTCGTGGCGTCCAGCACAATGATTATGTACTCAAGATCGCAGGCGGCGATTAAAGCCTCGCGCCGTGTCTGCACAAACGCGTCGATCTCCTGGCGGCTTTTGCCAGGAAACAACTCCGTCGACCGGTAACGTTTAAGAATGGCTTCAAAGATACGATATTCATAGGTCGCATCTATTGGTTTGCCCATTCCGGTCAGATTGTCGTCATGCAGGCGATAAGCGACATTGCACTGAGCGGTAAAAGCAATACGGGCTACGCCGACAGCGCGGGACCAGAATTCGTAGTCATGAGCACGCAGGTATGTCGGGTTATAGTCCCCGACTCGGGTGTAGAGCGAACGACGAACGCAGCAACCGGGATTAGTAATGAAACTGCCATGGACTATCTGATGTAACCAGTTGGCAGGTGCATGGTTGAACAGAGAAAAAAACTTCTTTTCACCTGCTAAGGTTTCCATTGCACAGGAGATCACGTCGGTCTGCGGGTTGCGCTGTAGCAGGGTGCGGTAATGGGTTAACGCATTCGCATGGAGGTGGTCATCACTATCCAGCCAGACCAGATATTCTCCCTTCGCCTCTTCAATACAGCGATTTCGGGTATCCGGGGCATTGCTGTGTACTTTACGAACGATGCGTAAGCGCGGATCGTTCAGGTCTTCGATTGTCGCAAGGCTCCCGTCTGTAGAGCCATCGTCAACCACCACCACCTCAAAATGCGCATCCCTTTGATTCAGCGCAGAATAAACTGCCGGAAGTAAATAGCGCTCACGGTTATAGCAGGGGATGAGAATCGAAAAAAGCGGCGTGGTACTGCCGACCGGTTGCCAGAGAGCCTGATAACCCTCCGGCAATTCCTGCTGGCGCAAAAGGGTTTGTGCTTCCTGTGTATAGTGTTCAGGAGAGGGATTACCTTCAAGCACGCGGGTCACGGCGTCTTCAAGCGAAGTGAATAAATAGCGCTTGGGTAGATATTCACTCAATCCTCCAGCAGCATGAAATGCAACAGGTTTTAATCCGGCAAGCATCGCCTCAAATACGCCCATGCCCTGAGATTCGTTATAGCTGGTGGAGAGCAAAAAGGATTTATCCGCGTACCAGCTCGCCATTTCCTCGGCGGCAATTGTTCCGCATATGACCACATTGCGGGATAAACCATAGATGGCGACAAGCTGAGTAAAACTGTCGAAGAGACATTGATCCTCTACGCGTCCGACAATAAACAGCTTATAGCGCGAATTCTGTTTCACTAACGCCTGCAGGATGGGCAGAAGCATGATCAGATTTTTTTGCGGCGCAAAGCGGGCCACGCAGGCAATATGAAACGGATTTCGACGAATGGCACTCTGCGTGACAGGAACATGTTCGGTCAAATTGGCGAGAACAGTGACCTTCAAATGGACGGGTAATTTCTTGCCCATCAGGGAAATAAAGCGTTTTTTCATCGCCTGACTGACAAGAACAACTTCGTCAATATTGTCCCAGTTGGCCTGTAAAAATGCCTCCCCATAGAGTTCGTAACGATGGATACGGCAGACCATGCGGCAAAACTTCGGCAACTGACTCGCCGCAATAATCGCGCCGTCGCCCCACTCAAACCAGGCGACATCGCAATGGCGAAGGGCATTGAGCAGGGACTGCTGGGTGAGTGATTTGCCGCTAAGCTTCTGTACATGATGGCCTTGCTCTTGCATCAGCCCCATGACGGGAAGTAAAAAATGGAAATTATCGTTGGTCGCTGTCACCACAATCCGCTGTTTTCCAGCCTCGAGCGGAACAAATTGATACGCAAGCGGTTGGTCTGTTTGCCCGATGCACTGATAGCCGCAGCGACGCAGATACCCGCTGATTTCTGCGAATTTGTCAGGGGTTGCACCTTCCAGCGAGACGGGTGAATGGGCTGTTGCTGCTTCCTGAATAGCGGCCAGCAAATATTCCTGAGGCAGGTCAGCCGCCAGGATTTTTTGAGTTGTCATGCTGCGGTCCTTCGGGGAAAAAGAGATTCAGCGGGGGACGTCACACCTGCCGATAAAGCCAGTTCTCCGGCTCGCCTACGTTAAACAGGTTTTGCAGAACCTCCTGCTGCATCGCCAGCACCATGCCGTTGCTGTCGTTCAGCGTTTTACATTCTGCGGCTACCTGCTCCAGCGAATCCCAGAGCGTGTTGAGCTGCGACTGATTGGCGACGGGCAGGCGGGTGAAGAGCGTGCGCAGGCCGTGCGCACCGGCGGGGATACCGAGCCGGGTCAGGAGCTGATAGCGCTGTTTGCTGTTTTCCAGAAGCTGTTCATACACCGTGAAAATGCTGGCGTTCAGCGTCTCCAGTGCCTGCGCGTTACGCGCGATCAGGAACTGACGCTGATCCGTCAGCAGTGTCTTTAGCTGGTTGTAATGGTTGCGATCGTCGACCATGCCCTGAATCAGCGTTCTGACGCTCTGTGCGGCGTTACTCATTTTTACCTCTGATAGTATTGCTCTATCGCGCTGGTCAGGGCATCGAGATCGACGCTGATTTTCCCGCTGGCGATAGCCTCTTTCATACTGGCGACGCGCGCCATATCCACTTCTGGCAGGCTTGCCAGCTGCGTCTGCGCATCACCGAGAACCGGATCAATCGCGGTGGTGCGTGCGACTTTCATCTCCTCAGCACCTGCGGTGCGAGTCTGTGCCGTCGCACTGGACTGATTAATCGCGCTCGTCATGGCGTACTGGGGGGATGTCACTTTCATCGCTTACTCCATCTTCTTGTTTGTGCAGGTTGCGTCAGCTGTTCAGCGGGCGGAAAAAACGTTTCCGATCTCCATACCCCTGTAAAGCGACGCACTCAGGGCGAAACTTAAGCCCTGCGTAAAGTTTTTTAATTTTTCGCGCTCAGGCTGGTTCTGACCACGCCCATCTCGCTGACGATGGCGGTCACTTCCCGCTCGCTGCTCTCATTCTTCACTTTGATCATCTCGCCTTTGCGCCCTTTTTTGCTGGCGATCCCCATGGTGCGGGCCTCGACGCCATCCTGATCGGCAATCATCAGCACCCGCTGACCGCGCTCAACCATCACCGGCGAATCGAGCTGGCTCATGCTTAAAGGCTGGAGTTCCCGCACGCGGCGCTTGAGCGTCAGGCCAACCACATCATCCGGATGGGTGACGTAACCGCTGCGCAGATTGCTGATATTGAACTTCTTCAGGGTGATATCGGACGGCCCGAGCACGTGCCCGCGCTCCAGGGTGTTTTTGGCCATCAATACGGTGAGATAGATGTCCGGTTTGACGGTCACCGCCACTTCCCAGCCGCCCGCGCTTTCGCAACGCACGTCAAAACGCAGCCTGCGCAGATCGAGGCGTTCGCCCGTCGGCATGCTGACGGTGAGCGGGGCGGCGCAGGGGGCGTACTGCGAGATTTCAGAGGGAATAAACAGATTGAGCTTTGCCTGGTAATCCTCCCAGCGGCTGCGCTGGGCTTCCTGACGAATCGCCTCGGAGGCCGCCTGCTGGACGCGGGAATGCACCTGCTTACGGGCGCTGGTGGGCTGGGGCGGCGCGGCGGCGGAAGCCGCGGAAAAGCACAGTATGGCTGCGGTCAATGAGGAGCGGAAAAAGCCCTTCCCATTGTGCGGTGAAAACAGTGATAAAACGCTATTAATCATGATGTTATGAACCTGGCACGATAGTTGCTTTAAAGATTGCAGCAACACGGACTATCGGCACTGTCCACCATCACGAAGGAGTGAGTTGTGAGTATTAGTTTTGATAAGGCATTGGGCGTTCATCCGCAAGCTGTAGCACTTCGACTTTCCAGGGCGGAACTGCTTTCAGCAAACCTGGCTAACGTCGATACACCCAATTTCCAGGCTAAAGATATTGATTTTGCCGCGGAGATGCAACGTTCGCAGCGGGATTTCTTTCCCGGCTCGACGGCGCAACAGATGTATCGCGTGCCCTATCAGCCCTCCTCGGACGGCAACACCGTTGCGCTGGATGTGGAACAAACAGAGTTTGCCAAAAACGTTCAGGACTACCAGATGAGCCTGGCGTTTTTGAATATGAAATTCACTGGTCTGAAGAAGGCCATTGAAGGTAAGTAATTGAATCAGGTAACGATAAATGGCTTTTACCGATATCTACCGAGTGTCAGGCTCGGCCATGACGGCACAGACCGTCCGCCTGAATACCGTCGCCAGTAACCTCGCCAACGCCGATACCGCGGCGACGGCAGAAGCGGGCGTGTACAAAGCGCGCCGCCCGGTGTTTGCGGCGGTGTATCAGAACGACGAGCTGATGAACAACAACGGTTTATCCGGTGCCCGCGTGCAGGTGATGGACGTCGTGGAATCCGGCAACGCGGTGCAGCGGTACGAACCGCATCACCCGATGGCGAACCCGGACGGCTACGTCTGGTATCCGGACATCAACGTGGTGGAAGAGATGGCCGACATGATGTCTGCGTCGCGCAACTTCGAAACCAATGTCGATGTTCTTAACAATGTAAAAAGCATGCAGCAGAGCCTGCTGCGTCTGGGCGAGGCGTAATAGATGAGCGTGAATGGCGTTTCCACTCAATCCGGTACAACCCCTTACGACAGTGGTGTATCCGCCAATGACAACAGCGCGGCAGGGATGAACAACCTGTTTATGCAGCTGCTGGTGGCACAAATCCAGAATCAGGACCCGCTGAACCCGACCGATGGCACGGAATACGTCGGCCAGCTGGCGCAGCTGACCCAGGTGCAGTCGATGGAGACCATGTCACAGTTAATGGCCAACAACGCGGTGCTGATGGACAACCTGCAAACCCTGTCGACGGGCAATCTGGTCGGGCAGAAGGTGATGGTTCAGACCGATACCCTCCAGAGTGATGGCAGCACCAACATCGAAGGCCGCCTGACGCTGGATCACGCCGCCAACACCGTCACGGTGATCGTCAAAGACGAAAGCGGCAACGAGACCAAAATCGAGCTGGGCAAACAGGAAGCCGGTTCCGTGGACTTCACCCTCAACCCGCAGGAGCTGGGGCTGAAAGAGGGCAAATACACCATGACCGTCATGACGGACAACGAGCCAGCCAAAGTGCCGATTGAAGTCGGCGGCGTGGTGAACAACGTGCGGATCCCGCTCGATGGCACTGCGACCATGCTCAACATCAGCGGCATCGGTGAAGTGGCGTACCACAACATCACTCAGTTCGGCCAGTCGAACGACAAAAACCCGAAGGGATTAACGAGTTAATCAGGAATTATTATGAGTTTTGATATTGCAGTTTCTGGCCTGAATGCCATCAACCAACAGCTCGGCGCGATCTCCAACAACATCGCTAACTCCGGCACCGTGGGCTTTAAATCCGGGCGCGCGGAGTTCGCGTCCCTGTATGCCGAAGGTCAGCCGCTGGGCGTGGGCGTGACCGCCGTTGCGCAGAGTATTTCCAAAAGCGGAGCCATTTTTGCCTCTGCCAACAGCCTCGATTTGGCCATTAATGGCGACGGCTTCTTTATGATGCGCGACAGCACCGGCACTACTGCCTACACCCGCGCAGGCTATATGGCCACCGACAACAACGGTAATCTGGTTAACAACCTCGGCATGTACCTGCAGGGCTATCCGGTGGATGCCAACGGCGTGGTACAGACCGGGACCATCGGCAATCTGACCATCAGCAGCGGCTCTATCCCGGCGAAAGCGACCAGCACTCTCGACTTTACCGCCAACCTGAATGCCAACGAAAAGCTGCCGGAAAACCCCGATTTCGATCCGACCGACGAGAAATCCTACAACCACACTTACGCCACTCAGGTGTATGACTCTCTGGGCCGCGAACACACCATGAAGCAGTACTTCGTTAAAACCACCGACAACGAGTGGGAAGTGCACTACTACATGGACGATCAGGATCTTGGCACTACCGAGAAGATGACCTTCACCGAGCAGGGCGTGCTGCAGACGCCGACCGGCCCGGTCACCATCAACGCCAGTATTCCGGGCGCAGACGGCATCGAACTGACCCTGAGCTACAGCGGCACCACTCAGTTTGGCTCCGATTTCTCGGTCAGCAAAAACTCCGGTAACGGCTATGCCTCCGGGGAACGTACCGGACAAATGATCGACAAAGACGGCAGCGTCTACGCCACCTTCTCCAACGGTGAGCGCCTGTTGCAGGGCCAGCTGGTGCTGGCGAGCTTCTCCAATCCGAACGGTCTCTCTTCGCAGGACGGCACCACCTGGTCGCAAACCGCCAGCTCCGGTACGCCGCTGACGGGCGCGCCAGGCACCGGGCTGCTGGGGTCGATCAGCTCCAATACTCTGGAAGGCTCCAACGTCGATCTCACCGCCGAACTGGTCGGGCTGATGACGGCGCAGCGTAACTACCAGGCCAACACCAAAGTGATCAGCACCAACGACAACATGATGTCGGCGCTGTTCCAGGCACTGTAATGGACCACTTAATTTATACCGCCGTGAGCGGAGCGTCCCGCAGCCTCGCGCAGCAGCAGATCCACGCGAACAACCTGGCGAACGTCAACACCCAGGGGTTTCGTCACGATCTGGACAGCGCGATGTCGCAGCAAATTCAGGGGGAGGGTTACGCCTCCCGTTTTCTGGTGCAACAGCAGCAGGGCGGCGTCGATCTGACGCCAGGGGCAACGCGTGAGACGGGGCGCGATCTCGATGTCGCCGTCAAAGGCAGCGGCCTGATTGCGCTGGTCAGCGGCAACCGCGAGGTCTACACCCGCAACGGCCAGATTGAAGTCGGCCCGGAGGGCGATCTGACCATCGACGGCCTGCCGGTCTCCGGCGACAACGGCCCGATCGTGCTGCCGCCGTTTTCGTCCGTCAGCATCGCCGACGACGGGGTCATCACCATCGTGGCGGATGACGGCGACATCGCCGCGCCGATGGACGTCGACCGTATCAAGCTGGTGGATATCGCCGCCAGCGAGCTGAGCAAAAACAGCGCCGGTTTTCTGGTGACCAACGCCAACGTCAATCCGCGTACCGAAGAGGTCGAGGTGGTTGCCGGGCATCTGGAAACCTCTAACGTCTCGGCGATTAACGAAATGGTCTCCAGCATCGCGCTTAACCGTCAGTTCGAAGCCCAAATCAAAATGATGAAGGCGGCAGAAGATCTGGCGACGGCGGGCAATCGCCTGCTGCGTAACGCCTGATTTTTGCCCGTTTAGCCAAAAGGAATAACGATGAATCCCGCTTTATGGATCAGTAAAACCGGTCTTGCCGCGCAAGACGCGAAGATGAGCGCCATCTCCAACAACCTGGCGAACGTTAACACCACCGGGTTTAAGCGCGATCGCGTGATGTTCGCCGATCTGTTCTATCAGAATCAGCGCACGCCGGGCGGTCAGCTAGACCAGAACAACATCTCGCCGACGGGCATTCAGTTTGGTACCGGCGTCAAAATTGTCGGCACCCAAAAAGAGTTCACCACCGGCAATATCCAGAACACCGGACAGTCGCTGGACGTCGCCATCACCGGACAGGGCTTTTTCCAGGTTGAAACCAGCGACGGCGATATCGCCTATACCCGCTCCGGTAACTTCCAGAAAAACCCGGACGGCCTGCTGACTAACGCTCAGGGGCTGCCGCTGGTGCCGCAGATTGAACTGCCGGATAACGTTAAAGACCTGCAAATCGGCAAAGACGGCACCGTCACGGCCACGGTCGCGGGCGAAGCTGATCCGGTCGAGCTTGGGCAGATCACGCTGGTGAACTTCGTCAATCCGGCCGGACTGGAAGCCCTCGGCGGCAACCTGTATCGCGAAACAGCTGCCAGTGGCGAAGCGGTAGAAGGCGTGGCGGGCGAAGAGGCTTTCGGGCAGCTCGAACAAGGCTCGCTGGAAGGCTCCAATGTGCAGGTCGTGGAGGAGATGGTCGATATGATCACCGTTCAGCGCGCCTATGAGATGAACGCCAAAATGGTCTCGGCGGCGGATGACATGCTCAAATTTGTCACGCAGTCGATGTAACGCGTGAAGTGAAAAAGAAATGAAAAAGCAGTTAGTTATTGGATGTATTGCACTGCTGCTGGCCGGGTGTGAAAGCCCGGCGCTGTTAGTGCAAAAAGATGACGCGGCCTACGCGCCGCCAGAAGATTTCTCCATGCCGACCACCAAAGTGCAGGGCGGCGGGCTGTATAACGGCAACTACAACTGGTCCCTGACGCAGGATCGCCGCGCTTACCGCGTGGGCGACATCCTGACCGTCAAACTGGACGAATCCACCCAGGCCAGCAAACAGGCACGGACCAACTTCGGCAAGAAAAATGACGTCTCGATTGGCGTGCCGGAAGCCTTTGGTCACTCCGTGGATAAGCTTTCCGGCTCCATCGACGGCAGCCGCAACTTCAACGGCAACGCCACTTCCCAGCAGCAAAACAGCCTGCGCGGAGCCATCACCGTGGCGGTCTACAAAGTGCTGCCCAACGGCGTGCTCGCCGTGCGCGGTGAAAAATGGCTGACCCTTAATCAGGGCGATGAATATATGCGTGTGACCGGGCTGGTACGCGCGGAAGACGTGGAACGCGACAACTCAGTCTCCTCCCAGCGGATCGCCAACGCGCGTATCTCCTACGCCGGACGCGGAGCGCTCAGCGACTCCAACTCCGCAGGCTGGCTGACGCGCTTCTTTAACCATCCGCTGTTCCCGATTTAATGGAGTCTGCCATGCGTAAAGCGATGCTATTTCTGATGCTGCTGTGGACGACGGCGGCAACCGCAGAACGACTGGGAAATGTGGTCGATATTCAGGGCGTGCGCGGTAACCAGCTGGTGGGGTACAGCCTGGTGGTCGGCCTCGACGGCACGGGCGATAAAAATCAGGTGAAGTTCACCAGCCAGTCGGTGACCAACATGCTGCGCCAGTTTGGCGTCCAACTGCCGACCAAAATCGATCCAAAAGTGAAAAACGTTGCTGCCGTGGCGATCAGCGCTACGCTGCCGCCGGGCTACGCGCGCGGGCAGAGTATCGACATTACCGTCTCGTCCATCGGTGACGCCAAAAGCCTGCGCGGCGGCACCTTGCTGCTGACGCAGCTGCGCGGAGCCGACGGTGAAGTCTACGCCCTGGCGCAGGGGAACGTGGTGGTCGGCGGTGTGAAAGCCGAAGGCAACAGCGGGTCGAGCGTCACCATCAACACCCCGACCGTGGGCCGCGTGCCGAACGGAGGGTCCGTCGAGCGCGAAGTGCCGTCCGATTTTCAGCAGAACAACCAGGTGATTCTCAACCTTAAGCGCCCAAGTTTTAAAACTGCCAACAGCGTGGCGGTGGCGCTGAACAGCGCCTTTGGCTCCGGCACGGCGACGGCGCAGAGCGCCACTAACGTGGTGGTCAACGCTCCGCTGCCGGCGGGCGAGCGCGTGGCGTTTATGTCGATGCTGGAAGATGTGCAGATCAATGCCGGTAAACAGCCGCCGCGCGTGGTGTTTAACGCCCGCACCGGCACCGTGGTGATTGGCGATGGCGTGGTGGTTCGCGCGGCGGCGGTGTCGCACGGCAACCTGACCGTCACCATTCGTGAATCGTCGAACGTTAGCCAGCCGGGCGCATTCAGCCAGGGTCAGACGGTGGTCACACCGCAAAGCGACGTCGATGTGAATCGCGGCAGCGGCCAGATGGTGACCATTGCATCAGGCACCAGCCTGCGCAGCATCGTGAATACCATTAACAGCCTCGGCGCGTCGCCGGACGACACCATGGCGATCCTGCAGGCCCTGCATGAAGCAGGCGCGCTGGATGCCGAACTGGTTGTGATTTAAGGAGAGACAATGCTACAGGCGATCAAACCCCAGACCAGCGTGCTGCCCGGCGATTTTACCGGCCAGGTAAAACCGCAGAATCTGGAACAGGCAGCGGAGCAGTTCGAAGGTATTTTCCTGCGTTCGATGCTCCAGCAAATGCGAAAAGCCTCCGAAGCGCTGGTGGACAACAATCCGTTCGACAGCAAGCAGCAGCGCATGATGCGCGATTTTTACGATGACAAGCTGGCGTCACAGCTGGCTTCCCAGCGCAGCACGGGCATCGCCCAGATGATCATCACCCAGCTCGGCCCGCAGGAGAGCGCGCCGCTTAAGAATTCGCAGGGAATGGTCGCTTTACAGGAACATCCGAAGACATTAACGCCCCCCGTCGTCCCGGTAATACGTCGCGGGCAGGAGTAATCCATGAACATGATTAATATTGCCTTTAGCGGCTTGCAGGCAGCACAGTTTGGGATGAGCGTGACCTCGATGAACATCTCCAACGTGCTGACGCCGGGCTACAGCCGTCAGGGCATTATCCAAAGCTCCGTGACGACGATGGGGCCGGGCGGTATGTCCGCCGGGGCGGGTGTGCAGGTAGACAGCATCCGCCGGATTTCCGATCAATACCTGACGGGCCAGGTGTGGCAGAGCAACAGCAAAGCTAACTACTACGGCATTAACAACCAGTATCTCAGCTCGCTGGAGAAGGTGATTGGCACCGATTCCACCAGTCTCGGCACCGGGCTGGACGATTTCTTCTCGGCCCTCGGCGCCTTAACTGCCGGGCCAGAAAGTGAAGCCAACCGCCAGCAGTTGCTGAACCAGGCGCAGTCCCTGGCGACCCGTTTCAACAACATGAACGACTTCATCAACAGCCAGAAAACCTCGGTCGGTAATCAGCGCAACACCATTGTCGAGCAGATGAACACCCTGACCACCGGGATCGCTGACTACAACAAAAAAATCATGGAGATGGACTCGACGGGCGGCAATAGCAACGTGCTGCGCGATCAGCGTGACGAGCTGGTGAAACAGCTCAGCACCTACAGCGACGTGAAAGTGGTGGAAGACAGCAACGGCAGCTACTCCGTATCGATGAAAAACGGCCAGCCGCTGGTGAGCGGCAAAGTGGCCGGACAGCTCAGCGCCAGCACCGATGCCAACGGTAACTCTGTCTTAACGCTGAAG
This sequence comes from Lelliottia nimipressuralis, assembly GCF_004115925.1. GTDB lineage: Bacteria > Pseudomonadota > Gammaproteobacteria > Enterobacterales > Enterobacteriaceae > Enterobacter > Enterobacter nimipressuralis. The sequence continues at coordinate 83,892 of NZ_SDDX01000026.1, forward strand.
TTTTCCGGCAGCGATTTCTCGTTAAACCCGTCGACGGGCGGCCAGCTTGGCGCGCTGTATGACTACGAAACAGGCGAACTGGCGAACATGCAGGCCTCGGTCCAGGGGATGGCCGAAACCGTCGCCACGCTGTTTAACGATCAGCTGGCGCAGGGTTTTGACAAAAACGGTAATCCGGGCAAACCGCTGTTCAGTTTCGATCTCACCAATCCGGCGGGTATTTTGCAGGTCAACGATTTGAAACCCGACGAACTGGCGCTCTCCGGCAAGCCTGACGAGCAGGGGAATGGCGACAACCTTGAAGCACTGATCGATCTGAAAAATAAAAAGGTCGATATCGGCGGGATGGGCAACATGAGCCTGAACGAAGGGGCGGCGGCGATCATCTCCAACATCGGTATTGCCAGTAAACAGTCGCAAAGCGAGCTGGAAGCGGCGCAGGCGGTGTTTGACCAGGCACAGCTGCAGCGCAACAACCTCAGCGCCGTCAACCAGGACGAAGAGGCGATAAACCTGCAGGTTTACATGCAGGCGTATCAGTCCAACGTCAAAGTGATCGCCACCGGCAACCAGATTTTTACTGACCTGTTAGGCATGTTTTAACCGGCGTTAAGGAACGAATTTATGCGAATCAGTAGTCTTTATAATTCCGACGCCATGCTGGCGCAGCTTGGCGTTAACGGCACGCGCATGAGCAAGCTGATGGAACAGATGGCGACCCAGAAACGAATCAACGTCCCGTCGGACGATCCGGTTGCCGCCACGCGTCTGGTGCAGCTGAACCGCGAGCAGTCGGCCATTAAGCAGTATCAGAGCAACATCTCGCGCCTCAGCGGATCGCTTGCGAGCCAGGAAGCGCACGTCAGCGCGATGAGCAATCAGCTGTTGTCCCTCAACGATAAACTGCTGGCGGCGGCCAACGGCACCCACAGCAGCGAAGATATGAACGGTTTCGGCACCGAACTGTCGTCGATGCTGGACTCGCTGGTGGCGTCGATTAACGCCCAGAATGAGAGCGGCAGCTATCTCTTCTCAGGCACCAAAACCGACGCCAAACCGGTGGTCTGGGACGAGGCGCAGGGGAAATACGTTTATCAGGGCAACGACGGCTCGCGAGAAACCACGGTGGCAAACGGGGTGAGCGTGACGGAAAACACCAACGTCGTGCAGGCGTTTGGTAACGGCAGCGATCTGGAGATGCTGAACAAGCTGAAAGCCCTGAGCGAGAAGATGCAGGACCCAGACATTCCGGTCAGCGATTATCAGGATGAGATGCAGGAGATGCTGACGCTCTCCTCCGACACGCGCGACAAAGTGGCGGCGATGTTTACCGATCTGGGTGGGCGTCAGAATCGCCTGACGATGCTTGGCGATGCCCACACGGACGTCAGCACCGCCAACGATCAGGTGGTGCGCGACCTGTCGGACACCGACTGGGCGACCACCAGTATCAACCTTCAGCTGTACACCAACTCCGTGCAGGTCACTAACAAAGCGTACAGCATGATCAGTCAGCTTTCGCTCTTCAGCATGTTGTAATGGTTATGCAGGTAGGATTAAAAACCACCACCGCCTCCAGTACCGCGTCCGCCGTCCGGACGCTGCCGGGGGCACCGGCCCAGATTGCCCGAACAGAACGCGTCGCCACCCCGAATCGTGTGACGCCGCCCTTTCCTGAAGCGGCGCTGCTGTCGCGCCGTCCGCTGCGCTATAACGTACAGCTTAATCAGCAGCTGACGGCGGTTCAGCAGGCGGATAATTATCTGTCCGAAACCGAAACCCAGCTGCTGGTGCTGCGCCATCAGAACGGCTCTGCGCCGTCGGGGCTGAACACGCTGCTGAATCAGCGCGGAAAGCTGTCGGGCGGTACGATCGATCGGAACTTCAACATCACGCTCCAGCAAAAAAGCCAGGTCACGTTCACCCTGCCGGGTGTGGAAAAACTGCTGGAGCAGCCGCAGGGTGAGACGCTGGTATTTCAGCTCGGCGGCGGCCAGCGTGAACTCACCGCCGTGGCGCTGCCCGAGCAGGCGTCTCCGCGTCAGATCCTGGCCCATCTCAATGTGGGACTGGGTCGCCTGGGAATCAACGCGACGCTCGCCCCTGAAGGGAAAGTCGCTTTCCAGGTCGATGAAGCGCGCTGGTCGCGCGTCAGCCAGCATCTCAGTGTGCGCGGCGAAGGGCAACACTTCCCGGCGGATGCTTTTACCCTGCTGGCTCCGCAGGCAGAAACCAGCCGCGAAGACGAAATCAGCCAGCTGGCCCTCCGCTGGGAGCGCGGCGACAGTAAAAAGCTGCAGCAGACGCTGGACCAAATCACCCGCGAGCGCAGTAAATTGCATTTTCACCAGGATCGCGTTTCGACGCGGATTCAGGATATGTCGACGGTTTACACCCCAGGCGAGGCGCTCGAAACGGCGCGCGCGCTTGGAGATGCCCTGGCGGGGAGCGGTAAGCAGTTTGGCCTGCTAACGCAAGCGCTGGCGGCGCAAGGGAACGTTCATCAGGTGACGGTGAAGAATTTGTTAGGCTAGCCCTGCGCGGTCATCTCCTCTCCTTGCGGGGAGGAGATGACCCACGACTCAGGTTTTATACTCTCTCTTTATTTTATTTATTCCTGCCACATAGCATTCCTTCATTTTCGTTTTACCTTCCATTTTCATGATCTCAGCTGCGATATTGTAAAAATAAAAAAGACTACACTGCTGTCCAGCATAATTAATGATTGCAATATATTTTTTTGGAAAATGATAAGGACATCATTGAGTGAGCAACGTTATCTATTTAACGCTGACGGGTGAGCGCCAGGGGGAAATATCCGCAGGCTGTGGAACAGAAAAATCTATTGGTAATCGCTTTCAGTATCGCCATGAAAACGAAATTCTGGTTTATCAGCTCTCCTCCAGCAGCATCAGCACCGCGGGCGGCGTGCATCATCAGGGCCTGCGCTTCACCAAACCCACCGACAAAAGCTCGCCACTCCTGACCACCGCCATTAATGAGAATGAAAAACTGCGGCTCAGTTTTGATTATTACCGTACTAACCGCTTCGGCCGTCAGGAAAAATATTATCATATCGAACTGCGCGGGGCGTCGATTCAGGGGATATCCAGCTCGCATAAGAAAGACAGTCTGGATACGGAAAGTATCACTGTCAGTTATGAATATATTCGCAGTAAACATCTTATTGCGAATACAGAGTTCAGCAATCTGCTCCTGCCTGACGCCTATAACCAACTGTTTCCACCCGATGAAATAAAACAACCTGAAAAGCGCAATATTACCCTGACGCTCGGTGTGTTTTTTGATGGAACCGGTAATAACGCCGTGAACACGCAAAACATGCTCGCCGCCTGCACCGCCGCGCACTTTGACATTTCTGACCCGGATGCAGAAAGCATTCTTGCCCGCATGGCGCAGGAGCAGATGGGCGTCTCCGGAACAGGGGCCACCAGCTATACCGGCGGGTATACCAATATTCACTGGTTAAATACGTTGTACAAAACGGATCTCCCGATTGAATCAGGACAGGCGCAGGCGGCCATTTATGTAGAGGGGATTGGCACCGAAGCCGGCAGACCGGACAGCATGATTGGCCTGAGTTTAGGCGTGGCCGATACGGGGGTGATCGCGAAGACGGACCTTGCGGTGAAGCAGATTGCAGAGGCGATAAAGGATGCTCTGCGCAAGTTGCAGCAAAAAATGCATGGGTGTGTGATTAAGGTCACCTCCTTCCAGTTCGATATCTTCGGATTTAGTCGCGGCGCAGCGGCGGCACGCCACTTTGCCAATCGCATTCAGACGGAAGATCGGGACATTATCAATGCGATTCGCTACGGGATGAATGATGTCGAATACGCTGGCGCACCGGCCGGGAAAACGCGATTTATCGGTATTTTCGATACCGTCGCCGCTATTGGGACACCGCAAAATGGTCTCAATCCACACACAGCAAATACCGGTGACGTGAATATCGTGTTGCGCCCTGGCGTGGCGGAGAAAGTCTTCCATATCACGGCGCAGCACGAGTGCCGCTTTAACTTCGCCCTGAACAGCGTGCAACCCGCGTGGCCGGAGCTGGCTCTGCCCGGCGCGCACTCCGATATTGGCGGCGGCTACCTGCCTGCGACACGGGAAAACATCTACCTGACCCGACCGGAAGCAGTAACCGTGCCGCTGGATACCCCGCTGGCGGATACGCGAACTTACAGACATGCCATGGAACAGCTATCGATACTCGAATCCTCTGCGGTCGCGGCACCGCTCATTCGCACTAATGACATTACAGCTGACGCCTGGGAGGACACGAGAATGCCTTCCCATCCAAGAGACGGGATGCAGAAGCGCGCATTTGCTGCTCTGACAATGAAAAAACGGATCGTGAAAAACGACTGGTCGAAGGTGGTGCTGCGGGTAATGATCGATGCCGCGCAGGATGCGGGTGTGGTGTTTAAGCCGATAAAAAAGGAAGACAAAGCGCTCACCATCTCTGCCGATCTTACATCGCTCTGCTCAAAGGTGGTGGAATCGGCAGCTGCAATCCGTTCAGGTTTAACACCGACTCAACTTGCCCCTTCGGAAATTGACCTTCTTGCTAAGGACTATATCCATTGCTCGGCAAACTGGAACAGCATTGTTTTTGATAGTACCAGAAAGCCCTACGGTGGCACCTCCGTTTCGGAGATCCTTAGTTTCGTAAACCGGCCAGATGAAAACTGGCAGAGGACAATTTACAACATGGACGGAAATAAAAAATGAGATATGGAAAAATATTCTTCTTCACAATGATGCTTACGACAACAGGCTGCCATTCCAATATCCCTACTTCTCCCGAAGATACCGGGGAAATGCCGTATGGACTTTGGGAATTCGCCTTCTTTACGCCGAAAGATCTTCCGGCATTTGTAAACTACGTAGGTATTATTGATGACAAAAAGGTCGTCTACTCTTTCAGATCTCTCGACAGTGTAGATGATAGCTGGGCAACCGTAGATACATGGAATAATAAAGTAAGACGGCATGCGCAGTTCAATAAAGCCCGCCATCCACCAGTCACTATGCTTTTCTGCTGGGACTCAATTATCGATAAAAAAACGTATGAAACGCGGATAACCTTCCCAGAGTCCCTTGGAGACCAAATGAGTGTTTCAACCGGGTTAGATCATTATGGTGAAAAGGCGTGGAATAACACTCTGCTCTTTGGGCTTGCTCCTGGAGGCAAGGTGAGGGTCTGGCTTCAAAATTCTTCAGGAGGTAATGGGAGCATACCTGTGGAGCCGAAAAGAATAACCACTGTGTATGGGGATAAACTGGAGGGATGTAAGGGGATAAGCAACCTTGAAATGTCTTATGAAATTCCTGATGGATACGACCAGAGCACAAAAGACTTCATCAAAGGCAAAACCTATCCGTACGGCGAATGGTGAGATTCAGGCAAGTAACAGATTAAGCATGGAAGGAATTAGAAATGAATTACGGAAAACGGTCTTTACTCATAATGCTTCTTATTTTATCAGGCTGTCATACTGGAGAACCCGCATTGCCAGAAGATACTGGTTCAATGCCATATGGGATGTGGGGGTTTGTTTTTTTCACGCCTAAGGAACTCCCCGCTTTCGTCAATTATGTTGGCATTATCGACGAAAAGAACATCCTCTATTCATTCAGGAATCTGGATAGTACAGATGAGGATGAGTCAAGCGTTTCTACGTGGGATAAGCAGTACATGCGTTTTGCAACGTTTAACAAAGCACGACATCCCCCTGTAAATATGCTGTTTTGCTGGGATTCCATTATTGATAAACAAACCTACGAAACGAGAATCACTTTTCCGAGTTCTGTGCGGACGCGAATGAGTTTGTCGACAGGGGTAGATATGTTCGGAGAAAAGGCATGGTACAGCACGATGTTGTTTGGCCTGGCGCCTGGGGGAAAGGTCCGAGTCTGGCTTCAAAATAGTGGCGGTGGTGACAACCTCCCTGTAGAACCTGTAAAAATATCCACGCTCTCAGGTGGAAAACTCGAAGGCTGTAAGGGGATAAGCAACCTTGAAATGTCTTATGAAATTCCTGATGGATACGACCAGAGCACAAAAGACTTTATCAAAGGCAAAACCTATCCGTACGGCGAATGGTGAAGCGGGTGGCGGCGGCCACCCTGCTTACTTCTTCAACGGATACAAAAATATTGCCCCACTTTGCCCCACCACCAGTTGCTGATTGCCGACAAACAGCGGCTGCATCCAGATATCAATGTGCAGCAGCATATCCACCAGACCATCAATCATCAGCCCTTTTTGCGCGGTGCTGTAGTAGATGGGGGTGTAGGCGAAAAACTGTCTGCCGTTCTGTTCGTTGATGCCGGTGAATTTTCCTTTCAGCACGAAGCGATTATCGTTCGGGCTGGTGATGGTCGTTAAAATCGAACCATTCACCGTCTGCATGTGCGAATCGTAAATCTCTTTTCGCATCGACATCAAATCGTAAAACCCCAGCTGCAAAAACCCCTCGACGTTAGACTGCGGTACGTTTGCGGTTTGCATGACTCGCAGCCCCGCAAAAGCGAGCGCCACAAGCAGAAAGCAGGACAGGGCCAGTTTCCAGTTAAGCGCAGGTTTCCATCTCACTGATTTTTCTCCTCGTCTCACGCAGTATCAGGTTGTTCAGTTGGGTCGGGTCGATGCGCCAGTGATAGATGGCCATCACCAGCTGTTTTTTGTCGCAGCGGCTATTCAGCGCAAAGGTGTAGTTCAGCGTTTGATCGATACTCTGGTAATAGACCGTCATAGTCATGGACTGGGTTTTGATCTGCTGGTTAATGGTATACAGCGTGTCTTTGATTTTGCTGTAAAAATCTTCTTTGCTCATCTCCAGGCGGTTGGACTCGGACAGCTCGTAAATATGAATGTTGCTGTAAACCGCGACTTCCTGCTCTGCCGCGACGATTTTTGGTCCCTGATTACCGGCATAGTGCCAGCCAAAGATCGCGCCAATCATGACGGTGACCAGCAGGGCTGCCAGGGTGATGAACGGATGCTGAAACCGGGATTTGGCCGATACGATAACGGGGCGTTCAGCGGGAACCGCGATCTCAATGGAGGGCGTTTCCATTACCTTAACGGGTTCAGAAACGATGTCCGGCTCGTCAGCAGCGTTGTGCTCAACGGTTGGGCTGAGGGTGGGCAACACAAAGCCATCGATCTCCGTGTCCGGCAGATCAATCTCTTCGCTCTCTTTCTCAACGAAACGGCACCACGCCTGCTCAAGCAAATACCCCTTTTTGGGGATTGTTTTGATAATTTTTTGTTGTTTGCCGTCGTCTTCTAAAGCAGAGCGTAAAGCATGGATGGCATTGGGCAGACTATTATTACCAATAACCCGACGTTCCCAGACCAGCGTCGTCAATTCTTCGCGAGTGAGAATTTTTCCTGCATTTTCAAGAAGTACATCTAATAGTTTTAATTGATATTCCCCCAGGCGTTTTCTTTCGCCCGTGACCATGCTTATGAGAGAGCCGGAGGGTAGATCAACTAACCAATTATTAACGGTGGAATATTTTTTTCTCATGGCGACAGGTGACAATAAGCCACTCCTGAATCAATTATTCATCTCCGCACCGAGCGAAAAAGTCGCGCAATGCTTAATGTAAATTAATCATTAATTCCGTTTAAAATTCATTTGAGAATTGCCGCGTGCCTGCGGAGATTATGCAAAAACGAGCGGTTTTACGACGTAAACAGGGATTTCGCTCTGCGGAACGGCATGTGCTTGCCGGTCATTTTCCGCCTTTTCCAGTATGAGATTAGGAAGTTTCTCTTCCTTGACACATTTTTACGCGATAAAACTGTGATGTGCAACAAATTATTAAGTTAATTCTCTAAACAACCATTAATGAGAATCGTTAAACGTTAATAGTGATCTGTGGATGTTTTTTATATTAATAGATTGTTCTTTTATGTGAATTTGGTGTTTTATTTTTTCCCGCCGATAAAATATTGTTACATTTGGATAAATGAATACATTAAATATTTTTAAGTTGTGTTTAAGTTAAGGAGAGAGTGTGTCGCATTGGTTTTTAATTTATCTTTCGCAATTTATGCGGTTATTACTCAGACCAGGCTTTTTCTTATAGACGTAATTTTTAATTTTTTTTCATCGCCGATTTAATTCTCCCTTTCAGTGTGTCGTTTTACTTGAGTACCAGAGAGAAGAGCCTGACAGACAGGTTCACAAGGAGATTACTAACATGGCACTTTCTATTTTCACTAACGCGTCTTCCATGGCTTCTACTAACGCACTGAATAAATCCAACAGCATGCTGTCTACTGCAATGGAACGTCTGGGTACCGGTAAACGTATCAACTCCGCAGCGGACGATGCAGCTGGCCTGCAAATCGCAACCCGCCTGCAGGGTCAGAGCAATGGTATGGCTGTTGCACAGCGCAACATCTCTGACGCGACTGCGCTGCTGCAGACCGCAGAAGGTGCTTTTGATGAAGTGAGCAACATCATGTACCGCATGAAAGACCTCGCAACACAGGCAGCGAACGACACGAACGGTACTGAAGATCGCGCTGCGCTGCAGTCTGAAATGGACGAACTGAACGCTGAACTGACCAACATTATGGACAACACCAAATACGCAGGCGAAAACCTGTTCGGTGCGAGCGGTAAATTCGCTTCTGCAATGAACTTCCAGATCGGTGCATCTGAAGGCGAGAAACTGACTGTAAACGTGAGCACAGAACTGACCACCGTGACCGGTTCCGGCGGTATGGGCGCACTGACTGCTTCTGGCGCGCTGACCACTGTTTCTGGCGCTCAGGCGATGATCACAAGCGTAGAAGGCGCTATCTCTGAAGTGGGTACCCTGCGTTCTAAACTGGGTGCAAACATCAACCGTCTGGGCCACACCGCGGCTAACCTGGCGAACATGAAAGACAACACCGACCTGGCGCTGGGTAACATCCGTGATGCTGACTTCGCGTCTGAAGCCTCCAGCATGACCCGTAACCAGATGCTGGCCCAAACCAGCATGTCCATGCTGAAGCAGTCCAACAGCATGTCCGGAATGGTGATGTCCCTGCTGGGCTAATCCCAATCCGTTCGATGAAAACACCGCTGTAAGGCGGTGTTTTTGTTTGCGGCCTTTCCCCTTCCTGTCTTTTCCCATTCGGGGAAAGTTGCCTTCCCGGTAAATCGTAACTAACTGAATTAACTAAATTTAAAAACTGGCACGATGGTTGCATTAACTGAGCATGGTTTAGCAACAGGTGCGAATGGAGACAACTACTATGGCAGATTTCAGCAGCATAGATCCGACGACGCTGGCGCAGTCGCTGGCGTCCTACGACATTATGTCGATCCAGAATCAGCTGAAGACCAAAACAGCCACGATGACGTCGCAGAAAAAAGCGCTGGACGCGCTTCGCACCGCATTAACCGATTTTCGCAGCGCCATTAAAGGGCTGAACAGCACCAATGACGGGATGTTGCAAAACAGCGCCACCGTCAACCGCGAAGGGATTGCGACCGTCACGGCCAACTCCTCGGCGCAGAAGGGCACATACAACATCGAAGTCGATCAGCTGGCGTCCGCCCATCAGATCGGTTTCGGCGATCTGACGGATGATGCCATCAAAGATGCCACCGGCATGATGGAGATCACCCTCGGCGAAGGGGCGGATGCGAAAACCATCAACGTTGATATGGACAGTATCAACAGCCTGAGCGATCTCACCAAAGCCATTAATGGCGATGAAAATAACCCCGGCGTCACCGCTTCGCTGATCCGCACCGACGGCAAAGTGACGCTGATGCTGAGCAGTGACGAAAGCGGCGCAGCCAATAAGGTAACCGTCGGCGGGACGGCAGGTTTTAACTCGGCGAACGCCAAAGAGATCTCGAAAGCGCAAGACGCCAAATTCCGTATGGGCGAAATGGAATTTTCCAACAGCAGCAACACGCTGGATAAGCTCATCGACGGCGTGACCATCGAACTGACGTCTAAGACCGAAGCCGACAAGCCGCTGACCATCACCATCGGCACAGATACGGCGGGCACCAAAGAGCAGCTGCAGACCTTCATTACCTCATACAACACCCTGCAGGACACGCTGCAAAAACTGACCAAAAGCGGCAGCGGCGACGGTGAAGAGCGCGGCGCGTTTGCGGGCGATGCCACCATGGCCTCCCTCGATCGCGAGCTGAACGACGTGCTGCGCACCCAGTTTGGCGGCAAGCGGATGTCCGATTTCGGCATCACAGCGGATAAAGACGGCAAGCTGGAGATCGACAGCAAAAAGCTCGACGCCGCGCTGACCGCCGATCCGCAGGCGCTGACGGGCCTGTTCAACGGCAAAGACGGGCTGATCGCGGCGGTGGATAAATCCCTCGACCGTTACCTCAATTCGACCACCGGCCTGCTGAAAGGTCGCCAGGAAGTGCTCGACCGCCAGCAGAGCGATATTGACACCAAAACCGAAGCCATGAATTCGCGTTATGACTCCTCGTATAACCGCTATCTGAAGCAATTTACTCAGTTGCAGCAGGCCATGGCCCAGATGGAAAACACCAAGAGTATGTTTGGTTTAGAGTAAGGAAAACAGAGCTTTTATGTACGGGAACGAACAGCAGGGCTTCGGCCATTACCAGCAGTCCGACTTAGCAATTCAGGCGGCGGCAGCGAATCCGCATCAACTGGTTTTGATGCTGTTTAACGGCCTGATGGATGAACTGGTGCGGGCAAAAAGCCACATCGCGGCGCGTCGCTATGACCGTAAGGTCCAGAGCATTAACAAATGCATCGACATTCTGAATGCCCTGACCAGCTCGCTGGATTTCGACAAAGGGGGCGAGCTGGCGCTGAGCCTGGCGAACCTCTATGACTACTGCGTTTATCGTCTGTATGACGCCAGCCATAAGCTCTCCGTTGAGCACGTTGAAGAGGTGGAAGTGATCCTCCGCAACCTGCAGGACGGCTGGGAAAAAATGGGGCAGCAGAATGGATGATCTACAGGTTATGCGTTTTCTGGCGCGTTCCCTGGAGCAGGCGGCCAGTCAGCACGACTGGCCGAAAATGCAGGAGGTCGACGCGCAGATCGCCGGGCTATTGATCTCCCTGCACGGGCAGACGCTGACAGCGGAAAAACGTGAGGCGCTGACGGCACTGCGCACGGTGCATCAGCAGGTGAGCCAGTACAGCCAGCAGCAAAGCGATGAGCTGGAGCAGCAGATGGCCCGCGCGCGTCGCAACCGTGAAGGCGCAAGCGCCTACGCGCAGTTTGCCGATGTGGGAGAGAGAGGCTGATGAATCTGCTGCTCACGCCACTGACGTTAACGCCTGCCACCCCGGAGCCGGGAGCCATTGCCCCGGCGCTGCCCGCGACGGACACAGCGTCGGCGACGCTGCCGGGTACGCCTGTCGGCGAGCCCGCGCCTGCGGCGTTCAACGACGCGCTGCTCAATATCATCAATAACCTGCTGGGCGGTGAGAAAACGCGCGACACCACCATGGTGCTGGCGGGGCTTAAGACGGATGACGAAGACGACGACGCGACGACGGATACCGCCGACAGCGCACAACCGGCGCCGGATACGCTAACACCACCGCAGGCGCTGCTGGACACCTTGCTGATGGCAAGCCAGATGCCGGTCAAAACGCTGAATGCCGCCCCGGCCGCACCGCAAAGTGGCGAAGCGCTAAAAATGCAGACGCTGTCGGCGGGGATTATGCCGCAGGCCCACGCGTCACAACCGACGCCTGTGCCCGCACCATTACCTGTGGCGCAGGCAGTCGAGCATACCAAACCGCTCGCCGCCGAGGTGGTGAAAACTCTGGCTGACGTGCTGCCTGCCGCAGGGCAACCGGTCGCCAGCGGGCAGACATTCTCGACGGCGATGGAGAAGCAAACCGTGCATTTGCCGCCGGTCAAACTGGACGCAGACGAAACCAAATGGGCGCAGCAGTTGCACAGCGCGCTTAACGATCGGCTGCAGATCCAGGTCAAAAACCAGGTGCAGCACGCCACCATCCGTCTCGATCCGCCAGAGATGGGCAAAGTGGATATCTCGCTGCAGATCGAAAATGGTCGGATGCAGGTGCACATCAGCGCCAGCAACAGCGAGACGGTGCGCGCGCTCCAGCAGATCAGCAATGAACTGCGCCAGAGCCTGACAGAGCAAAATGTTGTCCAGGTGAACGTGCAGGTATCTACCCAGTCCGGACGGCAGCAAGGACGCGGACAGCAACTGCTATCCCAGGCAGACAGGCCTGAAGCAGGGGCAGAGATAGCCGCAGAGGACGCACACTCCACTGACGGTACAGACGATTCAGTATTACTTACGGTTTAACTTATGACTTTGAAGACTTTTTCTTTAGGGCTGGTGATTGCCCTGATAGCAGCCACTTTTGCCGCCGTACTGACCGTCATGGGCACGCATTTGCTCAGCCAGGACGAGCATAAACGTTCCATCATTTCTGATTTCTTCAGCTCGTCGAAAGAGAGCGTGGTGGAGTTTGTCGAAATCAAAAACGTGGTCGTCACCTTAAAAAGCCCCGGCGATTCCGAGCGCTATCTGCTGCTGGAGCTGGCCCTGACCACTGATTCCGCCGCCGACACCAGCCGCGCGGAGGAGATGTCTCCGGCCATTCGCGGCGCGACGGTCAATGCCCTCTCAGCGATGGACTACGACGCGGTGCGTGAAATGAGCGTGGAAGCCCTGCGCGATAAGCTGATGAATGCCTACACGGCCCGCTTTGAGAGCCTCAATACGCGTATGCCGTTTAAAGACGTCATCATCAGCAAAATGGTTTTCCAGTAAGAAACGGTAGTCGACTGACATGATGGATTTTATTGCGGATGACGCGCTGACCCCGGCTGATGAAGCGAAGTACATCAACGCGTACTTACCGCTTGTGCACCGGGTGGTGAAGCAGCTCTCCTGGCAAACCAGTAGCGTAATGGACAAAGAGGACATGGAGCAGATCGCCCTGATGGGTCTGCTGACCTCCCTGCGTCGCTACGGCCACCCTGATGAGCAGTTTGGCGCTTACGCGGCTGCGCGCGTGCGTGGCGCGGTGCTGGATGAGCTGCGCGAGCTGGACTGGCGTCCGCGTCGGCTTCGACAGAAGAGCCACAAGATCAACGATGCGATCCGCGACATCACGCGCAAGCTGGGGCGCACGCCGACGTTTGAGGATCTCAGCGAGCACCTCTCCATCACCGCTGACGAATACCACGAGTATTTACTGCTGGATTGCGCCAGGACGCTGGAAAGTCTCGATGAATTATTAGGTGAGGATGCGCTGCACGGCACCCTCAACACCCGCTCGCTGGAGGACGAAATGGTCACCAGCGGCACGTTAAAGGCTGCGCTGGCGAGCCTTGATGAGCGTGAACAACTGATTCTGACGCTCTATTACCAGCAGGAAATGAGTCTGAAAGAAATCGCGCTGGTTCTCGATCTGACCGAGGCGCGCGTCTGCCAGCTTAATAAAAAGATCGCTCAAAAGATCCAGTGTTTTTTCCAGAAGTGAAAGGTATATGCAAAAGTTTCTCGGTATTTTTATTATTTTTGCCTGCGTTGTCGGCGGGTTTCTGATGTCCGGCGGCCGTCTCGCCTCATTCTGGCAGCCCGGTGAAATCATCATCATTTTAGGGGCCGGTCTGGGGGCGATGGTGCTCGCGAATCCGCGTCCGGTTCTGGCGGAAATGTATCGTCAGTTTCGCGGCATTATGCGCAAAAACGAGTACACGGATGAGTATCAACGCCAGCTGTTGATGCTGCTGTTTGAACTGCTGGAGCTGGTGCAGGACGGCGGCCTAAAGGTGCTGGATGCGCACATCGAAGTGCCGGAAAGTAGCCCGCTGTTCCAGAAATATCCGCTGATCCTGCAGAACAAAGCGCTGATCACCTTTATCTCTGACAACTTCCGCCTGATGGCGATGGGTAAGATTAACGAGCACGAGCTGGAAGGGATTCTGGAGCAGGAGCTGGTGGCGATGGAAGAGAACCTGCTGCAGCCGTCCCGCTCGCTGCAACGTACCGCAGAAGCGATGCCGGGCTTCGGTATCTGTGCAGCGGTACTGGGGATCATTATCACCATGCAATCCATCGACGGCTCCATTGCGGTGATCGGCGTGAAAGTGGCGGCGGCGCTGGTCGGGACCTTCCTCGGCGTTTTCTTCTGCTATTGCCTGATGGACCCGGTGGCGAACGCCATGGAGCAGAACACCAAAAAGCAGCTCGCGGTGATCGAGTGCGTGCGTACCGTGCTGGTGAATCACGTGGCGGGCAAACCCACGCTGCTGGCGGTGGATGCCGGACGTAAAATGCTGCCGCTCGATTCGAAACCGACCTTCGCCACGCTCGACGGCTGGGTGAACCAGATGACGGGTGAATCCTGATGCGCGGCACACGCGGAAAAGAACATACCACCATCATCAAACGCTCCTCGCGCAAAAGCCACGACACCTTTCATGGCGGGGCGTGGAAGGTGGCCTTCGCCGACTTTACTCTCGCGATGATGGCGCTGTTTATGGTTCTGTGGATCATGGGCTCGGTGACGGAAGAGGAGCGCAAAGAGATCGTCTCTCAGCTCAACGGCGAGTCGATTTTTGAGGGCAACTCCCTGACGCCAATCACCCAGCCGCACGGCAGCGGCGGTAAAATTGCGGTCACGGAAAAACGCGATCGCGAAGCGAAAAAATCATCCGCAGAAAAACCGATGACTATTCAGGCTGGGCTGAAAGGCGAAAGTCTGGAGGATGTGAATAAGCGTTCCCAAAGGGAGATCGAAGATCTGGCGCGGATCATCATGAAGATCACCTCGGCCTACGATGCCCAGTCGAACCTGAAAATGGAGATCGTCCCGCAGGGGCTACGGATCCTGATCACCGACGATCAGAAGCGCGAGATGTTCCAGCGCAGCAGCGCGATCCTGACGCCGTTCTTTACTCGTCTGCTGACGGAGTTCTCCCCGGCGCTCAACAAGATCGACAACAAAATCATTATCACCGGCCACACGGACGCTACCCGTTTCCGCGATCAGGATCTCTACAACAACTGGAACCTGTCCGGCGAGCGAGCCATGCAGGCGCGTAAAGTCCTGACCAGAGCCGGGTTAGCGCCAGGGAAAATTTTGCAGGTGAGTGGAATGGCCGATCAGATGCTGCTCGACCCGGAAAATCCGCTCAGCTCCTCGAACCGCCGCATTGAAATCATGGTGCTGACACACTCGGCGAGCGAGTCGCTGTACCAGTTCTTTGGTCAGCACGGCGAGAAAGTGATCAAGCCGATCATTGATAAACTCTCGCAGAAACAATAGACGATTGAGTGATGTTGACCTTTATCCCTTTCCCGATCCTGCGCTGTATGGCGCTGGCTGCCGCGCTGATGGTGGCCGGGACTTTTCATGCCGACGCCGCGCCGCGTCGTGAGACGGTCTCCGAAGAAGAGGCCGCCGCCAAAACGCGGATGCGCAATCGCGCGGCGCTGCTGAAAAAAGCCCGCACCCGCATCGCCGTGGTGCCGGTGACGCCGGAGCAAAAGCGCAAGCTGAGCGAGGCGAAACGCCTTGAGCGAGTACAAAATCGCGAACAGCTGGCGATGCATAAACGCTGGCAGCCCGGAAAGCTCTCTACGGACATGATCTGGGAGCCGCTCCCCGGCGAGAAGATGAGCCCGCGCCTGCAGGCGTCGCTGAAAAAAGTGATTCATTTGCTGCAAGAGCAGATTGGCAAACCCTACGTCTGGGGCGGCCAGACGCCGGAGCAGGGCTTTGATTGCAGCGGCCTGGTGTTCTACGCGTTCACGCCGGTGCTGAGCCGCAATCTGCCACGCACCGCCAACGGTATGTATCAGGACCGCACGCTGCGCCAGATAAAACAGGACAAATTGCGACGCGGCGATCTGGTGTTCTTCAACATCAACCAGCGCCCCGGCGCGGATCACGTCGGCGTCTACCTCGGGGACGGCAAATTTATCGAAGCCCCGCGCACCGGCCTGAATATTCGCATCAGCCAGCTTTCCGATAACTTCTGGCAGGACCACTATCTCGGTGCCCGCCGCATTTTAACTGACGAGGCTGTGCTCTGACGCGGCCCCCTTTTTCAGAACGATTGAGACATTTTCCATGACCCAGACTTGCAAAAAATTCGCCATCGACGACGGTTCCACTAACGTCAAAATCAGCTGGATTGAAAACGGCACCCTGAAGACCGTGGTCTCGCCGAACTCCTTCCGCAAAGACTGGAAGAGCGCGGCGCTGCTGCGCGGCCAGGCGGTGCACAATTACACCATCGGCACCACCAAATACACCTACGACGCCACGTCCGATAAGGCGCTCTCCACCACCCATATCGATTATCAATATGACGATCTAAACCTGCTGGCGGTGCATCACGCCCTGCTTCAGACCGGGGTAACGCCGTGCGACGTAGAGGTGATTGTGACCTTACCGATCACCCAGTTCTACAAGCCGGACGACTGTCAGCGTAACGAAGAGCGCATCGAAGCGAAGCGCCAGAATCTGATGCGCGATATCTCCCTGAACAAGGGCGAGCTGTTCCGCATCGTGGATGTGCAGGTGATGCCGGAGAGCCTGCCTGCAGCGCTGTCTCACCTGCTCAACTCGAACGTTAATGAATTTACCAAATCGCTGGTGATAGACTGCGGCGGCACCACCCTGGATATGGGCGTGGTGATTGGCGAATTCGACGATGTGTCGGCCATCTACGGCAACAACGAAATCGGCGTGGCGATGGTGACGGACGCGACGCGCAAACTGCTGGCCGCTGCCGACAGCGACTCCAGCTATCTGGTGGCGAATGAGCTGATCAAGCGCCGCCACGATCTTAACTTTGTAAAAAGCGTGATTAACGACGAATCGCGCATCGACGACATTCTCGAAAAGATTGAGATTAAAATTCAGGAGCTGGGCGATCAGGTCGCTTACGAAGCGAAAAAATTCGCCAAAAACCCGAACCGCGTTTACCTGGTCGGCGGCGGTGCGCACCTGATCGAAGGGGCGATTCGCGACGTCTACGCGACCCTCGGCGATCGCGTGGTGAGCATTGAAAATCCGCAGAGCGCGCTGTCGCGCGAAATCTGCCTGTACCACTCTGACGCCGGTGTGCAGACGGTCGAGGAGCCGTTAATGGCCGAGGTGGGTGACGATGCGTAAGGGACAGATTCGCCGCGTCAATCTGTCCCTGCACCTGACGCCAGACCAGTCGCGCGCGGATCTGCGCGCGATGCAGCAGCTGCAAAAGTGGCATCAGTCCATG
>NZ_SDDX01000027.1 GCF_004115925.1 Lelliottia nimipressuralis
CACTCAACTGGGACCGTGGCCCCAGCCACCCAACTGGGACCGTGGCCCCAAATTTCTGCTGATTGGGAGAGAAGATCAGGCATCCGAGCTTCCATCAATGCCACAATTGCAACAGCAGAACAGACATTGAGGCGTATCTGCCCATTTTTCTCCGTGTACCTTTTCTATGTTTACGTACCGTCTGCCGGGTGCTGATTACACTATAATCTTCCTGGCCGTACAGAGAGAGCAAAGCTATCCGCAAGAAATTGTCCGCTTACCCCGGACTCAGTCGCCAGGGAAATCCAGATACTTCTGAGCCGTGATTAGATGGGTTTTCGTATTCATATGGATGAGGTTAGTGAACAACGTGCTATTACTTATGAAGAAAATGTATGATGTCAAAAGCATCTTGAACTTTACAGGCAAGCCCTTAAGTCAGGGCTTGCACAGAATCAAATGGATTCGCGTCTACCTTCGCAAATTTCTTCTTAACATAGTCGCCCGTTCTCTGTGGATGACTTCATCAGATTTAAGGCTGCTAACAGGCTCGAAGGCGAAGAAAGCATGTGTGTATAAATGAGGTAATCAACCATCTCAATTTAAAGCCTGGTGCCATATGAGGGGATGAGAAATGAATCTGATCATGTAAGCAACCTCGATCTGATAAAAAACCGAGGTCGACTCAACTCACTAGTTTTGAATCTACAGCCTTGCAGTTGGCAAATCTGCCCATCGGGTTGTATATGCAGGGCTAAGCATCGCTCGTTTCATCTGCCAGTCCGGGGCTATACCTCTGCCTGCAAACCATACTTTACCCATCCCAGAATGATTAATACCGTCCACGACTTTCATTAGTTGATTGCTGTTGCTCCGGGGCTGAGTATTATCGAACAGGTTCAGCTGTGAAACACCCGTAGGCGTGAAGTCATTTAACATACAGCCTGCCTTTGCATAGCGGTGTCCATTCACCCAGATCCGGTCCAGTGCCCTGACGGCTGCGGCAATAATGTCACGAGTATCCTGCGTGGGCGTCTGTAGCTTCTCACTGGCCAAATACCCGTAATACGGTTCATTCACAGCGAACGGTGACGTTTTCACAAACACGGCGATATGCCTGCAGAACTGCCTCTCACCCCGCAGTTTTTCAGCTGCACGCTCAGCGTACTGACAGACCGCCTGCCGCATAGCTTCATAAGTCGTGACTCGTTCCCCAAAGGATCTGCTGCAGACAATCTGCTGTTTCGGCGGGGGCGCTTCCTCCAGCGAAATACAGCTTTCTCCGTTGAGTTCCCGGACGGTCCTCTCCAGCACTACGTTGAAATTTTTCCTGATAAATACAGGGTTCGCGCGCGCCAGCTGCAGTGCTGTAGTGATACCCATTGTGCCCAGTTTCCTGGATAACCTGCGTCCAACTCCCCAAATTTCTTCCACCGGCTGTAGTGAGAGCAACTTCTCCGTTCGTTTTGGATTGTGTGGAGTCAGGGCAAGCACTCCGCCGAACTGTGGCCACTCTTTTGACGCCCATTGCGCGCTTTTAGCCAGCGTTTTAGTCGGCCCCATTCCGACACCAATTGTCAGTCCCGTTCCGGAGCGCACGTGCTCGCGCAACTGCCGGCCAAAGTCTTCAAAGTCGGTACAGCTGTCTATGCCGCAGATATCCAGAAACATCTCATCAATGCTGTATTGCTCCACGCGTGGGGCCAGTTCTTCCAGATGTGCCATGACCCGATTACTCATGCTAGCGTAAAGCTCATAATTGCTGGAGAACGTAATGACCGGCTCCGGGAATTGTGCCGTCTTTAGCTGGAACCAGGGGACGCCCATTTTGATGCCCAGCCGTTTCGCTTCGGCACTTCGCGCGATCACACAACCATCATTGTTACTGAGCACCACAACGGGCATCTTACGCAGGTCTGGACGAAACACTTTCTCGCAGCTGGCATAGAATGAATTTACGTCAGCGAGCGCAAACATCAGTTTGTACTCCGGGTCTTATGTATGAATGCCATCACAACGCCGAATATCTGCAGTTCTTCCGGATAAAGCGTGGGGTAGGCGGCGTTCATCGGCAGCAGGGCAATACGGGGCTTTATCTGCAGACGTTTTACTGTGAACTCACCATCTGTTTCCGCGATAACAATATCTCCCTGCATGGGTTTTTCGGCCTTATCGACGACCATCAAATCACCGGAGTGCAGGCCCATGTCTTTCATTGAATCACCAATGGCCCGAACAAAGTAGGTCGCGCTGGGGCGACGAATACAGTAGGCATTCAGATCCAGTTCATCTTCGGTATAGTCCGCAGCCGGTGACGGAAAACCAGCCGGACAGTGCTCTGTGAAAAGCGGGGCAGTGAACAGTGCTGGCTCAGATGCGGGAGTGACAAGAAGGATCATGGTATACCTCTTAAATTACCTGTGTTTATATACAGTATAATTTAAGATGTTTCCCGTCCTGCAAGAAGAATTTTACTTGTTTCTGCCAGGTTGTTGTTCTGGCGGATAAAACAGGCTCGGGGTTATCCACAGAAACGGCGCATAACCCCGTGAGTGGATGTCTGGTATGTCTGCTACGTCAGTGGTTCAATCAGTTCACGGCTCTGGTGCTTTGGATTGCCAACTGCCAGGCTGACGGGGTGCCATGTGAAGTCTTCAGAGGAAAGGCTGCCCTCACGGGCGATGTCTTCCGCTTCTTTACCGGCTGTGTTTTCTCTGAGCCATTTACGTGCGGTATTCGGTGAGAAGACTAGTGGGCGTCTGTCGTGAATGTTCAGCAATCCCTCATCTGCAGCTGCCGTGACGATCAGGAATCCTTCCTGGTCGTTGCCGTTCTCAAAAGGTCTTTTCCTGATGGCGGCGAGAAGTAGGGGATATCCGTCTTTACGGTGAATGAAAAACGGCTGATTTACACCGTTTTGCTGTACCCACTCGAACCAGCCGTCTGAAAATACAATGGCCCGACCGTGCTCCCAGAGTGGCCTGAACATCCGGCTACCGGCCGCTGTCTCACCAGGTCTTTTCGCGGGAAGCCCCGTCCTTTTAGGTCGGGGAGGCAGAGTGAACCGGGCGCAAGCCCGGTAATGATCCCCATCAATGAAAATCCACACAAAAACTGTATGTGTAGCCAGTGATGAACACGCAAACCAAGACACTATCTGTCAGCGTTAAAGACCGCCATGCCGCTGTATTGCGGCAGATGGCCTATGAGGTGAATCAAGTCTTTAATCTGGCAAACGAGATAACCAGCGAGGCCTATAGCAACGCGGGTGAGTCTGGTGCGTAAAAGCCGCAGTGGTTATCAGCCTTTGATGTTCAGAAGTTAACAGCAGGCATCCAGAAAGAGCGCGGCTGGCTTATCGGCAGCGCCACTGTTCAGGAAGTTATTGCCGACCACGGAAAGGCGCGGAAACAGTTTAAACGGTCAAAACTCCGCTGGCGTATCAGTGGGGGATCTAAGCGGTCTTTAGGCTGGATTCCGTTTAAATCCCGCGCCGCACAATGGCAAAACGGCGGCGTTAAATTCGCCGGACACTATTTCAAAATATGGGACAGCTTCGGTCTGAGCGGCTATAAATTCCGTGCCGGCTCGTTCTCAGAAGATAGCCGGGGGCGCTGGTACTTTAATATCTGCGTCCAGGTTGAAACCCAGCCCACAACGGCAAAAACTGCCGTAGGCGTGGACTTAGGGCTGAAAGACTACGCCACGCCATCCCACGGTGAAAAGCTGGCGCAGGGCAACTTCTACCGCGATTTAGAGCCAGTATTAGGGAAGGCGCAGCGGGCGCATAAAAAAGCCCGTGTACGTGCCATCCACGCCAAAATTAAAAACCGCCGCAAGGATGCCTTGCACAAATTCAGCACGGCGCTGGTAAACAGCAATGCGGCAATATTCGTAGGCAACGTGAGCGCCAGCAAGTTAGCCAAAACCAAAATGGCTAAAAGCGTTTTAGACGCTGGCTGGTCAATGCTCAAAACCCAACTGGAATATAAAGCGATAGCGCGGTCAGTGGTGTTTGAAGTCGTAAACGAAAGTTATTCCACTCAAGTTTGTTCGTGCTGCGGGTGTTTGCCCGCGAGTAGTCCGAAAGGTAGGGCAGGTCTTGAAATAAGATAATGGGTTTGTTGTGAGTGCGGAACCGCTCATGATCGCGACGTCAACGCCGCAAAAAACATTCTCGCGGCGGGGCATCGCCGTCTGGCTGCAGGAATCCCCGTCCTTTAGGGCGGGGAGGATGTCAAAAGTCCATTGATAACGCGCTGCCGTGCTTCAGGTGTAGAGGGGGTTGTACTCGGCGCTGGCAGACGATCGTTTTTGTGCCCTATTGGCCTATTCATATCGGATATCTCAACTCGGCTCTATCATCAATAAACCTACGTCCGGTTTCCAGACTGCAATCAATCCCTCTTACATATCATGTTCTAAGGTAGTGATACCCGCTGCGCCATCAAAGTATTGTTATATTTTGCTCGCAAAGATGGTTCTTCAACTTCCGCTTCTGGCACAAATCGGATATCAAAATTCTATGTATTAAAGAAGCAAAGCTGGTGTATAGCGTTTGCTATACATGCGAGTTGTGTTATCCTTGTATAGCAAATGCTATACAGGGGTGTTCTATGAAATCAGATGTTCAACTCAACCTTAGAGCCAAGGAATCACAGCGAGCGCTCATTGATGCCGCTGCGGAAATCCTCCACAAATCTCGCACAGACTTCATTCTTGAAATGGCCTGTCAGGCTGCCGAGAATGTGATCCTTGATCGTCGCGTCTTTAATTTTAACGATGAGCAATATGCAGAGTTTATCGATATGCTTGATGCACCGGTTACGGATGATCCCATTATCGACAAACTGCTGGCAAGGAAACCGCAGTGGGATGTGTAACAGCACCAGAACCTTTATCCAGTTTCCATCAGGTGGTGGAGTTTGTTAGCGGTGAAGCTGTGCTCGATGACTGGTTAAAACAAAGAGGTCTCAAAAACCAGGCACTCGGAGCTGCCCGAACGTTTGTTGTTTGCAAGAAAGACACCAAACAAGTGGCTGGTTTTTACTCTCTGGCCACTGGTAGCGTCAACCATGCAGAAGCAACAGGCAGTCTTCGACGTAACATGCCAGACCCCATTCCTGTCATTATACTAGCCCGTCTGGCTGTCGATCTCTCGTTTCATGGAAAAGGGCTTGGTGCTGATTTACTACACGATGCTGTACTCCGTTGCTATCGAGTTGCTGAGAATATCGGTGTACGTGCAATCATGGTTCACGCGCTTACGGAAGAAGCTAAAAATTTCTATATTCACCATGGTTTCAAGCCATCACAAACTCAGCAGCGGACATTGTTCCTAAAACTCCCTCAATAAATTTCGAAGGCCGTTACGTCCAAATCCATATGAGCGATAATTAGATGGAGCATCTAACGTAAAACCAAAAGGGGTTCCTTCACGAAAAGATGGCGAACAAGTTATTGCTGAAGCGGTGAAGTAAGAAACCAGCGGAATGGATAATTCGGTTGCGGAATTGGTTATTTAGATATATCGGAAACAAAAAAGAGCCCGTGTATCACATGGACTCTTTCTTTAATGCCTCGGGTATTCTGTCCAACTTTTTGGGGTCAGTACAACACGAGGCCATCTGCTTGATTCGACACCAACAGAATAGCCTCTTAGCTGCCGCAAGGCAAGGAGTAGAAGGCTATGAAATTGCCACGAAGTTCCCTTATCTGGTGCGTATTAATAGTGTGTCTCACACTATTGATATTCACTTACCTGACCCGGAAGTCGCTCTGCGAAATCCGTTACAGGGACACGAACAGGGAGGTGGCGGCTTTCATGGCCTACGAATCCGCTAAGTAGCCAGCCCCGGCGGGGGGAAACCCCGCCATTCAGGGGCTGATGATGTTGATTCTTGCCCTGAAGCGCCTTTATGAAGGGGCTGTCAGTTCGCTGGAAGCCCCTTTTTCCGCTTATAACAGGTACGTTCCATGCTTAATATCAATCTTGCATACCGGTATAAGTTTGTTCAGAGAGTAGTGGAGACTCTCGCACTGCTCAATGCTGTGGTTGTGCCTGCACTTGTAAGCTCCTTCATTTTTTTTCGGATTAACGGTATTCGCTATACCATTATTAGTTTCTTATTTGCGCCTGTTGTCATTTCTGTTGTCGTGTGGGGTATACATCGCCTGTATTCTGCGTCACTAAGATTAACGGGAGGGAATCGTATATTGTCCTGGGGTATCACCATATATATCGGCATTGTTGCTGAGGTTTTAGCGGCTATTGGTTTCTGGTCACTGCTGCAGGCTATGCTATCCAGGACCGTGTGATGCCTGGTTAACTTCTGTTCTGTTGAATATTTAATACCACGGGCGTCCGGGCGGGCTGTCATGCTTCGCACCGAGCCAGCAAGCTGTCTCTGCCCGGCCCCTCCGGGGCAGCGGGTTTCCATCCCATGATGCAACATCAACACCACGGCTTGCTCCGACCGTTCCGGTCAGGCCGCCTTCACCGCAGCTGCGATAAAACCGCACCTGCTCTTCTGTCCGGACCGCGATTCTCCTTCGTCGATTCCCGTTCCGGCGTGTGTGCATCCTCCCGCCCTCCGGCGAACCACTTCCCGTGGGTTCTGCGCGGAGGGCGTTTTCGTAGCACCGTCATCCGGGCGTCATCAAGGGGTGAAATGCACGTCGCCCAAAACTTTTCCCGGATGAGGCCCGAAAAAACTTTCCGTCGCCGCCCCTTGAGTGCCTTCCGGCCGCCGTTGCTACTTTGCCCTTGCCGCGAAGAACTCACCGGGAGATGGAAACATCACCAGACAAGGAGAAAACCAGAATGCACACACAGAACGTCAAAACCGCCGCTTCAGAATCTACCGGAAGATGGGGTACAGAACCGAAAACCCGTCTGGCCTGTGTCATTGCTGAGCAGCGCTCATATCTGACTGAGCTTTGCCAGGTGTGGAATCTGCAACTGTCAGAAGACGACGAAGCGGAAGAGGTCTGCAACATCCTCTGCGCCATGAGCAAAAACGTCTGGAACGAAGGTGTGCTCGACTGGATGCGTGACAAACCGCTTATGTCGTTTCATATCGTCCAGCCGTGGTTACAGGCCAGAGCCTGCGCGGTGCGTTTGTATGGTGAAACAGGCCTGGCGGCGTGGATGTTCGCTAATCAGAGCCTGAAAGATTGCATGGCTTTTGAGGACGCCATGATCCGAATGGATGCCTGTTAATCAGTATGACCCACGGCGGCAGGGGTTGCCGCCACCGATAACCAAAGGAGAAAACCATGCACTTACATCTGACTGAATCATCTGCCGTTTTAGGTATGAACGCGACCTGTGAGGCCGAGCGCGCCTACTGGCTGAGCCGCGAGAAAGCCGCTGTGTCTGCACCCGTTGAAATCGACGTGGTGAAATTTCACGAAGCGGCGGGACTGATGTACCCGATGAACTGGCGACACGATACCGCGCAGGACACGGAAACCTTCATGCTCGCGGAAATGTACTGCGGGAACGTCACCGAAATTTATGCGCGCTGCGGTCGTCGTTATTTCCGGATGCGCGACTACTGCAACACGAACCACGCCGACATTGTGAAGAAAGTTAAGGAGGTATTCAGCCCGAAAACCACAGGCCAGAAATGAAAAAAGCAGACTTTCGTCTGCTCTCTCACGCCGGATTTGTACGCGACCAAACGATGAATCCGGCCTCAACTAAAAGGAATCTATGATGAATCATTTCAGTGAAGTATCGATTGTTACACCGACGGCGCTGTATGTCCAGATGCTTGAGGCAGAAAACGCGCCCGTGAAAAAGCAGGTACGCATTAAGCGCAATGATATCGCGTCTGATGCACTCAGTCCGGAAATGCGGGCGCTGGGGCGTCATATCGCGCACTGTCGTAAAAAAGGGCGCTCAGTGCGTATTCCTGCCATGCGCGGGAGCGAGTGGGGGCATGTGTTGCGCACGCTGGAACTTAAGCGCGCGTGTAACTGATAACGGAGCCGCCCCTGACGGGGCGGCATTTCAGAGGAAGAACCATGTCACAACTGAGTTTTGCCAGCTTCTTTGATCAGGCGAAAGCGTCAGAACCCCACGCGCCGCAGCGGCCTGCCGTCATTCCTGCACAAAGTCTGACACCTGTCTGCCAGCGGTTAACCATTGATGAGGCGCGGCGGCAGTTTATCCGCGTGTTTAAGGACACCGCCCGCAACCTGCGCCGCTGGGATGTGTTCCGCGATTTCATCACGCTGGCGGCCAGTGAGCTTGATCTGGCGCGTATCAGGACACCGGAGAACATCGAGAGCAGCCGCGAGATTTGCGCGAAGTACGGCGAGAGCGATATAAAAAATTTGCATGAGCTTTTCGTCCTGATGGTCTGCGCACTGGAGGCCAAATTTCATGATTTTCTCGGCGCCATCTTCATGGAACTGGAGCTGGGCGACGACAGGAACGGGCAGTACTTCACCCCCTATCACGTCCAGTTGTTACTGGCGAAGCTGGTCTTGCCGGACGTTGAGCAGACGATACGGCGAGAAGGGTTTGTTACCGTCAGCGATCCGGCCTGCGGCGCTGCGGGGATGATCGTTGCATACGCGGAGATGCTTCTTGAGGCCGGTTATAACCCATCTGAGCAGATGTATGGCCATTGCATCGATATCGACCCGATCGCGGCGGATATGGCGTTTATACAGCTTTCTTTGCTGGGTATCCCTGCGGAAGTGGTCACGGGCAATTCGCTGACGCTGGAATGTAGCAGGGTGCGTTATACGCCTGTTTATTACATCAATAACTTTGAGAAACGACTGGATGATCAGCGGCGTTTCCGGACCATGCGCGAATTTATGCGCGGCATGACGGAGGCGGCGTAACCGGACGGGAGGGCAGGGGGATCACCCTGCCTTTTGCGCCGCGAAAACCCCACGCCCCTGCGGGGCGAACGAACAGGGCCGCGCTGACGCGCCGCCCTCCGTCGTTCTGTGTGTCCTGTATCTTCTTCTCTGTTACTGCCCCCTGCTGTTTATCCTCTGTCTGGTGTTTTTACTCCTGTTCTTTCTGGTACTCCTGCTTCTGCGGTGTGTTCTGGCGGGAAACACCTGAAAGGTCAGAACCATGGCCACCTTCGGCTCCCCGTCCGTTCCGGTCGGGTCGTCGAGCCCAACTGCGCCAGCCAGCTGCTGCGCACCTGACAGGCTCCGCCGAACCCGCAAGCGGTTTCGGGCTTACGCTATGGTCTGATTGCGAAGGTCAACACCTGCAGCCGGCTGGCGCCGGCGCGTTCACCGCTGCGGCGATAAACCTGCCGCAGCTCTTCGGGCCGGAACCGCAATTCGCCTCCCGGCGCTTTGCGTTCCGGACGTGTCCATACTCATCAGCCCCGGTAATCCCTGCTTCTGACGGTTCTCCGCGAAAGGACGTTTTGTCGCACCGGCCTGACTAAATACGAAGGGTGAAATGCACGCCGCCATAAACTTTTTGCAGGCAAAAACTTTCCGTCGTCGCCCTTGTATTTCGCCAGTCTGCCGTTGCGCCTTTGTCCCTGCCGCAACGAACTCGTCGAAAGATGGATATTAACCAGAGAGGGAGAAATACAGAATGCACACGCAGAACAATAAAACCGCCGCTGCTGAATCTGCCAAAAGATGGGATGGAAAAAAGAAAATCATAACGTCTGAGCAATTTAATGATCTGGTCTGCTACATCCTCGCCTGCGCTGAAAATCAGGCTCAGCCAGAATATTTCAGACTTCCTGAAGGTGCGGAAGCTTTTAGTCTGTCCTGCGATACTGATAATTCATCGGTAACGGTCTGGATGGTAAAAGGCTGGCCTCTGGCTGTACAAACTGAAACCGGTGAATTTACCTGTGTGCTGTCCGGTGAATCACGGATTAATACGCCGGAACTTCGCCTTATTGTGCCGGATGAAAACCGAATGCGTTATATCACTGAACTGTTTTTTACCCCACTCGGGGAAAGCATGGTGATGAACTGGCTGAGTCAGCACTCAGATTATGATGGCGGGTACTGGAATTATTTTGTTATACCGGAAGGTGCAGAGGGTAAAATTGCACCTCATACACATGCCAGATTGGAAACGACCGGATATATGGCCCCTGATTTTGACGGTACATACAAAATGTGCGTGCCGGGTAATTATTTCGAAGCAGACGTCAGCGCCGATGCTGCAGGAATAATTGCAACGCTGATGATCCTGAATGTCCTTTCATGGAAAGCGTCTGAAATGGGTGAGAAGTATGCGCGCACCTGTCAGCTCCTTGTCGAACGTCAGGATGCGCTAAAGGATTTTATCAGCATCATCAAACACCCCGAGGCGCATTTAATTTATCGCGCCATTGATTAAATTCAGTAACGCCGCTTCGGTGGTGTTAATTTCTGTTCAGGAAGGCCAACAAAAATGCTGATGAAACTGATTTTTTGCTCTACTGCCCATATGGAAAAAACGGACACTTTCGCGCTCAAGGATATCGCCTCCTGGGGTGAAAGTTATCCGTGGGTACTTGATACGACTTACGGTTATATTCTTGATATCGGTGGCGTGTCATATCCTTTATTGAAAATGAAGCGTGCCGGTCTGTCAAAGTCACTCAGAAAGTTTGTGTTTCACATGCAGCGTAAACATAAAGCGAACTATATTCATTTTGACTGTGATGCAAATCCGGTGGAGGGAGAAGATACGTTCGACTGGTGATTCCAACTGACGCGACTGCCTGGACTGAAATGTCAGCCAGGCTTTTTTTTTCCTAACGTTTAACTTTTATCCCTTCATAAATCTCCCTGACTTCCCCCGCATATTTCATCCGCTTCTTTTCCTGCTCCGTGTCGTTTTTGAAACCGGCATTGTACGCCCCCACGGCCCGCCATGAGTAACCCCAGCGTTTGAATGCAAAAGCGAGGTAGTACGCGCCGGTGTAGATATTCATGCAGACATCATTCTTTAAGTGCTCCGGTGTGATCCCGAACTGCGACAGGTGATTAAAGTTCTGAGAATGGATCTGCATTCTGCCTATTGAGTAACTGTCCGGTGAGACATAGTTCAGCGCATTATCGCGCCATGAAGATTCACGAAATGAAACCGCACGCAGCAGGTCAGGTTCTATTTTATAATCCCGTCCCGCCAGTTCATAACAGTCGGCCATAGCCCCTAACGGGAGCACTGATACCAGTAGTAAAACCGACCTGATGTTCATCCCTGATATTCCCTCTTTCACCGAAAAGTCGCATTTCGGCCATGTTACCCAAAAACAGATCTACTCGGAATACCCCTAGCCGACAGAGGGCCGCAATTACCTCAAGCCTGCTCTTTAGCCCGGAAAACCCCACACACCTCGCAAGCCTTCGCCTTGCATGATACGTGTTTAACTTCATTTACTTATACGCGATTTGAGCACTCTGTTTTTGCGGTTTTTTATTTAGCGGGAATCCACACCCATTCGTCATTGACTCCGAAAATAGTCGTCCTGTAGTCGTATGTGACTCTTTGTTTTCAGTCAGTTAGTTAGATGGAGTGGAGTCGGGAGTCGAATCCGAAAATTGAAAAAAATGGATTCCCTTTGACCTGCATCACGACTCCATCTTCAGAAACCAGGAATCTATGTCGACTCTCACTGATTTATTTTTATTAGATATTTCCAGAAACTACTTAATAAACGTCAATAAAGGAATTTCAGATGCCAAAGATTCAGGTTTACGTCAATAATGCTGCGCTTGATAAGATTAACGATATCGTTGAGGAGAAGCGGCAGGGTGGTGCATCCATGCAGGATGCGAGTATTTCCAGTACAGCTTCGATGCTTATTGAACTGGGTATTCGTGTTTACTGCATTCAGCTTGAACGGGGTCAGGGAGGGTTTAATCAGGCGGAGTTTAACCGCACCATGCTGGAATACATGGTTAAAACCAACAGCATATCTAACGAGCTGCTCAAGCTTGCCGTGAAAGGTAATTTATCGCAGGAAGAGATGATGCATATGAAACTACGTATTCGCGATCATGCTGCAACAGAACTGGAGCGCTTTTACCCGCAACTGGAAGATGATGAGGCATGATTCTTTATTATTTTATTCTTATTTTTGCTAATGGAACGACAGGAAATGTTTTAACAAAAATATTTTTGGAAGTATTTGATTTTTGGAATTAAGAAAGCAAATTTTGAATGGTTCGTTTAGTTGTCGTTGATGTTTTTAATGTTCGAAAATGAATGGGTTGATTAGCGTCAAATTTTGATTTATTGATATTGTAAAAACAGGTGAAATTGCGTTTTAAAATATAGTAATTGAGTACGTGTTTAGTATAATGAAGTCAGCCTAAGTGAAACTGAAAGGAGAATTAACTTAAAGGGGATATTAATTTATAGGATATGAATTTTAAAAAATCGCGGTAGAAAGGGCGGCAACCCAGACTACCGCTGACCACCAATAACCTGTGACTGTTTACAGAGGAGGTTTCGATGGCTGTCGTCGATCCTACAAAAAAAGAACAACTGCGCAAGCTTTTTCCTGAACTAAATGAACGGGATTTAGATTTTTTGATTGCATTATCTCTAATGAATATAGAACACCTCAAAAGGAGTCATGAAAAGGTCAGGCCTGTTACTTAGTTGAACAATGGTCATTCATTAAACAATAAGTAGTCATGGAAAAGGCACCTTCAGGTAGCTTAGGCCATGAATAGGTTAATCTTTTCATGGAGGTTGGGATGCAGGATGTAGACCCTACTACAAAAGAGAAAGTTCGAAAACTATTCCCTGAACTTACTGATATGCAGTTTGAGATCCTTCTTCTTTTCTCGTTCCTGTCGTCAAGGACAGTTATAGCTTCAAAGCGTGGGATATCTAAACAGGCTGTATCAAAGGCATTGAAGGAATGCTGTGAGCAATATGAGGTTCCTAAAGCAGAAGATCTAAGGCCATTGTTTCTACTTAAGCTTGGCTTGTCACATTTGTAACAAACATAAGGCACCGTAAGGTGCCTTTTCTGTCTGAATTGCCTTAAACCCCATTCAGTTGTGTCTACTTTGGTAGAATAAAAGTGTTCTTTTTATGACCTGAAAACATTGATTTTTATCAATTCTTGGTTGACGGATAATTCCGATTGAGTGCTTTTTTTTCAATAAATTCAATGGATAAAAAATATTTTCGGTAGTGTCGTGAGTCAACTATCCAAACGCAATTTGATCTATATAATTTTCCACATGAACACTAAGGAGTTAAAAATGACTGACATTGAATATAAGCCTCGCTCTCCAGGAAAGAACGTAACCGTGTTTCTTAATGGTGATGTGAACGATGATTTAGTTCGTAGTGCAAAAGCGGGCAAGCGCAGTAAAACTAAAGAACTGATACTTCGTGTTAAGCACCACCTTGAACTATTCCCTGAACTTCCACCGGAGGCTCTGCCTGATACTTATTAAGTTGATCGCTACAGGATCATATCTTTAATGATTCTGTGTCGGTATGACTTACTTTATTGTCTGCCGCTTTTGAAAATTTAAAATCGTCAAAGAGGAATTTTTATGAAATTGGCTTCAATGACCAAAGGGATTTCTGCGTATTCAAATAAGGCATGGGGTTATCTGAAAGAAACGTATCGACGCCATAAAGCGTCTGTAGCGTTACTGGCAATTATGGCGGCTGCGCCATCCATTGCGAATGCTGCCGGCGGAACTGATTTACTCGCCAGCGGTAAAGACGATGTGGTTTCCACCTTCGGTGCTGATTCACTGGTAATGATGTGCGTCATCATTGCTGAAATTATTGTCAGTATCGGGATGTACATCAAAACCAAGAACCTGATGGTCCTGATGGGCCTTGCGGTGGTGATTATTTTCACTACCGTCGGTTTTTCCTTCGTGAGCTAAATGATGGAGGGAAACCATTTAGATAAATACCGTTTCCCGAAAACCCTGTCAGAGCAGACCCGTATTCTGGGTCTGCCTCTTGATGAATTTATTCCCGCCGCAGTTTTTGGCGGGATTTTAATGCTCAACAAGAGCTACATGTTCGGCATGGTTGTTGCCGTCGTGTTGTGGCAGTTAATTCGAACAGCGAAGCGCGGAAAGAGCAGTAAGTGGTTATATAACTGGTGCTACTGGTATTTACCCATCGAACTGCTGCGCGTCGTTTACAAACTTATTCCTGATTCGAGTTACCGGAAATGGATTAAATAGCGGCAGGGACTTCTATGCACATTTCGGCCCGTAATAACACCACCCGACTGGTGTCCTTCATTATCGGCGGTCTTATCCTTCTCATCTTTATTCTGGCTGTCGCCGTGGCGCGCATGGCATTCACCAACATCGACCTTATTCACAAGCGTCCGGTGATCGTGACCCCCATGCAGTACAACGCACCGTTCTCGGTCTCAGAAACCAAAGCTGATGCGGACTACCTTCGCATGATGACCCTGTCATTCCTGGCCCTGCGCCTGAATGTGTCCCCTGAAACGGTGGACATGAACCATGAGTTCCTTCTCTCCTACGTCAAAACGGAATCCCTACAGGACTTCACCAGCGTACTGGCTGATGAGTCTAAACGTATCAAGGATAATAGCGTGAACTCCGTGTTCTACCAGACTGACATCACGGTCTATCCGGCGAACGGTCGGGTCGATATCCGTGGCGTGCTGAAGACCTGGATCGGGACCGCGCGCCCTGAAACGGAAATCAAGCAGTTCCGTCTTGACCTGGAATACCACAACGGGCTGACCCGCATTGCCCGCTTCGTGGAGGTCAACAATGAAAAGTAACCTGATGGTGGTCTGTGTCGCCGCCGCACTGAGCGTGTCGCTGCCTGTACAGGCCAGTGCCAGTGCGCTACCGGCAGGCACGCTCACCCTCCCGCAGAACGGTCAGTTCACGCTGTCCGTCAGTGCCACCAATCCCAACATGATCCACATCCCGGGCGACGTGGTGTCGGCTATTTCCGGGCCTGCAGGCACGCTGACGGACAAGCGCCTGACCTCATCAGGTGCGGTGGTCTTCACGGCTGTCACCGACAAGCCCTTCACGTTCTACGTGGAAACCCGCAAGGGACAAACCTTCCCTGTTGCGGCCACGCCGGTAAAAGGGCAGGGGAAGGTCTACCGTTTGCTGGGTGATATGCCGGTCAGCACCCCTGAGGCGAAAGCCTGGGAAACTGCACAGCCGTACGAATCGCTACTGCTGTCGCTGAACAACCAGGCAATGAAGTCCGCCCTGCCTGACGGCTATACGCCGGTGAAACCTGACGTTGCCGGTATTACCGTTCCGTCTCGCCTCCAGGCCGTCGCCGAGCAGGCCTGGACGGGGCACGCCCTTCGCATTGACCGCGTGCGCATCACCAATCCACACAGCTACGGTGTTGCCCTGCGTGAACAGGACTTCTGGGCACGCGGTGTGCGCTCGGTGATGTTCGACAGCCAGGCCAGCACACTGATGGCGGGCGCTACCCTGCGTGTCTTCATCATCCGTGATGCGGAGGGGCAGCCCTGATGGCCAACGTTAACAGAGCGGTACGTAAGAAGCAGGTCGCGTTACTGGTGGCCATTGCGCTCGGGATGGGGGCCAGTGGGGCCGGCGCCTGGTATTTCACTAACCTGAGCGCGAAGAAGTCGAAGACGGTTGTTGCTCCGCGTGAACCCGCGCCCGACATGACGGGGGTGGTGAATCACACCTTCGATAACAAGGTACAGAAATCCGCCATCGCGGAAGCGCAGAACCTCAACAAGCAGACCCAGAAAGACCTGAAGAGCCTCCGTGCTGAAATGCAGATCCTGTCGAAAGATCTCAAAAGCAGCCAGGCCCGCATCGGAGAGCTGGAAGGGGATAACAAACTGCTTCAGACCCAGCTTGAGGAGTACGGTAAAAATCCCGGGACGGGAGTCAACGGGGAGCCGTTCCCTGGGGGGACACCTGCAGGTGCTCAGTCAGGGGGGAACGGTGCCGTTCCGCCGCCGACATCCTTCTGGCCTGCTGGCGGCGGCGCAGGACAGCCTGCCGCCCCGGTTTATGCGCCAGTGGTACGTGAGGGTGCGCTGGATATTACCGCTTTTGATAACCCCGCAGATCTGATCACTAAACCGAAGTTCCCGTGGATTCACTCGGGCAGTTTTGCTGAAGCCATCGTTATCGAAGGGGCGGATGCCAATGCCTCCGTCACCGGCAATAAAAACACCGTCCCGATGCAAATCCGTCTGACCGGCAAGGTGCAGATGCCAAACGACCGTGAATACGATCTGAGAGGGTGCTTTGTGACGCTTGAAGCCTACGGTGACGTGTCCAGCGAGCGCGCTGAGGTGCGTACCCGTTCGATCAGCTGCGAGATAGGCGAAGACACCATCGACCAGAAGATCGCCGGTCACGTCGGCTTTATGGGCAAGAACGGTATCAAGGGTGAGGTCGTCATGCGTAACGGCCAGATCCTGCTGTATGCCGGTACTTCGGGCTTTATCGACGGTATCGGGAAGGGGATCGAAAGTGCTTCATCCACGTCCGTGGGCGTGGGCGCGACGGCAAGCCCGAGCGCGGCCGACATCATCGGTTCGGGCGTTGGCGGAGGCACCGGCTCCGCGGCCAAAACCCTCTCTGATTACTACATCAAACGTGCCGAGCAGTATCACCCTGTGATCCCGATTGGCGCCGGGAATGAAGTGACGCTTGTGTTCCAGGACGGCTTCCAGCTGGAAAGCGTGCAGGAGCTGACGGCGAAGAAGGCAAAGCGCACATCCGCGCAGCAGGCTCCACAGCCTGCGGCCCCGCATCAGCCCTCCCTGCAGTCCTCGACCACTGAAATGCTTAAAAACCTCGGCGATTTCCAGCTGGGGGATGCCGTTGCACCCGTACCGGACGCCGCGGCGCAGTAACCCTTAACTCAGGCTGCTGAACGCAGCCACCACAATCCGGAGCTGTCGGTGCCCTGAAAGACGTGAAAGGGATGGGCGGTAGCGTGTCCGGACGTATCAGAAGGAAGAGAGTATGTCGGATGTACTGGACAACATGCAGGAGCGCATGGCGCTTCTGAACGAGCTGCAGGAGCAGACGCTGCTGGCGTCAGCGACGCAGAGTCTGAAAGACAGCGCCCGGGAATGCGGGTGCGGCAACGCTATCCCGGAGGAGCGTCGTCATGCTCTACCGGGCGTCACCACCTGCGTGGACTGCCAGTCTGCGCGTGAGAAGGGGCTTAAGTGCCAGGGATTCAGCCTGTCCCGCCGTTTTGCGGGATTCGGCAGCGGGGCTGGCCAGTGAAAGCCTCTCTGGTGCGTCATATCGAGTCGTATGGCCATGGTGAGTTGATGGCATTTCGTCGTGAGCTTGAGCGTCTTCGTGCTGACGTGTTGTATCACGCCACTCATCGGAACATGCCGCTGCCGCGCCAGCGGCTGGCCCTGCAGTGCGGGGTATTCGCCGGACTTGTCAGTATTGCCGTGAGTGCGCCGTTACTGGTCTGTCTGGGCGCAACACTGACGGCAGTCGGGCTGGTTCTGCGCTACTCCACCCGCCCGGCAAACCGCCTGGACTGGATGCTGTCGCTGATTGATTCACTGGATATTCCTGTCGGTGGCTACATGGAAGTCTATCGTGACCCGGCCATTCTGGCCCATCCGTACCCCGAAGACGCCCTGGTGCATTGCGCTGCTCAGGAGCTGATGCTCATCCAGCAACTGCTTGAGAAAAAGAGCGCGCCCACGGCCTTTCCTGCCTGACTTTCTGAAGGAATTTAATCAATGAAAATCTTCATTCTGCCTGCCGTAGCAGGCGCCCTTTTGTTAACTGGCTGTGCCGGAGTCAAGAGTGACTTCGACTGCGATGCCACCACGTCCGACCGCTGTATGACCATGAGCCAGGCCAACCAGCTGGCACGCGATAAAACCGGCAGCGATGCGCCGGGAAAGCCGGCTGCGGGCGCAGCGCGTTCCCCGGCTGAACTGCCGCGTACCGTGCCGGTCGTGTCCTCGCAAAATGTGCCCGCGCAGTCGGTACCGACCACCACGCCTCCGGCCATCACATCCGCGCCGTCTGCGCCGGTGAGTTCGGAAGCGTCGGTAAATACGCTGTCCTGCAACACCGTGCGCTGTGACGGCGCCGGTTCGGTGCGCGCGCAACGTGCGGGGGAACAGATTGCCACGGTCTGGGTGGCCCCCTGGATCGACAGCAGCGATGCCTTTCATCAGCCCGGGCGTATCTCGTTTGTGACCAGCGGTCCGGAGTGGGTTATGCCTGCGCGAATTAACTGAGGCCCGTGATGAAAGAGATATTTAACATTCTGGGTAAGCTGGCGTCTGCTGCGAAAGAGAAAGACGGTGCGGCGCAGATGCAGCAGAGTCTGGCCAGCATGGACTTCCCGCAGCTGACCAGCGTGCTGCCCTACCGCGACTACGACAAAGAGTCCGGCCTGTTTGTGAACCGCAAGACGGTTGGCTTTCTGCTGGAAGCGACGCCGCTTATCGGGGCTAACGAGCAGATTGTGCAGGTGCTGGAAGACATGGTGAAGAGCAAGCTGCCGCGCAAAACCCCCATCGCGTTTCACCTGGTGGCGTCCAAGGTCATTGGCGAGCAGATGGATGAGGGGCTGTCGCAGTTTCGCTGGGAGGGAGAGCACGCGGAGAAGTTTAACCACATCACCCGCGCCTACTATCAGCGCGCCGCGCAGCTGTCGTTTAACAATCCGCCCCGCCTGCCGCTGACCCTGCGCGACTATCGCCTGTATATCTCGTACGCGGTGAAGGCAAAGAAGAACAGCGCGTCGGTGATGACCGAAATCACCCATACCATGAAGGTGCTGCGCGCGTCCCTCGATGCGGCAAAAATCCAGACGCAACCCGCCGATCCGCAGGGGCTGGTCAACCTGGTCAGCTCGATGATTAACCATCGTCACGATCAGCTGTATGCGAAGCCGGTGAAGGTGGGGGAGTACGATGAGTTCCATCAGCGCTGCGTTGAGCAGTCCATTGACCTGGAAGTGATGCCGGACCACGTTCTGATTAACCTGGGCAAGCCGGGGACGAAGGACGTGACCTCGACGCGCGCCATGAACTTCATGATGGAGCATAACCCGGACATTTTCCTGCTGTGGATGGGGGGGGACAACCTCGCTAACCTGCTGCATCCGGACCTGAGCATCTCCAGCCCGTTTGTGATCACCTTCGTGATGGAGGCGGAAGAGCAGACGGCCTCGCAGGGGGAAGCGACCCGCAAGTACATGGACAGGGACAAAAAGGCCAACTCCGCCTACGCGAAGATGTTCCCGGCCGTGACCAAACAGGCGAAGGAGTGGAAAGAGATCCGGGAGCGCCTGAACAGCAATGAAACCTGCCTGGTGCGCTACTACTTTAACGTCACGGCGTTCTGCCCGGATGAAGACGAGGCGGCGCTGGTCTGCGAACAGCAGGTGATCAACACCTTCAAGAAGAACGGTATTGAGCTGATTTCTCCGGACTATATGCAGTTCCGCAACTGGATGGCCATGCTGCCGTTTATCCATGCCGAAAACCTGTGGGATGACATCAAAATGGGCGGGGCGACCTGCCGCGCTGAAAGTTGCCAGGTCGTGAATCTGGCGCCGGTGGTGGCGGATAATCGCCTGTGTCCGGGCGGGCTGCTGACGCCATCGTACCGTAACCAGCTGGCGTTCCTGGATATCTACGGCGACGGGATGGGGAACACCAACTACAACATGGCGGTGAGCGGTACCTCCGGTGCGGGCAAGACCAACCTGGTGCAGCCGATCCTGCGCAGCGTGCTGGAGTCCGGCGGCATTGGCTGGGTGTTTGATATGGGGGATGGCTACAAGTCCTTCTGCGAGAACGTGGGCGGGGTGTACCTCAAGGGCTCCAACCTCAAGTTCAACCCGTTTGCCAACATCAGCAACATCAACACCTCTGCTGAACGTATTCGCGACCAGCTGGCGGTGCTGGCCAGCCCCAACGGCAACCTTGATGAAGTGCATATGGAACTGCTGCTGGGCGCGGTGAAGCGTGCGTATGACGACAAGCAGAACAAGGCCCGTATTGATGATGTCGTCGTTCAGATGCGTGCTGCGCGTGAAGAGTACATGCAGCAGAATGCCGCCACCATCGCCAGCCGCCTTGATGAGGTCATTACCCTGCTGGGCAAATACTGTCAGGGCGGCGTTTACGGCGAATACTTTAACAGCGATGAACCGTCACTGAGCGACGACGCGCGCTTTGTGGTGCTGGAGCTGGGCGATCTGGATGACAAACCCGATCTGCTGATTGCGGTGATGTTCTCACTCATTATCTACATCGAGGACAAGATGTACCGCACGCCCCGCAGCATGAAGAAGTGCTGCACCATCGATGAGGGCTGGAAGCTGCTCAACTTCAAAAACGACAAGGTCGGCCAGTTTATCGAGACCGGCTATCGCACCGTGCGCCGCCATATGGGGGCCTTTATCACCATCAGCCAGAACATCAAAGACTTTGACGCGGATGAGGCCTCTGCAGCGGCCAAAGCCGCCTGGGGTAACTCTTCGTTCAAGGTGATCCTCAAGCAGGACGCCTCCGAGTTCAAGGCCTACAACCAGAAGCGACCCAACCAGTTCAGCGAGATGGAGCGCGACATCATCAGCAAGTTTGGTGACGCCAAGCGCCAGTGGTTCAGCTCTTTCATGCTGCGCATCAACGACACCTGCAGCTTCCACCGTCTTTTCGTCGATCCGCTCAGTCGCGCCATGTTCAGCTCGCAGGGTAAGGACTTTGAGTTCATCCAGCAGCGGCGGGCGGAGGGGGTGGGCATTCACGATGCGGTGTACGAACTCGCCTGGCGTAACTTCCCTGAAGAGATGCTGGAACTTGAAAACTGGGAGATGGCGGCATGAGTGACGTTATTAATGATAAGGGCAACGAAATGGAAAACAACGCATTAACGACAGAACAGGCTAATGGAGATATCAGCGCAGCCAAACGGCCGCTGACCCGCCGACAAAAGGCGAAGCGCCAGTGCCTGCGTAATCTCGCCCTGGTGGTGCTGGCCGTCACCGCGCTGAACGCTGCCGTGACCTCGGCCATGATCTCATGGCGTGCCCCGGCCATCGTGTCCTTCGACATGAAGACCACCATCGACCGGTTTACCGAACAGGCTATCGATCGCGAGCTGAAAGAGGGAGAACTGGAGCTGCTGACCAGCCGTTTCACGTACTCGCTGAATCAGGCCCTGACAGACTATCAGGCGCGCCATTCCGCCCTGATTCTGGTGAAGCCAGCGGTTGTATCAGGCGTGCTGGATATCACTACCGAAATCCAGGGCGACATCAGCCACCGCATGGCTGAGTGGCCATGAATGGAGAGAGTGTAAAGGATTAGATCCCTGTAATTAAAAGATCCATTGCACTAACGATTTCATTATGCAGGTGACGAGCATTTGCGACAGGTTCTGTTTCCAGACGTTTTAAGTCCAGGCTCGTCATCAGGTCTGTCAGGATCACAAAATTATTACCTGCAATATTCACGACAGGGTGAATACCACTGATTGGCAGGAGATTTTCTCGGGAAGTTAGAGGAATAACGACCCGGGTGTTCAGGTTTTCAAAGAGGTCATGCTGAATAGCCATGAAATATGGGTAATAATCGCGACCCTTTCCTTTGTTCCGATAGATATCGAACTGAGCCATTAAATCACACCTTCTTCGTCAGAAAACAACCCGGCTTTCTCAACAAATGCATTGTGCGATGCAAAGGCTTCCTGATTTTCCTGCAAGAAGCGATCTCTTTTTGACTGCTTCAGCTTTTCATGAAGAGCTGCTTCGAGTACAGCAGACAGGTTGATACCGCTTTCTTTGGCCTCAATCAACAAGCTGGCAGTAATCGTGACATTTGTTCGTTTTTTTGCGGCCTGATGGAGCATCTGACGCGGCATAAGTCCTCCTTCAATGTGAGTGATGTGTGCATTCATCTCGCACACTTATGGTGTGCCATTTAATGATGTAATGCAAATTAAGA
Organism: Lelliottia nimipressuralis; assembly: GCF_004115925.1. Taxonomy (GTDB): domain Bacteria; phylum Pseudomonadota; class Gammaproteobacteria; order Enterobacterales; family Enterobacteriaceae; genus Enterobacter; species Enterobacter nimipressuralis. The sequence continues at coordinate 21,921 of NZ_SDDX01000027.1, forward strand.
AACAAGGAATTTGGATGCAACGTTCTGGACTGATGTTTATTCTGACGGTAATGGTTTCTTTCCCCGTAATAGCAAAAGACCTTGGCACATGGGGAGAACTGTACCCCATCGCTGAACAGGACATGCTCACCACCATCAATACCCGCCTGCAGGCCATGAAAGACAGCGGAGAACTGGATACTCAGCAGGAGGCATATAAAAAGCAGGTGATCGAAAAGTCCCTGCGACCCGCTCCGGTTGCGGGGCTGACACTTGCCCGGGAAAACCGCACCCACTACATCAATCCGTCGATGACGGTCGCAGAAGATCTGGCTGACCATCAGGGGCGCGTCTTTGCGCACAAGGGCGACGTGGTGAACCCGCTGGACACAGTTCCGTTTAACCAGACGCTCTACTTCATCGACGGTGATAACCCCGACCATCTGGACTGGATAAAGCGCCAGAAGCCGGACACGGTGGTGTACCGCGTTATTCTGGTTAACGGGGATATCCGGGAGGCCACGAAGGCGCTGGGCGAGCGCATTTTCTTTGACCAGAAAGGCACGATGTCCCGGCGCTTCGAACTTAGTGCAGTTCCGGCGCGCGTCACGCTGGGTGAAGACAAGCGCACATTGCGCGTCGATACTTTCACTCCGGAGGATTAGCGATGAAAAAGCTGTTATCCGCTCTCTGTCTGACCGCATCAGGCCTGTTCTGGCCTGCATCTGCGTCAGCCAGCGCCACGGAATGCGAGGGGAATTTCGTTAATCCGATCACCGATATATGCTGGGAGTGCATATTCCCGGTCACGATAGGGAACGTGGCTGTCGCGACCGGCTCGCAGCCGGATACGGCCAATCCCTCAAGCCCTATTCAGATTTGCCCCATGGGCGTGTTCTATCGCGTGGGTATGGCGATGGGCTACTGGGAGCCGATGGCGCTGGCGGATGTGACCCGCTCGCCGTACTGCATGGTCAATCTGGGCGGGTTTAATCTGGGCGTGGGCGGCGTCGGAACCGGCAAAGGGACCCAGGAAGATGGTGATGAACCCGGTGCGTTCTATCACGTCCACTGGTACAAATACCCGCTGACCTACTGGCTGAACATCATCACCTCAGCGGGGTGTCTGCAGACCGGCGATCTGGACATTGCGTACCTGTCCGAGCTCGATCCGATGTGGAACGACAGCAGCCTCAGCATCATTATCAATCCGGAAGCCGTGCTGTTCAGCAACTCCGTTGCGCAGGCCGCCTGTGCCGCTGATGCCGCCGCCAGCCTGTTCAAAAAAGCATTGGACGTCCTGTTCTGGTGCGCAGGCTCTCAGGGCACGATGTACCCGTTTACCGGTTACACCTCAAATGAATACAGTCCGCTGCAGTCATCCTTACTGGTCGCTGAACGTATGGCGTTCAAGCTGCACCGTGAGGGGCTCATCATGAACACTATCGGGCAGAACACGGCGGTCTGCTTTGAGTACCCGTCCCCGATTATCCCGAAAGAGCGCTGGCGCTATCAGATGGTGAACAAGCACCCTGATGCGGGCCAGTGTCACCCTGTCGGCCGCAGCGTCATGCGCTGGGAGACCGGACGTAACTTACCTAACGATCGCCGTAACTTCGGCTACCTGTTCTGGCGTAAACGGAACTGCGTTTTCCTCTGAAGGACCACTCAATGAAGCGATTCTCCCTGCTTCCGGCCATCGCGCTGGCCGGTTCGGTGTCGGCGTTTGCCGATGGCGACAACAAAGCCTTTTTCAACGACATGCTGCAGATGGACCGCGAGCGTCACAGCATTCTCGCAACCCCTGATTTTGCCCGCCCGCCGGCACTGTCCGGGCAGGATACAGACTACATCACGTCGCTTGCGCGACAGCAGCAACAGCAGGCGAAGCCGGATGACAGCGCGCCAGCCGTCATGATGTTTGTCTCGTTCTCGATGCCGGAGGATGACCTGCGCGAGCGGGTGAAAGATGCTGCCGGCCTGGGCGTGACGGTGTCGCTGCGGGGCATGGTTAACGGCGATATGCGCCAGACGGGCACGCGTATTGCTCAGCTGGTAAAAGAGACCAACACGGGCGGCATGCAAATCGACCCGGTCTCGTTTCGCCGCTACGGTATCACCTCAGTACCGACGCTCGTCGTGACGTGTGAGAAAAAGTCAGATCGCGTGTCGGGTGATATCAGTCTGCGCGAGGCGCTGAAAAAGGTCGCTGAAGACGGCGACTGCGCGGGCATTGCTGAGAGCGTGCTGGACAGGGAGGTGGCGCATGGCTAAACCTGTGTTAACGGCACTTGCCGGCGCGGGCCTTCTGCTTGCCGGTTATGCCTGTGCCGATGCGTTCAGCGACGGCATGTCGTTTGGTAAGGGGCAGCAGAGTACCGGTACAAATGCGATCAGCAACTTCTACCCTGAAGAAACGCTTCCGGACTATACGGCTAACCCGCCGGAAACCGGCTACTACGGCGGCGTGACGTCACCGGGCATTGACCTGACGAGCCCTGGTTCGAATGCCCTGAACACGTCAGAAGTCGGGCAGACCATCACCGAGTCGATTCTTAACACGCCTGCGGGCAACAAGCCCTCACTCGACGCGCCGTTTATCACGGCGGGTACGGACATGCAGGACAACGCGGAAAGCGTTATCGACCCGTCGTTTGACGACTGCCAGGAGCAGAATGCGACGTTCACCGAAACCAGCACGCATCAGTGTAACCGTACGCCAGCAGCGCGACTGTACTGTACCCGCACCGCGACCATCGGGGGGAGCTGGAAGGACACGCTGGTCACGGAATCCTATACGGTACCGAACAGCGACTTCACGCCTGTTTATGATGGCAATAAGGGTCTGACGTTCACATTTAAAGCTCCGGCAACCGGGACGGTTCTGAGCGCGACGTATACCTTTTACGTTAATGATTCGGCAAATCTTTATGACTTTAATTTCTGGGGGGTAGTCAAAACCCTGCAGGGGAAGACGCACACCCTGACGTTACCGGGTGCCGTGGGTGCCAGCCTGACGGAAGGTGGGGCATCCCCGAGTGGATCATTAATCTCCGGTGCCTGCCTGCCCGCAAATCAGGGGCGCTGCCGTGAATATGCCAAAAAAACCGTTGACTGGCTTAAGGGCGGGACGAAAGCGAACATGACCATTGTCCTGCAGATGCGCGTGACGGGCAAAGAGTGGGTACCGGAAGTCGTCTGGTCGGAATCCTGCCCGTTCGACAAGCAGGAAGAGGTGCTGCAGGGCAGCGTCTGCACCGAAGAGGGCGGAAACAAAACCGTTGTGGTGAATGGCAAGGAACACAGCGTCTACAGCGCCTGCTGGCAGTACCAGGACACTTACATCTCTCAGGAGGCTGACAACGGCACCTGCGGCACCTATATGAACAACCCGGCCTGTACCGTCAACGGTACGACCTGCCTTGAGTCGCTGGCGGGTGTCTGCCTGTCCGAGATGGCTACCTTCTCCTGTGAAAACAAAATCTCCGGGACCGGCATGATGTGCGGCGGCGAGTTCTTCTGCACCGATGGCAGCTGTGCGCAGGGTGAAACGGGCACGAACAACATGTTTGCCAAGGCGGTCTCCACGCTTGCCGCAGTTGCATCGGCAGGGGAAGACATCGCGGAGTTTAATGAAGCCGACGTACGTGCATTCACCGGTAATGCACAGCGCTGCCGCAAGGCGATGGCCGGGTTCAGCAACTGCTGCAAGGACTCAGGATGGGGGAATGATGTCGGGCTTGCGAGCTGTAGCTCGGAGGAGAAGGCGCTGGGTCAGGCCAAGTCAAAAAAGCTGACGGTTAAAATCGGGACGTACTGTGCGCACAAGGCGCTGGGTGTGTGCCTTGAGAAGAAAGAGAGCTACTGTCAGTTTGACAGTAAGCTTGCCCAGATTGTGCAGGACCAGGGCCGTAAGGGGCAGCTTGGTATTGGCTTCGGGAGTGCGTCCTCCCCCAACTGTCGCGGCATCACCATCGATGAGCTGCAGTCCATTGACTTCGACACGCTGAATTTTGCGAACTTCTACAGCGACCTGGAGGACGGCACCACCATTCCGGAAGACAGCGAACTGCTGGAAAAAGCGAAGCAAATGATTGCCGACAAAATGGCGGAGGCGGGTAAATGATGCGTTTGCGACTTCTGGCCCTCGTCATCGGTGTTGCCATGACCAGCGGCGTCATGGCATCGCCGGATGTGGTCATCAATCCCCGTCATGCGCTGGAAGAGGGCTGGCACTGGTACAAGGACCCGGCTGATATCGATGACGATGATGACGCATTTCCGGCGATGCAGGCTCCGGGACCACAGCCTGCGCCCCTTACCGCGTCAGAGCAAAAAGCCCTGCTGCAGAAGGAGACCCAGGAGGCGCTGGATAACGCCATTCTCTATCCGTCGCCGGAGAACTACCGCCGCTACGCGGTGATGAAAGAGTACTGGGTGAATCAGGCGACCGGCTTCACGCAGAGCGGCAAGAAGGCGCTGCTGCAGTTCCCGGAGCTGAACTATAACCTGGTGCGCAGCCACTATAACGGCACATCTGCCGCCCAGCAGTCGATGACGAAAGAGAAGGAGACGTTGGCGGTCAGCCATGTGGCCGAACGCTACGGCATCATGTTCTTTTACCGGGGTGAAAATCCGGTGGACAGCCTGATGGCGGGCGTCATCAAAACGTACTGCGAAGAGCGTGGCATTTCCGTCACCGGCGTCTCCGTTGACGGCAGACTCAGCGAGCAGCTGACCAATAGCTTTGTTGACAACGGCCAGGCGGAAGCCATGAACGTGAAGTTCTTCCCGGCCACCTTCCTGGTTGACCCGAAAGCGCGGCAGTGGCAGCCGCTGGCCTGGGGCTTTATGGCCCATGACGACCTCGATCGCCAGGTCGTGAACGTCCTCACCGATTTCAAACCCGACTACTGAGTAACCCCTTATGAACGCAAAAATACTGATAGCCGGCAGCCTGCTGGTTGCCTCGGCTTGCGCCTTTGCAGGCAGTACAGTCGATGAAATCCGCGCGCTGGATGCGGCGAAGGCCGCTGCAAAAGCCGCCCGCGATGCTGCTGATGCACAGCCCGGAACGTCAGCACCAGAGGCCATTCCACACCGCCTGAGCGACGGGCGCACTGTCAATCTGGCTGACTGGACGGTCGTGCTGTTTATGCAGTCCAGCTGCGAGTACAGCCAGAAGTTCGATCCGGTACTGAAGGGCTTTTCCGACCGTACGGGGCTGCCGGTGTTCCCGTTCAGCATGGACGGCAAGGGGGATATGACGTTCCCGAACGTACTCTCTGCGACACCGGATGTGATCCTGGAATACTTCCAGACGGGGCTGCCACTGGCCACCCCGACCACCTTTCTGACCAACGTCCACACGATGGAAACCTACCCGCTGCTGCAGCAGTACGCGGATGAGATGACGTTTGCCTCGCGTCTTGATGAGGTCTTCAGGCTGGCGCTTGACCGTCATCAACCTTCTTCAAACCGCATTCCCAAAGCATAAGGATATCCCCGTGAACCGTGAAAAACTCGAAGCAGCCGTTCGTCATTATGTGAAGTCTTATGGCATGGACAATATCTGCCGGGACGATGTCATTCGGTACATTGAGGCGACGGGCTGCTACGTCAGCCACGTAACCTCGGACAGCATCACTGTTGCTTTCCCCGAGTCGGGCGAAGTGACGCTGACCGGATACGTTTACAGCAACCAGAATGTTAAAGACGGCTCACCCGTTCCTGTCGTTTTTGGGCTTTGTGGTGTCGTTGCTGGTTTTACCAGCGTACTGTTTGCCTGGCTCATTAACTGGTCGTGCATACCGGTATCAAAGCATGATACGGCACTCATGGTCGTTCAGCTTGCGACATCATTCCTGGAAAGTACCTCACTGGTATTACTGGGGGTAAGCCTGCTTATTGCAGGCGGGAAAAAAGTACATGAGCGCTGCTTCTGCACAGGCCGTAGCCTTTTCAAAGGGAAAGCCGGGGGGAGCAATGCTGCGTAAAAGTCTTCTTGCAGCCAGCCTCCTTATGGGCCTGGCTACGCCGGTTCTCGCCAGCGTCGAAAGTGACATGAAGTCCTTCTTTAAGGACATGACCTATTCCTCTAACGCCACCTCAGCAAAGGCCTGGCAGGGACAGGCGGCACGGTACATGACGGGGGGGTCGTTCTACAGCCGCACCGGCGTGAAGAATATCCAGATGGTGTCCATCAGCCTGCCGAGCATCTCCTCCGGCTGCGGCGGTATCGATGTCTACCTGGGGGCATTCTCCTTTATCAATGCGGACCAGTTCATCGCGTTCATGAAACAGATTATGGCCAACTCCACGGGCTATATGTTTGAGATCGCGCTCAAGACCACCGTGCCGGAGCTGGCGGCGGCCAAAGACTACGTGCAAAAGCTGGTTTCCGACCTGAACCAGTTCAACATGTCCAGCTGCCAGGCCGCGCAGGGTATCGTCGGCGGCCTGGCCTCAATGTGGAGCGAGTCGCAGCAGGCGGTCTGCCAGTCCGTTGCCGGACAGACAAATATGTTCGCAGACTGGGCCGCATCGCGTCAGGGATGTACAACGGGTGGGAGCTACAACAAGGTCACGGATAAGGCGACGGGCAGTGAAGCCGACCAGGTCCTGAAAAATATCAACCTGATGTGGGCGGCGATGGAAAACAGCGCCCTGAGCAACAGCCAGGAGCTGCGTCAGTTTGCAATGAGCGTCAGCGGCACGGTGACGTTTGATGGTGAAGGCACCATGCGCGTGCTGCCGAGCCTGATTTCCAATGACAAGGCGGTGCTGAACGCCATGATGAACGGCGGTACGGCGAACGTCTACGTCTGTGATAACGCGAACAAGTGCCTGGCGCCATCCATCAACAAACTGACGATTGCTGAGTCCAGTTCGCTGGTCAGCATGACGCGTAAAACGCTGGAGGAGATTCAGGATAAGGCCATCAGCGACACGGCCTTAACGGAGGCCGAGCGTAAGTTCATTAACAGCACGTCCATTCCCATTCTGACCTGGATTATCGACCAGTCTTCACTCTCCGTGACCCGCAGCCTGTTTGATCAGCTGGCTGACTACATTGCCTGCGATATCTACCTGCAGTACATGGACGGCATCCTCAAGCAGGTTAACGCGCAGCTGGCAGGAAAGGATTATCCGGGCGAAAGCATGTCGCTGTTACGCAACAGCCTGCGTGATGCAAATAGCGCCCTCAATACGCTGCGTATGGATGTGCAGGTGAAAGAGAGCGCGCTTATCAGCGCCCAGCATCAAATCCAGTTCCTGCGCCAGCAGGTGTCCTCCCAGATGACCGACCGGTATATGGGCAACTACCAGTTCGGGAGAGTTAACTGATGGCAAACGTGATTGAGGTTTACACCATCGCCGGTGGCGCGTGGTTTAAGGATGTGTTTAACGGCGTAGCCATGTTCTTCAACAGCTCCGCATCGGACTATCTGCTGGCGATGGGCACGCTGTTTTCCATTCTGGTGGCGGCGCTGGCGTACATCAAAAGCAAAGATCTGATGGAGCTGATGAAGTGGGCGGTTTTTTACGTGATTGTCGTAACCGTGCTGGTCGGGATTAAAAAGGATGTGCAGGTTATCGACCTGTCCGAGCCGTCGGCGATTTACCAGGTAGACAATGTCCCGGCAGGCATTGCGGTACCAGCGAGTCTGCTGACCCGCGTCGGTGCCGGAATGGCGCAGGTGTATGACACCATCTTTGCGCGCCCGGACTCGCTGACCTATTCGAAGACCGGGATGATGTTCGGGGCCGCGCTGGCCGTGGGCAGCACCAACTTCATGTTCACCGAGCCGGAGGCCCAGCGCATCTTCACGGACTACGTAAAGAACTGCGTGGTGGCGGATATTCAGCTCAACAGGAAGTACACAATGGGCGACCTGATGCGCGCAACTGACCCGTATGCGCTTATCTTCAGCAACCCGAGCCCGCTTCGTGGTCTGTATGATACCGACCGTAACTTTATGACCTGCGAAGCAGCCGCGGCCTGGCTGAAGAACAACAGCGGCGACCTGAACGGGCGCGATACCGGTTCGTTTATGAAGCAGGCTTCCTCCTGGCTGCACGGCTTCACAAACCAGGTGTTCGGGGCAAACAACGGCGGCACGGCCATCTTCACGGAGATGCTGAGCGACAGCTATAACTGGTTCCATAACACGTCATCCAGCTCGACGGAAATCATCCGCCGCAACGTGGTGATGAACGGCGTGCGACACGGCCTGAACAGCTATGCGGTGGACAGCGGCAACACGGCGGGGATGCTCAACATTTCCAGCGAAATGTCGCTCGCCAAAATGCGTATGTCGCAGTCAACAAGCGCCAGTATCGCCACCCACACGCTGCCCATTATGCACACGGTGCTGCTGGGGATGACCATTGCACTGTTCCCGGTGCTGGTCGTGCTGATGGTGGTCAGCGCCCTGTCCTGGCAGGTGCTGAAGGGCTACATCTACACCATTGCCTACCTGCAGATGTGGCCGATATTGTTTGCCATTCTGAACCACGCCATGAACTTCTACCTGAAGGATAAGCTCGGCGGTACGCCGGTGGTGCTCTCAACGATGGACCAGGTGCAGAACACCTACTCGGACATTGGAACCACGGCGGGCTGGCTTGCTATCTCCATTCCGTTTATCGCGTGGGGGATGGTGAAGGGGCTGGGGCAGGTGATGTCACAGGCGGGCAACTACATGGGGCAGACGCTGCAGGGCGCGGCCACCCAGTCGTCCTCGCAGAGCGTTGATGGTACGTACGCCTTCAACAACATGCAGACGGACAACGTGCAGGGCAGCAAGTGGGACACCAACTACAGCCACCGCGATGGCCATATCAGCCAGCAACTGGATAACGGCGCCGTACTCACGCGCACCCGGGACGGCGGTACCGTGATGAATACCAGCGAGGGGATGTCGAAACTGGCGGTCCATATCGGCGGTGCGGAGTCCACGATTGCCGGCTGGAATGCCAGTGCTCGGGAGCAGTATGCGCAGTCGGCGCAGCATCAGACGGGCTACCAGAAGGGCAAAGAGGCCAGCTGGAACCAGCTGCAGCAGTTTGTTTCACAGCATGGGCATACCGACTCTGTGGTAAGCAGTGGCGATTCCGGGCAGACCGCCAATATGACTCGTGGCGCCAGCAATATGATGTCGATTGTTGACCGCTACGCCGAGGCAAACAACCTGAGCAAGTCTGCGGCCTATAACGAACTGATGGACAAATCCAGTCGCGGGTCCGTCAACGCGGGGGCAAAAGTATCCATTGGATCGCCTACACTGATTAAATCCGTCACTGGCCTCAGTGGAGAAGTTCATGCGGGTACCGAATTTACTGGTGCAACGCAGTCTTCTCACGGAACGAACCAGTCTAATTCGCAGCGCAATGACAACAGTCATGATAAAAATGCGCAGATGGTTGAGGACTTCCGCCAATCGCGCGATATTGTTGAATCGAGCGCGGCTAAGCTGTCTGCTTCACATAATGATACCGGCATCAATAATCTCAGCGAGCAGCTTGGTGCCGCGCTCAATGAGACGAGCAAAGAGTTTGAGTCCTGGCAAAACAGCGAAACGCGGGCGCGCGAGTACAGCGAGATGGCGACGTACGCGAAGGACCATCGTGCCCAGTTCGACCAGAACTATGATCAGATGTTTGCTGAATATGTCTCGCAGAAGGCACCGGGCAGGGCGCAGGCGGTGCTCAGCGATACCGGCTCACCTGCCATTGCCTCAGAGCGTGAGCAGCTTGTGCATGCGTTCATGCAGGAAAGGGTTTTACCGCAGCTGGAACAACAATACCGCTCAAATAAAGCCTCAATCGGTCAAAGCATGCCTGATGCCTCAGGTGGAAATAACCCTGCCGTTCAGGACACTTTTGACAATAACAGTCGTGTTATTGGTGAAAAAGGTGAGGCCGCAAACATCAGGCAGGATTCTCAGGAACGTGTGAATAATCAGTTGAATGACGTTAAGAAAAGAATATCGGAAAGTGGTTCAAATATTGATGCCAGTAAAGGAAATATTGAGAAAGGTAATGCTAACCTGAAAGATAATCATGAAGCCGCAAGGAAAGCGCAGGAGCAAGGGATGATTGCAGAAACCGAAAGGCAAAGTTTGTTCGATAAAGATATGCTTATTCCGCATAAATCAGTAGATGACACACCCTCTCTATTTAAAAAGGATAAGAATTGATGGCGATTACCAATCACGACTTGCTGGGTTTTAGAGTGATTAGTTTGCTGGTTGCAGCTGTTTTTTCTGCGGTTGTATATGTTGATATACATGCATATTTCATGTTTCCTCTGTTTCTTTTGCAGTTGGTGGTGTTGGTGTTAGCGCTAGTATTAAAAAGAAGACGTAAAGAAAAAAGTCTTGTGATTATTGGGAAAGGTGGTTTTATAGCAATTGTTTTCATCTATATATGTGCGGTTGCGCTCGGTATTACTATGTCATTGACAACTTCACGCACAATGGATGCTATATTCCTACTGCTTTTTTATGTGGTGTGCCTCGATGCGATAATGGCAATCCCGTTTGTACTGTCGTTTACAGACAAGTCTAAATGGCAGCATGGAGGCCCAGTTTCACGTTCTGGTTCGGGTTCAGAGATAAACCATGTAAATGGCCACATGGCAGCCGCTTATGCCGACTCGGACTATAACCTGATGAGTAACGAGATGTGCTGGCCTCAAAGTGATTGCCATGCGAATAGCATTACTGACAGTCCTCCAGGGGTTAATCCTGCGTCAGGACTCCCAATGGCTAACGATGCAATTGATGTTGGTGGTAATGTTTATGGTTTCGGCGATACATCTTTTGTGAATTATGACCACCACACAAACCAGTTTAGCGATTTTGATTACCACAACAATTCATAGAGTTCGTTGAGTTAATTTAAACAGGGCTATGCAATGTAGCCCTGTCACACTGGTGGTTGTTTCTGATTCAGAATTTATACAGGTCTTCTATGAGCTTCAATCCACGCGATTTAACGCAGGGTGGACAGGTGTCTTTTATGCGCCTGAAAATGTTCCTGCAGATAAATAATATCATTTCGTATTACGTCATTATGTTCAGCGCCCTGCTGATGATGGCCATTTTATTTATTCGTATTTCACTGCAGAACCTGATGAACGGCATTATCTATTTTGCCGCGAAGCTGATTGCACCGTTTATGAAAAACTCCGGTACGAAAGAGGTTTTCACCATCCGGTATTACGAGGATTCATTTCGTTATACGCCGGATCAGGTACTGAGTGATGCCTATACCACGTATTGCGGCCAGCTTCTGAAGCAGGAACTGGCGATTGCCGGCTGCGCCACGCTGTTTGTCGCCTTTTTCGTGACGTTTGCCATCTACTGGTATTTAGGCCAGACCGGTCGTAAGCAAAGTGAGGATGAAGTTATCGGTGGCCGTATCCTGAATGACGACCCGAAAGACGTGACCCGGCAGATGAAAAAGCGCGGTGAAGCGTCCGATATTCGCATCGATGCCCTGGCGCTGAAGAAGGATGCGGAAATCCAGAACTTCGCCATGCACGGAACCGTCGGCTCCGGTAAATCCACCCTGATGCGCAAAATCCTGCGGCGTCTGCGCGAGCGCGGCGACCTGGTTATCATCTACGATAAGGGCTGCACCTTTATCGAAGACTTCTACGATGAAAGCCGCGACAAGGTCCTCAACGCTCTCGACGAGCGCTGCCCCAACTGGGACATGTGGGAGGAATGCCGCACGCTGCCCGAACTTGAGAACGTCAGCTCCACGCTGATCCCCTCCAGCTCCGGGGAAGATCCGTTCTGGCAGGGCAGTGCCCGCACAATCTTTGCTGAAGGTGCCGAACGTATGCGCGGCGACAAAGACCGTTCCTACAACTCCTTTCTGCGCACCATGCTGGCCATCACGCTCGATAAGCTGCGCGCGCACCTGGCCGGAACGCCCGCATCCACGCTCGTTGACGGCAAAATCGAGAAGACGGCCATCTCAATCCGAAGCGTGCTCACCAACTATGTGAAGTCGCTGCGCTATCTGCAGGGCATCGATAAACCGGGCCGTGAAAAATTTACCATCCGGGACTGGATGAAGGGCCAGGCGGACAAGAGCAACAACGGCTGGCTGTTTATCACCTCAGATGAAGAGCACCACGAATCCCTGAAGCCGCTGATCTCGATGTGGCTCAGCATCGCGGCAACCAGCCTGCTGGCGATGGGCGAGAACCGCGAGCGCCGCGTCTGGTTCTTCTATGACGAGCTCCCCTCGCTGCACAAGCTTCCCACCCTGCCGCGCATCATCGCGGAAGCGCGTAAGTTCGGCGGCTGCTTTGTGCTGGGCTTCCAGTCCTATGCGCAGCTGGAAGAGACCTACGGCCCGAAAGCTGCAGAGGGGATGTTCGACCTGCTCAACACCAAGTTTTTCTTCCGCTCGCCGTCCGCGAAGGTGGCGAAGTTCGTGGAAGAGGATATTGGTGAAACCCGCCGTAAAACGTTCAGCGAGCAGACCAGCTTCGGTCATGAGCAGGTGCGTGACGGTATCTCGTTTGGCAAGGACGAAGAGCGTATCAACATTGTCAGCTACTCCGACGTGCAGTCGCTCAATGACCTGGAGTGCTTCGTCACGCTGCCCGGGGATTATCCCGTGGTGCGCCTGAACATGAAGTACCAGGGGATGCCGAAGAGGGCAGAGGCGCTGCTGATGCGCGACCTCAAAACCAGCCTCGACCAGGACATCGAAACCGAGATCGATACTCGCGATGATGCACACCGCCGCCAGATGGACGCCCTGTTCAGCCCGGATGAAACACCTGCGGCCGTTGCAGAGGCGACCAGCCTGCCTGCTGACCCCGTACCTGACGTGAAGCCTGTGGTGGCAGTGATTGCTTCGGCAACCTCTGCGAGCCAGTCTGATGAATCGACCGTTACTGCGTCTGCGGTGACAGGGGGCGCGGGTGGCGGTACCCAGCAGGAGCTGGAGCAGGAACACCCTGTGCCAGCAGGCATGAGCGAAGACGGTGAAATCATTGATTTTGCCGCCTATGAAGCATGGGCGCAGCAGACCGGCAACACGCAGGAGCAGGTTCGTCGTGAGGAGGTGAATATCAATCACCCTCAGGAGCACGGCGATAAAGAATGGGAGTACGTCTGATGCTGTCTGTTTCACCGATTAAGGGCGATGCCGGGTATTACGGCAAGGAAGAAAACTACTATGTCAGCGGCTCGCTGGAGTCCCGCTGGCTGGGAAAAGGCGCTGAAAAGCTGGGGCTGGAGGGGGCTGTTGATAATAAAACCCTTGATGCCGTCATGGCCGGAAAACTGCCCGACGGCAGCGACCTCTCCCGTATGTCAGGGGATAAAAATACCCACCGTGCCGGGTACGACCTGACGTTCTCCGCCCCGAAAGGGGTCTCCATGATGATCCTGATGGGCGGTGACAAGCGGCTTGCCGATGCCTGGAACCGCAGCGTTGATACCGCTATCCGGGAAGTCGAAAAGACGGTGAGCGCCCGTATAACCGTGGATGGAAAAACGGAAACGGTCGCCACAGACAGTATGGTCGCCGCGCTGTTCGCACATGACACGTCACGTAATCTCGATCCGCACTATCACATTCACGCCCTGGTGCTGAATGCTACGTTCGCTGAGGGAAAGTGGCGGGCGCTTTCCAGCGACACGAAGACCAAAACCGGTACGGCGGACATGGTGTACGCCAATCAGCTGGCTATCGGCAACATCGCCCTGCAGGTGATGCGTAAGGAAGTGCATGCGCTGGGTTATGAAACGGTGGATTCGGGTAAAAACGGCCTGTGGGAGCTGAAGGATGTGCCGGTCGAAGCCTTTTCCACGCGAAGCCAGGACATCGAAAACGCCGTCGGTCCGGATGCGTCGGCTAAATCCCGCGACGTGGCGGTACTGGATACCCGAAAGCCCAAAACCTGGGCTGATGCAGACTTGCTGGTAAAAAGCTGGGTGACGCGGGCGGCACAGCATGGCTTTTCCGCACAGTCCTACATGGCGGATGCCGCTGAACGTGTGAGTACCGGTGAGGTGCAGGTCGATGCGCCTTCACGTGGCTCTGATGTGGCCCTCGCCGTGAGCGAAGCCGTTTCGGCGCTGTCGGACAAAAAGGTCCAGTTCACGATGTCTGAGCTACTGGCGGGAACCATTAATCGCCTTCCGGCGGTCTCTGGCGTGTTTGAGCAGGCGCGGGCGGGCATTGACCAGGCCATCGAACAGCAGCGCCTTATCCCCCTTGATCGTGAAAAGGGCATCTTCACCTCCGATATTCATCTTCTCAATGAACTCAGCGTGCAGCAGCTGGCGCAGACGATGATGCGTGAACAGCGAACGGAAGTGTTTCCCGACCGCAGTGTTGAGCGTACGGATGTCGCCGGTGATGCCGTTTCGGTGCTGGCGCAGGACCGCAGCCCGCTGGCGCTGATGTCCGGCAAGGGCGGTGCGCAGGCGCAGCGTGAGCGCATCGCCGACGTGGCGCAGATGGCGCGCGAGCAGGGGCGTGAGGTGATGGTGCTGGCCTCTGACCGGCGCAGCGGCGCGTTTCTGGCGCAGGATGCGCAGCTGGAAGGGCGCCTGATGCACCGCACGGGCCTGAACGCAGACACTGTGTTTCCGGCGCACAGCACGCTGATTGTCGAGCAGGCCGAAAAGCTGACGCTGAAAGAGACGCTTCTGGTGCTGGAAAAAGGGCAGGGCGCGAACGCGCAGGTGGTCTTTATGGACGCGCAGAACCGCGCCGGTACCGGCAATGCCCTGTCTGTACTGAAGGAGAGCGACGTGCCGCAGTACCGCTTTTACGGCGGTAAGCAGCCGGAAGTGACGCTGGTCAGCGAGCCGGATAAACGGACGCGTTTCGGTGAGGTGGCCCGGCTGTATGTGGAGGCCGGGCGGAATGGCCGGGACGTGGTGGCGCAGGTTGACGGTCCCGTGGAGCAGAAAACGCTGACCGACGCCATCCGTGAAGCGCGCCGCGATGCCGGTGAGATTGGTGCGGTGGATACGAAGCTCAGCGTTATTGAGCCGGTATGGCTGGACAGCAAAACCCGCCGACAGCGCGATAACTACCGCCCGGGCATGGTGATGGAGCAGTGGAGCAGCGAGAAGCGCGAGATGACCCGCTACAGCATCGACCGCGTGGCGGACAAAACCAACTCCCTGGTGCTGGTTTCTGAGGCCGGTGAGCGTCTGGTGCAGAAAATCAGCAAACTGGATGGCAGCTGGAGCCTGTTCAGGGCGAAAACGCTCAGCGTGGCGCAGGGGGATGAGCTGCGCGCGCTGGGGCGCGAAGCGAAGGGCAGTATTAAGGCCGGTGAGCGTTATACCGTGCAGTCCACCGACGAGGGCAAACTGGTTCTGCAGTCTGGCGAGCGCAGCGTGGAGCTGGATACCTCCCGCGCGCTGAAGCTGTCACACGACTATGTTGAGAGCGTGGGCAGCAGCGTGAGCGCGGACCGTCAGGTGCTGGCTCTGCTGCCCGGACAGCGGCTGACGGCAGATTCACTCACCCGGCTGTCGCGCAGCGGCAGCGAGATTCATGTCTTTACTCCCCTTGAGCGGTCGCGGGCGGAAAAGCGCGTGCTGGCCAGTCCGGTGGTACGCCTGGCAAGCGAGCGGGTTATGGATTCTGTTGATGCTGCGGATTTATCCGGTGCGGTAGAGGCCCGACGCGATCAGCTGATGTCGCCGGCTGAACAGGCCGTCAGCCTGGCCGTGCCGCTGGCGCAGAACGGTAACATCCAGATGTCCCGTGTGGACCTGCTGTCCCGCGCTCTGTCATCGGGCGTGCCGTTTGCTGACGTCAGTGCGGAAATTCAGCGTCAGACGGAAAGCGGGGACCTGATACACCTGCCGGTGGTGTCGGGCGCCGGTACCGATGTGCTGGTTCCGCGCGTGGCGTATGAGATGGAGAAAACCGTTATCCGGACCATTGCGGAGGGGAAAGACGCCGTATCACCGCTGATGGAAGCGGTGCCTGCCGGTGTGCTGAAGGGGCTGACGCAGGGTCAGACGGCGGCGACGAAGCTGATACTGGAAAGTACCGACCGTTTCCTGGGTGTGCAGGGGTATGCCGGGGTGGGGAAAACCACTCAGTACCGCGCGGTGATGAGGGTCATTGGTACGCTGCCGGAAGACAAACGTCCGTTCGTTATCGGGCTGGGGCCGACGCACCGCGCGGTGAAAGAGATGCGCGATGCGGGCGTTCCGGCGCAGACGCTGGCCAGCTTTCTCAGCGAACACCGACAGGCGCTGCTAAGCGATGAGAAGCCTGATTTCAGCAACACCCTGTTCCTCACCGATGAAAGCTCAATGATAGGCAACCGTGACATGGCCGAGCTGCACCAGGTTGTCGCCGCCAGTCACGGTCGTATGGTATCGAGCGGGGATGAAGCGCAGCTGCAGCCGATTGCGGCAGGCACGCCGTTCCGCCTGATGCAGCAGCGCAGCGCCGCTGACGTGGCCATCATGCAGGAGATTGTTCGCCAGACCCCCGAGCTGCGACCGGCGGTCGAGAGCGTGATTGCCGGCAGGGTCACTGAATCCCTTGAGCGAGTGGAGGCCGTCTCTCCGGCCATGGTGCCGCGTAAAGCCGGAGCCTGGGTGCCTGAGCAGTCAGTGATGGAGTTTAAGCGCGAAAAGCCTGAAGACGGTGCTGCCCGGGAGATGCCTGCCGAAGCGTCAGATGATGTCAGGACAGGGCCTGCGAGTGCCATAGAGGCTATCGTCAGCGACTGGCGCGGTCGCACCCGCGAGGCGCAGGAGCAGACGCTGGTTGTGGCGCAGCTGAACGCCGACCGCCGCGCCATCAATGAAGGTATCCACCAGGCGCGCCGGGAAGACGGTGATATCGGGCAGGAGGAGCGACATCTGTCCGTGCTGTCTCCCGTGCGGGTGCCAGAGAATACGCTGCGCTCGGCTGACGGTTTTGCGCAGTATACCGGCAGGACGGTAATGCTGAACCAGCAGTACTACACCATCACCGGTACCGATACGAAAAACGGTGTGGTGTATTTCCGCGACCGGGATGGTCATGAAATCATGATTTCACCCCAGGAGAACACCGCGCAGGATATCTCCGTCTATGAAACCCGAACGCTTGCCGTCAGCGAGGGGGATAAGGTCTTGTTCAACCGCACCGACACGGACCGGGGCTACGTGGCCAACGATGTCTGGACGGTGGTGGGGTTTGCAGAGAACGGCGGTATCCGCTTTGGTCGCGACGGGCAGGAAAAGCTGCTGTATCCGGATGCGGAGGATGCCGACCGGCATATTGACCTGGCCTATGCCGTCACGGTCAACGGCTCCCAGGGGGCAAGTGCGAAGCTTGTTATCGGCCTCGCCGGCATCGAGGGCGGACGCAAAATGATGGCCTCGATGGAGTCCTGGTACGTGACATTGTCACGCGCGGTGACGCATATGCAGACCTATACCGACGATACGGCGGGCTGGGTGAAGCGGATTGAAGGCGCAGAGAAGCGCCTGACAGCACATGACATGCTGCATCAGCAGAGTGATGTGAGGGCCGGGACCGCCAGCTGGTTGCTGGAAAATGCGGTGTCGCTGGAGAAAACCGGCCTCGGTCGTCAGGTACTGAATACCGCACAGCTGGCAGGCGAGACGTTGGCCAGCTTTATTGCGCCAGGAAAGAAATATCCGGCGCCCTATATGGCGCTACCCGTCTGGAACCAGTACGGCAAAGAGCGCGGCGTGCTGCTGACGGAGATCCGCCTCAGTGACGAGGGACGCCGTCTGCAGCTGGGCGATGAGCACCGGCTGATGGGGGCGGAAGACGCACGGTTTGCGGGTCTGCAGTCCAGCCGGAACGGCGAAACGCTGCAGGCTGACGATTTTGCACAGGCGCTGCAGCTGGCGCGTGAGAATCCGGAGAGCGGGGTGATCATCCGCCTGGAGGGCGATGAGTCGCTGCTGAATGCACAGCGTTTGACGGGGGGCAGGGTTGAAGAGAGTGAGCCCGTGGTGGTGCCGGTCACGGAAGAGGAGCCGCTCCCCCTCTTGCCAGAGAAGGATGTAACGGGTCACACAGATTCAGAACATGCCGTACGCCAGGTTGCGCAGGAACTTCAACAGGACCCACTTTTCGGATTCATACAGAAATCAGACCTGGTAAATATAGTCCCCGGGGAAAAGCAGACACCTGATATTCGTGTGGATATTGCTGACCACAAAATACAGCAGGCCATCGAGCAGGTAGCCGCTGAGCTGGGCGGTAAATCAGGGCATGATGTGACACATCGTCTGCAGCAGCAGGAGCGGGAATGGGTTCCTGAACAGGAGCACAGCCTGGAGAAGACGTTCGGAGAGTGATGCCTCCCCGTCGCGTTCAGGGTGTTCGGTGCTCGCGTTGCTGCGCTCCGCCTCAACCTGAACGTTCCGGGCAGGAATGTTTAAGGAGTGAGTGGTTGTGGATAGGTCCGTCATAGCGGTATTTGTGGTGTTGTCGGTTGTGGTGTTTGGTCTTGAAATCGCGATTGTCCGGCTCGTGCGGGCCGTCAAAGGGCGCGGTCATCCCGTACTGGCGGCGCTCAGGCTGAACGGGATTAAGCCCGGGCCTGCAGAGTATCTGCTCTGTAAGCGGCAGGTCTGGGAGTCGGCTGAAACGCTGATGACAGCGAGGGAGCAGCATTTTCTGCGCAGGTTGTCTCAGCAGGTGGATGAGCGCCGCTGGCGACTGTGTCCCCAGGTCAGGGTGGCCGATATTGCGCGTATCACGCCGGATATCCCGGAACGTTCCGCCACGTGGTGGCAACTGTTCCGGATGGCATCCCAGTGGCACTGCGATGTTGTGATCGTGGACAGGGAGAGCTTCCGGATAGTGGCGGCGGTTGAGCTGGATGATGCGTCACACCTGAAACAGCGGAGAGTCCGGCGTGACATCCTGCTGGAAGAGGTGCTGAGACAGGCGGGCATACCGCTGATCAGTGACCGCAATCTCACTCAGTTGATCAGGCAGGTTTCAGGTCATTTGGCGGCGAAGGCGGCGAAAAACGAGAGCGCTTCCATGGGGAAATGCTAACAAACTGAACCTTAACGACAAATTTATCCGTACAGTCAGGATCTGCTGACCCGCGCCTGCGCCAACAGGCACAGGGTCCCCCGAAATAAGCATTCGCTCAATAGCGTAAGCTGTAGTAATCTCTGCAAAATGATCCTTTTTTGATCCTTGAGGGGGCAGAGATGTCACAGGCCGCTAATGTAGAAACTTCCTCAGCGAAACCTAAGCGCTCGTACCGTAAAGGCCAGCCATTGACTGCAAGTGAAAGACAGCTTGCCTCAGTGGCTCGCAAACGTGAAACGCATAAAGAAATTAAGGTTTTTGTTCGTAAAGCACTAAAAGACCGAATGCTTGAGGTCTGTGAAGCGGAAGGCCTGACTCAGGCAGAGTTCATTGAGACGCTGCTGGAACGAGAACTGGCTGAGCGATAAATCAGAAACATCAAGACTTCACAATCTTGATTGCGATTGTTTTGAGTGCTAGATTACTGATCGCTCGTGATTTTTTGGCCGGCCACGCCGTAAGGTGGCAGGGAACTGGTTCTGAAGAGGTGTCAACCCGGAACCAGAAAAGCAAGAACCCCGATAATCTCTCTATGTTTGGCGACGCAGAAGATTACCGGGGCCCACTCAAAACTGTATAGCCATCAATCAGGCTATGCAGGGAGTATATTTGCGTGCTCAGAAAAGTTCAAGATCAGATTCTGTGCCGACTCCTTCCGTGTATTGTAAGAGCAGGAAGATGTGGCTGAGAAGAACAAGCCATCGTTGCACTGGAGTCAGTTCGATGCCGGGGAACACATCTGTTTCCATTCACTAATAGCGAAGAGCACTGAATCAGATCTTCATATTGATTCCAGCGAGTATGCTCACCCATTCTGCAGCCTTCTCCAGAAAAGAGCCCAGTTTGACTCTTTCAAAGATCTGATCTTCATCAGAGGTTTGCTTGCAACAGTACATGGTAAACGAAAAAACAAAATCAGCGTGTCGATGGTTAGTGTTTATGTTTCCCTCGTACAGGTAATGTGCGCCCACTATATCCCTGATACAAACAAAGTTAACTTATCTGTTAAACAGCTTGCGGCTTGTAGTAGGTTTTCATATACCCGTGTCTGGAGAGCGCTCAAGACTCTTGATAATGTTCTTAATCTCATCGCTTTTGAGGGCGGAGCCATCTGGTTCAGACCAGATATGTTCGAAACTTTACGTGTCGGATCAGATGAGCTAACCGCCGCCCGTAGGAGCAATAGTGTTGGAGGAGGACATGACTGATCTCCTTCAAAACCATTATTCACAGGTTAAAAATCCGAATCCGGTATTCACGCCGCGGATGGGGAAAAAGACGCTGCCGTTCTGCCGTAAACTGATGGCGAAAGCCGAAGGCTTCACGTCCCGTTTCGATTTTTCCATTCATGTGGCCTTCGTACGGTCGCTAGGGAAGCGTCATCGCATGCCTCCGGTGCTGCGCCGCCGCGCCATTGATGCGCTGCTGCAGGGGTTGTGTTTCCACTATGATCCGCTGGCCAACCGTGTTCAGCGTTCCATCACCAACCTGGCTATCGAATGCGGTCTGGCCACAGAGTCAAAAAGTGGCAATCTGTCCATCACTCGCGCCACTCGGGCGCTAAAGTTTATGGCGGAGCTGGGGCTTATTACCTACCAGACTGAATATGATCCGCTGATTGGCTGCAATATCCCGACCGATATCACTTTAACGCCTGCACTGTTCTCCGCGCTCGACATCTCTGATGTTGCCGTGGTGGCTGCCCGTCGCAGCCGTGTTGAATGGGAAAATAAACAGCGCAAAAAGCAAAATCTGAAGCCGCTTGAGATGGACGAGCTGATAGCGAAGGCCTGGCGGTTTGTGCGCGAACGGTTCCGCAGCTACCAGTCCGAACGTAAGCAGCATGGCCTGAAACGCGCCCGTGCACGTCGTGATGCGAACAAAACCCGTAAGGACATTGTGACTCTGGTGAAGCAGCAGCTTACGCGGGAATACGCAAGCGGACGATTTACCGGCGGTATTGATGCCATGAAGCGAGAGGTGGAACGGCGCGTGACAGAGCGTATGCTGATGTCGCGCGGAAACAACTACACACGCCTTGCTACCGTCCCCATATAACCCTCCTTATTGAAAAATCCGGCCGACGCCGGAGAATTTCGCACGTCTGTTGGCAAGTGCTGCTTGTTATCTGAGCTAAACGCCCATTTTCTTAATCCTAAAAGCCACCTCCAGGCATTTGAATAGCCAGAAACTACATTGCAGGTTTCTGTATCTGACGCTTAATTCAGTTGTTAACATATAACTGCAAGGGAACTTTCCATAGGGTTACAACCGCAGTGTTCACAATGTGCCACGCGGACTTGTTACAGGGTGCGTGGTTTCCTTTAAAAACCTGCTCTGTACTTCTTTTAAATACATAATCTTTATTTCTTATAAATACAGAGCCTATTCGTCACCTGAGCTGTGGACAGCCTCCTGACAATGCTCGTTCTTGCAGCGGACTTAGTCCGCGCCGGTTCAATAAGAACCTTATGTAGCTCCCATCGCTACGCGACGGGCCCCGGAATTTTATTAGTTACAACACTCTAAATTTCATTAAGGAAACTGCAGAGCAGATCAGCGACCTTATGCCCCTCTCAACCCACGATAAACCGTGCACAGCGGCAACATCTGAGCCGTGACCCACCACTGAAAAGCGAGCGCGCCCGGGCCGAAGGCCCGGAACACCATCGCTTTTAATAATGGATGTTGTAACTAGATTTCTTTATTGCTGTCAGTAATGTTGCTGTAAGATTTGAGTACACGCTCGTAAGCGCCCCAAAGGGCCGCTAACGCGGAGATACGCCACAGCTGCGGCTTCGCCTTGCTGTGACCACTCCGACCGCGCACTGAAAGTGCAGTGTTGCTGTCAGCGGGGTTTAGCCTGGCAGGGAGGAGGGGGTGCTAGCGTAGCTGTCCTTTGTAAGAAGACTTAAGTAAAGAGATCCACTCACCCCGGAGTCGGAAAAGAAAAACCCCGCGCAATACTGCGCGGTCGTATCGCTTCGCTCCCATGCCCTTCGGGCATCACAAAATTGCAGATGCCTTTGGGTTGTTTACCCTTTATATATGTATGGCTTTATAGTGAGAGGTATGATGAAAAACTAATAATGCGAGGTGGTTGTGGATATAGAAACAATGGAAAAAACGCTCAATTACTCTTTAAAAGTCTTGCGCGAACGTGATTACTCCAGGCTCGAAGACGATGCTCAGCAGGCAATACTGTCCCTGTTTATCGACGATGGTGCTAAACCTTCAAAATTAGGACGCCAGACGCTGGCCATGCACGCCGGTATGCTGGGACAGATGACCAGCACTTCCCGCCTTGAAATCCTGGCAATGGATTTGCTGATGGCCTGTGATAAAGCGGAAGTCATGGACGCACTGTCAAAAATTACGGACATCCTGAGTACGCCTGAATTTACTGAAATTACGCGGGTTTAATCAGAATTTTTGCCGGTGAGACGTTAAAGTATCCGGGTTATACTATTGAAATCATTAATTCTGCCGGCAATTTGCTTATGAAAGACGCGAACAAAACAGGGCATCTCGCATGGTGTGCCCTGATAGCCCTTCATACCGCCCGGGAGGATGGCACTGTCTGTTCTGAATCCCAGGAAAACCTCTTCATTACCCGCTGGTTTGCTCAGGCCAAAAAACAACGTCGATTTTCACGCGAAGTCGCTGTGGATATTGACTGGATATTGAACCAGGGGAGAACCCAGGGAGTCAGGGCGCGATTACGCCACAAGCTTGATTATCTCTGGCGCTCCTGTACCGGAGAACTACGTGAGCAGAACGACCTTTTCCGTCTGACCTATGCCCTCGAACTGGCCACTCAGCATGACTGGGTGTATCACGTACTGGACGATAAGCAATGGTGCGGGCGGCAGCAGGTCAGGATTAACCCAGGTGTTAACAGCATTTTTGTGCTCAAAAGCGCCCTTGATGCCGGTTTCAGCAGTGATGGAAAGCAGTTACACCCTGTTGCGGTAAGAATTGGCGGGCAAATGGAAGGACTGAACGCATTGCTCAGAAGCTGTGGCTGGGAGGCGGTCAGTAAAGACGATAACTGGCAACTTATCGTCAGGAACGTTGAGTGAAAACTGCATCTATCGTTGCATGAAAGAATATGGAAATGACAAAAAAAGACTGGCTTTTCAAACTGCGTCGTATAACCGAACGCGAATCTCTTGAGAAAATCATCGAGAAGAAATACTACGAGCTAAGTGATGCGGAGCTGGCCGTTTTCTGGGGGGCAGCCGATCACCGACTTGCTGAGCTGGTGATGAATCGTCTATACGACCGGGTACCAAAAGGCGTCTGGTCGTTCGTCGTTTAAAAATGGGTCTGCTTGATATTTTTCCGCTGGAATTGAATATGTTCACCTTTGACCAGCGCTATGACTGGCTTAAAATGAGAGCTGACGATGCCCCTGCCATGTCAGAAGAAGACTTTGACCGGCTGAAAAGTCATGCTTCGGCGCTGTGTTTTGACACGGACGAACATCAGTACAAGCAGGATGTGGCATTTTCATCCGACGGCTTTTATTGCCCATTTCCGCAAATGCTCTTGATACGGCAGTGCTACTTCAGTGCTCACTGAGCAAAAATTCCCAGATAACAATTGCAATACAATAGTCGAAAAACCTGAGTCAAACCAGATGACAGGGACGAGTGGCGTTTGCTTGCTGACGAGATTTCCCTGCTATCAGGGATGACCTATTGCGAGCCGTTACAGCTACACTCTGATGTTCCCGGACAGACGTTCTGAAGCTGGCTTCATCGATGAACACGGGTAATGTTTGATACTAATGTACCGACGGGTGGGCGCTTTGATAAAACCTACACTACTACGATTAAGAATTCAGGCTCTTCTTGAGATCGTTTGAGCGGCGCTCTCAGCATTGATCATCAAGACATTAGAACCAGGTTTTCTCACATCTGGGTGGTTAAAAAACAACCTTAACGTACAATAATTTTCGATATCCAAACTGACCCCGGACAGACTGACCCTACCCCGACTTTGCAGGGGGGAGATTTACGGCTGAGGCCGTAAAACCTTCTGAGTCCTCGTTGTCGCTGCGGGCTTCCGGCGTTGAACGCCTCCCATGCACTCCGCGCATCTAACATATGGACGGAATTACTTCAAGGTTTAGGCGGTGAGCAGAAATTAAAAATAAAGCCGCATAAGCGGCTTTGAAAGAAATCAGTTTTCTAATTTATGAAGAAGTACGCGGTTTACGTGGGGCGATCTGGGAGATTCGGCCAGGTGTTACATTGTGAGCTTGAGCAACAATTTTTGTAGGAATCCCGCCGCCAACAGCTGCTTTAATAGACTGGTTACGCATTTCCATCACTCCTCTTTCAAGAGCAGCAATTTCTTTAGCCTGCGTATCAACAATCTTCTCAAGTCGGTCGAGTCGAGTATCGTGCTGAGCAATTTCACTCGCCTGCTCTTCCAGTGCTGCCTGAATTGCACTTAAAGCCTTTCTTGTTTGCTTTCCCATCTTTAACCCCTTAATCGTCTCGCCTAGTGTGGCTTTAATTTAGTAAATTAAACTATTTGCGTCAATAAAATTTAATTCATTAAATTTCAGCTTATCGCACCTGCTTCATCGATACTTGATCAGAGGCAGAACTACTAATGAGTAGGTTTAGGCACGTACAAAAATGTGATCGAAGTATCGTTTTAGTCGCCATGCGTCTCAAAGCATACCGTTAAGTGATAACTTGTTTTCAATTTAATGAAATCTTGTTTTGATAAAATCCTTAAGCCAGTATAAGGCTTAATTTATTGCCACTTATGAGGTGAATCATGGCGAAAGGTTCTGAGATTCAATTCCACTTCCACACCGTTCAGGATGCACAGACTGGTGCGCACGTAACCCGACTGACACCACCTGAAGTTCTTTGCCATCGCAACTATTTTTATCAGAAATGCTTTACCCGTGACGGCACTAAGCTGCTATTTGCCGGTGAGTTTGATGGCAACCGCAATTACTATTTGCTAGATCTGCAGACTCAAAAAGCAGTGCAACTGACGGAAGGCAAAGGTGACAACACCTTCGGTGGATTCCTGTCGCCCGACGACCAGTTTCTGTATTATGTCAAAAATGAGCGCAGCCTGCAGCGCGTAAAACTTAGCAATTTCAGCGAGCAAACTGTTTATACCGTTCCGGAAGATTGGGTCGGATACGGTACATGGGTAGCGAACAGTGAATGTACCCGACTTGTGGGGATAGAAATCAGCCGTGAAGACTGGAGGCCATTATCTGACTGGAAAATTTTTCAGGCGTTTTATCACAGTAATCCGCAATGCCGACTGCTATGTGTCGATCTGAACAATGGCAAGTCGCACGTTATACACGAGAAAAATGAATGGCTCGGACACCCGATTTATCGACCATTTGATGACGACACCGTAGCCTTCTGCCACGAAGGGCCACATGATCTGGTGGACGCGCGGATGTGGCTGGTGAATGAAGACGGCAGTAATGTGCGCAAGGTGAAAGAACATGCGCCAGGAGAAAGCTGTACACATGAATTCTGGGTGCCGGACGGCTCCGCACTGATGTATGTGTCTTATCTGAAAGGTCAGCATAACCGATATATCCGCCGTTTCGATCCGCAAACAGGCGAAGATAGTTGTCTGATGACCATGCCGGCGTGTTCGCATCTGATGAGCAATGAGAACGGAACGCTGCTGGTTGGCGATGGTTCTGGTACCCCGGTAGACGTAAACGATACCGCCAGCCATACGATTGAAAACGATCCCTGGTTGTATATTTTTGATGCCAAAACCGCCCGCTATGCGCCCCTCGCTGCGCACAACAGCTCATGGCTCGTGCTCGATGGCGATCGCCAAGTGACGCATCCGCACCCTTCTTTCTCACCGGACGATCGCCACGTGCTTTTCACAACAGATTATGAGGGCCAGCCAGCGATATACCTGGCTGAGATCCCGGAAACTCTGCTCAACTCATTACGAAAGGAATAACGGATGTTTGTATTTAACAAAGACATCCCTCTTCAAGATTTGGGCGACGGTGTTAGCCGTCGCGTTCTGGCGCATGACGGTACAATGATGGCCGTTGAAGTGTATTTTGAGGAAGGTGCCGTCGGGCCGATGCATAATCATATGCACGAGCAACTGACATACGTGCTGTCTGGTCGTTTTAAATTCACCATCGGGGATGAAACTCATGAAGTAGCCGCAGGCGATACGCTGTACAAAAAACCGTACATCATGCACGGCTGCGTATGCCTGGAAAAAGGTGTCTTACTGGATACGTTCACGCCTCAACGAATGGATTTTCTGTAGACAATGAAAAACCGGTGCCATATGAACACCGGTTTTTATCACTGCGTTAAAGCAATCTTATCCGATGACTTTACGCACAAAGTCTTCGATCTCTTTATTCTGGCAGTTTTCAAAGAAGCATTTCTGGAAGCTCGCACCTGTTACGGCGGTTTTAACGAGTTCCGGATCAATAGCGCGCAGCGTATCCAGATAGTTTTCTTTCACAACAGCAGCTTTCACCTGATTCAGGATCCCGGCGTTACGCACCTGAGGTTCTTTATGATCGGCCGGATAACCTTGGCCTTTTTCGCCGGTAAAGGCTTTCTCGAATATAAAGCGTACGTTGAGTTCTGCGCCCCAGCCAAAACCTTTGGCGAATGGTAGCGAAAGTGCGTTGCCATTGTTAATTTGCGCGAACAGGAAAGCATCCGCCGGATCTATACAGTAACCACAGTTTACGCCCAGGTGAATATTCAGAGACATCAGCGCACCCTGCCCGGTGCCGCAGCCAGTGAGCACGGCTGCGCGTTGGCAGGCATAAAGACCCGGCGTGAATCAGCGCACACCAGTGGCTTAAAAACGGCATGTGCCGTCAGATTGCCCTTCAGGTATATATCAAATACAGGGTAAAGGCCGAAAACACAGGTGCCAGGTTCTGATTCCCTCTCTTCCTAATGTTACCTTTGCCGGACATTCGCGGAGATAAGCCCCGAATAGCGTGCCTGAGGTAGCAATTTCAGGCCATCATTCACGTGATACTCCTCACATAATTATGAACAAGTCAGAAACCCTAAAGCATGTGTGATTGGGATCAACCTATCTGAAAGACATTGAGTATAAAAAACAGGGCCACTTATTTTGAAAAGATGTTTTATTTTTAGGGGTGACTTGTGGAAAGGAAAAGAGACATACGGCTGAAGCACCAAATTGCTTATGGCGGGGGGAACCTGCTGGGCAGCGGTGCGCTGGCAATAGCAGGTATCTGGCTGCTGTATTTCTACACAACGTTTTGCGGACTGACGCTGCTACAGGCCTCTGCAATTTTCTCTATCGCTAGCGTTGTTGATGCCATCAGTAACCCACTCATGGGGTACATTTCAGATAATTTTGGCAAGACCAGACTCGGTAAACGCTTCGGTCGCCGTCGTTTCTTTATCCTGCTGGGCATACCACTAATGATGTGTTACCCACTTCTTTGGGTTGAAGGGTTTGGGTTCTGGTATTACCTGTCGACATATATTTTGTTTGAACTGATCTACACGTCCGTCATGGTGCCTTATGAAACGCTGGCAACGGAAATGACTGACGACTTTTCTGTGCGGACAAAACTGACTGGTTACAAAGCCATATTCGGCAAGGCAGCGAACTTCCTGGCAGCGTTCATTCCGGGTCAGTTTATTCTGATATACGGCAAAGATTCAGCGACACCGTTCTTCCTTACTGCACTGACTTACGGGCTGATTCTGTGCTTTGCCGTGGGTATGCTATACTGGTATTCATGGGAGAGAGAAGCAGAAGGAGACACCGACGAGACCACAGCAAATACCTCGTTACTGCAAAAAATGCTTGAGCTCTCGGCAGACATGCGTTCGACTTTTCATCTCAGGGTCTTCAGAAAGCATCTGGGCATGTACCTGTTTGGATTTGGTGCGGAATGGCTGTTTGCATCTATATTTACCTACTTCATCATTTTCGTGCTGCAGTACGATCCCACCATGGTGTCCGGACTCAGTAGCCTGAACTCTGTTCTGCAACTGTGCTCAACGGCCATTTTTATCACTATTTGTGTGAAACAGGGATTCAGTAAGCCCTACATTATTGCTCTTTCTATCGTCATGTTTTCGGTCTGCTGCTACTTCTCACTGTATCTTTTTGACGTTCCCCAGCAGTACGCAACGGCAGCCATTCTGGCAATAACGGTTATTTTTGGCATCGGGACCGGTGGTGTTTATTACATCCCATGGACGGTATATACCTTCCTTGCCGATATTGATGAAGCCTTTACCGGTCGCAGACGTGAGGGCATTTACGCCGGGACGATGACATTCTCAGGGAAACTGGTGCGTTCTGCTATTGTCTTCTCCATGGGGGCGATTTTAAGTTTCTTCGGTTTCCAGTCCGGCGCCCATACTCAGCCAGAAAGCGCGGTGATCGCAATTGCTCTGGTCTTCCTGCTTGGTGTGCTTTCCCTGTCTTTTGTCGGCATTTATTTCAGCGGACAAATGAAGCTGAACCGTAAAACCCATCTGATCGTGCTTGCTGAGGTCGCACGGATCAAAGCCGGAGGGCTGATTCAGGATGTCGCTCCTGACGTTCGTGATGTGATGGAAACGCTTATTGGCTATCCCTACGAACAGTGCTGGGGTAACAGCGCTGTATGCCAGAGGCTTCCTGATTCATCAGGACGAGCACCGCAAAACATCCCTCCGGTTGCGCAATAAGCTTACGGGCAACATCCCATATTGCCTGCTTCCTTTGTGTTGCCACTTGTTTACATGTGGCAACAGGTATCACATCTTCATTCATTTCCGGGCTTCGGGCATACCAGCTTCTGTCGTCTCAGCTATCAATCTTCTGGCTTTAATCCCGATATCACCATCGCGCACAGAAGGTTCAGTTTTGCTGAAAGCGGTTTTTGGCTTTGCAGGGAGGAAGGGGTTAATTTCGATCCTCATTCACCGGCTGCGGCGGATATTCCGATGGATGATACATCGAATAACATATCCGTCCGAATGTGCCGGACGGCACATTCGGAACGGCAAAGTACGGTATACAATTTGTTTATATTGCGTTCATTAAAATGACTGAAATAATCTATTTTACTTTTAATATGGAGGTAATATGACTACCAGCGTTTTTTTTGAGGGCACTGTCGTCTGCCAGAGCGGCAAGGAAGAATTTTACATTGAGTTTGGGAGAACTTCTTCTGCCGATGAAGACAGCATTTACCTGAACATTGATGGTAAGATCGTTGTAATGAAACGAGAAATGGCCAGAAAATTTGTTGATGCAGTTGTTGAGACAGGAAATTACCTCGGGTTTAAAAGCTGATATCCAATCAAAGGAAACTCTATGCAGTCTATTGAAATTGAGAAAAACGGAATGTTTTACAAGGCAGAGTATTTCTCTGATGATGAAATGGTAACAGTTTTCGGAGAAAATGGTGAACCAGAGGTCGTGAATATACACGGAATGACTGAAGTTCAGGCAGCTCGCACAGCCCTCGGAAATCTTATAAGAACCGGGAAAATTAGTCCAAAGTAAGAAATAAAGCCAGGATTACATAAGTAATTTAACATGGACGTAATGCTTAATTACTCTTTAAAATTGCGCCGTGAGCGTGATTTTCCAGATTCGAAGAGGATGTACGCACGCCATTTTGTCATTGTTTGTTGATGACAACTCCAAACCGTCAATACTGCATCTAACACCACTCGTCTTGAAATTCTAACAATGGATATGTTCCAGAGGTTATGGAAGCGCTGACGAAAATTAACGAAATACTGAATGAACATGAGTTTACTGAAATCCGGAGTACTTAAACAAAGTTTCTGCTCATGAGATATTCAGCCATTCTATTTATAATGTTTACAATTACAATTCAGCCTTCAATTCTTCTATGAGAGATAATAATAAACAGGGCACTTTGCCTGGTGTGCACTACAATTGAAATATAAAGTTAATTACAAAGAAATAAGAGGAAGTAATTTGCGAGAGAATGTCGGGAGAAAGGCCGCTAATGCAGCCTGATTACCTTGAATAAGATATACTGCAAGCAGAGTTCTTATTTTATTATTTTCTTCAACAAAGTTGCTGAATATGTTGCTGGGAGAGTTATTCCTGAAGTGATTATCACTTTCTCATTTTGAAGCGTAACTTCTGTCGGCCGTCCTCTATCAAGGCGTTTGAAGTCAGATGCTGCGCCGTTGAAGTCCATGCCAATAACTCTCACCGTACCAAAATCGGCAATAAGATCTAATTGTTCGAAACGTTTATCCTTAAAGTAAGGAATATAAATCCTGACGTGCCCATCTTTAGGTTGCACATCTTTTATTTCGATTTTTTTTATATCAAATGGCCCGTTTTTACCAACATATGAGACATTGACAAATAATGGTTGAGTCATATTATTCAATAGATCACTTGATTGATAATCAATATACCCTATGTTCGGGGATGATAGTGCAGATTCATAGGTGATGGCGTCATCATTTGAGCGAGGAGAGATTACATTAGCACATCCAACCAGGAAAAGAATAATAGATGCACATGATATAAATTTGTAAACTTTCAATTTTAAACCCTCTATTGTGGTAATTTAATTATGGTAATGCACTCAAGTTAAACTCAGTTCTGCCAGCCCATTGAACTTTAATGTATTTTATAAGCATGATTATGATTCTATCTCTAATTAAATAATAGCAAATAACCTAAGGCCATATCTTTATGATTACTGATAAATATTAATTATTTCTTTTAGTTCTGTGATTGACACAACAACGTTTGATGCATTCAGTAACGACCGAGCATGACATGAATGATAGACAATATTCCTATTGTTTTTCCATTCAACGTTATCAACCAGTGGAAAAGTTATTTATCTTACCTAAAGATAAATATCATAAATTGATGAATAAAGTGTTATTGCTTCAAGAACTTTTTTTCGTTCTGTATATATATTCTTCAGGCAAGAAATGTCACTGCCGCATAGATTTCTTTCTTTCTCCCACAATTTTTGCTCCAAAGACAACCACTTCCGAGTGAAAATATTTTTGCTTGCTAGTTGAAGTTCATTACTGAGTGCGTGGTCAGCAATGGTGAGATAAGGGTCATTGCAAATTGTTTTTTCTGAGGTATTAAGGTTTGAAGAGGAGCAGTTTAATTCATAGGCATGGATATGAAATGACAAACTAAAAATAATGATTCCTATTACGTATTTTGTTCTAAATAAAACTTTGTTAATGGCTGCATTATAGAGGAATGGTTTAAGAATAGTAGGGCATATAAACAATGTGTTCATAATAACATTCCTTTTAAAATAAAAGAGATAGAGCATTTAATGTAAGGTAAATCAATTATTAACGAACAAGGTTATAAGTCAATAATAATTATCTGCGAGATTTCCTATAGGAATTCATCGTTTAAGTTCTGTTTAATAGTGATTCATAAGGAGAAATTCATGTCGTAAATTCATACTTGAAGGTCATGATAGATGAGTACAATCGTGGCCTACATCTGCAGAAGGTCAAGTCTATAAACGAAACAGCATGCCTGTCAGTGTATCAAGGATGGCAGTTATTCGCGTTTGTAGTTAAGAAGAAACGGAATAGGGTAGGGCATAGTTGGAATGATAAAAATACCGACTGGTGAGATCGGGTTTTAATACCGTTACGGTTTTAAGTTGGTGACTCTGGCCGGATGATGTAACTTTTTACCTAACATGCTTTATTCACACAATTGATAGTCTCTCACGAGCCTGACGAAGACGGTTTTCCCCCCGGCGATCGTACTGCTGGGTGGTGGTGACGCTGGCATGGCCCATCGCATCCTTAACGGTAATCAGATCTTCACCGTTATCTAGCATCGCCGTTGCAAAGGTTCTTCTCAGGTCGTGCGGCGCGCATTTCGCAATCCCGGCCTGGCGCTGACGCACCTGCAGAATATGATACACTGCCTGGTCAGTCAGCCGGTCGTACGTCAGGGTGTCAAAACGGCGGATGCGGGTAAACAGAGGACCGGGGCTTTCACCGCGGACCTGTTCGGTCCAGTGCATCAGCCGCTGCCAGGTCCCGGCCGGCATGTAGGCCAGCCTTTCCTTGTTCCCTTTCCCCAGCACTTTCAGCGCCCGCTCATGCGTGACAATGTCACTTAAACTGAGACCCACCGCCTCGGAACGACGCAGACCACAGCCGAGGAGCACTGCCAGCAGGGCCGCGTCGCGCGCCCCCTGACAGCTGCTGTCGGCTTCGCAGGCCGCAAACACTTGCCGAATTTCCTCTGCCGGCAGGGCCCGTCCGCGCGGGAGACGGCTGCCGCGCAGGTTGCGCAACGCCCTAATGTGCTGAAAACTCTCGACGTCCATCAGCTTAAGCATCCAGGCTTCCTTCGCCACGCCCTTCAGTGCTGAGAGATAGGTGTTGATGGTAGCCGTCGCACGGCCGGTGTCGCGCAGCAATTCGGTTATGGCCATCACGTGATGGCGGCGCAGGCTGCCCCAGTTGCAGGTGTCCGTGCCTGTCGCGCCGAGCATCCCGGCAACTATCCCGAGAAACGAGGCCATCGTCTGACGGCTGCGGGGAGAATTTAAGGACAGTAAATAGGCCCGCGCCGGATTGAGCAATGCTTCATTCCCCGCCAGCGCCGGCAGGAATTCCTGTTCTAGAGGGACCAGTACCGGTACGAGCTGTCGATCTGGATAGTCATCCGTCAGTCGGGTCATTTCGGGCTCCGGGAAGACCGGAAAACGTCCGGCGCGCTGCGTGAAAAATACGGGGCAATCATACAGCCGAAGCTTACTGCAGAGAGTCTACTTTTTCAAAGATACATTTTAATAAGTACATAAAAGATGGGAAAACCACGCAATATCATAGCCTTCATCTTTGAAATAACTTAACATCAAGTAAAATAGAAGTAATTTCTCTCTGCAAGTAATGATCACGAAAGGACTAGGTGAATGAATAATCATATTCGGACAGCCATTTTGAATGGGCGGTTTGTGTTACTGCTGGGCGCTGGTGCCTCTTACGGAAGTTTAAATCGGCTCAAGTCTAATCCTCCGATCGGTAATGCGTTATCAAAAATAATTGCGGAAGAGGCGGGGTTTGAATTGGAAGAAGGAGATGACTTAGCTGATGTATATGCTTCCGGATTAAATAATTTAGGCGAAATAGGGATGCAAAAGTTACTAGAAAAATACTATAAGCATTGCCTGCCTTCGCAAGAATATCTGGATATGATGCAGTATCCCTTCCCAAGGGTGTATACATTTAATATTGATGATGCTATAGAAAAAGCTGCTGGTACAATTACAAATAAAGTATTTAATGTCAGGAGAAGAAATAGTAGAATTGAAGACTTCGATCCTTTTTTTAGTCAAATGGATCTTGTCAAACTGAACGGTGACATTAATTATCCAGAGGAGGGTTTCATTTTTTCACCAGCGCAGTATGGTGAAGGCTCTGCTGAAGAGCCTGTTTGGTATATGGAATTAGCCAGAGATTATCATCGATTCACTTTTGTATTTATCGGAACAAAAATCAAAGAGCCTATTTTTAGACATCAAATTGAAAAATATAAAAAAAAGAACTGGCGATCAAAGTCTAAAAAGCTATCTCATAGTTCCAGAGTTAAGTCCCGTGCAGCAAAATAGTTTATCGGGAAGTAATATAGAGTATATAAATGGCACATTATCAGATTTCATGAAGTGGATGAAGGAGACATTTCCTGAGGGGTTGACTCCTAAAGATATATTAATGAATACTAGGCCAGAGATGGCATATCTGAGCAATGGAGAAGAACCTACCTTCTCCAAAACAATTGCAAAGGCTTTAGATAAAGTTGTACAAGTTAATAGATCTGAGTTGTTGAAGCATACTGAAAGTATGCAACCGACAGTTAAAGAGTTCTATAAAGGGTTCAAACCAACTTGGTCTGATATAATTAATAACATCCCTGCGCTTCTTGATAACACAAAAAAAATAATAGAAGCTAGCGTTAATAACATATCAAATAAAAAACTGTTCTTAATTCTAGGTCCGGCAGGTTCAGGCAAGACAACAGCTTTGAAGCAGTTAGCTTTACAAATAGCAGATAGAACTGCGAAAAATTGTTATTATGTCGAAGGGATACCAGAAGATTTAACTAATCTAATAAGGATTTTAAACAAAAGGAATAATTCAACGTTTTACGTTTTCTTTGAAAAACTTGCTGATATTGCTTCCGATTTATCACAATTAATCGCAAATGGTTTTGATAATCATGCCATATTCGTTGGTTCCGAGAATGTCAGAATATGGGAATATCGTGTTAAAGAACATCTTGAGCAATTTTCACCGTATATTCAAAGCTATGATTCGATTAGCGAAAAAGACGTTGACCCAATACTAAATAAAATAGAGCTATATGGTAACTGGGCCAGGTTAAAAAAAATGTCCTACAGAAACAGACGACTTGAAATTTTAAAAAAATCTAAGCGTCAATTGCTCATCGGTCTTATTGAAGCCACTTCTGGAGAAGGTTTCGATCAAATAATAAAGCGTGAATTCGCAGACATAAAGGATAAGAGTGAACGAGCTCTTTTATTGCTCTCAGGGTTGGCGACATTGCACAGAAGTGAGGCATCAGAGGCTACTTTAACTCGTGCCTTATCTTATTTAGGCGTGACTTCAAATGTTAGTGAGCTTTGTTCAAGACTATCTGGACTGGTAAATTATAATAATGGTTATGTAAGCACCCGGCATAGAATATATGTTGAGCGATTAACATCACTTTTTGTCGATGACACCGAGATGAGTGAGCTTATCACGGCATACATATATTCATTTTCTGTATATCAGTTCCCTATAGTTGTTAATATTTCAAAGAAAGACGCTGCGGTTTATAAAGGACTTGTTAATTTTAAGTTCTTAAAGAAAGTGCTAAGAGACTCAAAGCAATCTATTCTTAATATTTATTCATTTTTTGAAAAACAGCTCGAATTAGAAGGACTGTTTTTATTGCAATATGGATTGGCCCTTCGTGCGTATGGGGACAATGAATTAGCCCTTCAAAAATTGATTAATGCTAGAGAGGCTTTCCCTGAGTCTCCCCATATTGAGCATGCATATGCACAACAATTACTTATTATTGCTGAAAATACCAGCGATGCGAACTTATCGCTTGAGTATTTAGACAAGGCTAAAGATATTCTCAATAGACTCGATAAAACTAACAAACATGAAACAGATCGTTACCCTATAATTACCCTCTCGATAAGCCACGTTCGTATTTTGGATATGCTTGGTAAGGAAACTGATGCTAAGATAATTGCAAAGCAATACTTTGATGATCTCACTTATAAATTTGGGAAGAATGATTCCAAATTAAACGAAATGGTTATTGCTACCAAGAAATTCCTTACTTTATACTTCACCAAGGGAGTTATTGTCGATATACATACTTATGACTAAATAATTCACTATCTTATGGCATTAATGGTACGGTCTGTGCGCACCGGTGAGTGTGGGCACAGACATAACAACATCGTGCAGTTCGGTCAGCTTCTCGCAGGCAAGCGTCGGACCAAAGTCTGAGTAGCGCTCGCGGATGATCTGAACCGCACGTTCAGCAAGGCCTGCAGGCAGCTGATAGTTGCTGGGCTTGCCGCGCCGCCGATCAGCCATGCCTAGCGGATCGTCTGAACGATAGCTCTGAAGCAGGTGACGTAAATGCCTATCGGAAATACCGAGACACTCAGCAGCGAGATGGGTTGTCAGTCGCCGGTCGACGACGTCATGAATAATTTTAAGCCGGTTAACTTCGTTCATCTTGAAAAACTCCGCACCAGAAGCCGTCATATCAGGATATTCAGCAGGTAGCCCAAAGCGGCCAGTTTAGCTTAGCCTCCATAGTATATGTTATTGCAAGCTTAAAATGTCTCCCGGTTTAGCGAGTTTCAAATGTCACCAGAAGTGACATAAGGAGAAGTGATAATGGGATGTTACACAGGAAGAAACGAGGAGGTAACGTTTCCTGCATGAATGCATAGTGCGATTATCAGGAATCTTAGCAGAGAAACATCTTATTCCTTGTTGTATATACATTGACTCAAATCGCTAGTTTGAGTATAAATTAACTCATCATTTATTAGCTGGTATTTTGGCGTGAAAATTAACTACGTCCGTAAGCAAAGTGGAAAAAGAACAACCATCATTCTGCCTGATTCTATATGTGAGCTATGGCTTACAACTCGACCCCCGGTAGGTGAACGTTGTGCAAGAGAGGCGCTTTGTGAGTTGCTTGAACAACTGGATGATCCTAAAGCTGGAATTACCTTCCAGTCTCAGGTAGAGCATTTGATTCTCGATGACATTCGCGCATATCAGAACCGACTTTTAGCCAGTAATGATGAGCTAAAGTGTCGCGTGATTGACTGGATTACAAATACGCTTCCGTGCATAACATCCCCAACAGCTCAGGCGTTAGAAATTTTAGAAGAATTGGACAAGTTGAAATTGGTTCCATGGGAAGCAATTGAGAAGTTTGATTCACTGGAAGAGCAAAGGTGGAAATAGCACCCAGTGAATCACTCAGAAAAATTTAAACCCAAAAGAGCAGGGGACTCGCGTTTCAGACTGGCCCTGAATTCATCCGGGTTTACTAGGACCGGATTAATTGCCCTGAGTAGCACCTGAACTCTGGCCTGAGCTCGTCGTTTGGGCATCTTTTTGCTCCGGTCACGCTTACCATCGCGTTCAAGTTAATCCATTTTGCTTTTCGCCAGCTTCAGAACAGCCCCAAGACGCTTGTTATCAACGATTTGCCCCTAATCGACACATACCAGTTTGTCGAACACCTGATATTTGAGTGAACGGTAACCGTATTTGAATGCCAGCGTGCCGTCTGGATAGTCGTAGACTGTTATTTTCTCGCCAGCGATACGAGTGTTTTATTCAGTAGGTTCAACAAGATATATCATTTTGTCATAGCGGAATGTCAGCATTTTAGACAACTTGCGAAGTTCCTGCCAGGCAAAGCTATCATCCAGCTCTTCGTTGCTTTCAGCCACAGGTCGGTGCAGATCTTTGGGGTATTTTGCCGGTCTTGCAAAGCGACGATTGAAGTCAGTGATGAAGATATCCAGCCAGGCGTTAGCTGCTTCAATACTGCTGATCCCCTCGAGACGCATCTCCTTGATAAGCCGATCCTGAATTGTCTGATTTGCTCGTTCTACTCGGCCTTTAGCCGGAGGACTGTTAGCACAAATCAACTCGAAACCCAATTCAGAAAGCACACGGCCAAACTGGGTGACGCCGGTTGTGGTTGAACCACTGTTATTGACCTTGAAAATGCCGTTTCAGTCTCACCAAAGCTAAGATGCATCAGGCGACCAGTCGCGCCATAAACAAAGACGAGCAGGCAGCATTTCGGCGCTCGACCTTCAAACCAGTCATGCGGAGAACCATCAATCTGAACCAGTTCTCCGAGGCAGTCACGCCGGTATCTGGGCTGATGAACCCGGGGCTTCCTACGTGAGTAAGGAACCTAGAGACCATCAGCCGTCATCCATTGTCTGAGTGTTTCAACAAACACCTTGATGTCGTGACGTTCGCGCAATTTTTCTGCGGCCAGTGTTGGTCCAAAGTCGCTGTAGCGATCGTGAAGTAACGAAAGAACACACAGCTTCAGTGACTCAGGAAGCCTGTGATTATCGGGGCATCCGCGCCGAAGGTTTGCCAGACCTGTAGCACCAGGCTCGCGAAACGATTCATTAAACGCTGTGTCTGGGGCGTTCGGTCAGAGCAAGCTGATGAGCAGCATCACGACGGCGCATACGCTTTTCAACAACTGACTGGATGACGTTTATCCGGCTGAGTTTTTTATCTGACATGGTCACAAGCATCCTGATGTCTCCATGGCTGCCTTTATGCCAAGAAAAGTGACTTCAGAATAATGCAGTTACATTATATGTCTGGGCTGTTTTTAAAGGTCCGCTTTCTGGCTGAATTGAGATGTCCGCATAGGTTTTAAGGTTCAGCTTTTGCCGAAGATTTCCTGGCTCCGGTTCTGGAGTTGCTGCAGGGCTTCCAGCATGTGGTTCTTGTCCAGGCTTCGTTGAGACTTCTTGCCGGGCTGTTTCTTTCTGCGTGAGGTCTGACCGTCAAGAGATGGCAGGGCCTGTGAGCGGGTGTTGTCCCGTTTGTCCTGAACCAGCTTTATCATCTCCAGAGCCCGTCCCAGGCGCTTGTTGTCGACGATGGCACCCTGGTCCAGTTCTCCCAGCCGGTCGTACGTGATAAAGGGCAGGGAAGTACCGTTAGCCCGGAGCTCGATAGTGCCATCCGGATACTGCCAGACATCGATGTATTTCCCCTGAAAACGCCGGTGTTCTTCATTATCTTCAAGCAGATATAGCTTCTTATCGTACTGTAATGTCTGGTTTTTTGAGACTTTACGCTGTTCACGCCAGGTGAATGTTGCGTCCAGATTTTCACTGTTCTCAAGCGGGCGGTGAACGTCGAAATCGTGACGAGGTGGCTTTGCAAACCGGCGGTTGTAGTCAGCCATAAACTCTTCGGCAAAGGCGTTTGCGGCCTCAGGTGTACTGATACCACGGAGCCGCAGCTCCTTGACCAGGCGGTCCTGTAACGTGAGGTGAGCCCGTTCAACACGGCCCTTGGCTAAACTGGTGTTGGCACAGATGCCGGTGATGTTCAACTCATTCATGGCACGACCAAACTGAGTCTGACCATCACCACCGGTGGCCTGCTTGTTGTTGATCCTGAAGACGCTGGCCTTGTCGCTGTAGAACGCCAGAGGCTTACCGTAACGTTCCAGATAACCGCGGGTGGCTTAGAAATAGGTGAAAGTGGACTCCGAACTGACAAACAGAAGCTGCATTAGCCGGCTCGTCGCATCATCAACGTAAACGAGCAGTGTGCAGGCCGGGCCACGATCCTCGAACCAGCGATGTTCGCTGCCATCAATCTGGATTAGCTCTCCGGTACAGGCACGCCGCGGACGAGGCTGATGTACACGCGGTGGTCGTAACTTGCGGGGGATCCATAAACCAGCCTGTGTCATCAGCTTGCGTACCGTCTCTTTAGCCAGATACAGACCGTGGATCTCGGCAAGCTTCTCACAGGCTAAAGTCGGACCAAAATCAGCATAACGTTCGCGGATAATACGCAGTGCACGTTCAGCGAGGCCCGGCATCAGTTGCCGGTTACCTGGCTGACCACGGCGACGGTTAACCAGCGAAAGTGGCCCGTGTTCGCGGTAACACTCAAGCAAATGGCGGCAGTGTCTGTCAGAAATCTCCAGCCGGCTGGCCGCGAGACGCGTAGTGAGACGCCGGTCGATAACGTCCTGAAGGATCCTGAGTCGGTTCACATCGTTCATTGAGAAAAACTCCGTTCCGTAGCCGTCATGAGTCTCATCCTTTGGAAGCAGTGATCGCTGTGGTGAGACGGTAGCGCGGACGTGTCTATTTGGTCAGAGACGGACATCTCAATTTGGCTAATACATTATAGGTGCGCATAACAAAGATTATGTTAAATGCATGTGATTTATGTAGTAGATACAATCACTTACACGCTATTTGAGTCACCTTTATCATCTTAAAACTATTGCAGCAGTTTGAGTAATGAAGTTCGTTCCCGGGTAACGCAGCTATTAAACCATGGACCATTAGACTCTTCATTGATACCCTCCGCGCCCAGCAGGACATGGATTCCTGCTACGTTCAGGCTGTCGACTGAATCATTCCGTTTCCTGCTTCAGCGGGCGGCCTGACTGAAGTCATCCCTCCACTCGCAAGCACGGCGTGTCCCGCCGCTCAAGCATTTTGCAGCAAATCAGAACAGAACAATATCTAATTATAATTTTAGCGGATAGTTTAAGCGCAAATTAAAGTAGTTCATAAAACTCCAAACATGAACGTCAGATAAACGGGGTAGTAAAATAGGAACAATCACAAAACAGTAAGATTGAAATTTCAATAGATAACAATAAAATTGTGAACTCCTTAATCTTCACAAAAGTATTGACAACATGAATTTAAAAATTCACCAGGTGATCTACACCTTGGGTTTATGTTTATGCTTACCCTCTTGTAGTCTATTCAGCGAAAATGAAGAACCTACATTAGACACTGTCGTATCTATGGTAAAAATTGATGACGACATAATGTTTACAAGCAAAAAGAATGGATTGAATACATCAAATAAAAATTGTTTAAGAGACTTGATGTATCTAAAGAAAATCAATAGCAAATATTATAAAGAATTACAGCAAAACTATAACAAATTAGCCTATCATTCAAGATTTTATGATGAAAGTGTTGAGGTAATGAACAAGGATATGAAGGACGCATATGCTGCAAAGTTAGCTATAAAAAAAGACAAGTTATGTATTTTAATTAATAACACCGTAACTAAAGAAATAAAGACGAATATTGGATAGTTGAACTTACACTTCAAGGCGTATAAGATCATGAATAAACTTAAGTTAATTATTTTAGTTATTGTAGTTTCATTACTTGGTTGTGATGATCAAAAAAAAGAAGTGAATGAAGTATCAGTGAAAGCTGAACCTAGTTTACCGTTCGGTATTACGTGGGAAACAAAAATTCATGAACTCTCAATTGATGAAAATAATCTAGAACTCAAGCGCTATGATGAAGAATCAAAAACATCCTTTTATAGCATCAGTAATGCTGGAGAATTCCTGACTGGCATGGATAGTTACAACCTAATTACGGAAAGTGATGGGATTATTTCCGCGTTAAATACAGCACAATTTTTTAATAAAAATGAACAACGAGATTTATTAGAAAGATATGAAGAAATAAAAAGAGAAATTAGCTATCAGTACACTATTTATGATAAAAAAGAGCATTTGAAAAATAAAAAAACAATATTCAAATGTTTGTCGAATGAAAATTGCGGTGTAATGTATTCAGTATACCAGTCAGATGCAACAACTATTCTGATTCGTGCGTATGGCCTCGATGAACAATCAGGGATGCTTCAAGTTATTGTTTTCCCGAAAGAAGGATACTATAATATTAATATATAGCTAAAGGAAAAAACTAAAACTCAGTAAGTTAAATTAAACTACTTGAAGGTTAAAGGAAAAAGACTATATGCTTGATTTTATGAGCTATTGTACTATAGTGTCTTAATTAGGACAGCTTAGAAGCTGGCTCGCCAAAAAACAAGTTGAGAAAAATAGATGAATTTCCTTATTAATGATGGAGTTATCTATCGTGACGACGATGGTGCTATCTGGAGGATGGACGCACCTCAGAATGTAACAACTCTGCCAACTACCGCTGCAAGAATCCTGACTTACTTACTACAAAACGCTAACAGTAATCAGGTTATTTCTAGAGATGAGATATTTGAACACATCTGGAGTCAACATGGTCTCCAGGCCTCTAATAATACTCTAAATCAGTACATTTCGTTAATTCGCAAAACCTTATTGGAAATGCAGTGCGAAGAAGAAATTATCAAGACCGTACCACGATTGGGATTTCTAATAACGGCGTCTGTAAAAGTGAGTTCCTCTCAGAGCCCTTCACAGGACAATGAATATAATATTTCTGTCGAAAATACCGACAATAACAGAACTAAAACAAGAATATCATTAAAGACAAAGATAGCGATATTTATTCTCTTTCTTAGTGCTCTTTTTATGGTTAATACATTATACGAGGCTTTAATTCAATCAAGGTATAACATTGCTAAAGCATCAATTGAGGAACTCGGAAATCTTCATGGCTGCCCAATATATACTTTCTTTAAAAGTTCACCAACTCAACTTAAACTGAAAGTGGACCGAGTTGCAAAAATAGCAGACAGATACAATTTAAATTGCGTTAATAATTCTATATATTATTTCCACATAGAAAATATGTTCGTTGAATCACCCCGTTATTTCTTAGCACGATGCACACTCGTAAATGGCGAACTCAAAAATATTTCTGGGTGTATAACGGTCTACGATGGAGGCTATGCTAATGAAAAGTAAATATCTAGCAGCCATTGCTATGGTTTGTATACTCCTTGGTATTACAATAAAAATCCTTCAAAACGAAAACTTATTTTTTAATTCTGGTTTGGATATCAATTGCCGATCACGATTCACTTTAATCGCCGCAGATAATTATAGCAGTAAAGGTGTCCTGAATCTGGTGCTTGATCGTAATGGTACTGGCGAATTGAATATAAACTCAACTTTAACAAGTTCCGACGGTACGGCTAACTTTCATATATCCAGACAAATAAGTTTTGACTACATAATCGGAAATAATAACACTGTTACTTTTTCTGATATGCATATATATAGATTACCTACTGACAGCGTCGCTGAAGACTTTTTTAATAAATATGTTTTCGATTTGTCAGTAGATAAGAGAAAATACAGAATGCAATACATCAATAACTCAATTATTATTGGGAATCCCTTCTCACCAACTTTAATGTGTGTGGATATGCGTTCTGAGAAACGATAACAATAAGGATTGTAGACATCAATGAAGGCGTAAATTATTCCCGCCTTCATTTAAAATTCCATGTCATGATGGTTTTTTTTAAGCGTGGCCATCATTTCATCCCATTCGTTCATAGCAAGTATCATAAAAGGCATACCCTTGACTTTCTTTTTCCTTAAAGCATTAATTTTGTAATAACTGATAGCTTTCTCTCCAAGATTTAAAATAATGCTTATTTTTCTTTGATTATACCCTTGAGCCATTAATTTAATAACCTCTTGCTCCCTTTCAGTAATCTTTATCCGTTGATGATAAGCACTTTTCCATTGTTTACCCTTTATAACTCTTTTAAGCGATGACAAGCATGAGGATTTTTTGATAGAGAAATGATTGAAGTGCAGGTAATTTCTGTAAACTGGTCCTGTTTTTATCATTTTTCTGTCAAGAAAATAAAGACGACCGCATATATCAAATATTATTAAGTCTTTCGCTTTAAAACCCTGATATAGTTCCTCAATTCCTTTTTTCAGGAATGAATCCGTTGATATAATTATCATTTCCCCTCCTTCGTTATTGGCAAATTACTTAGTGAGTAATGTTCAAATTCAATTTTCGAGCATAGAGCATCAATCTTTGAAGAAATTTGATTCTCATAAATATCTTTTTCATCTTCCGACAAAACTTCCTTATTCTCTTCAATGAAATTTTGCGCATGAACCAATCGTTCCAAAGAAACATAATAGTACGCATAATTATCAGTGTTTGTATTCCCAAGCACTTCTAGTTTTTCGGCGCAGCTTGGTGGAATCATCTCATCATTTTTAATTAAACTATTTATTGCATTTAAAGACTTTGACAGATAGTTGTTAACTTTGTGGTAATTTTTCATATATCCATTACACGACACCGTTAATATTAGCGAACTAAATATAAGTAGATAGAACGCAATTCTATTTTCATGTTTCATTAGTTTTTATCTTTCAAATTTATATATAAAACGCCGGCTAGCATGCACCGGCGTCATTCATATTTAAATATCAGCAATGATTTTAATACGTTCTTTAACTACCCGGTACCCTGAATATTCAAGCTTAGAGCAGAGTGTATCTAACTTGACTTCCAGTTTCATGGAGTAGACTTCCTTTGCATCAGGATTCATGATCTTTTTATTGATGTTAAGAAACCTAAAGCCGTCACCAAGCTTAGTATAACTACGTGAGTAATTATTATATTCATCAATACTGGTACCTTTTAAAAAGGTAAACTGATCTACGCAAGGGTTGCTGGTTGATGGTACTGTGACTCCGTTAGTATA
The DNA here is from genome assembly GCF_004115925.1 of Lelliottia nimipressuralis. Lineage (GTDB taxonomy): Bacteria > Pseudomonadota > Gammaproteobacteria > Enterobacterales > Enterobacteriaceae > Enterobacter > Enterobacter nimipressuralis. The sequence continues at coordinate 65,783 of NZ_SDDX01000027.1, forward strand.
TAGTTCTGATTTTTTTGAAATATAATCTTGTTGAGCCTTTGAGCCGTTTGTGCTCAAAGAGGATTTAGCAGAGCAAGCAGAAAGGAACACTGTAATCCCTACAATTAATAACTTCGATTGCATTGTCATAAAAATTCCATTAATTTTGATAAATTATAAAGCCAATTTGCTTTATATGTTAAGAATAACAACTTTTAAAAAAATTATTACAGCGTTTATTACACCTCCATCATTTATTTATCAGAATTAGAGGAAACAAAAAAATCCTTAGTGATCCCCCCCTTAAGTGGTGTTGGTTTTGAAAAGAATGAACCTTGCATATGAGTAACACCACAATCTATAAGTAATCTATACTGTTCTTCTGATTCAACACCATCCGCTTCAACAATCATTCCTAAATCCTGTGTAGCAGAAACTATGCTTTTCACGAGACGCTTATTCACCAACTTTCCTTTATAAGCTAAGGCTACGGCATGATCCATTTTCAACGAACTAAATCCAGCATGCTCAAGATAAAGTAAAGAGGATGAATACTTTCCAAAATCTGTTAAGCTTAGATCCACTCCTTGTAGGCGAAGTTTTTCAAAAATATCAACAAGTTCATCATCATATTCTGGCAAACTGGATTCTTTTATCTCTATGACAATGCGACACCGATCTGAAATTTTACGTCTTAAGGAAATCAGTGCATTAAAAACCTCATTACAATAAAGTTGCTCTGCTGAGAAGGTGAAACTGATAAAGAAGTTTTTTGGCGCTTTCTTTGATAAGTCCATTAACTCTTTCTCTGCGTTTAAAATCATTGAAATTACCATCTCATTGATTACAACACTTCCCTCTCGATGCTCAATCTCTTCAATGCAACGTTTCACGCAATGATATTGTTGTCCATCAAATAATTTCATGGAAATTTCCACACCGATTAACTTCTGGTTTCTACCGTCATGAACTGGTTGGATAAATGGTATAACTTCCATGTCCTCTAACTTAATAGGTGAGAATTGCGCTGTTAATTTTTGCAATCCCTTTTTGACCCTGCTACACATTTTAGAGATCAAATTATTTTTCATGTGTCGACCTTGCAATCCGGGGAGCTTCACTTAGCCAGTCTTTTTTTAACTTCATATCTGGCCGCTAAGTTTGTTGGCAAAACTTTAACAACCACAAACAAATAAAGCATGTTATATGCTAAATTATTGCAATTATAGAATAAAATACTTTTTATATTAAAAAATTAAGATGAGTTTACTGACATTAACATACTACCTTCACATGGCCAATTGACCTGCACCCCATTGATTAATACACACCGATGTTAGTAATTTCTTCATAAACCACATGAGGACATCCCAACAAAGAAGCGTTTTTCCGACGAGCAGATCATCAGTATCCTCCGCGAGGCCGAAGCCGGGGTTTCTGCCAGTGAGCTTTGCCGTAAGCACGCCATTTCCGACGCCACCTTTTAAACCAGGCGCAAGAAGTATGGCGGTGTGGAGGTGCCCAAGGTTAAGCGCCTGAAGTCGCTTGAGGAAGAGAACGCCAGACTCAAGAAACTGCTTGCCGAAGTCATGCTTGATAAGAAGGCACTTCATGTGGCCTTAAGGCGAAAGTACTGACGACAGACCACAAGTGGGAAGCCGTGAAGTTAATGTGTAATGCGACCGGTCTGACGCAACCTCGTGCCTGCAGGCTAACAGGTTTGTTCCTGCCGTCCGCTACGAGGCTCAGCGTCTGGCGGCTGATGCGCATTTATCAGGGAGCATCACTGAACTGGCACTGGAGCGCAGGCGTTTTGGCTACCGCCGCATCTGGCAGTTACTGTGCCGTGAGGGCCTTCATGTTAATTACAAGCGCGTTTACCGCCTTTATCTTCTCAGCGGGTCGGGCGTAAAACGCAGACGGCGTCATAAAGTCCTGGCAACGGAGCGTCTGCCGCTGCTCCGCCCGGCTGCACCTAACCTGACTTGGTCAATGGATTTCGTCATGGACACGCTGGACACCGGTCGCAGGATCAAGTGCCTTACCTGTGTGGACGACTTCACAAAGGAGTGTCTGACAATTATCACCCCATTCGGGATTTCAGGCGTTCATGTCATGCGTATTCTACTGTTTCGGGGCTATCCGGCGACGATAAGAACGCACCTGGGGCCGGAGTTCACTTGCCGCGCACTGGATCAATGGGCCTTTGAGCATGGTGTTGAGTTACGTTTAATCCAGCCGGGCAAACCTACGCAGAAAGGATTTATTGAGAGCTTTAACGACCGATTTCGCGATGAATGTCTGAATGAGCACGGGTTCAGCGATATCATTCACGCCAGGAAAATCATCAACGACTGGCGGCAGGATTATAATGAGTGTCGTCCACATTCGGCACTGAATTATCAGACACCATCAGAGTTTTCAGCACGGTGGCGAAATGGAAAATGTGAACGACATTAATAACTGACGGTTGTATCTAATACTGGGGGCATGTCAAACTTACTGACGATACGACGTTTGTTGATCCATAAAAAAAACGGGCCATCAGGCCCGCTTTTCATTTTGCTCTATTCACTGTCCAGAATCCTGG
>NZ_SDDX01000028.1 GCF_004115925.1 Lelliottia nimipressuralis
TCCTTCTGAGTTCAAAGGCGGATTAAAAGTAGAATTTATTGCTTTAAATCATGCAGATAGATACATTATCAGACCATTTTCAATCTGCATTTTCTGATTTGTAAATACGCTCATTTTCATATAGTTAACGCATAGTTTTGGAGAAACATTTTTCCAATTCGATCTGATTCAAGGCCACTTCACATCCCCGGATTTTCATCAAATTCCATTGTTCGCATGTCGTTTACCGCATGCATTATCACGCCGAAAATCCCGTCATCATCTTCTGTGTTTATCCGTTCCTTTCGTCCGTCACCGCCCAGGCTTTCCAAATGATTGTGGGGTTGAGTCCTGAACCGCCTGATATGGAACTCCCCCGCCAGCCTGCAAACGACTACAGAGCCGTCACAAGGCGTTGCCGAGCAATCAACAATGAGTAACGCCCCCTGAGTTATCCCAGCTCTCCAGTAAGTGTTCGCGGCCCGCATGAAGTACGTTGCGCTTGGGTGTGCAATAAACAGCTTATCCAGCGATAAGCGATCTTCGATGTAGTCTGTAGCTGGTGAAGGAAAACCCATTTCAAAGCCCCCCGTTCGGATTGAACAGCATAAAGGTACGCGCTTCCCCTTCTTCGGAAGAGATATCCTTGAAGGTCGTCACGTAGCACTCTATCCAGTTGTTAGCTTGCTTAAGCGACCAGTTCCAGTTGACGACCTCAAGCTGTTTAACAAAATCTTCCGTGGTGACGGTTCGCCGTCCAGATTGCTCAATCTTTACAGCGGCGCGGAAAGCGCCTTCTATCTCGTATTGCCTCGGCATAATCTGCCCTCTCGAAACACTGTTTATGCATACAGTATATTTTACCGTAAGGGCAGATCAAGAGAGATTTTTGTCGATTGAGTTATCTGGATGAAAATCGAAGGGATCTTTTACGAAGGGCTAAAGAGAAAATACGGGAGCCTGCCGACATCAGCAGGCCCAGTAATAACTGAGGAAAATCTTAGAAAACACACAGTTCCTGCGATGGATAGTTAATTCACAGAAAGACCTGCTTTTATGAAAATGTTTTGTGATTGACTACACATATTTTTAGAGGAATGTGTGTTCAGAAAAACTTTAACCTCCTATTTTCGATAACAAAAAATTGTGATTATTCTTAACTGGTAAATTTGTTATCCCTTTATTTAGAATAGTTATGTTGCCATGCAATTAATCTTAATGATCAATTAGCTCATAGAGGAAAACATGGAAGCGGGACTAGCGTTATGTGCTGCAGTGCTTAAAACATTATGTGAAGGGTTTGGCGAGGATAACCCTGTCTCCAGACGAGCCGCATGTTTGCGGTTATGCGAAACAGAGGTAAAATACAATCAAGTTATCGAAAAACTAGCATCCAAGGGGCTTCTGGACGTTGTTCATGTACCTAATGCAGTTTCAGGCCAGCAGACGCTATACCCTATCCTTCACTATGGCACATTAAGACTTATCAAAGCCTCGACTGCCGAGCATGTGCTTGTCTCTAATATTTCGCCAATACGTCGACAATAGTATTAAAAATAGCCACCATGTTCATTATATTATCCCAGCCTGGATAACTCTCTGGGCAAGGGAGATTATTAAAAAAATCTTAACAATATTTTTTATCCGGTATATCAGGCCAGTCTGGGCATGAAGGATTCACACGGTTTAATTCCACAGTATATAACTCCCATTGCTCAAGTGCTGAAAGCTCCTTATCTGTTGCTATTCCATACTTAGCCGCTCGTGAAAGCGGCGTTATGACTATTTCAGCCTCCTCCATTAATTGTGACTTTAATTCATTATTTTTTATTAGCATATTTTCTTGACTCATGCTTGCATCAACAAATGGTTGAATGCTCCCCCACACACCAGCTAAAGCTTCCTCATAAATTTTCACACCGTAACTTGTAGAATCATCGATTGAAGCAGTAAAAGGAATAGTTTTTTCCATTCCTACAAAAGCCACATTGCAATTTATAGCTGTTCTATCCGCCGAGGCAAATGCAAGATCTGTTACTTTTGAATACTCCATATTTAACCTCAAGCAATTCGTTGATAAAGTGTTTTTTCATTAGTATTTGAAGATGAGCCAAAACATCTCCATGTTCCAGCAGGAATTGGGTTAAGAAAAGAGCCTACAGTTCCAGCGTACCTTAACGAAGATCCGCTAACAGTCATTCCCGGCTGCGCAGCTGCTTGCACAGAAGTATCATAAATTACGCAGAACGCAAAAGACCCTACACTACCCAAGCTGAATATTATTGGATCTTTTTCAGCCGCCTCTGCTCGTCTTGCCGCTTCCTCTGCCCTGTCTGCATCCATTGAGGCAGATGAAGCATATCTTTTTACTTCCTCCTCTAACGCCACTGTATTAATCTCGCTTTGCTTGGAATTATTTTCCGAAGTCAGCGCATTTTTCTCAGATTTACTAGCATTTTCTGATGACTCTATAGTTGCATTAAGATTTTCATACACCTCCTGAGAAAGAATTACAACCTGATCACGCGCATCCTTAGTATCTTTAGCTAGAGCTTCTACTTCAATTTTTGTTGAGTTAATTTCATTAGTTGATTGAGAAATATTCGCCTGAGCTTCTATAATTAATTCTACAGAATCATCTATAAAAGCTACGCTTTCAGCAGCACTTTTTGCATAAGCGGCAGCTTCCTTGACACTGTTATCAACATTACCTGCCATTATAAAAGTATCTTCAGCATATTTTTTTGTTTGCTCTGCAAATTCAGATGCTGATATTTCATGTTTTTGTGCCAAAAGTGCACTTTCAGAAGCATTACTCTTGTCAGATGCAACCTGCATTGCATCTGCATGAATCTGATCTGCAAATGGTTTAAGTTGCTCTAAATCCGCAACAACGGATAATTTCGCTATTTTAACCCATGAAGGTCCTCTAAATGTAGATCCATCAGGCCGTATTATTGTTACTTCGCCATCTTCTGTTAATAGCTTCTGCCAGTTATCTTCATTCGTTAACGCCTGTAATAATGCTTGTGATACCTGGTCCACCAGCGCAGAGTAAACCGCATTTTGCGCGCGTCGTGGAATATGCACCCAAACCAAACCGGATATTGTTGGACCAATAAACTTACGTAATAGCGTAATGCTTGAATCACTATTAACAGTGTCTACAGGAAGCGTGTAAGGAACGGAGGCGATTTCAACATAAATAAAATCACCTGGGGTAACTTTAGATGCAAAATCAGTCCCAACACCAGTTAATGCCGTGGAGTTATTGACTAAATCAATAGTACCTTCTGCCATTTACTTAACCTCATGAAAAACCCGCACGATGGCGAGCTTGATTTCAAATTAACTAGATGTGAATGAACCGGAACCGCGAGCAATACTCATAATTGGCGCGACTATCTGCTTTCTAGAGGCATTTGTTAGTCCAGAAGCATCCTTAACGGTAATGCTCGCCGTTACGGTTCGACTTGTTACCCCGGATTTAGCGAATGAAACCGGGACTGCAAGTGCAAAAGATGTCCCAGCGCCAGGAACGCTAACATTAGGAAAGTTTTTAGTCGTCCCGTCGATTGTTACAGATATGCTTGCGGCGGGAACATTAGATCCGCTAACCCCATAAAGAAACACTACGGCTTGAAAAATGACGGTTTTGTTCAATGCTGTTGCGGCGGTGTCTGTATATACCATCGAAGTTGTAACGGAACCCGCCCCCTGTTTCTCTTTATCGACACCTAGCGCGGCATTTACAACATCACCTATAAATGACTTCGCCTCTACGGTTCCGCTAAATGTTCCGCTAGTTGCATATATTGCGCCTCGGAATATAGCGTTATTAAATTCACAATCACCATTTTTTCCGATATACCAACCGCTGATCCCTTTAACATAGTTCAGGGAGTAAATTTCATTACCGATTTTGGCATTCGTGATTGTACCGTTACCGATAAAGGCTTCTTTCAGTACAGCCTGACCATTCACAACGGCAAACACCAGCTCATAATTACCTGGCGTGCTCCCTGTATAAATGCCAAAGGTATCAGCAGCAAAAATTACAGTTGATTTGTACCCACCTCCGGATTGTGGCTCGATACCAAACGCCATGCCGCAGTTGTACTTCACACCGTTTTTATCAACACCCAGGTTCAGTGCGTAGTATGCAGCGGCTGTTCCATCTGACTTCACGTAGGAATCGAACTTCTGGTCCACACCTGCAGTAATGTCCCCAAGCTGGGCATTCACGGAGGTTTCAAGCTTCGAAACAGCACTCTGTGCATCAGCTGCGGCCTGACGAACCTCCAGAATATGCGCATCAGCCTCTTCGAACTGCGCGCGCACACTGGTTGTCAGTTCTGCCATAGCTCTGTCAACTTCGGCGATGGTGGTGGTGACCACAAGAATTTCGGCTTTCACCTCACCATACTGCTCCCACTGACGGAACGACACCTTACCAATGGCCAGTGAGTTATTCAGATTGGCTTCCAGGTTGGTGTTGATCCCCTGATTAAAGTGATCCCATACTCCGGAATTCTGGATTTCCTCGTCGAGGTCACCAATCAAATCTGATGCATCCTGATCAGTTACCCCTTTCACCCATTCAGTCCAGTCGCCCACGTTGCCGATACGGTCAACCAGCCTTACACGGTACCACTGGCTGACTCCGGCTTTCATTGGGCCATTCTGATAGGTCGATGAGGGATAAGCCAGCAGGGTTAGTTGCTGCGGATTCTGAAAATCAGACGTAGTGGCCCGCTCAATTTCCGTATAAGCGGTATCGCCTGAACCGTCAGGAAAGCCCCAGGCCAGATCAATATTCCACACCACGTTATCACTGGCGCGAAAATTTATGGGCGTACCAGGTTTACCCTGCTTACCTGACAGAAATGTATTATCGGCATATCCCCAAGGAGAGGATGTTTCCTGAGCATTAAGCGCCCTCACCCTCACATCGTAAGAGCCTGAATAAATCCCTTCGACAGTGAACCCCTGAGCGCTTGATACTGGCACGTTTATCCAGTCGCCGTTGTCCTTACGCCACTGAGCAACATAGCGGATTGCGCCCTCTACCCTGGCCCATGAAACATACATAGTCGCGACGGTCAGCCCCTGTGCGACGTAATCCGTTTCCTCGATCACGATATTGTCAGGTGCGTCGAGAACGTTAACTGGCGTGACCGTAATCGGCGGACTTTCTATGCGCACGCCATCATCGATGTAGCGATATTTCTCCGGATCGTGCTGAATAGCGGAAATGGTAAAGCCGCCCGTTTCATCGTCATTTGCCGCAACTGACATGACACGAAAATACTGGATTGCCACCCTGTCGCTGTCGATGGCCCAGACCGCTCCGTAAACGGGGGTCTGACTGAAAGCGGTCGTGATAGTTACCGTTTGTCTGTCATCGCTTAAAGACTCAATGGTGCGAGACTGCGTGGTACCATCAGGCATATTCATGACCAGACGGTCACCGGCCGCATACTCAACTTCACGATCGAGAGTAATCTCCCGCCCTTTAATCGACTTCATCCTGCCGCCATTCTGCAGACCAGCACGGAATGGGTCAGCGATACCGATAACCTGCGAAGGCAGCGGGATATAACCATCCAGCCCTACGCCGAAGGTTACTGAACCATCTTTGACGCTCGACAGTAGCGCCCACCGCCCCCTTCGATGCGCCTCACTTTGTTTAGTACAGCCTATTGCCGTCAGAGTGAGTTGATTAATCTGATAACGCTCAACCAGTTCAGAGTCATAAACGCCCTCCACGGTGTCGCTGTAATGGTTGATGGGATCAGACCAGGACACAAGACAGGAGGAATAGCGGTTTTTATAGCTGCCGCCTGCGTAGGTAAAGTCACCGTTAATGACGTTTGATGCAGTGTAAACCCAGTCCACGTCATCCTGTGGAACGTCTGCTTTGACAAAAAGCTGCTCATTACCCCAGAACGTGATGCCGCGAAAGACCGCCGCCAGATCGTTCAACACTGTATAGGCGTCCTGCTGGCTTTGGATGAATGCGTCACAGGTGAAACGGGGTTCGGTGCCCCCAGCGCCGTCAGAAACTGATTCATCGCAATAGCGCGATATCTCGTACAGCTCCCACTTGTCCACCATGCTGGCATCTATGCGTGAACCCATACCGTAAATCTCATCAAGGATCAGGTCATAGAAAATCCACGCCGGGTTGTTACTGTATGCCCACTTGAAACCACCCGACCAGCTCCCCGAGTATGTGCGGTAAACCGGATCATAATTATCCGGCACGCGAATAATTTTCCCTTTAGGTTTGCACGTTACTTTCGGCGCTGAACCATTGAACTGGCTGGCGTTGACTTCGATATAAAGCAGCGCCGTGTTCGGATAACGAAGTTTACTGTCGATCACTTCCGCAAAAGAAGACACGCTGAAAGCGTTAACCAGTTTCGAATCAGTGGAGTCAGGAGTCAGGCGTCGCACTCTTACCGACCAGCCGGTAACGGATGCCGGAAAATTTATCCGGTGATCGCGCTGGTATTCTGACGTGGTTTTCCCGTCAAATTTAGCCCTGACAACTTCCTCCCATGTGCCACCATCGGTTGACAGGTCAATGGCATATTCAGTGACCGTGCCCACCATGTCGCCATTGTCTTTATAACGGTATTGAGCAGGCAGGCTGAGTTTAATTCTCACGGCATCGAGTACGAGATTCGAAAACTGACGCGTCCACGGCACAGACTCGGTGACCTTCACCCCCACTGACATTTCATTATCAACTTCCGGCATCCCCGGAATGTATTCCTGATCCTGTGTTCCGGTTCGGAACTCCCAGGTAATCCCCTCAAAGTTATAGCTGCCGTCATCGTTCGCAAGCGGCGTATCGTTGAGATAAATCTCCTGAGCGGTGAGATCACCCTGAATTTCACCCTCAGAAATTGCAATGAGCATTTTCAGCCGTGCTTCTGAAAGTAAATCATCAGGCTGTTCAACAGGCGTGTGCGCACTGCCCCCGCCGCCCTTCCTTCCTGCAAAAGGTTTCTCAGTAAATGAATAATTCATATTGCGCCCATTAAAAAGGCCACCCGAAGGTGGCCTGAAAGAAAACTCAGATTACTGCTGATCGCTTGAGAACATGCCAGCGCTGATAATTGCCCCTCCGACCTCGCGAGCGCCGTAAAGCACCGGAACGGGATACCCCATCGAGACGGTATTCACCGGGGCACCAAAAGCGTAATTCGGCTTGTTGTCTGTACTTGAAGATGCGCCAACGTTAAAAGAGGGCTGCGGGGTCAGCATCTGCACCACGCCGCCCAGCATCATACTGACACCGATGGATGTGAGTGCCGTAACAGCTGCACCTGTCGCAGTTGTGGCACCAATTGCGGCCCCATACAGCGCCAGAGAACCACCAGCAGTAAAGAACGCCGCAGCAATGGCTACCGCCCCGATGACAATCTGCAGCATGCCGCCGTTTTTCGCCCCTTCCAGCACCGGTTCAATGGTAAAGACATCCCCGCCCATCGTCATATCAAACTCACCAATCCCGATATTGTTGCGACCGCTGTAAAAGGCGAAGCGGATACCGTTTATATGAGCCTCGGACATATATTTTCGAAACCCAGGCACTTGTGAACACATCGCTCTGAGCATTTCGCGGAGGTCTGCAACATGAAACTGGTGAGTTTTACCGAATTTTTTCGCCATGCGGCCTTTAAGAATCAGCGTTTTTTTCAAGGTTTACTCCTTTGTGTCTGACCACGCGGACCGTTCGGTCACGGTAATACTTGCCATACGGCACGCGCGTTGAAAGCTGTCCAAACATGTGATGCAGCATCTGATTATCACCCAGATATATCGCGGCGTGGTTGGTTACTGGGGCGCTGACCTGCATCATTATCATGTCGCCAGGCTGCATCTGGTTAACGGGTACTTCATAAAATCCTTCACGCTCCCAGTTAACGTCATAACGGTTTTCCTTACCGCCCACCCACCATTCGTAATCGACAGAATAATCACCCACAGCCACGCCATGTTCTCGCTGGTAATATTCCCTAATCAGTGACCAGCAATCGGCGTATCCCAGCAACCACTGGCGCCCGACATAATCGCGATCTTCACGCGGTGAGATGGTGCAAAAATCTCCGTCAGGCCAGGACATAATTCCCCACTCAATACCTGACCAGTCACACTGGATACGGTCAAACTCAGAAGGCACCAGGCGGGTTACATCAGGGTGAGAGTGAATAACCATAATAATCTCACCCTGTTTTTCGGCAGCGCGTCGGTCATTCGGTGACAGGGTGAACGTTTCGGTCGGGTCATTCGCTACGTTACGGCATGGAATGTATTTCTGCCCCGTGCTCGCTTCCACAATTACCCCGCAGGCCTCTTTAGGGTATTCAGCCGCTACGTGTTTGCGGATGGTGTCCATCAGACGTTTACGCATGTTATTTCCCCTGTAAATTTGCAGCAGGAAAGCCACCAAACGGTAACGGCTGATCATCACCATACCGATCCTGACAGTCGCGCATACGCCCACCGCAGACATCCAGCCCCGGGTTATCCGTTGGCGTACCGTCTTTCTGAAAATACTTCGTTCCGTTGTAGTCGCAGCCATTACCTGTGCGATACCAGCCCCGCAAGCACCAGGTACAGACGGGAAGGATTTGCCTGGCCGGCAGTTGCAGGTTCTGGATGTCAAAAGGTGAACACAGCTCGAAATCAATCTGAATGCGTGACTCGGAGGTTTTGGCGTTGATGTAGAAAAGCTGAACGCGCTCTTCGTTCGGGCTGGCATCAGGATTGCCATCAATCCAGTTTGCCGCGTCGAGATATTTCGCAAGAGTGGTCCGAATGCGCACCTTGGCCTTCACCATGTCGTCGTACTGAAGGCAAAGCGCCGTGACATAGTTAGAGACATTGCCAACAGATAGCGTTGGCGTAGGCTGCGGCCCTGAGCCAGACAGCTCAATACCCGTGATCTCGTAAGGATGCGGGTCGTATTCGTTGCCCTGCCAGATGATGGAGGGCAGATTGTCAGCTGCAAAGGAGGCCCAGCCCTCAGTATTGATATTGTACGCATGGAAGCGCAGCACCTTTTCCATACCGAACGCAGTGCCGTCCACTTCGATTAAGTGGATCAGTTCGCCAGGCTCCAGCGACTGGAAATCAGCATTTAGTCCCATAAATTTTACCCATAAAAAAAGCCGCATACGCGGCTGGTGGAATGAATCAGATTTTACGGCGCAAAGGCCTGTTTGAAGGAAAAGCCGAGAGTGACCACTTTCCCGGATACAAAAGTCGGTTTGATTGAGTCAGGATTCACCCGGTAGAGTTTTTTCTCACCCCACGGATTTGACCACCAGAAGGATTGATGGGCGTGGGAATGAAGAAACTTCCTGATGCTGGCCACATCTTGTTTCTTCCCTGTCCACGTCAGCTCCCACTCTTCCTTAACGCTGTTGATCCCGTTAACAGCCACCTGTTCGTAACCGTCACCGAACTGTGCGGTGTAGAGGTTGATCGTGTCGGTCGCGGTTGGTGAAACCTGCGTGGGCCATGTGAATGTATCTGTCATATTTCACCTATAAAAAAACCCGCCGAAGCGGGTTTAACAATATTTTGACTAATCAGAAGCGATAACCTACACCAACCACCCAGGTATTCACTTTATAATCATCCAGTTTTGAGTATTCCCAGGAAGCGTCAATTGCAACATTAGGTGTTACGTTAAACTGTGCCCCCAAAGCGCCAACGAATGCACCTGTACTTTCGCTATACTGATAGTCAATGCTGCTAACATTCAATTTAGCTTTGCCATGAGCATAACCAGCCAAACCGTATGCAGATAGATATTCATTAAAACGATAAGACGGGCCAGCCATCAGAGAAAGGTATTCCAGCTTAGCATCAGCAACGCGTGAACCGCCCATGTAGAGATCATATTTACGCTGAGTGCTAGTTACAGAGCCAACTACACCCCACTGATCAGTGATTTCGTTACGTAATTTAACGTTAATCCCACGAGGCTTATCATTAAGGTTATCACCATCCATCTTCACGTGGCTTTGAGCGAAACCGAGAGAGATTGTGTTTTCACCTGCTGCATATGCCGAGGTAGATACTACTGATGCAGCAAAAATGGCTAGACCCAGAGTTTTGATTTTCAAAACCAAATTCCTTTTTTCTAAAATTTACGCAAAATTGCATTGGATATATAACGAAAAAAGGCTAAACGCACACTAAACGAAAGGCTATTGAAGCGCCGTTAAACACATGTTTTATAAAGAATTAATAGTTCCAGTAAGTTCTCTCAACTGCGCTTATACAATACTCCTCCTTCAGACAACTCCTTGCGCAACCGCGTTGCTATCTCTTGCTGAACAACCGATTTAACAAGGCAACCTATATTCTCAGCCCCTTTACGATTTGCCCCATCGCCTACAGCACTACTTTCTTGAATAACAGAAACTGGTGCCTCAACATTTACTGTCACTCCACCACCAGACAAACCATACATTGGGGCTCGTCCTACCACCCCGCCTTCGGCGTAAGCCTGAGCGTTGTGCATCATCGCGTAGAGGTTTTCTACACCGATTGCACTAGTAGCCTCTTTTGTAAAGACAAACTCACCACCGTGAACAATGCCTTTAGGTTCGAACTTTCCACCAGCACCGGTGTATCCCCCACTGTCGAAACCTGGTACCAAGCCACCATCAGAAAAACCCATTAGGCCAGCTGCACCCTTAGCTGCTTTGATCAGAAAAATTTGGGTCAACATCTGAGTCATTCCTTTTAGGAATGTAGACAGGTAGTCCTTAAAATTAGCTTTTCCCGTTGTGAAGAAATCCGCCAGGCTGCTGGACATTGCACTGAAAGCCCCCTGGCTGACGCTCGCCACATTGCCGTAAACATTGGTGGCTGAATCCTCATACTCTGCCCAACCCTTTTTAGCACCTGCAAGCCAGTCACCACGAAGCGCATCCTCTTTGGCATATCGTTCCTCCAGCTTGTCGAGGGATTCTGATTTGTCAGTGTCAGAGGCTTTCATCATCTTAAGCTGCTCACGTTCCCTCTCTCGCTGCGCCTGCCTGTTACTCATGCCAGCGGTGCTATCCATTGCTGCAATGAGGGCGCTTTGCTGCTGGATAAATTTCAGCGAAGTTTCATGGCCTTTTGCTATTTCCTGAATATCTTTTATCCGCTTAGCCTCTGCGGATTCAGCTTCAAGCGCAGCGCGGATCTCTGCGCTCCGGGCAACCAGACTTTTTTGGTCAGATGTTAAAATCCGCTTTTGCTTCAGGTCAGCGATCTGCTGATTAAACTCAAGAAGGCGCTTTTCTTCAGATGTCAGGTTTTTGGTTGTTTCATTCTGCTCTTTCAGTACAGCCAGGCGTTTCGATGACTCCTGAAGCATCCTTGTAGCAGAATCATCGGTGTAGGCTTTTTCTTTCTTTTGCCCCTTTTGCTGGCTGTTGGCGTAACTTTCATTCTCACGACGAATTGCTTCATCCTTTGAGGCCTGGGAAGCATAGGAATTGCGAATTTCAGCCAGGCGTCTCTGATGCTGCTCTTCCTTATTTTCGTATTGTAACTTCCACTTCTGATCGTCGTTGAAACTGCGCTTCCTGCGCTCTTCTTCATCTCTTTCGGCCTTTTCACGCGCAGCAGCAATATCAGCCTGAAATTTTTCCTCCTGTAAAACGTCCAGTGACTTTTCAGCCCCGTAGTTGTTCATCCCCGAAGGGGTGGGTATTTTTCTGCTGGCGCGTTTCTGAAGGTTTTCTATCTGGTCTTCGATGGTTTCAGGACGGCCGATCCCCAGCATCGCATCCCAGGCTTCAGCGGCTTTCTGCTTGATGGCCTGCCAGCCCCATTCCATAAAGCCCAGGTTGTTGGTTATGTCAGTGGTACGGTTTTGAATGGCGTCGGCATACGCATCCATCGCGATTTTTGCCGCGCCGGTAGTATCACCAACCTGTGATAGAGAATTAATTTGTTCAAGCTGGCTGGCGGTCAGAAAGTGAAGCTGCTCATCCAGTTCCTTAGCCGCGCTGAGAGGCTCCTTTTGCAGTCGCGCAAAATGCCCGACCGTCGCATCGACTGACTGGCCCGTAACCTGTTCAAGTTTGATCGCAGAACGGGTAATCATCTCAAGCTGGTTGCTTCCAAAACTTCCTGTGCCGACAACTTTAGCCAGGGCTGCCGCTGCATCACCACGCGTGATGCCGTTGCCTGAGATAGCTTTCGCCAGATTGTGAAGTTGTGACGTAGTACGCCCTGCATAACTTCCGGTCAGCGCGAGCTGCTTATTAAACTCGTTGCTTTCTTTCTCGCCTTTGTAATAAGCAATGCTTAAAGCGAGTACCATCCCGGTCAGCCCTGACACAGCTGGAGTGAGCGCCCCGATATTGCCAAGAAATGACGTTCCTGTACCTGCTACACCGCCCAGGTTGCTTCTGACGAGTGAAGCGGCCAGAGTGCGCAGGTTCTTACCTGCTGCTGCCGTCTTCACATTGAAGCGGGCCGTTCCTTCTTCGGCCTTTTTCAGCTTCTGGATATAAATCTCAGCCGCCGAACCCGCCCCCAGCTGTTCAGCCCTGTAGCGCAGCAACTCTTCACGGGACAGGCGCGTGGTGGCAACCTGATCTTTCAGCTTTTTGAGAAAAACTTCACGCGCTGCCGCGGCACTTTCTTCCGCGCGTCGGCCTTCGATCTGTTTGGCGGTAATCGCTGAAAGCAACGCCAGATAATCTTCCTGGATTAGATTCCCGGATTTTTGCGCCGCATGAAGGCGGGCACGGATTACCGCGATGTTATCCGTTTCTTTGGCCGCATTTTTGATGCTGTCGATCTGTTTATAAAATGCCGACGCCAGTTCATCCTGGGCGCTGGCATTTTTTTTTCGTTGCTGACTCAGAATCGGCCAGCCGTTTACGCAGTTCATCTACCCTGCGGTGGGTTTCATCAACGCTCTGGCTCAGTTCATCTGCGGAGCCAGCCCCTCCCTGCGCCGCTTTGCGAAAGTTATCAAGCTCCTGCGTGCCTTTTTCCAGGCTACTGGTATTCACACGCAGTGAGATCGTGGCGATATCACTCATCAGGCCACCTCTTTTTTATGCATGATTTTCAGAGCGGTTCGCTCCATGATACGGATGTCATTTAGTGCGGTTGCCTCATCCTCGATGCCGTGAACGCGCATCAGCCAGGGCAGGACGTTGTAATCAAGCCCTGTCGCGCCCCCAAAGCCGGTGCGCCATTGCGTAGACAGCGACTGGAACAGGCAAAAGGTGGGCCACACATCAGGCAGAACGTGAACGATCACATCGTCATAATCGTCATCAGTCAGCCCGAAGGTGGCCATGTCTTCCGCTGCCACTTCAGGCGTATAGAATGCAGAGGCAACCGCTATCAGTTTTTTTCCCGGTGCCCCATCAGTTCGGCGTAATATTTTTCCGTGATCGCTCCCGCCGCGCCCAGGTAGTTATCCAGCAACACCGTCAGGTTTTCGCGGGTGTAAGGTTCAGGCAGCGCCCAGCCCTCAATAATTTCAGACAGGAAATCAACTGCTGTTGCCCCTTCACGCTTTTCCATCTCTTTAATCTGATCCGCAGATTTATGACGGAACGTAAACGTCAGAACGCCCGCCTCTTCCCCGGCACGCGGGATCTCAACGTTCGCTTTAAAGGTCGGTTTCGGTTGCAGTTCAAATTTTGTAGCCATGTTTTTTCTTCCTCAGAAACTAAAAAGCCCCCGAAGGGGCGAAGATTATTTAAACCGGATTATTCTTCCGTAACGGTGACTTCACCCGTGGCGGTTTTCTTGCCGTCAACGGTGGTGCAGGTGATCGTCGCGGTCCCTTCAGCGACCGCAGACACTTCACCGCTGGCGCTTACGGTCGCCACCTCAGTATCTGAACTTGTCCAGGTCACCGCTTTATTGGTGGCGTCAGCCGGGGCAACGGTCGGCGTAAGCTGGCCTTTATCACCGACAACCAGATCTAACGTGGTTTTGTCCAGAGTTACGCCTGTCACCTGCACCGCTGGCGTGGTGACGTTGGCGATTTTGTAGAACGTCATAGCCGGAGACTGAAGGTTGAGAACCGCGCTTACGGTTTCGACTGAGTTAACGGCGGTCTGCGGGATATCATTAAAAGAGGCTGTCGCCGCCCAGTAGCGGTTTTCTTTCGCCTTAGGCACGTACATGTACGCCGCCACCGTTTCTTCGTCTTCATCGAGCTGGCGCAGCAGCGGGTAAGCCGGAAGCGATGAATCATGCGCAATGGTGTAGGTTTGCGAGCTGGCTGATTTGTACGTGTTCAGGTTGCGCTGGCGGTCATCTGACAAAAACTGGATCTGTGTGGTGTTCTGCTCGCCACCCGCGTTGGCGACTTCGGTGATCTGAGGGATTTCAGTCCATTCGGTGACTTTGCGCAGCGTGCCGCTACCGCCGCCAGCAGGATATTTCCCGGTGTTCGTGGTGTTGATATTGCGAAAGGTAACCGCAGAACCGGCAACGGCATCAACCAGCGCCACGACGTTATCAATTCCGGTCCAGTCGCAATTGACGTGTACTACGTCACCAGGGGCAAAATCCCCTTCGCCTTCGAGGGTGACAACGGTATGTTCGGCGTTCGTGGCGCCGGTAAACGTCACAGCAGGATCATAGCCCGACGCCAGATAGACGTGCGAACCGTTAGGCAATGCAAAGCCCATAGAGATATCTCCATTGAAGTAAATTAAAAATGTGCGGCAGAGATCAGAGGATGGTTTCTGCGCGGTAGGTCAGGCTGACCGGAACAGTCCAGTTCACGCCGTTGTTGATGCCAGGATGGATAGCCGGGAAAGATATTACCCAGCAGGAAAAGCCTTCCCCGGATAATTCGAGATTTTGAAAAAAAAGTGTGGTGATTTTTTTTGCCGTCTGCGCAGCAAGTGTCCGCCCCGTTGCTGATTTGGCAATAACATTGATTTGATAAACACCGGGAAAAACCAGACACGTTCCGGCAAGGTCAATGCTGTAGGGTGTTGCCGGCAGGTCGTGCGACTGAAGATAAACGCCCGTTTCAGGCGGCGTGAATTCCACGTTATCCCAGGAAACGGGAATACCCTGCTCATCAGCCCATTTTCCCAGATGCTTATCCAGCAACGCAGCAATGTCAGGCTGAATACTCACGATAACCGCCTGATTTCCACCCTGCCGTAAAGCGTGGTTTTCTCCACCTCGCCATTCAGCGCCTTCATCAGCCCCCGCCCATCAGCAACGGCACAAATCACCAGACCTTTTTCATCATCAGCCGTCAGGCAATATTTGATGATTTCACCATCGAGCCTGACCTCGTAGCGCTCTGCGCCAGGATTGATACGTTTACCGGGATCGTCATCCAGAACAGTGATACGCATGATTAACTGACCTCCTTAGCCGCTTCCTCAAAGAATCGCGCCGCTTCTGCGGCAGTGATACGCACCATCCCACCCGGAGCCTGTGAAGAATGCCCCATTTCAAGTTCGTAAGAGTACGGTACGTTATTGCAAAAAAAGATCTCCTTCATGCCCACGCGAAACTGTGAGAGAACAAGATTTCCGGCACGCAGCGTTTCACTGCCGCTTTTATCAATACGGCCCGTTTCTTCTGACGTCCGTTCATCAAAAGATACCTGCCAGTTTCCGCGAAAGCGCCCACCTGTATAGCCAGGGGGCGCTTTTATCGACATACCGTCATGCACTTTACGACCGCGTTTTAGGCGACCATTCTTTGTCAGATTTTCAGGGTCATTGCGGAGCTGAGAGTTATGTTCCTCAACAGCATTGTTATACTCCGCCGCCGTTTTATTGTTTTTCCACAGTTCAGGGTTACCAACCGGAGACATTTCGACGAGACGCGCAAGGATGCGTATACAGCCAGCCCTGATTACCTTCTCCTGGTTGGCCTTTGCTTTCGCCACAAATGCGTCAATGGATGCCATGAAGTCGTCATTTCCCGCCATGCTATGCCCTCAGTTGCGCTTTATAGCAAATCACCAGCGAGGCGGGTTTAACCGGATTTGGTTTGATCACACGGTGCTGTTTGTCGTCCACGGTCACCAGATCGCCAACCTCAATAACGTTTTCTGACGTGAAAACGATTTTTACGTCGCCCCGCTGAATAACCGTTCCGTCAATTTCATCCGGGTTGTACTCGGTTTTAACGCCCCATGCAGAAAAGCGCATGTCATCGGTCTGATGCTCAACGCCTCCGATGACTGAAACAGTGCCTTTCCTTGTAACCTGATACTCAGCGCCGTTCTGACGTAACAGCGTGTCTGAGCGTTGCTGCATTCGCTGATAGTTGATTGCCATTACGCACGCTCCGAGAAAGTATTAATGGCAAACCCGCGACCGCCCATAAACGCAGCCAGAAGCGCGTCAACGGCTGGATAGGACGGAATGAAGGCCTCACCGTCAGCAACGGCGTAAGTCATCGTCACAGCCCCTTCCACGCGCTCAGTTTTCACCGCAGCCTCACGCGAAGAACCGAGTAAATCACCGTCAGCCGCTTCAACCGCCAGCATGCACTGAGCGGTAATAACCTGACGAGGGATCTGATCTGACGGGAAAGGATGCCCGTCAAACTCGATATCGTGACGGGGCCAGCACAGCGGCTGTGACGGGCTGGCGCGGATGCCGTACCAGCTCAGACCTTCGAGATAATCCATCGCCTTGAGTAGTAACGGTGGGAGGTTTTCCGGTAACGTCAGATCCCGCGCGGTGGCATATTTCTGCAAATCGGCTTCGCTGGCGTAGCTGTTAAAATCCGGGGAGGTGATATTGGTATCTATCATGTCTCACCTAAAATGATGGGGGCTAAGCCCCCTGTGGATTATTCACCGTCTTCTTCAAAGGTGATTTTTTCTGACGTTTCACTTACGCCATCAACGGTGGCGGTCACGGTAAATTCTCCAGCCTCTTCCGAGGTCAGTTTTACCGTTGAGCCACCAGCCGAACCCGTCGAAGTGGAATCCGTACTCAGTTCACCGCCAGTTGTCACCCACGAAACATCCGCACCTGAAACAGGCGCATCATCTTTGGTGACTTTAACGGAGAAGGTTACGGAATCAGTACCGTCAGCGGTGACGGAGGTTTTATCCGCTGACAGGGTTACTTTACGGGTTTATCGACGATTTCAGTGCCGGTGAGTTTGATCAGCACACCTGCGGTGGATTTGTTGGAGGTGAAGTGTTTTTTCCAGTTCTCTTTGGTGCCGATTTTTTCCAGATCTGGGTTTTTATCGCCTTTCGACTCATCCCAGCTGTAGCCAAGCAGCTCAACGTTTACGGTCCCTTCTGCGCGGAAGCCGACAGCCAGGTTTTCCTGGTCGTTGATGTCGTAAGAGCGGAAGCCAGGAACCTGAGACTCGGTGACGTACACCGCCCCCTGAACCAGCCCTAGAATGGCATCAGCATCCATCGAGTCAGTGACAAGAACAGGTTTGCCCAGCGTGCCAGGCTGACCACCGTACACGACCACACCCGCTTCTTCGTGGATTTTGTTGGCGATAGCCTCATCCACGATGTCGAAATAGGTGGCGGAGTGCATGACGAACAGTGCCACGCGGTTGAACTTATCACCGTACTTGCGCAGCCCCCGGGTCAGGGTCTTCTTGCCGTCTGTTTCAATATCGGCAGTAACCACCATGTCCGAATTCGACCCAATAGCAGCCGTCAGCGCCTTCAGGCCGTATTTGACGTAGCCTTCAAGCGCAGCATCTGCCACGTCAACGCCAACCACTTCAGAAAACTCGTCAACGCTGCGACCGCGGCGTTTAAACGCTTCTTCAGTGGTGTGGTACGGGCCATATTTCCATGGCGCTTTTACCGACACCGCTTCACCCGCGCCGATCTTTTTACCTTCTACCGTTTCCGTTGAGTTAACGTTTCGGGTTTCGATGCTGCCACCAACTTTGTAGAACGCACGTTTACGGAAGTCACCTTCGATCAGTTCGTTGTCCAGAACGATGGCACCGTTTGAGGCATCGTTGAAAACCCGCAAATTATCCTGGCGACGCTCAAGGAAAGCGGTCTGCGCCAGGTCGTTATAAATAATCAGGTCAGAGTTTACAGTTGTGGTCATTGAGAAAATCCTTTATTTCGGAAGTTTGAGAAAAGCCTGCTGGCCATGTTTGCGGATATAGTCAGTTTTTTCCTGAGACGACATTTCTGAGCGCTTCAGGTTTCCACCACCTCCACCTGGTTTATGTCCACCGCCACCTGTACCTTCAGCAGCCGGGAAGAGATGCGGTGCGGTATCTTTGAGTGATTCAGCCCATTCAATCGGGCTTAGTGGCGTTTTACCGTCCTTGCCGAGAATGGCATTGCCATCGGAATCAATGGCAACAGCTTCACCTTCGTCGTTGACCTTAAACGTGCCACGGGCGCGGAGGATCAAGTCATCTGACGCGGTAGGCAGCGCTCCGGCCTTCAGCCCCGCCTCGCGGATTGCATCAGCCAGAACGCGGTCACGGAATTTATTGGCAAACGTCTCTGCCTTTTCCGCGCGCCCAAGCGCCTCATTAATTTTTTTGTCACTGTCGGCACGAAATCGCTCAGTGCGCTTTTCCAGCACCTGGTCAATTTTCCCTTCGGCGATCAGCTTCGCTTCTTCGTCGTCTGAAAAACGCTGGAGAATAGTTTTCACCGCATCAGGATCGATACCGTCAAAGCGGGCCAGGTTATCTTTTTGTTCCCGGATTGTGCCGAGAAGCTCGTGGTTTTTGTTTTTTAATCCTGCTGTTTCCTGAGCGATACGTTCATCGATCATCTGCTGGATTTCGGGAGTGATTTCGATGTTGTTACCACCGCCACCATTGCCGCTACCGCCATTCTCAGGAGCGTAATATTTCAAAAGCATATTTCGGATTAACATAAATTCCCCTCGGGATTATTCAGGGCATAGCCCAATAAAAAAGGCCGCATAAGCGACCTGTTGATTTACAGCCCAGCGGCCTCGAAAGCCTTGCTGTCGTATTCGCGGAGCTGTTCAAGCGTGAGCCATTCCCCTTTGTCGGTGTAGAACTCATCGGGACGCATACCACCGTCACGGATGAGCCTGGCGCGGGTAACACCCAACACCTTTTCCTGTCGGGAATATGGCTGTCTCAGTAACCAGTCGTTATATGTAATGCCAGCCGGTACTTGTCCGTCCATACTGGCGCGGGTTCCTGCGTCCATTTCGTCAGCATCAATTCCGAGCTGGCGCCACGATTTCACCACCAGCGTTTCAGTTGAGCGGCAACAAAAATGAATTCGGCCTGGTCCCTGCAAATAAGGCACCTTGTGCCCTATGGGTTTATTTTCCAGCGTGTACTTTCTGCGGTCGCGGATCATGCAAAGTGGTGTCGTTTTATTATCGAGCGTTGAAAGCCACTGCTTACACTCGATAATGTCACTGTTCGCTTTTGCGAAGCTGTGCCGCGCCGTTGCTGCCAGATGATTGACCGCTGATTTAACGATGCTAGTGGCGTTTGCCCTGCTCATCTGCAGCGCACCGTCTTTATAAACCTTGTTAGCGTGGCCTCTCACCCTTCGGGCGATGGCCTCAGTTGTTTCCCCCTGTAGATAGCCATGACGGACAGCATTAACGATGCGGGTCATCCTGTCGGTTTCCAGACCCTCGGCCCATTCCGACAATAAGCGCCCCTGAAATGGCTGCGACATGGTGGCGGCGTAAACCATATCCGCCGTGATGCCCTGCAACGGGTAACGATTCAGAACGATATCCGGCAGGAGTGAATCGAACAGACTGATTTGATAGCCCGCCTCATACCCTGCCAGCGCACGCAGCTCACCAGACATTGCAGTAAACATGGAGTCAACCGCCTGACGGTTGAGCGAACGAACATCCCCCAGAAGCGATTCAAGCCGCCTCACGGTGAAACTTTCAGGGGAAAGGGTTTCCAGCGCCACAATCAGTTTTGCGCTGATATCCGCGTCACTGGCGTTGAGGATTTTCAGCATTCGGTTTGCTATTCCGGTGCCGAAGCGATTTATCCCGATAGCGTGAGAAATGGCCTCATCACGAAGCTGCTCGTTAACGGTCGCCATATCAGCTACCCAGCAGCGTAGGCTTCGCGTTACGGAGCGCGTCGATCACCTCATCAACGCTGTCAGCCGGATCAATGATGTCCAGTTTTTGCAGCATTCGCACCAGGTCACTGTCACGGATAGCCCCTGACTGCCAGGCACTGACCAGAACGGCCACCATCCCGGAATCTGCAACTTTCGCGATAAACTCCTGGTTAATACTGAAATCCGCTTTTTCATCCTTCACGCCGAGATACTTCGCGCACCACGTCAGCGCTTTACTGAAGGCCTCAGACACGTTTGATACGCAAATACTCAGGATTGACGTTGCGGCAGACTGCTCGCCGCTGGCCTGTGTTGCTGTCTTCGTAGCGCCGTTTTGTTCAATGAGCCTGGCCCCGAGCTGAACCATATAATCGCGCTTACTGTCCATCGCCTCTTTAGCCAGCATATTGGGCTGCGCCTGGGCGTAAGCGTAAGTGCCCCCTTCAGGCAGCAAAAGAGGATTACGTGAACCTACTTTCACGCCTTTCTTTTCCAGATGGTCACGCCAGTCTTTATCAAGCCCCGTCATATAAGGCTGAACCTGACCGCAGAACCAGACGCTGTCCTCATAGTCTGCGCTGTTCCGGTAGTGGCCCAGGTTGATTTCCACCAGCGTAGCGAGTGGGGGATCATCTATGGTTTCGTCGTTGTTTTGCGCCCCGACAAACGTGAAAGGAATTTCATCCCAGTACTCCTTCCCTTTGGGCTTAGGATTATATTCAGCATCAACCGCCAGCACCCCGCCGCCGTTATCTGTTTTTGAGCGCCAGACGCGGCAAATAAATTTTCCGTCTTCCAGCGCCAACTCACGATACTGGACGCGCTCTTTGAAACCGTAGCCATCCTTTTCTTCAACAACTTCCCGTAGCACCACCAGCGCCAGCTGGTTGCGCCCGTTAATGCGCTCAGTTCGCCAGTTGATGATATTTTCAGGTGCATACCTCAGAATGATCGCCTGATCGCTTTCTTTGGCGTAATCCACATACAGACCGTGGCGGGCAGTTTCCAGAATATCTTCCAGCACCTGCTGAGACTGCTGGTAAATGCTTATCCCGCCGCCGTCAGCATTCGTTTTCAGATAATCCAGCTTTTCCGGAGCGGTCATTGTCGGGTCTTTGCGGTAGGCCATGCCCAGCAGACCGATTTTGGTGTTGCCGGTAATAGGATAAAAAACAGCCCTGTCACGGTAATCCTGATTTCGCTGTTTGGCTTTAGCGGAACGATCGCCGGGATCAAGAAGGGGGAGATATTCCCCCCCTTTGCTTTTTATCGCGTCAGCGCCTTTGCAGACGTCGCGAATTTTTGCCCATTGCGTACAGGCCGCTTTCTGCTCGGGCCTGACAAAAGTAATGTCGTTGTTTGCCATCAGAATGTGGTATCCAGATCGATGTCGAAAACTTTTTCTTTAATTGGGAACAGATATGCGATTGGATAACCGCCCCCGTCGTTTGCGTGGTCAAATCCAGCTTTTTTATCCGGCTCTCCCTTATCGTTATAAACCTGACGCTCAAGGCACTGAGTGAATATCGGGCAGGTATTTGTATTAACCAAAAGCCGCCGCTCGCCGTAGGTGTTGCACAGCATGGAGTTAACCGCATTAATGCGGTCTTTTACTGCTGGGTTGCTTTTGTTCGCCCACACATCAAACCCTGCATCACTTAACTGAGTAATGTCTGATTCGCTGGCGTTGCTGGAACTACGCCCCGCGCCGGATGCATCGGGATAAATTTTTATTACATGCCCGCCCTGCCCGTACTTTTTCTGGATTTCGCGAATCATCGCCGGGGTGTCGAAAACATTCATGAATTCGTCAACAGCTCGGGGCAAACCGTCGCGAATAACATAGACGACAGCCGCCATTTTGCTGACGTTGAAATCCATACCAATATGAAGCTCGTCACCGCGCTGAACAGTATCGTCAGTGTGGTTCTCTCTGCGGTCAAAGCAGTAATAAACAACGCCCTGATAGTTTTCAAAGGAGGCCAGATATTCCTGCCGGAAAGTACGCGGGTCCATTTTGCGCCTGGCCGCTTCAAGTTCTTCCTCCGGTACGTTGCCCCCGTCGACTGACGTATAAAGCCAGCTTTTATGGTCCGGTTCCCGGTTGCCCTGACCTGCGAGCCATGAGTCGTAACAGTGGTTGAAACCTTTTGGCGTGCCAATTCGTAGCGCGTGCCCACCAATGAAGGTGGTGCCGTTGATGGTATAACGACAGGTTGAGAGCATAGGACGCAGAACTTCTTCCCATGCTGTATAGGGGCAATCAGCCCACTCATCCACCAGCACGAAGAACAAGCCAGAACCGCGCAGGTCATCATAGTTATTGAGGCCCACACAACGCAGGACATGGCCACTTACCAGCGTGATAGATAATTCCGTCTCGTTGGGTTTACTGGCCCTCCAGTGCGGTGGGATGGATTGTTTCAGTCGCCGCCAGAAAACACGCTTAGCCTGTTTCTGCGTGGGTGCGCAGTACCAGATCTCATCCTCAATACTGACGTTCCACTTCATCGCGAGCCTTGCAGCCCTGCGCATCTCAGCTTTACCCAGGAACGTTTTACCGAAGCGACGGCCACACACAGCGTCACGAAAACGCGCTGAACGTTGCCAGCCCCAGGCGAAGATATTTGCTTGTTTTGGTGTAAGTGTGACGGCCTGACTAGAGGATTGGATTGTCAGGTGTTGGCTCATCAGTATTTAACGGTTGAAGCTGGTAATCCTCTTCAGGAACTACCGGCACGGCGGGTTTGTTCGCTTCCTTAATTTCAAGGATTCGAATCAGGGCAGCGCGAGCGGCTTGCTTACTTTCGGTTAGAACCTCCAGACCGTTTTTAGTCTGCTTCACTCCGAGGTAATACGTCAGCTCATCGCCTTCAAGGTCGCGAGTATCGTTGATAATCATCTGGCCCTTTCCTTCACCCTGGCATCGAGGACAATCAGGATTAGGATCAGCATTATCAATAAAACCCGTCCCACCATCTTCCGGAGGTGGTTTACCATTGTTGGTTGCCTTTATCGCTGCGGTTTCATACTCGTTATCGTCACGCCACTGGTATTTATTTTCCTCTCCCCAGCAATGGCGACAGTTAACACGACGATACTGTGAAAGAAGGTTCGGATCAGCGCGGGTTATCGCCACCAGCTGATCCACTATTTCATCAAGGTCAGCGGTGTAACGCTTCCTGAAACGCTTCTCCAGAGTTTTTATGGCCTTCGCAATGTTGGGTTTTCTATACAAACGGCTAGCTTCAACATATGCAGTTTTTTTGTTGTCGCTATATCCTGCAAAGCGATATCCACCAATCCGGCTTTTTGTTTTTATACATCCATAAACAAAAAGTGCCTGTCGATGTGTCAGCCCAAATTCACTGGGTTCAAAACCGAGATCATCAATTTCTTCAGTAAGAATTTCTTCCTCTGAATTTGATACCCGTTCATCGTGTGAGTGGTCAGTTTTAGGGGCAGTTTTTGGGGCATTTTTTTTTAGGGCAACTTTCCTTTTTTTTTTGCCCCTGTTTTTTGCCCCTTACTTGCCCCCAACATTTTCTTTTCTGCTGCGGTTAATTTTTTTCTAACCCAGCCTTTTTTTTCCGCCATGTAGCGGAGTGCTTTAAACGAGATCCCGTACTTATCAGCAACGTCCTGTTGAGAAAGCACGCCAGCACAGAAATCACGCTCGATAGCTTTCTCATCCGGCTTGCTCATTAGTCACTATCCTGTTCTTCACGCCTCATTAGCTTGGTGAACGCAAAGGCATCACCCTGCTTCGCACGCTTGTATAACGCGTCACGTAACTCAGCCTCGCCCCGCGAACGCCCCTTTCTGATGGCCTCCCTGAATTTCTTCAGTTCGTCACGATCCTTTCTCAATTCCTCAAGATCGAAATCCATCACATCGGCAATTTGTTGTTCCGTTAACCGCCTTGCCGCCCATCCCTGAACTTTTTCAAGATTTGGACTTTGCATAGCGACTACTCCAGACCGAAAGCTTTCAGTACATCACCAGAGCGCCCCAGCCTTTTACCAGCGGGTAAAGGTAGTTCGAACTCATAACGTATCGCTTCAATCAGAGCGTCGCTGTCCGTAGCGTCTGGGGGCGTGGCGTGTACCTGGAAAGATGATCCGCCGTTCCGGTTAACGATGAGTGTTAAGCCATGCTCTAAAGCCAGCGCCTTCACATCGTCAGCAGAATGGAATTTCTGATAAAACCAGTGGCCTTTCCGGTATTTCGCCGTGAAATTATTTTCATCCAGGAAAACTATCTTCGACTTACGCGATCCGGACTGGCTATATCTCAACGCCTCTTTCTCAAACTCAAGGCGGCGACCTGAGAAGAACAACGCGCCGCCTGGCTTGCATAACCCACGGATAAACGTCATTACCGCCCTTTCTGCTTCAGGGCTGTCAACGCTGTTTAGCACGCTGTCGCAAATAACGTAATCGTAAAGCCCCCGGGTAGTCAGCGATTCGCACATTACCGAAATCATCCGGTGTATCTGTGTTATGGCCAGCGCATTACCGGCGCCCACTCGGCGGAACAATTCAACATCATGGAAATCGTAACCACGCTTACGCATCGCTGCAGCGTAGTCTCCCTGGCCTGAGCCGAAATCAATTCCGCGTAACGCTTTGGCGTTCGGCTGGCTGGCAAGCCATGGCAGAACCAGATTTTCATAAAGCTGTGAGTGGTTTTCTTTCCTTCCCCCGGTACGCAGACGCATCATCTGTGCATAGGTCTGCACGTAGGTATGCTTTTCCAGGTGCTCGTAACTGAATACGCCGTAAGTGCGATCCAGATACTTTTTGTATTCAGCCTTACGGTCATCAGGTATCACGTAAACCGTAAGCGGCGATTTAACGCTAAGTGATGCCAGCGCATACTGGGCGCAGTGAATAACCTCGCCGGATTGCGTGGCCACACATCCACCCCACGGGC
Source organism: Lelliottia nimipressuralis (assembly GCF_004115925.1). Classification (GTDB taxonomy): domain Bacteria; phylum Pseudomonadota; class Gammaproteobacteria; order Enterobacterales; family Enterobacteriaceae; genus Enterobacter; species Enterobacter nimipressuralis. Next base: position 24,995 of record NZ_SDDX01000028.1, read on the forward strand.
CATATTTCAGGATCATCTCTGAAATTTCCCGGCGAACGTAAGCCATTCGCGCCCGAAGGTTTCCCGTTACTTGTGCCGCCTGAACAACACAGAAGCCAGATTTATCCCCCAGACCAGAAATAACGCAGGCCTCATCACCGGAATCCATATCCGTGCCGTTATGCAGCTGGTTAAACCGCACCTCATCGTAAACCGTAGTGTCCATCGGCAACACATACACCGCCGCCTCTTTGATACCCAGTTTCTTCAGCGCTTTTGATCGCTGGTGACCAGCCACCAGCAAATTACCGCGAGCAATAAGCGGCTTCACCAGCCCGAGGGTTTTTATGCTCTCGGCCAGCGCAGACAAATCATCCTCATCGATGTGACGAGGGTTATATTTCGCGCCGTGTAATGCGGAAAGATCATGAGCCAGGTTAAGCATCGGTTTCAGCTCCAATCAGGTGAGAGACAAAACCGAAGAACGAGCCGTTTTCCTCTACGTAATCATTGAGGGCATTAAGCAGACCCGTAACCTCTTCTTCCGTCATGGGGATTTTTTTCCGGGAAAATGCCAGATAGTTGATATCTATGCCGCCCGAATCCTCATCCTTGTTGAAGTCGATCTCTTGAACGTCACCAAGCAGTGCGTTTAATTCCTCTTCGCTGAAGCCAATCAGCGAGAGATCAAACTCACCTGATGCCAAATCCCGCAATTCACTTTTCAGTAAAACATCGTCCCAGCGGGCATTCTGAGGCAATTTATTATCAGCCAGCCGGTAGGCGCGTTTCTGCTCTTCCGTCAGGCCCGTCAGCTTAATCGTCGGCACCGAAACTATGCCGATGGCCTCAGCAGCCAGAACGCGACCATGACCAGCGATGATCTCGCCGTTCTCGTCAATCAATACAGGATTCGTCCAGCCAAATTCCTCGATGCTGGCTACCAGTTGCGCTACCTGCTCACCGCTATGGGTTCGGGCGTTTCGCGCATATGGCGTTAGTTCCTTTAACGGGCGATATACGATTTTCAGTTTATCGTTCATATAGCTCCGTTCTAACAAAATGAAAGCGGCCGGCAGTCATGCGCAGGGTGCGCGGCAGGAAACCACCAGCAGCTCTTCCACGTAAGGGATAATCCTTATCAAAACCCCCAGGAGAGGCTTTGATAAAGGTTATGCGCGGATAAGGACCGCCTGAAGAAAAAAAACCGCCCTAAGGCGGTTGTGAAGAGTTACTCGCTACCAGTTAAGCTATTCAAAATAATTAACTGAAAATCATCCAGTGACATTGAATCAATTATCTTACCCGTAATGGTGATTTTCATTCGCCCCATCACATCCAACCCGCCAATGATACGAATCTCGGCTGAAAACCTCGCACGGTTCCAGATGTAATCAATAAGGCTGTTTATGTGTTCTTCCTTTCCATAAACAGCGAAACAAGGCGTTCCACAGTTCATAGTTTCCAACCGTCCCTCAAGCATCATGTTGCCCCACAGGATATCGGTAACACTGAGTGTAGTTGGAAGACCTGCTTTACCCATGTTTTACTTTTTTTCCTTCAGGACTAATCAGGGTAAATTTCAATGTGCGATCATATTAATGGCCTAAGACATTAGTCAGCAGCCTCTGTAATGCCTAGTCCAGCTGTAGCACGCCGTGCATTGTCGATTCGGAATATGCAATCAGTCCGGTGTATTCGGGCACCTCTGAATCATCCTCAGCGACGAACGTCGGGATCGTCGTATGAGTGATGCAGTATTTAGGCTAGCCGTCCTCTTTAGCGAATTTCGCCAGTTCCTGAATCTGATCAGCCGTAAGCACTAATCCAGGCATAGGGTTTTTATTTTCTGTCATTACAACGGTCCTTTATTTTATTCACGGTGTCGCATACGTCAGTAACTACACCAAACCAGTTTCGGGCCTTCTCAAGCGATACACAGCCAACCAATAAAAAAGGCACCAGTATTGCTACCAGTGCCAGCTTTGCGCTGCGTCGCGGCTGTCTGTGCGACCTATGGGGCAGTTTATTAACTTGATATCTCGACACGGTTTAGCATCCAGCCAAAAAGAAAATCCTCATTGGCCTCACGCGCTTCAGCCAATTCCAGATAACGAGCGCCCTGGCTAGAGTTCAGCCCGCGAAGCATGACCAGTTCCCCATCCTTGCCGCGATATTGCAACAGCGCCTTAAGCGCGGAAATAGTGCGCGGACCGATACGACCGTCAGCTTCCAGGTCGGGGTAAATCTTGCCTTGCAGGTTCAGCGCAGATAACCAGCGCTGGAAAAACTTACTGGCAAAGGCTGGCCCCATGTTCACGCCGGTATCACAAAGCTCGTCTGCGATGGCTGGCGATACTTCAGCAACCTGATCGAAGCGTGGGCCGTACCAGTAATCAGCTTCATAAATGGCTCGGGCCTGTTCTTCGGTCAGGGAACGGATATCACTGTAACCATGCGATAGCGCCGTTTTTGCAGTAATGCCCCAGTTAGTCGGACCGCCTTTATCGGATGGGTGATCAACGTAACCCCCTTCTCGTTTCAGCAGTCCGTCAACGATTTCATTCTTTGTCACTTTTTTTATCCTTCTCTTCAAAGGTTAAATTAGTTTTTGCGCTGGCAAACATACGAATAATTGCCATGCAACGGTCAACGCCCAATCCTCCGACAAATGTCCCAATAAGCGTTGCGTAATCCTTATCCATTCCCAGTTGATCGAGTGCGCTGATTACTGATATCGCAATCAACATGCATAAAATTCCGGACGTAAACGCTTGTTTCCAGAATTCTCTATCTCGAATAGCCAGAAAAAATGCGATGCCAAAAGCGGTCAACCCGCCATAAATCGCTGGCGCGTTCTTCTTCACCCATAAAAGTGATACTGCCCAGAATCCTGGGGTGTTTGGTTCCTGCATATTCTCACCTGAGTTGCGGGCATAAAAAAACCGCCCAATGGCGGTTATGTTTATTTATTGAGGCAGTGTTTTATCGCTCTAACCTCAGGAAGCTTGGACGTACTAAGTCTGACACCATCTAAATTTCTATATTCAAAAACTCTCTTGCCATCTATGCATTGCCCAAACAGGCCAAATTCACCATCTTTTCTAAGAAGATATTGACCTTTCGAAGTTGAGTAAATTATGGGGCTATATGCCGCCAAAACCCATCCTGAGCATACAGATAGAATAATAAAATTCCCAAGCAATAACAATTTCACACCTAAGCTATTCTCTCTCAATTTTAATATAATAACTGTTCTGTACAGAAACGGTCCTAAAACCGTAGCGCTCAGACAACAAGTCATAACAAACAGCACGCCCCAATTCCCTATCCCCTTCACCTGACTAAGCATAGTACCTGTGAAAAGCACGCTGGCAGTAAGAGTTGTTATAATGAAAGAAATAAGATCAAGCTTGGATTTATCTTTTAATGGTTTATCAGACTTATATGCCCAAAAGAAATATATGTAAAACGCAAAGAAAATCAGAGCAAATATTAAAGGCTTGAAATCTACTTCTATGAAAATGTAAGGATAACCGAAATATACCGAGTATCCTAATTGATGAAGATAGCTACATGTATAAAGGCTACCAGTGATAATAATGGTCGCAGGTAACCCATATGATAAACTTTTATCCATACCGTTCATTAGACCTTCCCTGAGCATCATAATCGCAAATTTTGACTGGTGGCCCTTGCTGGACTTGAACCAGCGACCTGGCGATTATGAGTCGCTCGCTCTAACCAACTGAGCTAAAGGGCCAAAGAAAATTATCCTGCGGGATTCAGAATGGAAATAAGTATAAGAAGGCAAGCTATCACAAAGCAAATCAATCCCTGCGCAATAGCAAACAACCCCAAAAACATAAAGCCTGAATATTCCATTATCCACCGCCTAATAAAGAATTCGTAGGTTTAAAATAACATTACGAATCTGAACCGATACTAAACAGGGGAGCACACTACCCAACAAACCAACCCTGGTTAATTGGACGGCGCAATGTGCTCTCCTGATTTTAAAATCGTGTCAGAACGTTGATCGCGGCCTGCATAGCTTTACGCATCTGTTCTGTGTGCTCAGGGTTGTTTGATAAGAGCGCCGTTTCCAGAACATTGGCGATGTTGTGCTTTTTTGTCTCGATATCCGTATCGCATAGGCACATCACCGCATCGCCCACCAAACGGCACATTTCATCGTACAGTGCATCTGCTTCCTTAGACATTTCGTTTCCTCCGTGATTGTTTGCTTGATTTTGCAGCAACGCGGGAAGGAAATGCAAAAAAATCTTTAAATTTATGCAGAGGTCGAAATCTATCTTGATGGGATCGACGATATGACAGGGGTACTAGTGCAATGCACCTTCGCGAATACCCCTGTCGTATCGCCGGAAAGCAAAAACCCCGCGCTGGCGGGGTTCTCGTCATGTTCAAATTGTTCGCTTCTCAGCACTGCCATCGTGGCGCAGCTCTGCCAAGCATGAATGAATTATCAACTTTTCTGACGCGTTTTCAACTCAAAACTGAAAAAAATCACTTTTGCTGTTTCGTGGGAGTAAATAACCCGCCTATGCGGGCTTTAGTGTCACACTAAATAATCATGCTCTGCCACGATATCATTTCGATAATCAGAGAGGATACGCAGAGCAAAGGCAGTGTTTTCCAGTTTGGCCTCACCCATAGCGGCAAGCACCGTAAGCTTCACCAGCTCGAAAGAGGCGTTTAGCTCTACGCCATTCATCAGCAAGAATACGCTCGTGGCCTGAAACGCAGTGCGCTTGTTGGCATCATTAAAAGCATGCGCCTTGGCTATGGCAATAAGATACATCGCCGCGAACGTGAATACATCTTCACGGCCATCGTACTCAGCCAAGGTCTGAACACGAAAAAGCGCTCCCTGAAGTCTTCCCTCATCTGGAGGGCCGCTATTGGGCAATGTTGAAGTCTGAATCTCAACAACCTGCTCCATGGTCAGAAATTCCAGATTCATCATTTATCTTCCAAAGCCTTAATGATTTTGGCGTGCTTTCTCTGTGTTTTAATCAGGGCATCTTTGAATGATACGGGCCCGGTGTTTTTGTATATGCTTGTGACAACTTCGCCATTTGGCTTCTTCGTGACATAGCAAGTATCACCAGAGGGTGTTTTGGACACCTGTATGGTATATTTATTACCCTTGGTTACGGTAATTTTCTTCTCGTAATCGACAGAACCATTCAATACAGTGTCAGGCCTTCCCCGCTGAGTAACGACAACGGTCTCACCGTTCCTGATCGCATCAAGAATGTCGGAAAGCTCTGCTCTCATCTGGGTATAACTTACTTTACGCATAGACACCTCTTAACTTGTACATGTACAGGTTAGCATATCACTCTCCGGCTGTAACCATTTCAAGCAGACAACAGCTTTTCCAACAGTTGCTCCTTTCTGATGACTAGCCACCCGTTCTGCTCCATCCAATACTTGAAGCTCTCAACCGTTGTAACCATCGAACCAGCCGGTGCCTGCTCTGTGTATTGAACGCTGCCTGATTCATCCATGTGGATCACTACTGTTCTCGGGCCGCCTGGAATGATGGCGTTTCTTTCCTGTTGTTTTGTCGCTTTATGGAGTTCAGCCTCCATCTGATTAAACTTAGAAATGTAGGCTTCTTTAAGTCTGGCGGCTTTCTTACCTGTAAAGCCCATTACCAGAAACATGAAACCATCCTTAGTAATCTGGTAGCAGCGAGACTCGCGTTCTGCACCATTCCCGATACCGACAGTCTGAACATCGGCGCAAAAATTCGCTGATGTAAATTCAGGCGAACAATCCAGCATATCAATTTTGCGCAGAACGTCTTTGTGCTGCTTATCGAAATAGTCAGCGACTGATTGGGAGGTGGTGACCAGGCGGCCATCTTTGAAAAATACTTTCGGGGATTCTGTGGAAATAGCGATCGCTGCATTCATGATGATACTCCTAAAAAAGAGATTATCACCACCGCTGACGCCAATCAGAGAGGTGGTGAGACGTACAGGGTTGGCGTAACCGGTCATCATGAAACCCGGCGCGGATTGCTCCGCCCCCGCACGCCCCACCATAATGCGAATGTGGCCGTGCTTAACGCATAAAAAAACCGCTAACGCGGTCATGCGTCATGATGTGTTCCGGGACGCCAATCCCGACGCCAGATTTTGCTGGCGTGCGGCGACTATAGCCCCGGATCCTGATTTTTGTCAATCAGCCAGCATTTTCTTAGCCGACAGGAATGCTTTTGCCCTGAATATCTGCAAGCACCATGAAACCCTTTCCCGTGCAGCCCTCTCGGTTAGCCATGGCGCTATCTTCTGCAAATCCCGCGACAGGTCAGAAATCTTTTTCTTCGTGGTGTAGAAGCTGGTACCGATGACACAAACCGGGTCATCCGCCTCAAATGCTTGCAATACACAGTGTTCGACAAAATCCACGTCGTCGTTATTGATCGCCACGTCTATGACGCTGACTGCAGGAGCAGGCCAAAGAATGTCATGAGCACGGTTTAAAGCCTTTTGCCCCTTATAGCCCTCTTCCCTTGCCTGGTTGAGTGCGGCAGTAAAGTGCTCCAGAGCAGCGTCAGACCAACGCATACCCTTTTGGAACCGCCAGCAGGATTGTGAGCGTGGTTTTCGTGGTGCAGTGCTGCCACGCATACTTTCTCCCCAAACAGTCAGAAGAGACTTTATCCACGCTGACTGGATGTTATTTAGCGGCGTGAAGCGCCCCAGGTAACTTTTCCGTGGTGCAGCTGCTGCAGCTTCCATTGCTGACTGGTGTGTGCGGCGTTGGCGCGGGGTCATTGTGCTGCTCCTGTGGTTTGTGAAAGTGCCGCTGCAGTACGGCGACCTATCCAGCGCATCACCGGTACCGCCATCGAATTACCGATCGCTTTATAGCGCGGACCATCGGCTGCCAGGCGGAAAGCCTGCTCTGCTGTAAGTTCCGGGCTGCGGTGGCGCAGGTAGGCGTATTCTTCAGCCGTAATCTGCTTTCTTTTTTGTGTTGGGATCAGAGTGTGGTTGTCGGGGAAACCCTGCAGACGTTCGCACTCCACCGGGGTCAGACGACGAACGGCCATGTTTTGCATGATTGCTGCAGACTGATTGCTCCCACTGTTTGGGCTGGTAAGTGTTGGTGAAATTTCGCTGGAGGCATCGTGTCCGCTATCCTTTGAGCTGAACGCGATAACCGCGTTTTCCTGCCCATGATTGCGTCCCAGTGTGTGAGCCATATCTGCAAGCGTATCTGGATCCTGAGTGCCATGGATGGCGTAGGTTTGAAGAGTCTCGTCCATGCTGTCATTGGATTTAGCCAGCAGAGTCCTGCTGACGTCAGAATAAGTCACAGCTAAATCGGTCGCATCTTTGTGATCGCGAGCTTTTACAGTTGATGCTGTCCCGTCGCTTGCGTATTCGCCGAAAGCTCGCATGCGGAATGTCCCAACGATCCCGCCAGTATTGAATGACTGATTCAGCGTTGGATGAAGATTATGCTCCCCATCCCAGTGACTACCGTTAGTAACGCGATTGCCAGCATCTGAGGTAAGGATTTGCCTCGTTTTTCTGCTCGGCGCAATATCCCGGCGCAGGCCTTCGGACTCAAAAAGAATTTTTGCGGGATCGATATCCCCTCGAGCTGTTGCGACAACAAACACACGTCTGCGTCGTTGGGCCACTCCGAAAAATTGAGCGTCGAGCACTCGCCAGGCAGTAGCTCTTTCTGGTCCCAGCACATAACCAGCGTTTGACCATCGCTTCCCTGGTGATTCCAGCGCGCAGCTTTCGCCGGTAAGCCCTGCAAGAAAACATCCGAAAGCGTTATCTTTGCTGCTGAATACGCCGGGGACGTTTTCCCAGACGACGATGACTGGCGGTTTTCCAAGTTCTCTGCGTTTTTCATCGATAGCATTAACCTGTTCAACGAAAGCCAAAGTTAACTGGCCGCGTTCGTCAGCCAGCCCATTACGTAAACCCGCAACGCTGAACGCCTGGCAAGGGGTTCCCCCCACCAGCACATCAGGCGCTTCGATTATCCCGGCACGGATTGCCGCGGCGATTTTGGTCATGTCGCCCAGGTTGCTGACCTCCGGCCAGCGATGCGCCAGAACAGCGGAGGGGAATTTTTCAATCTCAGCGAACCATGCTGGCCGCCAGCCCAGACTGTGCCATGCCACGCTGGCGGCCTCGATGCCGCTGCAAACTGAGCCGTAACTGACTGGTTTATGCATCGGCAGGCTCTCCCAGCAAGTAGAGAACCTGCACCAGCAGCTCCGCTTCAGTGCCGAAATTGTTTTCCCAAGTCCGGCGACCGGCATGAATGGCGGTACCATGCCCGCCATTCCGATGATGGTGAACACAAAGAGGAATTACGTGGAAGTTGTCAGCACGAACTGACAGGCCAGTTCCTTTGCTGCAGTGGTGTATTTCAGCAGGTGAATCTTCATATCCGAGGTTTTTGCAGACGATGCAACCTAATGAAGCAACGCGCTCCAGGTGCTTTTGTTCAGCTTTGGTTTTGTAGGTGCTTTTCTTGCTCATGCGGCACCGCCTGCATAAGCAAATACACCGCACATGAATGAGCGGTGTGAGGATATCGGGGTAGTTCTTTGCGCCATCACTTACTCTCCGTGATGGTGCGACAGGTGTCAGTTGTTCAGGCTGACTTGATTAGTATAAATCAGTTGTCTGGGTTGCGGAAGAACTCCATACATTGCTGATGCATTTCAGCGGTGGTTAAAATTGCGTCCTGCGGTATTGGAATGACAACGTGTGAACCGTCTTCGCGTGTTACGACCTCATAACGCCCTGCTACACGAACAGCGGCCACCAGTTCCAAATCATTCATACGGTAAATCCCATTAAGTTCAGTAACGCCCGTAATATCGGGCTTGCCCCTTTTCTCCCTTCGCGCTGAACTTTGATTAAAGCCGTCCCGTCACCAGACGTCTAATAGGCTACATAGATCAATTATCTATAATTGATCTATATTGCCGATCAATTGCTGCTGAGTGTGCGTGGGAGTAGTGTTTAGCGGGGCTAAATTATTGGCAGCTCATCGCTGTCGTTCTGTTGCATTTCCTTTATCAAAAATATAACCACTCCCATGACCCTTACATCATCCAGGACTTCCCCTTCTATCGCTTCACCATCTGGGGTTATCAACGATTGCCCCTGCACAGATGCAAACTGAATGCTTCCACAAAACGCGAATACGACCGTTTCGCCAGACTGAGCCTGGCGAGTGATATCTATAACCGCGAAGCCTGATGAAGTTTCAATAGCTCGGTACTGACCGTCTAAGCGGCAAAGCCTTGCAAGGGTTAAAGGGGTGTCGGTGTGATCGAACGCTGGAGATGTAAATGACATAAAGCCTCCTCAACTCAAGTTCACTGTATAAATATACAGTAACACTTATTCATGGATGATCAAGATTTTGGGGGCGAAAAAAACCCGCCATAGCGGGTTGCATTGCGATGCGTCAATTAGGACTCTTACTCTCTGTTTTGTTGTGAACTTCCCAGAGACTTATACCGCAGCTGGCTACGAAATCCGCCAGGAAGTTCAGACCAGACCATTCACGTATACCTCCCCGTGCAGCTTCTACAAAAACAGCGATATCCTTATCACGCCATATTCCGAACAACCGCCACCCGCCGTTCTCCATCCTTACCGCTGCAATGCGGATGAGAACACCGGTCTGGTGCAGCTCCATGAAGGCTGGCTTCTTCCTGGTGATAATTCGCATAACTACAAACCTATGATTTGTTAATCACAAATAGGTGATTCGTCATTTTTAGCATTAGCCTGAAGCATGGCGGCGGTGTGGGCGTCCTTTCTTTCACCAAAAATTGCAGCCTCCAGCACGTCGATGGCCTGCGATGGTGAGTATGCGTATTTATCGAATGCCGGGCCTTTGATGCGCTGCGCAATTTTGAACAGGCGTTTTTCCTGAGCATGGTAGAGGTCTGATAAAACCTGATTGTCGAACGCAAGCTTATCCTGGCTTTCGGCTTTACCCTGCATGGCGGCACGGCAGCGATTCCAGCCTTCCGCCATCCATTTTCTATGCGTATCAAGTGCAGGGTCATTAACGTCAATCTCATCCGGCATTACCACTGCTGGCTGAGTGGTGCGAAATTTCTCAACGATGCGCGATAGTGAGTTGAAATTAATGAACGTGACGGCCTGATGCCCCTTGTAAATATCACTCCACTCCATCGCCGGGCCTCCCGACATTTCAGCTACTGCGTCGCGTAGGGCGTCGAAAGGTACTGGCTCAGCGGCCAGCGATGCCAGCGCGATTTCATCAGTTGCGACTTCCTTTTCGAGATACTCACGAAAGCCCGGCGCAAGAGTCGCTTTGTTTAGCAATCCCCGGCGATCATCCATGCGCTTTCCGATGTGTTCAATTAACTGCTCTTTGGTGAATGTGGTCATGGGTTATCTCCCATCCGCACGGCCATAACCTTTGACCATGCAGTGATTGTTGATGTAAACGGCAGTGGTATTCAGCTCTTTAGCCAGACGCTCTTCGCAGTCTTTACGGTCGGATTCTCCAGTCAGGCTTACGCAAAACAGGAGGCCTGTAATCCCGACTATCCACATAAGGATTTTGAGTGCTGTCTTCACGTTCACTCTCCTTTGGTGGTGATGCCAGCAGCGCGGTCTAACCGCTCAATTTCAGCCAGGATAAGCGCACCAGCTTTTATCAGGTCGCGACGTGTGCCAGACTGTTTCCACCAATCAGGGGACCACGGCCAATGCGCCGGAGTAGAGAAACCCTGATTGTGTGCGTGAATCGCGTAGCAGGCAGCTGCATCGGCCAGTTCGCTATTTTGATAGGCGTCATCATGCTCAGACGTCCATCCCTCAATAGCCCGCTGTCGCTGGCGTTCGGATATCACATCCAGAAGTGCAGGATTGAATGCACGTACCTCCAGCTCAGCAATCCGCTTCTCTGCGGCTTCCAGCTTGCTGCTGTGTGCCGCTTGCCATGATTCCCACATGCCATCAAGCTCAGATTCATCATCGTCAATCTTGTAGCCGTCGCCATCCCGCCAGTGTTCCCAGCCGAAGCGCGGAGGATTTCCGTTGTGATAATTAACTTCCCACCATGCTTCAAACTTTTCACGCAGTGCCTGCTTATTCGTTGTCATGCTCATTGGGCTGGTTCCTCAAACAAAACTTCACCATCAACGCCGCCGACCTGATAAAGCACTGAACCATCTTCTCGGTATTCCATCGGGGCGGCGCTCCATCCCTCTCCGTCCAGTTCTTCATCATCACCGACAAGAACGAAACCACCGGCAACGACACGGGCTGGATACATTTCGCCCTCTGTCCACCAGCCTTCGGTGTCTTTGGTGCATTTGAGAAGTAACAGATTGCTCATGCTGCACCTCCCTGGCGAAGTTTGGCGGCGAACTCCTGGAGAAACTTTTCTGCGTACTCGCCAGATATCCCATCAGCGGCTGGCAGTGAGGAGTTCGCCAGTTCTTCTTTGCTGTCCAGAATCATGCGCACCACGTCGCAGACCTCTGTCAGAGGCTTATCAACGAAACCATGGTTGAATGCGGCAGCTAATCGGCTGGCTGCATAGTTGATACCTTCGTTTCTCGACTGCGCCCGCACTTCAGCCAGGAAAGCGTCGGTCGCTGGGGTTTCTGGAAGAGATTTTAAGATGGCTGATACCGCATAATTGAACCCGACTTCTTCGGCAAGAGAAACGTCATCCCATGAATCTGTTACATCGTTGATAATTTTAAGTGGCGGGATTGCAGCCTTCAGCCCCGCATTCTCCGCAGCTAGCAAGAGCACTTGTTTTGCCAGCCAGCATTTCTCTTCGTCAGCGTATGGGTTATTGGCTATCTCTTTAATTCGGTCTGTGCCAATATTGCCACCATCAGCGCGGTAGGGATGTTTTTCTATGGCGGTCATGAGGCAACTCCTGTTCGTTGCTTTACATCATGCATGAACCTCGCAAGCAGCTTGGCTTCCTGCCCTCGTAATTTGCCGCCATAGATAATTTGATGAAGGCGCTCTACAGAGAAACAGTCAGCATCACTCATGTCTAAAGGTTCTTTCTTTTGCTGATCCAGGGCGATTAGTATTAGGAGCTTTATTTCGTCTGAGTTTAATGAGCTTTTAATTTCCTCTTCGTCGTACGCTTCGCTATTAATAGCGAGGAATAACTCGTTAAGACGTTTTGGTTCTATAGTGTTCAAAATGCAAATCCCATCATGAGTAAAGGTATGATGTTTGTTTTTCATGTTTGGTTTTTTCCAATGTTAAGGATTAAATCAATTTTTACTTCATGCCCTTGTGTGACTTTAAAAAGTAATGCTCCGCAAAAAGGGCAGTTGGAAAACGTGTCCCACACTTCACCGTCCGGCGCTTCAGTGGTTTGTAACTTCTCAAGGCATTTAGGGCAGTTATAAGCGATCAGTTTTGTTCCATTCAGTTCCGCTTGATAAAGCCAGCGGCGATAATTTACTAAACGCTCCTTTCCCACCTTGTTCACAGTGCATCTCCTTTTCGAGATTGAATCTCATCACCCTCATTAAGCACCCAGCGCAAAGCGTCTGCATATTCACCTGCAGCTGACTCCAGAGCTTTGGTTATTTCCCTGCGTGATTTCATGCGTGGCTTCTGTTCGCCGAGAACCTGGCGCTGCCGACGACTTTTTTCATGACCGGTTGCACCCGATGCAGCACTCTCCAGCTCCATAACTTTTTGGCGTTGCTCTTCTGGTGGCATGGCTGCCAGCTGTCGGGCCTGGGTAAGATTTACCGTTCCGGCTTCAACTGCGTCCTGTACTGCCTGGGTGGTATCAAGAAGCGCCAGTGTTGAGCGAACGGTCTGAACGCCAACCCCAAACAGAAGGCTCAGGTCTTTTTCATCATGTCCGCGTTCGAGCGCATCGGCCATTTTCTTTGCCCGACCCAGCGGTGTATCTTCCTGCCGGATTTCGTTAGCGCTGATCATCGCCTGCATCATGCGTACCGCAGACCCACGTTTAGTTACTGCAGGAACCAGTAGTGGTTTTTTGCCTTCCTTCAGCAGACGCTTATTCGCTTCCAGTGCGTGCTTAACGCGCTGGCGCCCATCGACAACACAACTCAAGCCTGTTTCGGGATCCTTCCAGACAATAACTGGTTCCAGCACGCCCTGATCCATCATGTTAAGGACCATGCCCTCATTCAGCGGAAGGTGAATGCGTTCGTCATAAAGTGCATGATTTTTATCAGCGACCAGATGTAATTTTTCTGGCTCAAAAAATAGAACGTTGCTTTTCCCACTTGCGCCATATGCGTCAATTGAATTTTTAGCCATTTTTATTTTTCCTCCGCGCCTACCAGCGCAATCCATTTTTTTTCGAGATCACGGCGTGCGGCTGCTTCGCCTCCAGGCGGAAAAGAAAATCCAGCACGACGATCAGGGCATCCATTCGAACAGCGAACTTCTGCCGACCCCCAATTCATTCCACGGCAGCGGACTTTCAAATAAGGGGCATGACCGCAGTTCGGACATTTTGGTAAATCAGTCATTGTGTCGCTCCGTAAAAACTAAGCACCCGCTTCATTGCCGGGCTGTTTCGACATTCTCGGCAAATAACATTCAACTCCGGGTCATAAGGTGTTTTTTTAAGTGCATCCTGTGCTGTCTCAGCCACCTCTCTTGCTAGTTCCCTGGCAAGAGCCATGACTTTCTTTTGCTCCGCAAGCCAGCGGCGGTAGCCAGCTACATCAACGAAAATTCCCTGCTTGGGTGTTCGGTAGAGTTCGCCTAACGCCACTGCATCCCTCAGGTAGTGCTGGAGGGTTCTTCTGGTGAAGCCGGTCATCGCTTCGGCCTGTGCCGTAGTCAGGCGACCATGTTCATGTGTGTGATCGATAAATTTCTGGATCCACTCGGGCTGAGTTTTGTTTGCCATGAAATTCCCTCTCGATTTTTTTAACCGCGAAACCCTTTAGGGATCGTGCTATCGCATTTGATTTCCCCGAACACGCCATTGCCTTCGGCCAGGTTTACCGGGCACAACCTCAAAACAAGTTCCGGCCAGTTTTTGTGCAGAGTTTTGGCATCCTGAACTTTTGGGCACCACCACGGATCCCGTTGAATGCGCTCAACCATGTTTCGCATCTGACGGTGTTCACACCCCTGCTCCTCGCGCAGCTTGCGTATCTCGTCAGCCCATACAGGCCAGTCTGGTTCCCTGGGGCGGGAGATCATCCCGTCGAACTCAGCGGCGCGTTCATGCAGCTCAACGATGCTGGCGTAAAACCACTGTGCAAATTCCAGATCATCAGCCGTACCCCAGAGTTTTTTCTTCGCGTCGAAGATCGCTGCTTCGGGGTAGATCTCCGAAAAGTTATCCACAGAAAAATCCTCTTCGGCCTTTTGAGTGATCTCCTGTGTAATCTCCTGAGTACTCTCTGTGTAATCTCCTGTAAGAAAGTTGGCGGGATCCCCACCAGCTTGTTGGCGGGATTCCCCCCTACTTGTTGGTGGGGTTGCCGCCATCTTGTTGGGTGTGTTGCCGCCATCCAGTTGGCGGGATTGCCGCCTTCTAGTTGGCGGGGTTGCACCCATCTGTGATTCTGCGCGGTCTGGAGCCAATAAAAGTGCTTCAAGACGCTCAGTATCAATTTTGTAATGCACAGTCGCCGGCACACCGCGAAGGTCTTCCTGCAGAACACCCAAAGCAACCAATCTTTTGCGGGCCGTTTCCTGCTCGTCACGGCTTAATCCGGTCTCTTTTTTGATGTCTTCTCGCGTCTTGTACATCCATTCGCCGTCCATACGGTTATGCCAGTAGACGAGCTGAGAAAGCAGCACGGCAGCAGCTGGACCAGACTTAACCTTTCCTGCCCTGAGCTGTGCAAAGGCTGGCTGGTATGCAATTGGGCGATCAAGTAACTGGATCAGTGTTCCCATCCAGAACCTCCCCTTTGCTACTTACAAAATTCACGACTTCACCTCAGTGAACTTGCGTTCGAACTCTCTACGGCTCATTTCACTCTCGCCGCTGTACCCCTCGCGTTGATATACAACCCGATGCTGCGAACAGCGTAAAACCGTCACCATGCGCCCGCTCTCTGCACGGAACCTCTTCCCTGGAATTACTTCGCTACGACGCTTCACAGGCTCCTCCGTGAAGCGGTTCTTCATCGCGTTTTTCATGCGCTCTGTTAAGGCGTTAGCCAAATTCTGGGAAGTACGCATAGTGGCCTCCTGTTAGTGGTATTGCGGAGCGTCAGAAGTGCATTTGAGTGAACGGCTATAGAGCGACTTAATCGCATCATCGTGCGCATCAATAGCGGCTTTTAGTGCGTCCTGAGCCGCCAGCAGCGCCCGGCGTTCAAGCGTGTCGTAAATACTCAATCGGTGCCGAAATGCGCCAGGCAGAACCGCCAGGATTGCTGGCAACAATTCAGTTATCTTGGCCCGCTGATTCGATGTACGGCCCCCCAGCCAGCGGTGAAATATGTTTTGCTGGTTATTCCACGTCTTACCGGGCGCCAGCGGAAGGCTCCCGCCCCCCATGCGCAAGTACTCTGCCGTTATGACTTCAGCAGCGTAGGCCTGCCCTACATCAGAAGCCCATGCCAGCAAAACGCACTGGATATGTTCGTGTTTGATTTGCATTAATCACTCTCCTTTCGATGTTGTGCGGTATCGTCAGGAATGCCGCTGGTTGGGGTTGGGTGTAAATCGGGGCGCAGTTCATGCGGAGTAACACCCGTAGCAAGATAAATTTGCTGTACACGTTCACCGGTAGGCACACGCCCTCCGTATTGATTGACCCATTTATGGATTTGAGAGGGCCAAGCTCCGATAGCTCGACCCAATGGGCGAATACCGCCCGCAATTTTTATGGCTTTATCTAAGGCTGTCATTTGGGCTCCAGTTCACTAACTGAATTCAATTGTTCACTTAAAAAGAACATATGTCAACAATAAGGGAAGTTGAGGGTGTTCACTGCGAGGTTATAATTGCTGGATGGATATGAGAAAAAAGCAGTACGAGACACCTCTGGCAGAAAGGCTGGACACGATCTCGCAACAATATCATCTGAGCGGTGCAGACTTGGCGCGCATCGCTGAAGTCGGTCGCTCGTCTGTTAACGCCTGGAGGAAAAGGGGCACTATCAGCAAAGAAGCGGCCATGAAAATTGCTGCTGCTACAAACGTCTCTCTTACCTGGTTGTTAACTGGAGAGGAAGATGGCGCCAGCACTCAGCTGGATGACGAAGAACTGGCTTTGGTTGAAACTTTTCGCGCGTTACCGCCCATCGAGCGCAGAAACATGCTTGCTGCATTCCAAATGCGCCTACAGCAACTTAAAGAGTTCTACGCTAACTATGTAGATCCAAGCACACGACAAAAATAAATTTCTCCTAAACACAAATACATAACCGCCTTTTGGCGGTTTTTTTTCGTCCTTACGACTTCATGATGTTGACATATGTTCACTTTAAAAGAACAATGTATCCATCGAAGCACAACAGGTGCGACAGGCAAAACGTTCCGCTACCCGGCGATACAGGGCAAACAAACTGGAGAGTTGAGATGGAAGAGAAAGAGCTAAAACACGTGATCGCGTTGTTACTGGAAGATGCAAAACGCCGTCAGGAACTGGAACCAAATGCAGGCACAGAGGCCCGCATTCAGATTGCTAGACTAATGCTTGATTCAGGAGCACCTTCCATCTTTCGCGAAGAATGCCCATTAACTATGCCGAACAAACAAATTTACCTTTTAACACGCCTTGAGGCTCAATTTGTAATCGGCGTAATTATTCATCTTGAATACAGCCAGGCAAAAGGTGATTGATGGCTGATACTGCATCCTCACGGACATCGGGCCAAATTTCGTCATTCTGTTTGAGGCAATCAACAGCATTCACCATTCTTGATACCGAGGCAGACAATTCGACATTTTGCTTCTCCGTAAGGCAGGTGGATATGATGCCAAAAAGAACAAATTTAATTCCCTCTAATTCTCCGTGAGTAATCTGAGGCAGGGTTTTAGTGGGTTTCATAGGTTTCCTTACTGGTTGTGTGAGAACTCCAGTATGCCACTGCCGCCTGAGGTGGAGATTTGACCAGGCACAAATTCGAAACAGCGTTTCTAAACGTTATTTAAACAAACTATTCATTACTCAAGTGAGAGAAATCATGAAAGTTATTGCACATGGAAAAAAGAGCATTAGCGAGGCTGTAAAAACTGCTGAAGCTGCGCTTGTGCTGGGGGTTAATAAAGTAATTATTGAATGCGTTCCGGAAGTAATTACTGCTGTAATATCACCTGCCACCCTAGCGTACTGCCCGGTAACAGAGTGTGGTGAATGCCAGTCAATGCCATGCCCGTTTGGGCATAAGTCGCAAAGATTAGAAAAGCTTCAGGCTGAATATGACGCTGCAGAAGAGCATTTAAAAGGAATTGCCAGAAAACTACGTGAGGCTTCAATTCATGGTTGATATGAAGATTGTCCGCAATCGCATTACTGCCCTACTGGTAAAACAGTCGATTGCTGAGTTTTGTAACGATCAGCAAATGCTGGATGAAGTGAAAACTGAAAAAACAAAGCTTATCGCTGAGGTCGCCATAAATGACACCATTATTCGCGCTCGTTTTAACGATTTGCTCCAGCACCACTAATTGCTGTCAGGCAGTTAAAGATATTTATGACACTGAGGCGCAATGCAATCAGGCCATTTATGAACATCGTTATTTCAACGGTGACTGTTTCGAAGTAGAAAAAACCATACACGCTGACGGAACAAAAACAGGATATTGAATTTCCGTATATTTATTTCACTCATGCCTTAACTGGCAGGGATTCCCGCAACCTGAATTTGCCATTGAAATCACTGCCGCCCTCTCCTGGCGGCTTTCATGGACTAGAAAATGAAAGAACAAAAACGCTGCGCAATATGCAATCACGAATTTGATAAATCCACCATGCACTACCGGCCAGAAGTTTCGCGCGGATTTACAAAAGAGTGGTTTTACTGCGATGCATGCAATGAAAAACGACTGAAGTTATTAAATCTGAAATCTGCAAAGACAGCATTTAACAATCAGCGCAGAAATAACTTCAATCGGAGCAGTATTCGTCGTTCACATTACTGAGGTGATTATGTCTGTTGAATTAAAAGTATTTGGCGGTGCGCTTTTCGTTAAAGATAAAGCGCTGAAAGAACACCCTGATTTAAAACCGCTGGCAATATTTGTTAATGCCGCTAAAAAAGGCGTGGCTGAAGCAATTATTGCGGGAAAATTTGCCGAAAACTACCCAGCAAATATTGAGGATTATTTTAAAGTTAAAATCTGGGAACACCGTGATGAGCTGCCGCAAGTCGCTGCCGATCCCGGCGTGTTCTGCGCGGATTTCTTCGAAAATGTGGCTATATGGAATGCTTCCGCAGGGGAGCCAGTTGCAAAAACCGCAGAGCCTGAATCACCAGGCGAAGAGTTGCCCCCAGCATTAAAACTGGTGAGCGTGCTGGATAAAGCCTCACGCGCAGCAGCTCTGGTGCTGTTTGGGCCTGTTATTGAAATCAGCCCAGCTCAGTACGGCCAGATCGTTGATCTGATTAACGATGAAGATGGGCATTTTGAGCGCGAATTGGCGGAAGCTGTCAGTCGAGAATCCCGCGTGCTTGCACTGGCGCCAGAACGTCAGAGCGCCCTGCTGGCATGGGTGCGTGAAACAGCGAAAGATTCGGCGCAATGGACAGATTTAGTCAAGCTACTGGCTAAATGGCTCGATGCGCCAGCCGATAAGCGCCCGCAGGCCAGCACCAGCAATGATAATCGCACCGACACCGGCGCAACGCTGGGCAGCAGCAACCAAACAGACCGTAGCCCGGATCTGGTGCACGGCATTGCCACGCTTCGGATCGAGGTCGCTGTTGGTATTTTGAGTTTGCATGATGATATCGATATCTACGCCATCCCGAGTCGTATTCTCATTCCAGCGAAAGCAATGGCTGAAGCCGAGCAGGACACGCGCTTTACTACCTGGTGGAAACTGCTTCGCGCCACTCCGGGCATTCTTGATTATTCCCGCGCAGCCATTATCGCGCTGATTAAATCCACTCCGGAAGCTCTCTGGCTTAAACCCATTGAACTTCGCGAGCACATCAACCGCGAGCTGGTTGAGTTCGATCATGCCAATCCGGATCAGAAAACTATTGATATCGCCTGCAGCGCGGCACCGCGGATTGCCCCAGGAAAACAAGAGAATGAGAAAACCCAGCAGATTCACGACGACAAAGCTGAAATACCAGCAGTCTGCCCAGCGCGCGCTGCTGAACTCGACAAAGAACTCAATGCGGCATTTGCCGACAGCGGCAATCAGGAGCAGCCAAAAATTGAAAACCTCGGCGGTGGCGCGTTCACTGTTGATGCACTGATCGCGAATGCCCCCTCAAATGAGGGTGAAAAACAAGAAGTGCCACCAGCACCAAGCGACCGTGAAATAGAGATTGCCCACGCCCTTAACGATCTAATCTACGGCCGCACTCCAATGATGGGCGATGAGGAGGCGGCTGGCGTAGTGTCGTGTACTGGTCATCTGGTGCAGGATGTAATCCCTCTACTGATTTCTGACATCGCGACAATTGAATGCTGCCTCTCGCCTGACTTCTCGGACGAGGAGATTCACGACATCGCGACCACAATGCTTGACGCCTGGTCTGATGATATTAACGTTCGTCAAAAAATTGCGCTGGACGCAATTGTGGAATACCGCCGTCCGGAACCGCCAAAATCCGCTGTGCTCAGTTCTCCTTCCGTCACAGCAAAGTCGAACCCTGCTACTGAACCTGCACGCGAAAAAGGCGAACAACATGCGGCCCTGTCATTCCGGCAGCAGCTAACCATCGCTGCTTTACAGGGCTTGTGTGCAAATCCTGCTTATTCAAGAGATGGAGATGATTTAGCTCATGCAGCTGTAGAGATAGTTGACGAAGTGATGCGTTACCAGGAGAGCGGCGATGAGCATTAAGTTTTTCGACAAGGGCGCCACTGCCACCATTACTTTCACCACGTACATTTGGCAATACAGAAAACGTACCCGCTTCATTGATGCAGCGTTGCTGGGAGCCCCACAGGCTACTTGTTCCGTGAAGCACGGACTGGTGGCAAGAACTGTAATCAGTGGCCCCGTTATCCCCATGATGCGTGCATACAAAATGATTAGGCAGGAGGCCAACAAATGAGCAGCAAAGCAAAGGAAGTTATCACCACAAGCAAATATGCAGAATTTCCGGACACTTTGGTAACTCTGGAGTTGTGCCGCGCATTCGCCCAGGTCGAAAAACGCCGGGTCGGTGAATCATTAAGGGCTTGCGCTCGCATTCTGGCGCGCAAAGCGCAAAACCAGCTGCTAATCGCAACGCTCGAAGAGATGGGTAAAAGTCAGTTTCCCGAAACTCAAATGGCGAGGATCCGTGACTGTATCCGCCGCATGGAAACAGCGCTCAACAAGAATTTCAACACTCGCGGGGTGGAACAGCATGTCATTAACAGCCATTAAGATCCTGATCGCGTTGGTCTTTGTAGTTGCAGTGTTCGGCTTTTTGTTTTGGATTTTAGGCAAAGTGGAAAGCTGATTTTTGTTAATCAACCTGCGCCAGCCGTTGCGCGTATCGTAGCGGCTGGCTATCGCGAGTGATGGCTATGAGTGAACAAAGTCTGATACCGCTGCGGGACTGGAAAGCTCGCAGATTGCATTTCCCTATAACAATCACATGCCTGGTGAAACACGGGAAGCTCGGATACATACAACCGAGGCCTATTAAGATTGGCAATCGTTGGTGTATCGACGAACAGGCAATTTATATCGGACCAGGCGCAACAGGTGTTGAACCGGAAATTCACAGTGACGACGACGAAATTTTGAGGGAGATCCTGAGCGATGTCGCCAAGGCCACGAAAAAA
>NZ_SDDX01000029.1 GCF_004115925.1 Lelliottia nimipressuralis
AAGAATATGGCTGGGGTACCTGGATTCGAACCAGGGAATGCCGGTATCAAAAACCGGTGCCTTACCGCTTGGCGATACCCCATCCGTGCAACGCGGAACTGGAAATGGTGCGGGAGGCGAGACTTGAACTCGCACACCTTGCGGCGCCAGAACCTAAATCTGGTGCGTCTACCAATTTCGCCACTCCCGCAAAAAAAGATGGTGGCTACGACGGGATTCGAACCTGTGACCCCATCATTATGAGTGATGTGCTCTAACCAACTGAGCTACGTAGCCATCTTTTTTTCGCGTTACCTTATCGGCGTTGCGGGGCGCATTATGCGTATAGAGCTTTGCAGCGTCAATACCTTTTTCAACGAAAATGGCCGGATTGTGACTGTTTGGTTAGGTTGCGAACAGCGTGGCCGAATAATCGGCAATTATTGGTTATTAATCGTTTTTGTTCTGCAAAACGCGAGGCATAAAAAAGGCCCCGAAGGGCCTGAGTACGATTCTGGCGATTACTTATAGGCCGACTGGTGAACCCCTACCGCGCGTCCTGATGGATCGTTCATGGATTTGAACGATTCATCCCACTCGATGGCTTTCGCTGAAGAGCAGGCCACTGACGGGCCGCCAGGCACACACTCTGCCGCGCTTGCGACCGGGAAAAGTTCTTCGAAGATTTCACGGTACAGATACGCTTCTTTCGAGCCAGGCGTGTTGTACGGGAAGCGGAAGCTGGCGGTTTCCAGTTGTTGATCGGAAACCTGCTTCGCCGCCACCTCTTTCAGGGTGTCGATCCAGCTGTAGCCCACGCCGTCGGAGAACTGCTCTTTCTGACGCCATGCGACGCTTGCCGGCAGGTAAGATTCGAAACATTCACGCAGAATATGTTTCTCCATTTTACCGTTGCCGCACATTTTGTCCTGCGGGTTGATGCGCATGGCCACGTCGAGGAACGATTTATCGAGGAACGGCACGCGGGCCTCCACGCCCCAGGCGGACATCGCTTTGTTAGCGCGTGCGCAGTCAAACATATGCAACGCCTGCAGTTTACGCACCGTCTCTTCGTGCAGCTCTTTGGCGTTTGGCGCTTTGTGGAAGTACAGATAACCGCCAAACACTTCGTCAGACCCTTCGCCCGACAGCACCATTTTAATGCCCATCGCTTTGATTTTGCGCGACATCAGGTACATCGGGGTGGATGCGCGAATGGTGGTCACGTCGTAGGTTTCGATGTGATAAATCACGTCGCGGATCGCATCCAGACCTTCCTGCACGGTGAAGTGAATTTCATGGTGCACGGTACCCAGATGGTTTGCCACTTCCTGCGCGGCTTTCAGATCCGGTGCACCTTCCAGGCCTACGGCGAAGGAGTGCAACTGCGGCCACCAGGCTTCAGAGCGCTCCCCGTCTTCCACGCGACGCGCAGCGAATTTTTTGGTGATCGCGGAGATCACGGAAGAGTCCAGACCGCCAGAAAGCAGCACGCCATAAGGCACGTCAGACATCAGGTGGCTTTTTACGGAATCTTCCAGCGCCTGACGCAGCGCGTTTTTGTCGGTGACGTTGTCTTTCACCGCGTCGAAATCGAACCAGTCGCGCTGGTAATACTGACGGATTTCGCCGTCTTTGCTCCACAGGTAGCTGCCTGCCGGGAACTCTTTAATGGTGCGGCACACCGGGACCAGGGCTTTCATTTCAGAGGCGACGTAGAAGTTGCCGTGTTCGTCGTGACCCATATACAGCGGGATAATACCGATGTGGTCGCGGCCAATCAGATAGGCGTCTTTTTCGCTGTCATACAGTGCGAAGGCAAACATGCCTTGCAGATCGTCCAGGAATTCGGGTCCTTTTTCCTGATACAGGGCAAGGATGACTTCGCAGTCGGAACCCGTCTGGAACGCGTAGCGATCGCCGTATTCTGCGCGCAGCGCCTGATGGTTGTAGATTTCACCGTTAACGGCCAGCGCGTGAGTTTTTTTCTCGTTATACAGCGGCTGGGCACCGGCGTTGACATCAACAATCGACAGACGTTCGTGAGCCAGAATCGCTTTATCGCTTGCGTACACGCCGGACCAGTCCGGGCCGCGGTGACGCATCAGGCGAGAAAGTTCCAGTGCTTTTTTACGCAGTTCGCCCGCGTCAGTCTTGATATCCAGTACGCCAAAAATTGAACACATAACCTTCTCCGTTAACCCTGTTGCAGTGTGATGTCGCTTGCTTATGAAAATGCCGCAAAACACGGTGTGCGCGCAAGACTTTTACGGGCGAAAACGCAAATAACGCAACAGTCATTGCTGAATGTTGAAAAAAGAGTATGTCGTGAGCAGATTTATTGATGATTATGCAATGAATGGCGTTTTTTATTAGATGGCGTTGCGTTTTTAAGGCCTGAAAATGAGAAACCACGCTCAGCGGCGTGGTTTTTCGTCAGATAACGTCGATTTCAGCAACCGACGGGTAAATCCAGCTCGGCCTGAACGGCATGGCGTCAATGTCATCCAGGGTGGAGACGCCCGAGAGCACAAGGATCGTTTCAAGCCCGGCCTGGAAACCGGCCAGAATATCCGTACGCAGGTTATCGCCGACGATCACCGTTTGCTCGGAGTGGGCCTGCATTTTGTTGAGCGCCGCGCGCACAATCCATGGGCTAGGTTTGCCTACCACGAAAGGTTTACGGCCAGAGATTTTCTCGATGCCCGCGCAGAGCGCGCCGCACGCCGGGTAATATCCGCGCCCGTGGGTATCCGGGTTGGTGGCAATAAAGCGCGCGCCTGTTGCCACAAAATAGGCGGCTTTGTGCATCATTTCCCAGTTAAATGAGCGGGTCTCACCCACGATGACGAAATCCGGGTTGACATCGGTGATGGTAAATCCGGCTTTATACAGCTCATGGATCAGCGCGCCTTCCCCGACCACGTAAGCCTTTTTCCCTTCCTGACGTTTCAGGAAGTCGGCGGTTGCCATGGCGGAGGTGTAAAACACGCTGTCCGGCACGTCGACACCGGCGGTGGCGAAGCGGTTGGCCAGATCCTGGCCGGTCTGCGACGGATAGTTAGTCAGCAGAACCAGCGGCATTCCCTTTTCCAGAATACGGTTCAGAAACTCAGCGGCACCGGGCACCGCAACGTTATCGTGCATCAGCACGCCGTCAATATCACAAATCACATTCTGAATGGTCATGGACTACCTGGCATCTCAAAAAAAGAAGGCGTAACTATAAAGGGCTGTTAGCTTTCCAGCAAACGCTGGAGCAGCAGACCGTTAAGCATGGCGCGTTTCACCAGCGCAAAAGCACCAATGGCGGAGCGGTGATCGAGCGTCGAGCGCACGACCGGCAGGTTCTGGCGGAAGGCTTTCAGCGCCTGAGTATTGATGCAGCCTTCGATGGCCGGAAGCAGCACTTTTTCCGCTTCGGTAATTTCACCGGCAATCACCACTTTCTGTGGATTGAACAGGTTGATTGCGATGGCGATGGTTTTACCCAGATGGCGGCCGACCTGCTCAATCACTTCGCAGGCTAGGGCATCGCCTTTGTTGGCCGCTTTGCAGATAGTGTTGATCTTGCAATCGTCCAGGGTGATACGGCTCTGGTAGCCCTGTTCAAGCAGATGACGCACCCGGTGTTCAATCGCTGCATTGGCCGCGACCGTTTCCAGACAGCCGAAATTACCGCAGTGGCAGCGCTCGCCGAGGGGATCGACCTGAATATGGCCAATCTCACCGACGTTGCCGTTACGGCCAATGAAAATGCGGCCGTTGGAGATGATCCCGGCCCCGGTACCGCGGTGTACGCGCACCAGAATAGAGTCTTCGCAATCCTGACTCGCACCAAAGTAGTGCTCCGCCAGCGCCAGGCTACGAATATCGTGGCCGACATAACAGGTGACGTTGAAACGTTTTTCCAGCGCGCCGACCAGCCCCCAGTTTTCGACCGGGATATGGGGCATATAGCGAATCACGCCGCTTTCCGGGTCGACCAGGCCTGGCAGGATCACTGAAATGGCGATCAGCTCGCGGATTTTACGCTGGCAGCTGTCAATAAACTGCGCGATGGTATTCAGCAGCGCGTGTTCCAGCGTCTCCTGAGTTCGTTCGGGCAGGGGATAGTGCTCTTCCGCCACCACTTTGCTGCTCAGATCGTACAGGGTGAGCGTGGTGTCGTGACGGCCAAGACGTACGCCGATGGCCTGGAAATTGCGGGTTTCGGTAATGATGGAGATGGCGCGGCGGCCCCCGGTGGAGGCCTGCTGATCGACTTCTTTGATCAATCCGCGCTCAATCAGCTGACGCGTGATTTTGGTCACACTGGCGGGGGCAAGCTGGCTCTGTTCGGCGATCTGAATACGCGAGATTGGACCATGCTGGTCAATCAGGCGATAAACAGCCGCACTGTTGAGTTGTTTAACGAGGTCAACATTACCAATTTGAGCTTGTCCGCCAGATGTCATACTTTTACTTACTCAGTGACGACCTCGTTACCATTAACGATGGTCTTAATAATTTTATAATCGCGCGTGAAGGCGGTGAGGTTTGCCACCATGCCCGGTGCGATACCGCCCAGCTGTTTGTCCACGCCGATCGCGCGAGCCGGGTAGAGTGTTGCCATACGCAGCACTTCATCCAGCGCAATGCCGCAATGTTCAACGAGGTTACGAACCCCTTCGATCATCGTCAGCGCAGAGCCGCTCAGCGTTCCGTTCTCATCTACGCACAGTCCGTTGCGGTAGTATATTGTTTTACCAGCAAAAATGAACTGTTCAATATTTGCCCCTGCCGGTGCGGTAGCATCGGTGACCAGGCACAGCTTATCGCCTTTCAGGCGTTTCGCGTTGCGGATGTTGGTGTAGTCCACATGCAGGCCATCAGCAATAATGCCACAGTAAACGTCCGGCTCATCAAGAATCGCACCGACCAGACCCGGTTCGCGGCCCGTAATGTACGGCATGGCATTATAAAGGTGGGTCGCAAAAGTAATGCCTGCGCGGAACCCGGTTTTCGCTTCGGCGAGTGTCGCATTGGAGTGGCCCGCTGAGACGACGATGCCTGCCGCCGCCAGTTTGCTGATCACATCCGGCCCGGTCATTTCCGGTGCCAGCGTGACTTTGGTGATCACATCGGCGTTAGCGCACATGAAGTCGACCAGCTCGGGGTCTGGCTTGCGCACGTAATTCGGGTTGTGGGTGCCTTTCTTCACAATGTTCAGCCAGGGACCTTCAAGGTGCAGACCCAGCGCCTGATGCGGGTATTTCGCCAGGTATTCACGCATCACGCGGATACCTTGCTTCATCAGGTTGTCATCGGAAGTAATCAGCGTTGGCAGATAGCTGGTGCAGCCTGATTTCTCGTTGGCTTTCTGCATGATCTCCAGCGTTTCAACCGTGACCGCCTCTGGCGTGTCATTGAACTGCACGCCGCCGCAGCCGTTAAGCTGGACGTCGATAAAACCGGGGGAGATGATTGCTCCATTGAGTGAGCGCTGTTCGATCTCTGGCGGTAATTCAGCCTGCGGGCAGACACGTTCAATCAGGCCATTGGCGATAACAATCGCATGGTCATCCAGAATTTCATGGCCGGTATAAATCCGACCGTGGGTTAAAGCGTACATAACGACCCCCGGTTTAAAAAATCGACCGCCTCTCAGGGAAGAGGCGGCTCTTCAATTACAGACCTTTAATGTTTTCAGCTTCCAACTCGTTGAAGTATTTCAGCGTCTTCACTTTCAGTTCCATGGTAGACGGCTCATCGCACACCACAACGGCTTTCGGATGCAGCTGCAGGCAGCTGATGGTCCACATGTGGTTAACGTTGCCTTCAACGGCAGCTTGCAGCGCCTGCGCTTTCACATTGCCCAGCACCAGAATCATCACTTCTTCGGCATCCAGCAGGGTGCCCACGCCAACGGTCAGGGCGTATTTTGGCACCTGGCTTACGTCGCCATCAAAGAAGCGAGAGTTTGCCACGCGGGTGTCATGGGTCAGGGTTTTAATACGGGTGCGAGACGCCAGAGAAGAGGCCGGTTCGTTAAACGCGATGTGACCGTCGTTGCCCACGCCGCCCATGAACAGGTTGATTTTGCCATAAGAGCGGATTTTTTCTTCGTACTGGCGGCATTCTGCGTCAATATCAGGCGCGTTGCCATTCAGCAGGTTAATATTTTCAGCTGGGATATCAACGTGATCAAAGAAATTACGGTGCATGAAGCTATGGTAGCTCTCCGGATGCTCCTTCGGCAGGCCGACGTATTCGTCCATGTTGAAGGTGACAACGTGTTTGAAGCTAACCTGGCCTGATTTATGCATTTCGACCAGAGCTTTATACGCGGTCAGTGGTGTGCCACCGGTTGGCAGACCCAGAACGAAAGGACGATCGGCAGTAGGTTTGAACGCGTTGATGCGGTTAACGATATGGCGTGCAGCCCATTTACCGACTTGTTCAGCAGTCGCCAGGGGAATCAGTCTCATTGTTCACCTCTAAAGTTAAAGTTAAAAAAAGTGGGCGGATGGCGCGCCTTGACCTGAAATAAGCGTAACCTGGATCACGCGAGGCAGGGGGCAATCCGACTTGATTTTTTGAATGATAAAATAAGTTTTCACTGTTAGCCAGCAAAAGGGAGGGTTAATAACGATATTTGGTGACAAAACTCACAAAAAGTATGCATTTAATTTGCGATACGAATTAATTTTTCACACACTCAGAATGCCAGTGATTCATCAACTGTATTGATAAGTTAGTGACACAATAAAAAACAGCTGAGAACGTGCCTTAAACGGGGTCTCATAGGGGGAAGCACAAGTGAGTATTCTAGGTTATTTACAAAAGGTTGGCCGCGCACTGATGGTGCCGGTCGCCACGCTGCCGGCGGCAGCAATTCTGATGGGTGTGGGTTACTGGATTGACCCGGTTAGCTGGGGTGGTGATAACGCGCTTGCGGCGCTGTTCATCAAGTCCGGTTCCGCCATCATCGACAATATGTCTGTACTGTTCGCGATTGGTGTCGCTTATGGTATGTCCAAAGATAAAGACGGTGCAGCAGCACTGACCGGTTTTGTGGGCTTCCTCGTGTTGACCACACTCTGTTCTCCGGCCGCGGTTGCCATGATTCAGAAGATCCCGGTGGACCAGGTGCCTGCCGCGTTCGGTAAGATCAGCAACCAGTTCGTCGGTATCCTGGTGGGTATCATCTCTGCGGAACTGTACAACCGCTTCAGCGGCGTTGAGCTGCCGAAGGCGCTGTCGTTCTTCAGCGGTCGTCGTCTGGTGCCGATTCTGACCTCCTTCGTGATGATCGCCGTGGCGTTCATTCTGATGTACGTCTGGCCGGTGATCTTCGACGGTCTGGTGAACTTCGGTGAACACATCCAGAAACTCGGCTCTGCAGGGGCGGGTATCTACGCGTTCTTCAACCGTCTGCTGATTCCGGTCGGTCTGCACCACGCGCTGAACTCTGTGTTCTGGTTTGACGTTGCAGGTATTAACGATATCCCTAACTTCCTCGGCGGCGCACAGTCCATCGAAGCAGGTAAAGCGGTTGTCGGTATCACAGGTCGTTACCAGGCGGGCTTCTTCCCGATTATGATGTTCGGTCTGCCGGGTGCAGCGCTGGCCATCTACCACTGCGCACGTCCAGAGAACAAAGCAAAAGTTCTGGGTATCATGATGGCGGGCGCATTCGCGGCCTTCTTCACAGGTATCACCGAGCCGCTGGAATTCTCCTTCATGTTCGTGGCACCGGTTCTGTACGTGATCCACGCAGTGCTGACCGGTATCTCCGTATTCATCGCCGCATCAATGCACTGGATTGCAGGCTTCGGCTTCAGTGCAGGTCTGGTGGATATGGTTCTCTCTTCCCGTAACCCGCTGGCCACTCACTGGTGGATGCTGATCCCTCAGGGTCTTGTGTTCTTCGTGATTTACTACGTGGTGTTCCGCTTCACTATCACCAAATTCAACCTGATGACTCCGGGTCGCGAACTGGCTGTTGCCGGTAGCGAAGCAGATGGTCAGGACGTGAATGTGAGCGGTGACAAAGAGCAGGATGTTGCAGGTCTGGCGCGTCAGTACATCGCCGCTGTGGGCGGTTCTGACAACCTGACCGGTATCGACGCCTGTATCACGCGTCTGCGCCTGAGCGTCAAAGATTCTTCTCTGGTTAACGAAGCACTGGCAAAACGTCTCGGCGCATCCGGTGTGATTCGTCTGAACAAAACCAGCGTGCAGATTATCGTGGGCTTCGTGGCAGAAAAAATCGCTAACGCCATGAAAACCACTGGCCCGGTAGCCGCTTCTGAAGCTGCACCTGTCGTCGCTGCCCCCGCTGCTGCTAAACCGCAGGCTGTTCCTAATGCCACCACCATCGCCGCGCTGGTTTCTCCAGTCACCGGTGAAGTGGTTGCCCTGGAGCAGGTTCCTGATGAAGCGTTCGCCAGCAAAGCTGTCGGTGACGGCGTAGCCGTGAAACCAACGGAAAAAACCGTGGTCTCTCCAGCAGCCGGTACCATCGTGAAAATCTTCAACACGAACCATGCTTTCTGCCTCGAAACCGAGAAAGGCGCTGAGATCGTGGTCCACATGGGTATCGACACCGTTGCCCTGGGCGGTAAAGGCTTCACGCGTCTGGTCGAAGAGGGTGCCGAAGTGGTGGCAGGTCAGCCGATTCTGGAAATGGATCTGGACTTCCTGAACGCCAATGCGCGCTCCATGATCAGCCCGGTTGTTTGCAGCAATATCGACGACTTTAGCGGTCTGGTTCTCCAGGCGAAAGGTCAGGTTGTTGCCGGTCAAACGCCACTGTATGAGATTAAAGGCAAGTAATCGCTCCTGAGTAGAGTCATGCCTTAAGCGGTGGGGGATATCCTCCGCCGCTTTTTTTTGCAGCAATCCTCCCCAATATTCACTTCAAAGCCGTTTTTTGCATAACTAAAGGTTGTCACTACGTCCTGCTTATAAGATCATATGCCGTTATACGTTGTTTACGCTTTGAGGAATCCACGATGAGTGAGGCTGAAGCCCGCCCGAGTAACTTTATTCGCCAGATCATCGATGAAGATCTGGCCAGTGGTAAGCACACCACAGTTCATACCCGTTTCCCGCCGGAGCCAAACGGCTACCTGCATATTGGGCATGCGAAATCTATCTGTCTGAACTTCGGCATTGCGCAAGATTACCAGGGCCAGTGCAACCTGCGTTTCGATGACACCAACCCGGTAAAAGAAGACATCGAATACGTTGAGTCCATTAAGAACGACGTGCAATGGTTAGGCTTCAACTGGTCTGGCGATATCTGCTACTCCTCGGACTACTTTGATCAGCTGCACGCCTACGCGATTGAACTGATCAACAAAGGCCTGGCCTACGTAGATGAGTTGTCTGCAGATGAAATCCGCGAATACCGTGGCTCGCTGACTGCGCCGGGCAAAAACAGCCCGTTCCGCGATCGCAGCGTCGAAGAGAACCTCGCACTGTTCGAAAAAATGCGTGCCGGTGGCTTCGAGGAAGGTAAAGCCTGTCTGCGTGCGAAAATCGATATGGCGTCTCCGTTCATCGTGATGCGCGATCCGGTGCTGTATCGCATTAAATTTGCCGAACACCATCAGACCGGCAACAAGTGGTGCATCTACCCGATGTACGACTTCACCCACTGCATCAGCGATGCGCTGGAAGGCATTACGCACTCTCTGTGTACGCTGGAATTCCAGGACAACCGTCGCTTGTACGACTGGGTGCTGGATAACATCACCATTCCTGTGCATCCGCGTCAGTACGAGTTCTCTCGTCTGAATCTGGAATACACCGTGATGTCCAAGCGTAAGCTGAACCTGCTGGTGACTGACAAGCACGTTGAAGGCTGGGATGACCCGCGTATGCCGACCATCTCCGGTCTGCGTCGTCGCGGCTACACGGCGGCCTCTATTCGCGAGTTCATCAAACGTATCGGCGTGACCAAGCAGGACAACACCATTGAGATGGCCTCTCTGGAGTCCTGTATTCGCGAAGATCTGAACGAAAACGCCCCGCGCGCAATGGCGGTTATCGATCCCGTTAAACTGGTCATCGAAAACTACCCGCAGGGTGAAAGCGAGCAGGTCACTATGCCTAACCATCCGAGCAAGCCGGAAATGGGCAGCCGTGAAGTGCCGTTCAGCGCGGAGATCTGGATCGATCGCGCAGACTTCCGTGAAGAAGCGAACAAGCAGTACAAACGTCTGGTGCTGGGCAAAGAAGTTCGCCTGCGCAACGCGTACGTGATCAAAGCTGAGCGCGTAGAAAAAGACGCGGAAGGCAACATCACGACCATCTTCTGCACTTACGACGCCGAGACCCTGAGCAAGGATCCGGCGGACGGACGCAAAGTGAAGGGCGTCATTCACTGGGTCAGCGCGGCACACGCACTGCCGGTTGAAATTCGTCTTTACGATCGTCTGTTCAGCGTTCCTAATCCAGGCGCAGCAGAGGATTTCCTGGCGACCATCAACCAGGAATCATTGGTCATCAAACAGGGCTATGCAGAACCTTCCCTGAAAACAGCCGAAGCAGGTAAAGCGTATCAGTTCGAGCGTGAAGGTTACTTCTGCCTCGACAGCCGTTATGCAACCGCTACCAAACTGGTGTTTAACCGTACCGTCGGTTTGCGTGACACCTGGGCCAAGATTGGCGAGTAAGCCCTGGTCAATGAGAGACAAACGCCGCATAACGCGGCGTTTTTTTTTGCTTATCGATCATGCTTTTACTTTTCGCATCTATTTTTAACATTAAAATTACACGTCAATGAGCTGCTACTTATTTTTTTTAATAAAGTTTCGCGTAACGTGAAATAAGCGAAATTAAAGTATGTAAGCGCTATCAATTATCATTACCTACTGAATTTAACCATTTTTTTTCTGATTAAGCCTTGTCCCGAGTGATATGTTTCAAATCACTACCAATTATGTGCACTTCGTCATAATCCTGCATTTTGCCCACTGAAAAGCGTTGATAATTCGCGTCGCGAAAAATAGTCTAAAGGCGGTAGTTAATTCGAGGGTATTACAGACTACCCCTGACCATTTGGTCTTTTAGATTTTTCGCCGTTTAAGGCGCTTTTATTCGTCAAAGAGGAACAATCTATGCGTACGTTCAGTGGCAAACGTAGTGCGCTGGCGCTGGCTATCGCCGGTGTGACAGCAGTGTCGGGATTTATCGCGGCTCCGCAGGCTCAGGCAGCAGGCTTTATTGATGATTCAACGCTAACGGGCGGTATCTATTACTGGCAACGTGAGCGTGACCGTAAAGACGTCACCGAAGACAAATATAAAACAAACCTTTCTCACTCTACCTGGAACGCCAACCTGGATTTCCAGTCCGGTTATGCCGCTGATATGTTTGGCCTGGATATTGCCGCGTTTACTGCCATTGAAATGGCGGAAAACGGCGATAGCGCACACCCGAACGAAATCGCATTCTCCTCCAGTAATAAAGCTTACAAAGAAGACTGGTCGGGCGATAAGAGCGGTATCAGCCTGTATAAAGCGGCGGCCAAATTTAAATACGGTCCGGTATGGGCGCGCGGCGGTTATATTCAGCCAACCGGCCAGACTCTGTTAGCACCGCACTGGAGCTTTATGCCGGGTACTTACCAGGGCGCAGAAGCCGGGGCAAACTTTGATTACGGCGACGCTGGTGCGTTGAGCTTCTCGTACATGTGGACCAACGAGTACAAAGCGCCGTGGCACATCGAGATGGACAAGTTCTACCAGAACGATAAAAAGACGCGGGTGGAATATCTGCACTCACTCGGCGCGAAATATGACTTCAAAAATGATCTGGTACTGGAAGCGGCATTCGGTCAGGCAGAAGGCTACGTCGATCAGTACTTCGCCAAAGCCAGCTACAAATTCGATATCGTTGGCGGCCCGCTGACCACCAGCTATCAGTTCTACGGTACGCGCGACAAAGTCAGCGATGGCGGCGTAAACGATCTGTATGACGGCACCGCATGGCTGCAGGCACTGACCTTCGGCTACAAAATTGGTCAGGTAGATTTACGCCTCGAAGGAACTTACGTTAAAGCGGAAGGGCAGCAGGGCTACTTCCTGCAGCGTATGACGCCAACGTATGCCTCGTCTAACGGTCGTCTGGATATCTGGTGGGATAACCGTTCTGACTTCAACGCCGACGGCGAAAAAGCGCTCTTCTTCGGCGCGATGTATGACCTTAAAAACTGGAATCTGCCGGGCTGGGCAGTGGGCGCATCTTACGCCTACGCATGGGACGCGAAGCCAGCTGACATGGCGACGCCAGATGCCTACTACGATCCAAACTATCGTCTGAAAGAGTCTTCATACAGCCTGGATGCAATGTATACCCTGCAGGATGGTCGCGCCAAAGGCACCATGTTCAAACTGCACTTCACGCAATACGACAACCACTCCGATATTCCGAGCTACTCGGGCGGTTACGGCAACATCTTCCAGGATGAGCGTGACGTGAAATTCATGGTTATCGCACCTTTCACCATCTTCTGATGAACGATCTGGCGGGATCACTCCCGCCGGAATGGAGACCGACATGTTGAAGAAAATCGCATTCGTTGCTGTGCTGGCCGCAGGGCTGACCGCCTGCGCACAACCTCAGGCACAGAAAGAAGACTCTCGCCTGAAAGAGGCTTACAGTACCTGCATTAACACCGCTGAAGGCTCGCCAGAAAAAATCGAAGCCTGTCAAAGCGTACTGACGGTGCTGAAGAAAGAGAAAGCCCATGAGCAGTTCGCGACGCAGGAAAACATCCGCGTGATGGATTACCAGGCCTGCATTCAGGCGCGTAAAACCGGTAACGATCAGGAAGTGGCAAAACGTTGCGATCAGATCTGGAAAGAGATTCGCAGTAACAACACGACCACACCGTAATCTAAAAGGCATTTCATCTCAGGGGAACACGCCGTTCCCCTACATCACGCTATGTAGACCTCTGTGTTGCCACACCTACTCTTTCAGGGTTTATTAATTATTTTTATACAATGAAAAGCGTGCGCACTGGCATTTTGTTCAAAAAATGTGAGAGCACGTTCCCCAACAGATAAATTCTTCCTCCCATGTACAGGGGAAAGGATTAGTCCTCAAAACAGTCGAGTTACTACGTACGGGTATCCCTTGAACAAGTGTCAACGGGATGCGTTTCCATTTTTACTTTTTGTCCTCCCTACAGAGCGAGAACGACACCAGTGGTTATTATTTCACCGTGAGAAACATTGTAGGGTGTGGAATGCCGCGGCGGTGAAGTAGAGTACTCAATCAATGTCAATAACGGTACAGGACGCAGATAATACAGCGCTTTAAGCTAATAGTGTTCTTCAATGTTATGCGACTTTCCCGCGATATCCTTTGTATTTTTGTTAAATAGATTAAGTACCCTAAGTTATGAGGAAGAGTGTTACGTTAGTCAAGATGTGCAACGTGAAAATTAACGAAAGGGTATTCTTTTAGTTTCAGATTGATAATTCTACAGCTTGTATTATAGACTTTGTTTTCAAGTGTATTAAAGCATGGCAATATCTCTTTTGCTGACAAAGGTACGCGGCTCCACACATTGTAAATATAAATTATTTATTACTAACTTATAAGTTTTCCCTTTGTGTGGATATATTTTTTAAGTGATTATTAGTCGTGATTTCATTATTTGTATGAATAAATCAGGAAGATATTATGGCTCTACAGGGATTGAGATTTACGTTGAATATTGAGGGCCTTGCAGAAGAAGCGGTAGCTGTGGTCCGATTCGGCTTGCAGCAAAAATACTCTCAACCTTTTGTGCTGAACGTCGATATTGCCAGCAAGCTTGCTGATCTCACGGCTGTGAATTTTCTCGAAAAGAAGGCTGTGTTAACGATATTCCAGGGGGCCGAGGCACAGCGATATATTAGTGGAATTGTTACCAGCGTATCGCTTGGCGAGAACAACAATTGGCAGATGAGGTATCAACTGCGGATTTCCCCGCCCTTATGGCGCTGTGACCTTAGACAAAATTTCCGTATCTTTCAGCAGCAAGATATCCAGACTATTTCATCGCTACTATTGGCTGAGAATGAAGTCACTGACTGGACTCCTGTCTTCTATGAATCCCATCCCTCTAGAGAATTTTGCGTTCAGTATGGAGAATCGGACCTGGCGTTCTTAAACCGATTATGGTCCGAAGAAGGACTTTTTTATTATGACTGGCACGCCAATGGCGAGCCGAAGCAAAATATGGTCCTCACCGATGATATTGCAGGCACCGCAGCATTGGGAGAGATGCCTTTTAACCCAAACGCTGGATCGACGGAATGCATCAGTGAGTTTCGTTATCAGGCACAGATAAGACCATCCTCGGTAGAAATTCAGGACTACACATTCAAAGCACCCGGCTGGCAGGGGTATTACGGTCACAAGGGTGAGCATCTTAATGGGCAACGTACGCAGTATGAGGTCTTTGATTATCCCGGTCGGTTCAAGGATGAGCAACACGGAGAAGATTTTGCTCGCTATCAAATAGAAGGTTGGCGACACAATGCTGAAATCGCCACAGGTCAAAGCAATTCGCCAAAGCTGTGGCCAGGAATTCGCTTTACACTTAGCGGTCATCCAGCTGCATCCTTAAATACTGAATGGCAGGTCGTTACAAGCCTAATAAACGGCGAACAGCCGCAGGCGGAACATGGCAGTCAGGGGCGGGGAACGACGATGAGCAATTATTTTAGTGTCATTCCAGCCGATCGCACCTGGCGGCCATTGCCGTTGGCAAAACCCCGAGTGGATGGCCCACAAAGCGCTTTTGTTACCGGTCCTGAAGGCGAAGAGATCTTTTGTGATGAACATGGGCGAGTGCGGGTCCGGTTTCACTGGGATCGTTACAGTCCAGGTAATGAGGGTAGCTCGTGCTGGGTCAGAGTTTCACAGGCGTGGGCGGGGACAGGTTTTGGCAATCTGGCCATCCCACGTGTAGGTCAGGAAGTGATCGTCGATTTTCTGAATGGCGATCCTGACCAGCCTATCGTCATGGGACGAACTTATCATCAGGATAACCGCTCACCGGGAAGTTTGCCGGGCACAAAAACGCAGATGACCATTCGCTCAAAAACTTATAAAGGAAGTGGTTTTAATGAGCTGAAGTTCGAAGATGCGACGGGCAAAGAACAGGTCTATATCCATGCTCAAAAAGACATGGTCACCGAGGTTCTGCATGATCGAAACACTACGGTTAAAAATGATCATCAGGAAACTGTTTCTCATAACCAAAAGGTGAATGTAGGGCTCGGCCAGACAATTAGCGTCGGAAGCAAAAAAGAAGGCGGGCACGATCAGAGTCTTTCTATTACCCATGACCAGATCGTAAAGGTCGGCAACAATCAGACATTGACGGTTGGCAATGATCGACATATTCGTACCGGGAATAACGACCTGTTACAGGTGACTAATGATCGAAAAATAACGGTTGAGGGGAAACAGGAACATAAAACAACCCGAGACCACATCTCCCTGGTACAAGGCCAAAAAAGTTTGACGGTCCAAGGGGATCTCGCCCAGAAGGTTGCCGGGGCGTTAGGGATGAGTGTAGCGGGAGATATTGTGCTGAAAAGCAGTGGGAGTATTAGCCTGCAGGCGGGAAATTCGTTTGTGGTTATTCATGCTGGTGGCGTCGATATTGTGGGCCCGAAGATTAATCTGAATGGAGGAGGTTGCCCGGGAAAGCCCGTTGAGCCGTTACGGCCTTCTGCCTTGACGGCTCAAAAGGAGGACTGGACTTCTTCAGACAATCAGCCTGGTGAGGATTCGCAGTTTGGTAATGCGGATAATTCTTCTGATTCAGGGAATAATGACGATACAAAATCAGAAAAATATAGTTTGAGGTTCGCTTTGTCGGAAGATTTCGTTAGTAAACCTTATGTGTTAAAGGATAAAAATGGAAATACCCTTTCCCAAGGGGTTATTCCTGAAGATGGCCGTACACCAAGGATTAAATTCGATAAGCCAGATGAGTTAAATCTTACGGTAGGAATTGTTGGATGGAATATGACTTCTCTGAATCCTGTTCCATCCTCTCAGGATAATCAAATTATAGAGTTTACTGAAGAGGATTTAACGGCTCCTGATCCATGGTTTGACAAACTGGATACGAGTTATGGAGATTTTTTACCCGCAGATTTAGTCACAAAAATAATGGTTGGTGTTACAGGTGAAGAGTGATGCTTTTAAAGGAGATAAGATGCGTTCACTATTATTGGTGTTAGGATTATTTGTGATAGTCAGTGCTCATTCCACATGTCTTAAAATTGCAGATATCACTACGCTGACAGGTAAGTTGGTGATGAAAACTTATTCAGGACCAGATGACGATATAAAACAGTATAAGAGATTCGTACTTGAATTAGACAGGCCATTGGATTGTGTAGTCGATGTAGATGACACATTTCCTGAATGGAATAAAGATGTTACGGTGTTATTAACCGCAGAATCTATGAATGATAAAATTCCACGGTATATAAATAAACATGTAGTGATATCAGGTGAGGCTATCCTTGCCGAAAGTGGATATCATTTCACTGCGATTTTAATTCTTTTAAGGGGAATAAAAAATTATGCTGAGGTTGCTAAAAAATGACAATTAAATGTGCGTGAGTAAAATCATGAGAAATATAAACGTAAACTATAACAATTCCTCACTAACAGCTGAGTTTATCGCGGATGATGGCACACATTACTTAAGAAGTGGAGGTACTATTTGTTGGCGTTTCTTCAATCCAGGAAATATCAGACCTTCAAGCTCTTCGGTGTGCGATTCATTAAAGATTGGAGAGGGTAAAACCAAAAGCGGGAAGTTTATGATTTTTCCAGATGATGCTACCGGATGGAAAGCGTTGAAGATGCTCCTGAAACTTACCTACAAAGATAAGACACTTAGTAATGTCATTTCCCTGTACTCTCCAGAAGTTGATGGTAATAATCCTATTGAATATACAAAACGAATATCTATGAAAACAGGTATTCAACCTGATGAATATATCAGGGATTTAGATGACGTTAAACTTGAGCGACTTATGGAAGCGATCAAGACTATGGAGGGGTATTATAACAACCAAGAAACACGCCGGGAACGGACCATCCCCACGACTAACATTCTGGTTTCAGATGGGAACACACCTATCGCTAATGAAAAATTAAAGGTAGTAATTGATAATAAGTCCTATGAGTGGTGCACCAATGATAATGGATATCTTCCGCCCATTGCCCATTTACCTGGACGAAGTGCGTTAGATATTTTTTCCACAGGAGCAAACGGAAAAGAAGAAAAAGTATACTCAGCGGTAGCAGGGCCCGCCAGTATAAGCCTACTGCTGATCAAAACGGGACAGGTATTTACTGCAACAACAGGGGCTCATCAGGAAGGGGAGCGGTCAACAGAAGATTATATTGTAAAATCAGGTGATACCTTAAGTAAAATCGCAAGAGAATTTCACACAACGGTAAAACGAATTGCTGATTTAAATAGTATCTCGAATGTAGATGTTATCTCTGTCGGTCAAGAAATAAAATTACCGGGTGGAATCAGTAAACCGCTTGCCGTAAAAAAACAGCCATCTCAGGAACGTCCAAAAAAAATCCCTACCGGGACATCGGATAATGCTTACCCGCAGGCTAATGTCGGGAATGATTCCATTCAGGCACCGTAGATGGAAATCGCTATAAGAGAGGCGAAACAATGGCATGGGACAGGGGAGAGGAATATAGAAGATAATTATCATAAGCTCGCAGGTAGCCATGGTAAATTAACTAATACACCGTGGTGCGCCTCTTTTGTGACTTATTGTTTGGCTGAGGCTAACTATCTCCACGCGCGTGCAAACGCTCAATCATCACAATTTCCAGTAAATGAACCTGCACGATTTTATGAAATTAATGAGCCTGTTTATGGTGCTATTATGGTAATGCGGAATTACTATGATGCAACAAATCGCTTTGCTGGTAGTGGTCATATTTGCTTTGTATATGGTAAAACCGTAACGGGAAATATTGCAGCATTAGGTGGAAATCAAGGGGGAATTGATTTTGGCGGTGGGACAATTAAATTGTCTGATTACACTTTGATAAGTAATACAGCAAGCTTTGATCATAAATATCAGAAATTTTATAACTTCTATTTACCTGTGGGATATCAAAACTATGATAATCTCTTAAGAGAGATCGATGTTGATGAGGAAAACACAAATGTTTTTGATATAGGTATTCATTCTGGAAATAATGAGGGTGGTGGAAGGTGATGACTAGAATTTCAATATTGTTTTTTTTATTAGTATACTTATTTGTTCCTGGCGTATCTATTGCTGGTTCTGCAGGGGGGCTATTTTTATTCATTATGCCAATGGAATCTAACCTTTCTGAAAAAAATGTCATAGACAGTTACTTCAAAAAATACTATGGAGTCGATAATGCATTATCACCAACATGTGATATTACATATCACAATAAAACTGAGCACGCCAGGCCTATGGTTGATGTTTTCTATTTGAAAACCCCAGTGAACGGTATCAATGAAACATTGTTAAGGAAATCAACTGAGAATAACAAAGATAAAAATAAACTAAGGGGTATTCTTAGCAAGTTTAGAGATGACATAGTCTGGAATGGTTTTGATGCGATATTATTTTATAATAAAATTAATGATGTCATTAATTTTTATAGTGTATCTACTATTTATAAAACAATGGATATTCAAAAAAGTTCGATTGCTGCTGCAGATGTCTTAGATGATATGAAATTGGGTCAAGCAATATGTAAGGCTCTCGCTAAACTCCCTACACCAGCACCATAGCAATTCTGCCTACTTTAACTTGTCAATATGTTGGTTATGCCCAGGGTGCTCAGTAAATTCTTAAGCGAATAACCTAATGAGTAGTGACCAATTAATTTTAATGATTTTTAACTGAATGCAGGTGAGTTATTAAGCTTTTTGGAGCGTGAAGAGTGTTTCCAGGGAACGAACCTGCACGATTTTATAAAATTAATGAGTATTTTTGTGCA
The DNA here is from genome assembly GCF_004115925.1 of Lelliottia nimipressuralis. Classification (GTDB taxonomy): domain Bacteria; phylum Pseudomonadota; class Gammaproteobacteria; order Enterobacterales; family Enterobacteriaceae; genus Enterobacter; species Enterobacter nimipressuralis. The sequence continues at coordinate 19,015 of NZ_SDDX01000029.1, forward strand.
ATTATGATAATGAGAGATTATTGTAAACTTACAAAACAATTTATTAGTAGTGATTATATCACTTTTGTCTAGGGTCAAACTATGTCGGGAAATATTGCAGCACAAGTAGGCTATCAGGGAGAGCGTTAATTTGGCAACGGCACGATAACACTTTCTGAATACCCTACGACTAACAAAAGTGCCAAGTTTGATAATAATTATCAAAGGTTTTATCATTTTTATCTTCCGGAGGGATACGCTGATAAAGTTTCAAACTTGAATGTTATTAATATTGATGATGAAAATTCTAAATTGTTTGGTATTGGTTTAAAACCAGGTGAAAATGAAGGAGATGGTTTGTGATAAATAAAAATATACTTAGGGTTCTTTTATTACTGCTTTTTTTATACTCTAATCTTTCTCTTGGCGGATCGCCAGGAGGCCTTATCTTATATGTTCACCATTTATCTTCTGGATTAAAGTATAAAAAAGAAGTTGATGCATATTTTTATAAACACTATGGGGTGGATAATGAAAATGCACCGTCATGTAGTGAAAATTATGCCAACAGAAATGACGTTTATAGGCCAGCTGTGGATGTCTTTTACCTTAAGAGGAGAGTTGATGAGATAAATGAGACATTAATAGAGAATGCACTTAAAAACAAAAAGGAAAGGCGTAAATTGCGAGGAATTCTCTATAACTTTCGGGGAGAAAAAGTAAACTTTGGGTTTGATGGCATACTTATCTATGGGGAAACTGACGGAATCATCAGTTTTTATGGGGTGTCCTCTTTCTCCAAAAAAAATATAGTGGTTGAGTCATTCCTTTCTGCCAATGATATAACGGATGAAACGAAGTTAGGTTTGGCTTTATGTGGAGTATTTACTCGTCTTCCGGTTCCGGAAACCTAAATATTAAATACTTAAAATAAAAATATATTACAGCGAACAACTTACAGAAGTGTATCTTCCAGGAAGAGATTTAAAGGAAAGTACTGAGTTGTTTTTGATGAAAAAAAACCACCTGTTGATGACAGGTGGTTTTTAACGTTATATGAACCACAAATTATTTATCTGCAGTATCGTGTGCGTGCTCGTTTTCGCGGCAATCGCCTTCAGCACAATGACCATACAGGTACAGGCTATGGTTGGTCAGACGGATGCCATGTCGGGTGGCGATTTCACGTTGACGTGCTTCGATAGAGTCATCGCTGAATTCAATCACCTTGCCACAGTCGAGGCAGATCAGGTGATCGTGATGATGCTGTTGCGTCAGTTCAAAAACGGATTTACCGCCTTCGAAATTATGGCGGGTGACAATCCCGGCGTCATCGAACTGGTTCAGAACGCGGTATACGGTCGCCAGTCCAATCTCTTCGCCCATGTCGATCAGACGTTTGTATAAGTCTTCCGCACTGACGTGATGGTTGTCCGGCCCTTGCAGAACTTCCAGGATTTTTAAACGAGGAAGCGTAACTTTCAGGCCAGCCTTCTTTAATGCGGTATTGTTGTCAGTCATGCGGAATCTGTCCTGTTGCTAAACGATTCACTTCCTTAGAAGAAGTGACAGAAAATGCAGTTGGGATAATGCGTCTCATTATAGAACTGCCATGCCTAAATGAAAACTGCAAGTCTCAAGCAAAGTATGCTTATAAAAACGTGGTATCACCAACAAACTTGTTGGATGGCATCCACTTTAACCCGGGGACATTGTACAGGTATGAACACGAAAGTTAAAAATTTGTAGCAATTATTTTAATCGGTATTATCTATCATTGAGGTGCAACGTAGTCAGTTGCACCTCATCACTGCATTACGCGTTCAGGATATCGTCGAGGTGCAGCTCTTCGCGGATCTGTTTTACCCACTTGTCGACGCGCTCAGCGGTCAGTTCTGGCTGACGGTCTTCGTCGATAGCCAGACCGACAAAGTGGTCGTCATCGGCCAGGCCTTTAGAGGCTTCGAAATGATAACCCGCCGTTGGCCAGTGACCGACGATTGCCGCGCCGCGCGGTTCAATGATGTCGCGGATAGTACCCAGTGCATCACAGAAGTATTCCGCGTAGTCTTCCTGGTCGCCGCAGCCGAAGAGGGCCACGAGCTTACCGTTGAAATCCACTTCTTCCAGCGTCGGGAAGAAATCATCCCAGTCACACTGTGCTTCGCCGTAGTACCAGGTTGGAATGCCAAGCAGCAGAATATCGTAACCTTCGAGATCCTCTTTGCTGCTCTTAGCAATGTCATGTACGTCGGCAACGTCTTTACCAAGCTGTTTTTGAATGTTTTTTGCGATGTTTTCGGTATTACCGGTATCGCTGCCGAAGAAAATGCCGATGATTGCCATGAGTGAAATAACCTCTTGAAACTTAATGGTATGGTGGCGCAAATTGTCCACGGATAAGGGCAATCATAGCAGAACAGGGAAGTCTGCGGAAACAGCTATCACGCGGGACTGCACTCTGTGCTACATGAAAGGGACAATTGAGGGGGTTTTCAGACGATCACCTGGTGCTGCGCCATGCCTGAAGCTGTGCCATCAGCATCTCTTCAATCAGCTCGCTGCGGCTGATCTCGCGGGCATCGGCCAGTTCACTTAAGGCGTCGGCGGCCTCCGCGTTGAGTTTCAGCTCGACGCGTTTAAGCCCACGACTTTTGTCGCGTTTCAGCTGATTGCGCTTATTGATGCGCAACTGTTCATCACGCGAAAGCGGATTGGTTTTTGGTCGTCCCGGTCGACGTTCAGTCGCGAACAGATCTAGTGTCGTGCGGTCCGTTTGTTCTTTGGCCATGATTCAGAGACTTCGGGGAAAACGAGCGGCCCTGCTATTGCCGGGGCGATGAGCGCGACATCATACATCACGGATACCTGCACGCCAACGACTGGTGGCCTGCGGGCAACCGGTCGCTGGCTTTTTAATCAAATCGCTTTATCAGAGAGATAGCGACGGATTGCCCGCAGCACTGCATCCGGTTTTTCAGCGTGAACCCAGTGCCCGGCTCCGGCGATCACATGCGCACGCGCCTGCGGGAATTGTGCCAGCAGCGTATCGCGATAGGCGTCGGTGACGTACGGAGAATTGCCGCCGCGAATAAACAGGGTAGGGTGTGGCCAGGCCGGAACGGTCTGCCAGCCGACAATCTGAGGATACTGATCCCACAGCACCGGCACATTAAACCGCCATGCGCCATCGACGAAAGATTTCAGCAGGAACTGCACCACGCCTTCTTCATCCAAATGTTCACGCATGATGGCTGCGGCCTGCTGGCGTGTAGACACGCCAGCCTCGGTCACGGCATTAATCGCCGCAAAGATCTCGTCGTGGCGGCGCACGTCGTAATCCACCGGGGCGACATCAATCACCACCAGCTGATCGATACGCTCCGGTGCCAGCGCCGTCAGGGCCATCACCGCCTTGCCGCCCATGGAATGGCCAATCAGCGTCGCTTTTTCAATCTGATTCGCATCGAGAGTATCCAGCAGATCCTGGGCCATCGCGCTGTAAGTCATCTCCGGGCTGCGCTCGGAAAGCCCGTGGTTACGCATATCCACCTGCAAAATATCGCGATCGGCCACCAGATCGCGGGCCAGCACGCCCAGATTATCCAGGCTGCCAAAGAGGCCATGAACCAGTACGATGGGAGAATTATTGTTCGGCGATTGTGCAGATTGCGCTCGGCTATTCAATTTCATGGCAAAGTTCTTTTTTTACGTATGTCAGGTTAGGGTATTATGTTGACCATTCTGCCGCCCGGCTGCAAGGTTCCAGTTTAATCTGACTTTTGCCGCCACCCAGGTTTGACCCTATCCGCGGTTGGGATTAGCCCTTATAATCCCAACGACTTGTATTCAGATAAGATATTGCACTGGATTAAGATGAAAACAATCGAAGTTGATGATGAGCTCTATCAGTATATTGCCAGCCACACGCGACATATTGGCGAGAGTGCATCAGACATTTTACGGCGCATGCTGAAATTTTCCGCCGCCTCACAGCCTGCAACTCCGGTTTCTAAAGAGGTTCGTCAGCCAAATGTGGTCGCGGAAGCGAAAACAGTGGCTCCGGTGAAAGACAAAGTCCGCGCGGTGCGTGAACTGCTGCTTTCCGACGAATACGCCGAGCAGAAAAAAGCGGTTAACCGCTTTATGCTGGTGCTGTCTACACTCTATTCACTGGATAACAAAGCGTTTGCTGAAGCCACTGATTCGCTTCATGGCCGTACCCGCGTCTACTTCGCGGGCGACGAACAGACGCTGCTTGCCAACGGCAATCAAACCAAACCTAAACATGTCCCTGGTACGCCGTACTGGGTCATCACCAATACCAACACCGGACGCAAATGCAGCATGGTCGAACACATCATGCAGTCGATGCAATTCCCGGCGGAATTGATTGAAAAGGTTTGCGGTACCATTTAACCCTTGCACAGGAAGGACCAGGCAATGGCAAATCACGATCGTGCGGGTCAGCCTGCACAACAAAGCGATTTGATTAACGTCGCTCAACTCACCGCGCAGTACTACGTACTGAAGCCGGAAGTGGGCAACGCAGAACACGCAGTGAAGTTTGGTACGTCTGGCCACCGCGGCAGCGCGGCGCGCCATAGCTTTAACGAACCGCATATTCTGGCCATTGCTCAGGCCATCGCGGAAGAGCGCGCTAAAAATGGCGTGACCGGTCCGTGCTATGTCGGGAAAGACACCCACGCGCTGTCCGAACCGGCGTTCATTTCCGTGCTGGAAGTTTTGGCAGCGAACGGTGTGGATGTCATCGTGCAGGAAGACAACGGCTTCACCCCGACGCCTGCGGTCTCAAACGCGATTCTGGTGCACAACAAAAAAGGTGGCGCGCAGGCTGACGGTATCGTCATCACCCCTTCGCACAACCCGCCGGACGATGGCGGTATCAAATACAATCCACCCAACGGTGGCCCGGCTGATACCAATGTTACCAAAGTGGTCGAAGACCGCGCCAACGCGCTGCTGGCTGACGGCCTGAAAGGCGTAAAACGCATTTCTCTGGATGCGGCGATGGCTTCCGGTCACGTGAAAGAGCTGAATCTGGTTCAGCCGTTCATCGAAGGGCTGGCCGATATCGTTGATATCGCCGCGATTCAGAAAGCGGGCCTGAAGCTGGGCGTGGATCCGCTCGGTGGTTCCGGTATCGAATACTGGAAGCGCATTGCCGAATTCTACAAGCTGGATCTGACTATCGTTAACGATCAGGTCGATCAGACGTTCCGCTTTATGCACCTCGATAAAGATGGCGCAATCCGCATGGACTGCTCCTCCGAGTGCGCGATGGCGGGTCTGCTGGCCCTGCGCGATAAGTTCGATCTGGCCTTTGCCAACGACCCGGACTATGACCGCCACGGTATCGTTACTCCTGCGGGCCTGATGAATCCGAACCACTACCTGGCTGTGGCGATTAACTATCTGTTCCAGCATCGCCCGCAGTGGGGTAAAGAGGTGGCTGTCGGTAAAACGCTGGTCTCTTCCGCGATGATTGACCGCGTGGTGAATGATTTAGGCCGCAAGCTGGTGGAAGTGCCAGTGGGCTTCAAATGGTTCGTTGACGGTCTGCACGACGGCAGCTTTGGTTTTGGCGGCGAAGAGAGCGCGGGTGCATCCTTCCTGCGTTTCGACGGTACGCCGTGGTCGACGGACAAAGACGGGATCATCATGTGCCTGCTGGCCGCGGAAATCACCGCCGTCACCGGCAAAAACCCGCAGGAACACTACAACGAGCTGGCGGCTCGCTTTGGTGCGCCAAGCTACAACCGTATTCAGGCCGGTGCGACCTCCGCACAGAAAGCCGCGCTGTCTAAGCTCTCTCCAGAGATGGTGAGCGCTAACACGCTGGCAGGCGACCCGATCACCGCACGTCTGACGGCGGCACCCGGTAACGGTGCGTCAATCGGCGGTCTGAAAGTGATGACAGATAACGGCTGGTTCGCCGCGCGTCCGTCCGGTACGGAAGATGCGTACAAAATCTACTGCGAAAGCTTCCTCGGCGACGAACACCGTAAGCTGATCGAAAAAGAAGCGGTTGAGATTGTGAGTGAAGTGCTGAAGAACGCGTAAGTCTGCGGTCTGATACCCTCAGCCGACAGGCGTGAGGGAAACATTAAAAACGGCAACCTCGGTTGCCGTTTTGCTTTTACCTCGCAGGCCCGGTGGGCAGTAATGCCCCCGGGCTTTTTTGTCGCTCTTAGCTGTGCTTATTTTTCAGTTCAAATCTTGGCGATACCAGACCGTACAACGTCCAGCCCATAAACGTCACCATCGCCCCGTACAGCATCGCTTCCTGGCCGGAAGAGTAGAGCGCATAGAAGCTGTATATCGCCCCAACCAGCGCCACGAAATTCGCAATCTTTGCTTTGCGGGGATCGACATTCGCCATTTTCTGAATAATCACCAGGGCGGCCATCGACAGAATATACGGAATAATGTTGGTCACCACCGCCAGGTTCACCAGCACGTTGAACTGGCTGTTCAGCGACGGGCTAATGGTCATCAGCGACAACCCACTCTGGAAAATAACAATCGCCAGCATCCCCTGAATCGGTGCGTCGGACTTGCTGACGCGGGAGAAGATTTTCGGGAAATATCCGGAGTCGGCAGAGGATTTAAACACCTGCGCAATGGTGAACTGCCAGCCGAGCAGCGAACCGCAGCAGGACATCACCATCAGGCCCATGATCACTTTCCCGACTTCCGGCGTGAACATCTGCGCAAACGCCAGGCCAAACGGCGCGGTCGAATTTGCCAGATCCATGTTCGGCACAATCCCGGCAATCACGTTGGTGGAGACGATGTAAATCACCGCAGCCCCCAGCGTCCCGCCCAGTACCGCGATCGGCACGTTGCGTTCCGGGTTTTCCACCACCTCGGCGTTCGCACAGGCCGATTCCAGCCCAAGGAAAGCCCACAGCGTCATGGCGATTGAGGAACCGACCGCCGCGAAGAACGGCACGTGGTGCGGGTTCCAGGAGTTGGCGTACAGCGTCGGACTAAACCAGAACCAGCCGATAATGCACAGACCTACCACCGGGATGATCACCCCCCAGACGGTGATACTGCTGATCTGCCCGGTGATGCGCGCGCCGCCGAAGTTAGCGACGGTACACAGCCACAGCACGCCGATGGTCGCGATACCGATCTGCACCGGGCTCAGGACGACGCCGAACAGCTCGGTGCCGTACCCGACCGCCGAAATCGCAATCGCGACGTTAGCGATCAGCAGCGACACACCGTAGGTATAGTTGGCCATAAAGTTGCCCGACTTGCCGAAGGCATACTCCGCGTAACCGCCCATCCCGCCGGACTTACGGCTGAACATCCCGCATTTGGCGAAAGCCCACGCCAGCGCCATCGAGCCAACGGCGGTCACCAGCCAGGAGATAATTGAGATGGTACCGACTTCGGCGAGTTTGGTCGGGAGCATAATAATCCCCGAGCCCATCATATTGACCATGGTCAGGACGGTGAGCTGCACCACGCCCATCTTGTTGGATTTTTTAGTCATAGTGTTTCCCCTTTCAGCAGCGCGGGCTGGGTGGCTGGCTGCTTAATCACGTAACAGCGAACCTGTTTGCGCCCGTCGCACTCTTCGACGTACACACCCTGGAGTTCCGGCGCGAAGCCCGGCAGAAGGTTAATCCCTTCTTCCAGCGCCGTGAAATAGCGCAGAACCGCGTCGCCCCAGACTTCACCCGGCACCACGCACAGCACGCCCGGTGGGTAAGGGAGCGCGCCTTCCGCGGCAATACGGCCTTCTGCATCGCGAAGAGGGACCAGCTCCACTTCGCCGCGCAGATAGGCGTAGTTCGCCGCCTGCGGGTTCATTTTCACTTGCGGGAAATGCGCCTTGCGGAACATCTCTTTTTGCAGCTGTTTCACGTTGTGACGGGCGTAAAGGTCATGCATCTCCTGGCAAATCTGGCGCAGAGAGTAACCGGCGTAGCGCTCAGGATGCTGCTTGTAGAGGGACGGCAGCACCTCTTTCAGCGGCGCATCGCTTTCCAGCAGCTTCTCGAAACGCACCAGTTGAGCGATCAGTTGCTGCAACTTGCCCATGTCTTCGGCAGGCGTGAGCAGGAACAGGATGGAGTTGAGATCGCATTTTTCCGGGACGATGCCGTTTTCACGCAGGAAGTTAGCGAGGATGGTAGCCGGTACGCCGAAATCGTCGTATTCCCCGGTACGGGCGTTGATGCCGGGCGTGGTCAGCAGGAGTTTGCACGGATCGATAAAATACTGATGCTCAGCGTAACCTTCGAAGGCATGCCAGTTTTCACCCGGTACAAAATGGAAGAAGCGCAGATCCGTGGAGATCTCTGCCGTCGGCCAGCTTTCCCACGGCTTGCCATCTACCGTTTCAGGCACAAACGGGCGGATGAACTGGCAGTTTTGCAGGATCAGCTTGCGCGCTTCGATTCCGTTCACCACGCAGTCCATCCACATGTTGCGTCCGCTCTGGCCCTCATGCATGCGGGCGTTAATGTCCAGCGCGGCAAACAGCGGATAGAACGGGCTGGTGGAGGCGTGCATCATGAAAGCGTTGTTCAGACGTTTGTGTGGAACGTAGCGCTGCTGGCCTTTGATATGGCTGTCTTTTTTGTGGATCTGCGAAGTCTGAGAGAAGCCTGCCTGCTGTTTATGCACCGACTGAGTGACCAGAATCCCCGGATCGTTCTCATTCAGCTCCAGCAGCAGCGGGGAACAATCCGCCATCATGGGAATAAACTGCTCGTAGCCGACCCACGCCGAGTCAAACAGGATGTAGTCGCACAGATGACCAATCTTATCGACCACCTGACGGGCGTTGTAGATGGTGCCATCGTAGGTGCCGAGCTGAATGACTGCCAGGCGGAACGGACGCTGATCGCGCATCCGGCCCGGAGCCACTTCGGCCACCAGTTCGCGCAGATAATTCTCTTCGAAGCAATGGGCGTCAATCCCGCCGATAAAGCCGTACGGGTTGCGAGCGGTTTCCAGATAGACCGGCGTTGCACCGGCCTGCAGCAGCGCGCCGTGATGGTTAGATTTATGGTTGTTACGGTCAAACAGTACCAGATCGCCCGGCGTCAGCAGAGCGTTCAGCACCACTTTGTTGGACGACGATGTGCCGTTCAGCACGAAGTAGGTCTTATCGGCGTTGAACACTTTCGCCGCATGTTTTTGTGCCGTACAGGGCGCACCTTCGTGAATGAGCAGATCGCCCATCGCCACGTCGGCATTGCACAGGTCAGAGCGGAACAGCGTCTCGCCAAAGAAATCGACAAACTGATTACCGGCAGGGTGACGGCGGAAGAACTGACCGCCCTGATGCCCTGGGCAATCAAAGGCGCTGTTACCCTGTTTGACATAATCTACCAGCGCGCGGAAGAACGGCGGGCGCAGCTGAGTTTCATACTTCAGCGCGGCGGCTTCCAGCTGGCGTCCGTAGAAATCGTTGCTGGTGTCGTTGCACTCAAATACGCCGTGAATGCGTGGTAAATATTCGGCCGGAACCATCTCTTCTTTGTGCGTCGCGATAAATACCGGGATTCCAAAACCGGTGGCGTCTATTTCTTCAATGGTGCCATTAAAAATATCGCCGACGGCCAGTACTACGGCTGCCACATCAATATAATCGGTCGCACTGGCGTCGACCATTTCCCGAGTGGTGGTGAAGCAGTCCGGGCAAGCGCGGCTGGCAGCGATTTTTAGCATTTTCATATTTGTCTCTTTATTTTAGGCAATATTTGTCCTACGACTTCGTATAAATAAGAAATCGAAATAGTCCGGAAAAAAAAGCAAAGAGGAGCCGCTGATAAAAAATCAGTGAATTGCTTTTTGATGAGTTAAATCCCAGGCCGTCCGGAAACGGAATAGACAGGATTTAAGGAAAAGGAGCGCAGCGCCCACAGGCAAATGCCTGTAAGTCAGGGTGTTTCAGGAGAACCTGTAAGCAGACGCGCCCTGGGTCGAAGGACTACCGGGCGTTGAAGAAGTGAAAGTCAAAGCTATTGCGGTGGGCGAACATCATAATATGCGTTGTTCGCCTTATATGCGGCATTAAACGATTATTGTTTTCCATGACTGTTTTTCCTTTCAGTAATTGAAAGCAAGGCCATTTTATCCATGAAAAGGCAGCAAACCGTGAAGAAGATCACCAATAACCGATCAAATCAGAAATAAATATTCGTTTTGCGTGAATAGAGTAGTGCATAACGCTGTTTTGTATTACTAATGTTAATACAATGTATTCATGGTGTTTTTATTTAATTTAAAGAGGGCGGGAATAGGTGTTTTCGTAATAATTAAAAACGCAGAAATATGTTGTACTAATTTAATTGAGTTAATTCTGAATAGTTATTCAAAGCATAAACCGATAACCGATACCGGTTTCAGTTAATAAATGGCGGGGGCGTGCGGGGTCAGCCTCAAGTTTTTGACGAAGGTGGCCCATATATATGCGTAAATAATGACTATGCTCAACGGCGTTCGGTCCCCAGACCTGATTAAGCAGCTGGCGCTGGGTCAGTACTTTGCCGTGATTGTTAAGCAGCACGGCCAGCAGGCGAAACTCAATCGGGGTGAGGTGAATCTCTTGGGTACCGCGCAGAATTCGACGGGCAGGCAGATCGACCTGGATATCTGAAAAGGTAAACACCGGATCGGACGGCGTCGTCGCACTGTGGCGGCGCAGCGCCACGCGCAGGCGAGCCTGAAGTTCACCAATACCAAAAGGTTTGCTGAGATAGTCATCGGCCCCGGCGTCCAGCGCCGCAATTTTATCCGTCTCTTCGGCGCGGGCAGAGAGCACAATGATGGGCATTTGGCTCCACTGGCGCACTTCGCGAATAAAATCGAGACCGTCGCCGTCGGGGAGGCCTAAATCGAGGATCACCAGGTCGGGTTTGCGGGTGGCCGCTTCGATAAGTCCGCGCTGTAATGTCCCGGCGTCATACACGCGCAAGCCGTCTCCCTCCAGCGCAGCGCGCAGGAAACGGCTAATGGCGAGTTCGTCTTCAACAATCAGGACGTTAATCACAAATCCTCGGGTAATTCATTCATTTCTGGCGGGACATCCAGCGGAAGTGTAACACAAAAACAGGCTCCTCCTTCCGGTCGGTTGTGGGCGGTAATGGTTCCGCCGTGCACATCGACAATCGCCTGACAGATGGCCAGCCCCAGCCCGACACCGGGAATGGCCGACTCTTTATTCCCGCGCGCAAACTTCTCAAAAATCGCGCTTTCCTGACCGGACGGAATGCCCGGCCCGTCGTCCCACACTTCAAGGCGCAGTGCCTGATGCGCGACGCCCGCCGTTAAACCAATTTCCGCTTTTGCGCCCGCGTATTTCGCCGCATTCTCCAGCAGATTAATCAGCACCCGCTCAAACAGCGGCCCGTCGACGTGGATCAGCGTGAGCGGTTCAGGCATGTCGAGGGTGATATGGCGACCGCCCAGCCCTGGCTCCAGCATTTGTAACGCGCTGCCGACCACCTCTTCCAGCGTCAGCCACTCTTTTTTAAGGTTAAACCCACCGGACTGAATACGCGCCATATCGAGCAAATTATTCACCAGCCGGGTGGTGTTCAGCACGTGCTGGCGGATCTCGCTAGCCTGCAGAGCGTGAGGGGAATTCTCCGCCGCCAGGTCGAGGGTCAGGATCTCCGACTGGCCAAACAGCACCGTTAGCGGCGTGCGCAGATCGTGGGAGAGCGCCGCCAGCAGGGAGTTGCGAATACTTTCGCGCTCGCTCGCCAGCCGCGCCTGCTCTTCGCTGGTGGTCAGGGCCAGACGCTCCAGCGCGCTGGCAACCAGCAGGGTAAAGGTTTCCAGCAGACGCTGCTGTTCCGGGATCATCAGCTGTCGCAGATTCGACGGCTCAACAATCACCAGCCCCAGGGTTTTGTCGGCGTGCGCAGGGGGAGAATCAGATAGGGCACGCCGGGCAGCGTATCGGTTCCGGCACCGGCGGGCAGCCCTTTGTCAAAACTCCAGCGGGCGATGGCTTCATTCCACGGCGTCATGCCGTTGGCCGAGGTGAGCGGGCGCAGTTTTCCGTGTTCGTCCGGGAGCAAAATCAGGCTGCTGGCCTGGAATGTGGAGCGAATAAACTGCTCGCTGGTCTGGACGATATCCAGCGGCGTGCGCCCGACGGCCAGCGATTTCGACATCTCATACAGATGGCGCGTGCGCTGTTCGCGGTAGCGGGCGATACGCGCCTGATAGCGCACGCCCGCAGTGAGATTACCAATCACCAGCCCGACGGTCAGCATCACGGCAAACGTCAGAATGTACTGCACATCCGACACCGCCAGCGTGCCGCGCGGGGCGATGAAGAAGAGGTCAAAGCTGGCGACGTTAATGATCGTCGCCAGTACCGACGGCCAGCGCCCGTAGAGCAAAGCCACCACCACCACACCCAGCAGATAGACCATTACCAGGTTGGCGGCGTCAAAGGCAATCAGCCATTGGCTTGCGACAATGGTGATCAGGGCGCAAAGCACCGTCGCCACCAGGCAGCCTCTGAGCTGGATGCGCCATTTATCGCCAAAGCTGCGGGCGTCAGGCGTGCGGCTGGGGAGGGGGGCTGGTTTTTCGTCGAGCGCGACAATCACCAGATCCAGATCCGGCGCGCGTTTCGCCAGTTTGTCAGCGAAAGATTCGCGGCTGAACCAGCGGCGATGCTGACGACGCCCGATGACGATTTTGCCGAGATTATGTTCCCTGGCGTAGCGCAGGATAGCTTTATCTTCTGCCGGATCGGACAGGGTAGCGGTCTCCGCGCCTAACTCCTGGGCGAGGCGCAGGGCGCTGAGGATAGCGCGCCGCTGGTTTTCCGGCAGGGCGTGCAGGTGTGGGGTTTCGACGTAAACTGCATGCCAGGCGCTGCCAAATTTTGCCGCCAGCCGCGCGGCGGTGCGCACCAGTTTCTCGTTGCCGCCGCTGTGCCCGATGCAGAGCAAAATGGCGTCGCGGGTATGCCAGACGCGGTCCTGCCCCTGTCGGTCGCGCCAGGCGCGCATCTGATCGTCCACCCGATCGGCGGTGCGTCGCAGCGCCAGTTCGCGCAGGGCAATCAGGTTCCCTTTACGGAAAAAGTGCTCGATAGCGCGTTCGGCCTGCCCGGCGATATAGACTTTGCCCTCGTTCAGGCGCTGGCGCAGATCGTCCGGGGGGAGATCGACCAGCACCACTTCATCGGCGGAATCAAAAAAGGGATCGGGGACGGTTTCACGCACCTGAATGCCGGTGACGCCGCTGACCACGTCGTTCAGGCTTTCCAGATGCTGCACGTTAACGGTGGTAAAGACGTCGATACCCGCTTCCAGCAGCTCTTCGACATCCTGCCAGCGTTTGGGGTGACGCGAGCCTGGCGCATTACTGTGCGCCAGTTCGTCCATCAGAATTAATGCCGGACGGCGGGCGAGGGCGGCGTCGAGATCAAACTCGGAGACCAGACGGCTGCGATGGCTGATGCGACGCGCCGGCTGCGTCGCCAGCCCCTCCAGCAGCGCCGCCGTCTCTTTGCGCCCGTGGGTTTCCACCACGCCGATGAGAATATCCAGCCCCTGCGCCCGCAAACGCTGCGCTTCGGTTAGCATGGCGTAGGTTTTCCCGACGCCCGCACAGGCGCCGAAAAACACTTTTAATTTGCCGCGATGCGCTTCAGCGGTCTGCTCAAGCAGCCGATCCGGATTCGGGCGCAGGGGCTCGTCGGTCATTTAGTTTTTCCTTAGCGCGTCCAGCGCCAGATTCAGCTCAACAATATTCACGACCGGCATGCCGATAAAGCTGACCAGCGGTTTTTGCGTGTGTTCAGCAACCAGTTTGTTGACCTGGTCAGTGGTCAGCCCGCGCGCGGCGGCCACGCGCGGGATTTGCCACGTCACAGCGGCGGGCGTCAGGCTATAATCCAGCCCGCTGGACGAAGCGGTGACCAGTTCAACGGGCACCGTCGGGTTCGCCTGCGGGTTAGCCGCGCGCAGGGCGCTGACGCGTTCACTCACGGCTTTATCCAGTTCAGGATTACTTCCTGCCAGGTTGCTGCCACCCGATGCCATTGGATTATACGGGGTTTCAGCGGTGGCGGAAGGACGCCCCTGAAAGTAACGGGCATCGGTAAAGTTCTGCCCGATCAGGCGCGAACCGCGGCTCTCACCGTTTTGCATAATCAGCGAGCCGTTGGCCTGATCCTTAAACCACCACTGGCCCAGCGCGGTGGTCACCAGCGGGTAAAGCCCACCGGTAATCAGCGACAGCAGAATAAACAGAAGTATAGCGGGACGTAACATAGTCATTTGATTTCTCTCTTAAACCAGCCCGAACAGGGTCAGTAACAGGTCGATAATTTTGATCCCGATAAAGGGCACCACTAATCCACCAAGACCATAAATCCACAGGTTGCGGCGCAGCATCGCGGCTGCCGTCAGCGGTTTATAGCTCACCCCTTTCAGCGCCAGCGGGATCAGGAAAACAATGATCAGGGCGTTGAAGATCACGGCGCTGAGAATCGCCGACGCGGGCGAGTGCAGATGCATCACGTTCAGCGCGTTAAGCTGCGGATAGGTGGCAGCAAACGCGGCCGGGATAATGGCGAAATATTTCGCCACATCGTTGGCGATACTGAAGGTGGTGAGCGACCCGCGCGTCATCAGCATCTGTTTACCGATATGGACCACCTCGATAAGTTTGGTCGGGTTAGAGTCCAGATCGACCATGTTCCCCGCTTCTTTTGCCGCCTGGGTGCCGGAGTTCATCGCCACCGCAACGTCAGCCTGCGCCAGTGCCGGGGCATCGTTGGTGCCGTCGCCGGTCATCGCCACCAGACGGCCTTCCGCCTGGTACTGGCGGATCAGCGCCAGCTTCGCTTCCGGCGTCGCTTCGGAGAGGAAATCGTCCACCCCCGCTTCGGCGGCAATGGCGGCAGCGGTAAGACGGTTATCCCCGGTGATCATCACCGTTTTGATCCCCATTTTGCGCAGCTGGGCAAAGCGTTCTTTGATGCCGCCTTTGACGATATCTTTCAGGGCGATCACCCCCAGCACGTTAGCCCCTTCAGCGACCACCAGCGGGGTGGCACCCTGACGCGCCACGCTTTCCACCAGCTGATCGACCTGCGGAGGGAAGTGGCCGTTATTGGCTTCGATGTGGCGACGAATGGCGTCCACGGAACCTTTACGGATCATGCGATCCTGAATGTTAATCCCGCTCATCCGCGTTTGCGCCGTGAAGGGCACAAAAGTGGCGTGCAGGCTCTGCACATCGCGCTGGCGCAGATTGAAGCGCTGTTTAGCCAGAATCACGATGCTGCGGCCTTCCGGCGTTTCATCCGCCAGCGAGGAGAGTTGCGCCGCATCGGCCAGCGTTTTCTCATCGACACCCGGCGCAGGCAGGAAGTCCGACGCCTGACGGTTGCCGAGAGTAATGGTCCCGGTTTTATCCAGCAGCAGCACGTCCACGTCGCCCGCCGCTTCGACCGCGCGGCCGCTGGTGGCGATCACGTTCGCGCCGAGCATCCGGCTCATCCCGGCCACGCCGATGGCCGACAGCAGACCGCCGATGGTGGTCGGGATCAGGCAGACCAGCAGGGCCACCAGCACCGTGACGCTTACCGCCGTGCCGCCGTAAGCGGAGAACGGCCACAGGGTGGCGGTCGCCAGCAGGAAGACGATGGTCAGGGCTACCAGCAGAATGGTGAGCGCGATTTCATTTGGCGTTTTGCGACGCTGCGCGCCTTCGACCATGGCGATCATCCGGTCGAGGAAGGTTTCGCCCGGATTGACGCTGCACTGGATCACCAGCCAGTCAGAGAGAATGCGCGTCCCGCCCGTGACCGAGGCAAAATCGCCGCCGGACTCACGGATCACCGGCGCGGACTCCCCGGTGATGGCGCTTTCGTCCACTGACGCGCCGCCTTCGATCACCTCCCCGTCGCAGGGGATAATATCGCCCGCTTCTACCAGCACCACGTCGCCTTTGCGCAGTTCATCGGCCGGGACGTGATCCATCTGTGCGCCATATTTCGGCTCACGCAATTTGCGGGCAAACGCGGTCTTTTTGACCCCTTTCAGGCTGTTGGCCTGCGCTTTGCTACGGCCTTCCGCCAGCGCTTCGGCAAAGTTGGCGAACAGCACTGTAAACCACAGCCACAGGCTGATGGCCCCGGTAAACAGGGCGTCGCCCGTCAGGTGTCCGGTGCTCATGGCGATGGCAAGCGCGGTGGTGACCACGCTGCCAATCCAGACGATAAACATCACCGGGTTGTGCCACTGCACCCGCGGGCTGAGTTTTTTCACCGCATCCATCAACGCCTGGCGAACCAGTGTCGGTTCTAAGAGGGCCAGTTGTTTACGACTCATGACTGATATCTCCGCTCTGTTAGCGTAAAGAAAGATGTTCCGCGACCGGGCCTAACGCGAGGGCGGGGATAAAGGTCAGGGCACCGACCAGCAGGATGGTGCCAATCAGCAGGCCAATAAACAGCGCGCCGTGTGTCGGGAGCGTACCGGTTGAGGTGGGCTGAATCTTTTTACTCACCAGCGATCCGGCGATAGCCAGTACCGGCACGATCACCCCAAAGCGGCCCACGAACATGCAGAACGCCAGCAGGCAGTTCCAGAACGGAGAGTTGGCGCTTAACCCGGCAAAGGCGCTGCCGTTGTTGTTGGCCGCAGACGACACGGCGTAGAGCACTTCGCTAAAGCCGTGGATGCCTGGGTTGAAAATGCCGCTGCGCCCGGCCTCGGTCATTAGGGCCAGCGCGGTGCCCATCAGCACCAGCGCAGGGGTTACCAGGATGGCGAGGGCGGTCAGTTTCATTTCGCGCACGTCGATTTTTTTACCCAGATACTCCGGCGTGCGGCCAATCATCAGCCCGGCGATAAACACCGCCAGCAGAACGAACAGCAGCATGCCGTACAGACCGGCACCGACGCCGCCGAAGACCACTTCGCCAATCTGCATCAGCCACAGAGGGATCATCCCGCCGAGGGCCGTGAAGGAGTCATGCATCCCGTTGACGGCGCCGCAGGAGGCGGCCGTTGTCACCACCGCGTACAGGCTGGTGGCGAGGATGCCGAAGCGGCTCTCTTTGCCTTCCATATTGATACTGCTGTCAGCGCCCAGCTGCAGGAAATGGCTGTTGCCGTGCCACTCCGCCCACATCACCAGCGCCGCGCAGACCACAAAGATAATCGACATCGCCCACAGCAATGTCCGGCCCTGACGGCGGTCATTTACCACATCACCAAAGGCGAAACAGAGCGCGGCGGGGATCAGGAAGATCGCCAGCATCTGCACGATGTTGGTCAGCGCGGTCGGGTTCTCGAACGGATGCGAGGAGTTGGCGTTAAAGAAACCCCCGCCGTTGGTGCCCAGCATTTTGATCGCTTCCTGCGATGCCACTGGCCCCATCGGCAGCATCTGTTTCACGCCTTCAAGAGAGGTGTAAGACGAGTAGGGCAGCAGGTTTTGCAGGGTGCCTTGCTGAATAAAGAACAGGGCGATCAGCAGAGCAATCGGCAGCAGTAGCCACAGGGTAATGCGCGTGAGATCGACCCAGGCGTTGCCCAGGGTGCTGATTTTCTGGCGGGCGAAGGCGCGGATAAGGGCGAAGATCACCGCAATGCCGCTGGCGGCAGAGAGGAAGTTCTGCACCGTTAGCCCCACCATCTGGCTGAAATAGCTGAGGGTGGTTTCACCGGCATACGACTGCCAGTTGGTGTTACTGACAAAGCTGACGGCAGTATTGAGCGCCAGATGCCACGACAGGCCCGGCAGCTGCTGCGGGTTCAGTGGCAGAATACCTTGCAGCATCAGCATTGCGAACAGCACCACCAGCCCGACGATATTCAGCAGCACAATGGCGATAAGATACTGCCGCCAGTTCATCTCCTGGGTGTTGATCCCAAGTACGCGCCAGATCCCGTTTTCGACGCCCCCAATCACCGGCAGCGCGCCGCCGTTAATCATCCGCGCCAGCCAGCTTCCCAGCGGCCTTGCAAGCAGGAAAAGCACCAGCAGGAAGCTGGCGATCAGTAAAAATGCCTGGGCCACCATCAGAACGCCTCCGCATTAATCAGGGCATAAATCAAATAGCCCAACAACAGGAACACCAGCACGATGCCAGCAATCAGACCTGCACTCACAATTCACCTCCGGGTGACTTTTGTCGTTGTGCAAAAGGTAGGATTTATGGCGCAAAGATTTCGCAAAAATCAGCGGGGTGGGTGTAAAAAAAGTATAAAAATGGCAAGACCCTGATTTAACTAATGGTAAGTATCTTGTTAACTTTTATGTAACTTAATTACAGGTGGAGTGTAAATATTCACTAAACGGATGAAAATAAGTGGTCGGATGAGTAGTAAAATTACAAACAAAGCGGTACTATTTTAGCCAGATAACCACTTTTGAAATTTCCGGATAACGTTTCCGGCCAGCTATAGGGGAGAAAATCATGGACCTGTATAAAGAGTTTCCAGCACATGTTGTCTTTTTACGTCGCACCTTCGCCGTAGTGGCCGGGATTGTGGCGCTGCCAGTGATGTTGTTCTGGAAAGACCGTGCACGTTTTTATAGCTATCTGCACCGCGTCTGGGCGAAAACCAGCGAGAAACCGGTATGGATGGACCAGGCCGAAAAAGCGACCTGCGATTTTTACTAACAAATAGCCACACAGCAATGTCGAACCGCCACAGCGATGTGGCGGTTTTTTTGTGTCTGTCGCTTTCCGCTCGCCCGCCGGGCAAAGGTTACACTTGCTCCTGTAACATAACTTAAACATTATAGAGTCAGATATCCCACGTTTAGGGATAGACGACGCGGTTTCGGCCTGCGGTCAGAAACGCTACGCTTAGGTTATGGACAATTATTCAGGAGTGTTATGACCACGCATCTGGTCTGGTTTCGCGCGGATCTGCGCCTTCATGACAATATCGCGCTCGCGGCCGCCTGCCGCTCTCAAGACGCCCGCGTGCTGGCCCTGTTTATCGCCACGCCCGAACAGTGGCGTGAGCACGGCATGGCTCCGCGACAGGCGGCATACCTGCGTGCGCATCTCAATGCCCTGCAGCAGGGGCTGGCGGAGAAGGGCATTCCACTGATTTATGAGGAAGTGAGCGACTTTGCCGCGCAGATCGACAAAGTGCAGCAGATCTGCGACGCGCACAACGTCACCCATCTTTTTTACAACTATCAGTACGAATTCAACGAGCAGCAGCGCGACCGACAGCTTGAAAACCGGCTTACTACGGTTGTGTGCCAGGGCTTTGACGACAGCGTGATGTTAGCGCCGGGCAGCGTCATGACCGGCAATCACGAGATGTATAAAGTCTTCACCCCGTTCAAAAATGCCTACCTGAAACGCCTGAAAGAGGGGCTACCGGAGTGCGTCGCCGCGCCAGCGGCCCGAGGAGAGGCGCTGACCGTTTCTGCGGAGATCAACGTTGACTACCCTCAGCGCGATTTCGACCCGGACCACTTCCCACCGACCGAAAAGGCCGCGATTGCGCAGCTGCGCCAGTTCTGCAAACAGCAGGCCGCTGAGTATGAAGAACAGCGCGATTTTCCCGCCATCGAAGGCACCAGCCGTTTATCCGCCTGTCTGGCGTTGGGCGTGCTCTCCCCGCGACAGTGTTTGCACCGCCTGCTGGCCGAACAGCCGCAGGCCCTCGACGGCGGGCCGGGGGCGGTATGGCTTAACGAGCTGATCTGGCGCGAATTCTACCGCCATCTGATGACGTATCATCCTGATTTATGTAAACATCGTCCCTTCATCCGCTGGACGGACAAGGTGCAGTGGCAACAGGATGACGCCCAGTTACAGGCGTGGCAAAACGGGCAGACGGGCTATCCGATAGTCGATGCGGCCATGCGTCAGCTAAACGAAACGGGGTGGATGCATAACCGCCTGCGGATGATCGTTGCCAGCTTCCTGGTGAAAGACCTGCTGATCGACTGGCGCGCCGGAGAGCGATATTTTATTTCTCAGCTGATCGACGGCGATCTGGCGGCCAATAACGGCGGCTGGCAGTGGGCGGCGTCAACCGGAACGGATGCCGCTCCCTATTTTCGTATTTTTAACCCGACAACCCAGGGACAACGATTTGACGCTACCGGCGAGTTTATCCGCCAGTGGCTACCTGAACTGACCGACGTGCCGGGAAAATCGATCCATGAACCCTGGGTGTGGGCGGATAAAACGGGTGAAACCCTCGATTATCCGCGCCCGATTGTTGACCATAAACAGGCGCGAGTCGCCACACTGGCGGCCTATGAAGCCGCCCGCAAAGCGTAAGAGAGTAATGATGAAAAACAGCGAACTGGAAACCTTAATCAATGAAAAGCTGAACAGCGCCAGCTTCAGCGACTACGGCCCTAACGGCCTGCAGGTGGAAGGGCGTGAAACGGTGCAAAAGATTGTCACCGGCGTCACGGCGAGCCAGGCCCTGCTGGATGAAGCGGTGCGCCTGCAAGCGGATGCGGTGATCGTGCATCACGGCTATTTCTGGAAAAACGAAGCACCGATTATTCGCGGTATGAAGCGCAACCGCCTTAAAACGCTGCTGGCGAACGACATCAATCTGTACGGCTGGCACTTGCCGCTGGATGCGCATCCGGAGCTGGGCAATAACGTTCAGCTCGCTCAGCTGCTCGGCATCACCGTGATGGGTGAAATCGAAGAGCTGCTGCCGTGGGGTGAGCTGTCCATGCCGGTTCCTGGCCTGGAACTTGCTTCCTGGATTGAGGCGCGTCTGGGCCGCCGTCCACTGTGGAGCGGTGATACCGGCCCGGATCTGGTGAAGCGCGTGGCGTGGTGTACGGGCGGCGGCCAGGGCTTTATCGACAATGCGGCGCGCTTTGGCGTCGACGCTTTTATTACCGGTGAAGTGTCCGAGCAGACCATTCACTCTGCCCGCGAGCAGGGGCTGCATTTCTACGCGGCAGGGCACCATGCCACCGAGCGCGGCGGCATCCGCGCCCTGAGCGAATGGCTGACGGAAAATACCGATCTCGACGTGACCTTTATCGATATTCCTAATCCTGCCTGATGAGAGGTGCGTAAGTGCAGCGAGCGCGTTGTTATTTATTAGGCGAAACGGCAGTGGTACTGGAGTTAGAGCCTCCGGTCACGATGACGACGCAAAAAAGGATCTGGCGCTTAACCCAGCGGCTGGGCGAAATCCCTGAAGTGGTCGAGGCCATACCAGGGATGAATAACATTACCGTGGTGCTGCGCAATCCGCAGTCGGTGGCGCTGGACGCCATCGAGCGGTTGCAGCGCTGGTGGGAGGAGAGCGAGGCGCTGGAGCCGGAGTCGCGATTTATCGAGATCCCGGTGGTGTATGGCAACGCGGCTGGCCCGGATCTGGGCGATGTGGCGCGTCATGCGGGGCTGACGGAAAAGCAGGTCGTCGAGCTGCATGCCTCGGTGGACTACGTGGTGTGGTTCTTAGGGTTCCAGCCGGGTTTCCCGTATCTCGGCGGATTGCCAGAGCCGCTCCACACGCCACGCCGGGGCGAGCCGCGTCTGATGGTCCCGGCCGGTTCCGTGGGAATTGGCGGATCGCAGACCGGGGTTTATCCGCTCGCCTCGCCGGGGGGCTGGCAGCTTATCGGCCATACCTCCCAGGCGCTGTTTGATGCTAAACGCGAAGAGCCGGTGCTGTTGCGACCGGGCGATACCGTGCGGTTCGTGCCGCAGAAGGAGGGGGTATGTTGAAGGTGATTCGCGCGGGGTTATACACCTCGGTACAGGACGGCGGGCGCACCGGGCTGCGCCAGTCCGGGGTCAGCTACTGCGGCGCGCTGGACAAACCGGCGTTGCAGATCGCCAACCTGCTGGTGGGCAACGATCCGAATGCCGCAGCGCTGGAGATCACCCTTGGGCAGTGCAGCTTTGAATTTGAACGCGACGGCTGGTTTGCCCTGACGGGCGCGGGCTGTGACGCGACGCTTGACGGCGCGGCGGTGTGGACCGGCTGGCGGCTGCAGGTGAAAGCGGGGCAGCGTCTGACGCTTCATCGCCCGACTCACGGCATGCGCAGCTATCTGGCGGTCGGCGGCGGGATTGACGTACCGGAAGTGATGAACTCGTTCAGCACCGATCTCAAAACGGGTATTGGCGGCTTTGAAGGACGCCTGCTGAAGGATGGCGATAACCTGCCGCTGGGCAGCGAATCACGTCAGTTTACCGACGCGCAGGGGGTGAAACAGCTCCTGTGGAGTAACCGCATTCGCGCCCTGCCGGGGCCGGAGTACCATGAGTTTGACCAGGCCTCGCAGGATGCCTTCTGGCGACTGCCGTGGCGGCTCAGCCCGCAGAGTAACCGTATGGGCTACCGTTTGCAGGGCCAACAGCTGGCGCGTACCACCGATCGTGAAATGGTCTCCCACGGCCTGCTGCCGGGAGTTGTCCAGGTGCCACACAACGGCCAGCCGATTGTGCTGATGAATGATGCCCAGACCACCGGCGGTTATCCGCGTATCGCCTGCATCATCGAAGCCGATATGTACCATCTGGCGCAAATCCCGCTCGGACAGCCGATCCACTTTGTGCCCTGTACGCTGGAAGAGGCCCTCGACGCGCGCCGTGTGCAGCGGCAATTCATCGAACAACTGGCATGGAGGTTGAATGATCGTCGTTGATTTAAATGCGGATCTGGGTGAAGGCTGCGGGAGCGATGCCGAGCTACTGACGCTGGTGTCGTCGGCCAATATTGCCTGTGGCTTTCACGCCGGGGATGCGCAGACCATGCGCGAAAGCGTGCGAGGCGCGTTACAAAACGGCGTGGCGATAGGTGCCCACCCGAGCTTTCCCGATCGGGAGAACTTCGGGCGCACGGCCATGAATCTGCCGCCAGAAACGGTTTACGTCCAAATGCTGTACCAGATTGGTGCGCTGGCGGCGATTGCCCGCGCCGAAGGGGGGCAACTGCGTCACGTGAAACCTCACGGGATGCTCTACAACCAGGCGGCGAAAGACGCGCAGCTGGCTGACGCCATCGCCCGCGCGGTGCATGCGGTGGACGGCAATCTGATTCTGGTCGGGCTGGCGGGGAGCGAACTGATCCGCGCCGGTGAGCGTTACAGCCTGGTCACACGCGAAGAGGTGTTTGCCGATCGCGGCTATCGGGCCGACGGCAGCCTGGTGCCGCGCAGCGAGCCGGGGGCGCTGATTGCCGATGAAGAGCAGGCGCTGGCGCAAACTCTGGACATGGTGCAGCAGGGGCGGGTGAAAAGTACGAGCGGTGAATGGGCCTCTGTGCGCGCGCAGACGGTGTGCCTGCACGGAGACGGCGAACACGCGCTGGCGTTTGCCCGTCGCTTGCGCGCAGAATTTGAGTTAAATAATATAAAAATCAGTGCCTAAAGCACAAAACGCAAACACAACAAAACGCTATACAACAACAGGAAGGACAACATGGCAGAGACGCTTTCGCTCTGGCCACTCATCGGTATTGTGGTGATCGTGGTCGGGTTTATCTTACGTTTTAATCCGGTGCTGGTGGTGATTGTCGCCGGGATTGTCACCGGTGTGGCGGCGAATATGCCGGTCGCAACTATCCTCGAAAAGCTGGGCGAAGGGTTCCTGAATACCCGTAACCTGCCTTATATCCTGCTGATCCCGCTAGCCGTTATTGGCCTGCTGGAACGCCACGGGTTGAAAGAGCGCGCGCAGGCGTGGATTGCCAAAATCCACAGCGCCACCGCGGGGCGACTGCTGATTGTCTATCTGTTTGTGCGTGAAGCGACGGCGGCGATGGGGCTGACCAGCCTGGGCGGCCATCCGCAAATGGTGCGACCGCTGCTGGCTCCGATGGCAGAGGGTGCTGCGGAGAAAAAATACGGCGAACTGCCGGGCGCGGTGCGCTATCGCCTGAGGGCGATGTCGGCGGCGACGGACAACGTCGGGCTGTTCTTCGGTGAAGATATCTTTGTCGCTTTCGGGGCGATCATCTTTATGCATAACTTTATGCTGGAGTCCGGCGGAATTCAGACCGAGCCGCTGCACATTGCGCTGTGGGGCATTCCGACGGCAGTCTGCGCCTTTATTATCCACGCCACCCGCCTGTGGCGACTGGACAAGCATCTTGAGCGCGAGCTGGCGAAAACCGCGCACACGCAGGGAGATGCCTCATGAATTTCCAGCAAAGTTATCTCTACTGGCTGGCAGGGCTGATCCTGCTGATCGTCGCCGTGATGTCGTTTCGCGATAAAGCGAACCCGCGTCGCATCACTACCGGTCTGTTCTGGGGCGTGTACGGCCTGATATTCCTGCTCGGTGACTGGACGTATCAGCTGGTGGGCGATAAGCGCACCGTGCATATTGCGGTCGGTCTGGCGGTGGTTGGGCTGGCGCTGATCGCCGGTTTTGGCGGGGTGCGTCTGGGCAGCTATCACCAGCGTAAACCCGAAGAGCGGGAGGCCAGCGCGAAGCGGCTCGGCAACCGTCTGTTCTATCCGGCGTTAGCCATTCCTGTGGTGACGGTGGTGGGCGTGCTGATGTTCAACCATGTGCCAGGATTGCAGGAAAATTTGTTCGGACCGGGTAACCATTCGACGCTGGTGACGCTTTTCTCGATGACCGCCGGGTCGCTGATTGGCCTCGCAATGGCGGTCAAAATGACGCACGAAAAAGTGCATCAGCCGTTGCAGGAGGCGCGCCGTCTGCTGGATTCCATCGGCTGGGCGTTTATCCTGCCGCAGATTCTGGCGACGCTGGGCCTGCTCTTTACCGCCGCTGGCGTGGGTGATGGCATCTCCTGGCTGACGAAAAGCTACCTGGCGGTGGACAGCCGCTTTATCGCCGTGGCGGTGTACACGATCGGCATGGCGCTGCTCACGATGGTGATGGGCAATGCGTTTGCGGCGTTCCCGATCGTGACGGCGGGGATCGGCATCCCGATCCTGGTGCTGCAGCATGGCGGTAACCCGGCGGTGATGGCGGCGATTGGCATGTTCTCCGGCTACTGCGGAACGCTGATGACGCCAATGGCGGCGAACTTCAACATCGTGCCGGCCGCACTGCTGGAGCTGCCGGATAAAAATGCGGTAATCAAAGCGCAGGTGCCGACCGGCGTGCTGCTGCTCATTGCCAACGTGTTCCTGTTGTACTTCCTGATGTTCCTGTAAGGAGAGACGATGCGTAACGTATTAGTCACCGGTTTTGAGCCGTTCGGCGGCGAGACCGTTAACCCTTCGTGGGAAGTGGTCAGGCAGCTTGAGGGGAGTATTATCGACAGCTGCCGCGTAGTGACACGCCAGCTGCCCTGCGTTTTTGGTGAGTCGTTAAGCGTGCTGAATGCGGCTATCGATGAACTTGAACCTGCGGTGGTGATCGCGGTCGGACAGGCGGGCGGTCGTGTGGATGTGACCGTCGAGCGCGTCGCCATTAACGTGGACGACGCCAGGATTGCCGATAACCACGGCCAGCAGCCGATTGATGTGGCGATCGTCCCGGATGGTCCCGCGGCGTGGTTCAGTTCGCTGCCGATCAAAGCGATGGTGGCGGCGATGCGCGAGAAGGGGATTCCCGCCTCCGTTTCGCAGACGGCGGGCACCTTCGTCTGCAACCACGTCATGTACGGGCTGCTGCATAAAATCAGTGGAAAAACCGCTGTGAAGGGTGGATTTATCCATATTCCGTACCTGCCTGAACAGGCGGCAGCCCATCCGGGCGCACCGAGTATGGCGGCGCACACGGTGAAAGCGGCGCTGATCGTGGCGGTCGAAGTGGCCCTGCGCCAGGCGTCTGACGTGAAAATCGTGGGCGGCGCGACGCACTAAACAAAGGAAGATAAGATGCCAGAAGGTCCGGAGATCCGCCGCGCGGCGGATAGCCTGGAGGCGGCGATAAAGGGCAAACCGCTGACCGATGCGTGGTTTGCTTTCCCTCAGTTAAAACCGTATGAAACGCAGTTGATCGGGCAAACCGTGACGCACATCGAGACGCGCGGCAAAGCGTTGCTGACCCATTTCAGCCATAACCTGACGTTATATAGCCACAACCAGCTTTATGGCGTCTGGCGAGTGATCAATGTGGGTGAGCAACCGCAAACTAATCGTGTCTTGCGCGTCAGATTGCAGACGGCGGAGAAGGCTATTTTGCTCTACAGCGCGTCGGATATCGAGATGTTAACGCCGGAGCAACTGATCACTCACCCGTTCCTGCAACGGGTCGGGCCGGACGTGCTGGATATGCGCCTGACGGCAGAAACTGTGAAAGCGCGGCTGTTGTCGCCTGCCTTTCGCAACCGACAATTTTCCGGGCTGCTGCTCGATCAGGCGTTTCTCGCCGGGCTAGGTAACTATCTGCGCGTTGAAATTCTGTGGGAAGTGGGGCTGGCAGGTCAGCGAAAAGTGTCGCAGCTCAATGAGAGGCAGCTCGATGCGCTGTCTCATGCCTTGCTGGAGATCCCGCGCCTTTCCTACAACACGCGCGGCGTGGTGGATGATAAAAAACATCATGGGGCGTTGTTCCGCTTCAAGGTGTTTCATCGGGAAGGAAAGCCGTGCGAGCGGTGCGGCGGGGCGATTGAAAGAACAATGTTGTCGTCACGACCGTTTTACTGGTGCCCGGCGTGCCAGCAATAAAAACAAAACGGTAACCCGAAGGTTACCGTTTTTGGTATTAGCGTCCTCTCCAGTGTGAAGAAGATTAAGGTGCGGGCAGCAGGCCGCACCTCATCGCGCTTATTTTGTTTTCACATCAGACTTAAAATCACGCTGGTCGTAGCCGGTATACAGCTGACGCGGACGCGCAATTTTCATGCCTTCGCTGTGCATTTCGTTCCAGTGTGCAATCCAGCCGACGGTACGTGCCATCGCGAAGATCACGGTAAACATGGAAGACGGAATGCCCATCGCTTTCAGAATAATGCCAGAGTAGAAATCGACGTTCGGGTACAGTTTCTTCTCGATGAAGTACGGGTCGTTCAGCGCGATATGTTCCAGCTCCATCGCCACTTCCAGCAGATCATCTTTGGTGCCCAGCTCTTTCAGCACTTCGTGGCAGGTTTCACGCATCACGGTGGCGCGCGGGTCATAGTTTTTGTAAACACGGTGACCGAAGCCCATCAGGCGGAAGGAGTCGTTCTTATCTTTCGCACGACGCACGAACTCTGGAATGTGCTCAACGGAGCTGATCTCTTCCAGCATCTTCAGTGCCGCTTCGTTAGCACCACCGTGCGCCGGTCCCCACAGGGAGGCGATACCGGCAGCGATACAGGCGAATGGGTTCGCGCCTGAAGAGCCTGCGGTACGGACGGTAGAGGTCGATGCGTTCTGTTCATGATCGGCGTGCAGGATCAGAATACGGTCCATGGCGCGCTCAAGCACCGGGTTAACCTCGTAGGTTTCGCACGGTGTGGAGAACATCATGTTCAGGAAGTTGCCTGAATAGGAGAGGTCGTTACGCGGGTAAACAAAGGGCTGGCCGATGGAGTATTTGTAACACATCGCCGCCATGGTTGGCATTTTGGACAGCAGACGGAACGCCGCGATATCGCGATGGCGTGGGTTATTCACGTCCAGAGAGTCGTGGTAGAACGCGGCCAGTGCGCCGGTAATCCCGCACATGACCGCCATCGGATGTGAATCACGACGGAATGCATGGAACAGACGGGTAATCTGCTCATGGATCATGGTGTGGCGGGTAACGGTGGTTCTGAACTCATCGTATTGTTCCTGCGTCGGTTTTTCGCCGTTCAGCAGGATATAGCACACTTCCAGATAGTTGGATTCGGTGGCTAACTGATCGATGGGGAAACCGCGGTGGAGCAGGATACCTTCGTCACCGTCGATGTAGGTGATTTTGGATTCGCAAGATGCGGTAGAGGTGAAACCAGGGTCAAAGGTGAATACTCCTTTGGAACCCAGTGTACGGATATCAATAACATCCTGACCGAGCGTGCCTTTTAGCACATCCAGTTCAATAGCAGTGTCACCGTTTAGGGTGAGCTTTGCCTTTGTATCAGCCATTTACGGTCTCCTTAGCGCCTTATGCTTAAGACCACGTTTTTACCAACTTGCTTTCAGCTGTTTATCACATCGTTACCGGTTTGTTATTTGGCTTACCGCTCAGCTCGCGAGGAGGAACCAGGGTACAGAGCTATGGCGCCTTGCAGGTAAACGTGTGAAAAATCAGAGAAACAACAGCAAATCAGTGTCTTCGCAGTCCGAATTATTCAAACCTGTATACCACTAATAACTGTCCTGATAACTTCGGTCAATACCATCACACTGTTACATAACTAAATCTCAGGTGAAAGAGAGACCTCATAACTTTTGCGCATTATATGCCTTTTCTGCTGTAGTTTGTAACAATAATGTTTAATCTTTGTCAAATCCGATGATTAAAATTTAAAATAATGTTGTTATCGTGACTCTGATCACTGTTCCGCATAAAACCCGACAAACTGTATGTAGGTTAATTGTAATGGTTTTGTGAACGACCTATACTGCCGCCAGGTCTCCGGAACACCCTGCAATCCCGAGCCACCCAGCGTTGTAACGTGTCGTTTTAGCATTTGGAAGCAATGTTTACCATGACGCGCAGTTATAGATATGGACGCTGCTTGACCCGCACGCAGACCGGAGGAAGGAAATCCCGTCGTCTTTCACGCTACAGGTGTGTTGGCTGCGTCAGGTCACCCCGGTCACACAGTTTACTGTGATGCAGGGGATTCCCGGACTTGCCGCCTTCCTGTAACGCGAATTCAAAGGGAATTATAAGAACAGCATGTGGGCGTTATTCATGATAAGAAATGTGAAAAAACAAAGACCTGTCAATCTGGATCTCAAAACGATCCGATTCCCCGTAACGGCAATAGCGTCCATTCTGCACCGTGTGTCCGGTGTGATCACGTTTGTGGCGGTCGGCATTCTGCTGTGGTTACTGGGTACCAGCCTCTCTTCTCCTGAAGGATTCCTCCAGGCCTCTGCCATTATGAGCAGCTTCTTCGTGAAATTTATCATGTGGGGCATTCTGACGGCGCTGGCATACCACGTAGTGGTGGGTGTTCGCCATCTGCTGATGGATTTTGGCTATCTGGAAGAAACCTTCGAAGCAGGTAAACGTTCTGCCAATATTTCATTTGTGATTACTGTCGTGCTTTCAATTCTTGCAGGAGTCCTCGTATGGTAAGCAACGCCTCCGCATTAGGACGCAACGGCGTACATGACTTCATTCTGGTCCGCGCTACTGCCATCGTCCTCACGCTTTACATCATCTACATGATCGGTTTCTTTGCGACCAGCGGCGAGCTGACGTGGGAAATCTGGAGCGGGTTCTTCGGATCTGCCTTCACCAAAGTGTTCACCCTGCTGGCTCTGTTCTCCATCCTTATTCATGCCTGGATTGGCATGTGGCAGGTGTTGACCGATTACGTTAAACCGTTAGGCGTTCGCTTGCCGCTGCAACTCCTGATTGTTGTGGCTCTGGTGGTTTACGTTATTTATGGATTTGTTGTGGTGTGGGGTGTGTGATGAAACTGCCAGTCAGAGAATTTGATGCTGTTGTGATTGGTGCCGGTGGCGCAGGTATGCGCGCGGCGCTGCAAATTTCCCAGAGCGGCCAGACCTGTGCGCTGCTCTCTAAAGTGTTCCCGACCCGTTCCCATACCGTGTCTGCGCAGGGTGGTATCACCGTGGCGCTCGGTAATACCCATGAAGATAACTGGGAATGGCATATGTATGACACGGTGAAAGGCTCCGATTACATCGGTGACCAGGACGCCATCGAATATATGTGTAAAACCGGCCCGGAAGCGATTCTGGAGCTAGACCATATGGGTCTGCCGTTCTCCCGCCTGGAAGATGGCACGATTTATCAGCGTCCGTTTGGCGGCCAGTCGAAAAACTTCGGCGGCGAGCAGGCGGCACGTACTGCGGCAGCGGCTGACCGTACCGGTCACGCGCTGTTGCACACCCTGTATCAGCAGAACCTGAAAAACCACACCACAATTTTCTCCGAGTGGTATGCGCTGGATCTGGTGAAAAACGAAGATGGTGCAGTGGTGGGTTGTACCGCGCTGTGCATCGAAACCGGTGAAGTGGTTTACTTCAAAGCCCGCGCGACCGTGCTGGCGACCGGCGGCGCAGGCCGTATTTACCAGTCCACCACCAATGCCCACATCAACACCGGTGACGGCGTTGGTATGGCGATCCGCGCAGGTGTGCCTGTGCAGGATATGGAAATGTGGCAGTTCCACCCGACCGGCATCGCCGGTGCGGGCGTTCTGGTTACTGAAGGCTGCCGTGGTGAAGGCGGTTATCTGCTGAACAAACACGGCGAGCGCTTCATGGAGCGTTATGCCCCGAATGCGAAAGACCTGGCGGGTCGTGACGTGGTGGCGCGTTCCATCATGATCGAAATCCGTGAAGGTCGCGGCTGCGATGGTCCGTGGGGCCCGCACGCGAAACTGAAACTGGATCACCTGGGTAAAGACGTGCTGGAGTCCCGTCTGCCGGGCATCCTCGAACTGTCGCGCACCTTCGCGCACGTTGACCCGGTGAAAGAGCCGATTCCGGTTATCCCAACCTGCCACTATATGATGGGCGGTATTCCGACCAAAGTAACCGGTCAGGCGCTGACTGTGAACGAGCAGGGCGAAGACGTGGTGATTCCGGGTCTGTTCGCGGTTGGCGAAATCGCCTGCGTATCGGTCCACGGTGCTAACCGTCTGGGCGGCAACTCTCTGCTCGACCTGGTGGTGTTTGGTCGTGCGGTCGGTTTACATCTGCAAGAGTCCATCGCCGAGCAGGGCGATCTGCGCGATGCCCGTGAATCGGATATCGAAGCCTCTCTCGAACGTCTCAACCGCTGGAACGGCAACCGTGATGGCGAAGATCCGGTCGAAATCCGCAAAGCACTGCAAGAGTGTATGCAGCACAACTTCTCGGTATTCCGTGAAGGCGATGCGATGGCTAAAGGCCTTGAGCAGCTGAAAGCGATTCGTGAGCGTCTGAAAAATGCCCGTCTGGACGATACCTCCAGCGAGTTCAACACGCAGCGCGTCGAATGCCTTGAGCTGGATAACCTGATGGAAACCGCCTATGCAACGGCCGTCTCCGCAAACTTCCGCACCGAAAGCCGTGGCGCCCATAGCCGCTTCGACTTCCCGGATCGTGACGACGAAAACTGGCTGTGCCATTCCCTGTATCTGCCAGAGTCGGAATCTATGACGCGACGTCAAGTCAACATGGAACCGAAACTGCGTCCGGCGTTCCCGCCGAAGATTCGTACCTATTAATGCGGAGACAGGATAATGAAACTCGAATTCTCAGTTTATCGTTATAACCCGGATGTCGATGACGCTCCGCATATGCAGGATTACACCCTGGAAGCGGAAGAAGGTCGCGACATGATGCTGCTTGATGCGTTAATGCAGCTGAAAGAACAGGACCCAACACTGTCGTTTCGTCGTTCCTGCCGTGAAGGGGTTTGTGGCTCCGACGGCGTGAACATGAACGGCAAAAATGGCCTGGCCTGTATCACCCCGATTTCAGCGCTGCAGCGTTCAGGACAGAAAATTGTGATTCGTCCTCTGCCTGGCCTGCCGGTCGTTCGCGATTTGGTGGTGGACATGGGGCAATTCTATGCACAATATGAGAAGATTAAGCCTTACTTGTTGAATAATGGGCAAAATCCACCCGCTCGCGAGCATTTACAGTCGCCAGAGCAGCGTGAAAAACTCGATGGTCTGTATGAGTGTATTCTCTGTGCATGCTGTTCGACCTCTTGCCCGTCGTTCTGGTGGAACCCGGACAAGTTTATCGGCCCGGCTGGCCTGCTGGCCGCGTATCGCTTCCTGATTGACAGCCGCGATACCGAAACCGACAGTCGCCTTGAAGGATTAAGTGATGCTTTCAGCGTATTCCGCTGCCATAGCATCATGAACTGCGTCAGTGTATGTCCTAAGGGGCTGAACCCGACGCGCGCCATCGGCCATATTAAGTCGATGCTGTTGCAGCGCAGTGCCTAAGTAATACCGCCGGATGGCGCTCCGCTTATCCGGCCTACTTTTATGTAGGCCAGTAAGCGGAACGCCACCGGGCAAAGAGACATTGTAGGAAACCTCTAAAAACTGCCCTGACAGGCAATAATTGAGGCGTTCAGAGCGAGACACGGCGTGGTTGACCGAAGTGGGTGAAAACCGCAACGACAGCACCGCCTGAACGACGAAGATTATACAGACAGTTTTTAAAGGTTCCTTCGCGAGCCCAAGACAACATAAGAGCTCGCAGGTGAACCCCGGCACGTACACGAGGTGTGCGTGGTAGTTTCTACGGCGAAATAAGCATAAAAATGCTTAAGGGATCACGATGCAGAACGGCGCAATGAAAGCCTGGCTGGACTCTTCTTTCCTCTCTGGTGCAAACCAAAGCTGGATCGAACAGCTCTATGAAGACTTCTTAACCGATCCTGACTCAGTGGACGCTAACTGGCGTTCCATGTTCCAGCAGTTACCTGGCACTGGGGTCAAACCGGATCAATTCCATTCCAAAACACGTGATTATTTCCGTCGTCTGGCGAAGGATGCCTCACGTTACTCTTCCTCGATCTCTGACCCTGACACCAATGTGAAGCAGGTTAAAGTCCTGCAGCTCATCAATGCTTATCGCTTCCGTGGTCACCAGCATGCGAACCTCGATCCGCTGGGACTGTGGAAACAAGAACGTGTGGCGGATCTCGATCCGGCGTATCACGATCTGACCGAGGCAGATTTCCAGGAAAGCTTTAACGTCGGCTCTTTTGCCAGCGGCAAAGACACGATGAAGCTGGGAGAGCTGCTTGAGGCGCTCAAACAAACCTACTGCGGCTCCATCGGCGCAGAGTACATGCACATCACCTCCACGGACGAAAAACGCTGGATCCAGCAGCGCATTGAGTCGGTGACAGGCCACGCCAGCTTTAGCGTTGAAGAGAAAAAACGCTTCCTGAGCGAACTGACCGCAGCAGAAGGTCTGGAGCGTTACCTCGGTGCTAAATTCCCGGGTGCAAAACGCTTCTCCCTGGAAGGCGGCGATGCGTTAGTGCCGATGCTGAAAGAGCTGATCCGCCATGCGGGCAACAGCGGCACCCGTGAAGTGGTGCTGGGTATGGCGCACCGTGGGCGTCTGAACGTGCTGGTCAACGTGCTGGGTAAAAAACCGCAGGACCTGTTCGACGAATTCGCGGGCAAACATAAAGAACATCTCGGAACTGGCGACGTGAAGTACCACATGGGCTTCTCATCGGATATCGAAACGCAGGGCGGTCTGGTTCACCTGGCGCTGGCGTTTAACCCGTCGCACCTGGAGATCGTAAGCCCGGTGGTGATCGGTTCCGTGCGTGCGCGTCTGGATCGTCTGGACGAGCCAAGCAGCAACAAAGTGCTGCCAATCACCATTCACGGTGATGCGGCGGTAACCGGGCAGGGCGTCGTTCAGGAAACCCTGAACATGTCTAAAGCGCGTGGATACGAAGTGGGCGGTACCGTTCGCATCGTCATCAACAACCAGGTGGGCTTCACCACCTCGAACCCGCTGGATGCACGCTCTACGCCGTACTGTACTGACATCGGTAAAATGGTGCAGGCGCCAATCTTCCACGTGAACGCGGACGATCCGGAAGCTGTTGCTTTCGTTACCCGTCTGGCGCTGGACTTCCGTAACACCTTCAAACGCGATGTGTTCATCGACCTGTTCTGCTATCGCCGTCATGGCCATAACGAAGCGGACGAGCCGAGTGCAACCCAGCCGCTGATGTACCAGAAAATCAAAAAGCATCCGACGCCACGTAAGATCTACGCTGACAAACTGGAAGCCGACAAAATCGCGACCCTGGAAGATGCGACCGAGCTGGTTAATCTTTACCGCGATGCGCTGGATGCCGGTGAGTGCGTAGTGAAAGAGCTGCGTCCGATGAACATGCACTCCTTTACCTGGTCGCCGTACCTCAACCACGAGTGGGATGAGAGCTATCCGAACAAGGTCGAAATGAAGCGTCTGCAGGAGCTGGCTAAACGCATCAGCACGGTACCTGAAGCGATTGAAATGCAGTCCCGCGTGCAGAAAATCTACTCCGACCGTCAGTCAATGGCGTCCGGCGAGAAGCTGTTCGACTGGGGTGGCGCTGAGAATCTGGCGTACGCGACGCTGGTCGACGAAGGCATTCCGGTGCGTCTGTCCGGTGAAGATGCGGGCCGTGGGACCTTCTTCCACCGTCACGCGGTTATTCACAACCAGACCAACGGTTCAACGTACACCCCGCTGCAGCACGTGCATAACGGTCAGGGCCAGTTCAAGGTCTGGGACTCCGTGCTGTCCGAAGAAGCGGTACTGGCGTTTGAATACGGCTATGCCACCGCAGAGCCGCGCACCCTGACTATCTGGGAAGCGCAGTTCGGTGACTTCGCTAACGGTGCGCAGGTGGTTATCGACCAGTTCATCAGCTCCGGCGAGCAAAAATGGGGCCGTATGTGTGGCCTGGTGATGCTGCTGCCACACGGCTACGAAGGGCAGGGTCCGGAGCACTCCTCCGCGCGTCTGGAACGTTATCTGCAGCTCTGCGCTGAGCAGAACATGCAGGTCTGCGTGCCATCTACGCCAGCACAGGTTTACCACATGCTGCGTCGTCAGGCGCTGCGCGGTATGCGCCGTCCGCTGGTGGTGATGTCACCGAAATCTCTGCTGCGTCATCCGCTGGCAGTTTCCAGCCTGGATGAGCTGGCGAACGGGACCTTCCAGCCAGCGATTGGTGAGATTGACGAGCTGGATCCACAGGCCGTGAAGCGCGTCGTGATGTGTTCTGGTAAGGTTTATTTCGACCTGCTGGAACAGCGCCGCAAGAAAGATCAGAAAGATGTCGCCATCGTGCGTATCGAGCAGCTTTATCCGTTCCCGCATCAGTCGGTGCAGGAAGCGTTGAAACCGTACGCACACGTGCATGATTTTGTCTGGTGCCAGGAAGAGCCGCTCAACCAGGGCGCATGGTACTGCAGCCAGCATCATTTCCGTGATGTGATTCCATTTGGGTCTGCCCTGCGTTACGCAGGTCGCCCGGCCTCCGCCTCTCCGGCGGTAGGGTATATGTCCGTTCACCAGAAGCAACAGCAAGATCTGGTGAATGACGCGCTGAACGTCGAATAATTTAAGGATACATAATGAGTAGCGTAGATATTCTTGTTCCCGACCTGCCTGAATCCGTCGCTGACGCCACGGTTGCGACCTGGCATAAAAAACCGGGCGATAGCGTTAAGCGCGATGAAGTGCTGGTAGAAATCGAAACTGACAAAGTGGTACTGGAAGTACCGGCATCGGCGGATGGCATTCTTGATGCTGTGCTGGAAGACGAAGGCACCACGGTGACCTCTCGCCAGATCCTCGGTCGCCTGCGTGAAGGCAACAGCGCGGGCAAAGAGTCCAGCGCCAAGTCTGAAAGCAAAGAGTCCACCCCGGCTCAGCGTCAGCAAGCGTCTCTGGAAGAGCAAACTAACGATGCACTCAGCCCGGCGATCCGTCGCCTGCTGGGTGAACACAATCTTGAAGCCAGCGCCATTAAAGGCACCGGTGTTGGCGGTCGTCTGACCCGTGAAGATGTGGAAAAACATCTGGCGAAAGCGCCTGCGAAAGAAGAAGCCAAAGCACCGGCGGCAGCGGCCGCAGCGCCTGCTGCACAGCCAGCGCTGGGCGCACGCAGTGAAAAACGCGTGCCGATGACGCGTCTGCGTAAGCGTGTGGCTGAGCGTCTGCTGGAAGCGAAAAACTCCACCGCGATGCTGACCACCTTCAACGAAGTCAACATGAAGCCAATCATGGATCTGCGTAAGCAGTACGGTGACGCGTTTGAAAAACGTCACGGTATCCGTCTGGGCTTTATGTCCTTCTACGTGAAAGCGGTTGTTGAAGCGCTGAAACGCTATCCGGAAGTGAATGCCTCTATCGATGGCGAAGATGTGGTTTACCACAACTACTTCGACGTCAGCATGGCGGTCTCCACGCCGCGCGGCCTGGTGACCCCGGTTCTGCGTGACGTTGATACCCTGGGCATGGCGGATATCGAGAAGAAAATCAAAGAGCTGGCGCTGAAAGGCCGTGACGGTAAGCTGACCGTTGAAGACCTGACCGGCGGTAACTTCACCATCACCAACGGTGGTGTGTTCGGTTCCCTGATGTCTACCCCAATCATCAACCCGCCGCAGAGCGCGATTCTGGGTATGCATGCCATCAAAGATCGCCCAATGGCGGTTGACGGTAAAGTGGAGATCCTGCCGATGATGTATCTGGCGCTCTCCTACGATCACCGTCTGATTGATGGTCGTGAATCTGTGGGTTATCTGGTGGCGATTAAAGAGCTGCTGGAAGATCCAACGCGTCTGCTGCTGGACGTGTAGTAGTTTTTGCCTCACCTGCCCTGTAGACCGGGCAAGCGTTGCGCTGCCGGTCTACAGGTTTGAAAAAAACGATTACCTGAAGGATGGATAGAACACATGAACTTACATGAATATCAGGCCAAACAGCTGTTTGCCCGGTATGGCTTACCGGCTCCGGTGGGTTATGCCTGTACTACCCCACGTGAAGCAGAAGAAGCCGCATCTAAAATCGGTTCCGGCCCTTGGGTAGTTAAGTGTCAGGTTCACGCTGGTGGCCGCGGTAAAGCGGGCGGTGTGAAGGTTGTGAAGAGCAAAGAAGAGATCCGCGCTTTTGCTGAACACTGGCTGGGCAAACGCCTAGTGACCTATCAGACAGATGCGAACGGCCAGCCGGTAAACCAGATCCTGGTTGAAGCGGCGACGGATATCGCAAAAGAGTTGTATCTCGGCGCGGTCGTAGACCGTAGCTCCCGTCGCGTGGTGTTCATGGCATCCACCGAAGGCGGCGTGGAAATCGAGAAAGTGGCTGAAGAGACGCCACACCTGATCCACAAAGTGGCTATCGATCCACTGGCTGGCCCTATGCCTTACCAGGGGCGCGAGCTGGCGTTCAAACTGGGTCTGGAAGGTAAACTGGTTCAACAGTTCACCAAGATCTTCATGGGCCTGGCGACGATCTTCCTTGAGCGCGATCTGGCGCTGATCGAAATCAACCCGCTGGTGATCACCACTCAGGGCGACCTGATCTGCCTCGACGGCAAACTGGGCGCTGACGGTAACGCACTGTTCCGCCAGTCCGATCTGCGTGAAATGCGCGATCAGTCTCAGGAAGATCCGCGTGAAGCGCAGGCTGCACAGTGGGAACTGAACTACGTTGCGCTGGATGGCAACATCGGCTGCATGGTTAACGGTGCGGGCCTGGCAATGGGCACCATGGACATCGTTAAACTGCACGGTGGCGAACCGGCTAACTTCCTTGACGTGGGCGGCGGCGCGACCAAAGAGCGCGTAACCGAAGCGTTCAAAATCATCCTCTCTGACGACAACGTGAAAGCCGTTCTGGTTAACATCTTCGGCGGTATCGTTCGTTGCGACCTGATCGCTGACGGTATCATCGGTGCGGTGGAAGAAGTGGGCGTGAACGTCCCGGTTGTGGTTCGTCTGGAAGGTAACAACGCTGAACTCGGCGCGAAAAAACTGGCTGACAGTGGCCTGAATATTATTGCAGCGAAAAGTCTGACGGATGCAGCTCAGCAGGTTGTTGCCGCAGTGGAGGGGAAATAATGTCCGTTTTGATTGATAAGAACACTAAAGTTATCTGCCAGGGCTTCACCGGAAGCCAGGGGACTTTCCACTCCGAACAAGCGATTGCTTACGGTACGCAGATGGTTGGCGGCGTAACGCCAGGCAAAGGCGGCACCACGCATCTGGGCCTGCCGGTGTTTAACACCGTGCGCGAAGCGGTCGAAGCGACGGGCGCAACCGCGACCGTGATCTACGTTCCGGCTCCGTTCTGCAAAGACTCTATTCTGGAAGCGATCGACGCAGGCATCAAACTGATCATCACCATTACTGAAGGCATCCCGACGCTGGACATGCTGACCGTAAAAGTGAAGCTGGATGAAGCGGGCGTTCGCATGATCGGGCCAAACTGCCCGGGCGTCATCACCCCAGGCGAGTGCAAAATCGGCATCATGCCGGGCCACATTCACAAGCCAGGCAAAGTGGGCATCGTGTCTCGCTCCGGTACCCTGACCTATGAAGCGGTTAAACAGACCACCGACTACGGTTTCGGCCAGTCCACCTGTGTGGGCATCGGCGGTGACCCGATCCCAGGCTCTAACTTCATCGATATCCTGAAACTGTTCCAGGAAGATCCGCAGACTGAAGCGATCGTGATGATCGGTGAAATCGGCGGTAGCGCGGAAGAAGAAGCTGCAGCTTACATCAAAGATCACGTGACCAAGCCGGTTGTTGGCTACATCGCGGGTGTGACGGCGCCAAAAGGCAAACGTATGGGCCACGCAGGCGCCATCATTGCCGGTGGTAAAGGCACAGCGGATGAGAAATTCGCCGCTCTGGAAGCCGCAGGCGTTAAAACCGTTCGCAGCCTCGCCGATATCGGCGAAGCGCTGAGCGCTATCATCAAGTAAATCCTCTCTGCTCTCCGCAAGGGGAGCTTTGACATAATAAATGTCCGTTTCGACATGGTTGGCCGCTGAAAAGCGGCCTTTTTTATGCCATATATTTCTCGTTAAACCGTATACCGGCCAGGTTTTCAGTGTCGGCGTTTCGCCACCAGCGTGAAGTTGTAGTCGTCGCTGTTAAATACGTTACGGCTGAACTCAAACACTCTGCCGTCTTTCAAAAACCCGCGAGAGACTTTTTCGAGGATCGGTTTTGCCGGATCGAGCGACAGGGCGGCGATCGCCTCTTCTGAAGGCATGACCGGCAACAGCTCCTGCTCGCTGCGATCGATAACCATCTTTTTGATCTGCTCAATATAGTGATATTTCGAGTTTTCCATCACCTCCCAGGTGAGGTCGGCAAACAGCGCCAGCGGCATCCAGGTCTCTTCCAGATTCACCGGTTTTTGCTTGATAAAACGCACGCGTTTAACGTGCCAGACCTTGTCATCCGGGGCGAGCTGCAACTTTTCGGCAAGCTTTGCATCGGCTTTTATGACCTCAAACACTTTCACATCGCTGTGGGTGTCGACGTTGCGGTCCGCCAGCTTTTCGTAAAAACCGGTGAGCTGATAGATGTCGTAATTCACCCGCTCCTCTTTTACGTAAGAGCCGCTGCCCTGAATACTTTCGATAATCTGCTCTTCTGTCAGCCGCTTTAGGGCTTGCCTGATCGTCACGCGGCTGACGCTGAACATCGCCTGAAGCGCTGATTCGGTGGGGAGCGCGTCACCCGGCTTCAGTTCGCCGCTGCTGATCTGT
Organism: Lelliottia nimipressuralis; assembly: GCF_004115925.1. GTDB lineage: Bacteria > Pseudomonadota > Gammaproteobacteria > Enterobacterales > Enterobacteriaceae > Enterobacter > Enterobacter nimipressuralis. The sequence continues at coordinate 58,298 of NZ_SDDX01000029.1, forward strand.
TCGCGTAAGGTGTCGGCGATCTGGCGGTACATAGGTTTCTGACTCATAAACGTCCGTTTTTGTATTGTTCAGCTAATACCATTCTTTTGAATTATGCCCTGAGTATTCGGATTGTAAACAATACAACAATAATACAAATATGATGATTAAGTGAAAATGATCACATAAAGGTATTGTCTGGTGTGCCAGAATCTGCCGTACATTAAAACGACAATTCTGTGAGGATCTGATGAACCTGACGACTCTGACCCATCCCCAGGCGATCTTTCTGCATGCGCGATTTACCGATCGTGACGATGCGATCCGCCAGCTGGCACAGCGGCTATACGATCTGGGAAAAATAGCCGATCCGGAGCGTTTTCTGGCTGATGTTTTACAGCGCGAAGCGCAGGGACCAACCGCGCTGGGTGAGGGGCTGGCGGTTCCGCACGGTAAAAGTGCGGCGGTGAACGAAGCGGCTTTTGCGGTCGCGACGCTGCACAATCCGCTTGAGTGGGAGGGGGTCGATGGGCCTGAAAACGTCGAGCTGATTTTCCTGCTGGCGATCCCGCCTGCCGAAGCAGGGACCACGCACATGAAAGTGCTGACGGCGCTGACCACGCGTCTGGCCGATGATGTCCTGCGGGCACGTGTGATGGCGGCTGATACGCCCGACGCCCTGCTGGCCGCGCTGGACGAAGCACCCGAAGAGCAACCCGTGGCGCTGCTGTCAGATGCACCGACGATTGTTTGCGTCACGGCCTGCCCGGCGGGGATCGCGCACACGTATATGGCGGCGGAATACCTTGAGAAGGCCGGGCGCAAGCTTGGCGTCAATGTGATTGTCGAAAAGCAGGGGGCAAACGGCATTGAAGGGCGCTTAACGCCCCAGCAGCTCAAGGAGGCGAAGGCCTGCATTTTGGCCGCCGACGTGGCGATTAAAGATCATGAACGTTTTAACGGCATTCCTGCGCTATCGGTCCCCGTGACCGAGCCGCTGCGCCACGCCGAAGCGCTGATCAATCAGGCGCTGGCCCTGAAAACTTCTGAGGTTCAACGGCAGCATCAACCCGACGCCGATGGGCGAAAAAGCCTGAAAACGGAGCTGAAGCAGGCCCTGCTGAGCGGGATTTCGTTTGCCGTGCCCTTGATCGTTGCAGGGGGCACGGTGCTGGCAGTGTCGGTATTACTGGCGCAAATGCTCGGTTTGCAGCACCTCTTCGATCAGGAGAATTCATGGCTGTGGATGTATCGCAAACTGGGCGGCGGGATGCTGGGCGTTTTGATGGTGCCGGTGCTCGCAGCCTATACCGCGTATTCGCTGGCAGATAAACCCGCGCTGGCACCCGGTTTCGCGGCAGGACTTGCCGCCAACATGATTGGCTCCGGGTTTTTGGGCGCTATCGCCGGGGGCCTGATCGCGGGCTATCTGATGCGCTGGGTGAAAAATCACGTTCGTCTGAGCAATCGCTATAACGGTTTCCTGGTCTATTACCTCTATCCGGTGATAGGCACGCTCGGCGCCGGCAGCCTGATGCTGTTTGTGATCGGTGAGCCGGTGGCGTGGATCAATAACACCCTGACTGCCTGGCTCAACGGACTTTCTGGCGCAAACGCGCTTCTGCTCGGCGCAATCCTCGGATTTATGTGCTCGTTCGATCTGGGCGGTCCGGTGAATAAAGCGGCCTACGCCTTTTGCCTCGGTGCGATGGCGAATGGGGTGTACGGCCCATACGCTATTTTTGCGTCGGTCAAAATGGTTTCAGCATTTACCGTGACGGCCTCAACGCTCATCTCCCCGCGGCTGTTTAAACCTTTTGAAATCGAAACCGGAAAATCGACCTGGCTGCTGGGGCTGGCAGGGATCACCGAAGGGGCGATTCCGATGGCGATTGAAGATCCGCTGCGGGTGATTGGTTCGTTTGTGCTCGGCTCCCTGGTGACAGGCGCGATAGTCGGCGCGATGGGAATGGGGCTTTCCACTCCAGGGGCCGGAATTTTCTCCCTCTTTTTACTGCATCCCGCCGGACTGAGCGGCGTTGCGGCCGCAGCGGGCTGGTTTGGCGCCGCGCTGGTGGGGACCGCCATATCGACCAGCGTGCTGCTCCTTTGGCGGCGTCAGGCGGTAAAAAACGGCAAATACATTCCCAATAGCATCATGCCTTAACTGGACAGGAAACGAAGATGAAAGCTGTATCTCGCGTTCACATCACGCCGCACATGCACTGGGACCGTGAGTGGTACTTCACCACCGAAGAGTCACGCATTTTGCTGGTCAATAATATGGAAGAGATCCTCGCGCGCCTTGAGCAGGATGAGGAGTACAAATACTACGTTCTCGACGGGCAGACGGCGATTCTGGAAGATTACTTCGCGATAAAGCCGGAGAACAAAGCACGCGTCAAAGCGCTGGTGGAAGCTGGAAAGCTGATTATCGGGCCGTGGTACACCCAGACGGACACCACGATTGTTTCGGGCGAATCTATTGTGCGCAACCTGCTGTACGGAATGCGTGATTGCCTGGCCTTCGGCGAGCCGATGAAAATTGGTTATTTGCCGGATTCCTTCGGCATGTCGGGTCAGCTTCCGCACATCTACAACGGGTTTGGTATCCAACGCGCGATGTTCTGGCGCGGCTGTTCTGAACGTCATGGCACCGACAAAACGGAGTTTTTGTGGCAGAGCAAAGACGGCAGCGAAGTGACAACACAGGTGCTGCCGCTGGGCTACGCGATTGGTAAGTACTTACCGGAGGACGACGCCGGGCTGCGTAAACGGCTGGACAGTTATTTCGACGTGCTGGAAAACGCCTCGCTCACGAAAGAGATTTTGTTGCCGAACGGACACGACCAGATGCCGCTGCAGCAAAACATTTTTACGGTGATGAAGACGCTGCGGGAGATCTATCCCCAGCGGGAGTTTGTCATGAGCCGCTTCGAAGAGGTGTTTGCGCATATCGACGCTCATCGTGATGCGCTGGCGACGCTCAACGGCGAGTTTATCGACGGGAAATATATGCGCGTTCACCGGACCATCGGCTCTACGCGTATGGATATCAAAATGGCTCACGCCCGCATTGAGAACAAAATCGTCAATATTCTGGAGCCGCTCTCAACGTTGGCCTGGACGCTGGGCTTTGAGTATCACCATGGGCTGCTGGAGAAAATGTGGAAGGAGATTTTAAAGAATCACGCCCACGACAGCATCGGCTGCTGCTGTAGCGATAAAGTACACCGTGAGATCGCATCCCGTTTCGAGCTGGCGGAGGACATGGCCGACAATCTGATTCGTTTCACTCTGCGTAAGATCGTCGACAACATGCCGCAAACGGATGAAGACAAACTGGTGCTGTTTAATCTGATGCCGTGGCCACGCGAAGAGGTGGTCAATACTACCGTGCGCCTGCGCGCGAGCGCGTTCCGCCTGCTGGACGATAAAGGAAATGAAATTCCCTACTTTATCCGCGCCCAACGGGAGATCGATCCGGGCCTTATTGATCGGCAGATTGTGCATTATGGCAACTACGAACCGTTTATGGAGTTTGATATCCAGCTGAGCCAGATTTTGCCTTCGATGGGCTATCGCACCCTCTATATCGAACCGCACGTGGCAGGAAAAATATTGCCGGGCCATGAGGCGACGGCGGCGCTGCTGGAAAATGCTTTCTGGCAGATAGACCTGAATGATGACGGCACGCTGCGCCTGCGGGATAAAGACTCCGGCCTTATTTATGATCGCGTGCTGGAGATCGAAGAGAGTTCCGATGACGGGGACGAATACGACTATTCGCCGTCGCGGGAAGAGTGGCGGCTGACATCACGTGAGGCGCAGCATACCGTCGAGGTGATTCACGACGCCTGGCAGAGCAGGGCGGTGATTCGAAGCCGCATGGCTATCCCGGCCAATCTGGCTGCGCGCTCTGCCCGCCTGCGAGACGGCCACCTGGGCATTGAAATTGAGGTCACGCTCAGCCATCACAGCCGTCGTATCGACGTTGAGGTGCGCCTGGATAATCAGGCGGACGATCACCGGGTGCGGGTGCTCATTCCGACTCCCTTCAACACGGCGGAGGTGCTGGCAGATACCCAGTTTGGCTCGGTTGTACGCCCCGTGCGTGATGAAGCGATGGACCGCTGGCAGGAAGAGGGCTGGAAAGAGGCGCCTGTTCCAGTGTGGAACTTACTGAATTACGCAGTGTTACAGGAGGGGCGCCACGGCATGGCGTTGTTCACCGAAGGATTACGCGAGTTTGAAATTGTCGGTGAGGAAAAGAAAACCTTTGCTCTGACGCTGCTGCGCGGCGTTGGGTTACTCGGAAAAGAGGATCTGTTATTACGTCCAGGTCGCCCCTCTGGGATAAAAATGCCGGTGCCAGATTCGCAGGTGAGGGGAGCGCTGCAGTGCCGTTTCAGCCTGTTTAACTTTTGCGGAACGCCTCTTAATGCGGGCGTTGCCCAGCAGGCCAGGGCCTGGCTGACGCCGATCCAGTGCTATAACAAAATCCCGTGGGATGCGATGAAGCTCAACAAAGCCAGCGTCGTCACTCCTGCGACCTACAGCTTATTGACCATGTCTCCCGTTGGCTGCCTGGTGGGGGCGTTGAAAAAAGCCGAAGATCGCGATGAGATTATCCTGCGGGTGTTCAATCCTTCCGAGTCGGTTTGTTGTGATACCTCGTTCAGCTTCAGCCGTGAGATCAGCCGCTGTGCTGAAACGGGAATGGATGAAGCGATTAAGAAGGGCGATAGGGTTGTCAACGGGACGGCTGAAACCCTGCGGCCCTGCCAGTCCAGAACCTTTAGCATCAAACTTGCCTAAAAACCCGGCGAACGAATCAAAGGTCACATTTTTGTGACCTTTTCGTTTTCTAAATAGTCACGCCGTGGTGTTAATTTAAAGATTAATAAAAGTAAAATAGATGTTTCCGCTTCGGCTGAAAACGTCGCGATGGAAAGTCACGTTAAAGCAGCTATCCTTAAGTGTTTGTCAGTGAAAATGACCAGACGGCAAACAGCGTTAAAAAAAATCACTTCAATTTATTTTCATCCCTGTATTTGATAACCATCACCTTGCTTAAATCTACATATCATTAACATTGATTTTACTATGGCTACTGCATTTAAACACCTTTAACATAAAGTCGCGTTTTTGATTTAAATCAATGTTTAATGCTTGGAAAAACACCTCAAAAGGCGCTAAATTGTCGGCGATCAAACTGGCTGAAAATGTGTAAATTCGCTATATATTGATCACCGTCGTAAAACGTAAATCTCCTTCAATAAAAACCTGTTTATTGTAAGGGCTTTGCAGCGTATTATATTCGCGGGATCAATTAGAGTTTTTTCTTAACGTATTTGTAACCTTTCATCATGACTTTTTCCTCTAGTGAAGAAAATAAGTCACGACGAAGGGAACAGATAACTTTGTATTGGGGCATGTGTGTGAACCCGTCTCAGGGATTCACTCTCGGAGTCTTCATGCGATGAGCAAGGAGTCATGATGTTAGATATAGTCGAACTGTCGCGCTTACAGTTTGCCTTGACCGCGATGTACCACTTCCTTTTTGTGCCACTGACGCTCGGTATGGCGTTCCTGCTGGCCATCATGGAGACGGTCTACGTCCTTTCCGGCAAACAGATTTATAAAGATATGACCAAGTTCTGGGGCAAGTTGTTTGGTATCAACTTTGCACTGGGCGTGGCGACCGGCTTGACCATGGAGTTCCAGTTCGGGACTAACTGGTCTTACTATTCTCACTATGTTGGGGATATCTTCGGTGCGCCGCTGGCCATTGAAGGTCTGATGGCCTTCTTCCTCGAATCCACCTTTGTAGGTCTGTTCTTCTTCGGTTGGGACCGTCTGGGTAAAGTTCAGCACATGGCAGTGACCTGGCTGGTGGCCTTAGGCTCCAACTTGTCCGCACTGTGGATCCTGGTCGCTAACGGCTGGATGCAGAACCCTATCGCGTCTGATTTCAACTTTGAAACCATGCGTATGGAGATGGTCAGCTTTGCCGAGCTGGTCCTGAACCCGGTTGCTCAGGTGAAATTCGTTCACACTGTGGCCTCGGGTTATGTCTGCGGCGCGATGTTCGTACTCGGCATCAGCTCCTACTATATGCTGCGCGGTCGTGACTTCGCTTTCGCCAAGCGCTCCTTTGCCATCGCGGCAAGCTTCGGTATGGCGGCAATCCTGTCTGTTATCGTGCTGGGTGATGAATCCGGTTACGAAATGGGTGACGTACAGAAAACCAAACTGGCGGCTATCGAAGCCGAATGGGAAACTCAGCCAGCTCCGGCGGCGTTTACCCTGTTTGGTATTCCTGACCAGGATGCGCAGGAAAACCGTTTCGCTATTCAAATCCCTTACGCCCTCGGCATCATCGCCACCCGTTCTGTTGATAAGCAGGTGACGGGCCTGAAAGATCTGATGGTGCAGCACGAAGAGCGTATCCGTAATGGTATGAAAGCGTACGGGCTGCTGGAGCAGCTGCGTTCAGGCTCTACCGATCAGGCTGTTCGCGATCAGTTCAATGACGTGAAGAAAGACCTGGGTTACGGCCTGCTGCTGAAGCGTTATACCCCGAATGTGTCTGATGCGACTGAAGCACAGATTCAGCTGGCAACCAAAGACTCCATTCCACGCGTTGCGCCGCTGTACTTCGCGTTCCGTATCATGGTCGGTTGCGGCATCCTGATGCTTCTGATTATCGCGGCCTCCTTCTGGTCTGTGATTCGTAACCGTATCGGCCAGAAAAAATGGCTGCTGCGTACCGCGATGTACGGTATTCCATTGCCATGGATTGCTATCGAGTCCGGCTGGTTTGTTGCGGAGTATGGACGTCAGCCATGGGCGATAGGTGAGGTGCTGCCAACGGCAGTGGCTAACTCATCCCTGACTGCGGGAGACTTGATTTTCTCCATGCTGCTGATTTGTGGTCTGTATACCCTGTTCCTGGTGGCCGAACTGTTCCTGATGTTCAAGTTCGCACGCCTTGGCCCGAGCAGCCTGAAAACCGGTCGCTATCACTACGAGCAGTCCAACGTGGCTACTCAGCCGGCACGCTAAGACAGGAGTCGTCAAATGATCGATTATGAAGTATTGCGTTTTATCTGGTGGCTGCTGGTCGGTATCTTACTGATTGGTTTTGCGGTCACTGACGGTTTCGACATGGGGGTGGGCATGCTCACCCGTTTCCTCGGTCGTAATGACACCGAGCGTCGAATCATGATCAACTCCATCGCCCCGCACTGGGACGGTAACCAGGTGTGGCTGATCACCGCGGGCGGCGCACTGTTTGCCGCCTGGCCGATGGTCTACGCGGCTGCGTTCTCCGGCTTCTATGTGGCGATGATTTTGGTGCTGGCATCCTTGTTCTTCCGTCCGGTCGGTTTTGACTACCGCTCGAAGATCGAAGATACCCGCTGGCGCAACATGTGGGACTGGGGCATCTTCATCGGTAGCTTCGTACCACCGCTGGTAATTGGTGTGGCGTTCGGCAATCTGTTGCAGGGCGTTCCGTTCCACCTCGATGAGTATATGCGTCTGTACTACACCGGTAACTTCTTCCAGCTGCTGAACCCGTTTGGCCTGCTGGCGGGCGTGGTGAGTGTGGCGATGATCATTACTCAGGGTGCCACGTATCTGCAGATGCGTACGGTGGGTGAACTGCATCTGCGTTCCCGTGCCACCGCGCAGGTTGCGGCGCTGGTGACACTGGTCTGCTTCGCGCTGGCAGGTGTTTGGGTCGTATACGGTATTGATGGTTATGTGGTGACGTCTGCTATCAACCATGCTGCGCCGTCTAACCCGCTGACCAAAGAAGTCGCGCGTCAGGCAGGGGCATGGCTGGTGAACTTTAACAACACTCCTGCGCTGTGGGCTATCCCGGCTCTGGGTGTGTTGCTGCCGCTGCTGACGGTCCTGACCTCTCGTCTTGAGAAAGGCGCCTGGGCATTCATGTTCTCTTCACTGACGCTGGCGTGCATCATCCTGACTGCGGGCATTGCAATGTTCCCGTTCGTGATGCCATCCAGCACCATGATGAATGCGAGCCTGACCATGTGGGATGCGACGTCAAGCCAGTTGACGCTTAACCTGATGACGTATGTTGCTTGCGTGTTCGTACCGATTATCCTGCTCTACACCACCTGGTGTTACTGGAAAATGTTCGGTCGTATCACGAAAGAAGACATCGAAAGCAACACTCATTCCCTGTACTAAGTAAGGAGCTGAATATGTGGTATTTCGCATGGATTTTGGGGACGCTTCTTGCCTGTGCATTTGGTGTCATTACCGCGCTGGCGCTTGAGCATATCGAAGCGACCAAAACCGGTGAAGAAAAGCACTGATGATGAATGTTATCGCAAAGCTATATGCGGTAATGGACAAGCGCCCGTTAAGGGCGCTTTCCTTAGTGATGGCATTACTGCTGGCAGGCTGTATCTTCTGGGACCCGTCGCGCTTTGCGGCGAAGACGAGCGAACTGGAAATCTGGCATGGTTTCTTGATCATGTGGGCAGTTTGCGCGGGCGTTATTCACGGTGTGGGCTTTCGCCCGAAAGCCGTTCACTGGCAAGGCATTTTCTGCCCGCTGGTCGCTGATATTGTGCTTCTCGCCGGACTTGTTTTTTTCTTTAGCTGAATAAGAACTGTCCGTTAATCTTATGGGCTTACTCGAGCCCATAAAAATTTACTCTCCGTTTACTTTCCCCCATTCCAAACCATCATTCCCGCGCGTATAGTAGCGAAGTTTAAAAGCTCTAACTTTTGTTGCATTACCAGGATGTAAAGTGAATACAACGCTGTTTCGATGGCCGGTTAGGGTCTACTACGAAGATACCGATGCCGGGGGTGTGGTCTACCACGCCAGCTACGTTGCTTTTTATGAACGGGCACGCACTGAGATGCTGCGCCATCATCACTTCAGTCAGCAGGTTTTGTTGGCTGAGCGAGTTGCCTTCGTGGTACGCAAGATGACGCTGGAGTATTTTGCACCCGCCAGACTCGACGATATGCTCGAAGTCCAAACGGAAATAACATCAATGCGCGGGACCTCACTGGTTTTCACGCAGCGGATCGTCAACGCAGAGAACACAGTACTGAACGAAGCAGAAGTCCTGATTGTTTGTGTTGATCCACTCATCATGAAGCCTCGTGCGCTTCCTAAGTCTATTGTCGCGGAGTTTAAGCAGTGACTGACATGAATATCCTTGATTTGTTCCTGAAGGCTAGCCTTCTGGTTAAACTTATCATGTTGATTTTGATTGGTTTTTCAATCGCATCCTGGGCAATCATTATCCAGAGAACCCGTATTCTTAACGCTGCTGGCCGTGAAGCCGAAGCCTTTGAAGATAAATTCTGGTCTGGTATTGAGCTTTCTCGTTTGTATCAGGAAAGCCAGGGGCGTCGTGATAACCTTTCAGGCTCCGAACAAATTTTCTATAGCGGTTTCAAAGAGTTCGCTCGCCTGCATCGCGCAAATAATCATGCGCCTGAAGCGGTCGTTGAAGGGGCATCGCGTGCCATGCGCATCTCGATGAACCGTGAGCTGGAATCACTTGAAACACACATCCCGTTCCTTGGCACGGTGGGTTCCATCAGCCCGTATATCGGTCTGTTTGGTACCGTGTGGGGGATCATGCATGCCTTCATCGCACTGGGTGCGGTTAAACAGGCTACGCTGCAAATGGTTGCACCGGGCATCGCAGAAGCACTGATCGCGACCGCAATCGGTCTGTTCGCCGCAATTCCGGCAGTTATGGCGTATAACCGACTGAACCAGCGAGTGAACAAACTGGAACTGAACTACGACAACTTCATGGAAGAGTTCACTGCGATTCTGCACCGTCAGGCGTTTACCAGCACCGAGAGTAACAAGGGGTAAACCATGGCCAGAGCGCGTGGACGAAATCGTCGCGAACTTAAGTCCGAAATCAATATTGTACCGTTGCTGGACGTATTGTTGGTGCTGTTGCTGATCTTTATGGCGACAGCGCCAATCATCACCCAGAGCGTGGAAGTTGATCTGCCGGATGCGACAGAATCACAGGCGGTAAGCAGCAATGATGAACCACCGGTTATCATTGAGGTTTCCGGCGTGGGGCAATATAGCGTTGTGGTAGAGAAAGATCGCATGGATCAGCTGCCGCCTGAGCAGGTTATTGCTGAAGCGCAGCGTCGCCTGACGTCGAATCCGAAAACGGTCTTCTTAATCGGTGGCGCCAAAGATGTGCCTTACGATGAAATAATTAAAGCGCTGAACTTGCTACATAGCGCGGGTGTTAAGTCGGTAGGCTTGATGACGCAACCGATTTAATCCTCTGCACAGTTTTTGGGAACCGATAGTGTCAAAGGCAACCGAACAAAACGACAAGCTTAAGCGAGCGATTATTATCTCCGCGGTGCTGCATGTGATTCTCTTTGCAGCGCTGATCTGGAGTTCGTTCGATGAGCATATTGACGCGTCAGCCGGCGGCGGTGGAGGCTCTTCCATCGACGCCGTCATGGTGGACCCAGGCGCGGTAGTGCAAAACTATAATCGTCAGCAGCAGCAGCAGGCGAGTGCAAAAAGGGCAGAAGAGCAGCGTGATAAACAGGCGCAACAGCAGGCCGAGGAGCTGCGTGAAAAGCAGGCCGCGGAGCAGGAGCGTCTGAAGCAGCTCGAGAAAGAACGTTTGCAGGCGCAAGAAGCGGCGAAGGAGCAGGCAGAACAGCAGAAGCAGGCTGAAGCTGCAGCTCAGAAAGCACAAGAGCAGCAAAAGCAGGCAGAAGAAGCGGCAGCCAAATCCGCTGCGGATGCCAAAGCAAAAGCGGACGCTCAGGCAAAACAAGCTGCTGACGCAGCGAAGAAAGCCGCTGCTGATGCTCAAAAAGTCGCAGAAGCGGAAGCCGCGAAGAAAGCTGCCGCCGACGCACAGAAAAAAGCGGAAGCAGAAGCCGCCAAGAAAGCTGCTGCCGACGCACAGAAGAAAGCAGAAGCGGAAGCCGCGAAAAAAGCTGCCCAGGAAGCGGAAAAGAAAGCCGCTGCTGATGCTGCGAAAAAAGCGGCTGCAGCAGAGAAGGCCGCTGCTGAAAAAGCCGCCGCTGCTGAGAAGGCTGCGGCCGACAAAAAAGCCGCTGCCGCTGAAAAAGCTGCTGCAGATAAGAAAGCCGCTGCCGATAAAGCAGCAGCCGCCAAAGCCGCCGCAGCCAAAAAAGCGGCAGCAGAGAAAGCGTCGGCATCTGATGTTGACGACCTTTTCGGTGACCTGAGTTCAGGTAAGAATGCGCCGAAATCGGGCGGTGGGGCGAAAGGAAACGGCCAGCCAGCTAAAGATAGCGGAACGAGTGGGGCGAATGGTGGTGCATCGGGTGCGGACATCAGTGCTTACGCCTCGCAAATCCGTACTGCTATTCAGAGCCGTTTATACGGCGCTGATCTGTACGCCGGTAAATCTTGCGTCTTGCATATCAAGCTTGCGCCAGATGGACTGCTACTGGACGTAACCCAGGAAGGGGGCGATCCAGCGTTATGTCAGGCTGCTTTGACGGCTGCCAAAACGGCCAAAATTCCTAAACCGCCTTCACAGGCTGTTTATGAGAAGGTAAAAGATGCCAAACTGGACTTCAAACTGTGATGTTTTCCCGCTCAAAGTGGGAAATACAGGCTAAGGTTTGATGCTGGGGACGGGTAGTTTTGTCTATTTGAGTTTGTTAACATTCTGCTAAATTATCGTGGGTAACGTTACCCAGATAAGGGAGATATAATGAAGCAGGCATTACGTGTAGCAGTAAGTTTCTTTATGCTGTGGGCAGCCGTGCTGCACGCAGAGGTACGCATCGAGATCACCCAAGGGGTGGACTCTGCGCGTCCAATTGGCGTTGTTCCGTTCCAGTGGGCCGGCCCTGGCGCTGCCCCTGAAGACGTTGGCGGCATTGTGGCGGCTGACTTGCGTAACAGCGGCAAATTCAATCCCTTAGATCGTTCTCGCCTGCCACAGCAGCCGGGTACCGCTCAGGAAGTTCAACCGGCAGCCTGGTCTGCGCTCGGTATTGATGCCGTGGTAGTGGGTCAAGTGACTCCAAATCCGGACGGTGGCTACACAGTAGCTTACCAGCTGGTTGATACTGGCGGCGCTCCAGGTACTGTTCTGGCGCAGAACTCGTATAAAGTGAACAAGCAGTGGCTTCGCTACGCGGGTCACACTGCGAGTGATGAAGTGTTCGAGAAGCTGACCGGTATTAAAGGTGCCTTCCGTACCCGTATCGCCTATGTGGTTCAGACCAACGGCGGCCAGTTCCCGTATGAACTGCGCGTCTCTGACTACGACGGCTACAACCAGTTCACCGTGCACCGTTCACCACAGCCGCTGATGTCTCCGGCCTGGTCTCCGGACGGTTCTAAACTCGCTTACGTGACCTTCGAAAGCGGTCGCTCTGCGCTGGTGATTCAGACTCTGTCCAACGGCGCTGTGCGTCAGGTTGCTTCGTTCCCGCGTCACAACGGTGCGCCAGCGTTCTCACCTGATGGGACTAAGCTGGCATTTGCTCTGTCTAAAACAGGCAGCCTGAACCTTTACGTGATGGATATCGGCTCCGGCCAGATTCGTCAGGTCACGGATGGTCGCAGCAACAACACTGAACCAACCTGGTTCCCGGACAGCCAGAACCTGGCGTTTACGTCTGACCAGGCCGGTCGTCCTCAGGTATACAAAGTCAATGTAAATGGCGGTGCACCGCAGCGCATCACCTGGGAAGGTTCACAGAACCAGGATTCTGATGTAAGCAGTGACGGTAAATTTATGGTAATGGTTAGCTCTGCTGGTGGCCAGCAGCACATTGCCAAACAAGATCTGGTAACGGGTGGCGTGCAAGTTCTGTCGTCAACGTTCCTGGATGAAACGCCGAGTCTGGCACCTAACGGCACGATGGTAATCTACAGCTCTTCTCAGGGGATGGGATCTGTGCTGAATCTGGTTTCTACAGATGGGCGTTTCAAAGCGCGTATTCCGGCAACTGATGGACAGGTAAAATCACCTGCCTGGTCGCCGTATCTGTAAATAATAATTAATTGATTACTAAAGGAATCATAGAAATGCAACTGAACAAAGTGCTGAAGGGGCTGATGATCGCTCTGCCTGTAATGGCAATCGCGGCGTGTTCTTCCAACAAGAATGCAAGCAACGACCAGAGCGGCGAAGGCATGATGGGTGCCGGCACTGGTATGGACGCTAACGGTAACGGCAATATGTCTTCTGAAGAGCAAGCGCGTCTTCAGATGCAGCAGCTGCAGCAGAACAACATTGTTTACTTCGATCTGGACAAGTATGACATCCGTTCTGACTTCGCTGCGATGCTGGATGCGCACGCAAACTTCCTGCGTAGCAACCCATCTTACAAAGTCACCGTAGAAGGTCATGCTGACGAACGTGGTACTCCTGAGTACAACATCTCCCTGGGTGAGCGTCGTGCGAACGCCGTTAAGATGTACCTGCAGGGTAAAGGCGTTTCTGCTGACCAGATCTCCATCGTTTCTTACGGTAAAGAAAAACCTGCAGTACTGGGTCATGACGAAGCGGCTTACTCCAAAAACCGTCGTGCCGTACTGGTTTACTAAGAGAATTGCATGAGCAGTAACTTCAGACATCAACTCTTGAGTCTGTCGTTACTGGTTGGAATAGCGGCCCCCTGGGCCGCTTTTGCTCAGGCACCAATCAGTAGTGTCGGCTCCGGCTCGGTCGAAGACCGTGTCACTCAACTCGAGCGTATTTCTAACGCTCACAGTCAGCTTTTAACCCAACTCCAGCAGCAGCTCTCTGATAACCAAAACGATATTGATTCTCTCCGTGGTCAGATCCAGGAAAGTCAGTACCAGTTGAATCAGGTTGTCGAGCGTCAGAAGCAGATTCTGTTGCAGATCGACGGCATGAGTAACGGCGGCGCTGCAGCGCAACCCGCGGCAGGCGATCAGAGCGGGGCGGCGACAGCCACTCCGGCACCGGCAGCAGATGCGTCAGCTTCGACAGGCGCGCCTGTACAGAGCGGTGACGCTAATAGTGACTACAACGCAGCTATTGCCCTGGTGCAGGATAAATCGCGTCAGGACGATGCCATTGCGGCGTTTCAGAACTTCGTGAAAAAGTACCCTGACTCAACTTATCAGCCAAATGCGAATTATTGGCTTGGTCAGTTGAACTACAACAAGGGTAAAAAGGATGATGCGGCGTTTTATTTTGCCTCTGTGGTAAAAAATTACCCAAAATCGCCTAAAGCCCCTGATGCCATGTTTAAGGTCGGCGTCATCATGCAGGATAAAGGCGATAGCGCGAAAGCGAAGGCCGTTTATCAGCAGGTGGTCGCGAAGTACCCAGGCACCGAAGGTGCGAAACAAGCACAAAAACGTCTTGGATCGATGGGTTGAGTGTCGCATGACCAGAAATCGCGTTATTTCTGGTCGTGCCGCCTGATTCGTAAGCAGTTAAGTGATCTTCGTCGAAATTTTTGTTGCGCTGAATTCTTAAATCAGTAATATATGCCGCCGTTGCCAAGGGATATCGAACAGCCCGAAAGCCGCGAAAAAAGTGGGTCGTTAGCTCAGTTGGTAGAGCAGTTGACTTTTAATCAATTGGTCGCAGGTTCGAATCCTGCACGACCCACCACTTAAGATTTTCCTGTAGTGCCCTGTAGTACGGCGTTGGGTGATTAGCTCAGTTGGTAGAGCACCTCCTTTACACGGAGGGGGTCGGCGGTTCGAGCCCGTCATCACCCACCATCGGGTCGTTAGCTCAGTTGGTAGAGCAGTTGACTTTTAATCAATTGGTCGCAGGTTCGAATCCTGCACGACCCACCAATACTACAAAATTCAGGCAACACCCGAATGGGTCGTTAGCTCAGTTGGTAGAGCAGTTGACTTTTAATCAATTGGTCGCAGGTTCGAATCCTGCACGACCCACCA
>NZ_SDDX01000030.1 GCF_004115925.1 Lelliottia nimipressuralis
GGCATCCAGCTCCTCGGCATTGGCCTGTGCCAGCGGCTGGATATTGCCACGGGCAATGCGACGCCGCTTCAATCAGCACATTGCGGGTTTCCGGCATTAATTCACCAGATAAATGATTGATAACATCCGTCTGGCTTTTATCTGGCGCAAAACAGATCGCTTCTGCACCCTGTTTCGCCAGTGCGAGCAGCGTCAGAACTGACTCGTGAATCTCTGCGCCGTCGTAAACGCCGCAGCCGCTCAGTACAACACCTACCTTTTTCATTTCGCCGTCCCTTCTCTCCAACTATCTGAAGCACATTAAAAATTCTGATTAAAACGCTATGCTTCACACATTTCACTGATTCCTGTAACAAATCATTTAAGATTTGCTATCTTAACTGCGTGCGGCCTAAATTTTCGGGCAGCGTCCATGCAGTCACAATACTAAAAAAACAGGCGCTGCCAAGATTTCCCTGGTGTTGGCGCAGTATTCGCGCACCCCGGTTTAGCCGGGGTCATTTTTTGGTATTTTCCACCCACGCTTTCAACACATCCACATCGTTCTGCCACTCTTGTTTCATCTCCTCAACCCATTCACCCACGTTATCCCACCACGCCGGTAAATCCGGAGACTGGATCTGCTGACCCAACTGCTGCAAATGGCGTAACCCGACCGATCCGGCAGCGCCTTTAATTTTGTGCCCCTCTTCGACGATACCTTTCTGGTCGCGCGCCGTCAGATTGGACTCCAGCACGCTTAAATAGCCCGGCATCATTTTCTCGAACACTGCCACCCCATCGGTGATCAGTTTCGGCCCGACCAGATCGATGTACTGCTCCAGCATGGCGATATCCAGAAGTGATTGTGCTTTTTCGCTCTCTACAGGCGTCATCGTGCTCTCCTCTTCATCACAGGTATCCCAGAATTTTTTGATCATAGCGGTCAGGGCTGGCACCGCCAGCGGTTTGCTGAGCACATCGTCCATACCGGCATCGAGGTACTCTTTTTTGTCCTTCAGAACGTTAGCGGTCAGGGCCACCAGCGGCGGTAATTCATCGCGTGTATAACGACGCGTCAGCTCGCGGGAGATGTCCAGCCCGGTCATATCCGGGAGCTGAATATCCAGCAGCACGAGGTCATACTCACCCGGTGTAAACATCTCCAGCGCGGCAGTCCCGGTCATCGCCACATCGACGCTGTTACCCAGTTTTTCGAGCACAGAACGGGCAACAATCACGTTCAGCTCAATATCTTCCACCAGCAGAACATGAAGGGCTGGCAGCGGCAGTTCATCGTTCTCGAAGGTATCTTCCACCTCTTCTGCAACCGCAGGCGCATGTACCGTCAGTGTAAAGACAGAGCCTTTCCCCTGCTGGCTGGAGACGGTAATATCTCCGCCCATGCTCTTCGCCAGACGGCGCGAAACGGCCAGGCCAATCCCGGTGCCCGTTGCCGGTTTCCCGCCGTGGCTGTCTTTCACCTGATAATACATGGCGAAGATTTTGTCCTGCTCTTCCTGCGGAATGCCGATGCCGGAGTCCTCCACTTCGAAGTGCAGCATATCGCCTGCATCGAAGCGAATACGCACCACCACTTCCCCTTTCTGGGTGAACTTGACGGCGTTGCTGATGAGGTTCCACAAGATCTGGCGCAGACGCGTACCGTCCGTCACCACTTTATGCGGCAGCGGCAGCGAAGGCTCCAGCACAAAGCGCAGCCCTTTCTGCTGCGCCTGCAGACCGGAGAGATTCTCCAGATCCGCCAGGAATCCGGTGAAGTCGACAGGCTGATTATCCAGCTGGACTTTTCGGCGTTCCATCTTATCCATATCAATAATATCGTTGAAGATATTACCGAGGGTCACGGCGGAAACGTGGATAGTTTTGAGGTATTTTTCCTGTTCGCCGGTCAGTTCCGTGTCCAGCAGAATACGGCTAAGCCCCACGATGCCGTTCAGCGGCGTACGCAGCTCGTGGCTGATGGTCGAGATGAAGGTGGTCTTGTCGCGGCTGGCACGCTCCAGCGCGTCCTGATAACGCTTACGCTCGGTAATATCGCGGCCAAAGCCCATCAGGCCGTGGCGTTTGCCCACGCGGTCGTAATAAGGGACTTTGCGGATTTCAAAGCAGGCTTTGCGCCCGTCGGGATAATCCAGCCACTGTTCGTAGGTGAGAGAGACATTATGGCGGAACACCTTCTCGTCGGTTTCGATAACCTTGGCCGCCGCCTCTTCCGAGTAGACATCCTGCGGTTTAAGGTGAATCAGCTGTTTCTCACTTTTTCCCGTCAGCAGCTCCATCGCCCGGTTACAGCCGGAGAACTCTTTATCTTCGTTGCGGTAGAAGACCAGATCCGGTGAAGCGTCGAGGAACGAGCGCAGGAAGGAGGATTGCTGCTCCAGCTGAATCTGCGTGACTTCACGCTCTTTCATCTCAACCTTCAGCTGCTCAAGGGTCGCCTGACGCTCGGCTTCCGCTTTCTCACGATCCGAAATCTCCTGATTCAGCTGCGCAATGTTGTCTTTCAGCTGGACGTTAAGCTTGAGGTCACGCTCGCGCATCTCCTCCAGTTTCTGCACCAGACGGGAGAGCCGCTGGCGCGACTCTTCCAGCTGTTCCACCACCACCGAGAGAAAATAGACCGCCCACGGAGTGATCAGCAGGCCGAAGAAGATCGAGCGGATAACGTCGATACTTTCGACCTGGCCGTGCAGCACCATGGTTACCGCCATCTGCACGACAATCGCCAGCACCACCAGCGCCAGGGCCAACAGCAATGAGAAACGCACCAGGCCGAGCTTCATCATCAGGTCGACGTAGTACTGCGCAAGCATACGAATTTGCTTCATAGGGGATCCCTTCACGACTTCATCGCTCAATAATACTCAAATTCCGGGCAAGGCGTTGAAGGTTGTGTGAAAAAGTGCGGCGTGAATCAGGAGATTAGCCTCACTCCCGGCGATTAGGGAGTGAGGAAGAGGTGCGATTAGGAGCGTCTGAGAAGCAGCCAGAGGCTGATCAGGAAGAACGACGCGCTCGGCAGCAGCGCACCGATCAGCGGTGGAATACCGTAGACCAGCGTCAGCGGGCCAAAGATCTGGTCCAGCACGTAGAAAACAAAGCCAAAGCTGATACCGGTGACCACACGCACGCCCATCGGCACGCTACGCAGCGGCCCGAAGATGAACGACAGCGCCATCAGCATCATTACCGCCACGGACATCGGCTGGAAGATTTTGCTCCACATGTTGAGCTGATAACGCCCGGCATCCTGGCCGCTCGACTTCAGGTACTTCACATAATTGTGCAGGCCGCTGATAGAGAGCGCATCTGGGTCCAGCGCCACCACGCCCAGTTTGTCAGGCGTCAGGTTGGTCTTCCAGGTGCCCGAAACGGTCTGAGCACCGGTGATTTGTTTCGGATCTTGCAGGTTCGATTCATCCACCTGCGACAGGCGCCAGAGCTTCTGCGCCGGATCGAATTTCGCCGTGGTTGCGTAACGCACGGACTGTAAACGGCGATGATCGTTGAAGGCGTAAATACTCACACCGCCCAGCTCATCATCACCCTTTACGCGTTCGATATAGACGAAGTTGTTACCGTCTTTCGCCCACAGGCCTTGTTGAGTTGAGAGCAAAGAGCCGCCGTACATGGCCTGCGCACGATAGTTACGCGCCATCTGCTCGCCCTGAGGAGCGACCCATTCACCGATCGCCATCGTCAGCAGGACCAGTGGAATAGCGGTTTTCATTACCGACAGCGCCACCTGCATACGGGTGAAGCCCGAAGCCTGCATCACCACCAGCTCACTGCGCTGGGCCAGCATCCCCAGCCCCAGCAACGCGCCTAACAGCGCGGCCATCGGGAAGAAGATTTGCACATCTTTTGGCACGCTGAGAATGGTATACATCCCGGCGCCCAGTGCGTCGTAACTCCCCTGCCCGGCTTTTTTCAGCTGGTCGACAAACTTGATGATGCCTGAGAGCGACACCAGCATGAACAACGTCATCATGATGGTGGTGAAAATGGTTTTACCGATATAGCGGTCAAGAACGCGGAAAGCCTGCATCACACCGCTCCTTTACGTACAAAGCGGGCACGTATGCGGCGCATCGGCACGCTATCCCACAGGTTTAATACCACTGCCAGCAGCAGGTACAGGCCATTGACCACCCACATCCAGATCATCGGGTCGATCTTGCCCTTGCCGCCATTCGACTTAATAGACGTTTGCAGCAGGAAGAACACCAGATACAGCAGCATCGCTGGCAGCATCGAGAGCACACGGCCCTGACGCGGGTTAACCACGCTCAGCGGCACAACCATCAACGCCATCATAAACACGGTGAATACCAGCGTCAGACGCCAGTGCAGTTCCGCTCTCGCGCGATTGGTATCGGTGTTTATCAGGGTACGCATGTCCATCTGCTCGGTATCCGTTGGATCGAGCGCCACGTTCTGATGGCCGACAATCGCCTGATAGTTCTGGAAATCGGTAATACGGAAGTCGCGCAGCAGCGCGGTGCCTTCAAAGCGGGTGCCTTTGTTCAGCGTCACCACCTGAGAGCCGTCTTTACGCTGCGAGAGCTGACCGGAATCCGCGACCACCACGGAAGGGCGGGCGTTACCTTTGGTACGGATTTGGGCGAGGAACACGTCGTTGAATCGACTGCCGTCAACGCTTTCAATAAAGAGGACGGAGCTGCCGTCTGTGGCCTGCTGGAACTGGCCCTGCGCGAGCGCCGCCATGCCAGGGTTGGCTTTGGCTTCGGCCAGCACTTCATCCTGATGTCGGGAAGACCAGGGGCCGGCCCACATCACGTTTACCGCCGCCACGATACCAGTGAACAGTGCCAGCACCATCGCGGCTTTCACCAGTACGGCTTTGCTTAGGCCGCAGGCGTGCATGACGGTGATTTCACTTTCGGTATAGAGTTTTCCCAGCGTCATGAGCAGGCCGAGGAAAAGGCTTAGCGGCAGAATAAGCTGCGCCATTTCGGGCACGCCTAATCCGAGCAGAGAAAGCACCAGATTTGTTGGGATTTCGCCGTCTACCGCCGCGCCGAGGATCCTGACTAACTTCTGACAGAAAAAGATCAGAAGTAAGATGAAAAGGATCGCCAGCTGGCTTTTGAGCGTCTCCCGCACCAGATATCTTATGATTATCACTTTAAATACGCCCGTAAAAACCCGTCTCTTTGCTGGAAAATTGCTTGTTTCATGGCTTAAACGTCATTTATTCTCTTGAGTCGTCGAAAACATCGCTAAGATTAAAAAACCCGGCGGTGTCGCGCTTCAGGATATTTTTTGACGTGTCGAAACCGTAGTAACGTAAGATTAACACGAAGTCACCACAACAGCGGACATGAGTTACGAAAGGTTTCAATTCTATCCGTAGCAGCCGTCGTTGTCTTTAAGATTCAGGAGCGTAGTGCATGGAGTTCAGTGTAAAAAGCGGTAGCCCGGAGAAACAGCGGAGTGCCTGCATCGTTGTGGGCGTCTTTGAACCACGCCGACTCTCCCCGATCGCCGAACAACTCGATAAAATCAGTGACGGCTATATCAGCGCCCTGCTGCGCCGTGGCGAACTCGAAGGCAAACCTGGGCAGACGCTGTTACTGCACCATGTTCCCAACGTGCTGTCCGAGCGCATTCTGCTGATTGGTTGCGGTAAAGAGCGCGAGCTTGATGAACGCCAGTACAAGCAGGTCATTCAGAAAACTATCAATACCCTGAATGATACCGGCTCAATGGAAGCCGTCTGCTTCCTGACCGAACTGCACGTGAAAGGTCGCAACACCTACTGGAAAGTGCGTCAGGCCGTTGAGACCGCGAAAGAAAGCCTCTACAGTTTTGATCAGTTGAAGACCAACAAAAGCGAACCGCGTCGTCCGCTGCGTAAAATGGTCTTTAACGTCCCAACCCGTCGCGAGCTGACCAGCGGCGAGCGCGCCATTCAGCACGGTCTGGCGATTGCCGCCGGTATCAAAGCGGCAAAAGATCTCGGCAACATGCCGCCAAACATCTGCAACGCCGGTTACCTGGCCTCGCAGGCGCGTCAGTTGGCTGATTCCTATAGCAAAAATGTCGTCACCCGCGTCATCGGCGAACAGCAGATGAAAGAGCTGGGAATGCATTCGTACCTTGCGGTCGGAAACGGTTCGCAAAACGAATCGCTGATGTCGGTCATCGAGTACAAAGGCAATCCGTCCGAAGACGCGCGCCCTATCGTGCTGGTTGGTAAAGGCCTCACCTTTGACTCCGGCGGTATCTCCATCAAGCCTGCCGAAGGCATGGATGAGATGAAGTACGATATGTGCGGTGCAGCGGCGGTTTACGGCGTGATGCGTATGGTTGCCGAACTGCAGTTGCCGATTAACGTCATCGGCGTACTGGCGGGCTGTGAAAACATGCCTGGTGGTCGCGCGTATCGTCCAGGCGATGTTCTGACCACCATGTCCGGCCAGACCGTTGAAGTGCTGAACACCGACGCCGAAGGCCGTCTGGTGCTGTGCGACGTGCTGACCTACGTGGAGCGCTTTGAGCCTGAAGCGGTCATCGACGTGGCGACGCTGACCGGCGCCTGTGTGATTGCCCTCGGCCATCACATCACCGGCCTGATGTCGAACCACAATCCGCTGGCCCACGAGCTGATCGGCGCGTCCGAGCAAGCGGGCGACCGCGCATGGCGTCTGCCGTTGGGTGATGAGTATCAGGAGCAGTTAGAGTCTAACTTCGCAGATATGGCCAACATTGGCGGCCGTCCTGGCGGAGCGATTACCGCAGGTTGCTTCCTGGCACGCTTTACCCGCAAGTACAACTGGGCTCACCTGGATATCGCGGGTACCGCATGGCGCTCCGGTAAAGCCAAAGGCGCTACCGGTCGTCCAGTTGCCCTGCTGTCGCAGTTCCTGCTCAACCGCGCCGGTTTTAACGGCGAAGAGTAGTTGCACGCAGTTGTCCGGCGGCGTCAGGCTTGCCGGACCTACAAGGTGTACGCTGGCCGGGTAACCCCCGGCTTTGCGTTTAAATCCACCCAAAGAAGCCCCATATTATGAAGAATGCGACGTTCTACCTTCTGGACAACGATAACACCGTCGATGGCTTAAGCGCCGTTGAGCAGCTGGTGTGTGAAATTGCCGCAGAACGTTGGCGCAGCGGTAAACGCGTCCTGATTGCCTGTGAAGATGAAGCGCAGGCGATTCGTCTTGACGAAGCGTTGTGGGCAAGGCCACCCGAAGGTTTTGTTCCGCATAATTTGTCGGGAGAAGGGCCGCGCGGTGGCGCACCGGTGGAGATTGCCTGGCCACAAAAGCGTAACAGCAGCGCGCGCGATATTCTGATCAGCCTGCGTATCGGCTTTGCAGATTTTGCCACCGCTTTCACAGAAGTGGTAGACTTTGTCCCTCACGAAGATTCTCTGAAACAACTGGCGCGCGAACGCTACAAAGCGTACCGCCTGGCCGGTTTTAACCTGAATACGGCAACCTGGAAATAATGGAAAAGACATACAACCCACGAGATATCGAACAGCCGCTTTACGAGCACTGGGAAGAGCAGGGCTATTTCAAGCCTAACGGCGATGAAAGCAAAGAGTCCTTCTGCATCATGATCCCGCCGCCGAACGTCACCGGCAGTTTGCATATGGGTCATGCCTTCCAGCAAACCATCATGGATACCATGATCCGTTACCAGCGCATGCAGGGCAAAAACACCCTGTGGCAGGCCGGGACTGACCACGCGGGCATTGCGACCCAAATGGTGGTTGAGCGTAAGATTGCCGCTGAAGAAGGTAAAACCCGCCATGACTACGGTCGCGACGCGTTCATCGACAAAATCTGGCAGTGGAAAGCCGAATCTGGCGGCACCATTACCCGTCAGATGCGTCGTCTCGGCAACTCCGTGGACTGGGAGCGCGAGCGCTTCACCATGGATGAAGGCCTTTCCAACGCCGTGAAAGAAGTTTTCGTCCGTCTGTACAAAGAGGACCTGATTTACCGTGGCAAACGCCTGGTGAACTGGGACCCGAAACTGCGCACTGCGATCTCCGATCTGGAAGTGGAAAACCGCGAGTCTAAAGGCTCCATGTGGCACATCCGCTATCCGCTGGCCGATGGCGCAAAAACCGCAGACGGTAAAGATTACCTGGTGGTTGCGACGACGCGTCCAGAAACCCTGCTGGGCGATACTGGCGTGGCCGTTAACCCGGAAGATCCGCGCTACAAAGATCTGATCGGTAAATTTGTGGTTCTGCCGCTGGTGAACCGCCGTATTCCAATTCTTGGCGACGAGCACGCCGATATGGAAAAAGGCACCGGCTGTGTGAAAATCACCCCGGCACACGATTTCAATGACTATGAAGTTGGCCGTCGTCACGCCCTGCCGATGATTAACATTCTGACCTTTGACGGCGATATCCGTGAAAGCGCGGAAGTGTATGACACCAAAGGCGAAGAGTCTGACGTTTACTCCTCTGAAATCCCGGCTGAATTCCAGAAACTGGAACGTTTTGCTGCGCGTAAAGCGGTGGTTGCGGCCATTGACGCGCTCGGCCTGCTGGAAGAGATCAAACCTCACGATCTGACCGTTCCTTACGGCGACCGCGGTGGCGTGGTCATCGAGCCGATGCTGACCGACCAGTGGTACGTGCGTGCCGATATCCTGGCGAAACCGGCTGTCGAAGCGGTTGAGAACGGTGATATCCAGTTTGTACCAAAACAGTATGAAAACATGTACTTCTCCTGGATGCGCGATATTCAGGACTGGTGTATCTCTCGTCAACTGTGGTGGGGTCACCGTATCCCGGCCTGGTATGATAACGACGGCAATGTGTTTGTTGGCCGCACCGAAGAAGAAGTGCGTCAGGAAAACAATCTGGGCGCTGACGTGGCCCTGCGCCAGGACGAAGACGTTCTGGACACGTGGTTCTCCTCCGCCCTGTGGACCTTCTCCACTCTCGGCTGGCCGGAAAACACCGACGCCCTGCGTCAGTTCCATCCGACCAGCGTGATGGTCTCCGGCTTCGACATCATCTTCTTCTGGATTGCCCGCATGATCATGATGACCATGCACTTCATCAAAGATGAAAACGGCAAGCCGCAGGTTCCGTTCCATACCGTCTACATGACCGGTCTGATTCGTGACGACGAAGGCCAGAAGATGTCCAAATCCAAGGGTAACGTTATTGACCCACTGGATATGGTTGACGGGATTTCGCTGGCAGATCTGCTGGAGAAACGTACCGGCAACATGATGCAGCCGCAGCTGGCAGAGAAAATTCGCAAGCGCACCGAGAAGCAATTCCCGGACGGCATCGAGCCGCACGGCACCGACGCCCTGCGTTTCACTCTGGCAGCGCTGGCCTCTACCGGTCGCGATATCAACTGGGACATGAAACGTCTGGAAGGTTACCGCAACTTCTGTAACAAGCTGTGGAACGCCAGCCGCTTCGTGCTGATGAACACCGAAGATCAGGATTGCGGCTTTAACGGCGGCGAAATGACCCTGTCTCTGGCGGATCGTTGGATTCTGGCGGAATTCAACCAGACCATCAAAGCGTACCGTGAAGCGCTGGATACCTATCGCTTTGATATCGCAGCAGGCATTCTGTATGAGTTCACCTGGAATCAGTTCTGCGACTGGTATCTGGAGCTAACCAAGCCAGTAATGAATGGTGGCAATGAAGCGGAGCTGCGCGGCACGCGTAATTCGCTGATTACCGTTCTGGAAGGTTTGCTGCGCCTCGCGCACCCAATCATCCCGTTCATCACCGAGACCATCTGGCAGCGTGTGAAAGTCATCAAAGGCATCACTGCCGACACCATCATGCTGCAGCCGTTCCCGGAGTTCGACGCCGCGCAGGTGGATGAAGCAGCCGCTTCCGATACCGAATGGCTGAAACTGGCGATTGTGGCAATCCGTAACATTCGCGCAGAGATGAATATATCTCCAGGCAAACCACTGGAACTGCTGCTGCGCGGTTGCAGCGAGACGGCGATTCGTCGTGTGACCGAGAACAGTAGCTTCCTGCAAAACATGGCGCGTCTGGAAAGCATCACCGTGCTGCCAGCCGATGACAAAGGTCCGGTCTCCGTGACTAAAATCATCGAAGGCGCCGAACTGCTGATCCCAATGGCGGGTCTGATCGATAAAGAGACCGAACTGGCTCGTCTGGCAAAAGAAGTGGCCAAAGTCGAACTGGAAATCGGAAAAATCGAGAGCAAGCTGGCTAACGAAGGCTTTGTCGCACGCGCCCCTGAAGCGGTTATCGCGAAAGAGCGTGAACGTCTGGTCGCCTTCGCCGATGCAAAAGCGAAACTGATCGAGCAGCAGGCAGTTATCGCCGCGCTGTAATACCTCTACCCCTTGCCTGATCGCAGGCAAGGGGTATCCTCCCTGAATTATCCTCGCTTGCACTCCCCTTTCTGTGGTGCTATTAACTGCAACTGTGTGTCAATTTTTGTCATGAGTAATGCTATGAGCGTGATTACCCCCGTCGCAGCGGCTATGCGCCGGATCACTGAGCAAGACAATGCCGGGATCGCTGCGGTTATCCGTGAAGTGTCGGCGGAGTACGGCCTGACGGCCGATAAAGGCTATACCGTCGCCGACCCCAACCTGGACGAACTGTTTCAGCTTTACAGCCAGCCGGGCCATGCCTACTGGGTGATTGAACAGAACGGCAAAGTCGTCGGTGGAGGCGGTGTTGCGCCACTGAGCTGCAGCGAGCCAGATATCTGCGAGCTGCAAAAGATGTATTTCCTGTCGAACGTGCGCGGACAAGGCCTGGCGAAAAAGCTGGCGCTCCTTGCTCTCGATCACGCGCGCGCGCAAGGTTTTAAACGCTGTTACCTCGAAACGACCGCCTTCCTCAAAGAAGCCATCGGCTTATATGAACACCTGGGTTTTGAACATATCGATGCGCCGCTGGGCTGTACCGGGCATGTCGATTGCGAAGTCAGGATGCTGAAAACTCTGTAAATCTCCTTCCCGCCCTCTTCTGTTAAGCAGCTGTAAACTGAATGCTCTACACTCTCAGTTCACACCAAAACGGGGGAAAGACGATGTCGAAGATAAAAAGCTATGCCGCGCCGCAGGCAGGTGCAGACCTTGAACTGTACGAATACGATGCGGGCGAGCTGAAAGCAGAAGACGTCGAAGTCCAGGTCGATTATTGCGGGATCTGCCACTCAGACCTGTCTATGATCGACAACGAATGGGGCATCTCAAGCTATCCGCTGGTTGCCGGTCACGAAGTGATTGGCCGCGTGGTGGCACTGGGTACAGCAGCGCAGGACAAAGGGCTAAAAGTCGGCCAGCGCGTCGGCATTGGCTGGACCGCTCGTAGCTGCGGCCATTGCGATGCCTGTATTAGCGGCAACCAGATCAACTGTCTGGAAGGCGCAGTTCCTACCATCCTCAATAAAGGCGGTTTCGCCGACAAACTTCGCGCCGACTGGCAGTGGGTTATCCCGTTGCCCGACAGCATTGATATCGAATCCGCCGGCCCGCTACTGTGCGGCGGTATCACCGTTTTCAAACCACTTCTGATGCATCACGTCACTGCCACCAGCCGCGTCGGCGTGATTGGGATCGGCGGTTTAGGCCATATCGCCATCAAATTACTGCACGCGATGGGCTGCGAAGTGACTGCCTTTAGCTCCAATCCGGCGAAAGAGAAAGAAGTGCTGGCGATGGGGGCTGATAAAGTGGTCAACAGCCGCGATCCGGAACTGCTGAAAGCGCTGGCCGGTCAGTTCGATCTGATCATCAACACCGTCAATGTCGATCTCGACTGGCAGCCGTACTTTGAAGCACTGGCATACGGCGGGAATTTCCACACCGTCGGTGCGGTGCTGAAGCCGCTTCCGGTTCCGGCATTCACCCTGATTGGCGGCGACCGCAGCATTTCCGGATCTGCGACCGGTACCCCGTTTGAATTGCGCAAACTGATGAAGTTCGCGGGACGCACCAAAGTAGCGCCAACTACCGAACTCTACCCGATGTCGAAAATCAACGAAGCCATCCAGCATGTGCGTGACGGTAAAGCCCGTTATCGTGTGGTGTTGAAAGCGGACTTCTGACATTAATCGCCCGGTAGCGTTTTGCTTACCGGGCCGATAACACTCAATCGTTGGCCGGGTAAGGCAACCGCCACCCGGCACATTTCACACTATCGCGCGAGCGCCGCAAAAACTTCCGCAACAGCCACCGCCCCTGGATCCGTCACCCCGTCCAGATTCTCTTTATTCACATACGACGAACGCCCCGCGCCAGCTTTTTGCATACTGGCCGTCGCGTCGGCCCCTTTCTTCGCCGCCTGTGCAGCAGCCTGGAGGTCGCTCTTCAGCAACGCTTCCAGCGCCGGTTGCAGCGCATCGATCAACGTGCGATCGCCGAGATCCGCTCCGCCGTACTGCTTCATTTGCGCAAGCCCACTGAGGAGAGCATCCGCCAGCGGTTTGCCGTCGTGAAGCACTTGCCCGGCAGCAGTAAAGAAGATCGACATCAACACCCCGCTCGATCCGCCCATCACCGTTGCCAGTCGCTCGCCCGTCAACAGCAGCAGTTTCGGGACGTCGTTCAGCGGTAGCTGCTTCTCTTGCAATAACTGCGCAATGTCCCGCGCGCCTTGCGCAAAGGTCGAACCCGTATCGCCGTCACCCACTTTTGCATCCAGCGCATTCAAGCGATTCTCCAGATCGACCAGCGTTTGCGTCGCCGCCGCAACCAAAGCCGCCACCTGCGCGTTGTCAGAAGGCGCATAGTCCACGCGATCCTGTATAGCCGTATGCGGCAACGTGCGCAGCGGCGCAAACGCCACTGGTTTTTGCCAGCCGATGGTCTCGACAGGCTCATTAATCGCCCGTTCAAAGGTCTCGTTTAGCCTGAGCAGCGACAGAGAAAAGCCCTTCATGTCCAGCGAGCTCACCAGCGGTGCGGGGCCGATGAGATACGCGATCTGATCCTGTAGCGCCGAATGCGCCAGCTCTTTCGTCAGCAGCGCCATTTCCAGCGCAGACACGCCGCCGAGATTGTTAATCAGCACCGCAAAACGTCCGTCACCCGCCTTCTCTTTGAGCGGCGCGATCAGCTTGTCGATAATGGTTTTGCTGTTTTGCGTATCCAGCACCGACGCCCCCGGCTCGCCGTGAATGCCCAGACCCAGCTCGACATGCCCTTGCTTAATACGCCCCTCTTCGTCATCGCTTCCCGGCAGATTGCAGGTCTGCATCGCCACACCCAGGCTCCACAGGTTTTCGCAGGCCTGTTGCGCAATATCCCGGACCTCACTCAGCGATTTCCCTTTTTCGGCCGCAAAACCTGCAATTTTGTGGACCAGCGCGGTACCCGCAATGCCGCGCGGCTGTTTGTTGTCCGGAAGCGCGATGTCATCAGCCACAATCACCATCTCGACTTTCAGTCCGTAGCGTTTGGCCTTTTCCGCTGCGAGGCCGAAATTCAGGCGATCGCCGGTGTAATTTTTAACGATCAGCAGGCAACCACGATCGCCCGTCACCGCCACGATGGCATTCAGCACCGCGTCGACGCTCGGGGACGCAAACAGATCCCCGCACACTGCAGCGGTTAACATCCCTTTGCCGACAAATCCGGCGTGCGCCGGTTCGTGGCCGGAACCCCCACCGGAAATCACCGCCACTCGGCTCTTATCCCAGTCACTGCGCGCGACCACGCGGATGGCCGGATCGATATCGAGTTTGACCAAATTGCCGTGTGGCGCGGAGATCAGTATGCCTTCAATGGCGTCATTGACCAGCTGTTTGCGGTCATTAAAAAAGAATCTGGACATAGCTTTCCAACTTTTTGTGAATCGTATGCAAAAGCATAGTCCGCGCTGGGTAATGCGCCGCAAAGTCAGGAATTTACTGAGTCAAATTGCCGTCAGGTTGCCTATACTCGACGCAGGACAAAGAGAGGAAGCGCACCATGAGTACACCACTGCTGATTGCCCGGACGCTGGATAAAGAGTTGTTCCTGTTGCCCGGAATGGCGAACCGCCACGGGCTGATTACCGGCGCCACCGGGACGGGGAAAACCGTGACTCTGCAAAAACTGGCGGAGTCTTTTTCCAGTATTGGCGTGCCGGTCTTTATGGCTGACGTGAAAGGCGATTTAACCGGCATCGCCCA
Source organism: Lelliottia nimipressuralis (assembly GCF_004115925.1). GTDB lineage: Bacteria > Pseudomonadota > Gammaproteobacteria > Enterobacterales > Enterobacteriaceae > Enterobacter > Enterobacter nimipressuralis. Next base: position 14,133 of record NZ_SDDX01000030.1, read on the forward strand.
GGAGGGGACAGCGTCAGAAAAACTGCTTGAGCGGCTGAAAAACATCGGCGTGACCGACTGGCAGCCGCAGGCGAATCCTGTGGTGGTGTGGGATATTTTCGGTGAGAAAGGCCATCCCGTGCGCGCGACCGTCTCGGATCTCGGCCCGCTGCTGCTGGCACGGCTTCTTAATCTTAACGACGTCCAGTCCGGCGTGTTGAATATCATTTTCCGCATTGCCGACGATCAGGGCTTGCTGCTACTTGATTTTAAAGATCTGCGCGCGATTACCCAGTACATTGGCGATAACGCCAAATCCTTCCAGAACCAGTACGGAAATATCAGCCCCGCATCAGTGGGCGCTATTCAGCGCGGATTACTCACCCTTGAGCAGCAGGGCGCAGAGCATTTCTTCGGCGAACCCATGCTGGATATCAAAGACTGGATGCGTACCGACAGTAACGGCATAGGGATCATCAACATCCTGAGCGCCGAAAAGCTCTATCAGATGCCGAAACTCTACGCCGCCAGCCTGCTGTGGATGCTTTCAGAACTCTATGAACAGCTACCGGAAGCGGGCGATCTGGAGAAACCCAAGATTGTGTTCTTCTTTGACGAAGCGCATCTGCTGTTCAGCGACGCCCCACAGGTTCTGCTGGATAAAATCGAACAGGTGATTCGTCTGATCCGTTCCAAAGGTGTGGGCGTCTATTTTGTCTCGCAGAACCCATCCGACATTCCCGATAACGTGCTGGGCCAGCTCGGGAATCGCGTGCAGCACGCGCTGCGTGCTTTTACTCCGAAAGATCAAAAAGCGGTTAAAGCGGCGGCGCAAACCATGCGCGCGAACCCTGCGTTTGATACGGAAGAGGCGATTCAGGCGCTCGGCACCGGGGAAGCGCTCATCTCATTCCTTGATGCCAAAGGCAGCCCGTCCGTTGTCGAACGCGCAATGGTTATCGCGCCGTTCTCTCGCATGGGGCCGGTGACGGACGACGAGCGTAACGCGCTGATCAACCACTCGCCGGTTTACGGCAAATACGAGGATGAAGTGGATCGTGAGTCCGCGTTTGAGATGCTGCAAAAAGGGGTCCAGACGAGTACCGAGAAGCAGCAAGCTCCAGCGGCTAAAGGGAGTGACGTTGCCGTTGACGACGGCATTCTCGGCGGGCTGAAAGATATTCTCTTTGGCAGCACCGGCCCACGCGGCGGCAAACGCGATGGCGTGGTGCAGACGATGGCTAAAAGCGCCGCGCGGCAGGTGACGAATCAGATTGTGCGCGGCATGCTGGGGAGCTTACTGGGTGGACGACGTCGGTAGCGGGGAGATCCACGGCGTACCTAACGCCGAGCCTTGCACACCGTGCTGGTTCAGATAACGATCCAGTTCGACCATCCCCGTCCAGCGGTTCTCGCACCACAGCGGCGCGAGAAGCGTTGGGCGGCGTGCGCTGGCAGAGATGCGGTGGTAAATCACCTCCGGCGGCGTGTGGCGGATCATCTCCCCTGCCGTCACGGTGTACTCGTCCAGCGCAATGCCATTTAACCGCCCGGCTTCCCAGGCTTTCGCCATGGTGCTTCCGGTTACAATATGCAGAGGGTGGAGCTTAATGCCATCCACGCCTGTCTCTACAACTCTTTCCAGGGTTTCCAGACCGTGCTGCTGCCCTTCTCCCGGCAGGCCGACAATCAGATGCGAACAGACCTTTAAACCGCGCTCCCGCGCCAGTCGGGTTGTTTTCTGGTAACAGGCAAAATCATGACCACGATTGATCCGATGCAGTGTTTTGTCATGCGCGGTCTGCAATCCCAGCTCCAGCCAGATTTCGTAGCCCAGATCTTTATATTCGCTCAGTAAATCCAGTACAGCTTCAGGTACGCAGTCCGGGCGCGTACCGACACAAAGCCCGACGATATTCGCCTGGCTTACGGCCTGCTGATACATGGAGCGCAGCACCTGCACTTCTGCATAGGTGCTGGTGTAGGCCTGGAAATAGGCCAGATACTGTTTTGCGCGGTTAACGAGACTCGCCTGATGGGAAAGCTGCTCGGCGATAGAGTTATGCTGCTGCGCCTCATCGGCAAAAGAGGCCACATTACAGAAAGTGCAGCCGCCACGCCCGATGGTGCCATCGCGATTGGGGCAGCTAAAACCGCCGTGCAGCGTGAGCTTATGAACCTTTTGCCCGTAGCGGCGTGAAAGATCCCCACCAAACATGTTGACTAATTTCTGTAACTGCATAATCTGATAGACCGTCCCGTAGAAAGGGGACAAGCCTGCCATTTTTAGCCTCTGTTGGCGATGACCTGGATCAATCGCCCTGGACGGCTATTATTCCTTTGAATAAAAACTCACTATTACTGCAATTTCATTCATCACCCTGGCAATTACTTTTCCTTATGTTCGCGGGGATTTTTTCACTTATCGCCCTCTGGCAGTAAAACAGTGCGATTATGCAACTTGATCGCCCGTACCAGATTATTATCCTGCAAAAAACCCGCCATTCAGCACGGCAAAGGGATAATACCGCTTTCAGATAGTGAGTCAGATCACACTCCCTCGCGCCTTCCCCCTCTCTTTTGCGGCTGCAAAACTGATTAAATCTCGTTTATATTCAAAGCAATAACTCACCTTTAGCACATTTTTGTATAAATAAGATTGCCATTTGACCTGTGTATCAATTCCCGATAAGTTGGAAATCCGCTGGAAGCTTTCTGGATAAGCAGCCTGCTTATCATATTTATGCAGTAATTGAGATTCCCTCTGAAGCAAGTCCTCAAACTTGTTTGACCTGTGCGAAAAGGAAATGAAGAGGGCGAATGCGAGGTGCGCGTATGAAACGCAAACCCCGTCGCCGCGCTCTTTCTGTGCCTGTGCGCCACGGTTCAGTGGGGAGTCCCGAAGAGCCTGGGGAGGTTCACTGATATGTTGTACGATAAATCCCTTGAGAAGGATAACTGTGGTTTCGGCCTGATCGCCCACATAGAAGGCGAACCTAGCCACAAGGTAGTGCGTACCGCTATACACGCACTGGCCCGTATGCAGCACCGTGGTGCAATCCTCGCTGATGGTAAAACCGGCGATGGTTGTGGCTTGCTGCTACAAAAACCGGATCGTTTCTTCCGCATCGTTGCGCAAGAGCGCGGCTGGCGTTTAGCCAAAAACTACGCTGTCGGCATGCTGTTCCTGAATCAGGATCCTGAAAAAGCTGCCGCCTCACGCCGCATCGTCGAAGAAGAACTTCAACGCGAAACCCTGTCGATTGTCGGCTGGCGCAATGTGCCAACCAACGAAGGGGTGCTCGGTGAAATTGCCCTCTCCTCGCTGCCACGTATCGAACAGATTTTTGTGAATGCGCCTGCGGGCTGGCGTCCGCGCGATATGGAACGCCGCCTGTTTATTGCCCGTCGCCGCATCGAAAAACGTTTGCAGGACGATAAAGAGTTCTACGTCTGTAGCCTCTCGAACCTGGTGAACATCTATAAAGGTCTGTGTATGCCGGCTGACCTGCCGCGCTTCTACCTGGACCTCGCGGACCTGCGTCTGGAGTCGGCCATTTGCCTCTTCCACCAGCGCTTCTCCACCAACACCGTTCCACGCTGGCCGCTGGCTCAGCCTTTCCGCTACCTGGCGCACAACGGTGAGATCAACACCATCACCGGTAACCGCCAGTGGGCGCGCGCGCGTACCTATAAATTCCAGACTCCGCTGATCCCGGATCTGCATGACGCCGCCCCGTTCGTCAACGAAACCGGCTCTGACTCCAGCTCGATGGATAACATGCTCGAACTGCTGCTGGCAGGCGGGATGGATATCGTACGTGCAATGCGTCTGCTTGTTCCGCCAGCCTGGCAGAACAACCCGGATATGGACCCGGACCTGCGCGCGTTCTTCGACTTTAACTCCATGCACATGGAGCCGTGGGACGGCCCGGCAGGCATCGTTATGTCCGATGGTCGCTACGCCGCCTGTAACCTCGACCGTAACGGTCTGCGCCCGGCGCGCTACGTCATCACCAAAGACAAGCTGATCACCTGCGCGTCCGAAGTGGGGATCTGGGATTACCAGCCTGACGAAGTGGTCGAAAAAGGCCGCGTCGGCCCTGGCGAACTGATGGTTATCGACACCCGCAGCGGGCGCATTCTGCACTCGACGGAAACCGATGACGATCTGAAAAGCCGCCATCCGTACAAAGAGTGGATGGAGACAAACGTCCGCCGTCTGGTGCCGTTCGAAGATCTGTCGAACGAAGAAGTCGGCAGCCGCGAGCTGGACGACGATACCCTCGCCAGCTACCAGAAACAGTTTAACTACAGCGCCGAAGAGCTGGATTCTGTTATCCGCGTCCTCGGCGAAAATGGCCAGGAAGCGGTCGGCTCAATGGGTGATGATACCCCGTTTGCCGTGCTCTCCAGCCAGCCACGCATCATTTACGATTATTTCCGCCAGCAGTTTGCGCAGGTGACCAACCCGCCAATCGATCCGCTGCGCGAAGCGCACGTGATGTCGTTGGCCACCAGTATCGGTCGCGAGATGAACGTCTTCTGCGAAGCCGAAGGCCAGGCGCACCGCCTGAGCTTTAAGTCGCCGATTCTGCTGTACTCCGATTTCAAACAGCTCACCACCATGACTGAGGAGCACTACCGCGCCGACACGCTCGATATTACCTTTGACGTGACCGAAGCGAGCCTCGAAGAGACGGTGAAAGCCCTGTGTGATAAGGCCGAGCAGATGGTCCGTAACGGCACCGTTCTGCTGGTGCTGTCTGACCGCAACATCGCTAAAAACCGCCTGCCGGTTCCGGCTCCGATGGCGGTGGGTGCCATTCAGACCCGCCTGGTGGATAAGAGCCTGCGCTGTGACGCCAACATCATTGTTGAAACGGCAAGCGCCCGCGACCCGCACCACTTCGCCGTGCTGCTAGGCTTCGGTGCGACGGCCATCTATCCGTACCTGGCTTACGAAACGCTGGCGAAGCTGGTCGACGGCCATGCTATCGAGAAAGATTACCGTACCGTGATGCTGAACTACCGTAACGGCATCAACAAAGGTCTGTACAAGATCATGTCCAAAATGGGCATCTCGACCATCGCCTCTTACCGCTGCTCGAAACTGTTCGAAGCGGTCGGTCTGCACGATGATGTCGCAGATCTCTGCTTCCAGGGCGTGATCAGCCGTATCGGCGGTGCCGGGTTCTCTGACTTCCAGCAGGACCTGCTGAACCTGTCCAAACGCGCATGGCTGGCGCGCAAACCGCTGGATCAAGGCGGTCTGCTGAAATACGTCCACGGCGGCGAATACCACGCCTACAATCCGGACGTGGTGCGCACCCTGCAACAGGCGGTTCAGAGCGGCGAATACAGCGATTATCAGCAGTATTCCAGACTGGTAAATGAGCGCCCGGCGGCTACGCTGCGCGATCTGCTGGCGGTGAATCCGAACGGCGAAACCGTCAGCATTGATGACGTTGAACCGGCCAGCGAACTGTATAAACGCTTTGATACTGCGGCGATGTCCATCGGCGCACTCAGCCCGGAAGCCCACGAAGCGCTGGCCGAAGCGATGAACAGCATCGGCGGTAACTCGAACTCCGGCGAAGGCGGCGAAGATCCTGCGCGTTACGGCACCAACAAAGTGTCGCGCATTAAGCAGGTGGCTTCTGGTCGCTTTGGCGTGACGCCTGCGTACCTGGTCAACGCCGACGTGATTCAGATTAAAGTTGCGCAAGGTGCGAAGCCGGGCGAAGGCGGTCAGTTACCGGGTGATAAAGTCACGCCGTACATCGCCAAACTGCGCTACTCCGTGCCGGGCGTAACACTGATCTCTCCTCCGCCGCACCACGATATTTACTCTATCGAGGATTTGGCGCAGCTGATTTTCGACCTGAAACAGGTCAACCCGAAAGCGATGATCTCCGTGAAGCTGGTTTCCGAACCGGGCGTGGGCACGATCGCCACCGGTGTGGCAAAAGCCTACGCGGACCTGATCACCATCGCAGGTTATGACGGCGGGACAGGCGCAAGCCCACTCTCCTCCGTGAAATACGCGGGCTGTCCGTGGGAGCTGGGCCTTGTGGAAACACAACAGGCGCTGGTGGCTAACGGCCTGCGTCACAAGATCCGTCTGCAGGTGGATGGCGGCCTGAAAACCGGTCTCGATATCATCAAAGCCGCGATTCTCGGCGCAGAAAGCTTCGGCTTTGGCACCGGGCCAATGGTGGCGCTGGGCTGTAAATACCTGCGTATTTGTCACCTGAACAACTGCGCAACGGGTGTGGCAACTCAGGACGAAAAACTGCGTAAGAACCACTACCACGGCCTGCCGTTCAAAGTGACTAACTACTTTGAATTTATCGCCCGCGAAACTCGCGAGCTGATGGCACAGCTGGGTGTGAAGCGTCTGGTCGATCTGATTGGCCGTACCGACCTGCTGAAAGAGCTGGAAGGGTTTACCGCCAAGCAGCAGAAACTGGAGCTGTCCCGTCTGCTGGAAACCGCCGAGCCGCACGCAGGCAAAGCCGTTTACTGCACCGAGAACAACCCGCCGTTCGACAATGGCGTGCTGAACGCGCAGCTGCTGCAGCAGGCGAAATCGTATGTTGATGACAAACAGAGCAAAACGTTCTGGTTGGATATCCGCAACACCGACCGCTCCGTAGGCGCTACGCTCTCTGGCTATATCGCGCAAACCCATGGCGATCAGGGGCTGGCAGCCGATCCTATTACCGCGCACTTCAGCGGTACGGCGGGTCAGAGCTTCGGCGTCTGGAACGCCGGCGGCGTTGAGCTGTACCTGACTGGCGATGCCAATGACTACGTCGGCAAAGGCATGGCGGGCGGTCTGCTGGCGGTGCGTCCTCCGGTTGGGTCTGCGTTCCGCAGCCACGAAGCGAGCATCATCGGTAACACCTGTCTGTACGGCGCGACGGGCGGACGTCTGTTTGCCGCAGGCCGTGCGGGCGAGCGTTTTGCGGTACGTAACTCCGGTGCCATCACGGTGGTTGAAGGTATCGGCGATAACGGCTGTGAATACATGACCGGCGGGATTGTCTGCGTAATGGGCAAAACCGGCGTGAACTTCGGCGCAGGCATGACGGGCGGTTTCGCCTATGTCCTGGACGAAGACGGTGAGTTCCGTAAACGCGTTAACCCGGAACTGGTAGAAGTGCTGGACGTTGAAACACTGGCGATCCACGAGGAACATCTGCGCGGTCTGATTACCGAGCATGTGCAGCATACCGGTTCTTCGCGCGGCGAAGAGATCCTGGCGAACTGGCCAGCATTCTCGGCGAAATTCGCGTTGGTTAAACCGAAGTCCAGCGATGTTAAAGCACTGTTGGGTCACCGTAGTCGTAGCGCAGCAGAGCTGCGTGTGCAGGCGCAGTAAGGGGTAGCAATGAGCCAGAACGTATACCAGTTTATCGACCTGCAGCGCGTTGATCCGCCAAAGAAACCGCTGAAGATCCGTAAAATTGAATTTGTTGAAATTTACGAGCCGTTTTCAGAAGGCCAGGCCAAGGCGCAGGCAGATCGCTGCCTGTCCTGCGGCAACCCGTACTGCGAATGGAAATGCCCGGTCCACAACTACATCCCGAACTGGCTGAAGCTGGCCAACGAAGGGCGTATTTTCGAAGCCGCCGAGCTGTCGCACCAGACCAACACCCTGCCAGAGGTGTGTGGCCGCGTGTGTCCGCAGGACCGTCTTTGCGAAGGTTCCTGTACGCTGAACGACGAGTTTGGCGCGGTGACCATCGGTAACATCGAGCGCTATATCAACGATAAAGCGTTTGAGATGGGCTGGCGTCCGGACATGACCGGCGTGCGTCAAACGGACAAACGCGTGGCGATCATCGGCGCAGGTCCGGCAGGTCTGGCGTGTGCCGACGTGCTGACCCGCAACGGCGTCAAAGCCGTGGTGTTCGATCGTCATCCGGAGATCGGCGGCCTGCTGACCTTCGGTATTCCGGCCTTTAAGCTGGAAAAAGAGGTCATGACCCGCCGTCGCGAAATCTTCACCGACATGGGTATTGAGTTCAAACTGAACATCGAAGTCGGCCGTGATATCCAGATCGACGATCTGCTGAAAGATTACGATGCGGTGTTCCTCGGCGTCGGCACCTATCAGTCGATGCGCGGTGGGTTGGAAAATGAAGACGCTCCGGGCGTGTTTGACGCTCTGCCGTTCCTGATTGCCAACACCAAGCAGATGATGGGCTTCGGTGAAACCCCCGCTGAGCCGTACGTCACGATGGAAGGCAAACGCGTGGTGGTGCTGGGCGGCGGTGATACGGCGATGGACTGCGTGCGTACCTCGATCCGTCAGAACGCGACGCACGTTATCTGTGCCTACCGTCGTGACGAAGAGAACATGCCTGGCTCGAAACGCGAAGTGAAAAACGCGCGTGAAGAGGGCGTTGAGTTCCAGTTCAACGTTCAGCCATTAGGCATCGAAGTGAATGCAAACGGCAAAGTCAGCGGCGTGAAGATGGCGCGTACCGAAATGGGTGCACCGGATGCCAAAGGCCGTCGTCGCGCAGAAATCGTGGCAGGCTCCGAGCATGTGGTTCCGGCAGATGCGGTCGTGATGGCATTTGGTTTCCGCCCTCACAGCATGGAGTGGCTGGCGAAACACAGCGTTGAGCTGGATTCCCAGGGCCGCGTGATTGCGCCAGAAGGTAGCGAAAACGCCTTCCAGACCAGCAACCCGAAAATCTTCGCCGGCGGCGATATCGTTCGCGGTTCCGATCTGGTGGTTACAGCAATTGCCGAAGGCCGTAAAGCGGCGGATGGGATCATGAACTACCTGGAAGTGTAAAAGCGAACCGGATGGCGATGCCATCCGGTTTTTTTTTATGCGCCGACCAAACTGGCGCGCACTTTCACCACCACTTTCTTAATCTCTTCAATTTCCTTCACTCTACATCCTGGTTTATGCGGTTCGCCGGGCATAAAGATGGCGTACATGCCGGGTTTCAGATCAAGCTGCTGCACGCCTTCAATGGCGCTACACAGCTGATAATCCTCCTCAATATGCCTTTCCTCGCACTGTCGCGCAGAGCCAGCTACGCCGTACAGGATGCGTTCGTCGCCCGCCAGCAACAGCTGGATATCGATGTACTGCTCGTGCAGCTCCGCTTTTTTCTGCTCTGGTTCCTGCGTGGCGAACGTCATCACGTTCATAAAGATATCGTCGCCCTGCAGTTCATAACGCCCCGGCGCTTTGTCCTGCGGCCAGGCCGCGATGGCCTGTGTCAGCGCCTCCGCCAGCACGGGATGTAATCCCGACAGCGCGCTCGCTTTGCCCATCATCATGATGTTGCTCCTGTAGCCAGTCTTGCCGCGCCCAGTAAACCGGCATCGTGGCGGTAATACGCCGGGCGAAGTTCGACGTGATAGACCGCGGGCTCCTGCGCAAGAAACTCAGCGACCTGCGATAAATATCCCTCAGCCAGCCCGACGCTGCCACCAACGACAACGGTCTGACAATCCGTTACTGCTTTGACATCGGCGATGAGTCGCGCCAGCGTTTGGGCCGAATGAGCGACCAGCGCGCGGGCGGGCTGATGACCGCGCTGCGCATGGTCGAAGATCGCTTTCGCATCGAGACCCGCCAGCTCGCCTTGCGCCCGGGCAGCAATCGCCCGTCCGGAGGCAATCGCTTCCACACACCCTCTACGACCGCAGCCGCATATTGGCCCTTGCGGATCGGCCAGCGTATGCCCCAGATGCCCGGCAAGCCCGCCGGCCCCCGTCTGCAACTCGCCATTGAGCACCACGCCCCCGCCGACCCCCGTAGAGACGGTGATGAAAACCATATCCGGCGCATTGATGCCAGGCGCATGGTACTCCGCCCACGCCGCAGCTTGCGCATCATTCACCGCCATTGCGGGAAGTCCGGTTATCGACTCCAGCGTCTGTACCAGCGGGAAATGCAGCAGGCCGCCAAGATTGTGGGGATTAATCGACAGCAATGTGCCTTCTCGGATAATCCCCGTCGAGGCGATTGCCACCCGCTGCGCCGCTGACATTACCGGTTCCACCAGCGATTTTAACGCTGCGCGCAGGGCGTCCGGCGTTTTGCTGGCAGGTGTCGGCTGTTCGCGCCGCTCGCGGATCTGTAAGTCATCGTCGATCAGCGCAGCGGCCAGTTTGGTGCCGCCAATATCGATCGCCAGTGTCGTCATTTCACCGCCTCACGCTCGTTTTTAATACTGCCAAATGGAACGGCGCCGCTGAAAGGTTTACCGTCGATAGCATCGTGAGTACGCAGGGCTTCCGGACGGATCCAACGCTGTACGCGGGATGGCATATCAAGACCAATCAACAGGATCACCACAAACGTCAGGCCGAATGACAGGGTTCCCAGCGCAGTACCCAGCTCAAGTCGCTGTGCCAGCAGAGCGCCGATAATCGGGGCAATCGCGCCGCCCAGGGCGCCGACGTTGTAGGTAAAGCCCAGCCCGGCGGCACGCTGATCCGTATCGAAATAGCCACCAATCAGCTTCGGTAAAATCCCGGAAATCCCCTGCCCCAGCATCTGCTGGAAGAAGAGCAGCAGGCCCAGCACCCAAATATTTGACCCGCCGATGGCGAACACCGGAATAATCAGCAGCTGCGATGCCAGCAGGCTGCAAACGTACGCTCTGCGGGTGCCCAGCCAGTCGCCGAGGAAGCCGCCGACGCAGCAGCCCACCGCCGCACCAAAGCCGCTAAAGAACAGCACATGGGCCACCGTCATCGGATCGTATGCCAGATCCGTTTTCAGATAAGTGGGCAGCAGCGCCTGAATAGGCCACGAGTAGAGGAATGCGAAGAGCACCACGACCATCAGGGTGACACCCGTCGGCCAGCGCTTACCGCTGCTTTGCACCATAAAACTGATAAAGACGCAGGCGCACAACAGCCCCAGAATCACCACCAGCCCGGCGTTGTTTAGCTCACCGGCAAAGCAGAACCACAGCGCGATGCCAGCAAATAGTGTCATGACGATATTGATCAGGCGGTGCTTGCCGCGATAGAGAATGTCGACCATCGTGCGCACCGGCGCTTTGCCTTCGTGCTTCGCTTTCCAGTCTTCCGCTTCCGGGATATTTTTACGCAGCCACAGGGCAAAAATGATTGGCAAAATACCGATAAGGAACAGCGCTCGCCAGCCCCACGCGGGAACAACCACGCTGTAAACCTGCGCCGCAACCACGGCACCGACAGAAAAACCGGAGATTAAAAAGCCGCTGGCTTTATTACGCAGATGTTTCGGCCAGCTTTCAATCACATAGGTTGCGCTGGAGCCGTATTCGCCCGCCATACCCATGCCGATCACCATACGGGCAATAAACATGGTGACGTAGCCTGGCGCAAATCCGCACGCCAGCGTGCCGCAGGAGAAGAGGACGATACTGGTGATCATGGCCAGTTTGCGACCGTAGCGATCGCCCATCGCGCCCAGCAGCAAGCCGCCAAACCAGCGCGAGATAAAGGCGGCCGAAATCAGGCTGGCTGCTTCGACCGTCGTTAAACCAAATTCACTTTTGACTTCTGTTAATACCAACGCCATCAATACAAAATCAAAGCCATCAAGCAAATACCCCAGCCAGGCGGCGGAGAATGCGCGCCACTGTGGGCGGGTCAGATGGCGGTACCACGGGATGCTTTGGGTAGAAATACTCATAACACTCTCCCGACGATTTTTTGTCGTATTGCCGGATGGCGGGTTCACCATCCGGCTTACATATCGTGTTTTGTCTTTGCCGGATGCGCTTCGCTTATCCGGCAATGCATTAGCGTTTCTCAGCCAGCAGCTGTTCTGCGAGGGCTTTCAGCTCCGGCAGATACTGCTCTGCCACCGGAGCAAAAGGCTTACGGCATAGCGGAATGGAGACCACGTCCATGTAGTGCAGGACGGTTTTCAGGCCACGGAACACGCCGACTTTAATCAGCAGATCGATAACCTTGTTGCACTCGCTTTGCAGATGCTGCGCGGTTGCGTTGTCCCCTTCGCGGATCGCTTTGGCGATCGCCTGATAGCGCGCGCCCATGATGTTGTAAGTGCTGCCGATCCCGCCGTCCGCGCCTGCCAGTAAACCGAAGGCGAAGATCTCGTCGTAGCCGTTATAAAGCACCAGATCCGGATGCGCCCGGCGGATCTGCTCCATCTGGAAGAGATCGCCCGAGGTCTGTTTCAGGGCACCTACACCCGGCAGCGTCACCAGCGTATTGATTTGATCGAGGGATAACTTCACGCCGCTCAGCGCCGGGATGTTGTACACCACCATCGGCAAACCATCCGATGAATCAATGATTGCACGGTAGTGGTCACAATGTTCTTCGAAGCTGAAGGGATAGTAGAAGGGTGTGACCGCCGACACAGCGTCGAAGCCGATCCGGCTTGCCGCCGCCGCGAGCTGCTGGCTTTCTGCGGTGCTGACGCAGCCGACATGGGCGATCAGCGTCACTTTGCCCTTCGCCTCTTCCGCCACGATCTCCAGCACCTGCTCGCGCTCGGCGAGGCTTTGTACGAAGGCTTCGCCCGTTGAGCCGCCGACATACAGACCGTCGATTCCCTGTTGAATGTTGAACTGCACCAGGCGGCGCAGACTTTCTTTATCCAGCGCCTGCTGTGAATTAAACGGAGTCAGGAGTGCGGCCATCACGCCACGTAATTGCTTTGCCATAGATACCTCAAGTGGTTATTGATCTGCTTTTTGATATACCTTTATACCTGTTATACCAGATCAAATAAGCAGCACCCCATACAGAACGCTTATATTGCGATCTGCTTCACTAAAGGATCGTTATTTTTTCTTTTTGGATCCCTGGCCGAAGGCGTGCCAGGTTGCGGAAACGCTGTTGAGATGGGTTTGCAGCGCCCGATCGGCTTCATCAGGATCGCGGCGGCGGATGGCATCAACAATAGCAATATGCTGCTGATAGCTGACATCGTTGTGCTGGTACAGCTCAGCGTCGGATACTTTCGGACGAGCGGCTATCAGCCAGTCGAGCAGTGCGACGTGGATCGCCATAAAGATTGGGTTGCCGGGGATCTCCGCCAGCACACGGTGGAAATCGACATCCGAGCGGATGAAAAGCGCGTTATCGCTGAGGGACTGGCTGTTAATTTCCAGCGCTTTCGACAGGCGCTCAACCTGTTCGTCCGTGGCGTATTCTGCCGCGTAACGCACCAGGCTGGATTCGAAAAACAGACGCAGCTGTTCAAAGTGGGTAATGCCGCCCGGCTGGGTGAGGAAATCTTTCGCCATGCCGGAGAGTTCACTAATGATGGTATCGGCCGAAGGCATCGAGACGCGGGCGCGTTCGCCGTTGTTGATTTGCACCAGGCCTTTTCGCTTCAGGGCGGCCAGCGCTTCACGTACCGATGGGCGGCCCACGTTGAAGAACTCCATCAGCTCACGCTCGGAAGGGAGTTGTTCGCCCTGGGCAAACTCCTGACGACGGATCATCTGCTCCAGCTCTTCTTCCACCATATCGGAAAGTTTTTTACGCGCCAGCGGGCGACGACGCAAACTGCGACCAAGGGTTTCGGTTGAATTTTCCGCCTGAAGATCAAATGGTTTCATAAAGACTCGGGTCAGAAGAGTGACAATCAGTGACAACGACTCATCATAACACAGGATTTTTGGCTGGGCGAAAAGCCCTGAATAGCAAAACAGGCCCATCGGGCCTGTTCAATTATTTCACAACGCGTAACGCTGGACGGCCACCGCGCGGCGGCGGATCGTCATCAGGGTCGTTGTCATTGTCGTGATCGGGCTTGTCGCCGTCGATAATGGACATCACCGTTTCGCTTTCGCTGGCGGTAGAACCGTCTTCATCGTTGAGGCTGGCGACATCTTCGTCATACGCCGCTTCCGGCTCAAACATCGTACCTGCACCGTTTTCACGCGCATAGACTGCCAGCACGGCAGCGAGCGGAACAGAGACCTGACGCGGTACGCCGCCGAAACGCGCGTTGAAGCGCACTTCGTCGTTTGCCAGCTCAAGATTACCCACCGCGCGTGGCGCGATGTTCAAAACGATCTGACCATCACGCGCGTATTCCATCGGAACGCTCACGCCCGGCAACGTCACATCCACTACCAGGTGCGGCGTAAGCTGGTTGTCCAGCAGCCATTCATAGAAGGCACGCAGCAGATACGGACGGCGTGGAGATAGCTGTGACATTTCCACAATCGTTAACCTCGACCAAGACGCATTTCGCGTTCCGGTTCTGTCAGAGAAGCAAGGAAAGAGTCGCGCTCAAATACGCGAGTCATGTAGCCTTTCAGCTCTTTCGCGCCAGGACCGCTGAACTCTACGCCCAGAGCCTGCAGACGCCACAGCAGCGGAGCCAGGTAGCAATCTACCAGACTGAACTCGTCGCTCAGGAAGAACGGCTTTTGACCGAATACCGGCGCAATGGCCAGCAGTTCTTCACGCAGTTGCTTACGGGCAGCGTCTGCTTCTGAGGATGAACCGTTCACAATGACGTTCATCAGGATGTACCAGTCTTTCTCGATACGCTGCATGTACAGGCGGCTTTCACCACGCGCAACCGGATAAACCGGCATCAGCGGCGGATGAGGGAATCGCTCATCCAGATATTCCATAATGATGCGGGATTCCCACAGGGTGAGCTCGCGATCCACCAGCGTTGGTACGCTCTGGTTCGGGTTGAGATCGATCAGATCCTGAGGTGGGTTATCCTTTTCCACATGCTCGATCTCAAAACTGACACCTTTCTCGGCCAGCACGATACGAACCTGATGGCTATAAATGTCAGTAGGACCAGAAAACAGCGTCATTACCGAACGTTTGTTGGCAGCGACAGCCATGAAAACCTCCAGGTATATTCAGAATATTACTGCTACCGGCCCGTGGGCCAGCCAGATGATTTGTTACCCATCCCAGGAACAAACTCAATCGCTCAAAAATCGAACAAAAGTGGTGTATTCACTGACATTTGGGCAGAAAATTGGATGATAGTTTACCAGATTTTGCAGGGTTTGTGGTGAGGGGATTCTGGAAATGCTGAAAAAGAGCTGATAATCAAATAAATACTGTGGATAACCGTCGGATTATCCATAAAAAAACCCGCCGAAGCGGGTTTTTCGCCAATCTTTCTGCCGAAGCAGAAAATAGATTAACGTTTGGAGAACTGAGGACGACGACGTGCTTTACGCAGGCCGACTTTCTTACGTTCAACTTCACGAGCATCACGAGTAACGAAGCCAGCTTTACGCAGTTCGCCACGCAGGGACTCGTCGTACTCCATCAGAGCGCGGGTGATACCGTGACGGATCGCACCAGCCTGACCAGAAGTACCACCACCTTTAACGGTGATGTACAGATCGAATTTCTCAACCATATCAACCAGTTCCAGCGGCTGACGAACTACCATGCGGGCAGTTTCACGACCGAAGTACTGTTCCAGAGAACGTTGGTTGATTACGATTTTACCACTGCCCGGTTTGATGAACACGCGAGCGGCGGAGCTTTTGCGGCGACCAGTGCCGTAGTATTGATTTTCAGCCATTGCCTATAATCCCGATTAGATGTCAAGAACTTGCGGTTGCTGTGCCGCGTGGTTGTGCTCGTTGCCTGCGTAAACTTTCAGTTTACGGTACATAGCACGACCCAGCGGGCCTTTTGGCAGCATGCCTTTAACCGCGATTTCAATCACACGCTCAGGACGGCGGGCAATCATCTCTTCAAAGGTCGCTTCTTTGATACCACCGATGTGGCCGGTGTGGTGGTAATACATTTTGTCTTCGCGCTTGTTGCCGGTTACAGCAACTTTTTCTGCGTTCAGAACGATGATGTAATCACCAGTATCAACGTGCGGAGTATATTCCGCTTTGTGCTTACCGCGCAGGCGACGAGCCAGTTCGGAAGCAAGACGACCCAGAGTTTTACCGGTCGCGTCAACAACATACCAGTCGCGTTTTACGGTTTCTGGTTTAGCTGTAAAAGTTTTCATTAAAAGCTTACCCAAATAATAAGTTACACGTTGGTGAACACCCAAACGTTTAGTCAGTTGAGGCTCACACGACAAAGTCCGGCAAACCTACCCCTTCGAATAGCCTGTGCCAGCACATAGAAAGTTTTGGGAAAAAAACCTTCTCGTAACGTGGGGTCGCAAGATTATAGAGAAGTCGAGGTCAAAGATCGACCCTTAAATGTGATTAGTCGCAAGGTTTTCGCTGGGGAATTGCCGGGTGGCGACTACGCCTTCCCCGGCCTGCGGCACGGTGCGGCATTTACGGCATGTGCGCGCGTTTCAAATACTCTTCGCTCTGCATTTCCTGCAAACGCGACAAACAACGCTGGAACTCAAACTTCAGCCGCTCGCCCTGGTAGATCTCATAGAGCGGCACGGCGGCGCTCACCACCAGCTTCACATGACGTTCGTAAAACTCATCTACCAGTGCGATAAAGCGGCGGGCTTCACTCTCCATCAGCGGCGTCATCACCGGCACATCAAACAGCATTACCGTATGAAACAGACGCGAGAGCGCGATGTAGTCGTGCTGGCTGCGGGCATCGACGCACAGCGTGGCAAACGAAACCGCCAGCGTCTGGTTTTCGACCCCCAGGGTTGGCAGAGGACGATGATTAATTTCCAGCTCTGGGGCTGTATCGCGCCTGGCGCCCGCCAGAGCCAGCCAGAGTTTGTCCATCTGGCTGCGCGTCTCTTCATCTAAGGGTGAGAGCCACAGATGCGCCTGGGTCAGCGTGCGCAGACGATAATCTACGCCCGCATCGACATTCATAATGTCGCAGTGTTCTTTGATTGCCTCGATGGCCGGCAGGAAACGCGCGCGCTGCAAACCGTTGCGATAGAGATCGTCCGGTGGAATGTTAGACGTCGCCACCAGCGTAATGCCCCGCGCAAACAGCGCTTTCATAAGGCCGCCCAATAGCATGGCGTCGGTGATATCCGAGACGAAAAACTCATCGAAACACAAAACGTCGGTTTCGGCTTTAAAACGCTCGGCGATGATATCCAGCGGATCGGTATGACCTTGCAGCGCGTTAAGCTCTTCGTGGACGCGCAGCATAAAGCGGTGGAAGTGCAGACGCTGTTTACGCGTGCCTGGCAGGCTCTGATAAAACATGTCCATCAGCCAGGTTTTCCCCCGGCCCACGCCGCCCCACATATATAAGCCGCGAATGGGTGCTACGGTCTGTGGCTCTTTTTTTCCCAACAATCGGCCAAATGCCGCTTTCAGTCCGCCACTCTGTGCGGGGGCGGGCATCTGCTGAGTCAATTCCTGATAGATCACATTCAGGCGATTAATGGCTTCACGCTGAACGTCGTCGGGCTGATGAGTGCCCTCATCAAGGGCCTGTTTGTAACGCGATGTGGGGGACAGATTTTGCATAATCTTGTTGTTATTCCTTCAATTAGACCTCACCAGTGGGCGCGACTGGCGAAAAAAAGGCCGTTCTACAGTACGCGATGATGCGTCAGGATTCCACTTCTGAAGAAATAGCGGTTATAGTGGCATAATCAGGCACAGGCAGGAGCCGAGCCACTACCCTACGGAACAACAAGACAACGGGAGAAGTTCATGACCTGGGAATATGCGCTAATTGGTTTAGTCGTCGGTATCGCCATCGGTGCCGTGGCCATGCGTTTTGGTAATCGCAAATTGCGTCAGCAACAGTCGCTGCAGTATGAACTGGAAAAGAACAAAGCTGAGCTGGAAGAGTATCGTGAAGAGCTGGTCAGCCACTTTGCCCGTAGCGCCGAACTGCTGGACAATATGGCGACCGATTACCGTCAGCTTTATCAGCACATGGCAAAAAGCTCCAGCAGCCTGCTGCCGGAACTGAGCGGTGACACCAACCCGTTCCGCAACCGTCTGGCGGAGTCTGAAGCCGGTAACGATCAGGCACCGATTCAAATGCCGCGTGATTACTCTGATGGTGCATCAGGCCTGCTGCGCGGTGGCGTAAAACGCGATTAATCGCACATCTACGATTTATTTCACGGGCGCACACCTCGCGCCCGTCCTTTCTTTCCCTTCCCAGCTATTATTTAGTCAATTACCTCATTGTTCAGTGGTTTGAAATTCAATAACATCAGACTGTTTTTGGGCCGATTTTCCTTTACTCCAGGCAACGAGAGCCAGCATCAATGAAGAAAAAAAACCAGCTGTTAAGCGCGATAGCGTTAAGTGTCGGGTTATCTTTGACGGCGTCCTGGCCTGCGGCCGCGGCGCTTCCTTCGCAAGTGCCTGGTGCGGCTGCCATTCCAAGCCTGGCGCCGATGCTTGAAAAAGTGCTGCCTGCGGTGGTGAGCGTGAAGGTGGAAGGCACCGCCGCGCAAAGCCAGCGCGTGCCGGAAGAGCTAAAAAAATACTTTGGCGAAGAAGGCCCGGACCAGCCAGCGCAACCTTTTGAAGGGCTTGGCTCCGGCGTGGTGATCGACGCGGCGAAAGGCTACGTGTTGACCAACAACCACGTCATCAGCCAGGCCGACAAAATCAGCGTGCAGATGAACGATGGTCGTGAGTTTGACGCCAAACTGATTGGCGGCGATGACCAGAGCGACATCGCGTTGCTGCAAATACAAAACCCCAGCAATCTGACGCAAATTGTGATCGCTGACTCCGATAAACTGCGCGTCGGCGATTTTGCCGTGGCCGTCGGTAACCCGTTTGGCTTAGGCCAGACCGCGACCTCCGGGATTGTCTCGGCGCTTGGCCGCAGCGGGCTAAACCTTGAAGGGCTGGAGAACTTTATCCAGACCGACGCCTCCATTAACCGCGGCAACTCCGGCGGTGCCCTGCTGAACCTGAACGGCGAGCTGATCGGGATCAACACCGCGATCCTCGCACCGGGCGGCGGCAGCATCGGCATCGGTTTCGCTATCCCCAGCAATATGGCGAAAACCCTAGCGCAACAGCTGATTGAGTCCGGCGAGATCAAACGCGGGCTGTTGGGTATCAAAGGCATGGAGATGAGCGCTGATATTGCGAAAGCGTTCAATCTTAACGTCCAGCGTGGGGCGTTCGTTAGCGAAGTGCTGGCCAATTCCGGCTCAGCGAAGGCGGGCGTGAAATCGGGCGATGTGATTGTAAGCCTGAACGGTAAGCCGCTGAACAGCTTTGCGGAACTGCGCTCGCGAATCGCCACCACAGAGCCAGGCACCAAAGTGAAACTCGGCTTGCTGCGCGACGGTAAACCGCTCGACGTGGAAGTGACGCTGGATAAGAGCACCTCTGCATCGGCCAGCGCCGAGCTTATCGCCCCTGCACTGCAAGGCGCGGCGCTGAGTGACGGGCAGCTCAAAGACGGCACCAAAGGCATCACCATTGAAAGCGTCGAGAAGAGCAGCCCGGCCGCACAGGCTGGCTTGCATCAGGATGACGTGATCATCGGCGTGAACCGCAACCGCGTGCAGTCGATTGCAGAAATGCGCAAAGTGCTGGAGAGCAAACCGACGGTGATTGCGCTGCAAATTGTTCGCGGCAACGACACGCTTTACATCTTATTACGCTAAGCACTGACCCCGGACATCACCGCTGCGTGTGATGTCCGGATAAGTCATGTTATGCTGCAACCGTTTCTCAATTAACGACGCCCGCATCATGGTTCTTAAGCTATTTCGCTCCGTCGCCATCGGATTGGTCGTTGGCGGTTTATTACTGGCTGCAATGCCCTCATTACGTCAGTTCAATAAGCTGGCGGCGCCTCAGTTCGACAGTACGGATGAGACGCCAGTGAGTTACAACCAGGCCGTTCGCCGGGCGGCACCCGCCGTGGTAAACGTCTATAACCGCGGCCTCAACAGTTCCGCCAATAATCAGCTCGAGATCCGCACCCTCGGATCCGGCGTAATTATGGACGAGCGCGGCTACATCATTACCAATAAGCACGTTATCAACGACGCCGATCAGATTATTGTGGCGCTACAGGATGGCCGCGTTTTCGAAGCCCTGCTGGTCGGTTCGGATAGCCTGACGGATCTGGCGGTACTGAAAATTACCGCCAGCGGTGGCTTACCGGTGATTCCGATTAACCGTAAGCGCACGCCGCATATCGGCGACGTGGTGATGGCAATCGGAAACCCCTATAACCTGGGCCAGACCATTACCCAGGGGATTATCAGCGCCACCGGTCGTATTGGCCTGAACCCGTCAGGACGGCAGAACTTCCTGCAAACGGATGCCTCCATCAACCACGGGAACTCCGGCGGCGCGCTGGTGAACTCCCTCGGCGAGCTGATGGGCATCAACACCCTCTCCTTTGATAAGAGCAACGACGGCGAAACGCCGGAAGGCATCGGTTTTGCGATCCCGTTCCAGCTGGCGACCAAAATCATGGACAAGCTGATCCGCGACGGTCGCGTGATCCGTGGCTACATTGGAATTGGTGGGCGTGAAATCGCGCCGCTGCATACCCAGGGCGGCGGTATCGATCAGATTCAGGGCATCGTCGTAAACGAAGTCACCCCAGGTGGCCCGGCTGCGGCGGCAGGACTGCAGGTTAATGACGTGATTGTGTCGGTGAACGGTATCCCGGCAGTATCCGCGCTGGAGACAATGGACCAGGTGGCAGAGATTCGCCCGGGTTCTATCATTCCGGTGGAAGTCATGCGTAATGATAAGAAGCTGACCATTCAGGTCACTATTCAGGAATACCCGTCCACCAACTAAGCGGCATAAAAAAACCGGAGCCATGGCTCCGGTTTTTTATCGCCTGGCATTCGCTTACTTGTTAACGAACTCTTCGCCCAGGGTGATATCTTTCTTCAGCGTATCGAGCATGCCTTCCATCGCTTGTTGTTCAAACGCGCTCAGCTTGCCGATTGACTGACGTTCTTCAACGCCGTTTTTACCCAGCAGCAGCGGCTGTGAGAAGAAGCGGGCGTGCTCGCCGTCACCTTCCACATACGCACATTCCACCACGCCTTTCTCGCCTTGCAGCGCACGAACCAGAGACAGACCAAAACGTGCAGCCGCCTGGCCCATAGACAGGGTTGCAGAACCGCCACCCGCCTTCGCTTCCACCACTTCGGTGCCCGCGTTCTGGATGCGTTTGGTCAGATCAGCCACTTCCTGCTCGGAGAAGCTCACGCCTGGGATCTGGGACAGCAGTGGCAGAATTGTCACGCCAGAGTGACCACCGATAACCGGCACTTCGATGTCTGAAGGCTGTTTGCCTTTCAGTTCAGCCACGAAGGTGTTGGAACGGATGATGTCCAGCGTAGTCACGCCAAACAGTTTGTTCTTATCGTAAACACCGGCTTTTTTCAGCACTTCTGCTGCGATAGCAACCGTGGTGTTGACCGGGTTAGTGATGATACCGATACAGGCTTTCGGGCAGGTTTCTGCGATCTGCTGGACCAGGTTCTTCACGATACCGGCGTTGACGTTGAACAGATCGGAACGGTCCATACCAGGCTTACGTGCAACACCCGCGGAGATCAGCACGACGTCTGCGCCTTCGAGCGCCGGGCGTGCGTTTTCACCGGAGAAGCCTTTGATTTTCACAGCTGTTGGGATGTGGCTCAGGTCAACCGCCACACCTGGGGTTACCGGAGCAATATCATACAGAGAGAGTTCTGAGCCTGAAGGCAGTTGGGTTTTCAGTAGTAGGGCAAGCGCCTGGCCGATACCACCAGCAGCGCCGAGGACTGCAACTTTCATCCTAAACTCCTTATTATGGTTAACTTTAATATCTGTTACTCCGTTGCGGCGACATTAATTCAGCAGGTAAATAATTACAATTTTCGTAGCTAAAGAATTTGAGGTCACGCGTCTTTCACCTTTGCCAGAATACTTCCAGCAAACTGCGGCAACGAAGTAGCCAATCAAGACGGTGGTTACAATACACCCTCACTCGCCAGCAAAACAACATCATTTTGATAACATTTAGTTTACTTTTAAGGTTATTTACGCGCCGTGATGTAGGCATGTTTTCTGATAACGAAATTTGATAAAATCACTCCCTTTCATAACATTATTTCAGCCTGGTTCAAGGCAGAATATTTGCATAAAAATTCATCCACATGCATAATAATGTTGTTTCTATCGTCATATTCCGGGTGACTTATGCGAAGCTCGTCAAAACAAGAAGAATTAGTGAAGGCGTTTAAAGCGCTGCTCAAAGAAGAGAAATTCAGTTCTCAGGGAGAGATTGTTCTGGCTTTACAGGAACAAGGTTTCGAGAACATTAATCAGTCGAAAGTCTCCCGTATGCTCACCAAGTTTGGCGCGGTGCGTACTCGCAACGCCAAAATGGAAATGGTTTACTGCCTGCCCGCCGAACTGGGCGTCCCGACCACCTCCAGCCCGCTGAAAAACCTGGTGCTGGATATTGATTACAACGACGCGGTGGTCGTGATCCACACAAGCCCAGGTGCGGCGCAGTTAATCGCCCGCCTGCTCGATTCACTGGGTAAAGCGGAAGGGATCCTCGGCACCATCGCGGGGGATGACACCATCTTTACTACGCCAGCGAACGGTTTTTCCGTAAAAGATCTCTACGAAGCTATCCTGATGCTGTTCGAACAGGAGCTGTAATCCCCTTCCCTGCTGCTCAGGCAGCGGGGAATGTTCTGCCCACCGCCTTGTTTACGTCCCCATTCTGTTGTGCTTACTTTTGCAAATAGTGCTTTTACCTGCCTCTTTTCATTCATCCAGCGAATGATCTATCAACAGATCGCACAAAAAATCAAAGTTCGTTATGTCTATGATTTACTTATATATCGACAACCATTGTGACCAAAAAACGGTCAATTCTATGCATTTTAGTTATAAAAACGTGACCAGTTAACACGTAATTACCCATGAAACAATTAGCGTGGTATTAATATTTAGCGTGATTAGTGTATACTTGATTTTGTGATGAGGGTCACGAAACGAAAGACCCCAATAAATTCGACGAGGTAAACAATCATGAAAATCAAAACAACTGTAGCGGCTCTGAGCGTCCTGTCTGTCCTGTCATTCGGTGCATTTGCTGCCGACTCTATCAACGCTGATCAGGCACAATCTCGCCAGGCCATCGGCACCGTTTCCGTAGGTGCAATCGGTACGTCTCCGATGGACATGCACGAAATGCTGAATAAAAAAGCCGAAGAGCAGGGTGCGTCTTCTTATCGCATCATCGAAGCGCGTTCTGGTGACCACTGGCACGCAACGGCTGAGCTGTACAAATAAGTTTTATCAATAGTAAGTAGTAACGACATTATCAACTCAACGGCACCAGGCATAAAAATAGCGGTATAACCCTTCTCGCCGTCGAGGAAACACATTCAGGAGTACGACTATGAACACCAAATTAATCATCGCAACCCTAGGCTTAGCTTCCGTTCTCTCTTTCGGTGCCAGCGCAGCTGTGCATCAGGTGAATTCTGAGCAAGCGCAAAACCTGCAATCAATGGGTAGTGTATCCGTATCTTCCGTCGCGGGTTCTCCGATGGATATCCGCCAGGAACTGGCGGCTAAAGCTGAAAAAGCAGGCGCAAGCAGCTATCGTGTCACCGAGCTAAATCAGGGTGACCACTGGCATGCGACGGCTGAGCTGTACAAATAAACCCTCGTCGTATCTCATCATACGACTTGCCCCTGACGCTTTGTCAGGGGCTTTTTTATGTCTGAAATCAGTGACGAACGTTAAAGCGTAGTTGCCCTTCCAGCTCCTCTTCCGCCTCATCAAACAGCAGAACCAGTGCGCCAAAGCGTCGGCGTAGCTTATCCGGCAGGTGGATAAACTCCAGTTCCAGCGGCATGGGTAAGACATCGCCAATCACCACGTCCCACAGCGAATCCAGATCCGTTACCTTTGCCTGTTCTAACCCAAATGTGCGACAAAATTCGCGGTAAAAGTCTTCATGACTGTCGATTTCATCAAAATCAAACGTATAGATATTCATTGCCCGCCACCCCGTCCAGAAAGGCGGCCTGCGCCGCCCTGACGATAATTATAATCCCCCGATATGCAGGGTTTTAA
This sequence comes from Lelliottia nimipressuralis, assembly GCF_004115925.1. Lineage (GTDB taxonomy): Bacteria > Pseudomonadota > Gammaproteobacteria > Enterobacterales > Enterobacteriaceae > Enterobacter > Enterobacter nimipressuralis. Next base: position 38,073 of record NZ_SDDX01000030.1, read on the forward strand.
CTTCCAGAAACTCTTCCAGCCCAAGAACCGATCCTTCCCGACCCAGTCCCGACTCTTTCACACCGCCGAATGGGCCGAGCTCGGTCGAGACCGCACATTCGTTAATGCCGATCATGCCGCTCTCAATCGCCTGCGACACGCGGAAAACGCGCGAAAGATTTTGCGTATAGAAGTAAGCCGCCAGGCCAAACGGCGTATTGTTCGCGCGCTGGATCACCTCTTCTTCTGAAGTAAAGCGGAAACAGGCGGCAACCGGGCCAAAGGTCTCTTCCTCAGCCAGTTTCATCCCTTCGTGACACTCGCCCAAAACGGTTGGCTGCCAGAAGTTACCGCCGAGCGAATGCACTTTACCGCCTGCCAGCACCGTTGCACCTTTTGCGACCGCATCCTCAACATGTTCGCGCACTTTATTCACCGCAGCAGGTTCAATCAGCGGCCCCACCACCACGCCCTCTTCCATGCCGTTCCCCACTTTCAGGGCGTTTACCGCATCAGCGAGTTTGGTCACAAAGGCGTCGTAGACGGATTCCTGAATATAGAACCGGTTCACGCTGACACACACCTGCCCGGCGTTACGGAATTTATTGGCAATCGCCCCTTTCACGGCAGCATCAATATCAGCATCGTCAAAGACGATATACGGCGCATTGCCGCCCAGCTCCATGGAGACTTTTTTCATGGTTTCTGCGGCATTACGCACCAGCGTTTTGCCCACGGCAGTCGAACCGGTAAACGAGATTTTCCGCACCTCGTGGCTGGCCATGATGGCATCGCTGATCTCGTGGGTGTTCCCGGCGACGGCGTTGAGCACGCCATCAGGGACACCGGCTTTTTTCGCCAGCGTCAGCAGCGCAAAAGCGCTGAGCGGTGTGTTGTTAGCGGGTTTAATGACGCCGGTGCAGCCTGCGGCCAACGCCGGGCCGAGTTTGCGGGTCAGCATCGCCATCGGGAAATTCCACGGCGTGATCGCCGCCACCACGCCGATGGGTTCGCGGGTGGCCAGAATGCGTGAGCCGGGTTTGATGGGGGGGATGATTTCGCCGTTAGCGCGTTTCGCCTGCTCGGCAAACCACTGGATAAAGCTGGCGGCGTACTCGACTTCACCTTCCGCCTCTTTTAGCGGTTTACCTTGTTCGGTGGTCATCAGCCGTCCGAGCCAGCTTTTGTTCTCAATAATTAGTTCGTACCAGCGGTACAGGATCGCCGAACGCTCTTTCGCCGTTTTCGCTCGCCACGCCGGGAAGGCGCGACTGGCTGCCGCGATAGCCTCTTCGGTCTCTTTTTTACCTGCTTTTGCGACTTTCGCGACGACATCGCCCGTGGCCGGGTTGAGCACATCAAAAGTGGTATCCAGCGTTTTCCATATGCCGTCTACCAGATATCCGGTTTGAAAAAGCGCATTGTCCTGGAGTGCCTGGGTGGTCATGTGTCCTCCTGATCTGGGTTTAAGAGCCTGCCAGAATAAGTATAGCCACAAAAAAACCGACGCTTTTGGCGTCGGTTTTTACGGTGTGTTTGTCGCCTGTGCAGAGCCAACTAGCTGTCGGTAAGCGTATTCTGATACCGATGCAGCACATCCGTCAGCCGCTGTACCGGTTCCGTCACTTGCCGCGGCGCTTCCCAGACCCGCAGTTTCTCCTGGTAGATGTTTAACTCTTCCAGTAACTGGCCAAAGTAGCGGCGGCGCTTATCGTCCGACGAGGCCGAAATCACATGATCCGCCGTGCGACGCAGCTGGCGGTGAAATGCCGACAGATCGTCGTTGATCGGAATCGGCGCATTGCGCAGACGCTGGTGCGCGATGATCATCGTCAGTGCCAGGCGGAACTTAGCAATATCGCCAGGGAACTTCGTCAGCAGTAAAAACAGCTGCTGATACAGGGCCGGCAGATGGTTCTCTTTGCGACGCGCAGTGTTGGTGGTCATCGCAGATACCGCCGCCGAGACAAACTGGTTCAGCAGCACACGTCCGGTACGCGCATGGGAGTTATCACGCACCAGCAGGATGACCATCATCGCCAGGAAACAGCCCACCAGCTGGCCTAACGCGCTATCGAGGAACTGGCTGAAGTGGAAGGTCATCGGGTTATCCAGCACCAGAATGTTGATCGTACTGGCGAGTGCGCCCAAAGATCCGAGACGACGCTTCTGCACTTCAATCCCGATAAAGAACGCCAGCACCGCAAGACTGATACACAGCAGCAGCATACTTTGCTGGGTGGAGGGCAGCACCACGAGGAAATAGAACGCCCCGATGGGGAGCGCCGCGAGCGCGCCATACAGAAAATCGACCGCCACCATGCGTGGATTTGGCAAACGCATCGCCAGCGAAGTTACTACCGCAATCATCACCATCGCGCTCGCACCTGACGTCCAGCCCGTCCACAGCCAGAAGAGCGTGCCGAGCACACACGCGATAGTCGTACGCCAGAAGTTCACCATCGCATGGTGGCGCTCTGCCGACTCGGCTTTGATGACCACTTCGCTGCGTAGAATCTCCTCTTCAATAGCGCTGATTTTGGTATTACTGATCACGCCGCGTTTGAGGAGCAGATAGCGCGTCGCCGCACCTACCCAACTGTAAATGGTGACAGGCGTGTCGCGCTCACCGGTCCAAACAATGACCCGTCGCATTCTCTTCAGCTGTTTACGCACATCCTGCACCGTCTCGACGGGTTCTGCGAACAGCTCACGGAAGGTATCCGTGACCGCCTCGGGACGGGTATTTTGAATCAGGTAGGTTTCGCAGGCCTGGGTGATCAGCGTCAGGGAGACGGTATTGAGCGCTTTAAGGCGTCGGTTAGCGCGCGCCCAGCGGGAGGATTCCATATTCAGATTGCTGCGCATTCCTTCCAGCGCCGTGCTGCGGCGCACCAGGGCGCTCCAGGCGTTGTCCACCTCTTCACTGTCGCCGTGTTTAATACACAGCTGCATCAGTTGATATTGAGCAACAATCAGCGCATCCAGTTCGCGATCGACTTCCTGTTTGATGGAGCGTGGCGAGAAAAGCAGATCGGCAACGATCGCACAGACAATCCCGATGACAATCTCACTGCAACGCTCAAGAGCAAACTGCGGCGCAAGCAGGGGTTCACTCTGAATGGTGATCACAATGATCAACGCGGTATATCCGGATAAGCCCCAAGCGTAGGAGTTCTCCACCTTCACCAGCGAGGAAACCCAGGTACAAAAGCCCGCCCAGATACAGCACACCATCAGCATCATTAGCGGGGAGCGAATCATGGTGATAATGATCGTCAGCGCTGCGATACAGCCGATAAATGTCCCGGCGATACGCAGCATCCCGCGATAACGGATGGCACCAGAGTAGGGTTCGCCGCCCGCCGCGAAGGCCGGGCCCGCAGCAACAATCGCCGCCGTCAGCACCGCCCAACGCGGGGTTTCCAGCTGGAAGTGAAAACCGACAAACAGCGCCAGCACGATGGCGCACGCCAGCTTAATGGCGAAGCGAACGTGCTGGGTGGCGATGGTGAAAATGCCCATCACAATTAACCAATCTCACGCAGACGATGCGCGATTTTACGGAACAGGGAGTCGTTGTTGCCGTTACGATCTTTCTCACCGGTGATCACCACCGTCGCCGTGGTGCCGGCCGGCCACAGGTTGCCCTGCTCGTCATCGAGACGAATACGCACCGGCACACGCTGCGCCAGACGAACCCACTCAAGGTTAGAATCAACCGTTGCCATCCCTTTGGTATCGCGAGTGGCGCTGGAGTTGGTGACGCCTGCGGCTACGCTGTCCACCGTGCCTTTAAGCACGCGGTTGCTGCCCAACGGCGTGATTTCGGCGCGATAGCCTGGACGTACCCCTTCCAGTTTGGTCTCTTCCATGTAGGCGAGAATATAGAAAGAGTGCTGTTTCACCAGCGCCACGGCGGTAGAACCGCGAGTGATAAATTCACCGGTATAGACGTTGAGGTTGGTCACCCAGCCGTCAGACGGCGCACGGATCACCGTACGTTCCAGATCCAGCTTCGCCAGGTCGCGCGTCGCCTCGGCTTTTGCCTGCTGATGCAGAACGGTTTGCAATACGTTGTTAGACTGGTCAATCTCTTCACGAGACATGGCCTGTACGCCCAGCTGGTTACGTCGTCCGGCTTCACGGCGTTTTTCCGTGGCCAGCGCCCGATAGTAGGCGACGTCTGCTTCAGCCTCTTCGAGGGCTTTCTGGTAGCGAGGCTGATCGATGGTGAAAAGCACCTGATCTTTTTTCACCAGTTCGTTATCACGCACGTTAACCGCGGTGATAAGCCCGGCGACGTCAGGGGCAATGGCCACCACATCCGCGCTGAAACGCGCGTCGCGCGTCCAGGGTGACTCGGTGTAAAACACCCAGGCGCGGAAAATTGCGATGAACGCCAGGACCACCAGCGCCACGGTGATGGCGGTACGGGAGATATTTCTTGTTAGTGTTTTCACATCTACCTCAGACAAACATGCGCGATACAAGCCAGAACAGGCAGCAATACAGCGCGGTATTAAACAGTGCAGGGTGCCAGACAAAATCGTAGATGCCGGTTGGAACCAGCACCTTGCGCACCAGCCAGAAAATCGCCAGTGATAAAATTAGTTCGAAGAAAATCGGTGGGAACGATAAACCGAACACCACGATAACGGGAAACAGACTCATGTTGACCTTGATTTGAACGCGTGCAGGCGACAGTTTTTGTTTAGCTCACACCATCGCAGAAGGGCAAGAAAAGCCGGGCGGGAATGGTGAAGCTGTTATGTCAGTAATAATATATTAACGTAACTGTTATGCTGTTATCTATAATATGTGATCTAAATCACTTTTAAGCCAGAGTGAACAATGGAACGTTTAAAGCGCATGTCTGTGTTTGCCAAAGTCGTAGAATTTGGCTCCTTTACCGCCGCGGCCCGACAGCTTCAGATGAGTGTTTCATCCATCAGCCAGACGGTGTCAAAACTGGAAGATGAGCTTCAGGTCAAGCTGCTCAACCGCAGCACCCGCAGCATTGGGCTGACGGAGGCAGGTAAAATCTATTACCAGGGCTGTCGTCGGATGTTGCACGAAGTCCAGGACGTTCACGAGCAACTCTATGCCTTCAATAACACCCCCATCGGCACGCTGCGGATCGGGTGTTCTTCAACTATGGCACAAAATGTCCTCGCCAGTATGACGGCGGAAATGCTCAAAGAGTATCCAGGTCTGGCGGTAAATTTGGTCACCGGCATCCCTGCGCCAGACCTGATCGCCGACGGTCTGGACGTCGTGATCCGCGTCGGTGCGCTGCAGGATTCCAGCCTGTTCTCCCGTCGCCTGGGCAGTATGCCGATGGTCGTCTGCGCCTCTAAAAACTATCTGGCGCAGTTTGGTGTGCCGGAAAAACCAGCCGATCTGAGCAATCACTCCTGGCTGGAGTACAGCGTGCGTCCGGACAACGAGTTTGAGCTGATTGCCCCGGAAGGACTGTCGACAAAACTGCTGCCGCAGGGGCGGTTCGTGACGAACGATCCTATGACCATTTCCCGCTGGCTGGTCGCCGGAGCAGGCATCGCCTACGTGCCGTTGATGTGGGTGATCAATGAGATCAACAGCGGTGAGCTGGAGATCCTCTTCCCGCGCTACCAGTCCGATCCCCGTCCGGTGTATGCCCTCTATACGGAAAAGGACAAACTGCCGCTTAAGGTCCAGGTCTGTATTAACTACCTGACGGACTATTTTGTGGAAGTGGCGGAGCTTTATCAGGGAATGCGGGGCAGAAGAAAAGAGTAAGCCACCCCGTAAATGCAGAGAGGTCAAATGATTATTGGAATTTGGCCCCTGCCCTCCAGTCAGAGATAAATACCCCCAGTCCCTTCCGGCGCAATTAAGATATTTCACTGAGTTCTATTAATAATGGCGAATTGACATATTTGCCTTGTGACCTTTATCGTACTCATTGTCTGAAACCTGTTCTACGCAAATATCAGACGGTTATAGAGTTGTTAAATAAATACTTCATAAAAATAACGTTTCTCAGGATTTTGTTTAAACAAGGAATAAATATGAATCTATTCGAACAAACACCGCCTTCACGCAGGCGCTACGGACTCGCCGCGTTCATTGGGCTGATCGCCGGGATTGTCTCCGCCTTTGTCAAATGGGGCGCCGAAGTTCCTCTTCCTCCACGCAGTCCAACCGATCTATTCAGCGCCGCATGCGGGCCAGAGCAATTAATCAGAGCCGCCAGCCAAATTGATTGCTCACGTAATTTCCTGAATCCACCCTATGTATTTCTCCGCGACTGGCTGGGCGTCGTCGACCCTAACGCTGCGGTTTATACATTTGCCGGACATATATTCAACTGGGTTGGCGTGACACATATTATTTTCTCAATCGTGTTCGCCGTAGGCTATTGCGTTGTTGCGGAAGTCTTTCCGAAAATAAAGCTCTGGCAGGGTTTATTCGCCGGGGCATTAGCGCAGCTATTTGTTCATATGATTTCGTTCCCGCTGATGGGGCTGACACCGCCACTGTTTGATCTTCCGTGGTACGAGCACGTTTCCGAGATAGTGGGTCACCTGATCTGGTTCTGGTCGATTGAAATTATCCGTCGCGATTTACGTAACCGCATCACTCGCGAGCCCGATCCTGAGGTGCCGCTAAACAGCGCGCGATAAGCGTCGCAAAAAAAAATGGCGCGCCTTTTCAGACGCGCCATTTTTTCAATAAGACTTCAGGTCAGGCGGTACCGCCGACGGTTAGATTATCCACTTTCAGCGTCGGCTGACCGACGCCCACCGGCAGGCTCTGGCCTTCTTTACCGCAGACGCCCACGCCTTTATCAAGCTTCAGATCGTTACCCACCATCGAAATCTGCTGCATCGCCTCGATACCGGAGCCAATCAGCGTAGCACCTTTCACCGCTTTGGTGACTTTGCCTTTTTCAATCAGGTAGGCTTCGGACGTCGAGAAGACAAACTTGCCGGAGGTGATATCCACCTGGCCACCGCCGAAGTTTGGCGCGAAGATCCCGTAATCAACGGATTCGATGATCTCCTGCGGCGTCGATTTGCCTGCGAGCATATAGGTGTTGGTCATACGCGGCATCGGCAGATGTGCGTAGGATTCGCGACGACCGTTCCCGGTTGGCGCAACGCCCATCAGACGCGCGTTGAGTTTGTCCTGCATATAACCTTTCAGAATGCCGTTTTCGATCAGCACGTTGTACTGCCCCGGCGTCCCTTCATCATCGATAGAGATAGAACCGCGACGATCGGTCATGGTGCCATCATCCACAACGGTACACAGTTCCGAGGCCACCAGCTCGCCCATCTGACCGCTGAATACGGAGGTACCGCGACGGTTGAAATCGCCTTCCAGACCGTGACCGACCGCTTCGTGCAGCAGCACGCCAGGCCAGCCTGCGCCCAGTACCACCGGCAGCGTACCGGCTGGGGCCGCTACCGCATTGAGATTCACCAGCGCCATGCGCACGGCTTCTTTCGCCCACGCATCTGCGCGAACATCACCGTCTTCATCGGCCAGGAACCAATCATAACCAAAACGACCGCCGCCACCGCTGGAGCCGCGTTCGCGTTTACCGTCATCTTCCACCTGCACGCTGACAGACAGACGTACCAGCGGGCGCACATCAGCGGCCAGCGTACCGTCGGTAGCAGCCACCAGAATGAGTTCATACACACCGCTCAGGCTGGCTGACACTTCTTGAACGCGTTTATCCGTCGCGCGAGCCACTTTGTCCACGCGGCGCAGAATATCCAGCTTCTCCTCGCGGGTCATGCTTTGCAGCGGATCGATGCTGGTATAGAGCGCAGAATGCTGCACTTCGCCGAGGGTTTTCACACGACCATCGCCCGCTTCACGCACGATAGTCCGCGCTGCCTGGGCACTCTGCTCAAGCGCAGTCAGGCTAATCTGATCGGCATAGGCAAAGCCGGTTTTCTCACCGCTTACGGCGCGAACACCGACGCCCTGGTCGATGTTATAAGAGCCATCTTTAATGATGCTGTCTTCTAAAACCCAGGATTCGTGGTAGCTCGACTGGAAATAGAGATCGCCGTAATCGAGGCGACGCTCGGTTAGTTGGGCAAGAATGGAAAACAGGTCCTGATGACTCAGGCCGTTCGCTGCGAGCAAATGTTCACTTACCAGGTTCAGACTCATCGTTTTGCTACTCGTTCGTTGCCGCCCAAGGGCGGTAAAAAAATTCATTATTTATGAGAGTGGGGCAATTACTCGCCCGCGTCAAATCATTGCTGTGCATCTTTGCGCGCCTGACGGAGCACCTCATTAATCTGCGGCTTATCGACCGGGCCGGTAATGCGATAGCGCAGGATTGAGACCTTACTCCACAGCGGCCCAAGCACCTTACTGGCGGCAAACACCGCTGCGCCCACAATCGGATTGACCACGAATGCCGCAGCGACACCGACGGTCGCCGAGATCTCCGGCGCAACGACCGCTTCCATATCCAGTTCGCGACGCACCAGATTCACCGAGCCTTTCATGGCGATATCGGCCTCCAGGCCATCCACCAGCGTGTCATCCGTATGCAGAACGCCGTCTTTGATCCACGCCGTACTGCGAATAGAGTCGTAATAGAACCCTTCGCTGAAGGTATCGCTGAAGTCAAAACGCAGTTTGCGCAGCAGCGCGTCAAAGCTCAGTAAACGTAAAAGCTGCCCGGCGTGACCAGTGCTGACGTCGGCGATTTCGCCTTTGCCCAGATTAGTTTTGAGGATGCCGTTCAGCGTAGCTTCGTCCGGTTTCCACGGCTCGGCGCGCCAGTGCAGATCGTAATTGACATCGAAGGAAGAGCCGCGCAGCGGTGTGCTGACGCCAAAGAAATTCGCCGCCGCATCCAGCTTGTTGCCCTTGATTCTACCTTTCAGGGAGGTGCGCTGTTCGCCCGCGCCATTCACCCACTCTCCGTCCGCCGTCAGACGCCCAAAGCCGGTATCAATCAGGCCGCCTGCGAGGCTCAGGGTGTTGCCCTTCACGGCAAAATCACCGTCGATGCGGCCATATTTCTGACCCCACAGCCAGCACTCCGCGCAGCGCAGTTGTAAATCCGGCCAGCCGCTGAAATCCACTTTTGAAACCTCGGCTAACGGCGAAACCGCTCCCGTTTGCCCTTTCGTGGCCGTCGTCGGGTTGTAGTAAAGATAACGAATCGCCGCCTGCCATGGCGCATTGTCACGCATTGTGAGCGTGGCGTTAATCTCGCGGCCCTGCGCTTCCACCGTCGACCCGTTGAGGGTTGGCTCAGAGACAATGCTGAGGTTATTCCACTGCTGTCCGCCCAAGGTCAGCGACGGCGTACGGACGGTCACGCGCTGCGGGAACTGGGCAGCTTCATCCACATTTTGCCCAACACCCTTGTTAAACATCGCCAGCCACTCGGCGCCGTCCATCGCGGGCAGGTTCAGCTCAACGCCTGGCTGCTCTGGGAGTGGCGGAATGGTACGGCTGTCTGTGGTCCAGATGGCCCGGTCGAGAGTCAGTTTGCGACTGAGCAACCAGCGGCTGTTAAAGTGATTTGTACCATTCGCATTACCAGTGAGAGCGAAGCTGTTCAGATCGCCCTGCACGTTGATGTTCATCGGCAGTGGCTGCCCGGCTTTCTTATCCAGCGGTGCAGGTAAGTGACTGCTTACATTCTTCAGATCGCCGGTCACGTCGACTTTATAGTGCGCACTTCCACGATAAGGCAGGTCGATGGCCACTTTACCGTTCCAGGCAACCGTTCCGTCGATAGATTCGGCCACCGGTTTTGGCAGCACGTCCATCCGCGCGGGCTGCCAGTTAGCATCCATATTGACGGCGACCTGATAGGCTTTTTCACCTTCGGTGGTGCTGAAATCCACGTTAATCGGTTGATTAAACCAGTTGGCTTTCAGCGGCCCGCTTTTCAGATTGCCATTCACAAAGCTGAATTTGCCGCTCAGGTTCTTGAGCGTACTATCTAGCGGCTTGATGAACAGGCTGTTGTTGTTCAGCACCACATCGCCTTCGGCGGTGGTCATCTCGCCATCCAGCGGGATGTCGAGATGCAAACGGGCATTCACATCGCCATCGATTTGCAGCTCTTGCAGCGCAGCGCCCAGCGAATCATCCAGCGGTGTCTCGTCAAAATAAGGCCCGACGGCTTTGCCCGGCCCGTTAATGTCCGCGTCGATCAGCAGCTTCTCTTTCGAGTAATCCGGAATCACCGCTCTCAAATTACTGGCGGTTACGCCGCCCAGCGCAACGCTGTCGGATTTCATCCACAGCCCGTCGTTCAGGAAATTCAGTTCGATATTCAGGTTTTTCAGCGCTGGCCAGTCGGGCTGGAAGGCGAAAGTCGCATTGCGCAGCGGCACCAGAACCTGGAACTGGCCTTCGTTGTGTTTGTACGGGAACAGGTGCGGATTGCCGCCATAAACCAGCGTGGCATTATCGGCCTGACCGCCCTGAATCGCGCCGCTCAGGTAGTCCACCAGCGCTTTGCCCATCAGGTTTTCCGGGAAATAGCGCCATGCCTGGCCGCCATCGTCAGTGCTGATACCGGCCAGAATCCCCAGCCATGGCTCATCGCCTTCCGGCTGCAGATAGCGGAAATTACCGCGCGCGTGAACGCCGGTGGCTTTTACGTCGATATCACGGCCATCCAGCTGAAAACCTTTCTCGTTATTCAGCCAGTTAAGAATGGCAGTGCCTTTTTCAATCTCTAGCGGCGCACGGAAAACCGTTTCGTACGGCATTTTGGCGTCATTCATTTCCGCCGTCAGTCTGCCGTTTTCGACGCTGCCCTCAAGCTTTCCGCCAAAGTGTTCGGCACCGGGCAGCAGCTTCCACTGCTTCCAGGAGAGCGCTTTCCACGAGGCCTGGAAGCGGGTTTTTTCTGTGGCCTGCAGAGGGATATCCAGCGCCAGGGTGTCGATCTGGCCGCTCGGTTGTGTGGCTTCCCAGACTTCGCCGAGCGCAGTTGATATGCGGTTCGCGATAGGCCGTAAACCGTCGAGACTTGCCAGATCGAGGTTGCTGGCGCGGATACGCAGCTCATCGCTGCGCTTGTTGTTCACGCCGCCCACTTCCTGCTCAGGCACCCACGCCATCGTTAATGCGCCGCGCGGCCAGGCTTTGCCGTCCATAGTGATGCGGGTATCGGGAATGGAGAATTGCCAGCTGTCGCCCTGACGGGTGACGTGTGCCGTCAGGTTATCGACTGACATATCATGGGATTGCGTATCCCCTTTCCACGCCGCGCCGCCCTGCTTCAGCCACACATCCCCGGCGGAGATATCACCGTCGGCCAGCGTCAGCCAGCCTTCAAGACTGAAGCGCGCCCTTTGCAGCGCCACGTTATCCTGCATCCATTTGCCCAGCCAGGGTTTGACATCCACATCGTCGGCCTGCAGCCAGACTTTGCCTTTATTCAGCAGGCCGTTGTCGTCGCGCAGATCCATGCGCACCTGCATGATGCCGTGCTGCCCGTTCAGGCTGGAGAGATTCACCTGCCCTTCGGCGCGATGGCGATCTTTGCCGTTAAGCCAGGTGAGCTGCGGGATCGCCAGTTCGGCCCGTTGCCCGGAGAGGGTAATAAAACTGATTTCGCTGTCGCGCAGATCGAAATGATCGAACTGGCGCAGGAAAAGATCGCTGAAGCGGTTGGTCTCGATGCCTTTGCTGTTATCGCCCTGGTTTAGAGGCGTGTTGGTCAGAAACTGAAGCTGCCAGAAGGTGAGATCGCGAAACTGCCAGCGCATGTGCAGCAAACTTTGCCAGACATCCAGCGCCAGCGTCACGCGTTTGATTTTGAGATGACCGCCGTCTTTCAGGCTCGCGTTGATATCGCGCACATCCAGCGTTGGGCCGAAATTTTGCCAGCTGGCACTCAGCTGGCTGACGTCAACGGGAATGCCGGTGGCGCTTTCGATCTTTGCCAGCACCTGCGGGCGCCAGCTGTCGAGATGCGGTAACACGAGGCGCAGCCCGCTCACGAGCAACGCGACAATGACGACAAGCGTTGCCCCTGTAAGCAGTAAAATTCCTGGCAATCGCCTCACGCATCTCTCCTTGTCAGCCGTTCTCTTGCAGCATTGCTGCCTCTTACATCATCACCACGTCAAACTGCTGCTGGTTATAGAGTGGTTCGATTTGTACTTTTACCTGTTTGCCGACAAAGATTTCCACTTCCGCCAGCGCGTGCGACTCTTCGCCTTTCAGTGCTTCTGCCACCGCAGGGGAAGCATAGACCAGAAAACGGTCGGAGTCGTAGGCGTGATGGACGCGGACAATTTCACGCATGATTTCGTAGCACACCGTCTCCACGGACTTTACCGTGCCGCGTCCGTGGCAGGTTGGGCATTCGTTGCACAGCACATGTTCAACGCTTTCGCGCGTGCGCTTGCGGGTCATCTCCACCAGGCCGAGCTGAGAGAAACCGTTGATACTGGTTTTCACCCGATCTTTGCTCAGCGCCTGCTCCAGAGAGTGCAGCACGCGGCGGCGGTGATCTTCATTATTCATATCGATAAAGTCGATGATGATAATGCCGCCAAGATTGCGCAGACGCAGCTGACGCGCGATGGCCTGCGTCGCTTCGATGTTGGTGTTGAAGATGGTGTCGTCGAGATTGCGGTGGCCGACAAATGCCCCCGTATTGATATCCACGGTGGTCATCGCTTCGGTCTGATCGATGATCAGATAGCCGCCGGATTTCAATTCCACTTTGCGCTCCAGCGCGCGCTGGATTTCGTTCTCGACGTCAAAGAGATCAAAGATCGGCTGGCGGCCGGTGTAATGCTCCAGCAGGCCAGGCATCTCTGGGATGTATTCGGCGGTGAATTCCAGCAGCGCGTCGTAGGTCAGACGCGAATCCACGCGGATTCGATCGAGCTGCGCATCAGCGAAATCGCGCAACACGCGCTGGGCCAGCGCCAGCTCGCCGTACAGTTGATAGCGGGTCTGGTTGCGTTTTTTACGCTCCATGACTTTGGTCCAGACGCGTTTCAGGTACGCCGCATCGGAGGCCAGGTCTTCTTCGCTGATCCCTTCTGCCGCGGTACGGATAATAAAACCGCCCTGCTCGTCGCAGTAAGCGCCGACCACCTTTTTCAGGCGTTCGCGCTCGCTTTCACTTTCGATACGCTGAGAAACGCCGACGTGTGAAGCGCCCGGCATAAAGACCAGGTAGCGAGAAGGTAAAGTGATGTCGGTCGTCAGACGGGCGCCTTTGGTACCGAGGGGATCTTTCACCACCTGGACCATCAAATCCTGCCCTTGGCGAACCAGCTCGGAGATGTCGCGAACGGTAAACTGCTTTTGCTCTTCACCCGCGACACATTCGGTGTGCGGCATGATATCCGAGGCGTGCAAGAACGCTGCTTTATCAAGGCCAATATCTACAAATGCCGCCTGCATACCCGGTAGTACACGACTGACACGACCTTTGTAGATATTGCCTACTATTCCGCGTCGCGCTTCGCGCTCAATATGAATTTCCTGAAGAATGCCGCCATCAATATAGGCCACTCGGGTTTCCGATGGCGTTACGTTTACCAACAATTCAGCCGTCATAATTATCCCTTCCCTCACGCAGTGAGTTAAAATTGCTCAGCAACTCATACGTTTCCACCAGCGGTAAGCCGACTACGGCGTGATAGCTGCCATTAATCTTCCTGACGAAACAGCCACCCAGCCCCTGAATACCGTATGCACCTGCTTTATCCATAGGTTCACCGCTGGCGATATAACCGGCGATCTCCTCATCGGTAAGCACTCTGAACGTGACATCCGTGACCACCAGACAATCCAGCACCTGCTGGCTGTCTGCCAGTGCAACCGCCGTCATCACCTGATGCGTTTGTCCGGATAATTTGCGCAGCATTTGCGCCGCATGTTCACCGTCACGCGGTTTCTCGAGCACTTCACCGTTGAGAATCACGATGGTATCTGCCCCCAGCACCGGCAAATCACGCGGGGTTTGCGCCACGCCAGCCAGGGCTTTTTCCCGGGCCAGACGAGACACATACTGCTGCGCGCTTTCGCCATCGCCCCGTTTTTCTTCAATACCGGTGACGATACGTTCAAAAGAGACACCCAGTTGAGTGAGTAACTCCTGACGACGCGGGGAACCAGAGGCAAGAAATAAAGACGTCATAGAAACCTTTTATTGCACGGCAAACTGCTGGCGAACTTTACGCATCAGCAGGAACAGCCACGGCCAGAGCACACCGTTTACTACACTACTCCAGAACACTTCCGGTCGGAAAGAGACGTTGATCACTAAAAACTCAGCCCAGAAAACAATGATATCCGCGGCGAGGGACAACAACATCACCACCAACGCCTGTTGCCAGAGCGCGAGGTTACGGAAAAGCTGGAATTTCAGTGCGACGAGGTACGCAATAATACTCATCGACAGGGCGCGCACGCCGAGCGTTGAGCCACTGATGAGATCCAGTATGGCACCCATCACAAAACCCGTGCCCACATTTACGCGGTGCGGCAGGGCGAGGGTCCAGTAGAGTAAAATGAGCAGCACCCAGTTTGGCCGGAAAACGAGAATGTCGTCCGGCCAGGGCATGACTTGCAGTAATAACGCGATGAAGAACGAGAGCCAGATTACCCAGCGTCCCTGGCTACGATAGCTCGCCACTACTGCCCTCCCGAGGAGATTTGTGGCGGCAGCGGTGCATCCGGAGGAGGCTGCGTTAATCCCGTCGCAGGTGCAGGCACTGGCGCAGGCGGCCCCATGGAGTCCGGCGCAGGCAGAACCTGCGGCATCATCTGCATTAAGCGTTCATTGGCCACGCGATGCACCTCTTCTGGCGTCATCGGGTTAATACCGTTACGATCGGCGCCCCACAGCAGCAGCAAATAGCGCAGACGCTGTAAGCCCGCAGTTGGACGAGCCTGAATCACCGTATACGCACGCTGCGTATCCAGTTTCACCGAGGAGACAACCGCCACCGGGTAACCTTCAGGGAAACGCCCGCCGAGACCGGAGGTGACCAGAACATCCCCCACACGAATGTCGGTGTTGGCTGGCAGATGCTCCAGCTGCAGATCGTCCGTACAGCCGTTACCGGCCGCAATAATACGGATATCATTACGCAGTACCTGAATCGGCAGCGCATGGGTGGCATCACAGATCAATAAAACGCGGCTGGTCAGCTTAGCAACAGCAACCACCTGGCCCACAACGCCTTTATCACTGATGACCGGCTGGCCTTCGTAAACACCGTTCACGCTGCCTTTATCGATGACCACCTGATCGCTGTACGGATCGTTAACGGTGGAGATCACCTGAGTCACCATTTTCTGCTCGTCCTGACGCAGCGGCGATCCCAGCAGCTCACGCAGACGGGCGTTTTCCTGGCGATACTGGCCCAGCATCAGCAGCTCGCTGTTTTTCAGCAGCAATTCCTGGCGCAATGCACGGTTTTCAAGCTCGAGTTGGTCGCGTGATGACAAGGTTTGAGAAACACTGTCGAGTAATTCACGGGGACCATTTGATACAAAGTAGAAAGGACTGACGGCGGTATCCATGTATGTTCGGATCTGGCTGAACATACCGAGGCGGCTATCGGCGATGATGACTCCAAGCGCTACCAGCACCCCCAGGATCAGGCGAAACTGCAGCGACGGGCCACGGCTAAAAATTGGCTTCATAGGCTATGCGTATTCTCGTGTCAGAGAGAAAGGGTAGCCTTCGCTACCCTCTCAAACCGACTACTCTTCGCTGAACAAGTCGCCGCCGTGCATGTCGATCATTTCCAGCGCCTTGCCGCCACCACGGGCTACGCAAGTCAGTGGATCTTCTGCAACTACGACAGGAATACCTGTCTCTTCCATTAACAGGCGGTCGAGGTTACGCAGCAGCGCGCCACCACCGGTCAGAACCATACCGCGCTCTGAGATGTCGGAAGCCAGTTCTGGTGGGCACTGTTCCAGCGCAACCATCACCGCGCTCACGATACCGGTCAGCGGCTCTTGCAGCGCTTCGAGGATTTCGTTGGAATTCAGGGTAAAGCCACGCGGAACGCCTTCAGCCAGGTTACGGCCACGAACTTCGATTTCGCGGACTTCGTCGCCAGGGTAAGCAGAACCGATCTCGTGCTTAATACGCTCTGCGGTGGCTTCACCGATCAGAGAGCCGTAGTTACGGCGCACATAATTAATGATGGCTTCATCAAAACGGTCACCGCCGATACGCACGGAAGAGGAGTAAACCACACCGTTCAGAGAGATGACGGCCACTTCAGTGGTACCACCACCGATATCCACCACCATGGAACCTGTTGCTTCAGAAACCGGCAGACCCGCACCAATTGCAGCAGCCATCGGCTCTTCGATCAGGAAGACTTCGCGCGCACCTGCGCCCTGAGCGGATTCACGGATCGCACGGCGTTCAACCTGAGTTGCACCGACTGGCACACAGACCAGCACGCGCGGACTTGGGCGCATGAAGCTGTTGCTGTGAACCTGCTTGATGAAGTGCTGAAGCATTTTTTCAGTCACGAAGAAGTCAGCGATAACGCCGTCTTTCATTGGGCGGATCGCGGCGATGTTGCCTGGGGTACGACCCAGCATCTGCTTCGCATCGTGTCCTACGGCTGCCACGCTTTTCGGGGAGCCGGCACGATCCTGACGAATGGCCACAACGGAAGGCTCATTCAATACGATGCCTTGTCCTTTTACATAAATCAGGGTATTCGCGGTACCCAGGTCAATGGACAGGTCATTGGAAAACATGCCACGAAATTTTTTCAACATACTAAGGGATAATCCTGAAAGCTGGGGCGGAAAAATTAAAATCCGCTTACTTTACCAACCACACGTAGCAGCGACAAGGCGCAAAAATCATCTGCTACGGTGAAAATTAGTGCAGCACGTTTCCTTATGTTACAAATTTATTTCCTGACTCCATCAGGGCTGAGTTAACAGCTGCGTCACTCGCTTTCATTTGTAACCCGTCCAGGTAAACGACTGGCGTTTTGCTCGTCATACTCAAAGCTACAGGCGCGATATTCTACGTGAAAACAAATTAAACGGCAGGTCAAACAGAGTATCTTTGCAAATATTTTTTCACATTGCTGTCAAGCGGCTGAGAGGTAGCAATAAAATCCCCCTGACCACCCGCGACACCGCGCTCCGTCAACATCTGCCATTCGCTGCGTGAACGTATGCCAGTGGCGAAGACTTGCGTTTGCGTTCCCTTGCACGCTTCCACCAGACTCTGAACCAGCAGCTGGTTTTCCGTGCGCTTTTCAATATTCCTGACCAGCCCCGGATGCAGCTTTAACAGCTCCACATCCAGCTCCTTGATCCAACTGGTACTGACCAGCGTTAAACCCGCCTGAGTCACTGCCACGCGAGCACCGAGTGCATTCATCAAACGGACGACCGGCTGTAAACGGCTGATATGTTGACAAACATCTGCCTCTGCAAGTTCAAAAATAATACGTTTCCGCTGCGATTTTTCACATTGCATCAGCACATCACGCAGCCAGCGCTGAAAACGCGGGCGAATCAGCGATTCTACCGTTACCTGTAATGCCAGATTTTCCTCCGGCCAGAAAGATAAAAATGGAATAAGGCGCGTAATTTGCTGCCGGTCGTACTCTTCCGACAGACCAAACTGCAGCACCATCGGCAAATATTCGGCGGAGACAACCTCTTCCGAGCCGTCGAAGATACGGCAAAGTAACTCGCGGTGATGCACCTGGCCGTTACGCAGCACTGCCGGTTTTTGATAAATTCGTGGCCCGCCGCGGCTCAGCATCTGTTCAATGAGCGTTCGCCAGCGCACGTTGCCGCGCCCTTTTTCCGGCAGAGAATCATCGTAAACCGCCCAGCCATTTGCCCCCTGCAGCACTGCGTTACGCGTGGCCGCTTCGGCATGCTCCATCACCTGTTGAGTTTGCTGGCCGCCGCGCCAGGCACAAATGCCGATATGTACCATGTCATCCCGGTCGAGCATTTTGGTTGGCGGCAGCGCATCGACCGCTTTCAGCAACTGACTGGCGATGCTTTCCGATTCTTTCAGCGTCCGGTGCGGCAGCAACACAGCAAAATCACTGCGGTGGTAGCGCGCCAGCAGCGCACCGGGATAGCGCATAATAAAGGTCGATAACAAATTGATGAGCGTAAAGAGATGCTCTTCCGCCACCGAGCGGCCCCAGGTATCGCGCAACAGGTCGAAATCGGGCAGCCGGATAACCATCACCACCCCGTGAGTACCCACCTTTTCGGTATCTTCCAGCAGCGTGGCCAGTTGATTATCAAAGAAAAGGCGGTTATTCAGTCCGGTTTTATTGTCCTGGGCGGCGTAGGACCGAATCAGCGTATCCATACGGCTGCGCTGATCGCTGGCGAACTGGATTTCTGAAAGCAACACATCCAGCGCACTGCTGGTCCGCGACGGCCATTCATAAACAGACCCGCGCACCTTAGCACCTCGTTCACCGTTTAAAATACGTACAGATCGCGATTCCAGGAGTTCCTGTCCGGAAAGCTGGCGTCGAAGCCAGCGCACCGCCAGAAAGATCAGCACCACAATAAAGCCCACCGCAACGGTGAGCGGCGCAGTGGTCATCAGTGAACGGAAATAGTTCGCCATCGGGTCCTGATAGACCAGCCTGATGGTCACCCCAGGGCTTTTCAGGGAGTGAATCGTCATCTCGCGGTATTGTGCCAGCGTCCCGGCCGGGCGATAGCTGCTCTGACGCGCATGGCTCAGGAGGACTTTGCTACCCTGTAGAATGTCGATGTGTACAATATCCACCGGCACCATCAGCTCATCCAGTTGCTGAGACAGCGCGGGCAACGTTGACGTGACCAGTCGCGAATCAATGACCGAAGCCACGGACTGCACGCGGTTGGTCAGTTTGTCCTGAATGGCGTTATAAAAGCTTAGCGAGCACCCCATCAGGGTGACGAAGATAGTCAGCCCCGTCAGCAGCGTAATAAAAGCTGAAAATTTCGTCGTTAATCGCATCCTTGAGATCACTCCGTTGGTTGATGGGGAGGCAGTTAAAGTGCAAGTAAGTGCTAACTTGCGTTTAGCAGGGGCATACTACCAAACCTGGTCTATCTGGCAATTTATTGCGTTAAATCGGCATAGCGTTTCAATGAGCGAGTATAGTCTTCAGAAATTATTTTCCAATCATCATGCTTAGTGAGGACATCTGTATGCAGGCTTTGATCTTAGAACAGCAAGACGGCAAAACTCTGGCGTCGGTTCAATCCGTTGAGGAAAACCGTCTCCCGGAGGGGAACGTGACTGTGGATATCGACTGGTCCAGCCTGAACTATAAGGATGCTCTTGCCATCACGGGCACCGGGAAAATTATCCGCAATTTTCCGATGATTCCGGGAATTGATTTCGCAGGTCACGTGCATTCCAGCGAAGATCCGCGCTTTCACCCAGGGCAGCAGGTGCTGTTGACCGGCTGGGGCGTGGGTGAAAACCACTGGGGCGGCCTCTCCACGCAGGCGCGCGTCAACGGTGACTGGCTGGTGCCGATGCCAAAAGGTCTCGATGGCCGCAAAGCGATGATCATCGGCACCGCCGGTTTCACTGCGATGCTATGCGTAATGGCGCTGGAAGAGGCTGGCGTTCGCCCGGACTCCGGTGAAGTGGTCGTGACCGGCGCCAGCGGTGGCGTGGGCAGTACCGCTGTGACGCTGCTGCACAAACTCGGATATCAGGTTGCTGCTGTTACCGGGCGCGAAAGCACACATGATTACCTGCGTTCACTGGGCGCAAACCGTATTCTGGGACGCGAAGAGTTCAGCGAAACCCGTCCACTGGAAAAACAGGTCTGGGCGGGTGCGGTGGATACCGTGGGCGATAAAGTGCTGGCGAAACTGCTGGCACAGATGAACTACGGCGGATGCGTGGCGGCCTGCGGTCTGGCGGGTGGTTTTGCGCTGCCAACAACCGTGATGCCATTTATTCTACGTAATGTGCGTCTGCAGGGCGTGGATTCCGTGATGACGCCGGCGGCGCGTCGCACGCAGGCATGGGAACGTCTGGTGCGTGATTTGCCGGAGTCCTTCTTCAGCCAAAGCGCCACCGAAATTACGCTGGATCAGGCGCCGGAGTATGCCGAAAAAATCATTAGCAACCATTTCCAGGGCCGGGCGCTGGTGAAAATTGCTTAATCTTCAAATTTTCGTGACATATTCGCGATAACCCGACTCCTCCGTCATGCTTAGAAAAATGCATGCCGGAGGATGCCATGAAAAACAGAAAACTGACGGAAGCCGATGTAACGGCCGAATCTGTCTTTATGCTACAGCGCCGCCAGATCCTGAAGATGCTTGGTATCAGCGCTACCGCCCTTACCCTTACCCCCAACGCCCATGCCGACCTGCTTGACTGGTTTAAGGGTAACGATCGTCCAAAAGCCCCCTCTGGCCAGCCGCTAACTTTTACCAAACCCGCACAGTGGCAGAATAAACTCGCGCTGACGCCGGAAGATAAAGTGACGGGCTATAACAATTTCTATGAGTTTGGCCTCGATAAAGCCGATCCCGCCGCCAATGCCGGGAGCATGAAAACCGATCCCTGGACCTTAAAAATTGAGGGCGAAGTCGCTAAGCCGCTCACTTTTGACCATCACGATCTCACGACCCGTTTCCCCCTTGAGGAGCGTATTTACCGGATGCGTTGCGTTGAGGCGTGGTCGATGGTGGTGCCGTGGATCGGTTTCCCGCTGCACAAACTGCTGGCCATGGCCGAACCCACCAGCGATGCCAAATATGTCGCTTTCCAGACGCTTTACTCGCCAGAGCAAATGCCAGGGCAGAAAGACCGCTTTATCGGTGGCGGGCTGGAGTATCCGTATGTCGAAGGGCTGCGCCTCGACGAGGCCATGCATCCGCTGACGCTGCTGACCGTCGGGGTATATGGCAAAGCGCTGCCGCCGCAAAACGGTGCCCCCATCCGTTTAACGGTGCCATGGAAATACGGCTTTAAAGGGATTAAATCGATTGTCAGCATTAAGCTCACCAAAGAGCGCCCGCCGACCACCTGGAACCTTGCCGCGCCGGGCGAATATGGCTTTTTCGCGAACGTAAACCCGCACGTTGATCATCCGCGCTGGTCTCAGGCGACCGAGCGCTTTATCGGCTCCGGCGGCGCGCTGGACGTGAAACGCCAGCCTACGCTGCTGTTCAATGGCTATGCCGACGAAGTGGCCTCACTCTATCGCGGGCTGAACTTGCGGGAGAATTTTTAAGTGCGCTTAACCGTAAAACAGATCACCTGGCTAAAAGTGCTGTTGCATCTGGCCGGTTTGCTTCCTTTTATATGGCTGTTCTGGGCCGCCAGTCAGGGCTATTTCAGCGCCGATCCGGCCAAAGATATTCAACACTTTACCGGTAGGATGGCTCTGAAATTTTTGCTGGCAACCTTGCTGGTTTCCCCACTGGCGCGCTACGCTAAACAGCCATTATTGATACGAACACGACGCCTTTTAGGGCTATGGTGTTTTGCCTGGGCGACGATCCATCTCACCAGCTACACGTTGCTGGAGCTGGGCATTAATAATCTGGCATTGTTAGGCAGCGAGCTGGTATCGCGTCCGTATCTGACGTTAGGGATTATCAGCTGGGTGATTTTACTGGCGCTGACGCTCACATCGACGCAGTACGCACAGCGAAAATTGGGCCGACGCTGGCAACTTTTGCATAACTTCGTCTATCTTGTGGCGATCCTGGCCCCGATACATTATCTGTGGTCGGTGAAGATTTTATCCCCTCAGCCTATTATCTACGCGCTGCTGGCTCTGGCGCTGCTGATATGGCGCTACAAGAAGTTCCGCCAGTGGTGGCGATAGTTCGCGAAACTGTGCGTATTCCCGCAGATTACTTATCAACCGCGCTTCTTTTATCAATTGCGGTTGATAATCTTCCCTGATAAGACCAGTATTTAGCTGCTAAATGCTACGAAATCGTTATAATGTGCGACCTTGGTTTTCCTGGAGGGGTTTTTCATCCCCTGAAAGGGTGACAATTGCGCATCGAAGGTATATTTTGTTTTTTACCCGAGAATCGCAGGAGATAGCGGCACAATGACTGGAAAGTTGCACATCTTAGTTTTGAACGGACCGAACCTGAACATGCTCGGTACCCGCGAACCCGAGAAGTACGGCACGCTGACATTAAGCGAAATTGTTAACCGTCTTGGGACGGAAGCAGCTGCGCTTAACGTGAGTCTTGACCATTTTCAGTCTAATGCGGAGTACGCACTCATCGACCGTATTCATCAGGCTAAAGACACTGTGGACTATATCCTGATTAATCCGGCCGCGTTTACGCACACCAGTGTTGCTATCCGCGACGCACTGCTTGCGGTAAGCATCCCGTTTATCGAGATCCACCTGAGCAATGTGCATGCCCGAGAGCCGTTCCGCCACCATTCGTATCTGTCGGATATCGCTGCTGGCGTTATCTGCGGACTGGGTGCTGACGGTTATTCATACGCTTTACAGACAGCGGTAAAACGCCTGTCACAATCACACTAAACAAGAGTACGGAACCCACTCATGGATATTCGTAAGATTAAAAAACTGATCGAGCTGGTTGAAGAATCAGGCATCTCCGAACTGGAAATTTCTGAAGGCGAAGAGTCTGTACGCATCAGCCGTGCAGCGCCAGCCGCTAGCTTCCCGGTCATGCAGCAGGCTTATGCTGCACCTGTGATGCAGCAGCAGCCTGCTCTGTCTAACGCAGTTGCCCCGGCAGCAGAAGCGCCGGCTGCAGCAGCCGCAGAAATCAGTGGTCACATCGTACGTTCCCCGATGGTTGGTACTTTCTACCGCACGCCAAGCCCGGACGCTAAAGCGTTCTGCGAAGTGGGTCAGAAAGTCAATGCAGGCGATACCCTGTGTATCGTTGAAGCCATGAAAATGATGAACCAGATCGAAGCTGACAAGTCAGGCGTTGTTAAAGCGATTCTGGTCGAAAGTGGTCAGCCGGTAGAATTTGACGAGCCGCTGGTCGTCATCGAGTAACGAGGCGAACATGCTGGATAAAATTGTCATCGCCAACCGTGGCGAGATTGCACTGCGTATCCTTCGTGCCTGTAAAGAACTGGGCATCAAGACCGTCGCTGTGCACTCAAGCGCGGATCGCGATTTAAAACACGTATTACTGGCGGATGAGACGGTCTGTATTGGCCCGGCTCCGTCCGTAAAAAGTTATCTGAATATCCCGGCAATCATCAGCGCCGCTGAAATCACCGGCGCGGTGGCAATCCATCCGGGTTATGGCTTCCTCTCTGAGAACGCCAACTTTGCTGAGCAGGTTGAGCGCTCTGGCTTTATCTTTATCGGCCCGAAAGCTGACACTATTCGCCTGATGGGCGACAAAGTGTCCGCAATCACCGCGATGAAGAAAGCAGGCGTTCCAACGGTACCAGGCTCCGACGGCCCTCTGGGCGACGATATGGATGCTAACCGCGCACATGCCAAACGCATTGGCTATCCGGTTATCATCAAAGCGTCCGGCGGCGGCGGCGGTCGTGGTATGCGCGTTGTACGCAGCGATGCAGACCTGGCACAATCCATCTCCATGACCAAAGCTGAAGCGAAAGCTGCGTTCAGCAATGACATGGTTTACATGGAAAAATACCTGGAAAACCCACGCCACATCGAAATTCAGGTGCTGGCTGACGGTCAGGGTAACGCAATCTATCTGGCAGAACGTGACTGCTCCATGCAGCGTCGTCACCAGAAAGTCGTCGAAGAAGCACCAGCACCGGGTATTACTCCGGAACTGCGTCGCTACATCGGTGAGCGTTGCGCCAAGGCGTGTGTCGATATCGGCTATCGCGGTGCAGGTACGTTCGAATTCCTGTTCGAAAACGGCGAGTTCTATTTCATCGAAATGAACACCCGTATTCAGGTTGAACACCCGGTTACCGAAATGATTACCGGCGTTGACCTGATCAAAGAGCAGCTGCGTATCGCTGCGGGTCAACCGCTGTCCATTAAGCAGGAAGAAGTCGTGGTGAAAGGCCATGCGGTCGAGTGCCGTATTAACGCCGAAGACCCGAACACCTTCCTGCCGAGCCCGGGTAAAATCACGCGTTTCCACGCGCCGGGTGGCTTTGGTGTGCGTTGGGAATCTCATATCTACGCGGGCTACACTGTACCGCCGTACTATGACTCAATGATCGGTAAACTGATCTGCTACGGCGAAAACCGTGACGTGGCGATTGCCCGCATGAAGAACGCTCTACAGGAGCTGATCATCGACGGCATCAAAACCAACGTTGATCTGCAGGTTCGTATCATGAACGACGAGAACTTCCAGAATGGTGGAACGAACATCCACTATCTGGAGAAAAAACTCGGCCTTCACGAAAAGTAAGACCGCATACGCGTTAAAAGGCCGGATATTCCGGCCTTTTTTATTTCTGGGGATCGCCTGTGTCCCATCATGTACAATCCCCGCTTTCTTCATCCACAAGGGACTTAAAATGGACAAGCGTTTTGTTCAAGCCCATAAAGAAGCGCGCTGGGCGCTGTGGCTGACCCTTCTCTATCTCGCTGCTTGGTTAGTAACTGCTTACTTACCTGGTTCGGCTCCCGGAATTACCGGCCTGCCGCACTGGTTTGAAATGGCCTGTCTGCTGTTGCCTCTGGTATTTACGCTGCTGTGCTGGCTGATGGTGCGTTTTATCTTCCGCGATATCTCTCTGGAGGATAGCGATGCAAACTGAAATCATCGCCGTTCTGGTTATCTATCTTTTTATTGTGTTTGGCCTCTCCGCTTACGCCATGCGCAAGCGCAGCACCGGTTCGTTCCTCAGTGAATATTTCCTGGGAAGCCGCTCGATGGGCGGTTTTGTCCTGGCGATGACGCTGACCGCCACCTATGTCAGTGCCAGCTCATTTATCGGCGGGCCAGGTGCGGCGTACAAATATGGTCTCGGCTGGGTGCTACTGGCGATGATTCAGGTGCCGACGATCTGGCTGTCGCTCGGGATTCTGGGCAAGAAATTCGCCATTCTCGCCCGACGCTATAACGCCATTACCCTCAATGACATGCTCCAGGCGCGGTATCAGAACCGGGCGGTAGTCTGGATCGCCAGCGTCAGTTTGCTGGTCGCTTTCGTCGGTGCGATTGCCGTGCAGTTTATTGGCGGCGCGCGGTTGCTGGAAACGGCGGCGGGAATCAAATATGAAAATGGCCTGTTGATTTTCGGGATTACCATCGCGCTCTACACTGCGTTTGGCGGCTTCCGTGCCAGCGTGCTGAATGACACCATGCAGGGCATGGTGATGCTGATTGGCACCCTGGTGCTGCTGGTTGGTGTGATCTATGCGGCGGGCGGTTTGCACAATGCCGTTGAAACCCTGGAGCAGATTGACCCTAAACTGGTCAGCCCGCACGGGGCCGACGATATTCTGACCCCGGCGTTTATGACCTCGTTCTGGGTACTGGTCTGCTTTGGCGTCATCGGCCTGCCCCACACGGCGGTGCGTTGTATCTCCTATAAAGACAGCAAAGCGGTGCATCGCGGGATTATAATCGGCACAATCGTGGTGTCGCTGTTAATGCTGGGAATGCATCTGGCGGGGGCTTTAGGCCGCGCCATTCTTCCGCATCTGACCGTGCCGGATCAGGTCATTCCGACATTAATGGTGCAGGTCTTGCCGCCATGGGCCGCCGGGCTGTTCCTTGCCGCGCCGATGGCAGCGATCATGTCGAACGTCAATGCGCACCTGCTGCAGGCCTCGGCAACAATCATTAAAGATCTGTGGCTCAGCGCGACGCCGACTAAAATGCGTAATGAGCATCGCCTGAAGCGCATTTCGACCTGGACCACGCTGGTACTCGGCATTCTGATGATGCTGGCCGCCTGGCGTCCACCGGAGATGATCATCTGGCTGAACCTGCTGGCATTCGGCGGGCTGGAAGCGGTGTTCCTGTGGCCGCTGGTGCTGGGTTTGTACTGGGAGCGCGCGAATGCTGCGGGCGCGCTGAGCGGGATGATTGTCGGTGGCGTACTCTACGCGGTACTCGCCACCTTTAAGATTCAGTACCTGGGCTTCCATCCGATTGTGCCTTCGTTACTGTTAAGTTTGCTGGCGTTTGTGGTGGGGAACCGTTTTGGTCAGCCCGTCCCACAGGCCGCCGTCATTTCTACTGATAAATAAAGAGTTTTGCCATGCCGTGGATCCAACTAAAACTGAACACAACCGGTGCCAATGCCGAAGAACTGAGTGACGCGTTAATGGAAGCGGGTTCAGTTTCCATTACTTTCCAGGACACGCATGACACGCCGGTGTTTGAGCCGCTGCCAGGCGAAACCCGTCTGTGGGGCGATACCGATGTCATTGGTCTGTTCGATGCCGAAACCGACATGAAAGAGGTCGTGGCGATCCTGGAAAATCACCCGCTGCTGGGCGTCGGGTTTGTGCATAAAATCGAGCAGCTGGAAGATAAAGACTGGGAGCGCGAGTGGATGGATAACTTCCACCCGATGCAGTTCGGTAAACGTCTGTGGATCTGCCCTAGCTGGCGCGATGTGCCTGACGCGAACGCCGTGAACGTAATGCTCGATCCGGGCCTGGCGTTTGGTACCGGCACCCACCCGACCACCTCCCTGTGCCTGCAATGGCTTGATGGGCTGGATCTGGAGGGCAAAACCGTGATCGACTTCGGTTGTGGCTCCGGGATCCTGGCGATTGCGGCGCTGAAACTGGGCGCGGCCAAAGCTATCGGGATCGACATCGATCCGCAGGCGATCCAGGCCAGCCGCGATAACGCGCAGCGCAATGGTGTTTCCGATCGTCTGGAGCTGTATCTGCCGGATAGCCAGCCAGAGGTCATGAAAGCCGATGTGGTGGTCGCGAACATCCTGGCAGGCCCGTTACGTGAACTGGCACCGTTAATCAGCGTGCTGCCCGTTGAGGGCGGTCTGCTGGGTCTGTCCGGTATTCTGGCAAGCCAGGCTGAAAGCGTGTGCGAAGCTTATGCCGATCTCTTTACTCTTGATCCTGTCGTCGAGAAAGAAGAGTGGTGTCGCATCACTGGCAGCAAAAAGTAATTCAGCCTTTCCGGCGTGGGTCTCTTCCCACGCCGTTTCTGCGCTCTCCCCCCAGCATTACAGTGGTTAGCCGGTGACATGTCAGCGGTGAAATGGGACACCGACTCTTACCTGCATAAACTTTTGGCGAAGAACCACACCTACTGGCGTTTTACGCGACCTGGCTGAAGTTCGTCCATACAAGCATCACTAAAATACCCCTCCGGTACAGTCGCTCAACGGTCGCATTGCGGTTAAATTATGTTCTGCAGGTAAACTGCGATCATGTTCTAAAATGAGACGCAGATCGCAAAGAAGGCCGATAATCTGCTGCTTAAAACAGCAGATTATCCCGATTAAGTGATTCATTTATTCAGAAATGATGAGAAGTTACGGGAAATTGTAAGCGCCCATAAAATAACCGTAACGGCATAACGTAATGATTTAAATGATTAATAATTCCCTTCAACCCTGCTGAGCAGCAATTCCTTGATCTGTAACAGCGGATTGTTCAAAGTTTGGCCTTTCATCTCGTGCAAAAAATGCGTAATATACGCCGCCTTGCAGTCACAGTATGGTCATTTCTTAACTCATGCGCATCGGACACTACCAGCTTAGAAATCGCCTGATCGCAGCCCCTATGGCAGGTATTACTGACCGGCCTTTCAGGACGCTGTGCTACGAGATGGGAGCAGGATTAACCGTTTCCGAGATGATGTCGTCTAACCCGCAGGTTTGGGAAAGCGACAAGTCCCGTCTTCGGATGGTGCATATTGACGAGCCAGGTATTCGAACCGTGCAAATTGCCGGAAGCGATCCTGAAGAAATGGCGGAAGCCGCGCGTATTAACGTTGAAAGTGGCGCCCAAATTATTGATATCAATATGGGTTGCCCGGCAAAGAAGGTGAATCGCAAGCTGGCAGGTTCAGCTCTTCTGCAATACCCCGATCAGGTGAAGTCGATCTTGTTGGGGGTGGTTAACGCAGTGGACGTTCCCGTTACGCTGAAAATTCGCACTGGTTGGGCGCCGGAACACCGTAACTGTGTAGAAATTGCCCAACTGGCCGAAGACTGTGGTATCCAGGCCCTGACCATTCATGGACGCACTCGCGCCTGTTTGTTCAACGGCAATGCGGAATATGACAGCATTCGGGCAGTTAAGCAGAAAGTTTCCATTCCGATTATCGCGAATGGCGACATAACTGACCCGCTTAAAGCCAGGGCTGTGCTCGACTATACAGGGGCAGATGCTCTGATGATAGGACGTGCGGCTCAGGGAAGACCCTGGATCTTTCGGGAAATCCAGCATTATCTGGACACTGGAGAGTTGCTTGCTCCCCTGCCTCTGGCAGAGATTAAGCGCTTGCTTTGTTCGCATATTCGGGAACTGCATGACTTTTACGGTCAGGCAAAAGGGTACCGAATTGCGCGTAAACACGTATCCTGGTATCTCCAGGAGCACGCTCCAAATGACCAGTTTCGGCGCACATTCAACGCCATAGAGGATGCCAGCGTACAGCTGGAGGCGTTGGAGGCATACTTCGAAAATTTTGCGTAAACAGAAATAAAGAGCTGACAGAACTATGTTCGAACAACGCGTAAATTCTGACGTACTGACCGTTTCTACCGTTAACTCTCAGGATCAGGTAACTCAAAAACCCCTCCGTGACTCGGTAAAACAGGCACTGAAGAACTATTTTGCTCAACTGAATGGTCAAGATGTTAATGATCTGTATGAGCTGGTATTGGCTGAAGTTGAACAGCCACTGTTGGACATGGTGATGCAATACACCCGCGGTAACCAAACCCGCGCAGCCCTGATGATGGGTATCAACCGTGGTACTCTTCGTAAGAAGCTGAAAAAGTACGGCATGAACTAATTTCGATTAGCTAAATGCTTGTTTAAAAAGGCGCTACTCGGCATGGGGATGCGCCTTTTTTATTGCCGCAATTTGAACCGTCAAGGCTTTGTAAACCTTGCGTGACCCCGCTTTTAAACGCCCGCTTTTCGTGTATATTTCCCCCACCTCACTGGACCTCTTCCTGAACACGGAACGACACAATGATTCGTAAATACTGGTGGCTGGTTGTCTTTGCTGTCACGGTTTTCCTCTTTGATACACTGCTTATCCAGTGGATCGAATTGCTGAGCACCGAAACCGACAAGTGTCGCAATATGAATTCGGTGAATCCGCTTAAACTGGTGAACTGCTCAGAGCTGGAATAAGCTGCGAATATCATTAAAAAGCACCTTAACACCCATTAAAAACGGGGATTTAAATCCCTTTTCGTCATTCCGTTCCGGTGATAATGTCACTGCCCTTTCAGGCGCTTTCGCATAACCTCTCACTGAGAATGAGTTAAACCCACCATGCTGGTTAGCCAATACAACCAAATCCTCGTTGTCGTCTCCTTCGTTGTTGCCATCCTTGCTGCCTATACCGCGCTCAACATGGCCGCGCGCGTTGCGGGCAGCCAGGGTATCGCTGCACGCGTGTGGCTGGCGGGCGGCGGCGTGGCGATGGGAATCGGCGTGTGGGCGATGCATTTCATTGGCATGCTGGCGATGGATCTCTCCATGCGCATGAGCTATAGCCCGACGCTAACGGTGCTCTCAATGCTCATTGCTATCGGCTCGTCGATGTTTGCACTGTGGCTGGTCAGCGGCGAGCAGTTGCGGTTACGCCGTCTGCTGCCGGGCGCTTTAGTGATGGGCACTGGCATCGTCGCAATGCACTATACCGGTATGGCCGCTCTGGAAGTGACCCCGGGCATTATGTGGGACATGACCTGGATTGCGATCTCAGTAGTGATTGCGCTTGTGGCCTCACTTGCGGCGCTGTGGCTGACCTTCCAGCTGCGCCATGAAGCCGCGCAGGTCGCGCTGATGCGCCTGGGCGCAGCGATAACGATGGGCATCGCCATCGCAGGTATGCACTACGCGGGGATGAAAGCGGCACAATTCCCGCTCTCCACTGAGATGCATCACCACGGAATAAACGGCAGCTGGCTGGCCGTGCTGGTCAGCGTAGTTGCGCTCTCTATCCTTGGGATCACGTTGCTGGTGTCCATGCTCGATGCTCGCCTGCAGGCCCGAACCGCTCTGCTGGCCTCATCCCTGGCTGAAGCCAATCGTGAGCTGGCCCAACTGGCGCTTCACGATACGCTGACCCGTTTACCGAATCGCGTTTTGCTGGAAGACCGTCTCGATCAGGCAATCAGCAAGGCCGACCGCGAAGGGACCCACTTCGCACTGATGTTTATGGACCTGGATGGCTTTAAAGCGGTGAACGATGCCTATGGCCATGATACGGGCGATAAATTATTAGTCGCAGTCACCGAGCGGCTGCTGCTACCGCTTAAAGGCCAGTTCACCCTCGCCCGCATCGGCGGCGACGAGTTTGTTTTGCTCGCGGAAGTCGGTGGCCCCGATGATGCCGCTTCGCTTGCCAGTGCGCTGGTTCGCGCCATTGACAGCCCTTTCAATGTCGAACTTTACGAGCTGGTGGTGACCGTCAGTATCGGTATTGCGCTTTATCCTCACGACGGAAAATCCGATCGTGAGCTGATGTTCAACGCTGACGCGGCGATGTATCACACCAAACATATGGGCCGTAACGGTTATCACTTTTTCCAGCCGTCGATGAACACACTGGCGCAGACGCATTTACAGCTGATGAACGATCTGTGGCTGGCGATCGATCGTGACGAGCTGCGCCTGCACTATCAGCCGAAATTCCACGCGCCGGCCGGGCCGATTCTGGGCTTTGAGGCCCTCCTGCGCTGGGAGCATCCGAAACAGGGGCTGCTGAGTCCCGACATGTTTCTGCCACTGGCCGAAAAGACCGGGCTTATCATCCCGATAGGTAACTGGGTGATCAACGAAGCCTGCCGTCAGTTGCGCGAGTGGCACCTTCAGGGGCATAAGGCGTGGTCGATGGCAGTCAATCTGTCTACACTTCAGTTCGAACAACCCACGCTGGTTAAAACCGTGCTCGACTGCCTGGCGCAGCACCATTTGCCGCCAGAATCACTGATTCTGGAAGTGACAGAAACCACCGCAATGCACAATCCGCAAGAGAGCGTCAGGATCTTAACGGAACTGACGAATGCAGGCGTGAAGGCCTCTATCGATGATTTTGGTACCGGCTATTCGAGCCTGCTCTATCTGAAGCAGCTTCCCGCCTGCGAGCTGAAAATCGATCGTGCGTTTGTGAAAGATCTCAGCGGGAAAAGCGATGATGCCACTATCGTCTCCGCCATTGTCGCGCTGGCGAAAACGCTGAATCTGAAAGTGGTCGCTGAAGGCGTGGAAACGGAAGCCCAGCAGCAATTCCTCACCGAGCTTGGCTGTAATACGCTTCAGGGATATCTGTTAGGCAAACCTGTGACGGCGCAGACCGTTGAGGAGCTGTGCAACAACCCCGATGAATTCAAAAACCACCTGCCTTCATGAGGCAACAGAATAATTTTCCGGTAACGTGCGAGTCATATTGAGCGTCGCCAGAATATTATCCACCAGCGCCGGAGCTTGCTGGTAAAGATTGAAATTCTCACTGTTCATTAACCAGTTTTTAATTAATCCGCTAAAAAAACCATGAAAAACAATCAATGTCATATCGATATTTATAAGTGGAGAGATGATGCCATTCGCCATCCCTTTCTCCAGCAGCACGCGGACGTTTTCATAATTAAAACCAATTCGCTGACGAATTTCGCACTCTGATGTCATTTCATTATTAAATTCACATTTGTGATACAGAATTTGTAAGAGTGCACGCTGTCGGGGGCTTCGAGAAATATATTGCAACGCCGCGACAAACTTTTCGCGTAGAACACATAAAGGGTCGTCATTCCCTGACAAGGAAAGTTGCTCATGAATTAAATCGCATAAAGGTATCTGTTGTTCCCAGATCGCATTGAAGATTTCCGCTTTGCTGGAGAAGTGCCAGTACACCGCACCACGGGTTACGCCTGCGGCATCTGCGATATCAGTCAGCGTAGTGCTCGCCACACCGCGCGTCGAAAACTGGGTAATGGCGGCTTCGATCAGCTGCTGTCTCGTTTTCTGTGCATCTTCTTTCGTTTTACGCGCCATCGCCTCTTACCCATTACCTGAACAGTTTGCCACGTAACCAGAAATACCTCGTCGCGGAAGTATTCCCTAACGGGGGATTTTATTCTGATCAAAAAAAGTCAATTGCGTTAATCAATAATTACAACGAATGATTTAAGATCATTAAATTCATAAACTATATAAGTAACGCTGGATGATATTTAAATCTGAGTGCTTCGCACCATTACTATATCGTTGATTCGCCACGCCAGACTCTGGTTTTTATCTGAATAATCTGTTCGCCGCACTTATAAATTAAAAAGCATCAACGTACCTCATTATGATGTGCGCTGGATTTCTGACTCTTTGCCCCGCGATCCTTTTCACAACCTCACGGCAAATATCAGTTTATTGTTTTTAAAGGAACAGTAATGAAGAAACACTTCAGGCTTTTACCCTTATCCGGTTTTATTGTCTGCTCCGCACTGCTTGCTGGCTGTGATGGTTCTGATAATGCGCAGCAAGGCGCGCAGGTGCCCCAGGTCACTGTCTTTGTCGTGAAAAGCGCGCCACTGTCAGTCACCACGGAGCTGCCAGGCCGCACGGATGCGTTTCGCGTCGCTGAAGTCCGCCCGCAGGTGAGCGGTATTATTCTGCGCCGTAACTTTGTCGAAGGCAGCGATGTGAAAGCGGGTGATTCCCTGTATCAGATCGATCCGGCGTCCTATCAGGCCGCCTATGACAGTGCGAAAGGCGAGCTGGTGAAAGCTGAAGCGGCGGCAAACATTGCCCATTTGACCGTGAAACGTTATGTCCCTCTGGTGGGCACACAATATGTCAGCCGACAAGAGTATGACCAGGCAGTCGCCAACGCCAGACAGGCCGATGCCAGCGTAACGGCTGCGCAAGCGGGCGTCGAAACTGCACGTATCAATCTCGCCTATACCAAAGTGTCATCCCCTATTAATGGACGAATTGGGAAATCCAGCGTCACCGAAGGCGCTCTGGTGACAAACGGCCAGGCTTCCGCACTGGCGACCGTGCAGCAACTCGATCCGATCTATGTGGATGTCAACCAGTCGAGCAATGACTTTATGCAGCTGAAGCAGTCCAGCCTGCAAAAAGGCGACGGCACCAGTAGCGTGCAGCTGTTGATGGAAAACGGTCAGCCTTACGCGGAGAAAGGTACGCTGCAGTTCTCTGATGTCACGGTGGACGAAAGCACCGGCTCTATTACCCTGCGTGCGGTTTTCCCGAATCCTAAACATATGCTGCTACCTGGCATGTTTGTGCGAGCCCGCATTGATGAAGGCGTCCAGCCGAATGCTATTCTCGTTCCACAGCAGGGTGTCACGCGTACTCCCCGTGGCGATGCAACCGTACTGGTCGTGAACGCCAAAGAACAGGTTGAAACGCGTAGCGTGGTGGCACCTCAGGCCATTGGCGATCGTTGGCTAATCACGAACGGGTTGAAGGAGGGCGATCGCGTCATCATCAGCGGCCTGCAAAAAGTGCATCCTGGGGCCACGGTAGTTGCCACGCCAGATTCCGCCGCGACGAAAGCCAGTTAAGGGAATAATCAATGGCTAACTTCTTTATTCAAAGGCCGATTTTTGCCTGGGTACTTGCCATCATTCTGATGATTGCGGGTGGGCTGGCGATTCTCAAACTGCCCGTGGCTCAGTATCCCACGATTGCGCCACCCGCTGTTGCCGTCACAGCCGTTTACCCTGGTGCGGACGCACAAACGGTGCAGGATACGGTGACGCAGGTTATCGAACAGAACATGAACGGTGTCGATAATCTGATGTACATGTCCTCCACCAGTGATTCCGCGGGAAACGTGACCATTACCCTGACCTTCCAGTCAGGCACCGATCCTGATATCGCGCAGGTACAGGTTCAGAACAAACTTCAGCTGGCGATGCCGCTGCTGCCGCAGGAAGTTCAGCAGCAAGGGATCGGCGTGAAAAAATCCAGCAGCAGCTTCCTTCTGGTCGCGGGTTTTGTGTCTGATAACAAAAACCTGACCCAGGATGATATTTCCGATTACGTTGCGTCTAACGTGAAAGACACCATCAGCCGAACTTCCGGTGTGGGCGATGTTCAGATGTTTGGCGCACAGTACGCGATGCGTATCTGGCTCGACAGCAATGCCCTGAATAAGTATCAGCTGACACCGCTGGATGTAATTAATCAGCTCAAAACCCAGAACAACCAGATTGCGGCCGGTCAGTTAGGCGGAACGCCGTCGGTTCCGGGCCAGCAGCTTAACGCCTCCATCATTGCGCAAACGCGCCTGAAAACACCGGAAGAGTTTGGCAAAGTCACACTGAAAGTGAATCAGGACGGCTCAATGGTGCATTTGAAAGATGTGGCCCGTATTGAGCTTGGCGGCGAAAACTACAACATGGTGACCAAGATTAACGGCCAGGCGGCCACCGGTCTGGGCATCAAGCTGGCGACAGGCGCCAACGCGCTGGACACAGCCGCTGCCATTAAATCCAAACTGGCCGAACTGCAGGCCTTCTTCCCGCAGGGGCTGAAGGTTGTCTACCCTTACGACACCACGCCGTTCGTGACAATTTCGATTCATGAAGTGGTCAAAACCCTGTTCGAAGCGATTATCCTCGTCTTCCTGGTGATGTATCTGTTCCTGCAAAACTTGCGCGCCACGCTCATCCCAACTATTGCCGTACCGGTCGTGTTGCTGGGTACCTTTGCGGTGTTGGGCGCATTTGGGTTTTCCATCAATACCCTGACAATGTTTGGCATGGTGCTGGCGATAGGTTTGCTGGTCGATGACGCCATCGTCGTCGTGGAAAACGTCGAACGTGTTATGGCGGAGGATAAGCTGCCGCCGAAAGAAGCAACGCAGAAGTCGATGGAGCAAATTCAGGGCGCGCTGGTTGGTATCGCGATGGTGCTTTCAGCGGTGTTCGTGCCGATGGCCTTCTTTGGCGGCTCCACCGGTGCTATCTATCGTCAGTTCTCCCTGACCATCGTTTCGGCAATGGCGCTTTCCGTCCTTGTTGCCTTGATCCTGACCCCTGCCCTCTGCGCCACGCTGCTGAAACCCGCAGCGGAAGAGCACCACGCGAAAGGCGGTTTCTTTGGCTGGTTCAATAACGTCTTCGATAAAAGCGTGGACCATTACAGCAACAGCGTGAGCGGCATTTTACGCAAAACCGGACGTTATCTGGTGGTTTATGTGCTGATTGTTGCTGGTATGGCGGTGTTGTTCCTACGTTTACCAACCTCCTTCTTACCCGACGAGGATCAGGGCGTATTCATGACCATGGTCCAGCTGCCCGCGGGTGCCACGCAAACCCGAACGCAGCAGATCCTGGATCAGGTGCAGCAGTACTATCTGACCAAAGAGAAGGCCAACGTCGAATCGGTCTTTACGGTTAACGGTTTTAGCTACAGCGGCCAGGGGCAAAACTCCGGCATGGCATTTATCAGCCTGAAACCGTGGGATGAACGCCCGGGGGCTGAAAACGGGGTCGCCGCGATTGTCGGTCGCGCATCTAAAGCCTTCAGTCACATTAAGGATGGGATGGTCTACCCGTTCAACCTGCCTGCAATTATCGAACTGGGCACGGCTACCGGGTTTGACTTCGAACTTATCGATCAGGCAAACCTTGGGCATATCGAGCTGACAAAAGCACGTAATCAGCTGCTTGGTATGGCGAAAGAGCACCCAGACCTGCTCGAACGTGTGCGCCCTAACGGGCTGGAAGATACCCCGCAGTTCAAACTGGATGTGGACCAGGAGAAAGCGCAGGCGCTGGGGGTCAGTCTATCAGATATCAACCAGACGATTTCAACCGCGCTC
Organism: Lelliottia nimipressuralis; assembly: GCF_004115925.1. Taxonomy (GTDB): domain Bacteria; phylum Pseudomonadota; class Gammaproteobacteria; order Enterobacterales; family Enterobacteriaceae; genus Enterobacter; species Enterobacter nimipressuralis. Next base: position 73,992 of record NZ_SDDX01000030.1, read on the forward strand.
GGTGGGACTTATGTGAATGACTTTATCGATCATGGTCGTGTGAAGAAAGTCTATGCGCAGGCTGACGCTCCGTTCCGTATGTTGCCGGGTGATATCAATAACCTGTACGTTCGCAGTATCAACGGCGAAATGGTGCCTTTCTCCTCGTTTAGCACGTCGCGCTGGATTTCAGGTTCACCGCGCCTTGAGCGCTACAACGGTATGCCTTCGATGGAAATTGTGGGTGAATCCGTGCGGGGTAAGAGCTCGGGAGAAGCGATGGCGATGATGGAAAGTATGGCGCAAAAACTGCCTTCCGGTATCGGTTACGACTGGACGGGAATGTCATATCAGGAACGGCTCTCTGGCAATCAGGCACCTGCGCTATATGCCATTTCGCTGATTGTGGTGTTCCTGTGTCTGGCTGCGCTCTATGAGAGCTGGTCGATTCCGTTCTCCGTTATGCTGGTCGTGCCACTGGGAGTAATTGGTGCGCTGCTTGGCGCTTCGTTAAGCGGGCTGAACAATGACGTCTATTTCCAGGTTGGGCTTCTCACCACCATCGGGCTCTCCGCGAAAAACGCCATTCTGATTGTAGAGTTCGCGAAAGACCTGATGGAGAAAGAAGGTAAAGGGGTTATCGAAGCCACCCTTGAGGCATCCCGTATGCGTTTGCGCCCCATCCTGATGACGTCACTGGCGTTTGTGCTCGGTGTACTGCCGCTGGTAATCAGCCGAGGCGCGGGCAGTGGCGCGCAAAATGCCGTGGGCACGGGGGTCATGGGCGGCATGCTCTCAGCAACGCTTCTGGCTATCTTCTTCGTTCCCGTATTTTTCGTGGTCGTCAGACGACGGTTTAATCGAATCAAGAAGTAAAACAAAGATAAAGGCGTCATCCGGCGCCTTTTCTTATTCTTTTACACAGAACATTAGCACGCAAATTATCATTGTATTATTATGCCTGCGAATAATCGTTAACTTCCTCCCGGCGTAAAATCTATTATTCGTTCCATACTTACTCCATAAATTCATGCCGTTCTGTTTTTTTCTCCATGATTTTTACAATCCACATAATTTGAGATTATTCACCCTGCTGTTGTGGATAGTTGAAGTGGTAAAATGACCATCAGCTCGATAAATACCCTATTGGTTTTATAGCGAGCCAGTTTTAATTCTGAGGTAACATCATGAAAAGATTCATTTGCGTTGCAACTCTCGCTGCGCTTCTTGCCGGTTGTGCGCACGACTCTCCGTGTGTGCCGGTGTATGACGATCAGGGCCGTCTGGTTCATACCAACACCTGTATGAAGGGCACAACCCAGGATAACTGGGAAACTGCAGGGGCAATCGCCGGTGGTGCCGCCGCTGTCGCTGGCCTGACGCTGGGTATCGTCGCATTAACGAAATAATGCTTTCCTGCAGAAGCGCGGTGCTCCCGCGCTTTTGCTTCAAACCAGTGCATTGATCTCCTGATACGTTAAAAAAACTCCCCTTTTACAACTGCGTCTCATTATTAATATCTGATTCTTCTCACATCTTTTTTGTCGCGTCTTTTTAATTTCATTTCCCAGCGTGATACTTATCACAATTCAATTACATTAAATATCCTGCCAATATTCACGCCAGAAACTACCATCCGGAATTAACTCACGAGCTAACAACTTTTGCTCTGATTTGTGGCGTAGGTTGTGATTTCGCACCATTTCGGGGCGCTCGATTTATTTATCCCTGTCTACACTCTGCATTATGCGTTCAATTCTCTCTTTTTCAGCCGAACGCAAAACTGGCATTACGTTTGCTTTATAAACGTCGGCCAACGCCACAGACAGGTAAAAGCGTTTTAAAACGACTTTCTATAACGATAAATTTCGCCACACAGGATGCATTATGAAAAAGACGATGTTAGCCAGCCTGGCCGCAGCGGGCATGTTGTTTGCTGTAGCGGGACAAGCTCATGCCGGCACAACGCTGGATGCCGTTAAAAAGAAAGGTTTTGTACAGTGCGGTATCAGTGATGGGTTACCGGGCTTCTCCTATGCCGATGCGAACGGAAAGTTCACCGGTATTGATGTCGATGTATGCCGTGGCGTTGCAGCAGCCCTCTTCGGGGATGACACCAAAGTAAAATACACCCCTCTGACGGCGAAAGAGCGCTTTACCGCTCTGCAGTCTGGCGAAGTGGACATGCTTTCTCGTAATACCACCTGGACTTCATCGCGTGACGCGGGCATGGGAATGTCCTTCACCGGCGTTACCTATTATGACGGTATCGGCTTCCTGACCCACAACAAGGCGGGACTGAAGAGCGCCAAAGAGCTCGACGGGGCGACTGTTTGTATTCAGGCAGGCACTGACACCGAGCTGAATGTCGCCGACTATTTCAAAGCCAACAACATGAAATACACGCCGGTCACCTTCGACCGCTCTGATGAATCCGCTAAAGCGCTGGAGTCTGGACGCTGCGATACGCTGGCGTCAGACCAGTCTCAACTGTATGCCCTGCGCATCAAACTGAGCAACCCGGCGGAATGGATTGTTCTGCCAGAAGTCATCTCGAAAGAACCTCTCGGCCCGGTCGTACGCCGTGGCGATGAAGACTGGTTCTCCATCGTTCGCTGGACGCTGTTCGCTATGCTGAACGCCGAAGAGATGGGCATCAACTCGAAAAACGTCGATGAAAAAGCCGCTAATCCCTCAACACCAGATATGGCGCACCTTTTGGGTAAAGAGGGTGATTTCGGCAAAGATCTGAAACTGGATAACAAGTGGGCTTATAACATCATTAAACACGTCGGTAACTATTCAGAGATCTTCGAGCGCAACGTGGGATCGGAAAGTGCATTGAAGATCAAACGTGGCCAGAACAACCTCTGGAACAACGGCGGCATTCAGTACGCTCCGCCGGTACGTTAAGTTTTTAGCTGTAACGGGCACCGCATCTGTGGTGCCCAGTCCAGAGTCATGGTTACCGAGGTTTCTTTATGTCCCATCGCCGCTTAGCCGTAAAAGGAAAACTTTCCTTTTCTCATCCCGCGGTCCGCGCCTGGCTATTCCAGATAATCGCTGTTGTCGCCGTCGTGGTCGTCGCGGTTTATTTAATTCATAACACTGTTACCAACCTGAGCAATCGCGGCATTACTTCGGGCTTTGCCTTCCTGGATCGCAGCGCTGGTTTTGGCATTGTGCAGCACTTGATTGATTATCAAGAGGGAGACACATACGGAAGAGTGTTTCTGGTCGGCCTGCTGAACACGCTTCTGGTCTCTGCGCTGTGTATTGTGTTTGCTTCGTTTCTCGGCTTTTTCCTCGGACTTGCGCGCCTTTCGGAGAACTGGTTATTACGCAAACTCTCGACGATTTATATTGAGACGTTTCGCAATATTCCGCCCCTCCTGCAGATCTTCTTCTGGTATTTCGCCGTACTGCGCAATTTACCCGGCCCGCGCCAGGCCGTTGATGCCTGGGATCTGTTTTTCCTGAGTAATCGCGGTCTCTATATTCCCTCGCCGCTGGCGGGCGAAGGGCTGTACGCGTTCATGGCAGCCATCGTTGTTGCTATCGCCATTACGATTGGGCTCTTTCGCTATAACCGCACACTTCAGATCAAAACCGGGCAACTTCGCAGAACATGGCCAGCAGGCGTTGCATTGATTGTGGGTTTACCGCTGCTCGCACACTGGACTTTCGGTGCTGCGTTGCACTGGGATATTCCACAGCTGCGTGGTTTTAATTTCCGGGGTGGGATGGTGCTGATCCCAGAGCTTGCGGCGCTGACGCTGGCGCTGTCGATTTATACCTCCGCATTTATTGCCGAAATCATTCGTTCCGGTATCCAGGCAGTACCCTATGGGCAGCACGAAGCCGCGCGATCACTCGGATTACCAAATCCGGTGACCCTGCGTCAGGTGATCATCCCGCAAGCCTTGCGCGTGATCATCCCGCCGCTGACCAGTCAGTATCTTAATATTGCCAAAAACTCCTCGCTGGCGGCTGCCATTGGTTATCCCGACATGGTTTCCCTTTTCGCCGGAACCGTGCTTAACCAGACCGGGCAAGCTATCGAGACTATCGCCATCACCATGTCCGTCTATCTGATTATCAGCCTGACGATCTCACTGCTGATGAATATCTATAACCGTCGCATCGCCCTGGTTGAGCGCTAAGGAACCATGATGACAAAAGCCGTATTGTCACAGCCCTCACGCCCGTCCAGCGCCGGAAGCTGGCGCTTCATCGCCTGGGCACGCAAGAATTTGTTCTCCTCATGGAGCAACAGTCTCCTGACGATCGTCAGTTTATGGTTGATTTGGGTGCTGATTCCCCCCCTGCTGAACTGGGCGTTTTTACAGGCAAACTGGGTAGGCTCTACGCGGGCTGACTGCACCAAGGCCGGTGCCTGCTGGGTCTTTATCCATGAGCGTTTCGGCCAGTTTATGTATGGTCTCTATCCACACGATCAACGCTGGCGCATCAATCTTGCGCTGGTTGTCGGCCTGCTGTCGATCGCACCGATGTTCTTTAAAAGTCTGCCGCGTCGTGGTCGCTATATTGCCTGCTGGGCAGTGGTGTATCCGCTGATTGTCTGGTTGTTACTGTATGGGGGAATACTGGGGCTGGAGCGTGTAGAAACACGCCAGTGGGGTGGGCTGACGTTAACCCTGATCATCGCTTCTGTTGGGATCGCCGGGGCGCTGCCGTTGGGTATTTTGCTGGCACTGGGTCGTCGTTCAACGATGCCGGTGGTACGCATTCTGTCGGTGATCTTTATCGAGTTCTGGCGCGGTGTACCGCTGATTACCGTTCTGTTTATGTCCTCGGTGATGCTGCCGCTGTTTATGGCGGAAGGCACCACGATCGACAAACTGATCCGCGCCCTGGTGGGGGTCGTGTTATTCCAGTCAGCGTATGTTGCAGAAGTGGTTCGCGGCGGGCTTCAGGCGCTGCCAAAAGGTCAGTATGAGGCTGCTGAATCGCTGGCACTTGGTTACTGGAAAACCCAGGGACTCGTGATCTTACCCCAGGCGCTCAAGCTGGTTATTCCGGGGCTGGTGAACACTATCATCGCCCTGTTTAAAGATACCAGCCTCGTGATCATCATTGGATTGTTTGATCTTTTCAGTAGTGTTCAGCAGGCCACAGTCGACCCGGCCTGGCTGGGAATGTCAACCGAAGGCTATGTTTTTGCAGCACTTGTGTACTGGATTTTCTGTTTCAGTATGTCGCGCTATAGCCAGCATCTGGAAAAGCGCTTTAATACCGGGCGTACGCCGCATTGAGGAATTTATGAGCAAAATAACGATGACCCCCGCTGACGCGATGATTACGCTGGAAAACGTTAATAAATGGTACGGGCAGTTTCATGTCCTGAAAGATATCAATCTGAAGGTAAAGCAAGGTGAACGTATCGTCCTGTGCGGCCCGTCAGGTTCAGGTAAATCTACGACGATTCGCTGTATTAACCATCTTGAAGAGCATCAACAAGGGCGCATCGTTGTTGATGGAATTGAGCTGGATGAAGATATTCGCAATATCGAACGAGTCCGCCAGGAAGTGGGTATGGTATTCCAGCATTTCAATCTGTTCCCCCATTTGACGGTATTACAGAATTGCACACTGGCGCCTATTTGGGTTAGAAAGATGCCTAAAAAAGAAGCTGAGGCGCTGGCGATGCATTATCTGGAACGGGTACGCATTGCTGAACATGCGAATAAGTTCCCCGGACAGATATCGGGGGGGCAGCAGCAGCGTGTCGCTATCGCGCGATCCTTGTGCATGAAACCTAAAATTATGCTGTTCGATGAACCGACTTCAGCGCTCGATCCAGAGATGGTTAAAGAGGTGCTGGATACGATGATTGGTCTGGCACAATCGGGAATGACAATGCTCTGTGTCACGCATGAAATGGGCTTTGCCAGAACAGTGGCAGACAGGGTGATCTTCATGGATCGCGGGGAAATTGTCGAACAGGCTGCACCGGAAGAGTTTTTTGCTCATCCGAAATCTGAAAGAACGCGAGCATTTTTGTCACAGGTGATTCATTAATCAATGATAGTTGCCCGGTGGCATTTGGTTGCCGGGCAAAAGGTGTCTGGCAACGTTCTCGTCTGATATTTCGATGTATAAACGCAAAAAGGCCATCCTTGCGGATGGCCTTTTCACTTATTTGATGTCTGGCAGTTCCCTACTCTCACATGGGGAGACCCCACACTACCATCGGCGCTACGGCGTTTCACTTCTGAGTTCGGCATGGGGTCAGGTGGGACCACCGCGCTAAAGCCGCCAGACAAATTCTTTTACTATTGCCGAACTTCAACCACGTATAAAGTGGTGCTGATACCCAGAGTCGAACTGGGGACCTCACCCTTACCAAGGGTGCGCTCTACCAACTGAGCCATATCAGCACGCTAAATTTGATGCCTGGCAGTTCC
>NZ_SDDX01000031.1 GCF_004115925.1 Lelliottia nimipressuralis
AATTAAACTTCGTAATGAATTACGTATGTTCACTCAGAGACTTTGGTATTCATTTAGCGTCTTTCGACGTTTAGAATCCATGTCACTTTGAGTGCCCACACAGATTGTCTGATAAATTGTTAAAGAGCAGTGCAACGCGGCTTTCGCTCACCGTTGCGAGGTGGCGTATATTACGCTTTCCTCTTTCAGAGTCAACCCTGAATGTCAGGATTTTTTTCTCTTCAACCGAACCGGCTGTTTGTGTGAAGTGATTCACATCTGCCGTGTCGATGGAGGCGCATTATAGGGATCCCAGTTTTTAGCACAAGCGTTTTTTAGATCTTTTTTCCTGACTGCTGCTTTTCCACGCTTTTCGATGAGATCCTGCCCGATCTGCTTAAAAATTGACGCATTTAACCCCCCTCCATGCTGCATAATATGATCAAAATCTTCTGTATAAGCTCATCAGTCGAGGTTGATATGTCTGCAGTACTCCGTCCCTATAAAGATCTGTTCCCGAAAATGGGGGAACGCGTGATGATCGATCCCAGTAGCGTACTCATCGGCGATGTCAGAATGGATGATGATGTCAGCATCTGGCCGCTCGTCGCGATCAGGGGTGATGTGAATTACGTGACGATCGGCGCGCGCACCAATATTCAGGACGGTAGCGTTTTACACGTTACCCATAAGTCGTCCTATAACCCAGAAGGTAATCCCCTCATTATTGGAGAAGAGGTCACTGTCGGTCATAAAGTGATGTTACACGGCTGCACTATTGGCAACCGGGTACTCGTGGGGATGGGATCTATTCTGCTGGATGGGGTAGTCGTAGAAGACGATGTAATGATAGGCGCCGGGAGTCTCGTCCCACAAAACAAACGCCTGGAAAGCGGCTATCTCTATTTAGGCAGCCCGGTAAAACAGATCCGTCGGTTAAAAGAGACGGAAATCGAAGGGCTGAAATATTCGGCGAATAACTACGTCAAATGGAAAGACGACTACCTGGATCAGGAAAACCACACCCACCCTTGATCATCTTCTTGCTCGTTACGGATCATATCGCTGGCTTCTTCTTCAAGATCCCAGCGATGATCCCTGAAGACCTCCAGCGGTATCGTCCCGCCAAAACGCCTTAGCAATAACTCGCCCGTAATAGCGCAGGTCATCTGCATACCGTTAACCAATACCGGAAAACAGACTGCCTGTTTGCTGTCGTTCCAGACTTCCCTGTCCGGAAAATGAATCGCCTGGTTCATGCCAGCAATTCCTGTTTCAGTTTTTCAATAACGGGTTCTACTGCGGGTAATACGCCATGCCAAAGCAGAACAGCATGTGCCGCTTGCCCCACCAGCATGCCCAAGCCGTCGGCAAGATGCTTCGCGCCGCGTTCTTCACACCAGCTCAGGAAAGGCGTTTTGCCCTTTTGATAGAACATGTCATAGACATAAATGTGAGGGCTGATTATTGAAGAAGGTAGCGCTGGTACATCGCCAGCGATCCCGCTGGATGTCGCATTAATGATGAGATCAAATTCATGCTCACCCAGATCTTCCATTGCCACCACGTTCACGCTGCCCGTGTGGGCAAAAAGCGTAGCCAATTCTTTTGCCCGGGAGAACGTGCGGTTAGTGATCGTGACAGCACAATCCATAGAAAGAAGTGGCAACAATACGCCGCGAGAGGCACCGCCCGCGCCAATCAGCAGAATACGAAAACCCTTCTTAATAAAAGAGAGTCTTTCGAGATCGCTTAATAAGCCAATACCATCGGTGTTGTCACCCAGCAGGCGTCCATCCTCCAGTCGCTTGAGGGTATTCACCGCCCCGGCAAGGGAGGCGCGCTCGGTTAACTCATCCGCTCGGGCGAATGCCTCTTCTTTAAAGGGCACGGTGATGTTGGCCCCTTTGCCGCCCGCGTCAAAAAAAGCATTCAGCGTCGGTACAAAATTATCGACCGGTGCCAGAACGCGGCCATAGGGATGATCGATTTGCAGCTGTTCAGCAAATTGCTGATGAATGAACGGTGACTTGCTGTGAGCTATTGGATTACCAAAAACCGCGTACTTATCCATCCTATTACCCCTGGCGAAAGCGCTCGCCGGTTAGCGCATCGCGAATTTCCGATGGATTCAGACGACCACCCGTTTCACCGATAACCACCGGGAAATCATCACCAAATTGGGCAAGCACTTCTTGCGATGTGCGGCAAGGTGGCAGCCCTGTCAGATTGGCACTGGTAGAAACCAGCGGCTTACCAAAAGTCTGACACAGCTCAACCACCAGCGGATGATCGGTAACACGCACAGCAAGAGAATCAAAGCGCCCCGTCAGCCAACGCGGCGTGGTCGGCAGCGCCGGGAAAACAAAGGTGACTGGACCAGGCCATGCCGCAGAAATAGTCTCTCGCTGCGCCTCGTTCAACATCGAATCATCAATGTAAGGCTTGAGTTGCTCAAAGTTTGCGGCAATCAGGATCAGTCCCTTTTCAACCGGTCTTTGCTTCAGTTCTAATAGACGCGTAACGGCCAATTCGCTGTCAGGATCGCATCCGACCCCAAATACAGCTTCCGTTGGATAGGCGATGACTTCTTCTTTTCTCAAGACTTCCAGCGCACGGGCAATGGAGTCCGATGTTAATTTATTCTTCACAGGTTTAATCCGCCGAAACCGGCTTTCCACATTGTTTACTGGCACAGAACAGTTTAATGCCCTGCGCCGTTTTTTTCTCGATGAGCAGCGGATAATCGCAGTGAGGGCAAATCCCCGCTACTGGTTTGAAATTGATAACGAACTGGCATTCAGGATAGCGATCGCAGGAATGGAATGTTTTACCGAAACGGGAACGACGCTGAACCAGCTGTCCCTGTTGGCACTGGGGACAGGCAATCGCGGTCTCATCTGGTTTATCAATCTGCTCGGTATGGCTACATTCAGGGTAGTGGCTACAGCCGATAAACATACCGAAGCGCCCCTGACGTAATGCCAGAGCAGCACCACAGACCGGGCATAGCTGCCCCTCCAGAATTTTAACGATATGCCCGTCCGCCTGACTCTTCAGGGGACGGACATAATCACATTCTGGATAGTGTGAACAACCGAGAAACGGACCGTGTTTCCCGGACCGGATGACTAGATTAGCCCCACACTGTGGGCAGGGCTCGTTATTAGACACCGTAAACAGTGCTGATTTGGCCATAACAACTCTTGGAGCTACATAGATGAATTAATGCAGCATACCTTCATTCACTTCAAAGAGTAATTCTTCCATTTGCTGATAGGCATTTTCACAGCCCGGAATATTAAACAGAACCATCAGAATCACCCATTTGAGATCTTCCAGTTCAAATTCTGCCGTATCCAGCGCCATGACGCGCTCTATCACCATCTCTCGGGTTTCGAGGTTTAGCACCTGAATCTGTTCCAGGAATAAGATAAATCCCCGGCAACTGGCATCCAGCCTTTCACACTCTTCAGCCGTAAAAATACGAACAGACAGCGGATCAGAAGCGAGCTGCATGGGTTCGACAAGGCCTTCCTGATAATCAGCCAGCTTTTCTAGCCACATTAAGGCGTTATAGATATCTTCCCGTTCAAATCCTGCATCGGTAAGATCCCGCGTCAGCCGATCCTGATCCACGCGCATTTCAGCTTCGTTATGGATGTAAGTCTCAAACAAATACATCAGTACGTCGAACATGGCTTGCCCTCCTCAATCGGACATAGCCGCCGGGTACAGCTGCGATCCATCCTGCTAACTCCAGTTCGAGTAGCTGTGCTACCGTCACAGGCACAGATTGGCCGGCACGTTCAGCGACAACGTCAACAGGTGTTACCTCATCTCCTACGTTAGCCAGGAGCTCAGGAAATGGCAATGCCACCTCCTCCTGATCTGATGAATAAAGTGATTTTTCAGGCTCATCTGGGATCCAGGTTAGCCCATATTGCAAATTTTCCAGGATTTCCTCTGGGCTGGTCACAGGCGTCGCGCCTTGCTTGATGAGCCAATGCGGCCCTTCACAACCGGGATTGCCAATGGGGCCGGGCAACGCAAAGACTTCTCGCCCCTGCTCCATGGCACATCGAGCGGTGACCAGCGATCCACTCCGTTGCGCCGCCTCAACAACCAGGACGCCCTGACTCAAGCCGCTAATAATACGATTACGCTGGGGGAAATTAGCAGGCCACGGCGAAGTGGCGAGCGAAAACTCAGATATCACCGCGCCCTCAGCGTCAATAATGCTCTGGGCAAGAGAGACATGACGAGGGGGGTAAACACTGAACAGGCCATTGCCAAGAACGGCAATACTTTTCCCCTGAACCGAGAGCGCAGCCCGATGGGCAACACCATCAATCCCGCGCGCCAGTCCGCTGGTGATAGTGAATCCACATCTTGCCAGATGCTCACAGAAAATCTTGCCCCATCTCTCACCATACCAGGAAGGTGAACGGCTACCGACCACCGCCAGTTGAACGCTATTCAGCACATCAACATTGCCTTTAATGAATAAAGCCCCTGGGTAATCAGACAGGGTTCGTAACCGCTGAGGATAGAGTGGGTTATCTGCGCAAATGAGATAATGCCCGGGAATTTCGAGCCATGTAAGCGAGCGTTCAAGGTCAGCTTCTTTCATGCTCATAAATTTACTGGCCTGCTTTTTCGTCAGGCCCGCCTCTGTCAGTACTGCTTCATCAATATTCTCTCGTCGCGTCAAACGTTGCGCAGCCATCAACATCGTATCGCCACACAAATCCCCAATGTTGATTAGACGTAACCATATCTCAGTGGAAGTCATCCTATTCCCTGCCATAAGCGGCTCCAGCAATCCTTGCGATTGGTCACCGATGCTGTCAATCAGAGGGGGATTTGTCTAGAATAGAGGTAATAATCTTTTCAACTCCTGAACAACGGCTCTGGAAATTTATGGCAGTTTTGCAAGTTTTACATATCCCGGACGAGCGCCTTCGCATTGTTGCTGAACCGGTAAAAGAAGTGAATGCAGAAATTCAACGTATCGTCGATGATATGTTCGATACGATGTACGCTGAAGAAGGCATCGGCCTCGCGGCGACCCAGGTGAATATCCACAAACGTATTATCGTGATTGATGTTTCAGAGAATCGCGAAGATCGTCTGGTGTTGATCAACCCGGAACTGCTCGAGAAGAGCGGCGAAACAGGAATCGAAGAAGGCTGTTTGTCCATTCCTGAACAGCGTGCGCTGGTGCCTCGCGCCGAGAAAGTGAAAATCCGCGCGCTTGATCGTGACGGCAACCCGTTTGAACTGGAAGCAGACGATCTTCTGGCAATCTGTATTCAGCACGAGATGGATCATCTGGTCGGTAAACTGTTTATCGATTACCTCTCTCCACTGAAGCAGCAGCGTATTCGTCAGAAAGTCGAGAAACTGGATCGTATGCGCACTCGCGCATAACGTGCCCCCCGGATACAAGGAATAACGTGTCTAAAAAGTTACGCATTATCTTCGCGGGAACCCCGGACTTCGCAGCGCGTCACCTGGACGCGCTGTTATCATCGGGTCACCAGGTTGTCGGTGTATTCACTCAACCGGATCGTCCTGCAGGCCGTGGTAAGAAGCTGATGCCGAGCCCGGTTAAAGTACTGGCCGAAGAGCATGGCTTGCCCGTTTTCCAGCCTGTATCTTTACATCCTCAGGAAAATCAGCAGCTTGTCTCAGAACTGAATGCCGATGTCATGGTTGTCGTAGCCTACGGATTAATTCTGCCAAAAGCGGTTCTGGATATGCCGCGTCTGGGCTGCATCAATGTGCATGGTTCTCTTCTCCCACGCTGGCGCGGGGCCGCACCTATTCAGCGTTCGCTCTGGGCGGGAGATAACGAAACCGGCGTCACCATCATGCAGATGGACGTAGGATTGGATACGGGAGATATGCTGTACAAACTGGCATGCCCTATCACTCCAGAAGATACCAGTGCAACGCTGTACGACAAGCTGGCTGATCTCGGTCCGCAGGGTCTTATTGAGACGTTGCAGCAACTGGCCGACGGCAAAACCCAGCCTGAAGTTCAGGATGAATCACTTGTCACCTATGCTGAAAAGCTCAGTAAAGAAGAGGCGCAGCTCGACTGGTCACTTTCTGCTGCCCAACTTGAACGTTGCATCCGCGCATTTAACCCGTGGCCGATGAGCTGGCTGACCATCGACGAGCAGCCAGTGAAAATCTGGAAAGCATCGGTCATTGATGGCGACTCCCGCGCGGAACTCGGCACAATCATTGATGCAAATAAACAGGGTATTCAGGTTGCAACGGGCGAAGGGATCCTGAATCTTGAGTCGCTCCAGCCCGCCGGTAAAAAAGCAATGAGCGCACAGGACCTGCTGAATTCCCGTCGCGAGTGGTTTACGCCGGGTAAACATCTCGGCTAAATACATTTAATCCAAAAGCCCGGAGTTTCCGGGCATTTTTATTTTTGCGGTTATGAAAAAACTAAATCTTCGCAGCATGGCTGCACAGGCCATTGAGAAAGTGGTCGAACAAGGTCAATCGCTGAGCAATATCTTGCCGCCGCTTCAGCAGAAAGTGTCTGATAAAGACAAAGCTCTTCTCCAGGAACTGTGCTTTGGCGTACTGCGTACGCTCTCGCAGCAGGAGTGGCTAATTAACAAGCTGATGTCCCGACCAATGACGGGTAAACAGCGCACTATCCACTATTTGATTATGGTCGGATTCTACCAGCTGCTCCATACGCGCATTCCCCCTCACGCCGCTCTGGCAGAGACCGTTGAAGGCGCCGTGGCGATTAAGCGTCCGCAGTTGAAAGGGCTGATCAACGGTGTATTGCGCCAGTTCCAGCGTCAGCAGGAAGAACTGGTGGCAGAGTTCAACCAGTCCGAACAACGTTTTCTGCATCCGGAATGGCTGCTTAAGCGCCTGAAAAAAGCCTATCCGCAACAATGGGAATCCATTGTTGACGCCAACAATCAACGCCCACCAATGTGGCTACGAGTTAACCGCATCCACCATACTCGCGATGAATGGTTGGCTCTGCTTGAACACGCTGAAATGAGCGGTTTTACGCATGACGCCTACCCCGATGCAGTGTGTCTGGCATCCCCTGCCCCTGTGCAAGCATTGCCTGGTTTTGACCAAGGTTGGGTTACCGTTCAGGACGCCTCCGCGCAGGGATGTATCACTTGGCTTGCGCCACAAAACGGCGAACGTATTCTCGATCTGTGCGCCGCTCCAGGCGGTAAAACGACGCATATTCTTGAAGCTGCGCCACAGGCTAAAGTATTGGCTGTCGACGTGGACGAGCAGCGACTGTCCCGTGTATATGACAACCTGAAACGCCTGGGCCTGAAAGCGGAAGTCAAGCAAGGTGACGGACGTACCCCTTCCCAGTGGTGCGGCGACGAACAGTTTGATCGTATTCTGCTGGACGCCCCTTGCTCGGCAACCGGTGTGATTCGTCGTCATCCGGATATCAAATGGCTGCGCCGGGATCGCGATATCAATGAGCTGGCTCAGCTGCAAAGCGAAATCCTTGATGCAGTCTGGCCGCATCTGAAGTCTGGCGGAACGTTGGTCTATGCAACATGCTCTGTTCTTCCGGAAGAAAACGCCCAGCAGATTGCCGCATTCCTGAAACGTACTCCTGATGCTGCGTTACACATGACGGGCACAGCCGATGTTCCGGGAATCCAAAACCTGCCGGGAGCGGAAGAAGGTGATGGCTTCTTTTACGCTAAGCTAATCAAAGCGTGATGTTGAAAACGGGTCGCAAGCTATGAAGATAATCATTCTGGGCGCAGGGCAGGTCGGCGGCACGCTGGCCGAAAACCTGGTGGGCGAAAATAACGACATCACGATCGTCGACACCAATGGCGATCGGCTGCGGGGATTGCAGGATAAATTCGATCTACGCGTAGTGCAGGGGCACGGTTCGCATCCGCGCGTGCTTCGCGAAGCGGGCGCTGACGATGCGGACATGTTGGTCGCGGTGACCAGTTCGGATGAAACAAATATGGTCGCCTGCCAGGTCGCCTATTCGTTATTCAACACCCCGAACCGAATTGCACGTATTCGCTCACCGGATTACGTCCGTGATGCAGAAAAGCTTTTCAATTCTGAAGCGGTACCGATTGATCATCTTATCGCCCCAGAACAACTGGTTATCGACAGTATTTACCGTCTGATTGAATATCCTGGCGCACTGCAGGTTGTGAACTTTGCCGAGGGGAAAGTCAGTCTGGCGGTTGTGAAGGCTTACTACGGTGGTCCGCTGATTGGTAATGCACTCTCCACCATGCGCGAGCATATGCCCCATATTGATACGCGTGTGGCGGCGATATTCCGCCATGACCGTCCCATTCGCCCGCAAGGCTCCACCATTGTCGAAGCCGGAGATGAAGTGTTCTTCATTGCTGCCTCGCAGCATATCCGCGCCGTAATGAGCGAACTCCAGCGTCTGGAAAAACCCTATAAACGCATCATGTTGGTAGGCGGCGGGAATATTGGTGCTGGTCTGGCGCACCGGCTTGAAAAAGATTACAGCGTAAAGTTGATCGAACGCGATCAACAGCGCGCTGCAGAGCTGGCAGAAAAACTACAGAATACGATCGTGTTTTATGGCGACGCATCGGATCAGGAATTGCTGGCGGAAGAACATATTGATCAAGTTGATCTGTTCATTGCCGTTACCAATGACGATGAGGCCAATATCATGTCGGCCATGCTGGCAAAACGTATGGGTGCCAAAAAAGTCATGGTGCTCATTCAGCGCCGGGCCTATGTCGATTTGGTACAAGGCAGCGTCATTGATATTGCCATCTCACCACAGCAGGCAACCATTTCAGCGCTGTTAAGCCATGTCCGTAAAGCGGATATTGTCGGCGTTTCCTCCCTCCGTCGTGGCGTTGCCGAGGCAATTGAAGCCGTCGCTCACGGGGATGAAACCACCTCTCGCGTTGTTGGCCGAGCCATTGACGAAATTAAACTGCCGCCAGGCACAATAATCGGTGCCGTGGTGCGCGGGAATGATGTCATGATCGCTAATGATAATTTGCGCATCGAACAGGGCGATCACGTCATTATGTTCCTGACAGATAAAAAGTTTATTACCGACGTCGAACGCCTGTTCCAGCCAAGTCCATTCTTCCTGTAATGGTGAAAGGCGCTCATTCGGGCGCCTTTTTTATTAACCCTCTATTTTATAATGCTTAATTTTTCATAACGAATATTTATCCTCAATGGAAATTGGCTAATGATTTGTTAAACTTAGGATCGTTAGCTGGCTCAAGGAGAATAAAATGAGTGTAATTAAAGAATTTCGCGAATTTGCGATGCGCGGGAATGTAGTAGATTTGGCAGTGGGTGTGATTATTGGTGCAGCATTCGGCAAGATTGTTTCATCTCTGGTTGCCGATATCATTATGCCACCGTTAGGGCTTTTAATTGGTGGTGTCGATTTCAAACAATTTGCCTTAACTCTGAGAGATGCACAAGGCGATATCCCTGCAGTCGTGATGCACTATGGCGTATTTATTCAGAATATTTTCGACTTTTTGATTGTTGCCTTCGCAATCTTTATGGCGATTAAGCTGATTAATAAATTGAACCGTAAAAAAGAAGAACCGGCAGCGGCACCACCGGCACCGACAAAAGAAGAAGTTTTACTGACTGAAATTCGCGATCTATTGAAAGAGCAGAACAGTCGCCAGTAATCAGGCGCATAAAGCCAGAAGGCCAGTGGTAAAAAAGTGAATCACTTTCTTGCCACTGGCCTCCCAGTTACCCCGTTTGCCATGTTTTCCTTTACGCAGATAACTTCCCTTCCCTTTTTTATTCTTTTCGACCCGCTGGCGAAACAGTGGATCATGTAACAAAGCCTCAATGGCATTATCCTGAATTTGCCCCTTCGTATGCTGATAGCGGCTCATAATATCTCCAGATTGTAAGTAAAATCGGCGTGAGTGTAGATCCACTCATTTTAAAAATCAACAGCCACGCGGTATACCACTGGCACCTTGTTCGAGTGTTTCGAGTATTGAACAGTAGAGACTGCTATGTGCCGTACCGCAACACGCATCATTAAGACGCTGCAGTGAACGCTGCATGGTTTGTAGCTCTTCAATTCTCGCCTCCACTTCCGTTAACCTAGCCTGAACGATGCTTTTCGATTCCTGACAGGTGTGGTGTTCAGGATCGATGCGGATCGAAAGCAGTTCTCTGATCGATTCCAGCGTAAAACCGAGCTGTCGCGCATAGCGGATGAACTTGAGTCGCTGAAGATCCTTTTCAGTGTAAAGCCGAAAACCACCTTCCGTGCGAACCTCATGTTCCATCATCTGCTGCTTTTCATAGTAGCGGATAGTGTCTGGCGTAACGTCTGCGAGCTTCGCAAGTTCCCCAATGCGATACATTAGCAATCTCCTTTGATTGTTTTAAACAAACGATCCGAATATTGACCATGCAGGAAATCGGTATTCACTCCGGCTTGCTGCAATTTAAGCTCAACAAGCGCCAACCGTCGACGGATTTCCTGCGCTTCAGGATCGCCAGGTTCAATGCCTTTAAGCAAATCAGCCAGAGCCAACGCATCCTTACGATTTTCGAGCTCTGGAGGAAGGCAACCGGCATTTTTTAACAATCGATAGCCCGACCGTAATTCAGCGGGAATCAGGGTATCATCATCAAGTGTAAGCGGTTGGCCAGAGCCTGGAAGATCGCGAAACTCGCCTTTACGTTGGGCATCCAGGATATGACGTTCTGCCCATTGATCAAGCAGCCACATCGTAAAACTCCGAAGTATAAGAGTGGATTCAGACAGTGTAGAGAAAGGATGATTCAGGGGATATAAAAAAACCCGCCGAAGCGGGTTCTTTTACGTTACTACAGATTACTCTGCAGCAGCTTCTGCTTTCGATTCAGAACGATCAACCAGCTCGATGTATGCCATCGGAGCGTTGTCGCCTGCACGGAAGCCACACTTCAGAATACGAGTGTAACCACCGGCACGGCTCGCGAAACGCGGGCCCAGTTCGTTAAACAGTTTTGCCACGATCTCGTTATCACGAGTACGGGCGAATGCCAGACGACGATTAGCAACGCTGTCAGTCTTGGCAAGAGTAATCAGCGGCTCAACTACGCGACGCAGCTCTTTCGCTTTAGGCAGGGTCGTCTTGATGATCTCATGACGAACCAGTGAACCTGCCATGTTGCGGAACATAGCCTGGCGATGGCTGCTGTTACGGTTCAGTTGACGACCACTCTTACGATGGCGCATGACCTTATCCTTCTCAGTAAAACCTTAACCTGTGATCCGGTTACTCGTCAGCAATGCTTGCTGGTGGCCAGTTTTCCAGGCGCATACCCAGAGACAGACCACGTGAAGCCAGCACGTCTTTAATCTCAGTAAGAGATTTTTTACCCAGGTTAGGCGTTTTCAGCAACTCAACCTCGGTACGCTGTACCAGATCACCGATATAGTGGATAGCTTCTGCCTTGAGGCAGTTAGCAGAGCGGACAGTCAATTCCAGATCGTCAACAGGGCGCAGCAGGATCGGATCGAACTCTGGTTTCTCTTCTTTAACTTCCGGCTGACGAACATCACGTAAGTCAACGAAAGCTTCAAGTTGTTCTGCCAGAATGGTTGCCGCACGACGAATCGCCTCTTCAGGATCGATTGTGCCATTGGTTTCCATTTCGATGACCAGCTTGTCCAGGTCGGTACGCTGTTCTACACGCGCTGCTTCAACATTGTAGGCAATACGCTCTACAGGGCTGTAACATGCGTCGACCAGCAGACGGCCGATTGGGCGCTCATCTTCTTCCGAATGAATTCGGGCAGAAGCCGGCACATAACCACGACCGCGCTGAACTTTGATACGCATGCTAATAGCTGCGTTCTCATCGGTCAGGTGGCAGATCACGTGCTGCGGCTTGACGATTTCGACATCACCATCATGGGTAATGTCGGCTGCAGTCACAGGGCCAATGCCAGATTTATTCAGAGTAAGAATAACTTCATCTTTCCCCTGAACTCTCACCGCCAGCCCTTTCAGGTTGAGCAGGATTTCAAGGATATCTTCCTGAACGCCTTCTTTGGTGCTGTACTCATGAAGTACACCATCAATCTCAACTTCGGTCACCGCGCAACCCGGCATCGATGAGAGCAGAATACGGCGCAGTGCGTTACCCAGAGTATGGCCAAAGCCACGCTCTAAAGGCTCAAGGGTCACCTTGGCGTGCGTCGAACTCACTTGCTCGATATCTACCAGGCGCGGTTTTAGAAACTCTGTCACAGAACCCTGCATTGTGTCCTCTCTTTGGTACTAAGCTTTACTTGGAGTAAAGCTCGACGATCAGGTGTTCGTTAATGTCCGCAGACAGATCAGAACGTTCTGGCTGACGCTTGAACGTGCCTTCCATCTTGCCAGCATCAACTTCCAGCCAGGTTGGCTTTTCACGCTGCTCAGCCAGCTCCAGAGCGGCTTTCACGCGAGATTGCGTTTTCGCTTTCTCACGAATGCTAACAACGTCGTTCGCTTTAACCTGATAAGAAGCGATGTTAACAACACGACCGTTTACCATGATTGCTTTATGGCTAACCAGTTGGCGTGATTCAGCACGAGTAGCGCCGAAGCCCATACGGTAAACAACGTTGTCCAGACGACCTTCCAGCAGAGCCAACAGGTTTTCACCGGTGTTGCCTTTCAGACGTGCTGCTTCTTTATAGTAGTTACGGAACTGACGCTCCAGCACACCGTAGGTACGGCGAACTTTTTGCTTTTCACGCAACTGCACACCATAGTCAGACAGACGCGGTTTACGCGCACCGTGCTGGCCAGGAGCTTGTTCAATTTTACACTTGGTATCGATCGCGCGAACGCCAGACTTAAGGAATAAGTCGGTGCCCTCACGACGGCTCAGCTTGAGCTTAGGACCCAAATATCTTGCCATTTTCTATCTCCAACAATCCTAGAAAACGTAAGCGTTATACGCGACGTTTTTTCGGCGGACGACAACCGTTATGAGGGATCGGAGTCACATCAGTAATATTAGTGATGCGGAAACCAGCGGCGTTCAGAGCACGAACAGTTGATTCGCGACCCGGACCCGGACCTTTAACCATAACTTCCAGATTCTTGATGCCGTATTCTTTTACGGCTTCTGCACAACGCTCTGCTGCAACCTGGGCTGCGAACGGAGTAGATTTGCGAGAACCACGGAAACCGGAACCACCGGCTGTTGCCCAACCCAATGCGTTACCCTGACGATCAGTAATAGTAACGATGGTGTTGTTAAAAGAAGCATGGATATGAGCCACGCCGTCAGAGACTTGTTTTCTTACACGTTTACGTGCACGAATTGGTGCCTTTGCCATTATTCAATCACCCCGATTATTTCTTGATCGGTTTGCGCGGACCCTTACGGGTACGTGCGTTGGTCTTGGTGCGCTGACCGCGAACCGGGAGACCACGACGATGACGCAAACCGCGATAGCAACCAAGGTCCATAAGGCGCTTGATGCTCATGCTAACTTCACGGCGCAGATCACCTTCAACGACAAATTTGGCAACTTCGTCACGCAGCGTGTCGATTTGTTCTTCAGACAGCTCACTGATCTTAACATCTTCAGCGATACCCGCTGCAGCCAGAATGGCTTTGGAACGGGTCTTGCCGACGCCATAGATCGAAGTTAATGCGATCACAGCATGTTTCTGATCAGGAATGTTAATGCCTGCTATACGGGCCACTATGCACTCCTACTATTTAATATGTACGCACCATGCTGAAAAGCCCGTTTTCAGGATACTCAAATGGAAACGTACAGACATACAAAAGATTGGCTGGCTAATCTAGCCAGCTCAACCCAACTTTGCAAGAAAAAAATGCGAAATAATCAGCCTTGACGCTGTTTATGTTTCGGCTCGGCACTGCAAATCACGCGGATGACGCCATCACGCTTAACGATTTTGCAGTTACGGCATAATTTCTTGACGGAAGCACGAACTTTCATTTTTACTCTCCGTAACTTCTCGGGCGACCAATTAACGGCCGTAGCCTTTCAGGTTCGCCTTCTTCAAGGCAGACTCATACTGACTGGACATCATCAGAGTTTGCACTTGAGCCATAAAGTCCATAATCACGACAACAACGATAAGCAGTGAGGTCCCACCGAAGTAGAACGGTACTTTCATTGCATCACGCATGAACTCCGGGATCAGGCAGATAAAAGTAATGTACAACGCGCCAATCAAAGTCAGACGAGTCATTACTTTATCGATATACTTCGCCGTTTGCTCTCCCGGACGAATTCCTGGTACAAATGCACCGGACTTCTTCAGGTTATCTGCTGTTTCACGCGGGTTGAAGACCAACGCCGTGTAGAAGAAACAGAAGAATATGATTGCAGACGCATAGAGTAACACATAAAGCGGTTGCCCAGGCTGCAAATACAGCGAAATTGTTGTCAGCCAGTTCCAACCGGTTCCGCCCCCGAACCATGACGCGATGGTTGCTGGGAACAGAATGATACTGGAAGCGAAGATTGCTGGGATAACCCCGGCCATATTCACTTTCAGCGGTAAATGTGTGCTCTGTGCAGCATAGACACGACGACCCTGCTGACGTTTCGCGTAGTTCACCACAATGCGGCGTTGACCACGTTCAACGAAGACAACAAAGAACGTCACTGCAAATACTAATACTGCAACCAATAGCAACAGGAGGAAGTGCAGGTCGCCTTGACGCGCTTGCTCGATCGTATGGGCAATGGCTGGCGGGAGTCCCGCAACGATACCGGCGAAGATAATGATTGAGATACCGTTACCGATACCTCGCTCAGTAATCTGTTCGCCGAGCCACATCAGGAACATAGTCCCTGTGACCAGACTTACAACAGCGGTGAAATAGAATGCAAAGCCCGGGTTAATAACCAGGCCCTGCATACCAGGCATATTCGGTAAACCGGTAGCAATACCGATCGACTGGAATATTGCCAGCACCAGAGTGCCATAACGGGTGTACTGGCTGATCTTACGACGACCAGACTCCCCTTCTTTCTTCAGCTCTGCCAAGGCCGGATGAACGACCGTCAGCAGCTGGATAATAATAGATGCCGAAATATACGGCATGATACCCAGTGCAAAGATAGAAGCACGGCTGAGAGCACCACCAGAGAACATGTTAAACATCTCAATGATGGTGCCTCGCTGTTGCTCAAGCAGTTTGGCAAGTACAGCGGCATCGATACCAGGGATCGGAATAAAAGAGCCAATACGGAAAACGATCAGCGCACCAACTACAAACAAAAGTCTGCGTTTCAGTTCGCCAAATCCACCCTTGGCACTTTGAAAATCTAATCCCGGTTGCTTAGCCATCTGCTACTTATTCCTCAATTTTACCGCCAGCAGCTTCGATAGCAGCACGAGCGCCTTTAGAAACACGCAGGCCACGAACAGTTACCGGAGTAGTTACTTCACCAGCCAGGATCACTTTCGCGAACTCGATCTGGATACCGATAATGTTTGCTGCTTTCAGCGTGTTCAGGTCTACAACGCCGCCTTCAACTTTCGCCAGGTCAGACAGACGGATTTCCGCTGTAATCGCTGATTTGCGAGAGGTGAAACCGAATTTCGGCAGACGACGGTACAGTGGCATCTGGCCACCCTCGAAACCGCGACGTACGCCACCGCCAGAACGAGAGTTCTGACCTTTGTGACCACGACCACCGGTTTTACCGAGGCCAGAACCGATACCACGACCAAGGCGTTTACCCGCCTTTTTAGAGCCTTCGGCTGGAGACAGAGTATTTAAACGCATCTCTTACTCCTCAACTTTAACCATGAAGTAAACCGCGTTGACCATACCACGTACAGCGGGAGTATCCTCACGCTCAACGGTATGACCAATACGACGCAGACCCAGGCCAAGCAGCGTTGCCTTGTGTTTCGGCAGACGACCGATTGCACTGCGGGTTTGAGTGATTTTAATAGTCTTTGCCATGGTCAATTACCCCAGAATTTCTTCAACGGATTTACCACGCTTGGCAGCGACCATTTCTGGAGAATTCATATTTTCCAGGCCATCAATAGTTGCACGAACCACGTTAATCGGGTTGGTGGAACCATATGCTTTAGCCAGAACGTTATGAACTCCAGCGACTTCGAGAACGGCGCGCATTGCACCACCGGCAATAATACCGGTACCTTCTGAAGCCGGCTGCATGAAGACACGAGAACCCGTGTGAACACCTTTAACAGGGTGTTGCAGGGTGCCGTGGTTCAGCGCGACGTTAATCATATTGCGACGGGCTTTTTCCATCGCTTTCTGGATCGCTGCTGGAACTTCACGCGCTTTACCGTAACCAAAACCAACGCGACCATTACCATCACCAACAACAGTCAGAGCTGTGAAGGAGAAAATACGACCACCTTTAACGGTTTTAGATACGCGGTTAACCGCGATCAGCTTTTCCTGCAGTTCGCCAGCTTGTTTTTCGATGTGAGCCATCTTACACCTCTACCTTAGAACTGAAGGCCAGCTTCACGGGCAGCATCTGCCAGTGCCTGGACACGACCATGATATTGGAACCCGGAACGGTCAAAGGACACGACTTTGATGCCTTTTTCCAGAGCGCGTTCAGCAACAGCTTTACCGACAGCTGCAGCAGCGTCTTTGTTACCGGTGTACTTCAATTGTTCAGTAATAGCTTTTTCTACAGTAGAAGCAGCTACCAGAACTTCAGAACCGTTTGGTGCAATGACCTGTGCGTAAATATGACGCGGGGTACGATGTACCACCAGGCGAGTTGCACCCAGCTCTTTGAGCTTGCGGCGTGCGCGGGTCGCACGACGGATACGAGCAGATTTCTTATCCATAGTGTTACCTTACTTCTTCTTAGCCTCTTTGGTACGCACGACTTCGTCGGCGTAACGAACACCCTTGCCTTTATAAGGCTCAGGACGACGGTAGGCGCGCAGGTCTGCTGCAACCTGACCGATCAGCTGTTTATCCGCGCCTTTCAGCACGATTTCAGTCTGAGACGGACATTCTGCAGTGATACCAGCAGGCAGCTGATGCTCAACGGGGTGAGAGAAGCCCAGAGACAGGCCTACTGCATTCCCTTTGATAGCTGCACGATAACCTACACCAACCAGCTGAAGCTTTTTAGTGAAGCCTTCGGTAACACCAACAACCATTGAGTTCAGCAGGGCACGCGCGGTACCAGCCTGAGCCCATCCATCCACGAAACCATCACGCGGACCGAAGGTCAGAGCATTATCTGCATGTTTAACTTCAACAGCATTGTTGAGGGTACGAGTCAGCTCGCCGTTTTTACCTTTGATCGTAATAACCTGACCGTCGATTTTTACATCAACGCCGGCAGGAATGACGACCGGTGCTTTAGCAACACGAGACATTCTTTCCTCCGATTAGGCTACGTAGCAGATAATTTCGCCACCAAGACCAGCTTGGCGCGCTGCACGATCAGTCATAACACCTTTAGAGGTAGAAACAACTGCGATACCCAGACCAGCCATAACTTTAGGCAGCTCATCTTTTTTCTTATAGATGCGCAGGCCTGGGCGGCTGACACGCTGAATGCTTTCTACAACAGCTTTACCCTGGAAATACTTAAGAGTAAGTTCCAGTTCCGGCTTGGTGTCGCCTTCAACTTTAAAATCTTCGATAAAACCTTCTTCCTTCAGCACATTGGCAATTGCCACTTTCAGCTTGGCGGAAGGCATGGTGACCGCAACTTTGTTCGCGGCCTGACCGTTACGGATACGGGTCAGCATATCCGCGATCGGATCTTGCATGCTCATCTGTCTTTACTCCCGTGATTCAATTGGTGACAATTACCAGCTAGCCTTTTTCAGACCCGGGATTTCACCGCGCATAGCGGCTTCACGGACCTTAATACGGCTCAACCCGAACTTCCGCAGGAAAGCGTGCGGACGACCAGTTTGACGACAGCGGTTACGCTGACGAGACGGGCTGGAATCACGCGGCAGAGACTGCAGCTTCAGAACTGCGTTCCAACGATCTTCGTCGGAAGCGTTCACATCAGAAATGATCGCTTTCAGTTCAGCGCGTTTAGCGAAGAATTTATCAGCTAAAGCTACGCGCTTTACTTCGCGTGCTTTCATTGATTGCTTAGCCATTCAGTAACCCTACCTTACTTGCGGAACGGGAAGTCAAAGGCAGCCAGCAGAGCACGGCCTTCTTCGTCAGAGTTCGCAGTAGTGGTAATGGTAATATCCAAACCACGCACGCGGTCGACTTTATCGTAGTCGATCTCTGGGAAGATGATCTGCTCACGGACACCCATGCTGTAGTTACCACGACCATCGAATGACTTAGCGGACAAGCCACGGAAGTCACGGATACGTGGAACAGCAATAGAGATCAGGCGCTCAAGGAACTCCCACATGCGTTCGCCACGCAGAGTTACTTTACAGCCGATCGGATAGCCCTGACGGATTTTGAAGCCTGCAACAGATTTGCGTGCTTTGGTGATCAACGGCTTTTGACCGGAGATTGCTGTCAGATCAGCTGCTGCGTTATCCAGCAGTTTCTTGTCAGCGATCGCTTCACCAACACCCATGTTCAGGGTGATCTTCTCGACCCGAGGGACTTGCATGACAGAATTGTAGTTAAACTCAGTCATGAGTTTGCTAACTACTTCGTCTTTGTAGTAATCATGCAGTTTCGCCATCGTACTACTCCAAATTACTTGATAGTTTCGCTGTTAGACTTGAAGAAACGGACTTTTTTGCCGTCTTCGAATCTAAAGCCTACACGGTCAGCCTTGCCGGTTGCCGCGTTGAAGAGTGCAACGTTAGAAACCTGAATTGCAGCTTCTTTTTCAACGATGCCACCTGGTTGGTTCAGGGCCGGAACCGGCTTCTGATGTTTCTTAACCAGGTTGATACCTTCAACAATGATCTTGCCGGAAGACAGAACATTTTTTACTTTACCGCGTTTACCTTTATCTTTACCGGTTAACACGATAACTTCGTCATCACGACGGATTTTCGCTGCCATGATTCGCTCCTTAGAGTACTTCTGGTGCCAGAGAGATAATTTTCATGAACTTTTCAGTACGAAGTTCACGAGTTACCGGCCCAAAGATACGCGTGCCGATAGGCTGCTCGCTGTTATTGTTTAAAATAACGCATGCATTACCATCGAAGCGAATGACAGAACCGTCAGGGCGACGAACACCCTTCCTGGTGCGCACCACTACCGCTTTCAGCACATCACCTTTCTTGACCTTACCACGTGGAATTGCTTCTTTGATGGTGATCTTGATGATGTCGCCTACGCCTGCGTAGCGACGGTGCGAGCCACCCAGAACCTTGATACACATTACGCGACGTGCACCGGAGTTGTCGGCGACGGTCAGCATAGTCTGTTCTTGGATCATTTTAGTGCTCCGCTAATGTCAACTACTACCTGAGACCCTAAAATCAGAGTCGTCGAAAAGCCCCATATCGAGGGCGCGGCATTATAACACCGGTTCTACAATATGGGTAGAAAAAATACACGGCTCATTACTGAGCCGTGTATTCGTATTGAGAGGCCTAACTGTATTACAGAACGGCTTTCTCTACAACGCGAACCAGCGTCCAGGACTTAGTCTTGGACAGCGGACGGCATTCGCGGATTTCAACCACGTCACCGATACCGCATTCGTTGTTCTCGTCATGTACGTGCAGTTTGGTCGTACGCTTGATGAATTTACCGTAGATCGGGTGTTTCACAATGCGTTCGATAGCAACAACAATGGATTTCTCCATTTTGTCGCTAACAACACGACCTTGCAGAGTACGGATTTTATCGGTCATTACGCACCCGCCTTCTGAGTCAGTAAAGTCTTAACGCGTGCAACATCACGACGCACTTGCTTCAGCAGGTGAGTCTGTTGCAGCTGGCCACTTGCAGCCTGCATGCGGAGGTTAAACTGCTCACGCAGCAGGTTCAGCAGCTCAGCGTTCAGCTCTTCAACGCTTTTTTCACGCAGCTCATTTGCTTTCATTACATCACCGTCTTAGTTACAAAGGTGGTTTTAATCGGCAGTTTCGCTGCTGCCAGGCCGAATGCTTCACGGGCTAGCTCTTCCGGTACGCCGTCCATTTCATACAGGACTTTACCCGGCTGAATCAAGGCAACCCAATACTCCACGTTACCTTTACCTTTACCCATACGAACTTCCAGCGGCTTCTCGGTAATTGGTTTGTCCGGGAATACACGGATCCAGATTTTACCTTGACGCTTAACTGCACGGGTCATTGCACGACGTGCTGCTTCGATCTGACGTGCAGTCAGACGACCACGGCCAACAGCTTTCAGACCGAAAGTGCCGAAGCTAACATCCGTACCCTGCGCCAGACCACGGTTGCGGCCTTTGTGCACTTTACGGAATTTTGTACGCTTTGGTTGTAACATCAGCGACGCTCCTTATTTACGGCCTTTACGCTGCTGCTTTTTAGGTTGCGCAGCCGGTTTTTCCGGTTGTTCAACAGCAGCCATACCACCCAGGATCTCACCTTTGAAGATCCATACCTTAACGCCGATTACACCGTAAGTGGTGTGCGCTTCAGAGGTGTTGTAGTCGATGTCAGCACGCAGAGTGTGCAACGGTACGCGACCTTCGCGGTACCATTCGGTACGTGCGATTTCCGCGCCGCCGAGACGGCCGCTAACTTCAACTTTGATACCTTTAGCGCCCAGACGCATTGCATTCTGTACAGCACGCTTCATAGCACGACGGAACATAACACGACGTTCCAGCTGTGAAGTGATGCTGTCAGCAACCAATTTAGCGTCCAGTTCAGGCTTACGAACTTCAGCGATATTGATCTGTGCAGGAACGCCAGCGATATCCGCTACGACCTTGCGCAGTTTTTCTACGTCTTCGCCTTTCTTACCGATAACGATACCCGGGCGAGCGGTGTGAATAGTCACACGAATGCTCTTAGCCGGACGCTCGATAACGATACGAGATACAGACGCTTTAGCCAGTTCCTTAGTCAGGTACTGACGTACTTTAAAATCGCTGTCCAGGTTGTCAGCGAATTCTTTGGTGTTCGCAAACCAGGTTGAATTCCATGGTTTTACAATACCCAGGCGAATACCATTAGGATGTACTTTCTGACCCATTGCTAGTCTCCAGAGTCTCAGCGATCGGACACAACCACAGTAATGTGGCTGGTGCGCTTCAGGATGCGATCTGCACGACCTTTCGCACGCGGCATAATGCGCTTCATGCTTGGGCCTTCGTCTACGAAGATTTTCGCAACTTTCAGATCGTCAATGTCAGCGCCATCGTTGTGTTCAGCGTTAGCAATGGCAGATTCCAGTACTTTCTTGACCAATACCGCAGCTTTCTTATTGGTATAGGTCAGGATGTCCAGGGCCTGCGACACTTTCTTACCGCGAATCAGGTCAGCAACAAGGCGAACCTTCTGAGCAGAAGAACGAGCATGGCGATGTTGAGCTAAAGTTTCCATCTCTTCCTCCTACCTTATTTCTTCTTCGCTTTTTTATCAGCAGCATGGCCGCGATAAGTACGAGTCGGTGCGAATTCACCCAGTTTATGACCGACCATTTCGTCGGAAACAAAGACTGGAACGTGCTGACGACCATTATGGACAGCGATGGTCAAACCGATCATGTTAGGAAAGATCGTTGAACGACGGGACCAAGTGCGCAGGGGCTTCTTGTCTCCGCTTTCCACCGCTTTCTCTACCTTCTTCAGCAAGTGCAGGTCAATAAAAGGACCTTTCTTGAGAGAACGTGGCATGGCTTATCCTCTAAAATTATTTGCTACGGCGACGTACGATAAATTTATCAGTACGCTTGTTGCTGCGGGTCTTCTTACCTTTGGTCTGAACGCCCCATGGAGTTACAGGGTGCTTACCAAAGTTACGACCTTCACCACCACCATGTGGGTGGTCGACTGGGTTCATCGCAGTACCGCGAACGGTAGGACGAACACCACGCCAGCGTGCAGCACCTGCTTTACCCAGAACGCGCAGCATATGCTCAGCATTGCCAACTTCGCCCAGAGTTGCACGGCAGTCTGCTTCTACTTTACGCATTTCACCAGAACGCAGACGCAGGGTGACATAAGCACCATCACGAGCAACGATCTGAACGTAAGTACCAGCGGAACGTGCCAGCTGACCGCCTTTACCTGGTTTCATTTCTACGTTATGAACGGTAGAACCAACCGGGATATTGCGCATCGGCAGGGTGTTACCTGCTTTGATTGCAGCATCAACGCCAGACTGAATCTGGTCGCCAGCTTTCAGGCCTTTAGGGGCCAGGATGTAACGGCGTTCGCCATCTTTGTACAGAACCAGCGCGATGTTCGCGGAACGGTTCGGATCGTACTCAAGACGCTCAACAATTGCCGGGATACCGTCTTTGTTGCGTTTGAAGTCAACAATACGATAAGCCTGCTTGTGACCACCACCGATGTGACGAGTGGTGATACGGCCATTGTTGTTACGACCACCGGATTTGCTGTTTTTTTCAACCAGCGGAGCAAAAGGTTTGCCCTTGTGCAGCTCTGGGTTGACCACTTTAACGACGTGGCGACGACCCGGAGATGTCGGTTTACATTTAACAACTGCCATTGTATTACTCCTCCGACTTACTCAGCGCCGCCGACGAAGTCCAGATTCTGGCCTTCCTTCAGGGTGACGTAAGCTTTTTTCCAGTCGCTACGACGACCGATACGCTGTCCGTGACGTTTAACTTTCCCTTTAACTACCAGGGTGTTAACGACTTCGACTTCGACTTCAAACAGTTTCTGCACAGCAGCTTTGATTTCTGCTTTGGTCGCGTCTTTAGCAACTTTGAGAACGATGGTATTTGTTTTTTCCATCGCAGCAGACGCTTTTTCAGAAACGTGCGGTGCACGAAGCACCTTCAGCAGACGTTCTTCACGAATCATGCCAGCATCTCCTCAACTTGCTTAACAGCATCAGCAGTCATTACGACTTTGTCGAAGGCGATCAGGCTAACCGGGTCGATACCAGTTGCATCGCGTACGTCAACCTTGTGCAGGTTGCGCGCAGCCAGGAACAGGTTTTCGTCCAGCTCACCGGTGATGATCAGCACATCTTCCAGAGCCATGTCTTTCAGTTTCTGTGCCAGCAGCTTAGTTTTAGGCGCTTCTACAGAGAACGTCTCGACAACGATCAGACGATCCTGACGTACCAGTTCGGACAGAATGCTTTTCAGCGCGCCGCGGTACATCTTTTTGTTTACTTTTTGACTGTGGTCCTGCGGGCGAGCAGCGAAGGTCACGCCACCGGAACGCCAGATCGGGCTCTTGATAGAACCTGAACGCGCACGGCCGGTACCTTTCTGGCGCCACGGCTTTTTGCCGGAACCAGTTACTTCAGCACGAGTCTTCTGAGCACGAGTACCCTGACGAGCACCAGCTGCATAAGCAACTACAACCTGGTGAACCAGCGCTTCGTTGAAATCACGACCGAAGGTAGTTTCGGAAACAGTCAGCGCGCTCTGCGCGTCTTTCAATACTAATTCCATTGCTATCCCCTTACGCCTTCACAGCTGGTTTAACGATCAGGTCGCTACCGGTTGCACCGGGAACAGCACCTTTAACCAGCAGCAGGTTGCGCTCAGCGTCAACACGTACTACGTCCAGGCTCTGAACAGTTACACGTTCGTTACCCAGCTGACCTGCCATTTTCTTGCCTTTAAACACTTTGCCCGGAGTCTGGTTCTGACCGATAGAACCCGGAACGCGGTGAGACAAGGAGTTACCGTGGGTAGCGTCCTGGGTACGGAAGTTCCAGCGCTTAACGGTACCAGCAAAACCTTTACCTTTAGAGGTACCGGTTACGTCAACTTTTTTAACTTCAGCAAACAGCTCAACGCTAATGTCCTGACCTACGGTGAACTCTTCGCCTTCAGCAAGACGGAATTCCCACAGACCACGGCCAGCTTCAACGCCAGCTTTAGCGAAGTGACCAGCCTCCGGCTTGGTTACACGGTTAGCTTTTTTAGCACCGGTAGTAACCTGAACAGCACGGTAGCCATCGTTAGCCAGGTCTTTAACCTGAGTAACGCGGTTTGCTTCAACTTCGATTACGGTTACTGGGATAGAAACGCCATCTTCAGTGAAGATGCGGGTCATACCCACTTTTTTACCGACTAAACCAATCATTGTTTCAACCTCTCAATCGCTCGATGACCTGATTAACCCAGGCTGATCTGCACGTCTACACCGGCAGCCAGATCCAGACGCATCAGAGCATCAACGGTTTTCTCAGTTGGCTCAACGATGTCAACCAGACGCTTATGAGTACGAATTTCGTACTGATCACGCGCATCTTTGTTAACGTGCGGAGAGATCAGAACGGTAAAACGCTCTTTGCGGGTCGGCAGCGGGATCGGACCACGGACTTGCGCACCAGTGCGCTTAGCAGTCTCGACGATTTCCGCGGTTGATTGATCGATAAGACGATGATCAAACGCTTTCAGGCGGATACGGATTCTTTGGTTCTGCATGAGACCAGAGCTCCAATTATTTTATAAACGAAAATGATTACTACTCAAACCCATTACGATTGATGGGAGAGTGTAACCGTTCTTACGTAGCCCCCCAATTGGGAGCATTGTTGAGTAACGAAAAACAGTGTTACTCAGGTTCAGATTGAACCAGCTGTCAATTACGACAAGCCCGCGCATTATACGTAAATCTGACCACAACGCAAGTACAGTTTATAAAACAGACTCTCGTGGTGGGTTTTGCGTAGCCGCTCGACATCGGATTGCAAAGCATGTCGAGCTAGCGTGATTCGCTGGAAGGCTTCACGCAAAGACAACTTTTGCTGTTTGCCCTGCAATAACGCCCGGAAGAGGATAGCGCTGCGATCCTTTCTGAGGCTTAAACCATGCTAACCGCCCTTCCCTTTCTGATGCTCTATGCAGTCTTGACCTGTCTTCTGGTGCGCGAAGATATCCGCTCAGGCCTTTTACCCGACAAATACCTTTGTCCATTACTTTGGACAGGCCTTCTTTTCCATCTCATGATCCATCCTGATTTTCTCGCCAGCGCCGTAATGGGTGCGATGGCGGGATACATCGGCTTTGCCTGTATTTATTGGGGTTATCGTATGGTGTTTAAACGAGAAGGGCTAGGATATGGAGATGTGAAGTATCTTGCTGCGTTAGGCGCCTGGCACGGCTGGTGCGTTCTTCCGGCGATGGCCTTGTCTGCTGCAATTCTGGCAATAAGCTTTGTGCTGATTCAGATGGTCATGAAACCGGGACAACAGATACATAAAAACCCACTACCGTTTGGCCCATTTCTGGCGGCAGCAGGTTTAGTGTCGGGTTGGCAGAGCTTACTCAGTCTGCCACTTTTATCTGAGATTGCAGGTAGTTTTGCAAACCAATTTTTCCGATGAGGTCCAGTTCGGTTTCCAGCCAGTCGATATGGCCCTCTTCGTCAGCCAGAATGGTGATCATCATGTCACGGCTGACGTAATCATGAACGCTGTCAGCGTAGGCAATGGCTTCACGAAGATCCTTCGCCCCTTCAAGTTCAAGACGGAGATCGGATTGCAGCATTTCTTCGACATCTTCACCAATACCCAGCTTCGCGAGATCCTGCAAATTCGGGATACCTTCGAGAAATAGAATACGCTCGATGTATTTATCGGCATGTTTCATCTCATCGATGGATTCATGGTATTCGACATCATTGAGGCGCGTCAGGCCCCAATTTTTGAACATTCTCGCATGGAGAAAATACTGATTGATTGCGACAAGCTCATTTCCCAATAATTTATTGAGATAACTTATGATTTTAACATCACCTTTCATTATATAGTCCCTCCGCTTCCACTTATTGAAGCGTAGATGGGGCTACAGGGATGTCAAAAAAAAGATAGAGCCTCAGGCGATCTCTTTGTATTCCGGGATCTGCGTCAATTCGTCCTGCATTATCTCGCGCGCCGCGCGTACGCACTTACCGCATTGATTTCCTACTGGAACAAATTTTCGAAGCTGCTGGAAAGACTGAGGGTGAAACTGGCGAACGGCCTGACGTATTTTTTTGTCACTCACACCATTACACAAACAAACGTACATAAAAACTCCCGCTCAATTTATGATCAAAGTGTAAGTGAGAATAATTATGATTACAATAGCACATCCGTTCCTGGACGCGCCGGCAGCTAACAAAAAATGCGAATAATTGTGACGGGCAATGAATTCAGGACACAAAAAAGGGCGCCGAAGCGCCCTTTTTTTATTCAAAACTAATTAACGAGTAATTAGCCCAGAACTTTAGCTACAACGCCCGCACCAACAGTACGGCCGCCTTCACGGATTGCGAAACGCAGACCGTCATCCATCGCGATTGGGTGGATCAGGGTAACAACCATTTTGATGTTGTCGCCTGGCATTACCATCTCTACGCCTTCTGGCAGTTCGATGGTACCGGTCACGTCAGTTGTACGGA
>NZ_SDDX01000032.1 GCF_004115925.1 Lelliottia nimipressuralis
AATTAATCTGTATCAGCTGAAAATCGACTGTCTCTGCTTCGCCAAAACATCTTCGGCGTTGTAAGGTTAAGCCTCACGGTTCATTAGTACTGGTTAGCTCAATACATCGCTGCACTTACACACCCAGCCTATCAACGTCGTAGTCTTCAACGTTCCTTCAGGACTCTCAAGGAGTCAGGGAGAACTCATCTCGGGGCAAGTTTCGTGCTTAGATGCTTTCAGCACTTATCTTTTCCGCATTTAGCTACCGGGCAATGCCATTGGCATGACAACCCGAACACCAGTGATGCGTCCACTCCGGTCCTCTCGTACTAGGAGCAGCCCCCCTCAATTCTCCAGCGCCCACGGCAGATAGGGACCGAACTGTCTCACGACGTTCTAAACCCAGCTCGCGTACCACTTTAAACGGCGAACAGCCGTACCCTTGGGACCTACTTCAGCCCCAGGATGTGATGAGCCGACATCGAGGTGCCAAACACCGCCGTCGATATGAACTCTTGGGCGGTATCAGCCTGTTATCCCCGGAGTACCTTTTATCCGTTGAGCGATGGCCCTTCCATTCAGAACCACCGGATCACTATGACCTGCTTTCGCACCTGCTCGAGCCGTCACTCTCGCAGTCAAGCTAGCTTATGCCATTGCACTAACCTCCTGATGTCCGACCAGGATTAGCTAACCTTCGTGCTCCTCCGTTACTCTTTAGGAGGAGACCGCCCCAGTCAAACTACCCACCAGACACTGTCCGCAACCCGGATCACGGGTCTACGTTAGAACACCAGCCATTAAAGGGTGGTATTTCAAGGTTGGCTCCACGCAGACTGGCGTCCACGCTTCAAAGCCTCCCACCTATCCTACACATCAAGGACCAGTGTTCAGTGTCAAGCTATAGTAAAGGTTCACGGGGTCTTTCCGTCTTGCCGCGGGTACACTGCATCTTCACAGCGAGTTCAATTTCACTGAGTCTCGGGTGGAGACAGCCTGGCCATCATTACGCCATTCGTGCAGGTCGGAACTTACCCGACAAGGAATTTCGCTACCTTAGGACCGTTATAGTTACGGCCGCCGTTTACCGGGGCTTCGATCAAGAGCTTCGCGTTGCCGCTAACCCCATCAATTAACCTTCCGGCACCGGGCAGGCGTCACACCGTATACGTCCACTTTCGTGTTTGCACAGTGCTGTGTTTTTAATAAACAGTTGCAGCCAGCTGGTATCTTCGACTGGTTTCAGCTCCGTCCGCAGGGACTTCACCTACACACCAGCGTGCCTTCTCCCGAAGTTACGGCACCATTTTGCCTAGTTCCTTCACCCGAGTTCTCTCAAGCGCCTTGGTATTCTCTACCTGACCACCTGTGTCGGTTTGGGGTACGATTTGATGTTACCTGATGCTTAGAGGCTTTTCCTGGAAGCAGGGCATTTGTTACTTCAGCACCGTAGTGCCTCGTCATCACACCTCAGCGTTAAAA
>NZ_SDDX01000033.1 GCF_004115925.1 Lelliottia nimipressuralis
TTTTTTTATGCGTGTTTGGGATGGTTGAGAATATGGTCTTCCCAGTCCTGCACTTCGGATTCTTTCACCGCGATATGTCGCACCGAAATGCGCTCGCCGTGCATCGCCGCTTTTGAGCCGGTCAGCAGCGGATGCCAGTCCGGCAGCCCTTTCCCTTCCGCCAGCAGGCGATAGGCGCAAGTGTGAGGCAGCCATTCAAACGTCGGGAGATTGTCGCGGGTCAGCTTGATGCAGTCCGGCTCGTACTCGAAACGGCGCTCGTAGTTGCGGCACTGGCAGGTTTTGATGTTCAGCTGCTTGCAGGCGACGTTGGTGAAGTAGATTTCGTCCGTGTCTTCGTCCATCAGCTTATGCAGGCAGCACTGCCCGCAGCCGTCGCACAGCGATTCCCACTCCACGTCGGTCATTTCGTCGAGAGTCTTGCTTTGCCAGAAAGGGGTTTCGCTCATAAGGATGTCCACACGTCAAAAGAAAGCGCACCTTATAACCAGTCTGGCACGTGGATGCAAGTTTCGCCGCCGATTAACAGCGGCAACGGCATTTTACAGCACGCGCGTCTTAACGGATTGTCCGTTAAAACCGATTTCCAGTTCGTCACCGCTCAGCAGTGGCCCAACGCCTTCTGGTGTACCGGTGAGGATCACATCACCCGGCTTGAGGGTGAAGTAACGGCTCATGTAGGCGATAAGCGGCAGGATCTTATGGATCATGTCAGACGTATTGCCCTGCTGGCGAATTTCGCCGTTCACTTTCAGGCTCAACGGGGTATTTTGCGGATCGGCGTTGAATTCGGCGGCCGGAATAAAACCAGAGATCGGGCAGGAATTATCAAAGCCTTTGGCTTTTTCCCACGGCTGGCCGGCTTTTTTCATTTTGCCCTGCACATCGCGCAGGGTCAGATCCAGCGCAACTCCGTAGCCAGCGATGGCTTTCTGCACGTGATCCTCGGATGCCTGACGCAGCGTGCCGCCAATCAGCACCGCCAGTTCGACTTCATGGTGTACCGAACCCAGCCCCTGCGGTAGCGCCAGCGGCTGGCGAATATCGCAAATAGCGGTTTCCGGCTTGATAAACAACACAGGCTCTTCTGGCACGGCACTGCCCATTTCCTGAATGTGCTTCGCATAATTGCTGCCTACGCAGACCACTTTGCTTACAGGGTAATCCAGTAATGCGCCTTGCCAGTTGTGATGTTGATACATGCTCGTCCCCTACACGGTTGATATGTCACCCACGGAGTTGGCCGGGGTTATTTTTTTCCGTCACCTGCGAGATGCTGTTTTAATAAATTCTCAGGAGGTGGCGGAAGCTGTAAATAATAGCCTTGTTCTTTCAGGGCGGTTTTCACTTTATCCAGATCGGCATTCACCAGTTTTTTACGACCGTCCAGCGGCAATAGCATCGCCAGCTGCGGCGCGCCGAAGCCTTTCATTAATTCTTCCGGAACGCGGGAAAAATCGTCTTTTTTCTCGACATAAAGATAGGTCTGGTCGCGTTTAGTACTTCTGTAGATCACACAAAACATGTTTTTACTCTGAATTATCGGTGGTTGCTTGCCTCAATATACCAGTGACTATAACATGCCTGATACTCTTCGGAATATCGCAACGAATGTGCTGCGATTAACAGCAAATTGAGTAAGGCCAGGATGTCAAACACGCCCATCGAGCTTAAAGGCAGTAGCTTCACCTTATCAGTGGTTCATTTGCATGATGCAAAACCCGAGGTTATTCGTCAGGCGTTAGAAGACAAAATCGCGCAGGCACCCGCTTTTCTGAAACACGCCCCAGTGGTGGTGAATGTCAGCGGTCTCGACGCGCCTGTGAACTGGCAGCATCTTCAGCAGGCGGTCGCCTCGACCGGGCTGCGTATTGTTGGCATTAGCGGCTGCAAAGATGCCCGTCTTAAAGATGAAATCGAGCGTGCCGGTCTGCCCCTTCTGACTGAAGGCAAAGAAAAAACCGTCCGTTCTCCGGCGAAAGCCGCCCCGACGCCTCCACCGCCCGCGCAAACTGTTACTCCTATCACAAAAACGCGAATGATTGATGTGCCGGTTCGTTCCGGTCAGCGCATTTATGCACCAAACTGTGATCTGATTGTGACAAGCCACGTCAGCGCTGGCGCTGAGCTGATTGCCGATGGCAATATTCACGTCTACGGTATGATGAGAGGACGCGCGCTGGCCGGTGCCAGTGGCGATCGGGAAGCACAAATATTTTGTACCCATCTGACGGCGGAACTGGTTTCCATCGCAGGTGAATATTGGCTGAGTGACAAGATCCCAGCCGAATTTTATGGCAAAGCGGCACGCCTGCGACTCGCAGAGAACGCTTTGACTGTTCAACCGTTGAATTGATCCCTTTTTAACAAGGAATTTCTATGGCACGCATTATTGTTGTGACTTCGGGTAAAGGAGGCGTTGGCAAGACCACCTCCAGCGCGGCCATCGCTACTGGTTTGGCCCAGAAGGGAAAGAAGACAGTTGTTATCGATTTCGATATCGGCCTGCGTAACCTCGACCTGATCATGGGCTGTGAGCGTCGCGTTGTGTATGACTTTGTTAACGTCATTCAGGGCGATGCCACCCTTAACCAGGCGCTGATTAAAGATAAGCGCACGGAAAACCTCTTTATTCTTCCTGCTTCTCAGACGCGCGACAAAGATGCGCTGACCCGCGAAGGCGTGGAGAAAGTGCTCGACGAACTTAAAAAGATGGAGTTCGACTTTGTGGTCTGCGACTCCCCTGCCGGTATCGAAACGGGCGCGCTGATGGCGCTGTATTTCGCTGACGAAGCCATTATCACCACCAACCCGGAAGTCTCCTCTGTACGTGACTCTGACCGTATTCTGGGCATTCTGGCGTCTAAATCTCGTCGCGCGGAAAATGGTCAGGACCCGATTAAAGAGCACCTGCTGCTGACCCGTTACAATCCGGGTCGCGTTAACAAGGGTGACATGCTGAGCATGGAAGACGTGCTGGAGATCCTGCGCATCAAACTGGTTGGCGTCATTCCGGAAGATCAGTCCGTGCTGCGCGCCTCTAACCAGGGTGAGCCGGTGATCCTCGATACGATGGCAGACGCGGGTAAAGCCTACGCTGATACCGTTGACCGTCTGCTGGGAGAAGAACGTCCTTTCCGCTTCATTGAAGAAGAGAAGAAAGGTTTCCTCAAACGCCTGTTCGGAGGATAAGTTATGGCATTACTGGACTTTTTTCTCTCGCGGAAAAAAAGCACCGCCAACATCGCGAAAGAGCGACTGCAAATTATCGTTGCGGAACGTCGCCGCAGCGATGCTGAACCACACTATTTGCCGCAGCTGCGCAAAGACATCCTGGAAGTGATTTGTAAGTATGTGCAGATCGACCCGGAGATGGTCACCGTGCAGCTGGAGCAGAAGGATGGGGATATTTCGATTCTGGAGCTGAACGTGACGCTGCCAGAAGCGGAAGAGTCACGTCCATAGCATTATGAACGTATCAATGCCGGGTAGCGCTTCGCTTACCCGGCAATTTTCTTACTGTGGATAGTCTGCCAGCAGGGTTTTCAGACGTTCGCCCATCAACTCCCCGCGCCAGCCCGCAATCAGTTCCGGCAGGCCATTTTGCGGTTTTAACTTCCAGTGCCAGTTCAGCAGCTGATTGATCTGACGACGTGACGCCAGCAGCTCTGGGCTTATCTTGTTTTCCGTTCCCACTTCCAGCACCAGCGCTTTAATCTCTTTAAACGCTTTGCGATAGCCTGGCATATCCATCAGGTTCAACAGTGGCTCCGGCAGTTCATCGTCCGGCAACTGCTGGGCTTTAGCGACCAGTGCCAGCAACGTTTTGCCGTGGAAGCGAATTTCACTGCCCGATAATCCGATACTGTCCAGTTCGCCCATGCTGCCCGGCATATAGCGCGCAACCGCCCACAGATGCTCTTCGCGTACGACAAAATTGACCGCCAGATCGCGCTCGCGCGCTTTGCGCAGACGCCAGTCGGCCAGCAGCTGCAGGCAGGCAAGCTGACGGGTACGCAGCTGCCAGGCGTTGGTGATATCGCGCCAAGCGTCTTTCGGGTCGACCACTTCCTGACGGCGCTGCTGTGTCATACGGCATTCGTTGAGCGCCGCATCCAGCCAGCCGGCGTCTTCAGCCTCTTTCATCAGCTGGCCGCAAATCGGCAGCAGGTAAAAGACATCGGCAGCGGCGTAGTCCAGTTGACGTTCAGTCAGTGGACGCGCCAGCCAGTCGGTGCGCGACTCGCTCTTATCCAGCGCAATGCCGGTATACTCTTCGACCATCGCGGCAAAGCCCCAGGAGAGCGGACGGCCGGAGAAAGCGGCGAGAATTTGCGTATCAATCAGGGGTTCCGGCATCACGCCAAAGGTATTGAGGAACACCTCCAGATCTTCACTACCCGCATGCAGATATTTGGTCACGGCGGTATTGAGCAGAAGTTCACGCATCGGCGCCCAGTCCGTGATACCCAGCGGGTCAATCAGCGAGACTTTTTTGCCATCGTACATCTGGATCAAACCCAACTGGGGATAGTAGGTTCGCGTGCGAACAAACTCGGTATCCAGAGCAATGGCGGGAAAGTCGCGGGTGACGTTGCACAGCGTTGCCAGCTCGTCGTTGGTTGTGATCATCTGGTAATTCAAAACGGTTTCTCTCTGGTTTGCGCCCATAAAAAACGCCGGCTAACCGGCGTGTGATGGCGACTCACTCGAAGCTTAGGCTTTATTGTCCACTTTGGAACGCGCTTCGTCACGTAATTCTCGTCGTAATATCTTCCCGACGTTTGATTTCGGCAGCTCCGTGCGGAACTCCACCAGCTTCGGCACTTTGTAACCGGTGAGCTGACGACGACAGAACGCGATCAGTTCATCTTCGTTCAGCGAGGGGTCTTTTTTGACCACGAATATCTTCACCGCTTCGCCGCTGCTGCCGGACGGCACACCGACGGCGGCCACTTCCTGCACCCCATCGTGCTGCATCACCACGTCTTCGATCTCGTTAGGATAGACGTTAAAACCGGAGACCAGAATCATGTCTTTTTTGCGATCGACAATGCGCAGGAAACCTTCGTCGTCCATCACCGCGATGTCGCCCGTGTAGAGCCAGCCGTCTTTGATGATTTCATCCGTCGCATCCGGGCGCTGCCAGTAGCCGAGCATCACCTGCGGGCCTTTGACGCACAGTTCGCCCGGCTCACCGTGAGGCACTTCGTTGCCTGCGTCGTCGACCAGTTTGGCCTCCGTTGACGGCACCGGCAGACCAATGCTGCCGCTGTGATAATCGATATCATGCGGGTTAACGCTGACCAGCGGCGCGCACTCTGTGAGGCCGTAACCCTCCAGCAGATACTGCCCGGTGAGTTTCACCCAGCGGTCGGCCACCGCCTGCTGAACCGGCATGCCGCCGCCCGCAGAGAGGTGCAGCGTGGAGAAGTCGAGCTGCTGGAACTCT
Source organism: Lelliottia nimipressuralis (assembly GCF_004115925.1). Taxonomy (GTDB): domain Bacteria; phylum Pseudomonadota; class Gammaproteobacteria; order Enterobacterales; family Enterobacteriaceae; genus Enterobacter; species Enterobacter nimipressuralis. The sequence goes on from NZ_SDDX01000033.1 coordinate 5,453, forward strand.
TTGTTGTTGAGCAGTGCGTTAAACAGCGTGTTCACCCCGGTCATGGCGGTGAACGGATATTTCGCCAGCTCTTTCACCAGCCCCGGAATATCACGCGGGTTGGTAATCAGTAAATTCTGTCCGCCCAGCTCGATAAACAGCAGGCAGTTCATGGTCAGAGCAAAAATGTGATACAGCGGCAGCGCCGTGACCACCAGCTCTTTGCCGCGGTGTAGCAGCGGGCCGTAGGTCGCATTCACCTGCTCAAGGTTCGCCAGCATATTGCGGTGGGTCAGCATCGCCCCTTTCGCAACGCCGGTCGTACCACCGGTGTACTGCAGGAAAGCCAGATCGTCTGAGACCACTTCCGGCTTCACATACTGCATGCGATAGCCGCTCTGTAGTGCGCGGCGGAAGGAGATGGCATCCGGCAGATGGTATTTCGGCACCAGACGCTTCACATATTTGACGACAAAGTTAACCAGCGTCCCTTTGGCGGTCGACAGCTGATCGCCCATGCGGGTCAGGATCACGTGGCGGACCTGAGTTTTATCGACCACTTTTTCCAGCGTATGGGCAAAGTTGGAGACAATCACAATCGCCGCCGCGCCGCTGTCATTCAACTGGTGCTCCAGCTCGCGCGGAGTATAGAGCGGGTTGACGTTAACCACGATCATCCCCGCCCGCAAAATACCGAACAGCGCTACCGGATACTGGAGCAGGTTTGGCATCATCAGTGCGACGCGGTCCCCTTTCTTCAGGCCCAGGCCTTCCTGCAAATAGGCGGCAAAGGCCCGGCTGCGCTCTTCCAGTTTGCGGAAGGTCATCACTTCGCCCATGTTCACAAACGCAGGCTGATCCGCGTAGCGCGCGACCGAGTGCTCAAATAATTCAACCAGGGATTGATAACGGTCAGGATTGATCTCCGCAGGAACATCTGCGGGATAACGGTTAAGCCAAACCTTTTTCAATGCATCACCTCTGAAATGAGTGTTCGTCGTCATCACAACCCCGATAATAAACAGTTCGTTAACATTATATTAACTCAGCGTACCAGTTTATTAATTGTTCGAATTTAAGGTTGCGAAGCGCGTCACTCTTTTTTTTGTGTTATATCCGTAAAAAACAGAGACAGCGGCTGAGCCGCTGTCTCTTATCTAATAATAACAGTAAGTTATTCTGTAACGATGGTCTGAACCTGAGCCGGGCCAGGATTGTACCAGCCCCATCCACCGTAGCCGCCGTAACGATACGGGTGCGGTCCCCACATCCACGGGTCGATAGGCTGCGGTGGCAGCATGACCTGTTGGGTCAGGTGCCAGCGTTTGTAGCCGGTGGCCTGTAGGGTCATAAATTTATACGGCGTGTTACCGATTTTCCCCTGTACCGTGCCGGTGATTGGCCCAACGACCGTCACCAGCTGGCCACGGAAATCGACCGGATCGAGGAAACCGTTCACATCTGCATAAATTCGCCCACGCGAAGGTTCGCCCAGAACTGGCCGCGCCCCGCTGTCCAGCGGCACCGTCGCAATTTCCAGACGGGTTTTGCCCTGCTGGTTCTGGATGTCCACCACTTTGCCGCCGAAGCGTGCCTCCTGGCCAACGTAAAGCTCAGGCGCATTCATCACCCGCACCAGATCCTGCTGCGGTGTTGGACTGCTTCCTTTGATCGCGTCAGGAACGGTGACACATCCACTTAATGCCACAGCGATAGCGCCCGCTATGAAGAGGCGTACAACCTTTGTTTGAACCGCCATGATGCGACTCCCTTTTCTCAGTGCTTATTACTGAGATTCACGCCCTGCCCGGAAGTTTCTTCCAGGCCACTTCATTTCGCAAATAAACCGGCTCAGCGTGTTCAACGGCCACGGTTTTTCCCGCGCTCAGCAGCTGACAGGCGATCGGCAGCATATCTTCAGCATGGGGGAGTAACACCTGACCATCGACCAGCGTCAGACCGCTGTCATTTGCCATATCCGGCCAGGCTGGCCAGCCTGTACCCACAGTAGCCCACTCGCCGGAAAGTTGTTTCAACCGTTCAGCAACGGCGTCCGGTTTGAGCACCGACTCGGTCTCTTCACCGTGCCAGACGCCCTGCTCATCGCGCGTGTACTCGGCCCAGTAGACTTCGCCCATGCGCGCATCAATCGCGGCCAGCACTCGCGTCGCGCCAGTGGTGCGCCATGCGCCCTGCGCCATGGTTGCGAGTGTGGAAACGCCAATCATTGGCAGATCGGCGCCCAGCGCCAGGCCCTGCGCGATACCAATGCCGATACGCACGCCGGTAAAGCTGCCCGGCCCACGGCCAAAGGCCAGCGCGTCGAGTTCAGTTAAAGTGGAGTTGCCCCGGTGAAGGATCTCTTTCACCAGCGGCAGAATACGTTGGGTATGTTCCCGGGGGCACTCTTCAAAATGGGCAAAGAGGGTACCGTTATCCCACAGGGCAACGGAGCAGGCCTCTGTAGCGGTATCAATAGCCAGAATTCGCATGGGTCTCGCGCTCTCGCAATGGGTAGTCACAAAATGGCGCGCATCTTAGCACACTCCAGGGCAAATTACTCCGCCGTTGGGTTCGCCAGGAAACGCACCGCGCGATTAATGTCCCGCGTGCGGGGCGCGGGTGGCAGGCTGGCGAGGAATGTCGCGCCGTAAGGGCGCATCACCAGGCGATTGTCGCAGATCACCAGCACGCCGCGGTCGTCCGTATCACGGATCAGACGCCCGACGCCCTGCTTCAGGGTGATAACCGCGTCCGGGAGCTGTACGTCGTCAAAAGGATCGCCCCCACGCAGGCGGCAGTCTTCCATGCGCGCTTTGAGCAGCGGATCGTCCGGAGAGGTAAAGGGCAGTTTGTCGATGATCACCAGTGAGAGCGCATCCCCCCGCACGTCCACCCCTTCCCAGAAACTGCTGGTTGCCACCAGCAGCGCGTTACCGGCAGTCACAAACTGCTGCAACAGCTGGCCTTTACTGGTTTCCCCCTGCAACAGCACGGGTAAGGTCATGGTGGCGCGAAACTGTTCGGCCAGATCGCGCATCATGGCGTGGGAGGTGCACAGCATGAAGCAGCGGCCATTGTTGGCCTCGATCATCGGCTTGAGCATTGCCGCCAGGTTTTTCGCCGCGCCCGGCTGATTCGGCAGCGGTAAGTTGCGCGGCACGCAGAGCAGCGCCTGGGTTTCATAATCGAACGGGCTGGGCAGCAGCAGTGAATCTGACTCTTCAATCCCCAGTCGCTCGGTGAAGTGGTGCAGATCGTCGTTCACGGAGAGCGTCGCGGAGGTAAATATCCAGCTCCCCGGTTTCTGCGCCATCACCTCTTTGAATTTATCGGCCACGGTCAGCGGCGTGAGCGCCAGAGTGAACTGGCGCGCGGTGCATTCATACCAGTAGCTAAAGCCGGGCTGGTTGATCTCTTTGAGACGTTTCAGGCGCGTGCGGTACAGCGTGGCGCGCTCAAAAGCGCCGTCGAGCAAGGCGCTGCGCCCGAGAGACAGTTTAGCCACGTCATAACACAGCTCCAGCGCATCATCGAGCAGCAGCAGTGCGCGCTGGATATTGCTGTCGGCTAACAGTTCGCGCAGATTTCCGCGATAGCCGGGTTCACCCAGCTGCATACGAAAATCCTGCGCGCTTTGCGCCAGCCGGTCAGCGCATTTCTGCAGCTGCTGGGTGTCGCGCAGTTCGGTGCGATAGGCAATGGTGAAATCTTTGGCGAGATCCTGGAGCTGACGGCTGGAGAGCGACTGACCAAAATACTGGCTGGCGATATCCGGCAGCTGATGGGCTTCATCGAAGATCATCACTTCCGCTTCCGGAATTAACTCACCAAAACCGCCATCCTTAACCACCATATCCGCCAGGAACAGATGGTGGTTCACTACCACCACGTCGGCATCCATCGCGGTTTTACGCGCTTTGACGACAAAACAATCTTTATACAGCGGGCAGTCGCTGCCGAGGCAGTTGTCGTTGGTGCTGGTTACCAGCGGCCATGCCTGAGAGTCTTCGGCGACGCTGGCGCAGGTGCTGATATCCCCGTCGATGGTTTGATTCGCCCAGGCGCGGAGGATGATCACATCGCTCAGGGTCTGAACCGGCAAATCGCCGCCAGCCAGCGCCTGCTGTTCGAGACGCTCCAGACAGAGATAGTTTGAGCGCCCTTTCAGCAGTGCCAGGCGGCCTTTATAGCTCAGGGCTTTTGCCACCGTCGGCAGGTCACGACTGTAGAGCTGATCCTGCAACGCTTTCGAGCCGGTTGAGATGATCACTTTCTTTTTCGCGCGCAGCGCAGGGGCGAGATAGGCGTAAGTTTTGCCCGTCCCGGTGCCTGCCTCGACCACCAGCGACTGGGTATTTTTGATGGCGCGGGTGACCGCTTCCGCCATATGTCGTTGCGGCTCGCGCGGTTTAAAACCGGGAATCGCCTGCGCTAACTGACCGTCTGCTGAAAAATCGTCTGCCACGTTGCTCTCTCACTGTATTTTTGCACAGGGATTATGTCAGCCCGCCCTCTCCTGTGCCAGTCGAAATAGACGTTGACGGAACATTATGGCAGTCTTGCGGCCTGAAACCATTTATGAGGAAAGGTTTATGACAATTGTGCGCATTGATGCGGAAGCCCGCTGGTCTGACGTTGTGATTCATAATCAGACGCTCTACTACACGGGTGTCCCCGAAAACCTGGACGCTGATGCGTTCGAGCAAACGGCCAATACGCTGGCGCAAATTGACGCGATTCTGGAAAAACAGGGCAGCGATAAATCCCGCATTCTGGATGCGACCATTTTCCTGGCGAATAAAGACGATTTTGCTGCGATGAATAAAGCCTGGGATGCGTGGGTGGTAGCGGGTCACGCGCCTGTACGCTGTACGGTACAGGCCACGCTGATGAAGCCGCAGTATAAAGTTGAAATCAAGATAATCGCGGCGGTGTAAGACGATTATTCGTCGTCTTCGTCATCCTCGAAACGCGCCACAATCCGATCGCCGGTATGGGTGGCGCGAATTTCCTGGGCTACGGTCGTAATCGCTTGTCCGCTGCTCATTCCCTGGGACATCAGTTCCTGAATACGCTCGACGGCTTTTTGCTGCTGTTCATGACTGAGGGAAGGTAAACCTGCAAACATTATCAACTCCTGCTAAATTATCTGCGCTAATAAATTCACGCTGCCCGGTAGTATGCCACACATGAACCCGTTACCCCCTACTGTCATTTCATTACCCTGGCGTCATGACGCCGCCGAATTCTGGTTTGCGCGCTTAAGCCATCTCCCGTGGGCGATGCTGCTGCACTCCGGGCATGCCGATCACCCTTACAGCCGCTTTGATATTCTGGTCGCCGATCCGCTCACCACCCTGACGACCCGCGGTGATTCCACGCAGATATCGTCAAGTGACGTTGTCACATCCACTGACGATCCGCTCGCCCTGCTTGAGCGCGAACTGAACGCCCTACCGTTCAGCGCTGCAACGGATCCTGATCTGCCTTTCCAGGGGGGAGCGCTGGGGCTGTTTGGCTATGACCTGGGCCGCCGATTTGAAACGCTGCCAGAGCACGCACAGAAGGATATTACGCTGCCGGATATGGCCGTTGGGCTGTACGATTGGGCGGTGATTGTTGATCACCATAAACAACGGGTTTCACTGCTCAGCCACAGCGACGCTGACGCGCGGCTGGCGTGGCTCGACACGCAGCAGCCCGTTCCGGCCATCGATTTTACGCTCACCTCCGCGTGGCGTTCCAATATGAGCGCGGATGAGTACGCGCAGAAGTTTGCGCAGGTGCAGGCGTATCTGCACAGCGGTGACTGCTATCAGGTGAACCTCGCCCAGCGTTTTCAGGCGACTTACGCGGGCGATGAGTGGCAGGCGTTTACGCGCCTGAACGCCAGTAATCGCGCGCCGTTCAGCGCCTTCCTGCGTCTGGAACAGGGCGCAGTCCTGAGCCTGTCGCCGGAGCGTTTTATTCATCTCGCCGATGGCACTATCCAGACGCGCCCGATTAAAGGCACCCTGCCGCGCCTCACGGACCCTGACGCCGATCGGCTGCAGGCGGAGAAACTCGCTGCCTCGCCAAAAGATCGCGCCGAAAATCTGATGATTGTCGATCTGATGCGTAACGATATTGGCCGCGTCGCGGAACCGGGCAGCGTGCGCGTTCCCGAGCTGTTCGTGGTGGAGCCATTTCCGGCGGTGCATCATCTGGTGAGCACGATTACCGCACGCCTCCCGGCGAACCGCTCTGCCTGCGATCTGCTGCGTGCGGCGTTTCCTGGCGGGTCGATCACCGGCGCGCCGAAAGTGCGCGCCATGCAGATCATTGACGAACTGGAACCGCAACGCCGTAACGCCTGGTGCGGCAGCATTGGCTATCTGAGCCGGTGTGGCACGATGGATACCAGCATAACCATCCGAACCCTGACCGCCAGCGACGGGCAGCTCTACTGTTCAGCAGGCGGCGGGATTGTGGCCGACAGCCAGGCAAACGCGGAATATCAGGAAACGTTTGATAAAGTTAACCGCATCCTGCATCAACTGGAGAGCTAACATTTGGATACCCACGATCTGACCCTGGATGATTTTCTGTCGCGCTTTCAGCTTTTGCGCCCGCAGGTGAATCGTGATGCGCTGAACAGCCGCCAGGCGGCGGTGTTGATCCCGGTGGTACGCCGCGAGCAGCCAGGATTGTTGCTGACCAAACGCTCGTCGCATTTACGTAAGCACGCAGGCCAGGTGGCGTTTCCCGGGGGTGCAGTCGATGCCTCCGATGCCTCACTGATTGCCGCTGCCCTGCGCGAAGCCCATGAAGAGGTGGCGATCCCGCCAGAATCCGTTGAGGTGATTGGCGTGTTACCGCCGGTGGACAGTGTGACCGGCTTTCAGGTAACGCCGGTCGTCGGGATTATCCCGCCCAATCTCCACTATCACGCCTGCGAAGATGAAGTGGCGGCGGTGTTCGAAATGCCGCTGGCGGAAGCCCTGCGACTTAGCCGATATCATCCGCTGGATATTCAACGGCGTGGACACGATCACCGGGTGTGGCTGTCGTGGTATCAGCATTATTTTGTCTGGGGCATGACGGCGGGCATTATTCGTGAACTGGCGCTGCAAATCGGCCTGAAGCCTTGACTATACTTTACATTCTGAATTTTTCTTCGGGTTTGCGAGGGGCGTCGCACCATTAGCAAAACAGGGGTTATTCATTAGTTTAATTCATGTGAATAGTTCAGCCGACCTGTAACTTCCCTCTTACACTATGCGCAGTTATAACATCGTTACTGGAACCCCGGTAACCCTGTCAGGAGTAAGAAAGTGATTAGTATATTCGACATGTTCAAAGTGGGGATTGGCCCGTCTTCTTCCCACACTGTAGGGCCGATGAAGGCCGGTAAACAGTTCGTCGATGATCTGGTCGAAAAAGGATTACTGGAAAGCACTACCCGTGTGGCCGTTGACGTTTACGGTTCACTCTCTTTAACGGGTAAGGGCCACCACACCGATATCGCCATTATTATGGGTCTGGCAGGTAACATGCCGGACACAGTGGATATTGACGCCATTCCGGCGTTTATCCGCGACACTGAAACACGCGGTCGCCTGCTGCTGGCTAACGGCAAGCATGAAGTGGATTTCCCCCACGACGACGGCATGCGTTTCCGCAGTGATAACCTGTCACTGCACGAAAACGGCATGCAGATCCACGCCTTCAACGGCGACAAAGTGATCTACAGCAAAACCTATTACTCCATCGGCGGCGGTTTTATCGTCGACGAAGAGCACTTTGGCAAAGACACGGCAGGCGACGTTAACGTCCCTTATCCGTTCAAGTCTGCGCAGGAAATGCTCGACTACTGCAAACAGACCGGCCTGTCGCTCTCCGGCATGGTGATGCAAAACGAACTGGCGCTGCACAGCAAAAAAGAGATCGAAGACTATTTTGCTAACGTGTGGCAGACCATGCAGGCCTGTATCGACCGTGGGATCAATACCGAAGGCGTTCTGCCTGGGCCACTGCGCGTACCGCGTCGTGCCTCAGCCCTGCGCCGTATGCTGGTGACGACCGATAAATTCTCCAACGACCCGATGAACGTGGTCGACTGGGTGAATATGTTTGCGCTGGCGGTGAACGAAGAGAACGCCGCCGGTGGCCGCGTGGTGACGGCACCCACTAACGGCGCATGCGGTATCGTTCCGGCGGTGCTGGCCTATTACGATCACTTTATCGAGCCAGTGACGCCTGACATTTACATCCGCTATTTCCTCGCAGCGGGTGCCGTGGGCGCATTGTACAAAATGAATGCCTCCATCTCCGGTGCTGAAGTGGGCTGTCAGGGTGAAGTGGGCGTAGCCTGTTCCATGGCGGCGGCGGGCCTGTCTGAACTGCTAGGTGCCAGCCCGGAACAGGTTTGCGTGGCAGCGGAAATCGGGATGGAACATAACCTTGGTCTGACGTGCGACCCGGTTGCAGGACAGGTGCAGGTACCGTGCATCGAGCGTAACGCCATCGCCTCCGTGAAAGCGATCAACGCCTCGCGTATGGCCATGCGCCGCACCAGCGAGCCGCGTGTGTCGCTGGATAAGGTCATTGAGACCATGTACGAAACCGGCAAAGACATGAACGCCAAATACCGTGAAACCTCTCGCGGTGGCCTGGCGATCAAGGTGCAGTGCGACTAACCATTTCGACTATCCCCTGAATATGTCACGCCGCAGGACGTGTAATACGGCGTGAAGTATGACGGGGATATGCCCATCTGCAACGGATGGGCGAATTTTCTCCGCTGTCTCGTCACCTTAACATTTCCCCACTACACTTTCTGTGTTGCCCCGGCGCCTGGTGCTGGCGGCTTATCGAGCGTCCTTTTCATGCAAACTGCGCAAGGATCATTAAAAGCTATCGCCGAAACCGCATTATTGTCTGTGTGCTGGTGGCGCTTTTTACGCTCTTTTTGACCCTGAGCTTTCGGTTTATTTCACAGCGTAATGTCAATCAGGACCGTATTCACGCCTTTGCAAACCACTCTGTGAATGCGCTGGACAGTATCCTTATTCCCCTTGAGAGTGGCCGCGAAAAACTGCAATCCCTGGTGGGTGCCCCCTGCGTTGATATCCATCTGTCGTTACGAAAACAGGCTGCAACTCTGCAAACCGTACGCTCTATTGGGCTGATCAAAGACGGGATCCTCTACTGCTCCAGTATTTTTGGCATCCGCGACGTGCCGATCCGGCAGATACAACCGGCATTACCCTCAAGCCAGCCGCAGCTGGTGCTGTCGACGGATAAATCGCTGCTGAAAGGCAGCCCGATTTTAATCCAGTGGTATCCCGTCTCTGACAGCGGCGAAGACGGCGTGATGCAGGTTGTGAATATCGAGCTTATCACCCGCATGATGCTTGAGCCGCAGCCTCCGCTGATCACAGACGTGAGCTTAAGCGCGGGCAATAAATTTCTTCGTTACGGTCAGAATGTGACCGACACGCTCACCTATACCGATGACGCGATGATCCTGCGTCAATCTTCGGCCCACTTCCCCTTCACCATTACCGTCAGCGGGCCTGGCGCGAGCCAGCTGGCGCTGAAAAATCTGCCCTCCCAGCTCCCGCTGGCGGTGCTGTTGAGCCTGCTGCTGGGCTATATCGCCTGGCTTGCCACTGCCAGTCGCATGAGCTTCACATGGGAGCTTAATCTCGGCCTGGCTGCACGCGAGTTTGAGCTGTTTTGCCAGCCGTTACTCAATGCCCGCACGCAGAAATGCGTCGGCGTGGAGATCTTGCTGCGCTGGAATAATCCCCGTCAGGGGTGGATCTCCCCGGATGTTTTTATTCCGCTGGCTGAGGAGCACAATCTAATTGTTCCTCTGACGCGCTACGTGATCGCAGAAACCGTCCGTCAGATTGGCTATTTTCCCGCTAATAAAGGCTTTCATATCGGGATTAACGTGGCGGCCAGCCATTTTCGCAACGGAATGTTGTTACAGGATTTGAACCGCTACTGGTTCAGCGCGCATCCCAAACAGCAGCTGATTGTTGAACTCACCGAACGGGATGCCCTGCTGGACATGGATTATCGCATTGTGCGAGAACTGCATCGCAAAGAGGTCAAACTGGCGATTGATGATTTTGGCACCGGCAGCAGTTCGCTCTCCTGGCTGGAGAAACTGCGCCCTGACGTGCTGAAAATCGATAAATCTTTCACCACGGCGCTCGGGACGGATGCGGTGAATTCGACGGTGACGGATATGATTATCGCCCTGGGCCAGCGGCTGAATCTTGAACTGGTGGCGGAAGGGGTGGAGACGCAGGAGCAGGCGCGCTATTTGCGCGATCACGGCGTGACGATTTTGCAGGGATTTTTGTATGCGCGGCCGATGCCGCTGAAAGATTTTCCGCGGTGGCTGGCGGAAAGCTCGCCTCCACCAGCACCGCGGAATGGGCATATCGTTCCGATTATGCCCTTACGCTAAGCCTGATTACTCTTCTTCGTCGTGGGCGGACTGCTCTTTAACAATACGCACCAGGTCTACGCGGTAATCATTTGCCTGCATGATGGTGATTTGCAGCGGCGGCAGCTCAATGATATCGCCAACGCGCGGGATCTGGCCGTTCACGGCAATCACTAATCCGGCAACGGTCGCGATATCTTCTTCATCGTTGATGACGTTATCGAGACCCAGCGTGTGCTGCAGAGCGTGCAGATCGGTTGTCCCTTTGACCAGCCAGCCGTCGCCATCCGCCACGATTTCTGGCGTTTCATCGGCGTCCGGGAATTCACCGGCAATGGCTTCCAGCACGTCCAGCGGCGTGACCAGGCCTTGTACTACGCCAAATTCGTTGGTGACGATCACAAAGCTACCGCGCGCACGACGCAGCACGCCCAGCAGGTTGATCGGGTCCAGCGTTTCCGGAACCACTATCGCCGGTGAGGCCGCCGCAATCGCTTCGACATTAACGCCCTCTTCCAGCGCCACCAGCAACTCTTTGGCGCGCACGACACCGATGATTTCATCCAGCTCACCGCGACACACCGGGAACAGGCTGTGCGGTGAGGAGAGCAACTGCTGGCGGATTTCATCGACGCTCAGGTTGGCATCGACCCAGCTGATTTCTCCGCGTGGCGTCATAATGCCGCGCAATGAGCGGGAGGCCAGCGACAGCACGCCGTTAATCATGTAGCGCTCTTCTTCAACGAACGCCCCTTCCGGAACCGGCACCGGGTTACCGTTCGCGTTTTCCGGCTGGACGGTCGTCTGTCGGCGACCGCCCATCAGACGCAGGATGGCGTCAGCGGTACGGGCGCGCAGCGGCTGATTCGACTGCTGCTTAATGAAGTTGCGACGCGCAATCTGGTTAAACAGTTCGATAATGATCGAGAAGCCAATCGCGGCGTACAGGTAGCCTTTCGGAATATGGAAGCCGAAACCTTCTGCGACCAGGCTCAGACCAATCATCAGCAGGAAGCTAAGACACAGCACCACCACCGTTGGATGTTCGTTCACAAAGCGAGTCAGTGGCTTCGAGGCCAACAGCATCACGGCCATCGCAATCACAACCGCAGCCATCATCACCGGCAGGTGGTTCACCATACCGACGGCGGTAATTACCGCGTCCAGGGAGAACACGGCATCGAGCACCACGATCTGTGCGACAACAACCCAGAAACTCGCATAGCCTTTACCGTGCCCGTCGTCGTGCTGGCGGTTCTCCAGCCGTTCATGCAACTCGGTGGTGGCCTTGAACAGCAGGAATAGCCCCCCCACCAGCATGATCAAATCACGACCGGAGAAGGTGAAATCCCAGACGGTAAACAGCGGTTTGGTCAGGGTAACCATCCACGAAATAACGGACAGCAGCGCAAGACGCATGATCAGCGCCAGCGAAAGACCGATTAAACGCGCTTTGTCGCGCTGTTTAGGCGGCAGCTTATCCGCAAGGATGGCGATAAACACCAGGTTGTCGATACCAAGAACAATCTCGAGAACAACCAGCGTGAGTAATCCCACCCAGATTGACGGGTCCATTAAGAATTCCATGACAAGCTCCTGCTAAAGGAATGACAAAACGGCGCCCCGGAAAGTGTGGGCGAAATGGCGGTAGACATGTTCAACGAGTGGCGAGGATCGCCGGCGTGCGAGGCGCAAAATGGCCTGGAAGATGACTGACGTCGGTGACGGTCCATACAGTGGGCTGTAGCCCTATACTCCTGGTAATTAAACGGAGGCTAAACATATCAGAGACAATGGCTTTTTAGCAAAGATTTACTTTCCTTTGCAAAGATCTGTAACAGAGTCGATTTTCATTTGGGATAAATCTCCTCTGTGAAGCTAAATTACGGATCTTCATCACATAAATTATTTTTTCACTATCTAAAATAATTCACGGAAGTCTTCGTTAATTTAACTCTAACCCTTTATCTGAATCGATTCGGTACGCCGGGGAAGATTCTCAGTACATCTGCCTGGCAGATGTATTCATGATAATAAAAGGAGGTAGCAAGTGACCATTGCTATTGTGATAGGCACACATGGTTGGGCTGCAGAGCAGTTACTCAAAACCGCAGAAATGCTGTTGGGTGAGCAGGAAAACGTTGGCTGGATCGATTTCGTCCCTGGCGAAAACGCTGAAACGCTGATTGAAAAATACACTGCTCAGCTGGAGAAACTGGATACCAGCAAAGGCGTGCTGTTTCTCGTTGATACATGGGGTGGCAGTCCGTTTAACGCCGCCAGCCGCATTGTCGTCGATAAAGAGCATCATGAAGTTGTCGCTGGCGTAAACATCCCGATGCTGGTGGAAACGCTGATGGCCCGTGACGATAACCCGAGCTTTGACGAACTGGTCGCTCTGGCAGTCGAAACCGGTCGCGAAGGCGTGAAAGCGCTGAAAGCACAACCGGTTGAGAAACCGGCTCCGGTCGCAGCGGCAGTGAAAGCAGCGGTCCCGACAAAACCGATGGGCGCGAACGATTACATGGTGATCGGGCTTGCACGTATCGATGACCGTTTAATCCACGGCCAGGTGGCAACACGCTGGACCAAAGAGACCAACGTGAAACGCATTATCGTCGTCAGCGACGAAGTGGCTGCCGATCACGTGCGTAAAACCCTTCTCACCCAGGTTGCTCCTCCGGGCGTTACCGCACACGTCGTGGACGTCGCCAAGATGATCCGCGTGTATAACAACCCGAAATATGCGGGCGAGCGTGTGATGCTCCTGTTCACCAACCCGACAGACGTCGAGCGCATTGTTGAAGGCGGCGTGAAGATCACCTCCGTCAACATTGGCGGTATGGCGTTCCGTCAGGGCAAAACGCAGGTGAATAACGCGATTTCAGTCGATGAAAAAGATATCGAAGCCTTCAATAAGCTGAATGCACGCGGTATTGAGCTGGAAGCCCGTAAGGTTTCCACGGATCAGAAACTGAAAATGATGGATTTGATCGGCAAAGTTGGGAAATAACCCAGGCGCTGATTTTTCACATAAAGCTTATGTTATAGGAGAAGTACAATGGAGATTACCACTCTTCAGATTGTGCTGGTGTTCATCGTCGCGTGTATTGCGGGTATGGAATCCGTACTTGATGAATTTCAGTTCCACCGTCCTCTGGTGGCCTGTACGTTGATTGGCGCCGTTCTTGGCGATATGAAAACCGGTATTATCATCGGTGGTACGCTGGAAATGATCGCCCTGGGCTGGATGAACATCGGTGCGGCGGTTGCACCTGATGCAGCGCTGGCATCTATCATCTCAACGGTTCTGGTTATTGCCGGTCACCAAAGCATCGGTGCCGGTATCGCACTGGCTATCCCACTGGCAGCAGCAGGCCAGGTTCTGACCATCATCGTTCGTACTATCACCGTGGCCTTCCAGCATGCGGCGGATAAGGCGGCCGATAATGGCAACCTGACGGCCCTCTCGTGGATCCACGTTTCCTCTCTGTTCCTGCAGGCCATGCGTATCGCTATCCCGGCGGTTATCGTGGCGATTTCTGTGGGTACCAGCGAAGTCCAGAGCATGCTCAACGCGATTCCAGAAGTCGTGACCGGCGGTCTGAACATCGCGGGTGGCATGATCGTGGTAGTCGGTTACGCGATGGTCATCAACATGATGCGCGCAGGCTACCTGATGCCGTTCTTCTACCTCGGCTTTGTTACCGCGGCGTTCACTAACTTCAACCTGGTTGCTCTGGGTGTGATTGGTGCGGTGATGGCGATTCTGTACATCCAGCTGAGCCCGAAATATAACCGCGTCGCGGGTGCACCAGCGCAGGCTGCTGGTAACAACGATCTCGATAACGAACTGGACTAGCAGGTGAGCGAAATGGTTGATATGACAAAAACTACCACTGAGAAAAAACTCACTCCGGGTGATATTCGTGGCGTATTCCTGCGTTCTAACCTGTTCCAGGGTTCATGGAACTTCGAACGTATGCAGGCGCTGGGCTTCTGCTTCTCCATGGTACCGGCCATCAAACGCCTGTATCCGGAAAATAACGAAGCGCGTCGCCAGGCGATTAAACGTCACCTGGAATTCTTTAACACCCATCCTTACGTTGCAGCTCCGGTTCTGGGCGTAACGCTGGCAATGGAAGAGCAGCGTGCGAACGGCGCAGAGATTGACGATGGTGCCATCAACGGTATCAAAGTCGGTCTGATGGGGCCGCTGGCAGGCGTGGGCGACCCAATCTTCTGGGGTACCGTGCGTCCGGTCTTCGCGGCTCTCGGCGCGGGCATCGCGATGAGCGGCAGCCTGCTCGGTCCACTGCTGTTCTTCATTCTGTTTAACGCCGTTCGTCTGGCTACCCGGTACTACGGCGTCGCTTACGGCTATCGTAAAGGTGTCGATATCGTTTCTGATATGGGCGGCGGCTTCCTGCAAAAACTGACTGAGGGGGCGTCAATTCTCGGCCTGTTTGTCATGGGGGCACTGGTAAACAAGTGGACGCACGTTAACATCCCGCTTGTCGTCTCGACCATTACCGGTCAGGACGGACAAACGCGTGTGACTACCGTGCAGACCATCCTTGACCAGTTAATGCCGGGCCTGGTGCCGCTGCTGCTGACCTTCGCCTGTATGTGGCTGCTGCGTAAGAAAGTGAACGCCCTGTGGATTATCGTTGGCTTCTTCGTCATCGGTATCGTGGGCTACGCTATCGGCCTGTTGGGTCTGTAAGTTTTTGCTTTATCCGCCGGGGGCTTGCCCCCGGTTTTTTTATTCTGGAGGACGAATGACGGTTACGGACATCGTACTGGTTCTGTTTATTGTTGCCCTTCTGGCGTACGCCATTTACGACGAATTCATCATGCCGCGCCGCCACGGCGAGACACTGCTTGCCATCCCTCTTCTGCGACGCGGTCGGGTTGATGCGTTTATCTTCGCCGGTCTGCTCGCTATTCTGATTTACAACAATGCGATGAGCCACGGTGCTTTATTAACCACATGGTTATTATGTGCGCTGGCATTAATGGCGATTTATCTCTTCTGGATCAGAGTGCCAAAGATCCTCTTCAAAAGTCATGGCTTTTTCTTCGCCAATGTATGGATAGAATATAACCGTATTAAAGAGATGAATTTATCCGAGGATGGCGTACTGGTAATGCAATTAGAGCAGCGCCGGTTGCTCATTCGGGTGAAAAATATTGATGACCTTGAGAAAATATACAAACTAATGGTTAAAACTCAATAGGTTATCATTATAGCAATGGCTATATATTGTCTCCCTCTCACACGAACAATATATAGCCACAGCTATATTCCCTTCAGAATTAACTTATATTCCTTAACGTTATTCTCACCAATAAATCTAAATGAAAATCGTTATCAATTGGTTAATAGAATAATACCTTCCTGTTGTTGTTTTATATTCTCAAAATATGTTAAGGTTGCGCCGTCGTTGGGGAGTAGCCGATTTCCCGTCCCCGGGAAATGTACGTGTCAACATACTCGTTGAAAAACGTGGTGCGTACGGATCGCTTTCTGCACAGTCAGTTCATGTGCACTGAGATCAGGCGAGACCATTGAGACATCAACTGCTGTTTACTGGGGGCAGTGATGTGTCATATGGATATCCCCGGTCTGGACGCTTTAAATGAATATCTCTGCAACGATCCTTCTCGCTTTCGGCATGTCCATGGACGCTTTCGCTGCTTCCATCGGTAAAGGTGCCACACTCCACAAACCTAAATTCTCAGAAGCCCTTCGTACAGGTATTATCTTTGGCGCTATCGAAACCCTCACTCCGCTGATCGGCTGGGCGCTTGGCATGCTCGCCAGTCAGTTTGTGCTGGAATGGAACCACTGGATTGCCTTTATTCTGCTGGCGTTCCTCGGTGGGCGAATGGTTATCGAAGGCTGCCGCGGTAATTCCGATGAAGATGACGCGCCGATCCATCGCCACGGCTTCTGGCTGCTGGTCACCACCGCGATCGCCACCAGTCTGGATGCGATGGCGGTCGGTGTCGGTCTGGCATTCTTGCAGGTCAATATTATCGCCACAGCGCTGGCTATCGGCTGCGCGACGTTGATTATGTCGACGCTGGGAATGATGGTCGGGCGATTTATCGGCCCGCTGTTAGGTAAGCGAGCCGAAATTCTGGGCGGTATTGTTTTAATCGGGATTGGCGGACAGATTCTCTGGTCGCACTTCTACGGTTAACTCTCGCGCTGCCAGCAGTGAAGGCTAAAATCTGTCTGGCAGCGGAACACATTTTGTTTTCCTAAGGTTTCCCACACTTCAGGTTTGGCCCGCCACGCAAATGGCGTCATCTGTAACAGCGCCACCGCCTCTTCACCCGTCAGGCTCATTTCATAGCCCAATGACTGCGCGTGGCGCAGCGTAAAACCGCTAAGCTGCTCAGAATGCGGCGCATGCAGGCGAACCTCATCGTAAATCAGCCCTTTCATTTCCATCAGGTGTTTCGGCCCTGGCGTTACAGTGATGACCCATCCGCCCGGTTTAACCACTCGCGCCAGCTCTTCTGCCTTGCACGGGGCGTAGATACGGATAATGGCGTCCTGGCTGGCATCGTCAAACGGCAAACGATGGCTGGAGGCGACGCAGAAAGTGACCTGCGGATAGCGCTTCGCCGCCGCACGGATCGCTGATTTCGACACATCCAGGCCGACGGTTTGCGCGCCTTTTTCGCTGGCTACCTGGGCAAATGCCGCCGTGTAGTAGCCTTCTCCGCAGCCAATATCGAGTACAGAAGTGGCGTTCTGCTCAAGCATTGTGGCGAGCCACTCAGCGACAGCGTAGCGCAACGGCTGATAATGCCCGGCGTCGAGAAACGCACGGCGCGCCTGCATCATCTCAGCGGAATCACCCGGATCGCGGGAGCGTTTGTGCTGAACGGGCAGCAAATTCACATACCCTTCTTTCGCCTTGTCAAACCGGTGCCCCTGCGGACAGGTATAGCTATTTTCGTCGTGCGTCAGCAGCGCGTGGCATAAGGGACAACTGAATGACATGGTAACTCCAGACAATATCAAAGGGCGAAAGTGTACCGCTATTCGCCCTGGTATAAAACGCCTGGCTTAACGCATCACGATAAGATGGTTCGAATCAGGCGGTAAACCGTCCGGCTCAACGTTTTCAATGCGCAAAACATCTCCCATAATCTGGCTGAATACCGGTGCAGAGACCGCCCCGCCGTAATAGCTGCCGTTTTGCGGATCGTTAATCACCACAGCCAGGGCAAACATCGGATGACTGGCTGGCGCCACGCCTGCCGTGTAAGCGACATATTTATCGACATACTTTCCGTCATCACCAATCTTTTTCGCGGTACCGGTTTTTATGGCCACCCGATAATCGCGTACCGCCGCTTTAATCCCGCCACCGCCCGGCAGCGCGACGCTCTCCATCATATGTTCCACCTGATGCACAATCTCTTCCGGCATCACCTGGTGCCCCATAACCGGTGGATCGATACGCGTGATCGACAGCGGCCGCTCCAGGCCATAGCTGCCGATAGTGGCATACACATGCGCCAGCTGCAGCGGCGTAACCATCAGACCATAGCCAAACGCAAAGGTGGCGCGATCGAGCTGACTCCAGAATTTACGTTGCGGTAACAGGCCGCTGCTCTCTCCAGTCAGCCCCAGCCCGGTAGACGACCCAAAACCGAAACCCTGATAGGTATCCAGCAGATGCTGAATTGGCATCGCCAGTGACAGGCGGGAGACGCCCGTATCGCTCGATTTTTGCAGGATGCCGGTGAGGGACAGCTCCGGATAGTAGCCGACGTCGCGAATGCGATGGCCGTCGAGCGTGTACGGATGGGTATCAATCACGCTGTCGGGCTGGACGAGGCCCTGCTGTAGCGCGGTCATCAAAACCAGCGGTTTGACGGTTGAGCCTGGTTCGAAGGTGTCGCTGATCGCCCGATTACGGAAATCATTCAGCGTGGCCCCTTCCCTGTTATTCGGGTTGAAATCCGGAAAACTCGCCATCGAGAGGATTTCCCCGGTTTGTACGTTGATCAACACCGCCGCGCCCGACTCAGCTTTGTTCCACGCGACGGCGTTGTCCAGCGCGTCTTCGGTGATGGTCTGGAGTCGCTCGTCGATGCTCAGCTGGATATTGTGCGCAGGAACCGGCGAGACCTCCGTCAGATTCTCGATCACGTGACCGTAGCGATCTTCCCTGACTCGCCGCACGCCAGGTTTACCGGTCAGCTGCGCGTTGAAACTCTTTTCTACGCCTTCAATCCCCTGCCCGTCGATGTTAGTGAATCCGAGCAAATTGGCCGCCACATGCCCGGCGGGATAAAAACGGCGCGATTCGTCGCGCAGATTGATCCCCGGCAGGTTAAGTTTATCGATCCACTGCGCCTGAGAAGGGTCAACCTGACGGGCAAGGTAAATAAAGCGCCCCTGAGGGGTACTGTTGATCCGCGCAGCCAGGCTGCTCAGCGAAATATGCAGCGCACTGGCAAGCGCCTGCCAGCGGTCATCAAAACCGACGCCGCCTTTCGCCAGCACCGTTTTCGGATCGGCCCAGACTGCCTGTACCGGCACACTCACCGCCAGCGGACGGCCTTCGCGATCGGTGATCATCCCACGCGGGGCGTTAATCGCCACTTCGCGCAGAGATCGCATATCTTCCTGTTTTACCAGGTTGTCAGGCTTGATGATTTGCAGCCATGCGACGCGGCCCAGCAGAAAGGCAAGACTACCTAGAATGGCGATACACAGCAGGACAAAACGCGCCGGGGTGAAGTTTCCGGCAGGATCAGAGGTTTTCTTTTTCACCCGGACTCCAGGTCAGATTAACAACGCCCTGATTTAACGGGAAAAACGTGACATTAGGTGCGAAAACAATGCTTCTAATCTCGCAGCTTTGCAACAAACTACGAACAGAAGCGAACGGGGTAACATTTTGAAAAAAGAGGATTAAAAAAGCCCCGCATACGCGAGGCTTGATGTCTGAGTGTGAGGCGCCGTAGCGCTTCTAAGTCAGCAGGGATTCGATCAGATAGCGGTTACGTTAACAGCAGCCGGACCTTTCTGGCCGTCCTGAATTTCGAACTCAACGTTCTGGCCTTCAGCCAGAGTTTTGAAGCCGTTACCCTGGATTGCAGAGAAGTGTACGAACACGTCTTTGCTGCCGTCAGCAGGAGTAATGAAACCAAAACCTTTAGACTCGTTGAACCACTTAACTTGACCTTTAATCTTTGCCATTTGCAAAATTCCTTAGATTGTTTTCTTAGCCCGCAGGCATTGACATAGATAAAACTGAGACATTACTGCTTGAGGCACTAATATAAGGTTCGGCAGAGAAGCGGTATTCAACGACAACGTGTTTACTCAGGACTTCTTTACTGAAAATGCCACACATAAACAGAACTGTACCTCGTTTGACCCAAAACGTGTTATTACATACAACGATAATTATGGCAAGCCATTTTTAAACGTGTCTAGATCCGCCGCACAAACTCCGATCTCAGCCTGCGACATTATGCACAACTGCTTGCGCGCACTGCCGCCGCCAGACCAAAGCGAACCGCAAGACAGGCGCCAGCGTAGCGCCTGTAATCTAAAGCAATTTTACCTTAGCTCAATCTTTGATATAGATCCAGCCAGTGCCGAAAGTTTAATAAATGCAATGATTGAGTTAGAACAATTTGCGAAAAGTTATGCTGAAATCAACGTAAGGGTTTGAGTTTTACACTGAAATAAACCGGCTATAAATTGCGCGGCTTCATCATATATGTCGGAGATGACAGTTTGGTGTATTGCACCAAAATAATGAAACGTCTTTCATCCTGGTGCAAAAGAAAGCAAGAAAAACGTTTCGATGGAAATACATCTGAGGGACAGGGTTGGAATAGAGAATATATTCAGCGAGGCGGTATTAGATCACAGGGATAAATATTGACCAATTTTCAATATTCTAAACTTGTCGTTAATCCCCGCTTCATTTTCCAGCGCCTGTGTAAGCTCCTGCACCGGCTCGTCGAGGGACTCGTCGGCCAGCTCGAACACACCCCAGTGGATCGGAAATGCGAGCGGCATTCCCATTTGCTGCCAGAGCTTGATGGCAGATTGCGGATCCATATGATGGGCCGACATGAACCAGCGTGGTGCATACGCCCCGGCGGGCAGCGCGGCGGCGGTGATCTGCCCCAAGCGCTGTGGGATGGCGAGCAAATCTGGCGTATAACCCGTATCACCGCTAAACCAAAAACGCTGATCTGCTCCTTCACATACCCAGCCGCACCACAATGAGCGATTTCTGTCCCAGAAAGTGCGCATACTCCAGTGCTGGGCCGGAACGGCGGTCAGCGTAATCCCCTGAAACACAGCGGTCTGCCACCAGTCCAGCTCAAGGATATTTTTAGCACCGCGACGACGAAACCAGTCGCCGAGGCCCAGCGGCACACACACAGTGAGTTCAGGGAAACGCCGCAACAGGTGACGAACAGTAGCGGAATCGAGATGATCGTAATGGTTGTGGGAAATCACCAACGCATCAATGTGTGGAAGCGTGTCGACGGTTAAAACCGGGGGTGTCTTGCGTTGCGGTCCAAAAAAAGGGAGCGGCGAGGCGCGTCGGGAAAAAACAGGATCGGTCAGCAAATATTGCCCGCTTAAACGCAGCAGCACACTGGCATGCCCCAGCCACCAGACGCCATCTTCTGGCCGGTCGTTCAGTTCGGCAGGCTGCCACCACTGGCGAATAAATTCGTCATAACCCTGCGTGGGCGGTTTGGGTAATCCCGCCGCTTTGCGCTCCTTGCGCCACCGCTCGACGTCGCCGGGCTGATGGCCAGTAAAGTCGAGGTTGCGAAACCCATCGGGAGCATGATGTTTCAGGGAGGGGTTATACCAGGGATTTTTCCAGACCACAGCCACCTCCCCCGCTCATCCGTTAGCGTTCAGCCACCAGACGAATGAAATCATCTTCGTCTTCGTTTACCACTGCTTCAGCGGCTTTTGGCTCGTCTTTCTCTTCTGGCTCGTTAGCTTCGCACAGACGGCGCAGCAACGCATTCTGGCGTTTCTGCTGATCAAGCAAGGCTTCCAGCAGTTCAATCTGCTCATCCGTGCGAGAACTGGCGCGATTCACAAAGAACCACAGCGCCAGGCCGATAATCATCACGACCAGAGAGATCGCCAGTGAGGCTACGTTCAGTAGCCCCGAATTCAGTAACTCACCCATTTTACCACCTCAATAAAAACGCCATTTTAGCACTGACGCAGAGGAAGGGTACCATCTGTTAGAAAAATGAATACTACCAGGGGATGAATTGATTTATTGCGCAAATACCGCTAAAAAACTGTACATCCTGATCGCACATGACATTGATCGTCTGTGTCCACAAAATGACACAGGCAATCAGTACAACAACCAGAATTACCCAGCGAAACTTTTTCACTCCACACTCCGTCTTTTGACCTGATATGACCAGGTTATCACGGTTATCTTAAACAAGGGCTAACTGTACCTGCATCAGAAAATTTTCGGAATCATGCACTTGTTTCATAGAGTAAAACTATTACGCTTAACAGCATTATTAGCAAAAAAATGAGGCATTCATGCGCATCATTATTCGGACAATTATTGTCCTGGCCATTTTATGGATTGGTTTATTACTGACGGGATACGGCGTGCTGGTGGGAAGCACAGAAAATGCGGCAGGACTGGGGATTCAGTGTAAATATCTGACTGCCCGAGGCACCAGTACCGCGCAATATTTACACAGCGACAGCGGAATTATTGGTTTCTCAAACTGCCCGGTTCTGCGCAAAAGCCAGACAGTAGTCGACAACGGATAAGTCGATTGACTCACAGATACAGAAACGCCGCATTTTCAGCGGCGTTTTTTATTGTCGGATTCAGAACGGATAGTCGTTGTAACCCATTTGTTCTGAAATCTTGCGTGCTGCGGTGTGCAGCATGGCAACATATTCATGCAGACGCTCTTCAGAGAAGCGCAGCGTCGGGAACGAAATACTCAGGCCTGCAATGACGACACCGAAGCGGTCAAACACTGGAACGCCGATACAACGCAGCCCCTCTTCCTGCTCCTGATTGTCTTCGCCGTAACCCTGCTCACGCACGTGATCCAGCACGGCCAGCAACTCTTCAGTGCTGGTGATAGTGCGCTCGGTGCTGCGTTTGTATTCCACACCTTCAAGGATCTCTTTGACTTCCTCGCGATCGCGCCACGCCAACAGCACTTTACCGATGGCGGTACTGTAGAGCGGGTTACGACGACCAATGCGCGAATACATGCGCAGGTTGTACATAGAGTCGATTTTATGGATATAGACAATGCTGTCTTCATCCAGCGCGCCCAGGTGGACGGTCTCTTTCGTTAAGCGTGAAAGCTCGCGCATCTGAATATCGGCGCTGCGGATCAGATCGACGTTTTGCAGCGCGCGGGCACCGAGTTCGAACAGTTTCAGGGTCAGAGAATATTTCTCTGATTCACCTTCCTGTGCGACATAACCCAGGGATTTCATGGTTTGCAGAAAGCGATAAACGGTGCTTTTTGACATCATCACACGCTGCGATAACTCTGTAATACCAATTTCGCGCTCTTCACCCAGCGCCTGTAAGATGCCAAACACCTTCAGCACGGAAGAAACAGAATCTGGCTGCTTATCCAAATCTGCGATTGCCATTTATCACCTCATTGAGAGTGTTTTATAAAAATCAGAACCGGTTTTTATTATAAATTCGTGACCGAGATGCTGCAATCAATCTGCGTTTACTTCGTTACAAATCTGCGACATAAAACCGAATTAACAGTGCTAAAATAGTGATTCTGATAATAATATCACTCTGAGCGTTTCATTTCCCATGGAAAAACTGTCCTCTGATGGCTTGCCTTTACCGCAACGGTACGGCGCGATCGCGACCATTATCATTGGTATTTCAATGGCAGTGCTTGATGGTGCCATAGCCAACGTGGCGCTCCCGACCATCGCCAGCGACCTGCACGCGTCTCCCGCCAGCTCCATTTGGGTGGTCAATGCTTACCAGATCGCCATCGTAGTTTCGCTGCTTTCGTTCTCGTTTCTCGGCGACATGTTCGGCTATCGCCGCGTCTACCAGTGCGGGCTGGTCGTCTTTACCCTGACCTCCCTTTTTTGCGCCCTGTCTGACTCACTGCACACCCTGACATTTGCGCGTATTGCGCAGGGTTTCGGCGGGGCTGCGCTGATGAGCGTCAATACCGCACTGATCCGCCTGATATACCCTCAGCGCCAGCTTGGGCGCGGAATGGGGATCAACTCTTTCATTGTCGCAGTCTCGTCTGCCGCCGGTCCGACTATCGCGGCCGCGATTCTCTCGGTGGCGTCGTGGCAATGGCTGTTCCTGATTAACGTTCCGCTCGGGATTATCGCCCTGCTCTTTGCCCTGCGCTATTTGCCTGAAAACAGTGCTAAGAGCGCGATGCCGCGTTTCGATCTTCCCAGCGCAGTGATGAATGCCCTGACCTTTGGTCTGCTGATCACGGCGCTGAGCGGATTTGCTCAGGGACAATCGCTCACGCTCATTGCGGCTGAAATCGTTGCGATGCTGATCATCGGCTACTTTTTCGTGCGCCGTCAGCTGGCGTTGCCCGTCCCTCTTTTGCCTGTTGATCTGCTGCGTATTCCGCTCTTTTCTCTTTCCATCGGGACGTCCATCTGCTCGTTCTGCGCCCAGATGCTGGCGCTGGTTTCGCTGCCCTTTTTCTTGCAAGGGGTGATTGGACGAACGGAAGTGGGGACCGGGCTGCTGCTGACCCCCTGGCCGCTGGCAACCATGGTGATGGCCCCGCTTGCGGGCTATCTCATTGAACGCGTTCATGCGGGTTTGCTGGGTGCGTTAGGACTGGTGGTGATGGCAACCGGGCTATTCGCGCTGGCGATGTTGCCTTCTGCGCCAACGGATCTGGATATTATCTGGCGAATGGTGCTGTGCGGAGCCGGTTTTGGTCTGTTCCAGTCACCGAACAACCACACCATCATTACTGCCGCACCGCGCCATCGCAGCGGCGGCGCCAGTGGAATGCTCGGCACCGCGCGCCTGTTAGGTCAAAGCTCTGGTGCCGCACTGGTGGCGCTGATGTTTAACCTTGCCGGGCAGAATGGCACGCATCTGGCCCTGTTTACCGCCGGAACGCTGGCGACTATCGCCGCCATTATCAGCGGCCTGCGCGTGACGCAACCCCGAGCTCAGGCATAAAAAAAGCCGGGCGGCAATGTCTGCTCAACCCGGCTTCTTTCTCATACTGCTCGCTTACTTGATGTATTCCCCACTGCGCAGCGCTTCGATACGTTTATCCAGCGGCGGGTGAGTCATGAACAGTTCGCTCAGCGATTTCGATTTACCATTGATGCAGAATGCCATCATGCTGGTCGCTTCCTGCGGTTCGTAGCTGGTTTTCAGACGCTGCAGCGCAGCAATCATCTTCTCGCGGCCCACCAGTTTTGCCGAGCCCGCATCCGCATGGAACTCACGATGGCGGGAGAACCACATGGTAATAATGCTCGCCAGAATACCGAATACCAGCTCCAGCACTGTCGCGACAGCGAAGTAGATCAGCGGGTTGCCGTTGCTCTCTTCACCTTCATCACGATTTCCGCCCATAAATCCGGCAGCAATCTGCGCCAGGATACGAGAGATGAAGATAACGAAGGTGTTTACCACACCCTGAATCAAGGTCATGGTAACCATGTCACCGTTGGCGATGTGGCTGATTTCATGGGCAATAACCGCTTCCGCTTCGTCACGGCTCATGTTCTGCAACAGACCGGTGCTCACGGCCACCAGCGAGGCATCGCGGCGCGCACCGGTGGCAAAGGCGTTAATGTCAGGCGCGTGGTAAATCGCCACCTGCGGCATAGCGATACCCGCCTGGCGAGACTGTTGTGCCACCGTGTTCATCAGCCACTGTTCCATATCGTTACGTGGCTGCTCGATCACTTCCCCACCGACCGATTTCAGCGCCATCCACTTGGACATCAGCAGCGAAATAAACGATCCACCAAAACCGAACAGCAGCGCCATAATCAGCAGACCTTGAACGCTGCTCGATTGGATCCCTGTCAGGCTTAGCACAAGCCCGAAAACCACCATAACCGCAAGGTTGGTGACCAGGAAGAGCGCGATTCGCATCATAATTTTCTTTTAACCTCTGTTTAACAAAACGCACTATGCGATTACCCACATCGTATGGGTATTGTGGCCATTTTCAAGGATTCAGGGGGCGTAAGTCACCAGAAAGACACAACTTTACATTGTTTATGGGCTTGCTGACGGGAGGATGCAGAACTAAAAAAAACAGGCACAATTTCTTGTGCCTGTTGAGGTGTTATTTTGCCGGAGCGGGCTGAACGGCGGGCTTGCTCTTTTCCTGGTTTGCCAGGTCGAGAGCGATATGCACCGTCTCATCCAGATACGGATCGGGCTCCTGGTAATCCTTCGGCAGGTCGTCCAGGTTTTTCAGCAACGGCTTGCCTTCACGTTTAAAGCGATCGTTGATGCGTGCCAGACGCGTGGCATCATCTTCGTTGTTCTCTTTTTCACGCTGAGCGAAGTTAAGCGAGACGATATTCCGTTTTTCTTTCAGGGCATTAAAGCGAGCAATGTCCTTCATGATGTACTGGAACTCCGGATCTTTCGCGATGCGATCGTTATGCGCTTTCAGCAGCTCAGGACCAAACTGGGTCATGTCGCCCGCTTTTACGAAGGTGGCAGCATTAATGCTGTCCCACGGCAACGCGTTGTCTTCAAACTTCTCGCCTGTTTCCGTCTCTTCGGTACCGGTCGGCATCATGATGTCCGGGGTCACGCCTTTACGTTGCGTACTGCCGCCATTCACACGATAGAACTTCTGAATGGTGTACTGTACGGAACCCAGCGCAGGCCACTCAGGACGCAGCATCTGATCGTAAATACGGTTAAGGGAACGGTACTGCTGCACCGTGCCTTTACCGAAGGTTGGTTCACCCACAATCAGCGCACGGCCATAGTCCTGCATCGCCGCGGCAAAGATTTCTGATGCTGAGGCGCTAAAGCGATCGACCAGCACCACCAGCGGACCTTTGTAGTACACGACGCCATCGGTATCGGCGTCTTCACGCACTTTACCGTTGTTATCGCGAACCTGAACAACCGGACCCGATGGGATAAACAGGCCAGAAAGCGAAACTGCTTCGGTCAGTGCTCCACCGCCATTGGTACGCAGGTCGATAATCACGCTGCTGACATTCTGCTTTTCAAGCTTCTGCAACTGGACTTTGACATCGTCTGTCAGGCCAACGTAGAAGCCCGGAATATCAAGCACGCCGACTTTTTCTTTGCCGACGGTTTTCACGGACATTTTCACAGCGCGATCTTCAAGACGAATGCGCTCACGCGTCAGGGTCACGATACGGGTTTTGGTGCCTTTACCCGCAGGCAGGATCTCAAGGCGAACCTTGCTGCCTTTCGGGCCTTTGATCTGCGCGACCACGTCATCCAGACGCCAGCCGATCACATCGACCATGTTCTGGCCCGTTTGACCGACGCCGACGATACGATCGCCTACGCTAATCGCTTTGCTTTTCGACGCCGGGCCGCCTGCCACCATGGAGTTGATGACCGTATAGTCTTCATCCATTTGCAGCACCGCACCAATTCCTTCCAGAGACAGGCTCATCTCGGTATTGAATTGTTCAGTGTTGCGTGGGGAGAGGTAGTTCGTGTGCGGGTCGATTTCGTGAGCAAAGGCGGTCATCGCCAGGGAGAACACGTCTTCACTGTTGGTCTGTGCCAGACGACGAATGGCTGATTTGTAACGACGGGTTAGCGTTTCGCGGATCTCTTTCTCATCTTTACCGGTGAGTTTGAGGCTCAGCTCATCGAATTTCACTTTGCCGTCCCACAGCGCATTCAGCTCGGCTTCGTCTTTCGGCCAGGGCGCTTTGCTGCGGTCAAGATTAAAGTTGTCGTTGCCGGTAAAGTCCATTGGACGTTCCAGCACTTTCAGCGCGTATTGATAACGTTCAAAACGACGCTTCTGGGATAGGTTGTAGAGATCGTAGAACAGGTCGAGTTTACCGCTGCGCAGCTCATCGCCCACGTCGGTTTTACGTTTTGCGAACTGTTCAATATCACTGGCCAGCAGCACGTTGTGGCTGTAATCCAGCAGGTTCAGATACCGATCGAAAATCTTAGCCGAAAAGGCCTGATCGAGATCGAACTGACGATAATGTGAACGGGTGAAGCGCGAAGTGACGCGCTCACTGACCGTTGCGTGCTGGGTCTCTTCCTTTAAAACCGGGATTTGATCCGCACGCGTTATATCGTCCACTGCGAAGGCGTGGCCTGTTATAGCAAACAGGCCAGCCAGCGCGGTGATCTTAAAAAGAGTGTTCATGCCAGGCTTGGCCTCCGTTTCAGAACACCAGGTGTTCTGCGCGTACAATCATTGACATACCAGAAGTCAGCTGTACACGAACGCCATCTTTGGTGATTTCGAGTACGGTGGCGTCCATCGCATTGTTACCCGCTTTCACCTTCAGAGCCTGACCGACGCTCAGGGCGTTGATGTCAGAAACTGGAGTGTGGCGTTGTTCTTCGCGAGGCGCACGCTGTGCTTTAGCGGCTGGTTTATCAGCACGCGGTTTGCGATCGCTGTTCTCACTACGACGTGGAGCAGGACGCGGTTTACGCTCACGGCGAGGCGCTTCTTCTTGGCCATTTGCCGCAGCAGCTTCGCGTTTTTTCGCCTGCTGCTCAGCACGCTGTGCCTGAACACGCGCTTTGGCCTCTTCAAGCTGCTTACGTGCGTGCTCAACGTGCTGCTCGTCCAGCTCACCGCAAGGGTTGCCGTCGAGATCGACACGGGTCGCGCCCAGCTTGATACCGTAAAGGTAACGCCAGCTTGAAGTATAAAGACGTAAGGCAGAGCGCAGTTGAGTTTTGCTGAGATTCATCTCACCCTCAACGCGCGCTACCAGATCCTGAAAAATACCAATTTTCAGGGGACGAGCTTCGCCTTCAGCAGTGAAACACTGTGGGAAACGCTCAGCCAGAAAGGCAATGACTTCTTTACTACTGTTCAACTTAGGTTGATTTTCCATGAAATTTCCTGATTACAACGGACGTTGCCAACTAGCCGCAGGCATGAACAGGCGACATTATAATGACGCCATCAGTAAATGCTACGTTATCCGTTGATTATCCTGCGACGCTCGCAAAGAATTTTTGATAATCGGTCGCGTTTAATACGTTTTCGAGATTAGCAACCAGTTCGCGCAGCCCTTGTTCGTCCTCGGCGCTAAAGCGTCCAAAGACCGTGCTGTCGATATCCAGTATGCCAATAATCTGATTTTTCACGGTCAGCGGCAGAACGATTTCGGAGTTACTCGCCGAATCGCACGCAATGTGCCCGTCGAAGGCATGCACATCTTCAACACGCTGAACCTGATTTTGCGCCACCGCAGTTCCACATACACCACGCCCCACAGGGATCCGCACGCAGGCAAGCTTGCCCTGAAATGGTCCGAGCACCAGCGTTTCCCCTTCCAGAAGGTAGAAACCAGCCCAGTTCACATCCGACAGACGCTCAAACAGCAGCGCACTGGTGTTGGCCAGTGTCGCTAAAAAACTGGTCTCACCTGTCATCAATGCCTGGAAATCGCGGTTCAAATCCGCGTAGAATTCTGTTTTGTTCATTAATCAATCACTTGGTTGTCGTACAAAAAAGAGAGCATAGCCTAATAAAATAAACATTAAATGCGCTCATTCTCAAGATGAATCCCAAGATGAGTTAATATAACGTTAATTAATCCTTTAATGCGCGACTGATGGCACTCAATACTCCAAGAATTACGCCGGCAAAAAAGATCACTGTCCACTCGGTCAGCGATGCGCTGCCTCGTGAACATTATCAGCGTTGTCCGCAGTGCGATACGCTTTTTATGTTGCCGAAGATGAAATCGCATCAGAGCGCGTATTGCCCGCGCTGCGACGCTAAAATTCGCGATGGACGCGACTGGTCTCTCACCCGTCTGGCGGCGATGGCCGTCACCATGCTCCTGCTGATGCCCTTCGCATGGGGCGAACCGCTGCTCAAATTGTACCTGCTCGGCGTGCGCATCGACGCCAACCTGCTGATGGGGATCTGGCAAATGACCCAGCAGGGCGATCCTCTGACCGGCGCAATGGTGCTGTTTTGCACCGTCGCGCGCCGTTAGTGCTGGTGGCTGCCATTGCCTATCTCTGGTTTGGCAATATTCTGGGCATGAATCTCCGCCCGGTGCTGCTGATGCTCGAGAAGCTCAAAGAGTGGGTGATGCTGGATATCTATCTGGTCGGCATCGGCGTGGCGTCGATTAAGGTACAGGACTACGCTTTTTTACAGCCCGGCATCGGCCTGTTTGCCTTTGTCGCGCTGGTATTACTGAGCATCATGACGCTGATCCATCTGAATGTGGAACAACTCTGGGAGCGCTTTTATCCTCAGCGCCCGGCGACGCGGCCTGATCCCAGTCTGCGCGTCTGCCTCGGCTGCCATTTTACCGGCCTGCCCGACGCACGGGGTCGCTGCCCGCGCTGTCACATTCCGTTACGTCTGCGCCGTAAGCAAAGCCTGCAAAAATGCTGGGCCGCACTGATTGCCTCCATCGTGCTGCTGCTTCCCGCTAACCTGTTACCGATTTCGATCATTTACGTTAACGGTGCGCGGCAGGAAGACACTATCATGTCGGGGATTGTGTCACTGGCGAGCAGTAACTTTGCCGTGGCGGGAGTGGTCTTTATTGCCAGTATCCTTGTGCCCTTTACCAAAGTTCTGGTTATGTTCACCTTGCTCATCAGCATTCAGTTTAAGTGTGAGCAAGGGTTACGCACGCGGATCCTGTTACTGCGGTTTGTGACCTGGATTGGCCGCTGGTCGATGCTCGATCTGTTTGTTATTTCGTTGATGATGTCGCTGATCAATCGCGATCAGTTACTCGCTTTTACCATGGGACCCGCGGCGTTTTATTTCGGCTCTGCGGTGATATTGACTATTCTTGCAGTGGAATGGCTGGATAGCCGCTTACTTTGGGATGCACATGAGTCAGGAAACGCCCGCTTCGACGACTGAAGCGAGAATTAAAACAAAACGCCGCATTTCGCCATTCTGGTTGCTGCCTGTCATCGCATTGATGATTGCGGGCTGGCTGATCTGGACGAGCTATCAGGATCGCGGCAATACCATCACCATTGACTTCCAGACGGCGGACGGCATCGTCGCAGGGCGTACCCCTGTGCGCTTCCAGGGCGTCGAAGTGGGAACCGTCGAGGATATCCGGCTCGGCAAAGATCTGAACAAAATTCAGGTTCGCGCCAGTATTAAAGCCGATATGCAAGACTCCCTGCGCAGTGATACGCAGTTCTGGCTGGTGACACCTAAAGCCTCTCTGGCGGGCGTTTCCGGGCTGGACGCGCTGGTCGGCGGGAACTATATCGGCATGATGCCCGGTAAAGGTGAGCCGCAGGACCATTTCACCGCGCTGGACACCCAGCCAAAATACCGGCTGAACAATGGCGATCTGATGATCCACCTGCATTCGCCGGATTTAGGCTCGCTCAACAGCGGATCGATCGTCTACTTCCGTAAAATTCCGGTTGGGCGCGTGTATGACTACGCCATTAACCCCAACAAACAGGGCGTGACTATCGACGTCCTGATCGAGCGGCGCTTCACCGGCCTGGTGAAAAAAGGCAGCCGCTTCTGGAATGTGTCAGGCGTGGATGCCGACGTCAGTTTCAGCGGCGCGAAAGTGAAGCTCGAAAGCCTGGCGGCGCTGGTTAATGGGGCTATCGCCTTCGACTCACCGGAGAACTCTGATGCAGCCACTGCCGATGATAACTTCGGGCTGTACGCCGATCTGGCCCACAGCCAGCGCGGCGTCATTGTCAAACTGGCCCTCTCAGACGCCAAAGGGCTGAACGCCGGTTCAACGCCATTAATGTATCAGGGATTGCAGGTGGGCCAGCTCACCAAACTGACGCTGAACCCTGGCGGCTCCGTGACCGGCGAAATGACGGTGGACCCGAGCGTGGTCGACCTTCTGCGTGAAAAAACGCGCATCGAGCTGCGGAACCCGAAAATCTCGTTGAGTGACGCCAGCATCAGCAGCCTGCTGACGGGCAGCACCTTTGAGTTGATCCCAGGGGAAGGCCAGCCTAACAACAATTTCGTCATCGCCCCCGCCGATAAAGCCTTACTGCAAAAACCCGGCGTAATGACACTGACCCTGACGGCACCTGAAAGCTACGGTATCGAAGCCGGTCAGCCGCTGATTCTGCACGGCGTGCAGGTCGGCCAGGTTCTGGAACGCAAGCTGACGGAAAAAGGGGTCACCTTCTCCGTCGCCATCGATCCGCAATACCGGGATCTGGTACACGGCGACAGCAAATTTGTGGTTAACAGCCGGGTAGACGTTAAAGTCGGGCTAGACGGCGTCGAGTTCCTCGGGGCCAGCGCCAGCGAATGGATCAACGGCGGCGTTCGTATTCTGCCAGGGCAGAAAGGTGAGATGCGCGACAGCTATCCGCTGTACGCCAATCTGGACAAAGCGATTGAAAACAGCTTAAGCGATATGCCGACCACCACCCTCACCCTGCGCGCCGACACGCTGCCGGACGTGCAGGCCGGGTCCGTGGTGCTGTACCGCAAGTTTGAGGTGGGCGAAGTGATCACCGTGCGCCCACGCGCCGACGCGTTTGATATCGAACTGCATATCAAGCCGGAGTACCGCAATCTGCTGACCGCCAACAGCGTCTTCTGGGCCGAAGGCGGTGCGAAAGTGCAGCTTAACGGCAGCGGCCTGACCGTGCAGGCCTCTCCCCTCTCCCGCGCGCTGCGGGGTGCCATTAGCTTCGATAATTTAAGCGGCGCAGGGGCCAATCAGCGTAAAGGCGATAAACGCATTCTCTATCCATCAGAAACGGCGGCGCGCGCAGTGGGCGGCCAGATTACGCTCCACGCCTTTGATGCGGGTAAGCTCTCTGAAGGGATGCCGATTCGCTATCTGGGCATTGATATCGGGCAGCTCCAGAAGCTGACCTTGATTACCGCGCGTAACGAAGTGCAGGCCACCGCGGTGCTGTATCCGGAGTACATGCAAAACTTTGCCCGCAACGGCACGCGCTTCTCGGTAGTGACACCGCAGATCTCTGCCGCCGGCGTTGAACATCTCGATACCATTCTCCAGCCGTACATTAACGTCGAGCCGGGTAACGGAAACGTGCGCCGCGACTTTGAGCTGCAGGAAGCGACCATCACTGACTCGCGTTATCTGGACGGGCTGAGCATTGTGGTCGAAGTCCCGGAAGCCGGTTCAATGAGTATCGGCACGCCGGTGCTGTTCCGTGGAATTGAAGTGGGTACCGTCACCGGCCTGACGCTGGGAACCCTGTCAGATCGTGTGATGGTGGGTCTGCGCATCAGCGAGCGCTACCAGCATCTGGTGCGCAACAACTCCGTCTTCTGGCTGGCATCGGGATATTCCCTCGATTTCGGTCTGACCGGCGGCGTGGTGAAAACCGGGACCTTTAATCAGTTCATTCGCGGCGGGATCGCCTTTGCGACCCCACCAGGCACACCGCTCGCACCGAAAGCGCAGCCGGGCAAACATTTCCTGTTGCTCGAAAGCGAACCGAAAGAGTGGCGTGAATGGGGCACCGCACTGCCACGTTAATCATCAGCTCCGGTGTCAACGCACCGGAGCCTTTATGGTACACTGCGCGCCTTATCTACTCCCTGTGGTACGCCCGTGGCTCAACATTCTGCTTTTCTTCCTGACGAATTCCTGGCGCACATGCGCGAGGCACTTCCCACTCATCTCTCAATGGATGATTTTATCGCCGCCTGCCAGCGTCCGCTGCGTCGCAGCATCCGCGTCAATACGCTTAAAATCAGCGTGGCCGATTTCCTGGCACTGGTTTCGCCCTACCGCTGGCAACTGACGCCGGTGCCCTGGTGTGCGGAAGGATTCTGGATTGAGCGTGATGACGAAGATGCCCTGCCGCTGGGAAGCACCGCCGAACATCTAAGCGGGCTGTTTTATATTCAGGAAGCCAGCTCCATGCTGCCCGTTGCCGCGCTGTTTGCCGACGAAAATCAGCCGCTGCGCGTGATGGACGTGGCCGCCGCACCAGGGTCTAAAACCACACAGATCGCCGCCCGCATGGGCAATCAGGGCGCAATTCTCGCCAATGAGTTTTCGGCGAGCAGGGTTAAAGTTCTGCATGCGAATATCAGCCGCTGTGGGATCAGCAACGTCGCCCTGACCCACTTCGATGGCCGCGTCTTTGGTGCCGCCGTGCCAGAATCTTTCGATGCCATCCTGCTGGATGCGCCGTGCTCGGGCGAAGGCGTAGTGCGTAAAGATCCCGATGCGCTTAAAAACTGGTCTGTCGCCAGCAATCTTGAGATCGCCGCCACCCAGCGCGAGCTGATTGACAGCGCCTTTCATGCTCTGCGCCCGGGTGGAACACTGATTTACTCCACCTGCACCCTGAACCGCGATGAAAACGAATCCGTATGTCTGTGGCTAAAAGAGCAGTATCCGCAGGCCGTCGAATTCCTGCCACTGGATGCGCTTTTCGAGGGTGCCAAAGCGGCGCTGACTCCCGAAGGTTTCCTGCACGTTTTTCCGCAGATTTTCGACTGCGAAGGGTTCTTCGTCGCGCGACTGCGTAAAACAGCGGCGATCGACGCCTTACCGGCACCTAAATTTAAAGTTGGCAATTTCCCGTTCGCCCCGCTGAAGGGCCGTGAAACCGCGCAGATTACCGAAGCGGCACAAAAAGTCGGCCTTCAGTGGGAGGAAAACCTTCGCCTGTGGCAGCGCGACAAAGAGATCTGGCTCTTCCCGGTCGAGATCGAACCGCTGATTGGCAAAGTGCGCTTCTCCCGTATCGGCATGCGCCTAGCCGAAGTGCATAACAAAGGCTATCGCTGGCAGCATGAGGCCGTTATCGCCCTCGCCGGTAGCGACAATTCATTTGCACTGACCCACAAAGAGGCAGAAGAGTGGTATCGCGGCCGCGACGTCTACCCGGAACAGACGCCACCGGCTGACGAAATGATCGTCACTTATCAGGGCTTTCCGCTGGGTCTGGCGAAAAAAGTCGGCTCGCGCCTGAAGAACAGCTACCCGCGTGAACTGGTTCGCGATGGTCGCCTGTTTACCGGTAACGATCTCAGCGATTAAAAAACAGCACATTTTCACTGGCACTTTTGCTCTCCTGCACTACGCTGAAAAATGGGCGACAACACTGGTCGTACCAGATTTTCAGCAAACCTGCGGAGAGCATTATGACGAAAACCAGCGTGCGTATTGGCGCTTTTGAGATCGACGATGCAGAATTGCGCGGCGATAATCAGGGCGATCGAACGTTAACCATTCCCTGTAAATCCGATCCCGATTTATGTATGCAGCTTGATGCCTGGGACGCTGACACCAGCATTCCGGCTATCCTGGATGGCGAACATTCCGTGCTATACCGTGAACATTACGATCAGCAGTCCGATGCCTGGGTCATGCGCCTTGCCTGACACCAATAGAACCCGCCCGAAGGCGGGTTATTTATGCCCCCGATTTCCCCTGCGACAAATCCTCCCCTACACTAACCATTCGGAAGCCAGATTCAGAGGATGAGATGTTCGCACTGGTACTGTTTGTTTGTTACCTGGACGGCGGCTGCGACGACATCGTGATTGATGTCTACAACACCGAGATGCAGTGCGTTGCCTCGAAAAAAGAGCAGCGAATTCGTCACGGCGGTTGTTACCCTGTCGAGGAGTTTATCGATAGCTTCTGGACACCGGCTCAGGAGTACAGTGACTTTTAGCTACTGGAGCTGGGCGAGCGTCAGCGTGCCGCCAAACACGGCACCGGTGTCGATATAGTGCAGATTGTCGAAATCACAGCGCTTCGCAAGCGGCGTGTGACCAAACCAGAAATGATCCGCGCCGCTAATCCCTTCACCGTTGCCCGCCATCAGGCCCGTTAACCGCGAGCGATCCCACAGCACACGGTGCTGACTGACGGGCTTACCGCGCAGATAAGTGTCCGCTGGGTAATCGGCATGAGCCACCACATTTATCCCACGGGTGCAGATTATTTCAATAATAAGCGGTAATTGCCGGCACGCATCGAGCAATGCAATGGCGTCTAATTTTTGCGGGTTCGTCAGACGGGAAAACCATATACCTCCATTGAGGGTCCAGAGAGCAAAATCGTTATTACTGAGCGCGTCAATCGCCATTTGCTCATGATTCCCCCGCACCGCGCGAAACCATTTTTCGCGTATGAGTTGCAGAGATTTAACGCTCTCCGGCCCGCGATCAATCAGGTCGCCCACCGAAATAAGTAAATCCTCATAGGGATTAAAATGGCGCTGTTTTAATTCATCCATAAGCGGGTGGTAGCAACCATGAATGTCGCTCACGACCCAGATATGACGCCACTGTTGACCATCAAGTATTTGGTACATAGCCCCTCCATAAAGAAGTATAGCGAATACCCGATTTTCGGGATCTGGCGTCATAATGTTGCTAACTTCAATCGAAATTAAACGAAGCCGAAATAAAGGTTTAGCAACTCTTAAATCGTTACATCCTGGCCCTTAGAATAGAATCAGAATTCTAAAGAGGTCACCATCGTGTCGAACACCAGCCTGCAAATTGATGTGCCAGAGGCACAGCCTGCCAATATTATTTCCTCTCTGACAACGGGTCAGCTTATCCCTGGCCCAATCTGGAGAAAGCGCGATTATCGGATTAAGTTCTTTCTGCGCTCACTGCTGTTCTGGTCTTCGACAAACCGCATGCTAAGTGCGCTGGCTCATCGCGCCGATTTTGACCGTTTGCTGGCAGCGCAGGTCACCCTGCCGAGCAAAACCCATCGTCAGTACCTGACGCGCGGGATAAATGCGAATCAGCGTGCCGAGGCGATCGTTCGCCACTATGAGTGGATCGATGCCCTGCCGGATACCCGTCTGGCCAATACCTTCACCCATCCGGTGGCTCAGCCGGTGGTTCATTTCCAGGCCAAGGATGACGCGCGCTACTGCGTTTATGCCTCATCCGCCAGCAAAGCGGAGCGCGAAGGCGAAAGCACCCTGTGGCTGCGTGATGAAGAGGACACCCTACTGGCAAGCCTGACCTTCAGCGTGGTTCCTGAGGGCGAGCATTTGGCGCTGGTCATTGGCGGATTGCAAGGCCCGCGTCGCGGCGTGACGCGTGAAACGATCAAGAAAGCGACCCGCGCCTGCCACGGCCTGTTCCCGAAACGGGTGCTGATGGAGGTCATTTTTAACCTCGCCGCTCATAGCGATATAAAATCCATTTACGGCGTCAGCGACGAAGGGCACGTCTTCCGCGCCCTGCGCTATCGCCTGAGCAAAGGCCGCCATTTCCACGCCAGCTACGACGAATTCTGGGCCTCCATCGACGGGCAGAAAGTCTCCAGCTTCCGCTGGCAGTTGCCGCTGCAGATGGAGCGTAAATCTCTGGAAGAGATTGCCAGCAAAAAACGCGCAGAATATCGCCGCCGTTTTGGCCTGCTGGATGAAATTGCCGATGCGATTAACGCTCGCTTTTAATCTGTGTGGTGGCGTTCGCCTTCGCACAAAAATTTAACAAAACCGCCAAAAAGCGCTGGACTTTCGCCCGTCTGATTGTGGTATGGTTAAATCAGAGGCGCAGGACGTTCCTCATCTGTCATGAGTGAGAGCAGGAAAAGACTTTTGCTTTCATGCAGATAAAAAGAGACCGAATACGATTCCTGTATTCGGTCCAGGGAAATGGCTCTTGGGAGAGAGCCGTGCGCTAAAAGTTGGCATTAATGCAGGCTCAAGTCGCCTGACACTTTAAGAATAGATGACGACGCCAGGTTTTCCAGTCCGCAGCAAAAGTGGCCGGAAAATTTCACGTTCGAGCATCCTGAAACGAAAAACCGCAGTACTTCCTGTAAGAAGACTGCGGTTTTTTTATTGGAAAGCAGAGACTAGCAGAGCGTCTCAGCTCGCTCGATAAAGGGGGCAAGACTCATCTTCTGACTCGGGTTTTGCGGGTCGTCAATCTGGATGATACTGATAGGCTGACCGTTGCTTTTGCCGCTGGCGACCTGCTTCTCGGCGACGTCATTCAGCGGATACTGCACCAGCGTGCTCGGGTTGATGGCGTACAGCGCATGGCCCGGACGGCAGGTCAGCATCACCTCTTCACGGTTAAAGGCCCATTTGTCTTTACCCACCTCGAAGCGACTCACGGTAATCACCTGCGGGGCGGCAAACGCGTAACCGGCGCACGCCAGCAATACGAGAGAAAGGACTGTTTTTTTCATACGTTTTAAACCTTGTCAGAAAGGCTCCCAGGTCGCGAAAAGACTGACGATTGCCAGCACCAGCGCGCCCAGAACCACCTCAGCCTGTGTCATCCAGATAAAGAATTGTTGTTCGCGCCCCGATTCAGTACGAAATCGTGGCACCAGAAAATACCGATTCAGCAGCGCAATTACCACCATCATCGCCACCAGCGCACATTTCAACAACAGCAGTTGCCCGTATTCCGTGCGCCACGGCCAGTTCAGCCCGAGGATCAGCAGCATATTGACGATTCCGGTCAGGATCACTCCCGCCACGGCATAATGTCCCACGCGGGAAAAACGCATCATGGTATAGATAGCCGGAACGCGCCAGCGCCCTTTCGCCAGCCGCATACAAAAGACGAGTGGCAGCAACGCGCCCACCCAGGTGGCTGCGCTGAGCAGATGGACTGCGTGGTTCAGGCGCTGCACGATCCCCGCAACTCCGTCACGCATCGCCGCATGGCCGACTCCCGCCAGCAAAATAAACTGGCCGATAGCAAGCAACAGCAGTAGACGCGCGCTTTTCGCAGGTGCGATCCACGCCGCACAAGCGGTCAGGACCGCAAAGACGATTTGCCACAGCCAGACGCCGCCAAAGCGGGTGCTGGCCACTGCGTGCCAGATCTGCGGCTGGATAACATCACCCCAGCCTTCGCCCATCAGCCCGCCCTGCACAGCCAGCATCAGCAGCGCCGTCGCCAAACTCACCAGCGCCGCGATCTTTTGCTGCCACTGGAAGCGGCGCGTCATCAGCCGTTGCAGGGAAAAGGGAGCCAGCCACGCGCTGTAAAACGCATTGCCAAAAATCAGCATCAGCGCCGCAAAATGGATAAAGCGCAGGGCGACGTAACTGAACGCCAGCATGTTACTTCACGCTAAAGTGATAGCTGCCTTTGGTTTTGTGGCCGTCGACTGAGACCACATGCCAGTCCACGGAATAGGTCCCCGGCGTTAATGCCTGTTCGAGGGGAACAATCAGCTGGGTATTGTCATTCTCTGCGCGCTTCACGACACCGGTTTTAACGATCTGCTGTTTATCGCCGGTGATCGACACGCCGCTAAATTTCGGTTCGATGCCTTCCGAGAAATTGAGCGTCAACGCCTGCGGCGCAGCCGTCACCGCCGCATCGGCGGCCGGGTACTGATGTTTCAGGTGGGCATGAGCCAGTGCAGCAGGAGCCGTTGCGACGGAAAGCAGAAATGCCAGAGCGCAAGCCGCGCGGGATGCGGTGAATACCATATCAATCATTCCTTTTGGTTATGTCTATATGACAGAGGATAACGCTGTATAATATCGGAGTCGAGGATGATCCTGTGCGGGCTTGTCAACGCAGGGTAACCGCGGTAACGTTGGCGCCGCATAAACAGGAGAAGGCAATGAACATTAATCTGGCTACCCTCCCCCAGGATGAGATGGACAAAGTGAATGTCGATCTCGCCGCTGCGGGCGTGGCATTTAAAGAGCGCTATAACATGCCGGTGATCGCCGAAGTGGTTGAGCGCGAACAGCCCCCTCATCTGCGCGACTGGTTTCGCGAGCGCTTGATCGCCCATCGCCTGAAATCCGTGACCCTGTCGCGTTTGCCTTACGAACCTAAAGTTAAGTAAACCCGGCGCGTCGTTACATTTCCTTACATGGATTATGGCAGGATAAGAAAACCCTGAAGTATTCAGGTGTATTATCAATAACCCTGCGACTAGTGTATAAGGAAGTCACGATGTCCCAATGGAATATTGCCGCCGCGCAGTATGCCTCCCGGCATAACTGCATCGATGCCCACGTGCAGCATCATCTTCGCTTTATCGACGCTGCTGCCCGCCAGCAGTGCAATCTGCTGGTTTTCCCTGAGCTTTCACTGACCGGCCCAGCCACCGATAACACTACCTTACCCGAACCGCCCAGCGAGCTGGCCCTGCAGCCGATAGCTGACGCCGCGCACGCCCTGGCAATCACGGTGATTGCAGGTATTACTCTTGAGACTGACGGCGCACGTAAGAAAGGTCTGGCGCTATTTTGTCCTAATCAGCGCCAGCCCATGCGTTACCCGCAGGGCAGCGGCGCATGTCTGATCCCCGGCGATCCGCAGCTGACGATTGTTGAGGGGAAAACGGAGCTGCTGAATATCGATCCGCTGGCTGCGCTGTATACCTGCAGCCAGGCGGTAGGCGAAACGCGCTGGCGAGACGCTATCAACCGCCTGCAATGCTTTGCGCATAAATATGCGATCACGGTACTGATGGCGAATTCAGACGGGCACAGCGCGCTGTGGGATTCGAGCGGCCAGCTCATTGTTCGCGCAGATCGGGGCGAGCTGTTATTAACCGGAACATGGGGTAAGCAGGGTTGGCAAGGTGATATCATTCCATTACGCTAACGTTTTTACGGCCAGGAGTGAGCCATGCTGCGTGTAATCGACACCGAAACCTGTGACCTTCAGGGCGGGATTGTAGAGGTGGCGTCTGTTGACGTTATTGACGGACAGATCGTCAACCCCATGAGCCATCTGGTTCGGCCTGACCGCCCTATCAGCGCGCAGGCGATGGCTATCCACCGCATCACAGAATCGATGGTGGCCGATAAACCCTGGATTGAGGATGTCATCCCGAACTATTTCGGCAGCCAGTGGTACGTGGCACATAACGCCAGTTTCGACCGGCGCGTGCTGCCGGAGATGCCAGGCGAGTGGATTTGCACCATGAAACTGGCGCGTCGGGCGTGGCCGGGGATTAAATACAGCAATATGGCACTGTATAAATCCCGTAAGCTCAGTGTGAAAACGCCGGAAGGGTTGCACCACCACCGTGCCCTGTATGACTGCTATATCACGGCGGCGTTGCTCATTGATATCATGAATACCACCGGCTGGACGCCGGATGATATGGCGACCATTACCGGCCGTCCGGCGCTGCTGACCACGTTTACCTTTGGTAAATACCGCGGCAAACCGGTGTCCGAAGTGGCTGAGCGCGATCCGGGCTATCTGCGCTGGTTATACAATAACCTCGACCGCATGAGCCCGGAGCTGCGCCTTACGCTTCGTCACTACCTTGACGACGCTTAATCTGTCGCAACATGGCCTGGCAGCGTCTCCTGCGCCAGGCCAATCAGAAAGGCATATTCCAGTGCCACCCCTTCATAAGATTTAAATCGCCCCGATTTCCCGCCGTGGCCGGAATCCATATCCGTACACAGCAGCAGCAGATTATCGTCCGTTTTCAGCTCCCGCAGTTTTGCCACCCATTTTGCCGGTTCCCAGTACTGTACCTGCGAATCGTGCAGGCCCGTCGTCACCAGCATGTGCGGATAGGCTTTCTCTTCGACGTTGTCGTAGGGGCTGTATTCCTTCATGTAGCGGTAATAGGTTTCGTCCTGCGGATTGCCCCACTCTTCAAATTCACCGGTGGTTAGCGGGATAGATTCGTCGAGCATGGTCGTGACGACGTCGACAAACGGCACCTGCGCGACGATGCCTTTAAACAGCTCGGGACGCTGGTTAATGACCGCCCCCATCAGCATGCCGCCTGCGCTACCGCCCATGCCAAAGCACAGGTGCGGATCGCCGTAACCCTGCGCAATTAGCCCGTCGCACACGTCGAGATAGTCGTTAAAGGTATTTTTCTTCTTCAGGAATTTCCCCTCTTCGTACCAGTGCTGCCCCAGCTCGCCGCCGCCGCGCACGTGGGCAATGGCGAAGACAAATCCCCTGTCGAGCAGGCTCAGCCGGCTGCTGCTGAAATCCGCGTCCATGCTGGCGCCGTACGAGCCGTAACCGTACACCAGCAGCGGATTTTTACTCTTGTGAAAATGATCTTTGTGATACACCAGCGACACCGGCACTTCTACGCCGTCGCGCGCAGTGATCCACAGGTGTTCGCTGCGATAGCAGCTGGCATCGAAACCGGCCACTTCAGCCTGTTTCAGCACGCGCCGCTGCCCAGTATTCATATCGAGTTCAAACAGCGTGTCGGGAGTGGTCATTGACGAATAGCCGTAGCGCAGCCGCGAAGACTCCGGCTCCGGGTTGTAGCCAATCCAGGTGACATAGGCCGGATCGTCAAAGGCTATGCCCACCACTTCGCGGGTTTTGCGGTTGATCTGGCGAATACTGGTCAGCCCACGCTGGCGCTCTTCCACCACCAGCCAGTCGGTAAACAGGGTGAAACCTTCAAGCATCACCTGCTCGCGCGCCGGGATCAGCACTTCCCATTTGCGTTCATCGCGCACTTTGGTTTTATACAGGCCAAAGTTTTTGCCCTCGCGGTTAGAGCGCAGGTAGAAGGTGTGCTGGAAATGGTCGAGGCTGTACTCGTGATCTTTGCGGCGCGGCAGGAAACAGAGCGGCTGCGCGTCGGGCAGTTCGGCGTCCAGCAGCAAGACTTCGGTGGTCGTCGCACTGGCCAGGGAGATAATCACATAGTGGCGCGAAGTGGTTTTATGCAGGCTGACGTAGAAAGTCTCGTCTTTCTCCTCGTACACCAGCTCATCGTTGCCTGAAGATGTCCCCACCGTGTGCCGCCAGACCTGATAAGGCAGCAGCGTTGAGGCGTGCTTTTTAACGTAATAGACGGTTTCGGAGTCGTTCGCCCAGACGAAATCAGACGAGACGTTATCCAGCATTTCCGGATACCAGTTTCCGCTTTCCAGATTACGAAACCG
The DNA here is from genome assembly GCF_004115925.1 of Lelliottia nimipressuralis. Taxonomy (GTDB): domain Bacteria; phylum Pseudomonadota; class Gammaproteobacteria; order Enterobacterales; family Enterobacteriaceae; genus Enterobacter; species Enterobacter nimipressuralis. The sequence continues at coordinate 47,948 of NZ_SDDX01000033.1, forward strand.
CAGACCGTACTGGCGGCGTGACAGATAATCCTCTGCCAGCGCCATAATGGTGTTATCAGGCGAAATACCTAGCCCACCGAGCGTATAGAACTCACTGTGCGCCGCGCGCTGATTGGCATCGAGCAGCGTCTCCCACTCATCCCATTCGGCGCTCAGCACAGACTGACGCTGGTAAATCGCATACTCACTGCCCGGCTCGTAGAGATGGCGATAGCGGTAGCCGTTTTTGGTCCAGGGGGCGGAAATATCGCGCTGTGGCACGCGCGCCACCATTTCACCGAGCAGGCTGTCCTGAAGCGCCTGCTGTGAAGACATCACCTTTCGGCCGTAGTCATTTTCCTGATGCAGGTAATCAAGCACTTCCGGCTGCGAGCGATCGTCGTCCCGCAGCCAGTAGTAATTATCGATGCGCGTATCACCATGAGTGGTGATCGCTTTGGGAATTCGTCGGGCTTTTGGCAGCATGTCAGTTTTTCTTTTTGGTTTTACACCCTATAAGGGTGGCAAAACACACGCACGATGCAAGCGAAACGTGACAACCGCCGAATATTACTAGCCCGGTAATGCCTGTTTTTGCTGCTTAATATCCTGTTCAATCCCGTCGCGTACGTCCTGCGGAATTTTCAGCGCGTCGCCGAGCGCGTTCAGATAGCTGCGCTCCATAAAGTGATCGATATCGATGGCCGCACAGCTCAGGAAATAGAGCTCCAGCGCCTCTTCCTCGTTTTTCACGCTCTGCGCCAGACGCATCGGGTCGAGCGGTTGTTCAATCGCCTGCGCCACCAGCGCCCGTCCCTGCGCCTCAACGCCCGCTTCCCGCATCTGCTGCTCGATGGCGGCGCGTTCATTATCGTCGATATGACCGTCACTTTTGGCGGCAAACACCAGCGCCAGGATCAACCGTTCAGTGCGCACATCCAGCGACGAGGCCTGTTGACCAAACTGCGGCTCGTCCTGATGGGCAGTGCGTACTCTGTCTTTGTACTTGTTCCACAAAACCGTTCCGGCGATTGCCCCGCCGCCCGCCAGCAGTGCGCCAGTGCCGTATTTCGCCAGCAGTTTGCGGGAGGATTTATTGGCGACCAGCAGACCCGCCAGCCCGCCGAGCGCCCCCGGCACCAGCAGCTTGCTCAGTCCTTGCTCACTGGACGACGACGCTTTCTGACCTAACATGGACTGCAGTTGATTCAACCAGCCTGACATAATATTCCTCACTCTACGGTTCGTTATGGTTACAGCCTATGCGAGGCGATGTCAGGAAATGTCTGCCCGCACTAAAGAAGCGCAAATTTCCCCCTGCGCTCAGGACATCTGCGCCTGGTGGAAGACAGACGCAAACGTTTTCGTTTATACTGCGCGCAACTTTTTTAGGGGGAATATGATGACTCTTTTAGGAACTGCTTTGCGTCCATCTGCGACGCGCGTCATGCTGCTGGGTTCTGGCGAGCTGGGAAAAGAAGTGGCCATTGAGTGCCAGCGTCTCGGCATTGAAGTGATTGCCGTTGATCGTTATGCGAATGCACCGGCAATGCACGTCGCGCACCGCGCGCATGTCATCAATATGCTCGATGGCGACGCACTTCGCGCGCTGATTGCACAGGAAAAGCCTGACTTTGTGGTCCCGGAAATCGAAGCGATTGCCACCGACACGCTTATTGCCCTTGAGCAGGAAGGTCAGCGTGTGGTGCCCTGTGCCCGCGCAGCCAAACTGACCATGAACCGCGAAGGCATTCGTCGCCTGGCGGCCGAAGAGCTGGCGCTACCGACTTCCAGCTATCGTTTTGCCGATGGAAAAAAGGATTTCCTGCAAGCCGTCGAACAAATTGGCTACCCGTGCATCATTAAGCCGGTGATGAGCTCCTCCGGTAAAGGCCAGAGCTTTATCCGCGACGAAACCACGCTTGATAAGGCGTGGGACTATGCTCAACAGGGTGGCCGCGCGGGCGCCGGGCGGGTCATTGTCGAAGGCGTTGTGAAGTTTGATTTCGAAATCACCCTGCTGACGGTCAGCGCCGTTGACGGTGTTCACTTCTGCGATCCCATTGGCCATCGTCAGGAAGACGGTGATTACCGTGAATCCTGGCAGCCGCAGCAGATGAGCGCGCTGGCGCTGGAGCGCGCGCAGGAGATTGCCCGCAAAGTGGTGCTGGCGCTGGGCGGTTACGGTCTGTTTGGCGTGGAACTGTTCGTCTGCGGCGATGAGGTGATTTTCAGCGAAGTCTCTCCGCGTCCTCACGATACCGGAATGGTGACGCTGATATCCCAGGATCTCTCGGAGTTCGCCCTGCACGTTCGCGCGTTTCTGGGGCTGCCGGTGGGCGGGATTCGTCAGTATGGCCCGGCGGCCTCTGCGGTGATCTTGCCCCGGCTGACCAGCCAGAATGTCACGTTTGGTAATGTGGATGCCGCCGTCGGCGCGGGTCTGCAGCTGCGTCTGTTTGGTAAACCCGAAATCGACGGAACTCGTCGCCTGGGCGTGGCGTTAGCCACCGGCGATAGCGTGGAAACAGCGGTTGAGCGGGCGGTCAATGCGGCGCAAGCCGTGAGTGTGAAAGCATAAAAAAAGCCGGGCAACACGTGTTTGCCCGGCCAGTATTTTCGGTTTTGTCGGGCGGGTTCACACCCGCCACTGCAAAAATTACTTCGCGCCTTCCACAGCTTCGCGCGCCAGCTTAGTAATGCGATCCCAGTCGCCCGCTTCCAGCGCATCGGCCGGAACCAGCCACGAACCACCGATACACAGCACGCTTTTCAGGGCCAGATAGTCACGGTAGTTCGCCGGAGAGATGCCGCCAGTCGGGCAGAAACGCACCTGAGAGAACGGACCTGCAATCGCCTGCAGAGCTTTGGTGCCGCCGTTAGCTTCAGCCGGGAAGAATTTGAACTCTTTCAGGCCGTAATCCATACCCAGCATCAGTTCAGACACGGTGCTGATACCCGGGATTAACGGAATGGTGCCTTCGGTTGCCGCTTTCAGCAGTGGCTCAGTCAGGCCTGGGCTGATTGCGAACTGTGCACCCGCTTCAGTCACTTCCGCCAGCTGCTGCGGGTTCAGCACGGTACCGGCACCGATAATCGCTTCCGGCACTTCTTTTGCGATAGCGCGGATCGCGTCCATCGCGCAGGCGGTACGCAGCGTCACTTCCAGCACACGAACACCACCTGCAACCAGCGCTTTCGCCATTGGGACAGCGTGCTCCAGTTTATTCACCACGATAACCGGCACTACCGGGCCAGTTGTCAGGATTGCTTCTGCACTTGTTTTCCAGTTTTTCATCAGTGTTTTTCTCTCGCCAGATCGATAATTCTTGTCGTCTTAAAACGTAATACAGGTTGCGCCCTGCTCAGCACCGGAGAGTTTCTCGCGCAGTGCACTGAACATTTCGCGCCCTGTTCCCACACGCGACGCGCTCAGGTCAGGAATATGCGGCTTACGGGCTTCCAGTTCGGCTTCATCCACCAGCAGGGTCAGCTCGCCTGTCTGGCCATTGACGCGGATGATATCGCCATCGCGTACTTTCGCCAGTAACCCACCGTCATAGGCTTCGGGGGTGACGTGAATCGCTGATGGCACTTTACCTGATGCGCCAGAGAGTCGTCCATCGGTGACCAACGCAATTTTGAAACAGCGGTCCAATAATACACCAAGTGGTGGCATAAGTTTATGTAATTCTGGCATGCCGTTCGCTTTTGGTCCCTGATGACGAACCACGACGACGCAGTCTTTGTCCAGCAGGCCAGCCTCGAACGCAGGCAGCACGTCGTGCTGGCTTTCAAAAATCACCGCAGGGGCTTCTACAATCTGGTTTTCAACAGGCACAGCGGAGGTTTTCATCACCGCGCGACCCAGGTTGCCGCTCAGCACTTTGGTGCCGCCGTGATGTGAGAATGGCTTCGCAAACGTGGCGATAACCTGTGCGTCGAGAGAACTCTGCGCGCCTTCGCGCCAGTCGAGCTGGCCGTCGTTCAGCCATGGCTCCAGGGTGTAACGCTGCAGGCCAAAACCGGCTACGGTGTTGACGTCTTCGTGCAGCAGGCCGCCTTTTAGCAGCTCGCGGATAAGCACGGGCACACCGCCCGCCGCCTGGAAGTGGTTGATATCCGCCGGGCCGTTCGGATAGAGACGCGCCATCAGCGGCACAATCTCAGACAGCTCAGAGAAATCATCCCAGTTAATCAGAATACCGGCCGCACGTGCCATCGCCACCAGGTGCATGGTGTGGTTAGTTGAACCGCCGGTTGCCAGCAGGGCAACAATCCCGTTCACCACCACTTTTTCGTCCACCATTTTGCCGAGCGGCATCCACTCGTTGCCGTTGCCGGTCAAACGCGTGACCTGACGCGCAGCGGCTTCGGTCAGCGCCTGGCGCAGTGGAGCATCTGGCTGTACGAAAGAGGAACCCGGAAGTTGCATGCCCATGAATTCCACCACCATCTGATTGGTGTTGGCGGTGCCGTAGAAGGTACAGGTTCCCGCGGCGTGATACGACGCGGCTTCGGCTTCCAGCAGGGCAATACGATCCACTTTGCCTTCGGCATACAGCTGGCGAATACGGACTTTTTCTTTATTTGGCAGACCGCTCGCCATTGGGCCTGATGGCACAAAAATCGCGGGCAGATGACCAAAGGAGAGCGCAGCCATCGCCAGGCCCGGGACAATTTTGTCACACACGCCAAGGTACAGGGCGCCGTCAAACATGTTATGGGACAGGCCTACTGCCGCAGACATGGCGATCACTTCGCGGCTCAGCAGGGAGAGTTCCATACCATCCTGACCCTGGGTTACGCCGTCGCACATGGCGGGTACGCCACCCGCCACCTGCCCGACCGCGTTAGCGCTGTGCAGCGCTTTGCGAATAATTTCCGGGTAGTGTTCGTACGGCTGGTGAGCGGAGAGCATGTCGTTGTAGGAGGTGATGATCGCAATATTGTTACGCAGCATGCTTTTCAGCGAGGCTTTGTCGTCCGGCTGGCAGGCGGCGAAACCGTGGGCCAGGTTACCGCAGGCGAGCTGCGAACGATGTACCGTGTCGGTCTTCGCCTGCTGGATGCGGGCGAGGTAGGCAGAACGTGTCTCTTTTGAGCGCTCAACAATGCGCTGTGTTACGCGTAACAATACAGGATTCATAAAAGCTCCTCTAATTTATCTGTCCAGGCTCGGGAGTTAACAAGATGAATCGCTTGTATTAACAAGGCTGAAACGCTTGCAGTCCGTAGCTCGGGGGCAAAATCGCTTCAGCCAGTGTAATAAAAAAAGCTCCACGGGTGAATCCACGTGGAGCTTAAATGATTAAAAATTGTGCCACAATCTGTGTTAGATCATGTTACCGGTAAAATAACCCGTTTGGATTAGCTTCCGGTTTACTCGAACTCGTTCCAGGAACGGCCGTCGCGGGTGATCATCGCCACGGACGCAACCGGTCCCCAGGTGCCTGCCTGATACGGTTTTGGCGCATCCTGATCGGCAGCCCAGGCTTCAGTAATGGAGTCGACCCACTTCCAGGCTTCTTCCACTTCATCGCGGCGCACGAACAGCGCCTGAATCCCACGCATGGTTTCCAGCAGCAGACGCTCGTAAGCATCGGCCAGGTGCGTTTCGTTGAAGGTTTCGGAGTAGCTCAGATCCAGTTTGGTGGTTTGCAGGTTGTGCTTGTGATCCAGGCCCGGCACTTTATTCAGCACCTGAATATCCACGCCCTCGTCAGGCTGCAGACGGATCGTCAGCTTGTTCTGCGGCAGCTCCTGCCAGGACTCTTTAAACAGGTTCAGTTCCGGGTTCTTGAAATAGACCACAACTTCAGAGCATTTGGTCGGCAGACGTTTACCGGTGCGCAGATAGAACGGCACACCCGCCCAGCGCCAGTTGTCGATATCGACACGGATCGCCACGAAAGTCTCGGTGTTACTGGACTTGTTCGCGCCCTCTTCTTCCAGATAGCCAGGGACTTTTTTGCCCTGTGCGAAACCGGAGGTGTACTGACCGCGGACGGTTTTCTCACGCACATTCGAGCGATCGATACGGCGCAGAGATTTCAGCACTTTCACTTTCTCGTCGCGTATGTTATCCGCTGAGAGGTCAGACGGCGGAGACATGGCGATCATGCAGAGAATTTGCAGCAGGTGGTTCTGGATCATGTCGCGCATCTGACCGGCCTGGTCAAAGTAACCCCAGCGGCCTTCGATGCCCACTTCCTCGGCCACGGTAATTTCCACGTGATCGATGGTGCGGTTGTCCCAGTTGTTGGCAAACAGGGAGTTCGCAAAACGCAGCGCCAGCAGGTTCAGTACCGTCTCTTTACCGAGATAGTGGTCGATACGGTAGACCTGGCACTCTTCGAAGTATTCGCCCACCTGGTCGTTAATTTCGCGAGAGGTCGCAAGCGAGGTGCCCAGCGGCTTTTCCATCACTACGCGCGCCGGTTTGGCGTTGAGTTTGGCTTCGCCCAGGCCCTTACAGATGGCGCCGAAGGTGCTTGGCGGCATCGCGAAATAGTTAATGGTCACACGGTTTTTCTGGTCCAGCATCTCGCCGAGACGACCAAACGCAGAGGTGTCGTTGACATCCAGGTTGCAGAAATCAAGACGACCGCTCAGCGCATCCCACAAACTTTCATCAATTTTCTCTTTCATGAATGTTTCGAGCGCTTCACGCACCACTTTGGTGTAGCCGTCTTTATCCCAGTCAGCGCGGCCCACACCCAGGATGCGAGTGTCCGGGTGGATCTGGCCTGCTTTTTCCAGTTGATACAGGGAAGGCAGCAATTTACGGCGTGCAAGATCGCCTTTCGCGCCGAAAATGACAGGTCACATGCCTGGGCTGTTTGCGTTACCGCCATGTCATTCTCCTCAGTTGGATATCCTGGTGCTTTTGCCAGAATATCGTTGTAATTTTATTACAATGCACTGTACTGCTTTTACGTCATTCCCGAAACCATTAGCGCTTAACGTCGCGTGCGATAACGCGATTTTTCGATGATTGCACGCTTCAGTGACAGCAATGACCACAAATTCGATGATTCTTTGTGTCGTCGGGTCGTTGCCAAAACCCGACCGCGATCAAGTAATGAAAAAAAACAACAACATTTGCTGTTGTTCATTACCCTTTGACCAGGTCAGAGGGGTATATTCTTCCTAATTCGAATCACGATTTCATCAATTTATGAAATCGCTTCCACCCATGAGTGTCTTGTCATCATGAACATGCTGGAAAAAATCCAGTTTCAACTGGAACACCTTAGCAAATCCGAGCGTAAAGTGGCTGAAGTAATTCTCGCCTCGCCCACTCAGGCCATCCATTCCAGCATCGCCGCTCTGGCGCAGGAGTCGGGGGTAAGTGAACCTACCGTCAACCGGTTCTGTCGCAGTCTTGAGACGCGCGGTTTTCCCGATTTTAAACTGCATCTGGCCCAGAGTCTGGCAAACGGCACGCCCTATGTAAATCGCAATGTCGATGAAGACGACAGCGTAGAGGCCTATACCGGCAAAATTTTTGAATCGGCAATGGCGACGCTCGACCATGTGCGGCAATCGCTGGATAAAGCATCACTCAATCGCGCTGTCGATTTGCTGACCCAGGCGAAAAAAATCGCCTTCTTCGGGCTGGGTTCTTCCGCCGCGGTTGCCCACGATGCGATGAACAAATTTTTCCGCTTCAATGTCCCGGTCATCTACTCTGATGACATAGTGCTGCAACGCATGAGCTGTATGAATTGTAACGAAGATGACGTGGTAGTGCTGATCTCTCACACCGGTCGGACCAAAAGCCTGGTGGAACTGGCGCAGCTGGCGCGTGAAAACGATGCCATGGTGATTGCGATCACCACCGCTGGCACGCCGCTGGCACGAGAATCAACGCTCGCTATCACGCTGGATGTGCCGGAAGATACCGACATGTATATGCCGATGGTGTCGCGGCTTGCGCAATTAACCGTCATCGACGTGCTGGCCACGGGTTTTACGCTGCGTCGTGGCGCGAAATTCAGAGATAACTTGAAGCGTGTCAAAGAAGCGCTCAAGGAATCGCGTTTTGATAAAGAATTGCTCATTAAGGGCGATGTACCCTAAATGTTGTTATAAGGTTGTTACTTTTTTCGGTATTCGGTAATTTCTACACAGCACCGAATCTATGTTCACGCAACACCAAAGTTGTTTCAGTCAACGGAGTATTACATGTCCAGAAGGCTTCGCAGAACCAAGATCGTTACCACCTTAGGTCCGGCTACTGACCGCGATAATAACCTCGAGAAAATTATCGCCGCGGGCGCCAACGTGGTACGCATGAACTTCTCTCACGGGACGCCAGAAGATCACAAATTACGTGCAGACAAGGTCCGTGAGATCGCGGCAAAACTGGGACGTCACGTGGCTATCCTCGGCGACCTGCAGGGTCCTAAGATCCGCGTCTCGACGTTTAAAGAAGGCAAAGTTTTCCTTAACATCGGTGATAAATTCCTCCTCGATGCCAACCTGGGTAAAGGCGAAGGCGATAAAGAGCGTGTGGGTATTGACTATAAAGGTCTGCCTGCTGACGTTGTAACGGGCGATATCCTGCTGCTTGATGATGGTCGCGTACAGCTGAAAGTGCTTGAAGTTCAGGGCATGAAAGTGTTCACCGAAGTGACCGTTGGCGGCCCGCTCTCCAACAATAAAGGCATCAATAAACTTGGCGGTGGCCTCTCCGCTGAAGCCCTGACCGAAAAAGACAAAGCCGACATCATCACTGCCGCACAGATTGGCGTCGACTATCTGGCTGTCTCCTTCCCGCGCTGCGGCGAAGACCTCAACTACGCTCGCCGTCTGGCCCGTGATGCAGGCTGCGACGCGAGCATTGTCGCGAAAGTTGAGCGTGCAGAGGCCGTCTGCAGCCAGGAAGCGATGGACGATGTGATTCTCGCGTCTGATGTGGTGATGGTCGCCCGTGGCGATCTGGGCGTTGAAATCGGTGACCCAGAACTGGTCGGTATCCAGAAAGCGCTGATCCGTCGTGCACGTCAGCTGAACCGCTCCGTGATCACTGCGACTCAGATGATGGAGTCGATGATCACCAACCCAATGCCAACCCGTGCGGAAGTGATGGACGTGGCAAACGCCGTGCTGGACGGTACCGATGCGGTAATGCTCTCTGCTGAAACGGCAGCGGGCCAATATCCTGCTGAAACCGTCGCGGCGATGGCGCGCGTGTGTCTGGGCGCTGAGAAGATCCCAAGCATTAACGTCTCTAAACATCGTCTGGACATTCAGTTCGATAACGTGGAAGAAGCGATTTCCATGTCTGCCATGTATGCGGCGAACCACCTGAAAGGTGTCACCGCGATCATCACCATGACCGAATCTGGCCGCACCGCGCTGATGACATCCCGTATCAGCTCCGGCCTGCCCATCTTCGCGATGTCACGTCATGAGCGCACTCTGAACCTGACAGCCCTGTACCGTGGCGTGACGCCTGTGTACTTCGACAGCACCAATGACGGCGTTGCCGCCGCCAACGATGCCGTCAATCTGCTGCGCGATAAAGGCTATCTGGTCTCTGGTGATATCGTGATTGTCACCCAGGGCGATGTAATGAGCACCATCGGCTCAACGAACACCACGCGTGTGATGACTGTCGAGTAACTGCATTCTCGCCATACTGTCGGGGGATTCGCTCCCGACAGTTTTTCCCCTCTTCTTACTCTGCCTGTTTTTCTCTCTTTTGATTAAATCTAAAACCTACCCTTACGGCCAATGGTGAGAATGGAAAACCCAGAGCTACTCACTGGCGCAACAACGCGTACAGAAAGACTCCTCCTGTACGCGTAAAGCGGACGTTATCTGATGAGTAGCAAAAATTATCTCTTCGGGAACAACTCTTTTCGCTTATACGGCTCTTTCTCGCCGGGCTTGCGGGTTTTGAGCAGTTTCAGAATCCAGGTATACTGCTCGGCGTGCGGTCCGACGAGGATTTCGACCTCTTCGTTCATGCGGCGCGCGATAGTGTGATCGTCGGCTTCCAGCAGATCGTCCATCGGTGGACGTACCTCGATGGTCAGACGATGGGTTTTGCCATCGTAAATCGGAAACAGCGGAACCACGCGGGCGCGGCAAACTTTCATCAGGCGGCCAATCGCAGGTAGTGTCGCTTTGTAAGTCGCAAAGAAATCCACGAATTCACTGTGCTCGGCACCGTGGTCCTGATCCGGCAGGTAATAGCCCCAGTAACCTTCGCGAACTGACTTAATAAAAGGTTTGATACCGTCGTTACGCGCATGCAGACGGCCACCAAAACGGCGGCGGACGGTGTTCCAGACGTAGTCGAAGATTTTATTGCCCTGATTATGGAACATGGCCGCCATCTTCTGGCCTTGCGACGCCATCAGCATCGCCGGAATATCCACGCCCCAGCCGTGCGGCACGAGAAAAATGACTTTCTCGTTGTTGCGACGCATCTCATCGATAATCTCCAGCCCTTTCCAGTCCACGCGATTTTTGACCTTCTCTGGCCCGCGCAGCGCCAGCTCGCCCATCATCGCCATTGCCTGCGGTGCAGTAGTAAACATAGCGTCGATAATCGCTTCACGTTCCGCGTCGCTTTTTTCCGGAAAACAGTAGAACAGATTGATCTGCGCACGGCGGCGCGCACTTTTGCCGAGTCGCCCGGCAATCAGGCCAATTTTACCGAGGACCGGATCGCGAAAAGATGCCGGAAGCAGCGCAAGGCCCGCAAATGCGTAGACACCCAGCCAGGCGCCCCAGTTACGCGGATGGCGAAAAGATTTCTCAAACTCGGGAATGTATTCACTGTTGTTTTTTTGGGTTTCCATGCGGGTTCCAGGGTCTGGTGAAGCAAAAAATAATCTTGAGATAGTGTAGCGAGGCAGAGTGTATCGCACAAAAGAAAAAGCCGGCGCATCTCTGCACCGGCTTTTAGATGACAAATATCTAGTCGAAGCGCAGTTGCGGCATGACCTCTTTGACCTGGGCCAGATAATCGGTGCGATCTTTGCCGGTCAGACCTTCGGTACGCGGCAGTTTCGCCGTCAACGGATTCACCGCCTGCTGGTTAATCCACACTTCATAGTGCAGATGCGGGCCGGTGGAGCGTCCTGTGTTGCCAGAGAGCGCAATGCGGTCGCCGCGTTTCACTTTCTGCCCCGGCTGGACCAGCAGCTTACGCAGGTGCATGTAGCGGGTGGTATAGGTGCGACCGTGACGAACGGCAACGTAGTACCCTGCCGCACCGCTGCGTTTAGCAATCACCACTTCACCGTCACCGACAGAGAGCACTGGCGTGCCCTGCGGCATCGCAAAGTCAACGCCACGGTGCGGCGCAACACGGCCAGTGACCGGGTTCAGACGACGCGGGTTAAAGTTGGATGAAACGCGGAACTGTTTCGCCGTCGGGAAGCGCAGGAAGCCTTTCGCCAGGCCCGTACCGTTGCGGTCGTAGAACTTGCCGTCTTCCGCGCGGATGGCGTAGTAATCTATGCCTTCGGAGCGCAGTCGCACGCCCATCAGTTGGCTTTGCTCACGCTTGCCGTCCAGCATTTCACGGGACATCAGGATCGAGAATTCGTCGCCTTTTTTCAGTTTGCGGAAGTCCATCTGCCACTGCATGGCTTTGATCACTGAGCTGATTTCGCCGCTGGTCAAACCCGCGTCGCGCGCGCTGGCGACAAAGCTGGCGCCAACCTTGCCTTTCAGCACATTGTTAACCCAGTCGCCCTGCTGCATTTCGCTGGTCATCTTGAAACCGTTTTCGGTACGATCGTAGGTACGGGTTTCGCGACGGGAGACTTCCCAGGTCAGACGTTGCAAATCGCCATCGTTGGTAAGCGTCCAGGACAGCTGTTGACCAATCTTGAGGTTACGCAGCTCTTTGTCTGATGCGGCGAGCTGGCTGATATCCCCCATCTCAATACCATACTGATTGAGCACGCTGCTCAGCGTATCGCCCGTGGAGACAACGTATTCGTGAATACCCGCCTCATTGGCGGTTTTGTCATCCAGCTCATCCTGAGGAATCGCTTCGTCTTCCTGGGCGGCCTGATCGATAGGTTCACTGGCATCGGGCAGCAAGGAGCGGATTTCACTCTTTTCCAGTTCGATGGTTTTAATGATGGGGGCTGAATGTGGGTGATACACATAGGGCCGCCAGACGGCGACCGCTAAGGTAAGAACTGTAAGGGACCCCAACATAACGCGGTGGGGTCGAGGCAGATTATTAAATGCCAGGGCGACAGAGCGGGCTATCTGTTGCACGTGTTCACTTCCTCGTTAATCTCCTTTCAGGCAGCTCGAATACTGGTTCGCCAATTGGCTGAGGAACTGCGAATAACTCGCCTTGCTCAACTGGATATTGGTTCCAAGCGGGTCCAGGGTTCCCATGCGCACGGACGTTCCCCTGGCCACGGCTTCAACGACCGCTGGCCTGAACTGTGGCTCAGCAAAAACGCATGTTGCTTTTTGCTCAACCAACTGTGTTCTGATTTCATGTAAACGCTGCGCACCAGGTTGAATTTCCGGGTTGACGGTGAAGTGACCCAGCGGGGTCAGTCCGTAGTGTTTTTCATAGTAGCCATAGGCATCATGAAAAACGAAATACCCTTTACCTTTCAACGGTGCCAGCTCGTTACCTACCTGCTTATCGGTTGCGGCTAATTGTGCCTCAAAATCCTTCAGGTTGGCGTCTAGTTTGGCTCGACTTTGCGGCATAAGTTCCACTAATTTGTCATGGATTGCAACCGCTGAGAGCCGCGCTATCTCTGGCGAGAGCCAAAGATGCATGTTGTACTCGCCATGATGGTGATGGTCGTCACCTTTTTCGCTATTGGCATGGTCATGGTCACTTTCGTGCTCGTCGTCGTCAGTCCCTTTCATGAGCAGCGGTTTCACGCCTGCCAGTTCGGCAATGGTGACCTGTTTTTGCGGCGGAACTTTACTTGCGGATTTTTGCATGAACGCTTCCATCTCTGGACCGATCCAGACCACTAAGTCCGCGTTCTGTAAGCGTTTTACATCAGATGGGCGCAACGAATAGTCGTGCTCAGATGCCCCGTCAGGCAGTAAAACCTGGGTTTCTGTGACACCATCGGCGATAGCCGAGGCGATGAATCCCAGTGGTTTAAGCGAAGCGACAACGGCGGCGTTAACATCTTGTGCTGCTGAACCCCAAAGGCCAGCGGATAATGCTGCGAAAAGAAGCGTATTTTTATGTAACATAATGCAACTTATGATCGTAATGAATGCGTGGAATGTGATATTATAACATTCGTTGACTTCTGCAAGCTTAAATTGACATGACGAATTTAGTTTCTCTTGAAAATATCTCGGTATCTTTTGGTCAGCGCCGCGTCCTCTCTGACGTATCGCTGGTCCTCAAACCCGGCAAAATTTTAACGTTGCTCGGCCCAAACGGCGCGGGCAAATCGACGCTGGTTCGGGTGGTTCTCGGGCTGGTAGCACCTGATGCTGGCGTCATCAAGCGCGACGACAAGTTAAGAATCGGCTACGTCCCGCAAAAAATACATCTTGACGCCACGCTGCCCTTAACGGTAGGCCGTTTCCTGCGACTGCGTCCAGGCACGCGTAAAGACGATATTCTCCCCGCTCTGAAACGCGTTCAGGCAGGCCATCTGGTCGAAGCCCCTATGCAGAAACTTTCCGGGGGTGAAACCCAGCGCGTTCTGCTGGCACGCGCGTTGTTGAGTAAGCCACAGCTGCTGGTTCTTGATGAGCCGACTCAGGGCGTGGATGTGAACGGCCAGGTCGCCCTGTACGATCTCATCGATCAGCTGCGTCGTGAGCTGGACTGCGCCGTTCTGATGGTCTCGCATGACCTGCATCTGGTGATGGCGAAAACCGACGAAGTGTTATGTCTGAATCACCATATCTGCTGCTCCGGCACGCCTGAAGTGGTGTCCATGCACCCGGAATTTATCTCTATGTTCGGCTCTCGTGGAGCAGAACAGCTGGGCATTTATCGCCATAACCATAATCATCGCCATGATTTACAGGGACGAATTGTCCTGCGTCGGGGAAATGGACACTCATGATTGAACTGTTATTACCCGGCTGGTTTGCCGGGGTTATGCTTGCCTGCGCCGCGGGTCCGCTGGGCTCTTTTGTCGTCTGGCGAAGAATGTCCTATTTTGGCGATACGCTGGCGCACGCCTCCTTACTGGGCGTGGCCTTTGGCTTATTGCTCGACGTGAACCCGTTTTACGCAGTGATTGCCGTGACGCTGCTGCTTGCAGCTGGTCTGGTTTGGCTTGAGAAGCGCCCTCACCTCGCGGTAGATACGTTGCTCGGGATTATGGCGCACAGCGCGCTGTCGCTTGGCCTGGTGGTGGTGAGCCTGATGTCGAACATTCGCGTCGATTTAATGGCGTATCTGTTTGGCGATTTGCTGGCGGTGACGCCGGAAGACCTGATCTCTATCGCCATTGGCGTGGTGATCGTTCTCGGTATTTTGCTGTGGCAGTGGCGCAATCTGCTGGCGATGACCGTCAGCGCTGATTTGGCCTTTGTCGATGGCGTTAAACTGCAGCGCGTGAAGCTGTTGTTGATGCTGGTGACCGCGTTGACGATTGGGGTGGCGATGAAGTTTGTGGGTGCGCTGATTATCACCTCACTGCTGATTATCCCGGCCGCTACTGCACGCCGTTTTGCCCGTACGCCTGAACAGATGGCGGGTGTGGCGGTAGTTGTCGGCATTATTGCCGTCACAGGCGGGCTCACCTTCTCGGCGTTTTACGACACGCCAGCCGGCCCGTCGGTGGTGCTGTGTGCGGCGCTGATGTTTATCTTCAGTATGATGAAGAAACCGGCCAGCTGAACATTTCCCCCGGTGGCGCGCTGCGCTTACCGGGGAAACATCAGAATCGTTCTAGGGCGAATCACGCCTGGCGCTATCCGGCACTTAACCCGGTCGCGTACTACGGCATTTCCGGTGGCGTTATCCCGAAGTGATTCCACGCCCGTACCGTCGCCATTCGCCCGCGCGGAGTGCGTTGCAAAAAGCCCTGCTGAATCAGATAGGGTTCCAGCACGTCTTCGATGGTTTCACGCTCTTCGCCAATCGCTGCGGCGAGGTTATCCAGCCCAACCGGCCCGCCAAAGAATTTATCCAGAATCGCGAGCAGCAGCTTGCGGTCCATATAGTCAAACCCTTCAGCATCGACGTTAAGCATATCCAGCGCCTGCGAGGCGATATCCAGCGAAATGGTGCCATCGTGCTTCACTTCCGCAAAGTCACGCACACGGCGCAGCAGACGGTTAGCGATGCGTGGTGTACCGCGCGAACGCTTGGCTACTTCAAAGGCCCCCTCATCGCTCAATTCAAGCCCCATAAAGCGCGCGCTGCGGCCAACGATGTACTGCAGATCCGCGACCTGATAGAACTCGAGGCGCTGCACAATTCCGAAGCGATCGCGAAGGGGTGACGTGAGTGACCCGGCACGCGTGGTGGCGCCAATCAGGGTAAAGGGCGGCAGATCGATTTTAATTGAGCGCGCGGCCGGACCTTCGCCGATCATGATATCCAGCTGATAGTCTTCCATCGCCGGATAAAGCACCTCTTCCACTACCGGAGACAGGCGGTGGATCTCATCGATAAACAGCACGTCGTGCGGCTCAAGGTTGGTCAGCATCGCCGCCAGATCGCCCGCTTTCTCCAGTACCGGGCCTGACGTGGTGCGCAGGTTCACGCCCATTTCATTCGCCACGATATTGGCAAGCGTCGTTTTACCGAGACCAGGAGGGCCAAAAATCAGCAGATGATCGAGCGCATCCCCGCGCAGTTTCGCCGCCTGGATAAAAATTTCCATCTGTGAGCGAACCTGCGGCTGGCCGATGTACTCCTCCAGCAGTTTCGGACGATCGCGCGATCCACCACATCCTCTGGAACATTGCTGGCTGCCGAAATCAGGCGGTCTGCTTCAATCATCCTCTACCTCACAATGCCGCGCGGAGCGCTTCACGAATCAGGGTTTCACTGCTGGCATCCGGTTTGGCGATTTTACTCACCATCCGGCTGGCTTCCTGTGGTTTATAGCCCAGCGCCACCAGCGCAGCCACCGCTTCTTGCTCTGCGTCGTCATCCGTCGGACCGTTCGGTGACGTCAGCACCAGATCGGACGCTGGCGTAAACAGATCCCCGTGCAGCCCTTTAAAGCGGTCTTTCATTTCCACAATCAGACGTTCAGCGGTTTTTTTGCCGATGCCTGGCAGCTTGACCAGCGCAGCGGGATCTTCGCGCTCAACGGCATTCACAAACTGTTGCGCCGACATGCCGGACAGAATCGCCAGCGCAAGCTTTGGCCCCACGCCATTGGTTTTAATCAGCTCGCGGAACAGCATGCGTTCCTGCTTATTATTAAAGCCATACAGAAGCTGGGCATCTTCACGCACCACGAACTGGGTAAAGACAATCGCCTCTTTGCCGGACTCCGGAAGTTCATAGAAACAGGTCATCGGCATATGGACTTCATACCCCACGCCTCCCGCTTCCAGCAGAACTAACGGGGGTTGTTTTTCAATGATGATGCCTCTGAGTCTGCCAATCACATGATGCTCCTGCGTGAGATGCTAAATTAACTTCCGCCATCATAAAAAAAGGCTGGATGTTTATCCAGCCTGATTTGTGATTATCGTAACCGACCTCGCGCAAGATTGAGCCTCGATTCGCTCATCTGCATGGCGTTTTGGCTCACATGGCAGTGCGTTATCGCAATGGCCAGCGCATCGGCGGCATCCGCCTGTGGGTTTGCCGGGAGCTTAAGCAAGGTCCGCACCATGTGCTGCACCTGACTTTTCTCCGCGCTACCAATGCCCACCACCGTCTGTTTAACCTGACGCGCGGCGTATTCGAACACCGGTAAATCCTGGTTCACCGCCGCGACAATCGCCACACCGCGTGCCTGGCCCAGTTTTAACGCCGAGTCAGCATTTTTCGCCATAAAGACCTGCTCGATGGCAAAAAAGTCGGGCTGAAACTGGGTAATGATTTCCGACACGCCTGCGTAAATTAATTTCAGACGCGACGGTAAATCATCAACTTTGGTGCGAATACAGCCGCTGCCCAGGTAGGTCAACTGGCGACCCACCTGGCGGATAACGCCGTAACCGGTAATGCGTGAGCCGGGGTCTATACCGAGAATAATCGACATCACGCGTCTCCGGTTAGAGGTTCAAACGCGCTCATTAGAGCGTCGCTGCGACCTCATCAGAGATCTCACCGTTATGATAAACTTCCTGAACGTCATCGCAGTCTTCGAGCATGTCGATCAGACGCAGCAGTTTTGGTGCAGTTTCTGCATCCATGTCTGCTTTGGTCGATGGAATCATCGACACTTCCGCGTTGTCGGCTTTCAGACCGGCAGCTTCGAGCGCATCACGCACTGCGCCCATCTCTTCCCACGCGGTGTAAACGTCAATCGCACCGTCGTCGAAGGTCACAACGTCTTCAGCACCGGCTTCCAGCGCAGCTTCCATGATCGCGTCTTCGTCGCCCGCTTCGAAAGAGATCACCCCTTTCTTGCTGAACAGGTATGCCACGGAACCGTCAGTACCCAGGTTGCCACCGGTTTTGGTGAACGCATGGCGCACTTCAGCCACGGTACGGTTGCGGTTGTCGGACAGACATTCAACCATGACCGCAGTACCACCAGGGCCGTAACCTTCATAAATGATAGTTTCCATGTTCGCGTCGTCATCGCCGCCCACGCCACGTGCGATTGCACGGTTCAGGGTGTCACGCGTCATGTTGTTTGACAGTGCTTTATCAATCGCTGCGCGCAGACGTGGGTTAGAACCCGCGTCGCCGCCGCCCAGACGGGCTGCAGTAACCAGCTCGCGAATGATTTTGGTGAAAATTTTACCGCGTTTGGCATCCTGTGCCGCTTTACGGTGTTTGGTGTTGGCCCACTTACTATGACCTGCCATAAAAATATCTCCAATAAACCGTCAATTCAGACGGCATGAATTACAAATTCTTCAATCGCCTGCCGGTTGCTCCACGACTTGGTTAAGGCAGCCGCTTCGGCCGCATCAACCCAGCGGTAGGTCAAATGCTCGGTGAACTCGATCTGCCGTTCATGGGGGAGCGCAAGACAGAACCACGATTCCGTATTGCGCTCAATTCCCGGCGCATAGCGATGACGTAAATGGCTAAAAATTTCAAAATCCACCGTGCGCTGACAGTCCTTCAGGGTCAGTTGCTCCTGAGCAACATTAATGGTGACCTCTTCATTTACTTCGCGCGCGGCGGCCTGCGACGCGGTTTCACCCTCTTCCAGACTGCCGGTAACCGACTGCCAGAAATCGGGATCGTCGCGACGCTGCAACATCAGCACCCGCTTCGTGTCTTCTGCATAAATGACCACCAGAACAGAAACGGGACGCTTATATGCCATATCAGTTTTTCTCTTCCTTTTTCACCACTTCGATACCCAGCTCAGACAAAGAGGCCGGGTTAGCAAAGCTTGGCGCTTCGGTCATCAGACACGCAGCGGCGGTGGTTTTCGGGAAGGCAATCACATCACGAATGTTATCAGTACCGGTCAGCAGCATGGTCAGACGATCCAGACCAAACGCCAGGCCTGCGTGCGGTGGAGTGCCGTACTTCAGGGCATCGAGCAGGAAGCCGAACTTCTCGCGCTGCTCTTGCTCGTTAATGCCCAGAATGCCGAATACGGTCTGCTGCATTTCGCCGCTGTGGATACGTACGGAACCGCCGCCCACTTCGTAACCGTTGATTACCATATCGTAGGCGTTGGCCACTGCGTCTTCCGGTGCCGCGTTCAGCTCGCTCGCCGTCATGTCTTTCGGTGCGGTGAACGGGTGGTGCATCGCCGTCAGGCCGCCTTCACCGTCATCTTCAAACATTGGGAAGTCGATCACCCACAGCGGAGCCCATTTGGCTTCGTCAGTCAGGTTCAGATCTTTACCCAGTTTGAGACGCAGTGCACCGAGCGCATCGGCCACCACTTTTTTGTTGTCCGCGCCGAAGAAGATCATGTCGCCATCCTGCGCGCCGGTGCGCTCAAGGATTGCTTCTACGATCTCAGCGTTCAGGAATTTCGCAACAGGGCTGGTGATGCCTTCGATGCCTTTCGCACGTTCGGTGACTTTAATATAAGCCAGGCCTTTCGCGCCGTAGATTTTCACGAAATTGCCGTAGTCATCAATTTGTTTACGGCTGAGCTGTGCGCCACCTGGAACACGCAGGGCAGCCACACGGCCTTTCGGATCGTTAGCCGGGCCAGAGAAGACCGCAAACTCAACCGCTTTCAGCAGGTCCGCGACGTCCACCAGCTCCATCGGGTTACGCAGGTCTGGTTTGTCAGAACCGTAGCGACGTTCTGCTTCTGCGAAGGTCATGATCGGGAACTCGCCCAGATCCACGCCCTTCACGTCCTGCCACAGACCACGAACCAGCGCTTCCATAATTTCGCGCACCTGAGGTGCGGTCATGAAGGAGGTCTCGACGTCGATCTGGGTGAATTCAGGCTGACGGTCAGCGCGCAGGTCTTCGTCGCGGAAGCATTTAACGATCTGATAGTAGCGATCGAAGCCAGACATCATCAGCAGCTGTTTGAACAGCTGAGGAGACTGTGGCAGCGCGTAGAATTTGCCTTTATGTACGCGAGACGGAACCAGGTAATCGCGCGCGCCTTCCGGCGTGGCTTTGGTCAGCATCGGGGTTTCGATATCGAGGAAACCGTGGTCGTCCATGAAACGACGCACCAGGCTTGTGATCTTCGCACGGGTTTTCAGGCGCTGAGCCATTTCCGGGCGACGCAGATCCAGATAGCGATATTTCAGACGCGCTTCTTCAGTGTTGACGTGGTTGGAGTCAAGCGGCAGCGATTCTGAACGGTTGATGATAGTCAGGTCGGACGCCAGCACTTCAATGGCGCCCGTCGCCATATCGGCGTTAATATTTTTTTCGTCACGCGCACGCACGGTGCCGGTGACCTGGATGCAGAACTCATTACGCAGTTCGGAGGCCAGCTTTAACGCGTCCGCACGATCCGGATCGAAGAACACCTGCACGATGCCTTCACGGTCACGCAAATCGATGAAGATAAGGCTACCAAGATCACGACGGCGGTTGACCCAACCACACAGGGTCACCTGCTGTCCAACGTGGGACTGACGCAACTGCCCGCAATATTCTGTACGCATGAGATATCCCTTAATTTAGCCGCAGGCTAAATGTCGCCTGATTTACAGGCTACTATGTCGCAGCTTTCTGTATGTCACAACTGGATGAAAAAAGGCGGCTATTATACTGGAAATTCCGCCGTACGATAAGAGAGAAGCTTGCCAGACGCGCGATTGCTGCGCTCTTATTGCGCATTCTCACAAAAATTAACAAAATTGTCCGATCTGACCTGCCTTTATCATCGTAAGGTGTAACGGACGCTAATTTTTGACTGGAGTAACGATGTTAACACTTGATGCCACCAAAACCGCGCTTGTCG
This sequence comes from Lelliottia nimipressuralis, assembly GCF_004115925.1. Taxonomy (GTDB): domain Bacteria; phylum Pseudomonadota; class Gammaproteobacteria; order Enterobacterales; family Enterobacteriaceae; genus Enterobacter; species Enterobacter nimipressuralis. The sequence goes on from NZ_SDDX01000033.1 coordinate 68,410, forward strand.
TGATCGATTTACAGGAAGGTATCCTGCCGTTCGCCGGTGGCCCGCATACCGCGGCAGATGTAGTCAGCCGCAGCGCCCGTCTTGCGGATAAATATCGCGCCAACGGATCGCCGGTGGTGATGGTGCGCGTTGGCTGGTCAGCCGACTTCGCCGAAGCGCTGAAACAGCCTGTGGATGCCACAGCCCCTGCCGCCGCGCTGCCTGCAAACTGGTGGACCTACCCTGAAACGCTTGGCAAACAGGATAGCGATATCGAAGTCACCAAACGCCAGTGGGGCGCGTTTTACGGCACCGATCTGGAGCTGCAGCTACGCCGTCGCGGGATCGACACCATTATCCTGTGCGGTATTTCCACGAACATCGGCGTGGAATCCACCGCGCGTAACGCATGGGAACTGGGCTTTAACCTGGTCATTGCAGAAGACGCATGCAGTGCTGCTTCCGCGGATCAGCATCAGGGCAGCATGACCCATATCTTCCCGCGTATTGGTCGCGTGCGCAGCACCGACGAGATTTTACACGCGTTATGATCTATCTGGGTCTTCCCCAATGGTCGCACCCGAAATGGGTGCGCCTTGGCATTACCAGCCTTGAAGAGTATGCCCGCCATTTTAACTGCGTGGAGGGCAATACCACGCTGTACGCCCTGCCCCGCGCGGAAATCGTCGCGCGCTGGCGCGAGCAGACCACCGACGATTTCCGCTTTTGCTTTAAATTCCCGGCCACCATTTCTCACCAGGCAGCGCTGCGCCAGTGCGGGGATTTAACCGAAGAGTTTTTCGAGCGGATGTCGCCGCTGGACAACCGCATCGGTCAGTACTGGCTGCAACTCCCGGCCACCTTCGGCCCGCGCGATCTGCCTGCGCTGTGGCATTTTCTCGACGCTCTGCCGCGCGAATTCACCTACGGTGTGGAAGTCCGTCATCCGGAATTTTTCAGCAAAGGCGAGGCGGAAAAAACCCTTAATCGTGGGCTGCACGCGCGCAGTGTGAATCGGGTGATCCTCGACAGCCGCCCTGTTCATAGCGCCGTCCCGCACAGCGAAGCCATAATCGATGCCCAGCGCAAAAAACCGAAAGTGCCGGTGCATGCGGTGGTCACGGCGAACAACCCGATGGTGCGGTTTATCGGTAGCGACAACATGCAGCAAAATCGCGAGATGTTCGCCGTGTGGCTGCAAACGTTGCCAAAGTGGGAGCAAACGACGACGCCCTATCTTTTCCTGCATACGCCGGATATCGCCCAGGCGCCTGAACTGGTCGATGTTCTTTGGCAAGCCTTGCTGGCTGCGGTTCCGTCCGTCGGCCCTGCGCCTTCCATCCCACAACAATCTTCTCTTTTCTGACATCAGCCCCTATCATAGAAGTGCCATCTGCCAAAAACAGGGAGTTTGTATGGTCAGCGCACTGTACGCGGTGTTAGGTGCATTATTACTGATTAAGTTTTCGTTTGATGTTGTGCGCCTGAGAATGCAGTACCGCGTCTCTTACGGTGACGGTGGGTTTTCAGAGTTACAAAGCGCCATCCGCATTCATGGTAATGCGGTGGAATATATCCCCATTGCACTGATCCTGCTGCTCTTAATGGAGATGGACGGCGCGGAAACCTGGATGGTTCACGTCTGCGGCTTGCTGCTGATTGCCGGACGCCTGATGCATTATTACGGTTTTCACCACCGCCTGTTCCGCTGGCGTCGTTCCGGCATGAGCGCAACCTGGTGTTCGCTTTTGCTGATGGTGCTGGCTAACCTTTGGTATATGCCGTGGGAGTTGGTTTTCTCTTTCCATTAGCGCACAATACGCCACTTTATTTTTCCCGGATTTTTACGTTATGTCTGATCGCGACACGCTTTTTTCCGCGCCTATCGCCAGTCTGGGCGACTGGACCTTTGATGAACGGGTAGCCGAAGTCTTCCCGGATATGATCCAGCGCTCTGTTCCAGGTTATTCCAATATTATCTCTATGATCGGCATGCTGGCTGAACGCTTCGTTCAACCCGGTACGCAGGTCTATGACCTGGGTTGTTCACTGGGCGCCGCGACGCTGTCCGTTCGCCGTAATGTGCATCACGAAGGCTGCAAAATCGTTGCCGTCGATAACTCCCCCGCGATGGTGGAACGCTGCCGTCGTCATCTTGATGCCTATAAAGCGCCCACGCCTGTCGACGTCATCGAAGGCGATATCCGCGATATCGAGATCGAAAACGCCTCCATGGTGGTACTGAATTTTACCCTGCAGTTCCTTGTGCCCGAAGATCGCCAGTTGTTGCTGGACAAAATTTACAAGGGGCTGAATCCCGGCGGCGCGCTGGTGTTGTCGGAAAAATTCAGTTTTGAAGACGCGAAGGTCGGCGAGCTGCTGTTTAACATGCATCACGACTTTAAACGCGCTAACGGCTATAGCGAGCTGGAAATCAGTCAAAAGCGCAGCATGCTGGAAAATGTAATGCTCACCGACTCCGTCGAAGCACACAAAGCGCGCCTGCATGACGCCGGTTTTGAGCACAGCGAGCTGTGGTTCCAGTGCTTTAACTTTGGTTCCCTGGTGGCACTGAAAGGGGACAACGCATGATCGACTTCAGTAATTTTTATCAGCTTATCGCCAAAAACCATCTTTCCCACTGGCTGGAAACCCTGCCTGCGCAGGTGGCCGCCTGGCAGCGCGACTCCCTGCACGGTCAGTTTAAGCAGTGGAGCAATGCCGTTGAGTTTTTGCCGGACATGACGCCCTACAAACTGGATCTGCTGCACAGCGTGACAGCTGAAAGCGCCGAGCCATTGAGCGAAGGCCAGCTGCTGCGTCTTGAAAAGCTGTTGCGTAATCTGATGCCATGGCGTAAAGGCCCCTTCTCCCTTTATGGTCTGAACATTAATACCGAATGGCGTTCCGACTGGAAGTGGGATCGCGTTCTGCCCCATCTGTCTGATTTGACCGGTCGCACTATTCTGGATGTGGGCTGCGGGAGTGGCTATCACCTGTGGCGCATGATTGGCGCGGGGGCACATCTGGCGGTCGGTATCGATCCGATGCAGCTGTTTCTGTGTCAGTTTGAAGCGGTGCGCAAATTGCTGGGCAACGATCAGCGCGCGCACGTTCTGCCGCTGGGCATTGAGCAACTCCCTGCCCTGAACGCGTTTGATACCGTCTTCTCGATGGGCGTGCTGTATCACCGCCGCTCGCCGCTGGAGCATCTGTGGCAGCTGAAAGATCAGCTGGTCAGCGGTGGCGAACTGGTGCTGGAGACGCTGGTAATCGAGGGTGACGAAAACGCAGTACTGGTGCCGGGCGATCGCTACGCGCAGATGCGTAACGTCTATTTCATTCCATCCGCGCTGGCGCTGAAGAACTGGCTGGCGAAGTGTGGCTTTGTCGATATCCGCATTGTGGATGTGTGCGTGACCTCCACCGAAGAGCAGCGTCGCACAGAATGGCTGACCACCGAGTCGCTGGCAGAATTCCTCGACCCGAACGACAGCAGCAAAACCATCGAAGGGTATCCCGCGCCGATGCGTGCAGTCTTGATCGCAACGAAGCCGTAATGTCCCTGGCGAAACAGGTGCACTACCTTTCCTCAAGACACAGTTCAAGGCCCGGCAGCGCCGCTGGGCTTAAAATATAAAAGTGAAAAAAAGGCCCCTGTTGAAATTGCAGGGGCCTGGTACAAGCAAGCATCATATTGGGCGACATGATGCGCGGTAAAAATCGTTGCTACACGTGAAACTGGTCAATCATGGATTTCATTACCGCAACCGACTCTCCATCTACGCTGTAGCGGGAGTACTCATCCGCTTCGGCATCTGTCGACATTGACAATCCTGTATTGCGATATCGCATAGGCGAAGGCGTCCACTTGCCTGCTGAGCTGTGAAGCTCTTCTACCCCTGCGTTTAAAAACGTTTTCAGATTGCTGGCTCGAACACCAGCACCTGCCATTATTATTGGAACACCGGAATGCCCTTTTAGTTCCATAATTAATTGCAGTCCTTTTTCCGCCGTTGATTGCTGGCCGGATGTCAGGATACGTGCAACGCCCAATTCTGCTAATTTTTCAAAAGCTTGAATGGGATTTTTACACATATCAAACGCGCGATGGAAAGTCACCGCCATCCCTTTTGCTGCCGCCATAATCTGTCGCATACGCGGCATATCGACATTTGCGTCTTCATCAAGCAAACCGATCACCAGACCAGGGAAGCCCAGCTCGCGAACCCGGACGACGTCTTCCAGCATGGCGTCAAACTCACCCGCCGAATAACAAAAATCACCGCCGCGTGGGCGAATGATGGGGTGAACGGGGATCGTCACCGCCTCGCGAACGGACTTCAGCACACCGTATGACGGGGTTAATCCGCCCTCTTTCGGTGCCGCGCACAGTTCAACGCGATCGGCCCCGTTTTGTTGCGCAGTCACAGCACACTCCATGCTGTAACAACAGATCTCCAGTAGCGCCACACTTCCTCCTAAAATCCACGGTAATAGACCATCATGCCACGCCGCCCGAGGGCGGACTTAGCGTGAGTTCACACTCTTTTGCGGCTTACTCTTCGCTGGCGACAATTTGCTCGATCGTCCAGGGATGGAATTTCACCGTCACTTTGCCGTCGGTGACCGCCAGCGTCGGATTTGGCAGACGTTCGCGCTCCCCTTTAGGTGAGCTGGTTTTCACGAAAATACCCGGCTGGCTCAGGCCGTCGTCAGACAGCAGCGCCAGTGCGCGCGCATTCAGGGTTTCAGGATCGCCCGGCAGCACGATTTCGATGTGCTCCCAGCCCTCAATCGGATAGCGTTTTTCGCCCGGCCAGGGTAATTCGACCACGCTGAACTGCCAGTGTGCCACGCAGACCGGCTGATGGAGTTTAAACAGACAAATGGGACGCCCGTTGATCACGTTTTCGGACAGCAGCTCACCGCACTGCTCAAATCCACGACGCCAGCGCTCCGCCGTCGCATTCTGATGGCAGCGCAGGGAAATGTGATCGGCGTCGAGCGGGGCAATATCCAGCCCCAGACGGGTGGCAAGTTCTGTGAACGCCTGGGTGAAACGCGGTAAATCTGCGGAAATATCATGCAGTTCATCAATGGAGTGCCAGTTCGTCATCAGCGGTTCTCTTATCCTGTCGCAAAGCCGCTAATTTACTCTGTTGGATGCCTGCAACCAACCGCAGATTTCACGATTTTCCGGCTGCATGCTTATGCACTATTTCATCGCCTGTTTTCTGAGCGCTCTTCAGCCTGCGCAATGCTGACGCCAGAGGGCATTTGCAGTATACTTCGGCCCTAAATTCTCAAACTGGTGCGGGTTGCAACTCCCCCGCAGCAAAAAAGTAAGGTATCCAGGTGAATATTCAGGCTCTTCTCTCCGAAAAAGTCAGTCAGGCACTGATTGCCGCAGGTGCGCCTGCGGATTGCGAACCGCAGGTTCGTCAGTCAGCAAAAGTACAGTTTGGCGACTATCAGGCTAATGGCGTGATGGCAGTGGCTAAAAAACTGGGCATGCCGCCGCGACAACTCGCTGAGCTGGTACTGACTCATCTGGACCTCAACGGCATTGCCAACAAGGTTGAGATTGCAGGTCCAGGCTTTATCAACATTTTCCTCGATCCGGCCTTCCTCGCCGGTCACATTGACGCGGCGCTGAAATCTGACCGTCTGGGTGTAACTCAGCCGCAAGCACAAACCATCGTTGTCGATTACTCTGCGCCAAACGTGGCAAAAGAGATGCACGTCGGTCACCTGCGCTCCACCATCATCGGCGATGCCGCTGTGCGCACCCTGGAGTTCCTGGGCCATAAAGTGATTCGCGCGAACCACGTTGGCGACTGGGGTACCCAGTTCGGAATGCTGATTGCCTACCTTGAAAAGCAGCAGCAGGAAAATGCGGGCGAAATGGCGCTGGCGGATCTGGAAGGTTTCTACCGTGAAGCCAAAAAACATTACGACGAAGATGAAGCTTTCGCCGAGCGCGCACGTAGCTATGTGGTGAAACTCCAGGGCGGCGACGCCTACTTCCGCGAAATGTGGCGCAAGCTGGTTGACATTACTATGTCCCAAAACCAGATCACCTATGACCGTCTGAACGTCACCCTGACCCGCGACGACGTGATGGGCGAAAGCCTTTATAACCCCATGCTGCCGGGCATCGTGGCCGATCTGAAAGCCAAAAATCTGGCGGTCGAGAGCGAAGGCGCAACGGTTGTGTTCCTTGATGAGTATAAAAACAAGGAAGGCGAACCGATGGGCGTGATCATCCAGAAAAAGGATGGCGGCTATCTCTACACCACAACGGATATCGCCTGTGCGAAATACCGTTACGAAACGCTGCATGCGGATCGCGTGCTGTACTACATCGATTCCCGTCAGCACCAGCACCTGATGCAGGCGTGGACCATCGTGCGTAAAGCCGGTTATGTGCCTGATTCGGTTCCGCTGGAACACCACATGTTCGGCATGATGCTGGGTAAAGACGGCAAGCCGTTCAAAACCCGCGCCGGGGGGACCGTTAAACTCTCCGATCTGCTGGATGAAGCGCTGGAACGCGCCCGCCGTCTGGTGGCCGAGAAGAACCCGGATATGCCAGCCGACGAGCTGGAAAAACTGGCGACTGCCGTCGGTATCGGCGCGGTGAAATACGCGGATCTGTCCAAAAACCGTACCACCGATTACATCTTCGACTGGGACAACATGCTGGCCTTTGAAGGCAACACGGCGCCATACATGCAGTATGCTTACACCCGTGTACTGTCTGTGTTCCGTAAAGCCGACATTGATGAAAGCGCGCTGGCAAATGCGACCGTGGTTATCAATGAAGATCGCGAAGCGCAGCTGGCTGCCCGTCTGCTGCAGTTTGAAGAGACGCTGGCGGTGGTTGCCCGTGAAGGCACACCGCACGTCATGTGTGCATACCTGTACGATCTGGCGGGCCTGTTCTCAGGCTTCTATGAGCACTGCCCTATCCTCTCCGCCGAAAGTGAAGCGATCCGCAACAGCCGTCTGAAACTGGCGCAGCTGACCGCGAAGACGCTGAAGCTGGGGCTGGATACTCTCGGGATCGAAACCGTCGAGCGTATGTAATACAGAAACAAAAAACCCGGCAATTGCC
>NZ_SDDX01000034.1 GCF_004115925.1 Lelliottia nimipressuralis
ACTTAACGAATTGAACTAAAAATTCAAAAAAGCAGTACATCGGCGAGTAGCGCAGCTTGGTAGCGCAACTGGTTTGGGACCAGTGGGTCGGAGGTTCGAATCCTCTCTCGCCGACCAATTTTGAACCCCGCTTCGGCGGGGTTTTTTGTTTTCCGTCGTTTATTCCTCTGTTGTCATTTCCCGACAACGTTAATTCAGTTTGTCGCGATTCAGAGACAGCTAATTCACTGTTTTATATGACTATTCTTCTTTAGCGATAATTATGTCGCTCTCAGGAGACACTTGCGCCAAATTTTGGTCCTTTTCAGCTGTTCTGAATACCCCATCAAAATAAAAATTCCTTTCTTCTTATCATGTTGCGAAATGTAAAAGTTCTTTTTGTAACCCTGGCACGTAACGTGCAATAATATACGCGTAGATGCTCATTCCATCTCTTATGTTCGCCTTAGTGCCTCATAAACTCAGGAATGACGCAGAGCCATTTAAGGTGCTTATCGTCCACAGACAGATGTCGCTTCGGCCTCATCAGACACCATGGACACAACGTTGAGTGAAGCACCAAATATGTTGTCAAACAGACCTGTTTAACGCCTGCTTTTATAGCAGGCGTTTTTTTATGGGCGATCCTCAGGATTGCGGCAATAAAAAAGGAGGCCCATGGGCCTCCTGATTCGCAGTGCTTAAGCTTACTGACCGTTGTTCTGCAACGTTAACAGCAGGCCATCGCGACGCATGGCAGCGGCTTCTTCCGGCTTGTGCTGTTTGTCCAGCGTATCGGCCAGCCAGGCGTAGTCAAACGCATCCGGGCGCTGTTTCAGCGCTGCGCGGAAGGCGAGACTTGCCTCCTGCCATTCGCCGTGTTTCATCAGCGACTGGCCCAGCGTACTCCACAGCAGCGGGCGGTCACCCACGGTTTTGATCTGCTGGCGCAGCATCTTTTCCATCTGCTCAGGATTGTTGGTTTTAAGACGTGGGATCACCATCACCAGACGGTCATCATACTGGCGTTTCAGGCCATCAAGGATGATCTCCTGCGCTGTGTCATGATCGTCACATTCGATGAGATGTTCGGCCATCGCCACCTGCAGCGGAACTTGCTGGCGCGTTTTGCGGCTCTGATTTTTCCACCAGGTTTTCAGCCCATCGCTACCCAGATCGGCTCGCGCCTGATCCATCAGACCAATCCACGCCTGGCGCTGCAGCTCATCACGATGCTCATCATCGCCCACGTTGGCTTTCGCCATCGACGGGATGATATCCAGCAGTGAACCCCAGGCGCCGGTGCGGATATAAGCCTGCTCGGCAAGACGCAGCACTTCCGGATGGCGCGGGGTGATCTCAAGCAGACGGTCAACGCCATGACGCGCGGCGTGATTCTCATTGCGTGCCAGCTGGATGCGCACGCGGGTAATTTCTACTGGGATCTGATCATTCGATGCCAGCTCAGATGCGCGCTCCAGATGCTGATTCGCACGCGTTTCATCCCCACGCTGCTGGGCCGCTTCGGCGGCTAACAGATAGTTCACCACCGGCTGCTCGGCATGGTCGGCGTTTTTCGACATCAGCTTTTCAACCTGCTGATAATCGCCTTCGGCCAGTTTAAGCAAAGCCTGTTCAGTCTGTTTGCGCGCGCGGCGGCGTTTGCGACCAACGAACCAGCCACGGGTGTGCGCACCGGTACGGAAGATGCGGCGCAGGATCCATTCGATCGCAAACAACACCACCATGGTGAGGATCGCGATGATCACCAGACCCGTCACGCTGGTTTCAATGTTGTAGTTATCGGTCTGGATCAGCACATAGCCCTGATGGCCAGCAATCAGCGGCCCAAGGACGATCCCGGCGATCAACAATAAGAAGAGTAATAAGACTTTTAACATGATCACTCTCCTTGAGGTGCGCTTTCAGGGGCTGGCGCAGGGGCTGCTGCATCCGGCTGCGCTGCAACGCCAGGCTGGGCCAGCAGGTTGCGCACGCGGGTTTGCATCAGTTTTTCCAGAATCGGCTGGCTTTCGAGTTTGTCCGGGACATTCATGGTGATATTTTGCTGGCTGAGCTTATCAACATCGTCCAGGAACGCGGTCGTCGTGGCATCGCTGGTATCGTAGTAAGCACGTACCCACGTTGAAACATTATCCAGCGCCTGCTTGTAGGTCTCTTCCTGATGACGCGGGACGGCCTGCGCCGCAACCAGCAGTCGGGAGCGGATGTTTTCGCGCAGATAGACATCCTGATTCGGCGCTAACAGCGGAACAGCGGTTTCGTCGCGGCGGCGGACGGTGATAAAGCTGTCCATAAAGTTCTGCCAGCTTTTTTGCAGATTGATACGCCACTCGCTCAGGGAGCTGGACAGCTCCGTGCCGTCGGAATCCATCGGGGAGTCGTCGTCGTTGTTATCCGCGAGGCGCAGGTTATCAATCGAATTCGACAGCTGATTGACCTTGAGAATGATGCCGTCGTAATCGACCTGCGAAACGGCACCCAGGCTGGCGATATCTTCGGTAATGGCGCGACGCGCGGCGATCAGGCTCGGGTCGTTCATGTCGGCCAGGCTGGCGTCGGCGCTTTTCAGCAGCGCGGCGGCGGTGGTGACATCCTGATCGCTCCACAGCTTACGTCCGGCCAGTTTGACCAGGAAATCGGCCTGAGAGAGCAGCCAGGTTTTGGCATCGGTGCCGGAAATGGTCGCCACTTTTTGCTGCACTTCGCCGAGCTGTTTCGTCAGCTCTTCCTGGCGAGAGTTGGCTTCGGCCAGCTGCGTAGACTGCTGCTTAATAACGCCTTCCAGCTCCGCTTTCTGTGTCTCCTGCGCTTTTTGCAGGACGGTGATTTGGTTCACCAGCGCATCACTGGTGACCGTCTGGTTGGTGGCCTGTTTTTTTACCAGACCGTATAAACCGACACCGGCCGCCAGGGCAATGGCGATAGCTATCGCGCTCAGCGCCAGGCTGGTTTTATTGCTGCCGTTTTTTTTCTCAACAGTGTGTTCAGTCTTTTCTGGCTGCGGCGGGGTGGCCACAGTCTCCCTGGTCTCTTCAACCACGGCGGAGGATTTTTCTTGTTCCGTCATTATGGCTTCCCATTATGAGAGTTATTGTAATGCGCGCAGCAGCGCATCGTTGTCGGCGTTATCAGCGATCCGAATATCTTGCCAGCCCAGTTCCCGGGCGAGGTTCGCCAGACGCTCACTGACGACAAGAAGCCGACAGCGGAGTAACCAGTTTTCACGATACCATTGCGGAATGAGCGACCAGAGCTGCTGTAGCATTTCGCCGCTGGTGATGACGATGGTATCCACGCCGCGCGTGTGCCAGCGCATCGCTTCCTGCGCGCCGTCATAATATTTTGCACAGCGCTGGTAGCATTCGCAGAACGTGACGTCAGCCCCACGGGCGCTTAAGGTTTCGCCCAGCAGTTCTCGGCCACCGTTTCCACGTAAAATCAGCGCACGCTTTCCCGCAACAGTTTGTAATTCAGGTAATTGTAGCAAGATTTCGCTGATTTCCCGATCTAACGGGTATTGGACGTCAATTCCGCTGACCGCATGCAGGGCCAGGGCGGTGGTGCGTCCAATGGCGAAATAGCGCGGCGCAGTCGGCCAGTGCTGTTTCTCTTGCTGCAGTTGGGCGTGTGCAAATTCCACGGCATGTTGTGATAAGGCGAAAACCAAATCGCCTTCATTCAATGCGTGCAGATGGTCGGCGAGCGCAGAGAGCTGCCGGCCAGGGGAGAACTCAATCAGCGGAAAACTCCATGCCACCTGCCCCAGTGCGCGCAGACGGCTCACTAACTGCTCTCCTGCGGGAGAAGGGCGGGTGACGAGAATATTCATGCTGGTGGCTCTCCGTTGTAGACGTCTGCCAGAATTTCGCGAGCGCCGTTATTCAGCAGTTCTTCTGCAAGCGAGATGCCGAGCGCTTCGGCGTCTTGCGCCAGTCCGCGGCGTTCGCCACGCACCATCTGTGAACCGTCCGGTGCGCCAACCAGCGCACGCAGCCACAGTTCACCGTCAATGAATTCAGCATAGCTGCCAATCGGCACCTGACAGCCGCCTTCAAGGCGGGTATTCATGGCGCGCTCGGCTTTGACACGAATCTCGGTTTCGTCGTGATTCAGCGGTGCAAGCAGGGCACGGGTGCGGTCGTCGTCAAGACGACACTCAATCCCCACCGCGCCCTGGCCGACGGCCGGAAGTGAAAGCTCTGGCGCAAGGGCAACGCGCACGCGAGACTCCAGCCCCAGACGTTTCAGGCCCGCAACCGCCAGAATAATGGCATCGTAATCGCCGTTATCCAGTTTGCCGAGACGCGTACCGACATTGCCGCGCAGGGAGCGAATCACCAGATCCGGGCGACGCTCAGCCAGCTGACACTGACGGCGTAAACTTGACGTGCCAACTACGCTCCCGACGGGTAAATCGTCCAGAGAAGCGTAGTGGTTTGAGACGAACGCATCGCGCGGATCTTCGCGCTCGCAAATCGTCACCAGGCCCAATCCCTCGGGGAATTCGACCGGGACATCTTTCATGGAGTGGACGGCGATATCGGCGCGGTTCTCAAGCAGTGCAACTTCCAGCTCTTTGACGAACAGGCCTTTTCCGCCCACTTTCGCCAGCGGCGTATCAAGGATCACATCGCCGCGCGTCACCATAGGAACCAGTTCGACACGCAACCCGGAATGGCAGGCTTCGAGGCGCTGCTTAACATATTGTGCCTGCCATAGCGCAAGGGGGCTTTGGCGTGTGGCAATTCTCAAAACATTGTCTAACATGCTTGTTACCGTCATTATCGTCCGCAGACCATCCTAACATTGTTGACTCTGGGATGTCAGTTTTACGGTCGATGAAGGGGTGAGGGACAAGGCGGTGCGCAGGACACCCGCTGCCGTATTAAGGAATTTACACGTACAGAACGGTGCTACACTTGTATGTAGCGCATCTTTCTTTACGGTCAATCGGCAAGGTGTTAAATTGATCACGTTTTAGACCATTTTTTCGTCGCTACCACCATTGAGTGATGACGAAAAAGGGTAACGGTTCTTTTTTGAAATACTGCGGGCTCGTAATCATTGCTCTTTTGAACGATTGCTACGTCCGGCAACATCAGGCGATATGTCTTGTACCTCTATATTGAGACTCTGAAACAGAGACTGGATGCCATAAATCAATTGCGCGTGGATCGTGCGCTTGCTGCCATGGGACCTGCTTTCCAACAGGTTTACAGTCTGCTGCCAACATTACTGCACTATCACCATCCGCTGATGCCAGGTTACCTCGATGGTAACGTTCCCCAGGGCATTTGCCTTTTCACGCCTGATGAAACTCAACAGCACTATCTGACCGAGCTGGAACTCTACCGTGGCATGCCGCCGCAGGTGTCTCCAAAAGGTGAGCTGCCGATAACCGGCGTCTACACCATGGGGAGTACCTCATCCGTAGGGCAAAGCTGTTCTTCTGACCTCGATATCTGGGTCTGCCATCAATCCTGGCTCGATAATGACGAGCGCCAGTTGCTGCAGCGTAAATGCAGCCTGCTGGAGAGCTGGGCGGCGTCGCTCGGCGTGGAAGTGAGCTTCTTCCTGATTGATGAAAACCGTTTCCGCCATAACGAAAGCGGCAGTCTCGGTGGTGAAGACTGTGGCTCCACGCAGCATATTTTGCTGCTCGACGAATTTTACCGTAGCGCCGTGCGCCTCGCCGGGAAGCGTATTCTGTGGAATATGGTACCGTGCGAAGAAGAAGAGCATTACGACGATTACGTCATGTCGCTCTACTCGCAGGGCGTCCTGACGCCAAACGAATGGCTGGATCTGGGCGGTTTAAGCTCCCTGTCCGCCGAAGAGTATTTTGGCGCGAGCCTGTGGCAGCTCTATAAGAGTATTGATTCCCCGTATAAAGCGGTGCTGAAAACCCTGCTGCTGGAAGCCTACTCCTGGGAATACCCTACGCCGCGACTGCTGGCGAAAGATATCAAACAGCGTCTGCATGATGGAGAGATCGTCTCCTTTGGCCTCGATGCCTACTGCATGATGCTTGAACGCGTGACCGAATACCTGAAAGCCATTGATGACACCACACGTCTCGACCTGGTGCGTCGATGTTTCTATCTCAAAGTCTGTGAAAAACTCAGCCGCGAACGTGCATGCGTTGGCTGGCGTCGTGAAGTGGTCAGTCAGTTAGTCAAAGAGTGGGGCTGGGACGAAGAACGTTTGTCTATGCTCGATAACCGCGCCAACTGGAAAATCGATCAGGTGCGTGAGGCGCACAACGAACTGCTCGATGCGATGATGCAGAGCTACCGCAATCTGATTCGCTTCGCCCGCCGTAACAACCTCAGCGTTTCCGCCAGCCCGCAGGATATCGGTGTTTTAACCCGTAAATTGTACGCTGCGTTCGAAGCGCTGCCCGGGAAAGTCACGCTGGTTAACCCGCAGATTTCTCCGGACCTGTCAGAACCTAATCTGACCTTTATCTATGTTCCGCCAGGCCGCGCCAACCGCACGGGCTGGTATTTGTACAACCGTGCGCCAAGCATGGATTCGATCATCAGCCATCAGCCGCTGGAATATAACCGCTATCTGAATAAGCTGGTGGCCTGGGCCTGGTTTAACGGCCTGCTGACATCGCGGACGCGCCTGTTTATCAAAGGCAATGAGGTCGTTGATCTCGCCAAATTGCAGGAAATGGTTGCCGATGTGTCGCACCACTTCCCGCTGCGTCTGCCAGCACCAACACCAAAAGCGCTCTACAGCCCGTGTGAGATTCGCCATCTGGCGATTATCGTCAACCTGGAATACGACCCGACGGCGGCCTTCCGCAATCAGGTGGTCCATTTTGATTTCCGCAAGCTGGATGTCTTTAGCTTTGGCGAGCAGCAAAACTGCCTGGTCGGCAGCGTGGATCTGCTGTATCGCAACTCGTGGAACGAAGTGCGTACCCTGCATTTTAACGGCGAGCAGGCGATGATCGAAGCGCTGAAAACCATTCTCGGCAAAATGCACCAGGACGCCGCGCCGCCGGACAGCGTGGAAGTGTTCTGCTACAGCCAGCATCTGCGTGGCCTGATTCGTACCCGCGTACAGCAGCTGGTGTCAGAGTGTATCGAACTGCGCCTGTCCAGTACGCGTCAGGAAACCGGGCGCTTCAAAGCGCTGCGCGTCTCCGGCCAGACCTGGGGCCTGTTCTTTGAGCGCCTTAACGTCTCTGTGCAGAAGCTGGAAAACGCGATTGAGTTCTACGGTGCGATTTCCCACAACAAGCTGCACGGCCTCTCTGTGCAGGTGGAAACGAACCACGTCAAACTGCCGCAGGTGGTGGATGGGTTTGCCAGCGAAGGGATTATCCAGTTCTTCTTCGAAGAAGCGGCCGATGAGTCCGGGTTTACCATTTATATTCTGGATGAGACCAACCGCGCCGAGGTGTATCACCACTGCGAGGGCAGTAAAGAAGAGCTGGTGCGCGACGTGAGCCGCTTCTATTCGTCCTCACACGACCGCTTCACCTACGGCTCAAGCTTTATCAACTTCAACTTGCCGCAGTTCTATCAGATTGTGAAAGTCGATGGCCGCGCGCAGGTGATTCCGTTCCGCACCCAGGTTATCCCCGCTCCGCCGGCCAACCAGGACGCGAATCAGCCCCTGTTGCAGCAGTATTTTTCCTGAGCCACCATGCCGGATGCACTTCGCTTATCCGGCCTAAGGTTCAGTCGTTGTAAGCCCGATAAGCGTAGCGCATTCGGGCTGCCGCCTAATAAGTCGTTTCAGACACGCCGCAATGATTCACCAAAAACTAGATGGTGGGGCAATGCTCTTACATAAATCTAAATCAATCACAAAGTACCCATGTAGTGAGGCCCCCTGGCACGGATGATATCCAGAAAAAATCAGCCATAATGGCACTAAATAAGATGCGATGATGAAGATTCCGAAAATAACAATGCTAAAAAATAAAAATATACTTCCTGCTAATGTTGGTCGTTCTGTAGTTATGGTTCTTTTCTGAAATAAAGTACGAAGCGTAAAACCAATAATATATAGCGCAAATGGCAATCCTCCAAAACATGCGATTGACATACCATAATTGAAGATAATATCGTTGCGATTAATTAATGATATAACACTTCGTAATGGAACTGATTTAATATTGAATATAATAAATAGAGAGAATACTCCTATGATAAAAATGGATACGATTTTTTTGATGATAAACACTTTCCAGATTAACGTTGTATTTTTTTTCATTCTTACCATCCCTGGCTGAATGAATTGCTAAAAAAATGATCGTTGTGTTGTAGGTTCCAAGCACTGATTTTATTCCTTTCTGTGATCGCTGTAAGGAGTCCTTTTTTTAGGCTTGTAGATAAATTTAATTTATCATCAATAATGTTAAATCCTATGTTCGTAGCAAATCCTATAGCAATTATACAAAAAGGAGTAATTAATATTGATCCGCTTATTAACATAAATCCCCCACCAATCGCTCCAATCACCACTCCGGCAACCATCGCTTTCACCGCATCCATAGGAATATCTACCAGAAAATCATTCAATGTATAGTCAGATTTAAAAATGAGTTCTATCGCTCGCCACGCAAGAGAAAAATAGATACAACATTTAATTCCGCCCGTAATAGCACCGAAATATCCAAGCCTTCCAATCCCCATTTCCATTATCTGTACATTGCGAGCACCATAGCGGGTCCCCTGCAAAATACGACGCAGGCCTGGATAACCAGTGATTTTGATGTAGCTATGGCCATTGAGTGTGTATTCAACCGCTTTGATACCCAGCGATTTAAAGTTAATAAGTAATTGCCCTGCAGGGTTATAGTAAGTTGTCAAACGACTGAGAAAGTGAAAACCATCCATGGCGTCTTTGATATTCCCTGGCCCTGCGCGGTAGGAGAAAAAGCTATCGATGTTTCCAAGCATCTCGTCAGTCACTTCCTGCGCTTCCTCAAGCGTCAGCAAAAGGATATGGTGACTTTGACTAATCAACGTGTCATTCAGCATTGCCATATCACCCAGCATAGGATTCATGCTGGGAAACGGATGAGAGTCGTGGTTGTCCCAGGGGTTTGGATCTGTGTGCCATTCATTCATATTCATTATCGTTCCTTGAGATTATAAAATTCGCTCACTCCACAAACTGTATGCACTGGTTCCGGCTGAGAAATGCTCCCAGGTGATAGATTCATAACTGAAGGAAACTTTTTCCTGTGATTCTGCTCCGTTTTCAATAACGCTGTGCGGAATGACTGTTTCCAGGTGCAAAATGTGGGCGTTGGTCAGCTTTATTTTATAGTAAAGCTCATTCATACCTGCCCGGTTGGTACGGTACACACTGAATTCACAAGTGAGCGTTTCGTTATCATTTATGGCTTTTCCTAACAGAGGAGAAGATTTATCGATGGGTTTTACAATACTTAACTCCTGATGATTAACGTTCTGTACGCGAGAAAGAGCATGCTTGAGCGCATACACCATGATTTGATCAACATGGGCGAGTTGGGCCTTATTACCGATTGAACTCATGGATGCACAGCCAGCAGAAATTAATCCTTGCTGGTCGCCATTTAGGGTTAAATAAACCAAGTCAGACATATCATTTCCTTATTATATATTCAGCCGGATTATAAGTTTTGGAGTTGCAGTGTAATAACGGAAATAATTCTGTGCCCGACCCAAAAAGAAATCAATCAATTTAGTGTAATGATGAGGTGTGAATAAAAGAGGAATTTAAATTAATTAACGGAAGTTCTACTGGGGAGCGATGAAATAAATAAAAAGGAAAAGCGTGTTTTTGTGAATACCGTTTCCAGAAAGAAACGGTATCAATTCACTTAACGGAAGCTGACGTCCTCGCCCGCCTGCTGCGTCGCAGCCTGCTCAAGCAGATCCCAGAACGTTTCGCCGCTACGGTCACACACCCACTGGTCGTCTTTCAGATCGAAATGGTAGCCGCCCTGTTTTGTTGCCAGCCACACCTGGTGCAGCGGCTCCTGGCGGTTGATAATAATCTTACTGCCGTTTTCGAAGCTGAGCGTCAGCACGCCGCCGTTGATTTCACAATCGATATCGCTGTCGCCATCCCAGTCGTCCAGGCGCTCTTCAATGGTCTGCCACAGGGTATCGGCCAGGCGATGGAATTCACTGTCATTCATGGTTTTGTTCCTGTTTTTCGTGATGGCGGCAGTATAACGCTAAATAATTCCCGTTGCAGGAAAGCGGCTAACTCTTGCTTTTGTGTCTTCTCCTGCGATGATAGAAACAGAAAGCATGAACTTACGGGCAACCCATAATGAAAAACGTTTTTCGAACGCTTGCCGTTCTCATCACACTGTTTAGTCTGACTGGCTGTGGTCTGAAAGGGCCGCTTTACTTCCCGCCAGCCGATAAAACAGCGCCGCCGCCAACCAAACCCGTTCAAACCCAGATTGAATCATCGACGCCAGTGAGCAACGATCGCGGCGATAACGGTGGCCCAAGCCAGGTCAACTACTGACAATCAGTTGTTCAACCGCGCAATGGAGTAAATGATGCAGTTCTCTAAAATGCATGGCCTTGGCAACGATTTTATGGTCGTCGACGCGGTAACGCAGAATGTCTTTTTTTCCCCTGAGCTGATTCGTCGCCTGGCGGACAGGCATCTGGGCGTGGGGTTTGATCAGCTGCTGGTCGTTGAGCCACCCTACGATCCGGATCTCGATTTTCACTACCGTATCTTTAATGCTGACGGTAGTGAAGTTTCCCAGTGCGGCAACGGCGCGCGCTGCTTTGCGCGCTTTGTGCGTCTGAAAGGGCTGACCAACAAGCGCGATATCCGCGTCAGTACGGCCAATGGCCGCATGGTGCTCAGCGTCACCGACGACGAGCTGGTGCGCGTGAACATGGGCGAACCCAACTTCGAGCCTTCTGCGGTCCCGTTTAGGGCAATCAAAGCGGAAAAGACCTATATTATGCGTGCGGCCGAGCAGACAGTATTGTGCGGCGTCGTCTCGATGGGCAATCCCCATTGCGTGATTCAGGTTGATGATGTTGATGTCGCTGCCGTTGAAACCTTAGGCCCGATTATGGAAAGCCATGAGCGCTTCCCTGAGCGCGCCAATATCGGTTTCATGCAGGTGGTGAAACGTGAACATATCCGCCTGCGCGTCTATGAGCGCGGCGCGGGCGAAACGCGGGCCTGTGGCAGCGGCGCGTGCGCGGCTGTGGCTGTGGGTATCTCGCAAGGGTTACTGGCAGAAGAGGTTCGCGTGGAATTGCCGGGCGGTCGTCTTGATATCGCCTGGAAAGGTCCGGGTCATCCACTGTATATGACTGGCCCGGCGGCACATGTATACGACGGGTTTATCCATTTATGAAACAACCAGGGGAAGAACTGCAGGAAGCAATAACGGAGCTGGACGACCGGACTGTTGTTGATTATCTGCTGCGCAATCCTGAGTTTTTTATCCGCAATGCACGCGTGGTCGAACAGATGCGCGTGCCGCATCCGGTGCGCGACACCGTCTCGCTGGTCGAATGGCATATGGCGCGCTCGCGCAAGCACATCGATCAGCTGGAAGAGAACATGACCCTGCTGATGGAACAGGCCAGCAATAACGAAAGCCTGTTTTATCGTCTGCTGCATTTGCAGGCGCGGCTCGCGTCGGCGCACAGCCTTGACGAGTTTCTCAGCCGCTTTCATCGCTGGGCGCGTGAGCTTGGGCTGGCAGGCGCCACTATTCGCCTCTTTCCCGACCGCTGGCGCATCGGTGCCCCCTCCGGTTTCACACATCTGGCGCTAAGCCGTCAGGCGTTTGAACCGCTGCGCATTCAGCGTCTTGGTCATGAGCATCACTATCTCGGCCCGTTGAACGGTCCTGAGCTGCTGGTGGTGCTTCCTGACGCCAAGGCCATCGGCTCGGTTGCCATGTCCCTGATGGGGCGTGAAGGCGATTTGGGCGTGATGTTATTCACCAGCCGCGACGCGCATCATTATGAGCAGGGACAAGCCACGCATTTGCTGCAGGAAATCGCCCTGATGCTCCCTGAGCTGCTGGAGCGCTGGATTGAGCGCGTATGACGGATTCCCTGCTTGCGCCTCTGGTGGTGCGTTTCCTGCGCTATCTGGGCGTTGAACGACAGCTTAGCCCGATCACGCTGCTGAACTACCAGCGTCAGCTTGATGCCATCATGCAGATCGCCGATGAAACCGGCCTGAAGAGCTGGCAACAATGTGACGCTGCGACCGTGCGCGGGTTTGTGGTGCGCAGTCGCCGCAAAGGTTTAGGCCCCGCGAGTCTCGCGTTACGTCTCTCTGCCCTGCGCAGTTTCTTCGACTGGCTGGTGAGCCAGGGCGAGCTAAAAGCCAATCCGGCGAAAGGCATCGCTACCCCGAAAGCGCCGCGCCATCTGCCGAAAAATATCGACGTTGATGACGTGAATCGGCTGCTGGATATCGATCTTAACGATCCGCTGGCGGTACGCGATCGCGCCATGCTGGAAGTGATGTACGGTGCGGGCTTACGTCTTTCGGAACTGGTGGGGTTAGATCTTAAACATCTCGATCTGGATACCGGCGAAGTGTGGGTGATGGGGAAAGGCAGCAAAGAGCGCCGTTTACCGATTGGCCGCAATGCAGTGGTATGGATTGAGCACTGGCTCGATCTGCGCGGGCTGTTTGGCGCCGAAGAGAACGCGCTGTTTCTCTCGAAGCTGGGCAAGCGGATCTCCGCGCGAAATGTGCAGAAGCGTTTTGCTGAATGGGGCATCAAGCAGGGGCTGAACAGCCACGTTCACCCACACAAACTGCGCCACTCTTTTGCCACCCACATGCTGGAATCCAGCGGCGACCTGCGCGGCGTTCAGGAGCTGTTAGGTCACGCCAATTTATCGACCACTCAAATCTATACCCATCTTGATTTTCAACACCTTGCTTCGGTGTATGACTCGGCGCATCCACGCGCAAAACGGGGGAAATAATGCGTTTTTACCGCCCACTGGGTCAGATCTCTGCCCTGACGTTTGACCTTGATGACACCCTTTACGATAACCGCGAAGTGATCCTGCGCACCGAGCAGGAGTCGCTGGCGTTTGTGCAAAACTACCATCCCGCTTTAAAAACGCTGCAAAACAAAGATTTTCAGCGCCTACGCCAGGCGTTGCGCGAAACCGAACCGGACATCTACCACGACGTAACCGAATGGCGTCGTCGTGCGGTAGAGCAGGCGATGCTAAATGCCGGGCTGAACGCACAAGAGGCGGCGCTGGGCGCAGAAGCCTCAATGGCAAACTTTGCCAAATGGCGCAGCCGGATCGATGTGCCGCAGGAAACGCACGACACCCTGACGGCTCTCGGCAAAAAATGGCCGCTGGTGGCGATCACCAACGGCAACGCGCAGCCGGAACTGTTTGGCCTGGGCGATTATTTCCAGTTCGTCCTGCGCGCGGGCCCGCACGGGCGCTCGAAGCCTTTTAACGACATGTATCATCTGGCTGCCGAAAAACTCGATCTGCCGCTGGGCGAGATCCTGCACGTCGGCGACGACCTGACCACCGACGTGGCGGGCGCGATCCGCTGCGGAATGCAGGCCTGCTGGATCAAACCGGAAAGGGCCGACCTGATGCAGACCGCCGACAGCCGCCTGTTGCCACACATCGAAATTTCGCGGTTGGCATCCCTCACCACGCTGATATAATCACCAGCAGTATTGTATAAATCAACAGTATGCCCGGCAGAAAAAACGCTGTCGGGCAGATGACTTCTGGCGGTGCCAATGGACGTTTCTTACCTTCTCGACAGCCTTAATGACAAACAGCGCGACGCGGTTGCCGCGACGCGGACCAATATGCTGGTGCTGGCAGGGGCGGGCAGTGGTAAGACGCGTGTTCTGGTGCATCGCATCGCATGGCTGCAGAGCGTAGAGAACTGCTCGCCGTACTCCATCATGGCGGTGACCTTTACCAACAAAGCGGCGGCAGAGATGCGCCACCGTATCGCACAGCTGATGGGCACCAGCCAGGGCGGCATGTGGGTAGGCACGTTCCACGGGCTGGCGCACCGTCTGCTGCGCGCGCACCATATGGATGCCAATCTGCCGCAGGATTTTCAGATCCTCGACAGTGAAGACCAGCTGCGCCTGCTTAAACGCCTGATAAAGGCGATGAATCTTGACGAGAAGCAGTGGCCGCCGCGTCAGGCGATGTGGTACATCAACAGCCAGAAAGACGAAGGGCTACGCCCGCACCATATTCAGAGCTTCGGTAATCCGGTCGAGCAAACCTGGCAGAAGGTCTATCAAGCCTATCAGGAAGCCTGCGACCGCGCGGGGCTGGTGGATTTCGCCGAGTTGCTGCTGCGCGCCCATGAGCTGTGGCTCAACAAACCGCATATTCTTCAGCATTACCGCGAGCGCTTCACCAACATCCTGGTGGACGAATTCCAGGATACCAACAACATTCAGTACGCGTGGATCCGCTTGCTGGCGGGCGATACCGGCAAAGTGATGATCGTCGGCGATGATGACCAGTCGATTTACGGCTGGCGCGGCGCGCAGGTGGAAAACATCCAGCGCTTCCTGAACGACTTCCCGGGCGCCGAAACCATTCGTCTGGAGCAGAACTACCGTTCAACCAGCAATATTCTGAGCGCCGCAAACGCCCTGATTGAAAATAACAACGGGCGTCTGGGCAAAAAGCTATGGACCGACGGCGTCGACGGTGAGCCGATTTCAATTTACTGCGCGTTCAACGAGCTGGATGAAGCTCGCTTTGTGGTCAACCGCATTAAAACCTGGCAGGAAAACGGCGGAGCGCTTGAGCAGTGCGCCATTCTCTATCGCAGCAACGCCCAGTCGCGTGTGCTGGAAGAGGCGCTGTTACAGGTCAGCATGCCGTATCGCATTTACGGTGGCATGCGCTTCTTCGAACGTCAGGAAATCAAAGATGCGCTCTCCTATCTGCGCCTGATTGCCAACCGCAACGACGACGCGGCCTTTGAGCGCGTGGTGAACACACCCACGCGCGGCATCGGCGATCGCACCCTCGACGTGGTGCGCCAGGCCTCCCGTGACCGCCAGCTCACCCTTTGGCAAGCGTGCCGTGAGCTGTTGCAGGAAAAAGCGCTGGCAGGACGCGCCGCGAGCGCGCTTCAGCGCTTTATCGAACTGATTGACGCGCTGGCACAGGAAACGGCAGACATGCCGCTACACGTGCAGACGGACCGGGTGGTGAAAGATTCCGGTCTGCGCACGATGTACGAGCAGGAAAAAGGCGAGAAAGGCCAGACGCGTATTGAGAACTTAGAGGAACTGGTGACGGCAACGCGCCAGTTCAGCTACAACGAAGAAGACGAAGATCTGATGCCGCTGCAGGCATTCCTCTCCCACGCGGCGCTGGAAGCGGGCGAAGGACAGGCGGATACCTGGCAGGATGCGGTTCAACTGATGACGCTGCACTCGGCGAAAGGGCTGGAGTTCCCGCAGGTGTTTATCGTCGGGATGGAAGAGGGGATGTTCCCAAGCCAGATGTCGCTCGATGAAGGCGGGCGTCTGGAAGAGGAGCGTCGGCTGGCCTATGTGGGCGTCACCCGGGCGATGCAAAAGCTGACCCTGACCTATGCCGAAACGCGCCGTCTGTACGGCAAAGAGGTCTACCATCGCCCGTCGCGCTTCATCGGTGAGCTGCCGGAGGAGTGCGTCGAAGAGGTGCGTTTGCGCGCCAGTATCAGCCGTCCGGTCAACCATCAGCGGATGGGCACGCCGATTTCGGAAAACGATACGGGCTACAAGCTGGGCCAGCGCGTTCGTCATTCCAAATTTGGCGAAGGCACCATCGTGAATCTGGAAGGCAGCGGCGAGCACAGCCGCCTGCAGGTAGCGTTCCAGGGGCAGGGGATCAAATGGCTGGTCGCGGCTTACGCCAAGCTGGAAACAGTGTAACATTCAGAAAAATATCACTATTTTGTAATAATCTGCTAGCCTTATAAGCTGAAGGCTATTTATTGCTCTTCAGCGTTCCGTTGCGTGTTGACGCCACAGTTATTGCTGGCGTAACATGCGCGCACGATTACGCTAAGAGGACATTCGCCTTGGACACACCCAGTAGATACTGGCTCAATTCCCTGTCATCCAGGAACAACTCCTAAGGCTATCTCCTCTTGCTGATGGCCTTAGTGGTTGTCAGCGACCTGCTTAATTCCCGTCGCGCTGAGTCAGGCTTTTAATGGTCTGAAACCCATATTGTTTCTGTGTGCCCACCGAACTGTCCGATATTTTTTGCATTGGGAGTCCCGGTCATGTTGAGCGCATTTCAACTGGAAAAAAACCGACTGATTCGGCTTGAAGCTGAAGAGTCACAGCCCCTCATTGATGCCGTATGGGTGGATCTGGTCGAGCCGGACGACGATGAACGCCTTCGCGTACAATCAGAGCTCGGACAAAGCCTGGCGACCCGCCCGGAACTGGAAGACATCGAGGCCTCCGCGCGTTTCTTTGAAGACGAAGACGGCCTGCATATCCACTCCTTCTTCTTCTATGAAGATGCGGAAGATCACGCCGGTAACTCCACCGTCGCATTTACCATTCGTGATGGCCGCCTGTTCACCCTGCGCGAACGCGAGCTGCCTGCGTTTCGTCTCTACCGCATGCGTGCCCGCAGCCAGGCGATGGTGGATGGTAACGCCTACGAACTGCTGCTCGACCTGTTCGAAACCAAAATCGAGCAGCTGGCGGACGAAATCGAAAACATCTACAGCGATCTGGAAAAGCTGAGCCGCGTGATCATGGAAGGCCATCAGGGCGATGAATATGACGAAGCGCTGTCGACGCTGGCGGAGCAGGAAGATATCGGCTGGAAAGTGCGTTTGTGTCTGATGGATACCCAGCGCGCCCTGAACTTCCTGGTGCGCAAAGCGCGTTTACCGGGCGGTCAGCTGGAGCAGGCGCGTGAGATCCTGCGCGATATCGAATCCCTGTTGCCGCACAACGAATCCCTGTTCCAGAAAGTTAACTTCCTGATGCAGGCGGCGATGGGCTTTATCAATATCGAGCAGAACCGCATCATCAAGATCTTCTCGGTGGTGTCGGTGGTGTTCCTGCCGCCAACGCTGGTGGCGTCGAGCTACGGGATGAACTTTGAGTTTATGCCGGAACTCCGCTGGAGCTTCGGCTACCCGGGCGCGATTATCTTTATGATCCTCGCCGGGCTGGCACCGTATCTCTATTTCAAACGTCGTAACTGGCTTTGAGCGTGATGCCGGGTGGCAGCTACGCCTTCTCCGGTCTACGTAATCTGTAGGCCAGAGTGGCAAAGCGCCCACCGGCAAAAAATCACACCCCTTTCCGCACTCTACGCTGGGTATAAATCGCATCGGCGACGAATACCGCCAGCGCCACCCAGATGAACGCGAACGTCACCATCTTATCCGCACCCGGTACTTCGCCGTAGAACACCACCGCCAGCAGGAACATCAGCGTCGGGCCGATATACTGGAAGAAGCCAAGCGTGGAGAGGCGTAAGCGTGTGGCGGCACCGGTGAAGCACAGCAGCGGGATGGTGGTGACAACACCGGCGGCAATCAGCATCAGATTCAGCGACCACGGATTATTCGCCATATGGCTGGTGCTGCTGTCGGCGATGCCGAACAGATAAATCGCGGCCAGCGGCAGCAGCCACAGGGTTTCAAACAGCATCCCGGTTTGCGCTTCCACGGCGATTTTCTTACGCACCAGGCCATAAAACGCAAAGCTAAAAGCCAGCCCCAGAGCGATGATCGGCAGCGAGCCGAAGGTCCACAGCTGTACCAGTACGCCGCACAGCGCCAGGAGCACCGCCACCCACTGCATTCGGCGGAAACGCTCGCCGAGGAACAGCATCCCCAGCACGATATTCACCAGCGGGTTAATAAAGTAACCGAGGCTCGCTTCCAGCATATGGTGGTTATTCACCGCCCAGATGAACAGCAGCCAGTTGCCGCCGATCAGCACCGCAGACAGCGCCAGCAGGAAAATCTTCTTCGGGGTTTGCATCAGCGTTTTCACGCCCGACCACTGGCGGCTCACGCTCATCAGCGCCACCATAAAGAAAAAGGACCAGATCACACGGTGGGTGAGGATTTCGTCGGCCGGGACAAAGTAGATCAGCTTGAAGTACGCAGGCGCGATACCCCATATAAAATAAGCGGCCAGAGCGAGTAAAACGCCCTGCCGCGTCTGTTTAGCATCCATCGGGATAATCCGTTACAAAAAAGTAAATTCATTTTACCCGATTACACCTTCTCAACCCACCATATAAGTGGCGGTTGCGCTGGCGATGTAAACCTGCTCTTCGTTATGCAATTCGACGCGAGCGACGGCGACCTTATTGCCTGCGCGCAGCAGACTGCTGGTGGCGGTAAAACGGTTCCCGCGGCCTGGCCGTAAATAATCTACGCGTAAATCAATGGTGCCCATCCTGGATAAGCGCTGACGCAGTTCATCTTCGTTGATGGTGTCATGGCGCGCCAGCGTGCTGCCCACGCAGACCAGCCCGGCGGCAACATCCAGCGCGGAGGCGATCACTCCGCCGTGCAAAATGCTTTGCGCCCAGTTTCCCACCATCATCGGCTGATTGTTAAAGCTGAGCTGAGCGAATCCCTTCTCGTAACGTTCAAGCTCCAGCCCCAGCGCGCGGTTAAAGGGCATGTGATAGACAAAAATCTCTCCCACCAGTTTCAGAGCTTCTTCAGCGGTAAGCGTGGCTGACATGAAAAGTCGCATCCTTTGTTGTTAACAAAATGTTGATTTTATGCTTCAGAGATAAGGAATTCCACTTTCAGAAACGAAGAGGGGAAGTTAATTGAGAAATAGGTAGAATGTGGCCCACATAACTATTCACATAATTTCATTTTGCAGGAGAACCCCACCGATGCGGACGTATCTGGGTTGGTTACTGGCGGCGGTTACGCTGCCGCCCACAGCATTTGCGCAGGAAGCGACGCTCAAGGAAGTGCACGATAAGCCCGCCGTTCGCGGCAGCATTATTGCCAACATGCTTCAGGAGCACGATAACCCGTTCACGCTCTACCCGTACGACACAAACTATGTGATCTACACCCAGACGAGCGATCTCAACAAAGAAGCGATCAGCTCCTATAACTGGTCTGATAATGCGCGTAAAGACGAAGTGAAGTTCCAGCTCAGCCTGGCCTTCCCGTTCTGGCGCGGCATTCTGGGGCCGAACTCGGTTCTGGGCGGCTCATATACCCAGAAATCCTGGTGGCAGCTCTCCAATAGCGGCGAATCTTCTCCGTTCCGCGAAACCAACTATGAGCCGCAGCTGTTCCTCGGTTTTGCGACCGACGACGAATTTGCCGGCTGGACGCTGCGCGATGTGGAGTTTGGCTATAACCACGACTCTAACGGCCGATCCGATCCGACCTCGCGTAGCTGGAACCGCCTCTATACCCGTCTGATGGCGGAAAACGGCAACTGGATGGTGGAAGTGAAGCCGTGGTATGTGATTGGCGATACGGACGACAACCCGGATATCACCAAATACATGGGCTACTATCAGCTGAAGATTGGCTATCAGCTGGGCGACGCGGTGCTGAGCGCCAAAGGTCAGTACAACTGGAACACCGGCTACGGCGGCGCAGAGCTGGGCCTGAGCTATCCGATGACCAAACATGTACGCATCTATACTCAGGTGTACAGCGGTTACGGCGAGTCGCTGATCGACTACAACTTCAATCAGACCCGCGTCGGCGTGGGCGTGATGCTTAACGATCTTTTCTAGCCTGCTAGAATGTTTTTGCGTTAAACGTTGAAGTTTCTCTCTCAGGCGCTGAAAATAGCGCCTGTTTTGTATCTGGCAAATGGGGTTAACGTGGCGCAGGCGGAAGTAATGAATCAGGAATCGCTGGCTAAACAGGTTTTGCATGAAACCTTTGGCTACCAGCAATTCCGCCCTGGCCAGGAAACCATCATTGAAACCGTGCTGGAAGGCCGCGACTGTCTGGTAGTGATGCCGACAGGCGGCGGCAAATCCCTGTGCTATCAGGTTCCCGCGCTGGTGCTGGATGGTCTTACGGTGGTGGTTTCACCGCTCATTTCCCTGATGAAAGACCAGGTGGATCAGCTGCTGGCGAACGGCGTTGCCGCTGCCTGTATCAACTCCACTCAGACTCGTGAACAGCAGCAGGAAGTGATGGCCGGATGCCGTACCGGGCAGATTCGCCTGCTGTACATCGCCCCGGA
Source organism: Lelliottia nimipressuralis (assembly GCF_004115925.1). Lineage (GTDB taxonomy): Bacteria > Pseudomonadota > Gammaproteobacteria > Enterobacterales > Enterobacteriaceae > Enterobacter > Enterobacter nimipressuralis. The sequence continues at coordinate 20,216 of NZ_SDDX01000034.1, forward strand.
ACGTCTGATGCTGGACAACTTCCTCGAACATTTGGCGCACTGGAACCCGGTGCTGCTGGCGGTCGACGAAGCGCACTGTATCTCCCAGTGGGGTCACGATTTCCGCCCGGAATACGCCGCGCTCGGCCAGCTCCGCCAGCGTTTCCCGGCGCTGCCGTTTATGGCGCTCACCGCCACGGCGGATGACACCACACGTCTGGACATCGTGCGCCTGCTCGGGCTTAACGATCCCTTTATTCAGGTCAGCAGCTTCGACCGCCCCAACATCCGCTACATGCTGATGGAAAAATTCAAGCCGACGGACCAGCTTCTGCGCTACGTGCAGGAGCAGCGCGGCAAATCCGGCATTATTTACTGCAACAGCCGCGCGAAAGTGGAAGACACCGCCGCGCGTCTGCAAAACCGTGGCTTTAGCGCTGCGGCCTATCATGCCGGTTTAGAAAACCATATCCGCGCCGACGTGCAGGAAAAATTCCAGCGTGATGACCTGCAAATCGTGGTCGCGACCGTGGCGTTCGGGATGGGGATCAACAAACCGAACGTGCGCTTTGTGGTGCATTTCGACATCCCGCGCAATATCGAATCCTACTATCAGGAGACGGGCCGCGCCGGGCGTGATGGTCTGCCTGCCGAAGCGATGCTGTTTTACGATCCGGCGGATATGGCGTGGCTGCGCCGCTGCCTGGAAGAAAAACCGCAGGGGCAGCTGCTGGATATCGAACGTCATAAGCTCAACGCGATGGGCGCGTTTGCTGAAGCGCAAACCTGCCGTCGACTGGTCTTGCTTAACTACTTTGGTGAGGGGCGCCAGGAGCCGTGCGGTAACTGCGATATTTGTCTCGACCCGCCAAAGCAGTACGATGGGCTGATGGACGCGCGTAAGGCGCTCTCAACCATTTACCGCGTGAATCAGCGCTTTGGTATGGGTTACGTGGTGGAAGTGCTGCGCGGGGCAAATAATCAGCGTATCCGCGAGATGGGCCACGATAAGCTGCCGGTTTATGGCATTGGCCGCGAACAGAGCCACGAACACTGGGTGAGTATTATTCGTCAGCTGATTCACCTCGGTTTCGCCACGCAAAATATCGCCCAGCACTCCGCGCTTCAGCTCACGGAAGCGGCGCGTCCGGTGCTGCGCGGTGAGTTAGCGCTGCAGCTTGCGGTTCCACGCGTCGTCGCCCTGAAACCGCGCGTGATGCAGAAATCCTACGGCGGCAACTACGATCGCAAGCTGTTTGCCAAACTGCGCAAGCTGCGTAAGGCGATTGCCGACGAAGAAAACATCCCGCCGTATGTGGTGTTCAACGATGCGACACTGATCGAAATGGCCGAGCAGATGCCGCTCAGCGCCGGTGAAATGCTGAGCGTCAACGGCGTTGGTACGCGCAAACTCGAGCGCTTTGGCAAAGAATTTATGGCGCTCATTCGTTCCCATGCTGATGGTGACGATGAGGAGTAGTCAGTCCGGCTAAAAAGTGCCAGGATGGTGACTCACTGAATTATTTTCCCGCGAGTTAATTATGTTAATGCTATTCCTCACTGTGGCGTTGGTGCACATCGTTGCGTTGATGAGCCCTGGCCCTGACTTTTTCTTCGTTTCGCAGACTGCCGTCAGCCGCTCCCGCAAAGAGGCGATGATGGGCGTGCTTGGTATTACCATGGGTGTCATGGTCTGGGCTGCCGTTGCGCTGCTTGGCCTGAACCTGATCCTCGCGAAAATGGCCTGGCTGCATAATATCATCATGGTCGGCGGTGGCTTGTATCTTTGCTGGATGGGCTACCAGATGCTGCGCGGTGCGCTGAAGAAAGAAGAGAGCGTAGCCGCTGAACCTAACGTTGAGCTGGCGACCGGTGGACGCAGTTTCGTGCGTGGCTTACTGACCAACCTTGCAAACCCAAAAGCGATTATCTACTTCGGTTCGGTGTTTTCCCTGTTCGTCGGTGACGACGTCGGCGCGGGCGCGCGCTGGGGCATTTTCCTGCTGATCGTCGTCGAAACCTTCGCGTGGTTTACCGTGGTAGCGAGCCTGTTCGCCTTACCGTCCATGCGCCGTGGCTATCAGCGACTGGCGAAGTGGATCGACGGCTTTGCGGGTGCGCTCTTCGCAGGGTTTGGGATTCACCTGATTATCTCCCGATAATATCCTGAATGCCGGATGCGGTGCTTGCACCGCCATCCGGCTTTTCCCGGCTAAGCATGCCTCGCCGACGCCAGCAACGCACCCACCAGCATAAACAACGACCCGAACACTTTGTTCAGCGCCTTCATCTGTTTCGGCCCTTTGATCCACGCGGCAATTCGTTGCGCCAGGGTCGCGTAACCAATCATCACAATGATATCGACGATAATGGTGGTGGCGCCGAGCACCACATACTGCATCACCTGTGGCTGATGCGGGACAATAAACTGCGGAAAGAGGGCGGCAAGAAAGACGATGCTTTTCGGGTTGGTCAGGTTCACAAATACCGCGCGTTTAAACAGGCGGCCGCGCGTCTGGGTATGGGCGAGGGTATTCAGGTCAATCGAGCCTGCCGCGCGCCATTGCTGGATGCCCAGCCAGATCAGATAGGCCGCGCCCGCCCATTTGAGCACTTCAAACGCTAGCACTGAACGCGAGAACAGCGTCCCAAGACCAATCCCCACCAGCACGATATGAATACCCAGCCCGGTCTGCAGGCCGGCAATGGACGCGACCGCGCCGCGATAGCCGTGGTTAATGGACGTGGTCATGGTATTGATCGCGCCAGAGCCAGGGGAAAGGCTCAGGATGATGGATGTCAGCAGGTAAGCGAACCACCACTCGAAGGTCATTTGAAACTCCCGAATCGTCTATTTTTATGCCACAATACGCTATTGTCGCGTCATTGTGTGACGCAACCAGAAAAAACGATATTCCTTGGCTTACAGGGGTGGAAACCCGATGTTTCAGCAGAAAAAGGACTGGGAAACACGCGAGAACGCATTTGCTGCTTTCTCCATGGGGCCGCTGACCGATTTCTGGCGTCAGCGCGAAGAAGCCGAAATCACAGGCGTGGACAATGTTCCGGTGCGCTTTGTTCGTTTTCGGAATGTCAAAAACGACCGCGTGATCGTGGTTTGCCCCGGTCGTATCGAAAGTTACGTTAAATACGCTGAACTGGCCTACGACCTTTTCCATCTTGGGTTTGATGTACTGATTATCGACCATCGTGGGCAAGGGCGCTCCGGTCGGTTGTTATCCGACTCGCATCGCGGGCATGTGGTGAATTTCAGCGATTATGTCGACGATCTCGCCGCGTTCTGGGAGCAGGAAGTGCAGCCGGGTCCGTGGCGCAAGCGCTATATCCTGGCACACTCCATGGGCGGGGCGATTGCGACGCTCTTTTTACAGCGTCATCCGCATCAGTGCGATGCCATCGCGCTCACCGCGCCGATGTTTGGCATCGTGATGCGCTTTCCGGACTGGATGGTGCGCCATATTCTCGACTGGGCTGAGGGCCATCAGCGCATTCGTGAAGGCTACGCGATCGGGACCGGTCGCTGGCGCGCCCTGCCGTTTGCCGTGAACGTGCTAACGCACAGCCGCCAGCGGTATCGGCGTAACCTGCGTTTCTACGCTGATGAGCCGCGCCTGCGCGTCGGTGGACCAACGTACCACTGGGTGCGTGAAGGTATCCGCGCGGGGGAGTCTGCGCTGGCCGGTGCGGGTAAAGATGCCACGCCAACGTTACTGATTCAGGCAGAAGAAGAGCGTGTGGTGGATAACCGCATGCACGACCGTTTTTGCGAATTGCGCGCCGCCGCCGGGCACCCCTGTGAAGGGGAGAAACCGTTGGTCATAAAGGGCGCGTACCATGAGATCCTTTTTGAAAAGGACACCATGCGCTCAGTCGCGCTCAACGCTATCGTCGAGTTTTTCGACAGGCATAACTGATTTCCTATTGAGGTTAAATTTTCCTATGTACCAGGTTGTCGCATCTGATTTAGATGGCACGCTGCTTTCTCCCGACCACACCTTGTCGCCTTACGCGAAAGAAACCTTAAAACTCCTGACAGCCCGTGGCGTGAACTTCGTCTTCGCAACAGGCCGCCACCACGTGGACGTGGGGCAGATCCGCGATAATCTGGACATCAAAGCGTACATGATCACCTCCAACGGTGCGCGCGTACACGACACCGACGGCAATCTGATCTTCACCCATAACCTCGATCGCGATATCGCCGCCGACCTGTTTGGCGTGGTGCATAGCAACCCGTCAATCGTCACCAACGTTTACCGCAACGACGACTGGTTTATGAACCGTCATCGTCCGGATGAAATGCGTTTCTTCAAGGAAGCAGTTTTCAACTACACCCTGTACGAGCCGGGTCTGCTGGAGCCTGAAGGGATCAGCAAAGTATTCTTCACCTGCGAAAGCCACGAAGAGCTGCTGCCGCTGGAGCAGGCCATTAACGCGCGCTGGGGCGACCGGGTGAACGTCAGCTTCTCAACGTTGACCTGTCTGGAAGTGATGGCGGGCGGCGTATCGAAAGGTCACGCGCTGGAAGCGGTGGCAAAACGCATGGGCTACGAGCTGAAAGATTGCATCGCCTTTGGCGACGGCATGAACGACGCTGAAATGCTGTCGATGGCCGGGAAAGGCTGCATTATGGAAAACGCGCACCAGCGTCTGAAAGATCTGCACCCGGAGCTGGAAGTGATTGGCACCAACACCGATAACGCCGTGCCGAACTACCTGCGCAAACTGTTCCTTGAGTAATCTTCATTTGATTATTTATTGCTCAGTTGTCAACTGAAGAGTTCGCTACAATGCACGTCCTTCTTTCTGAGAGACATGCATTGTGGCGCTACTCATTATCACCACTATCCTGTGGGCCTTCTCGTTCAGCCTGATCGGTGAATATCTTGCCGGACACGTCGACAGCTACTTCTCTGTGCTGATGCGCGTTGGGCTGGCTGCACTGGTGTTTCTGCCGTTCCTGCGCCTGCGCGGACAGACGCTCAAAACCATTCTGCTGTACATGCTGGTGGGCGCAATGCAGCTCGGCATCATGTATCTGTTCAGTTTCCGCGCCTATGTCTATCTGTCGGTATCGGAATTCCTGCTGTTCACGGTGCTGACGCCGCTCTACATCACGCTGATTTATGACCTGCTGAGCAAACGCCGTCTGCGCTGGGGCTACGTCCTGAGCGCGTTGCTGGCGGTGGCCGGTGCGGCAATTATTCGCTACGACAAAGTGAGCGATCACTTCTGGACCGGGCTGATGTTTGTCCAGCTCGCTAACATCAGCTTTGCGATTGGCATGGTGGGTTACAAACGCCTGATGGAGATCCACCCGATGCCGCAGCACAACGCGTTCGCCTGGTTTTATATGGGGGCGTTCATCGTGGCGGTGGTGGCGTGGTTTATGCTGGGCAATCCGCAAAAATTGCCGACCACCACACTGCAATGGAGCGTGCTGATCTGGCTTGGGGTAGTCGCTTCAGGGCTGGGGTACTTTATGTGGAACTACGGAGCCACGCAGGTGGATGCCGGGACGCTGGGCATCATGAACAACGTTCACGTGCCTGCGGGGCTGCTGGTGAACCTGGCAATCTGGCAGGAACAACCCCACTGGCCGAGCTTTATTATTGGGGGAACGGTGATTCTGGCTTCCCTGTGGGTACATCGCCATTGGGTCGCTCCGCGCTCCGAACAAACGGCAGATGGTCGCAAGCGTGGTTCCGCGCTGAGCGAATAAACGCCTCCGTGACCGGCTGACGCTGCTCGCCATCGCGCACGGCAGCGTACAGTCGGCTCCACAATCCCTCACCCAGGGTTTTGGTTACTACCAGGCCCTGACGTTCAAAGCTCTCCACTACCCAGTGCGGCAGCGCCGCGATCCCCATTTTAGCCGCCACCATCTGAATCAGCAGCAGGGTGTTATCGACACTTTTCAGGTTCGGGTTGATGCCTGCCGGTTGCAGGAAATGGCGCCAGATATCCAGACGACTGCGCTGCACCGGATAGATCATCAACGTTTCGGTCGCCAGATCTTCCGGCGTAACGCGCGTTTTCACCGCCAGCGGATGGTCAGGTGCCAGCACCAGGCGCACTTCATAATCAAACATCGGCGAATAGTGCAGACCGCTGCGCGGCAGAATATCGGAAGTCAGCACCAGATCCAGCTCGCCCTGCTGGAGAGACGGCTGCGGGTCAAAGGTCACGCCCGATTTAAAGTCCATCTCTACCTGCGGCCAGTTCTGACGGAAATTCTCAAGCGCGGGCGTCAGCCACTGAATACAGCTATGACATTCAATTGCGATGCGCAGCCGTGTCTGCTGCGGCTCATTGCAGGATTGCAGGGCGCTGGCGATTTGCGGCAGCACCTGATTTGCCAGCTGCAGCAAAATCTCGCCCTGCGGCGTAAAGCGCAGCGGCTGGCTCTTACGCACGAACAGACGAAAGCCAAGGCGTTGTTCCAGATCGCTGAACTGGTGGGACAGGGCGGATTGTGTTTGATGCAGCGTGGCCGCAGCCGCTGCGAGCGAACCGCAGTTCCGCAACGCTTGTAGCGTTTTCAGGTGTTTTATCTCGATCATGAAAGTCCTTCACTTCGCCATGAACAATTTGCGCTTGTGGATCATACAGTACATTCACATTATGGATGTGTAAACATCTGGATGGCTAAATAACGAATTCATAAGAGGCAGCGACATGACAATTATTAACCACACCCTCGGTTTTCCTCGCGTTGGCCTTCGCCGCGAGCTGAAAAAAGCACAAGAGAGTTACTGGGCGGGCAACGCCACCCGTGAAGAGCTGCTGGCGGTTGGACGCGAGCTGCGTGCGCGTCACTGGGATCAGCAAAAACAGGCAGGCGTGGATCTGCTGCCGGTGGGCGATTTTGCCTGGTACGACCATGTTCTGACCACCAGCCTGCTGCTCGGCAATGTGCCGGCTCGTCATCAGAACAACGATGGATCGGTAGATATCGACACCCTGTTCCGCCTGGGTCGTGGGCGCGCACCGACCGGTGAGCCAGCGGCAGCCGCAGAAATGACGAAATGGTTTAACACCAACTATCACTACATGGTGCCGGAGTTTGTGAAAGGCCAGCAGTTCAAACTGACCTGGACGCAAATCCTGGATGAAGTGGACGAAGCGCTGGCGCTGGGCCACAAAATCAAACCTGTACTGCTCGGCCCGGTAACCTACTTGTGGCTGGGCAAAGTGAAAGGCGAGCAGTTTGACCGCCTGAGCTTGCTGAAAGACATCCTGCCGGTGTACCAGCAGGTGCTGGCTGAGCTGGCAAAACGCGGCATCGAGTGGGTACAAATCGACGAACCGGCGCTGGTACTGGAGCTGCCGCAGGCATGGCTGGATGCGTACAAACCGGCTTACGACGCCCTCACCGGGCAGGTTAAACTGCTGCTGACCACCTATTTCGAAGGCGTCACGCCGAACCTCGACACCATCACCGCGCTGCCGGTGCAGGGCCTGCACGTTGACCTGGTTCACGGCAACGATGACGTAGCTGAGCTGCACAAACGCCTGCCGGCTGACTGGCTGCTCTCTGCCGGTCTGGTCAATGGACGTAACGTTTGGCGCGCCGATTTGACTGAGAAATACGCGCAGATCAAAGACATTGTCGGCAAACGTGATCTGTGGGTAGCTTCGTCTTGCTCCCTGCTGCACAGCCCGATCGATCTGAGCGTGGAAACGCGTCTGGATGCGGAAGTGAAAAGCTGGTTTGCCTTCGCCCTGCAAAAATGTGAAGAGCTGGCCCTGCTGCGCGATGCGCTGAACAGCGGCGACACGGCTGCGATTACCGAATGGAGCGCACCGATTCAGGCGCGCCGCCACTCGACTCGTGTTCACAATGCGGCGGTGGAAAAACGTCTGGCGGCGATCACCGCAAAAGACAGCCAGCGTGAAAATGCCTATGAAGTTCGTGCTGAAGCCCAGCGCGCGCGCTTTAATCTGCCGGCCTGGCCAACCACCACTATTGGCTCATTCCCGCAGACCACTGAAATTCGCGGCCTGCGTCTGGACTTCAAAAAAGGCAATCTCGACGCCAATAACTACCGCACCGGCATCGCCGAACACATCAAACAGGCGATTATTGAGCAGGAACGTCTGGGTCTGGACGTGCTGGTTCACGGTGAAGCCGAGCGTAACGACATGGTGGAATATTTCGGCGAGCATCTGGACGGTTTCGTCTTTACCCAGAACGGCTGGGTGCAGAGCTACGGCTCACGCTGCGTGAAGCCCCCGGTGGTGATTGGCGACGTGAGCCGCCCGGAAGCGATTACCGTCGAATGGGCGAAGTACGCCCAGTCTCTGACCGACAAACCGGTCAAAGGCATGTTGACCGGTCCGGTGACTATTCTGTGCTGGTCCTTCCCGCGCGAAGACGTGACCCGCGAAACCATCGCTAAACAGATTGCGCTGGCGCTGCGTGATGAAGTGGCGGATCTGGAAGCGGCAGGCATTGGCATCATCCAGATTGACGAACCGGCACTGCGGGAAGGTCTGCCGCTGCGTCGCAGCGACTGGGCGGCGTATCTGGAGTGGGGCGTGGAAGCGTTCCGCATCAACGCCGCCGTGGCAAAGGACGACACGCAGATCCACACCCACATGTGTTACTGCGAATTTAACGACATCATGGACTCGATCGCCGCGCTGGATGCGGATGTGATCACCATTGAAACGTCGCGTTCCGATATGGAGTTGCTGGAGTCGTTCGAAGAGTTCGACTACCCAAACGAAATCGGGCCGGGCGTGTATGACATTCACTCCCCGAACGTACCCAGTGTGGAGTGGATTGAAGCCCTGCTGCAGAAAGCCGCCCAGCGTATTCCGGCTGAGCGTCTGTGGGTCAACCCGGACTGCGGCCTGAAAACCCGCGACTGGCCAGAAACCCGTGCGGCACTGGCGAACATGGTGAAAGCCGCGCAGAACCTGCGTCAGGCGTAATGCGATAGGGCCGGGCGATTGCCCGGCCTAGGCATGACCGTCCATTAACCGGCTGATGTGAATGCTCAGCCACGTCAGCTCATCTTTCGGCAGCGTTAGCTGATACTTCTCCTGCACGTAATCGCGAATCACCCACGCGACGGTCATTGCGTCCGGGCGATGGCGCATCAGCTCCTGATAAAAATCCTCGGTCTCACTGACCACCACGCTTCCACTTAACACGCGTTCCGCGAAATAGCGCAGATGGGTGATAAACCGCCGGTAATTCACCGACTCCGTATCGATCGCTTTGCTCAGCTTGTAGCGCACGATCTCGGCGATGCGATTCACCAGTTCGACCTGCTGATGGGCGGAGCTGTTGTCATCCTGGCTGCTGGCGTTAATGAGATGGAACGCAATATTGACCGCTTCTTCTTCAGGTAGCTCTACGTCAAAGCGTTCATTCACGTTGTCTCGCGCCTGCATCCCGACGCGGTATTCTTGCGGGTAATAGCGCTTCACTTCCCAGCTCAACTTATTCAGGATCAACTGCCCGTTACGGCTACGCTCCACCGCAAAATGCAAATGTTCGGCGAGCGTAAACAGCAGCACGGAGTTCAGCTTTTCGCCGCACAGGCTGCGGGCGAGCGTGAGAATCTCATGGCTGACGTCAAAGTACGCCGCAGGAATGGTATCCGTCAGGGATAAAAAATGGTGGGATTTCAGATCGCTAAGCGGCAGAAAGACTTTCTCCACCTGCGCCAGGTCGATATGCGTACCGGGTTTGGCTCCGAACCCAATCCCTTTACCAAACAGGATCATCTCCCGCTGGTCGTGATCGACCAGCAGCATACTGTTATTGAGCGATTTTTTTATCGTTATCACGGTTATTCCTGCGGCCTGGCCGTTTAGCTCATGTCAGCGCCATTGCTGGCAATCACTCTCTGGTACCACCAGAACGACTCTTTTCTCAGGCGTTCCAGCGTGCCGTTACCTTCGTCATCCTGGTCGACATAAATAAAGCCGTAGCGTTTGGACATCTGCGATGTGCCCGCGCTGATAATGTCGATACAACCCCAGGTGGTGAATCCCATCACATCTACCCCTTCGTTGATAGCTGCCAATGTTTGTTCGAAGTGGGCGCGAAAATAGTCGATACGATAGCTGTCGTGGATTTTCCCTTCCTCGACGGTATCTTTTGCCCCTAGGCCATTTTCGACAATAAACAGCGGCTTTTGGTAACGGTCGTACAGTTCGAGCAGGGAGATTTTCAACCCGACGGGATCAATCTGCCAGCCCCACTCGGATGCAGGCAAGTACGGGTTTTTTACCCCCAGAATCGTGTTACCCGCGGTGCGCTCGACATCAGCCTGCGTCGATTCGGTGAGGGACATGTAATAGCTGAAGGAGACAAAATCGACGGTGTGATCTTTCATAATGCGATGATCGTCTGCCTGCATCTCAATCTGAATATCACGGCTGGCGAGATCGCGCAGGATCAGCGGCGGATATTCACCAAAGACCTGCACATCGGCGTAAAAGTAGTTTTCGAGATTTTTTTTCAGCGTGGCCTCTACGTCCTGTGGGCGACAGCTGTGAGGATAGGTGGTGAGCTTCGTCAGCATGCACCCGACCTGGCTGCCGGGAATTTTGGCGTGGCAGTCGCGCGTCACCAGCGCAGAGGCCACAAACTGGTGGTGCAGCCCCTGGTAAATGTCCTGCTGCGCTTTTCCTGGCGCGCTTTTCTCTTCGCGAATCCCGGCGGTGGTAAACGGATGGCGATGAATGCTGTCGATTTCGTTAAAGGTGAGCCAGTAGCGCACCAGATCTTTGTAGCGATCAAAGCAGACATTGCTGAACCGCACGAAAGCATCCACCACGTTACGATGTACCCAGCCGTTGTACTTCTCGCTCAGGGCCAGCGGCATTTCATAATGTGAGAGCGTGACGAGCGGTTCAATATTATGGCGGCGCAGCTCGCGGAACATCTCCTCGTAAAACTGCAGGCCCGCTTCATTAGGGGCCGCGTCCTCGCCTGTCGGGAAGATACGCGACCAGGCAATGGACACGCGCAGAACCTTAAAGCCCATCTCGGCAAACAAAGCGATATCGTCTTTATAGCGGTGATAGAAATCAATGCCGCGACGCTTGGGATAAAGCGCGTCGTTGCGCCCTTCAAACGCATCGCGGATATTTTCATCCGTCAGCGCCATATGACCGTCATAATCCTTCAGCGACAGGTTCGGCTTCCAGGTGATGGCGTCAGCGATGGACGGCCCTTTGCCATCAACGTTCCATGCTCCTTCTGCCTGATTAGCGGCAATCGCGCCGCCCCATAAAAAACCTTGCGGAAACGGGAGGGATTTATCCATTACACGGACTCCTTTAGCGTCATGATGATATTAGGATGAGTGTCTTTGTCGTGGTTACTGCCAGGTGTCAGCGAGAATCGTTCGCCATTCGTGACGATCATGACCACAACCGGATCCAGCCCGGCCGCGGTGATGGTGTCGAGAGAAAACTCAATCAGTGTGTCGCCGCTTTTCACGTGCTGGCCTTCTTTCACCAGCGGGTGGAATCCGTCGCCCTGCAGCCTGATGGTGTCGATGCCGATATGGAAAATCAGCTCAACCCCTGCATCCGTTAAGAGGCTTAGGGCATGACCGCTTTCAAAGACGTTAACGACCGTGCCGTCGGCGGGAGCACGCAGGACGCCCTGCGAAGGGATAATGGCTACACCATCGCCCATGATTTTGCGCGAAAAAACATCGTCGTTAACGTTTTCCAGCGGGATGATTTGCCCCTCTACGGGACGGATAAAGTGCAGTTCTTCGGCCTGTTCCGGGGCTTTATCGCGCCATAACAGCAGAGCACTCAGAAAGGCGATAACAAAAGATAAACCGGCACCCGCAAAGGCCCAGACGATGTTCATTGGGTTATCGGGTGAGACGAACATGGAGATGCTGGCAAGGCCCGGCCCTACCAGCGCAAAGGCTTCGATGGCCATCCAGCCGATAAATGCGCCGCCAACCAGGCTACCCGCAAGCACGCTATACAGTGCTTTTTTATTGAGAAGCGTGACGCCATACAGAGCGGGTTCGGTAATACCAAACAGTGCGGAAATTCCTGCGGAGAAGGCGGTGGATTTCAGTACCTTATCTTTGCTCTTGAGTGCAATGGCCAGACAGGCGCCAGACTCAGCGATGTTATGTGCCAGCGACGCAGGCAGATAGAGCATTTCACGCCCGAACTGGCTCATCGAGGCGACGGCATAAGGCAACATCGGCTTATGCATTCCGGCTGCGACCATAAACGGCAGCGCTGCCGCGAGTAACCCGGTCGCCACAAATCCCAGCTTGCCATAGAGCCATAAGATCACCGTGGCCAGGCCCGCGCCAAGCTCATAGCCCAATGGTCCCAGGATCAGCAACGTCACTGGCACCGTGACCAGCAGAGAGAGCATCGGCGAGAGAAAAATACGCAGTGCGCCGGGAGAGTAACGGTTGAACAGCTTCTCGGTCTGAGCGTAAAACAGCACGCACAGAATGGCCGGGAAGACCTGCGAGGCATAGGCGACATTGCGCAGATCAAACGACATAAACTCTGCGCCATCAGCCAGTTGCTTCGTCATTGCCGGTAACACCATTACCGCTACGGCAGAGACGGCAACCAGTATGTTCACTTTGAGCTTCGTCGCAGTGGTTATCGCCACCAGTATCGGCAGGAAATAGAGCGGGGCCGAGCCGATGTTATCCAGCACTTTGTAAGTGGAACTGTCGCGGCTGAGCCAGCCGAGTACATCCAGCAACAGCAGCAGCGATTTCAGTACGCCGCCGCCCGCAATGGCCGGGACCAGCGGCTGAAAGACGCTTATCACAAAGTCGACGATTTGCGCGCCACGATGGGGTTTGACCGTCTGAGCTGACGCATTTGCCTGGGGTGTGCCGATGAGGGAGCGCGCCGCTTCGTAAACCTGCACCACCTCATGACCGATAATGACCTGGCACTGCACGTTGACGCGCACGCCGAGCACGCCATCAATTTTCGCCAGTTCGCCCTCGTTCACTTTCCCGTTATCGTAAAGGCTCAGCCGTAAGCGGGTGGAGCAGTGCTCGAGATGTTCGATGTTTTCAGCGCCGCCCACCTGGGCGATGATATCCAGTGCTGTCTGCAAGTGATTCATGTCTGGCCCCTGTCTCCAGAGCAAAAAAAAAGACCTGAAGCCCATTTCCCCCCGAAAGAGAGAGATGGGCTTCAGGTCTTGCCTACGGATCGTAGTTACACGCCTGTGCTTTTTATATCGTCGAAATTCTGTTTAAAAGTCAAACAACGGCTGCGGTTGTTGCGTCAATGTGTGAGCAACTTAACCCTTTTTCGCTCCATACTGCCTGAACCAGGCCAGCATACGTTGCCAGCCATCTTTGGCGGATTCTTCGTGATAACTCGGGCGATAGTCGGCGTTAAAGGCATGTCCCGCGTCGGGATAGACCACGATATCGGCTTTGGCATTGGCGGCACGCAGCGCCTGGCGCATGGTGTCCACACTCTCAAGCGAAATCCCGGTGTCTTGGCCGCCGTACAGCCCTAAAACCGGCGCGTTAAGATCGGTCGCGATATCCACCGGATGTTTCGGTGAATTCAGCGTTTTCTCACCGACCAGTTTGCCATACCACGCCACGGCGGCTTTCAGCTGCGGATTGTGCGCAGCATACAGCCAGCTGATGCGCCCACCCCAGCAAAAACCGGTGACCAGCAGACGGTGCGGATCGCCGCCGTTGCGCGCGGCCCAACTGGCGACGTGGTCCAAATCGGCAAGCACCTGCGCATCCGGCACTTTGCTGACCAGATTGCTGAAAAGCGTCGGGATATCGCTGTAATCATTCGGATCGCCCTGGCGGAAATAAAGCTCCGGCGCAACGGCCAGATAGCCTTCCAGCGCCAGACGGCGGCAGATATCGCGAATATGTTCGTGAACGCCAAAAATCTCCTGTATCACAATGACGATCGGCAACGGACTGTCGGCCTCTTTCGGGCGCGCGTGATAAGCGGGCATGTTTTCACCCTGCGAGGGGATCGAGGTTTCGCCTGCGGTAATGGCTTCTTCTGACGTGGAGACGATGGTCGCGGCGAGAGGGGCAGCAGCAGGTGCAAAATGGGTCTTTTGTGTCATGGTATTCTCCGTACCTGTAAGCGCAAAAGTAAATATAGACCTCAAGTTAACAACTCACAGTGCCCGAAACGGGCTATCTTTTGTGCAGCCCTGAACGATATAACTTGTTAATGTGATGTAAATCACTATTTTGTGGAAATTAACTGCAACCATTTTCATTCATGGTGAGGTGTGTCACGAAATTAAGCCTGGTGCTTCTGTAAAGTACCGTTTTACTTCTTCTGACACACCGACCCACAGAGGAGTCACCTATGTCTAAGTCTGATGTTTTTCATCTCGGCCTCACTAAAAACGATTTACAAGGGGCTACGCTGGCTATCGTCCCTGGCGATCCTGAGCGTGTGGAAAAGATCGCCGCGCTGATGGATAAGCCGGTTAAGCTGGCAGCGCATCGTGAATTCACCACCTGGCGTGCTGAGCTGGATGGCAAAGCGGTGATTGTGTGCTCGACCGGTATCGGCGGCCCGTCTACCTCTATTGCAGTGGAAGAGCTGGCGCAGCTGGGCATTCGTACCTTCCTGCGTATCGGCACCACGGGTGCGATTCAGCCGCACATCAGCGTCGGTGACGTTCTGGTGACGACCGCGTCTGTGCGTCTGGACGGTGCAAGCCTGCACTTCGCGCCAATGGAATTCCCGGCTGTTGCTGATTTCGAATGCACAACGGCGCTGGTTGAAGCGGCAAAATCTATCGGCGCAACCACGCACATTGGCGTGACCGCTTCCTCTGACACCTTCTACCCAGGCCAGGAGCGCTACGACACCTTCTCCGGTCGCGTGGTGAGCCGCTTTAAAGGTTCCATGGAAGAGTGGCAGTCGATGGGCGTCATGAACTACGAAATGGAATCGGCAACGCTTCTGACCATGTGCGCTAGCCAGGGTCTGCGTGCGGGTATGGTGGCGGGCGTGATCGTTAACCGTACTCAGCAAGAGATCCCGAACGCAGAAACCATGAAGCAAACCGAAAGCCATGCGGTGAAAATTGTGGTCGAAGCGGCTCGCCGCCTGATCTAATCGCACAACATTCTGTTCAAGGCCGACACGTTCGGCCTTTTCTTTTTTGCGTAACGCCTCGCAGGAAATTCCTTTCAAACTGGACGTTTATACAGCACAATTCTATTTTGTGCGGGTAATGGTTTGATGCAGGAGGCGTTGTGGATATCTCAATCATCGTTTATGCGGCGATAGCGCTGGCGGGGCTGGTCATTGGCTGGCTGATCTCGAGCTATCAACATGCTCAGCATAAAGCGGAACAGCTGCTCGATCGTGAAGAGATGGTCGCTGAGCTGAGCGCTGTCAAACAGCAGCTGGCCCAGAGCAGCCACTGGCGCGATGAGTGCGAGTTGCTCAACAACGAACTGCGCAATCTGCGCGATATTAATACCTCCCTGGAAGCGGATCTCCGCGAAGTCACCACCCGTCTCGAATCCACCCAGCTGCATGCGGAAGATAAAATTCGCCAGATGATCAATAGCGAACAGCGCCTCAGCGAGCAGTTTGAAAACCTCGCCAACCGTATTTTTGAACAGAGCAATCGCCGCGTCGATGAACAAAACCGCCAGAGCCTGAATGGATTGCTGACGCCGCTGCGCGAACAGCTCGACGGTTTTCGTCGCCAGGTGCAGGACAGCTTTGGTCAGGAAGCCCGTGAACGTCACACGCTGGCGCACGAAATCCGTAATCTTCAGCAGTTAAATGCGCAAATGGCGCAAGAAGCGGTCAACCTGACGCGCGCCTTGAAAGGCGATAACAAAACCCAGGGCAACTGGGGAGAAGTGGTGCTAACCCGCGTGCTGGAGGCCTCCGGGCTGCGCGAAGGCTACGAATATGAAACGCAGGTCAGTATTGAGACCGATTCCCGCTCGCGGATGCAGCCTGATGTGATCGTGCGTCTGCCGCAGGGAAAAGACGTGGTGATTGACGCCAAAATGACGCTGGTGGCCTACGAGCGCTACTTCAATGCGGAAGACGATTTCACCCGCGAATCCGCGCTGCAGGAACACATCGCCTCCGTGCGCAATCACATTCGTCTGCTGGGCCGTAAGGATTATCAGCAGTTGCCTGGCCTGCGGTCGCTGGACTATGTGCTGATGTTTATCCCGGTCGAACCGGCGTTCCTGCTGGCGCTCGACAGACAGCCGGAGCTGATCACCGAAGCGCTGAAAAACAACATTATGCTGGTCAGCCCGACCACGCTACTGGTAGCGCTGCGCACCATTGCTAACCTGTGGCGCTACGAACATCAAAGCCGTAACGCGCAGCAGATTGCCGATCGTGCCAGCAAGCTGTATGACAAAATGCGCCTGTTTGTCGACGATATGTCCTCCGTGGGGCAAAGCCTGGATCGCGCGCAGGATAACTATCGACAGGCGATGAAAAAACTCTCCTCCGGGCGGGGTAACTTGCTGGCACAAGCCGAAGCGTTTCGCACGTTGGGCGTAGAGGTTAAGCGCGAGATTAATCCGGAACTGGCGGAGCAGGCCACGGCCCAGGATGAAGAGTATCGTCTGCGCGAAGGCGTGAATGAACGAAATATGAGCAGTGATGACAGTGAGTTAGCGGCACAAACCACCCCTGAAACGCAGTCAGAACGATTCTTTCAGGGTGGTTGAATCGTAGGGCAAACGCGCCCAATCTGTTACACTTCATGCACATTTGACTGATTAGCAGGCACTGAGATGGTTGAAGATTCACGAGAAACAACGCACTTTGGCTTTCAGACTGTCGCCAAAGAGCAGAAAGCAGACATGGTGGCCCACGTATTCCATTCCGTGGCGGCAAAGTACGATGTCATGAATGACCTGATGTCATTCGGCATTCATCGCTTGTGGAAGCGTTTCACTATCGACTGTAGCGGTGTTCGCCGTGGTCAAACCGTTCTGGATTTAGCCGGCGGTACCGGTGATTTGACCGCAAAATTCTCCCGCATGGTCGGTGAAACGGGCCGCGTTGTACTGGCTGATATCAACGATTCCATGCTGAAAATGGGGCGCGAAAAACTGCGCAACATCGGCGTGGTCGGTAACGTTGAATATGTACAGGCTAACGCCGAAGCCCTGCCGTTCCCCGATAACACGTTCGACTGCATCACCATCTCTTTCGGTCTGCGTAACGTCACCGAAAAAGAAAAAGCGCTGCGTTCCATGTATCGCGTGCTGAAGCCGGGTGGACGTCTGCTGGTGCTGGAGTTCTCCAAACCAATTATTGAGCCGTTGAGCAAAGCGTACGACGCCTACTCGTTCCACATTTTGCCGCGTATTGGCGAATTAGTGGCAAAAGACGCAGAAAGCTATCGCTATCTGGCGGAGTCTATCCGTATGCACCCGGATCAGGACACCCTGAAAGCCATGATGCAGGATGCCGAGTTTGAAAACGTTGAGTATTTCAACCTGACGGCGGGTGTTGTTGCGCTGCATCGCGGCTACAAGTTCTGACTGGAGGCAACGTATGCCTTTTAAACCGTTAGTCACCGCAGGCATCGAGAATGTCCTGAATACCTTTTTGTATCGCTCGCCTGCGCTGAAAACGGCGCGCCAGCGGCTAAACGGCAAGGTACTTCGCGTGGTGCTAAAAGAGTTCTCGACGCCGCTGGTGCTGGTGTTCAGCGAACGCCAACTTGATGTCGTGGGCGAGTGGGAAGGCGACGCCGATTGCTCTGTCATTACGCACATGAGCGTGCTGCCAAAACTGCGCGACCGTCAGCAACTCACGGCGCTAATCCGCAGCGGTGAGCTGGAAGTCGAAGGCGATATTCAGGTGGTGCAAAACTTTGTCGCACTGGCCGATCTGGCCGAGTTTGACCCGGCGGAGCTGCTGGCACCTTATACCGGTGACATCGTGGCCGAAGGCATCGGCAAGTTTCTGCGCGGTGGGTCGTCCTTCTTACGTAAAGGCGTGCAGCGCCAGCAACGCTACGTGGCTGAAGTGCTGACCGAAGAATGGCGAATGGCGCCCGGTCCGCTTGAGATGGCGTGGTTTGCAGAAGAAACTGCCGCTGTCGAACGCGCGGTTGACGCGCTAACCCAACGGCTGGAAAAACTGGAGGGCAAATGACGCCTGGTGAAATTCGGCGCCTCTACTTTATCGTCCGCACCTTTTTGAGTTACGGGCTCGACGAGCTTATCCCCAAAATGCGTATTACGCTGCCGCTGCGATTCGGGCGGCGCATGTTGTTCTGGATGCCAAACCGTCATAAAGATCAGCCGCTCGGCGAGCGGTTGCGACTGGCGTTGCAGGAGCTTGGCCCGGTTTGGATTAAATTTGGGCAGATGCTCTCTACCCGCCGCGATCTCTTCCCACCGCAAATTGCCGATCAGCTGGCGTTGCTTCAGGACCGCGTTGCACCCTTCGACGGTGCACGTGCCAAGCAGCAGATTGAAGAGGCGATGGGCGGCATTCCTGTTGAAACCTGGTTTGATGATTTTGAAATCACCCCGCTGGCCTCTGCCTCCATTGCGCAGGTGCATACTGCGCGGCTGAAAGAGAACGGCAAAGAGATCGTCATCAAGGTGATTCGCCCGGATATCCTGCCGATCATTAAAGCAGACATGAAGCTGATTTACCGTCTGGCTCGCTGGGTCCCGCGCCTGTTGCCGGATGGTCGTCGTCTGCGCCCAGTCGAAGTGGTGCGTGAGTACGAAAAAACACTGATCGATGAACTGAATTTACTGCGCGAAGCGGCCAACGCCATTCAGTTGCGCCGTAACTTTGAAAACAGCCCGATGCTGTATGTGCCTGAGGTCTATTCGGACTACTGCACTCAGAATATGATGGTGATGGAGCGCATCTACGGCATTCCCGTCTCGGATGTTGTGGCGCTGGAAAATCAGGGCACCAACATGAAACTGCTGGCCGAGCGTGGCGTGCAGGTCTTCTTCACTCAGGTATTCCGCGACAGCTTTTTCCACGCCGACATGCACCCAGGTAATATTTTTGTCAGCTACGAACACCCGGAAGATCCGAAATACATCGGCATCGACTGCGGTATTGTCGGCTCGCTGAACAAAGAAGATAAACGCTATCTGGCAGAGAACTTTATCGCCTTCTTTAATCGCGATTACCGTAAGGTGGCCGAGCTGCACGTGGATTCGGGGTGGGTTCCGCCGGATACCAACGTCGAAGAGTTCGAGTTTGCGATCCGCACTGTCTGTGAGCCGATTTTTGAGAAGCCGCTGTCAGAAATCTCATTTGGTCACGTTCTGCTGAATCTCTTTAACACCGCGCGACGCTTCAATATGGAAGTGCAACCGCAGTTAGTTTTACTTCAGAAAACACTACTTTACGTTGAGGGCGTAGGCCGCCAGCTCTATCCTCAGTTAGACTTATGGAAAACAGCGAAACCTTTCCTTGAGTCGTGGATTAAGGATCAGGTGGGCCTTCCTTCGCTGGTGCGTGCGTTTAAAGACAAAGCGCCGTTCTGGATCGAAAAAATGCCAGAGATCCCTGAACTGGTTTACGACACTTTGCGTCAGAGCAAGAACCTTCAGCACAGCATGGATAAAATCGCCAGCGAGCTTCAGTCCAATCGCGTGCGTCAGGGGCAGTCTCGCTACCTCTTTGGCATTGGCGCTACCTTGTTGCTCAGCGGCACGCTGTTGCTGATCAACCGCCCGGACTGGGAGATGATGCCTGCCTGGGTGATGGCCGGAGGCCTTGTGGTCTGGCTGATCGGCTGGAGAAAAACGCGCTGAATTTGCGTCGCTATCGCCAGGTTGCATACGTATAATGCAACCTGATTAATTAATCATCTATCGAGGATGTAGTATGGGTGGTATCAGTATCTGGCAATTGTTAATCATTGCCGTCATCGTCGTGCTGCTGTTCGGCACCAAAAAGCTCGGTTCTATCGGTTCCGACCTTGGCGCGTCCATCAAAGGCTTCAAGAAAGCCATCAGCGATGATGAAGACAAGCAAGAAAAATCCAGCCAGGACGCGGATTTTACGGCTAAAACCATCGCAGACAAACAGGACGAAGCCAAAAAGGAAGACGCTAAACGCCACGATAAAGAGCAGGTGTAAGTCGTGTTCGATATTGGTTTTGGTGAACTGCTGCTGGTATTCGTGATTGGCCTGATTGTATTAGGGCCGCAACGTCTGCCGGTGGCAGTAAAAACTGTCGCAGGCTGGGTACGCGCGCTGCGCTCGCTGGCCACGACGGTGCAAAATGAACTGGCGCAGGAACTCAAGCTCCAGGAGTTTCAGGACAGCCTGAAAAAGGTTGAAAAGGCGAGCATGGATAATCTGTCGCCTGAGCTGAAAGCCTCGATGGATGAATTGCGTGAAGCTGCGGAGTCCATGAAGCGTTCTTACAGCGTCAACGATCCTGAAAAAGCGAGCGATGAAGCGAACACTATTCGTAATCCGCTGGTAAAAGATAGCGACGCTCAGCGCGAAGGCGTTACGCCTGCCGAAGCGGAGCATCAGGCCAGTGCGCCATCGCAAGCCCCTGATCTGCAAGAGCCCGTCCCTGCACAAGAGCCTGAGGTAAAACCGAAAGCCGCAGAAGCAAAAGCCGCCGCGCCCGTTTCCGAATCCGCCCCCTCGTCGAGTGATAAAGCGTAAACATGGCAGTAGATGATACTCAACCACTTATTACGCACCTCATTGAGCTGCGTAAGCGTCTGTTAAACTGCATTATTGCCGTTTTCCTGATTTTCTTGTGCCTGGTCTATTTCGCTAACGACATCTATCAGGTTGTCTCCGCGCCGTTGATTAAGCAGATGCCGCTGGGTGCAACGATGATTGCCACCGATGTGGCGTCGCCGTTCTTCACGCCAATCAAGCTAACCTTCTGGGTCTCGCTAATTGCGTCTGCACCGGTGATTCTGTACCAGGTGTGGGCGTTTGTGGCGCCAGCGCTCTACAAACATGAACGTAAGCTGGTGATTCCGCTTCTGGTCTCCAGCTCGCTGCTGTTTTATATCGGCATGGCCTTTGCCTACTTCGTCGTCTTCCCGCTGGCCTTCGGCTTCCTGACGCACACCGCGCCGGAAGGGGTGCAGGTCTCGACGGACATCGCCAGCTACCTAAGCTTTGTGATGGCGCTGTTTATGGCGTTCGGCGTGGCCTTCGAGGTACCGGTCGCGATCGTCCTGCTCTGCTGGATGGGCGTCACCACGCCGGAAGATCTGCGTAAGAAACGCCCGTATATGCTGGTGGGCGCGTTCGTGGTCGGGATGTTGCTGACACCGCCGGATGTCTTCTCGCAAACCCTGCTGGCGATACCGATGTACTGCCTGTTTGAGGTTGGCGTGTTCTTCTCGCGCTTCTATGTGGGCAAACGTCGCTCACGGGATGACGAAGAAGATGAGCCAGAGAATCCGACAGAAGAGTAAAACCAGCCGCCCGACAGGGCGGTTGTCATATGGGAGAGAGCATGTTTGATATCGGTTTAAATCTGACCAGTTCGCAGTTTGCCAAAGATCGTGATGAGGTGGTGGCGCGTGCCTTTGCCGCGGGCGTCAACGGGCTGTTGCTGACGGGCACCAACCTTCAGGAAAGCGAGCATGCGCAGCAGCTGGCGCAAGGCTTTGAGCACTGCTGGTCAACCGCAGGCGTACATCCTCACGACAGTAGCCACTGGAATGATGAAAGCGCCGGGACGCTGTATGCGCTGGCGAAAACAGCAGAGGTGGTGGCGATTGGTGAATGTGGTCTCGATTTTAACCGCAACTTTTCTACCCCTGCCGAGCAGGAGAAGGCGTTTACTGCGCAGCTGGCGCTGGCGGCAGAACTCGGGATGCCGGTGTTTATGCATTGCCGCGACGCCCACGAACGTTTTCTGACGCTGCTGGAACCCTGGCTGGACAAGCTGCCTGGCGCGGTGCTGCACTGTTTTACCGGCTCCCGCCAGGAGGCTATTGAGTGTCTGGATCGCGGGCTGTATCTGGGCATTACCGGCTGGGTGTGCGATGAACGACGCGGACTGGAGCTGCGCGAGCTGCTGCCGGTTATTCCTGTCGATCGGCTGTTAGTCGAAACGGATGCACCGTACCTTCTGCCGCGCGACATGCGGCCCAAACCCGCCTCACGACGCAACGAACCGGCTTATCTTGGCCATATCGTGGAGCGGATCGCGCACTGGCGGGGCGAAGAATTGCAGTGGCTGGACGCACAGACGGATGAAAACGTCCGTCGACTGTTCGGCGTGACGTTTTAAACCTTGCGGAATTCGGTATTTTTGACGCTCTGACGTACCTGTTTATTAAGGAAGTTCAGCAGCAGCATTGAGCGCGCTTCGCCGTCTGGCTCGGCAAATATTGCCTCAAACCCCTCGAATGCCCCTTCGGTGATAACAACGCTATCGCCGGGGAAAGGCGTTTCAGGGTCGGTAATATCTTCCGGCTGTTTGTAGACCGAAAGCTGGTGGATCACCGTCGACGGCACGGTGGCCGGATGCGCGCCAAAGCGCACGAAGTGGCTGACACCCCGCGTGGCATTGATGGTGGTGGTGTGGATCACTTCCGGGTCGAATTCGACGAAAAGGTAGTTAGGGAACAGCGGCTCACTGACTGTTGTACGCTTGCCGCGCAGCATTTTTTCGAGCGTAATAACAGGCATCAGACAATTGACTGCCTGACGCTCAAGATGTTCCTGCGCACGCTGAATTTGCCCGCGTTTGCAATACAGTAAATACCAGGCTTGCATAATCACTCTTTCCCTTTGTTCGCGGCGCAAGCATATCAAAACCCCGAAGGGATCGCTAAGGTGATTATAATGGCCGAAAGCGGAAGTTGAGGCAGAACTTCACGCTTATTTAACAAAATTACAGCGTCATGATGACGAACGCCGTATAATGAAGCGCTTACAGAGAGGCCATGACTAACTGCATGAAATACCACGATCTACGCGACTTCCTGGCGCTGCTGGAAAAGCAGGGCGAACTCAAACGCATTACGCTCCCTGTTGATCCTTATCTGGAAATGACAGAAATCGCTGACCGCACCCTGCGTGCCGGTGGCCCAGCGTTGCTGTTTGAAAATCCGAAAGGTTATTCCATGCCGGTGCTCTGCAACCTCTTCGGCACGCCTAAGCGTGTGGCGATGGGGATGGGCCAGGAAGATGTCAGTGCGCTGCGTGAAGTCGGTAAACTGCTGGCATTCCTGAAAGAGCCAGAGCCGCCGAAAGGCTTCCGCGATCTGTTCGACAAACTGCCGCAGTTTAAGCAGGTGTTGAATATGCCAACCAAACGCCTGCGCGGTGCGCCGTGCCAGCAGAAAATCCTCGAAGGCGATGCCGTCGATCTGACCAAAATCCCTATCATGCAGTGCTGGCCTGAAGATGCCGCGCCGCTGATCACCTGGGGTTTGACGGTTACCCGTGGCCCGTATAAAGAGCGTCAGAATCTCGGTATTTATCGCCAGCAGCTGATTGGCAAAAACAAACTGATTATGCGCTGGCTGTCGCATCGCGGCGGTGCGCTTGATTTCCAGGAGTGGTGTGCGGCACATCCGGGCGAGCGTTTCCCGGTTTCAGTTGCGCTAGGAGCCGATCCGGCGACCATTCTCGGCGCCGTAACGCCGGTGCCTGATACATTGTCGGAATACGCTTTCGCAGGCCTGCTGCGCGGCACCAAAACGGAAGTGGTGAAGTGTATTTCTAACGATCTGGAAGTGCCTGCCAGCGCGGAAATCGTGCTTGAAGGCTATATCGAACAGGGCGAGCTGGCACCGGAAGGGCCTTATGGTGACCATACGGGATACTACAATGAAGTGGATAGCTTCCCGGTGTTTACCGTTACGCATATTACGCAGCGTGAAGATGCGATTTATCACTCGACCTATACCGGCCGCCCGCCGGATGAGCCTGCCGTACTGGGCGTCGCGCTGAATGAAGTGTTCGTACCGATTCTGCAAAAGCAGTTCCCGGAAATTGTCGATTTCTATCTGCCGCCGGAAGGGTGTTCCTATCGCCTGGCTGTGGTGACGATGAAGAAACAGTACGCAGGTCACGCCAAGCGCGTGATGATGGGCGTGTGGTCATTCCTGCGCCAGTTTATGTATACCAAATTTGTTATTGTCTGTGATGACGACGTCAATGCCCGCGACTGGAATGACGTTATCTGGGCCATCACCACGCGTATGGACCCGGCGCGCGACACGGTGTTAGTGGAAAATACACCGATTGATTATCTGGATTTTGCCTCGCCGGTTTCTGGGCTTGGTTCAAAAATGGGACTGGATGCCACCAATAAATGGCCCGGCGAAACTGAGCGTGAATGGGGTCGCCCGATTAAAAAAGATCCTGAAGTGACCGCGCGAATTGACGCGATTTGGGACGAGTTGGCCATATTGAATGACGGTAAGCCCGAGTCTGACCGTTAAGCCCTATAGACTTCCCGACAGAGAGAGCGAATGACAACCTTAAGCTGTAAAGTGACCTCGGTAGATGCTATCACCGACACCGTATATCGCGTCCGTTTGGTTCCGGAGGCGGCGTTCTCTTTCCGCGCTGGCCAATATTTGATGGTGGTGATGGATGAACGTGATAAGCGCCCTTTCTCTATGGCGTCTACGCCAGCGGAGCAGGAATTTATTGAGCTGCATATTGGTGCGTCAGAGCTTAATTTGTATGCCATGGCGGTGATGGACCGTATTCTGAAAGAGCGTGAAATCAATGTCGATATCCCGCACGGCGAAGCCTGGCTGCGTGAAGACGAAGATCGTCCGCTGATTCTGATTGCCGGGGGAACGGGCTTCTCCTATGTGCGTTCGATTCTGCTGACTGCGCTGGCGCAAAATCCGGACCGCGACATCACCATCTACTGGGGCGGTCGAGAAGAGAAACATCTCTACGATCTTTCCGAGCTGGAAGCACTGAGCGTGACGCACCCGAATCTGCGCGTTGAGCCTGTGGTTGAGCAGCCGGAAGAGGGCTGGCGCGGGCGCTCAGGTACAGTGCTGACAGCGGTGTTGCAGGATCACGGGACGCTCGCCGGACACGATATCTATATTGCCGGGCGTTTTGAGATGGCGAAGATTGCTCGCGACCTGTTCTGCCATGAGCGTGATGCGCGGGAAGATCGCCTGTTCGGCGATGCGTTTGCGTTTATCTAAATAAAAAACCCGCCCCTGACAGGCGGGAAAAACGGCAACTAAATCATTTATTCTGTTACAGGCCGGGGAGCGAAACGCCCCCGGCCTTCTCATTACACCCGCTCAAACACCGTCGCGATCCCCTGACCCAACCCGATACACATCGTCGCCAGACCAAACTGAGCGTCTTTGCGTTCCATCAGGTTGATAAGGGTGGTGCTGATACGCGCGCCCGAACAACCCAGCGGATGACCCAGCGCAATCGCGCCGCCGTTGAGGTTGATCTTCTCGTCGATCTGCTCCATCAGCCCCAGATCTTTAATGCACGGCAGGATCTGCGCGGCGAACGCCTCATTCATCTCAAACAGGTCGATATCGCTCGCCATCAGCCCGGCTTTTTTCAGCGCCAGTTTTGATGCCGGAACCGGGCCGTAACCCATAATCGAGGGATCGCAGCCCACAACGGCCATGGAGCGGACGCGAGCGCGCGGCTTCAGGCCTAACTCGCGAGCGCGGCTTTCGCTCATCACCAGCATCGCCGCTGCACCGTCGGAAAGGGCAGAGGATGAGCCTGCCGTCACCGTGCCGGTGACCGGGTCAAACGCCGGGCGCAGCGTGGAAAGAGCTTCGACGGTGGTTTCCGGGCGGATCACTTCATCGAAGTAGAACTGTTTCAGTACGCCGTCAGCGTCGTGGCCGCCGGTCGGGAGGATCTCATTTTTAAAGGCGCCGGACTGCGTGGCGGCCCAGGCGCGGGCATGAGAGCGCGCAGCAAAGGCGTCCTGCATTTCGCGGCTGATGCCGTGCATGCGGGAGAGCATTTCGGCGGTCAGACCCATCATGCCCGCGGCTTTCGCCACGTTACGGCTCATGCCTGGGTGGAAATCGACGCCGTGGCTCATCGGCACATGGCCCATGTGTTCCACGCCACCGACCATACAGACCTGCGCATCGCCGGTCATGATCATGCGAGCCGCGTCGTGCAGCGCCTGCATCGACGAACCGCACAGACGGTTGACGGTGACCGCCGGAACCGAATGCGGGATTTCAGCCAGCAGGGAAGCGTTACGGGCGATGTTAAAACCCTGCTCCAGCGTTTGTTGTACGCAGCCCCAGTAAATATCATCCAGCGCAGCCGCTTCCAGCGCAGGATTACGCGCCAGCAGACTACGCATCAGGTGCGCGGAGAGATCTTCCGCGCGCACGTTGCGGAATGCGCCGCCCTTCGAACGGCCCATCGGGGTGCGAATTGCATCGACAATGACAACCTGTTCCATTGTGACTCCTTAAGCCGTTTTCAGCTCGCCAACCGGACGGGCAGGCGCAACTGGGGGATAGTACGGTTCGTTATGACGCGCTTTATTACGCAGGCCTTCCGGCACGTCATACAACGCCCCGAGATGCTGATAGTGCTGCGCCATGTCGAGATACTTCGCGCTGCCGAGCGTATCCAGCCAGCGGAACGCACCGCCGTGGAACGGAGGGAAGCCGAGGCCGTAGACCAGCGCCATATCTGCTTCTGCCGGGCTTGCGATAATGCCTTCTTCCAGGCAACGCACCACTTCGTTGACCATCGGGATCATCATGCGGGCGATAATCTCTTCGTCGCTGAAATCACGCTTTGCCTGGCTGACGCCAGCCAGCAGATCTTCAACGGCAGCATCGTCCTCTTTCTTCGGTTTGCCTTTGCTGTCTTCTTTATAACGCCAGAAACCCAGACCGTTTTTCTGCCCAAAGCGACTGGCGTCGAACAGCGCATCGATGGCGTCGCGATAATCTTTCTGCATCCGCTGTGGGAAACCCGCGGCCATCACAGCCTGCGCGTGGTGCGCCGTATCAATGCCGACCACGTCGAGCAGATACGCCGGGCCCATTGGCCAGCCGAATACTTTTTCCATCACTTTGTCGACTTTGCGGAAATCCGCGCCGTCGCGCAGCAGCTGGCTGAATCCGGCAAAGTACGGGAAGAGCACGCGGTTGACGAAGAAGCCTGGGCAATCGTTCACCACAATCGGGGTTTTGCCCATTTTGCTGGCCCACGCCACCACTTTGGCAATGGTTTCGTCGGAGGTTTTTTCCCCGCGAATCACTTCGACCAGTGGCATACGATGGACCGGGTTAAAGAAGTGCATGCCGCAGAAGTTTTCCGGGCGCTTCAAGACGCTCGCCAGTTCGCCAATCGGAATGGTCGAGGTATTGGACGCCAGAACCGTATCCGGGCGCACTTTCTCTTCCGTTTCTGCCAGTACCGCTTTTTTCACTTTCGGGTTTTCGACGACCGCTTCAACGACGATGTCCACGCGGTCAAAACCGGTGTACTCCAGCGTTGGCTGAATGGTTGAGATCACACCCGACAGCTTCAGACCGTCAATTTTGCCGCGCTCAAGCTGTTTGTTGAGCAGCTTGGCCGCTTCGTTCATGCCCAGCGTCAGGGATTTCTCGTTGATATCTTTCATCACTACCGGCACGCCTTTCCAGGCCGACTGGTAGGCAATCCCACCGCCCATAATGCCTGCGCCGAGTACCGCCGCGTGTTTTGGCGTTTCAACGTTTTTGGTGAGTTGTTTGGCTTTCCCTTTCACGTACTGATCGTTGAGGAAAATGCCGACCAGCGCGCGCGCTTCGCTGGTATGCGCCAGCGGCACGAAGCTTTGGTTTTCTAATTTAAGCGCGTCTTCGCGGCCAAAGCGTGCGGCGGCTTCAATGGTTTTGACGGCGGTGATCGGTGCCGGATAGTGTTTTCCGGCGGTCTGCATCACCATGCCTTTGGCAATGGTAAAGCTCATGGTGGCTTCAATTTTGCTGAGTTTCAGCGGCTCAAGCTTCGGCTGGCGTTTGGCTTTCCAGTCGAGATCGCCATTGATCGCCTGACGCAGAATGCTGATCGCACCGTCGCGCAGTTTTTCCGGCTTCACGATGCCGTCAATCAGGCCAATTTTCAGCGCCTGATCTGCGCCTACGTCTTTACCTGCAGCAATAATTTCCAACGCGCTGTCGGCGCCCAACATGCGTGGCATACGTACGGAACCGCCAAAGCCCGGCATGATGCCCAGCTTGGTTTCCGGCAGGCCGATGCGCAGGTCCGGCGTGGCGAGACGATAGTCTGTCGCCAGCACGCATTCGCAGCCGCCGCCCAGCGCGTAGCCGTTGACGGCAGAGATCGTGGGAACAGGAAGATCTTCCAGGCGGTTAAAGACGCTGTTGGCAAAATGCAGCCACTGGCTGAGCTGTTCTTCCGGCACCTGGAACAGGGAGAGGAACTCGGTGATGTCGGCACCGACAATAAAGGCGGCTTTCTCAGAACGCAGCAGCAGCCCTTTCAAATCAGATTGTTTTTCGAGGACATCCAGCGCGTGGCCTAGGCTGGCCACCGTCGCGGTGTCGAGTTTGTTGACTGAGCCGGGGGCATCGAACACCAGTTCGGCGATGCCATCTTCCAGCCAGTCTACGTACAGGGTGTCGCCTTTGTAGAGCATGTCAGTCTCCTGAATCCAGCAATTGGATCTGGTCATACCAGATGAAGTCGAGTGTGGAATTTATGTTAATAAAATGCAAATTACTCATTAAATAAATGCTGCATTGATCACGCTCGGTGGAAATCACGCAGTAAAAGCGAGGTATGCTAAGATGCGAAGACTTGAGCTCAATAAAGAAAGGAAGAATGATGGACTCACTGGCCTCACTTTATAAAAATCATATTGTTACGTTACAGGAACGTACCCGCGATGTACTGGCCCGCTTTAAGCTCGATGCGCTGCTTATTCACTCTGGTGAGCTGGTCAATGTCTTCCTGGATGACCATCCGTATCCCTTCAAGGTAAATCCGCAGTTTAAAGCCTGGGTGCCGGTGACGCAGGTTCCCAACTGCTGGCTGCTGGTGGATGGCGTGAACAAGCCGAAACTGTGGTTCTATCTGCCGGTCGATTACTGGCACAACGTGGAGCCGCTGCCGACCAGCTTCTGGACCGAAGAAGTGGATGTGATTGCCCTGCCAAAAGCCGACGGTATCGGCAGCCAGCTGCCTGCTGCGCGTGGCAACATCGGGTATATCGGTCCGGTACCGGAGCGTGCTCGGGGTCTGGATATTTCTGCGGATAACATCAACCCGAAAGGCGTGATTGATTATCTGCACTATTACCGCTCGTATAAGACCGACTATGAACTCTCCTGCATGCGCGAAGCGCAGAAAACGGCGGTGAACGGTCATCAGGCGGCCCAGGAAGCCTTCCTTTCCGGGATGAGCGAGTTCGACATCAATCAGGCGTACCTGACGGCGACCGGCCATCGCGATACGGACGTGCCTTATAGCAACATCGTGGCGCTAAATGAGCATGCTTCCGTGCTGCACTATACAAAACTGGATCACCGCGCGCCGGCCGAGATGCGCAGTTTCCTGCTGGATGCGGGCGCTGAATACAACGGTTATGCAGCCGATCTGACCCGTACCTGGGCGGCGAACGCCGATACGGATTTCGCGCAGCTGATCAAAGACGTCAATGACGAACAGCTGGCGCTTATCAGCACCCTGAAGGCGGGTACCAGCTACGTCGATTACCACGTTCAATTCCATCAGCGCATCGCCAAACTGCTGCGTAAACATCAGATTCTGACGGATATGAGCGAAGAGGCGATGGTGGAAAACGATCTCACCGGGCCGTTCATGCCGCACGGGATTGGTCATCCGCTGGGCCTGCAGGTTCATGATGTGGCTGGCTTTATGCAGGATGATACCGGCACCCATCTGGCTGCGCCGTCGAAGTATCCATACCTGCGCTGCACCCGTGTGCTGCAACCGCGCATGGTTCTGACCATTGAGCCAGGCATTTACTTCATCGACTCTCTGCTGCAGCCGTGGCGTGAAGGCCCGTTCAGCAAACACTTCAACTGGCAGAAAATTGAGGCGCTGAAGCCGTTCGGTGGCATTCGTATCGAAGATAACGTGGTGATTCACGAAAACAGCATCGAGAACATGACGCGAGATCAGAAACTGGCGTGATGGACAGCTGGCTGATACCGGCTGAGCCGGTCACCTTCGTCGAAGAGATCAAAAAGAGCCGCTTTATCACGCTGCTGGCCCATACGGACGGCGTGGAGGCGGCGAAAGCCTTTGTTGAATCTGTTCGCGCAGACCATCCCGATGCCCGCCACCACTGCGTGGCGTGGGTCGCCGGTCCGCCCAATGATTCGCAACAGCTTGGCTTTTCTGATGATGGTGAGCCCGCAGGAACAGCGGGTAAACCGATGCTCTCTCAGTTGATGGGAAGCGGCGTCGGGGAGATCACCGCCGTGGTGGTTCGCTACTACGGCGGCATCCTGTTAGGAACCGGTGGGCTGGTAAAAGCCTACGGCGGAGGAGTGCAGCAGGCGCTTAATCTGCTGCAGACGGTCCGCAAAACGCCACTTACCGAATATACTTTGTTGTGTGATTACGCTCAGTTATCTGGCATCGAAACGCTGCTTAAAAACGTTAACGGCGTGATTGTGCAGAGTGATTACCAGGCGACGGTACAATTACGCGTGGCGCTTCCTCAGGCGGAACTGGCGGCTTTTTCAGCAAAACTGGCTGATTTTAGTCGTGGTGCGTTGCAATTACTGCCGATTGAAGAATAATCCCCACCTTACTTTTTGAATACCAAAGGAACGGCAGAGATGCATTTTCGTGCCATAACCCGAATTGTTGGACTGCTGGTCATACTCTTTTCCGGGACGATGATCCTCCCAGGGCTGGTAGCGCTTATCTATCGGGACGGCGCGGGGCGTGCGTTCACGCAGACCTTTTTCGCCGCGCTGGTGATTGGCTCAATTCTCTGGTGGCCTAACCGTCGCGAGAAGGGCGAGCTGAAGTCTCGCGAGGGCTTTCTGATTGTGGTGCTGTTCTGGACCGTGCTGGGGAGCGTGGGTGCGCTGCCGTTTATCTTCGCGGAACAGCCGAATCTGACCGTGACCGACGCGTTTTTTGAATCCTTTTCCGGGTTAACGACCACGGGGGCGACCACGCTGGTGGGGCTGGACTCGCTACCGCATGCCATTCTCTTTTATCGGCAGATGCTGCAATGGTTCGGCGGTATGGGGATCATTGTCCTCGCCGTGGCGATTCTCCCGATACTGGGTGTCGGTGGGATGCAGCTCTATCGTGCTGAAATGCCAGGTCCCCTGAAAGATAACAAGATGCGTCCGCGTATTGCCGAGACGGCAAAAACGCTCTGGTTCATCTACGTGTTACTGACCGTCGCATGTGCGCTGGCCCTGTGGTTTGCCGGGATGCCTGCCTTCGATGCGATTGGCCATAGCTTCTCTACGATTGCGATTGGCGGGTTCTCGACCCACGACGCCAGCGTGGGCTATTTCGATAGCCCGACTATCAACACTATTATTGCTATCTTCCTGCTGATCTCAGGCTGTAACTACGGCCTGCATTTCTCTTTATTGAGTGGGCGCAGCCTAAGGGTCTACTGGCGCGATCCAGAGTTCAGAATGTTTATCGGCGTGCAACTGACGCTGGTCATCATCTGTACGCTGGTGCTGTGGTTCCACGATGTATACAACTCGGCCGTGATGACCCTTAACCAGGCTTTCTTCCAGGTAGTGTCGATGGCCACGACGGCGGGCTTTACCACGGACAGCATTGCCCGCTGGCCGCTGTTCCTGCCGGTACTGCTTCTGTGCTCTGCTTTTATCGGCGGCTGTGCGGGGTCCACGGGCGGGGGCCTTAAGGTCATCCGTATTCTGCTGCTGTTCAAGCAGGGTAACCGTGAACTGAAACGTCTGGTACACCCGAATGCGGTTTATAGCATTAAGCTTGGCAACCGCGCGCTGCCGGAACGTATTCTTGAAGCGGTGTGGGGCTTCTTTTCTGCCTACGCGCTGGTCTTTATCGTCAGCATGCTGGCGATTATCGCCACCGGCGTTGATGATTTCTCGGCGTTTGCTTCCGTGGTAGCAACGCTCAATAACCTTGGGCCGGGGCTTGGCGTGGTGGCGGATAACTTTGCCAGCATGAACCCGGTAGCGAAGTGGATCCTGATTGCCAATATGCTGTTCGGGCGTCTTGAAGTATTCACATTGCTGGTGCTGTTCACCCCAACATTCTGGCGCGAGTAAGGATCTAGCTGGTGAAGACACTTATTTTATTTTCGACACGAGATGGTCAGACGCGTGAGATCGCCTTTTATCTGGCGTCTGAATTGAAAGAGCAGGGCGTTTACGCTGATGTGGTGAATCTCAATCGGACGGAAGAGATTCACTGGCAGGATTACGATCGCGTGGTGATTGGCGCTTCTATTCGTTATGGCCATTTCCATCCTGCGCTGGATCGCTTTGTGAAAAAACATCTGGCGACATTAAACAGCCTGCCCGGTGCGTTCTATTCGGTGAACCTGGTTGCACGTAAAGCGGAGAAACGCACGCCGCAGACCAACAGCTATACGCGTAAGTTTTTATTGAACTCACCGTGGCAGCCAGAACGCTGTGCTGTGTTTGCGGGCGCACTGCGTTATCCACGTTATAGCTGGTATGACCGCTTTATGATCCGCCTCATTATGAAGATGACCGGGGGGGAGACGGATACCCGTAAAGAAGTGGTTTATACGGACTGGCCGCAGGTAGCCAGTTTTGCGCGGGAAATCGCGCAATTAACGGTCGATTCGCGGGTTTAATCGACGGTGAGTTTGAAAAATAAGCGAACGATAACTTTTTTCGATTTTATGCTTGTCACCCCAGAATAACTCCCTATAATGCGCCTCCACTGACACGGAACAACGGCATACACGCCGCCGGGTTAGCGGGGTTCAGAGATGAACACCAACAGAGATAAGCGAAAATAAAGCTTGACTCTGAAGCGGGAAAGCGTAATATGCACACCCCGCGCCGTTGAGAAAAACGAAGCGGCACTGCTCTTTAACAATT
>NZ_SDDX01000035.1 GCF_004115925.1 Lelliottia nimipressuralis
CCACCGGTGCGGACGGGATAGCCACCGCCGAGGTGACTAGCCTGAAAGCCGGCTCTTATCTGGTGACCGCAACGGTAAACGGCAAGGCGACCAGTAAAGATACCACCTTCGTGGCTGATGCAACGACTGCTAACCTGGTGCTAGCTCCTGTAGATAATGAAGCTGAATATTACTATGCGGGCTATAAAGCTATTTTTACTGCTACGGTTGTTGATGGAAATGACAATCTTATTACAGATGCTGACTTCGAAGTCTATGCATCAGGTACAGAAACAGTAGTTGCAACTTTAGAGAGCGTGAGCGCAGGCAAAGGCACAATCTCCATTAGCGATACAGCTGTTGGTGATGTCAACCTGGTAGTCAAGCTTAAGGGGAACGCACAAGTCTCTGATTCAGCTCAAGTCAAGTTTGTAGCAGACGTTACATCAGCTCAAATTCTTGATGCGGATGTTTATGTTGAGAATGACGGGGCCTTGGCAGCATCATTCGGAAGTATAGTCCTTACCTTTACGGTGAAGGATAGATATGGCAATCCTGTTCCACGAGCTTTAGGTTGGCGGCATGAGGTTGATTTCACCCCAGAGGGGCACAGTGGTAACGTTTCCTCAAGTGCAGCAAGCGTAGATGATGGTACAGGAGCTACTGTAGCTATTACGGCGAAAAGCGGTATGGCTGGGGAATATCGCGTTGCACTAACTATCGATAGAACGAACTATATTTATCGGAATATTTATTATGTTGGTGTAATGGCTCCATTTGAAGTATTCACCGATAATGCATTAGCTAATGGTGTTGATGAAAACCGTGTCGGGTTGCATATTTACCAGCGTGGAACGCCAGGTGTAATTGCTAATACAAACGTTCAATTTGAAGCGGACAATAATGCGATTTTATCGTCGCAAAATGTCCTGACTGATTCAGAGGGTTATGCATACGTGACCGTTACCAGTAAAACGGCTGGTCCGGTTAATATTACCGCCCGCTATGCTGGTAACCAGCAGCAAACGACAAGTATTACCTTCTTACAACAGACTGGTGAGATAGCTGAACGTGATTTGATTGTTGACCCTGACAATGCTGTTGCTGATGGAAGAGATAAGAACGTTGTAACCGCCTTCGTTAAGGATACGAGTGGTCAACCTGTAGTGGGAGAAGAGGTTACCTTTGAAGTACAGGAAGGGCCAGTTCTCACTCCCGTAACCACCACCACAGGAGATGATGGTAAAGCAGTCGCTGAAATCACGAGTACCAAGGCAGGTTCTTTCAAAGTAACTGCGACGGTAAATGGTAAGTCAACCAGTAAAGATACCACCTTCGTGGCTGATGCAACGACAGCTCGTATGGTTCTGACAGAGGTTAATCCAATTGATAGCCATCCTGCAGGCTCAAAAGCTAACTTCACCGCATCTGTGCAGGATGCGAATGGCAATGTATTTAAAGATGCTGAAATTGAAGTGAGTGCTAGCGGCACCGAAACAACAGAGGCAGAAATTACGGGTGTTTCCGGTGGTGTTGCTAACCTGTTTGTTACTGATACCAAAGTCGGAGAAGTGTTGCTGACTGTTAAACAGAAAGGAAACAGCAAACTCAGCGCGTCGGAAGAAGTCAAGTTCATCGCTGACGTTGCCTCTGCACGTGTTCTCGAAAGTGACTTCGACACACCTAAGGCCAACGCGATTGCGAATGGGGTGGATGAAGTTAAGATTACCGCATCAGTGACAGATCAGTACGGAAACCCGATTTCTGTTGGTGGTACTTCTTCAACCATTCCTGAAAATGGTGTTCGGCTTGCAATAGATGTGCAGGGTAGTAATGCTGCGCAGGCTATTTCCAGTGCTGTTTACACGGAGAACACAATTACATATACACTTAAGATCGATAATGCAACTGAATTCAGCGTAAGACCTTTAATTAACCATGCTCCAGTCCCTGGCCTTAACAATAAGATTGTTAAGTTTATTCCAGTATTGCGTGAGCTTCGGGCAAACAATAATAACCAGCCAGCAGATGGTACTAGTCCTATAACATTAGTCGTTAGACTGACTTACGGTATGAGTGACTATGCTTCTGGCTACTCTGGGACGGTAAGTTTTACTGCTACCAATGGAGCAGTAATGAGTTCCAATCAGGTAACAACAGCAGGAGGTGGTGCCGGGACTGGGTATGCGCCTGTAAATGTGCGCAGCGTAAATCTGGGTACATCCACTGTTACTGCGACATTCGAGCAGGCAGGAATTACTCAGCAACTAACGGTGGATATAAACTTTACCAATGCTGCTACGATTCAAGAAACCGATTTGGTGATCAATCCTGATAATGCTAAGGCGAATGGCGCTGACAAAAATACTGTTACTGCCATAGTAACAGATGGAAACGGAACGCCTGTTGCTGGAGAAGAGGTTAGCTTCAGCGTAGAAGATGGCCCTGTGGTGACTGTCATTAACGGAACATCAGATGCTGAGGGTAAAGCGATTGCTGAACTCACCAGCACTGCTGCCGGAACCTTCAGGGTTACAGCTTCCGTTAATGGAAATGCGGTATCGAAGAATGCAACTTTCATTGCAGATAAATCGACAGCAGCTATCGAACTGACGCGCACTGATGTGCAGGAATCCTATATTGCTGGTACCCGTATTGGATACACCGTAGTAGCGAAGGATGCCAACGGAAACATCATTACCGATGCTGAATTTGACGTGCATGCAGAAGGGGGCAGCGCAGCGTCAGTGAGCGTAACAGCAAACAATAATGGTGTTGGTATTCTTTCACTCTATGACACACGTGCCGGTGAAACAAAACTGACAGTGATGCTTACTGATAACGCCGATGTGACGGCTGATGACACGGTTATGTATGTGCCGGATGAAAGCAGTTCAATGATTTCTAATATGACAGTTGTTAAAAATTATGCATTAGCTAATTTTGATGACGAAAATATTGTGACATTTGAAGCAACCGATCGATACGGTAACCAATTACCAGGTATGGAAACATCGGCATTTGCGATTGATTACACCAATAGTGCAAATAAACCGTCGGAAATGTCATTTGCACATCTTGACAATGGGAGTTTTGAAGTCAGGCTAAAAGGTGCAAGAGCAACTTATTACTATGTAACTGTTAGATATGCAGATATAGCTGGAGCTAACGCGAGTAAAACGGTCTGGTTTAGCCCAATGCTTGCTATCGAGGTGCTAGCTAACGGTGCAAGTGCAGATGGTGTAACAGAGAATAAAGTACGGGCTCGATTGTATGACGGCAATGAAGGCCCTCAGGGTGGAGAAGGAGTATCAGGCGGCGCTCTTGCATTCAGAGTGGACAATGGGGCTGTTATAGCAAGTAGCAATCCATTGTCGGAACACACTGATGATGAAGGTTATCGCACTATTACGTTAACTAACATCAATCCTGGTATAACAAAAGTTATAGCTGTATCCAGGGAATCATTATGGGGTAATCCTTCACAGGAAATCGAAGTAAACTTCGAACCAGTTATCGAGCTCAAAGAAAGTAATCTCGTAATTGACCCAGACAATGCTCCGGCTGACGGCGTGAGCAAAAACGTTGTCACCGCCACAGTGACCGATCAGAACGGAAGTCCTGTATCTGGAGCGGAAGTTAGCTTCAGCGTAGAAGACGGTCCTGTGATGACTGTCATTAACGGAACCTCAGATGCTGAGGGTAAAGCGATTGCTGAGCTCACCAGCACTGCTGCCGGAACCTTCAGGGTTACAGCTTCCGTTAATGGAAATGCGGTATCGAAGAATGCAACTTTCATTGCAGATAAATCGACAGCAGCTATCGAACTGACGCGCACTGATGTGCAGGAATCCTATATTGCTGGTACCCGTATTGGATACACCGTAGTAGCGAAGGATGCCAACGGAAACATCATTACCGATGCTGAATTTGACGTGCATGCAGAAGGGGGCAGCGCAGCGTCAGCGAGCGTAACAGCAAACAATAATGGTGTTGGTATTCTTTCACTCTATGACACACGTGCCGGTGAAACAAAACTGACAGTGATGCTTGCTGATAACGCCGATGTGACGGCTGATGACACGGTTATGTATGTGCCGGATGAAAGCAGTTCAATGATTTCTAATATGACAGTCGTCAAAAATTGGGCGTTGGCAGGATACCTTGAGGAAAACATTGTAACATTCGACGCAACAGATAAATTCGGGAATCAGATCCCAAATGTAAATACAGATTCTTTCACGGCTGATGTTTTTGCTACAGGCGGGCAATCAGAATGGAAATTAAATAAACTTGAAAGTGGAAGTTTCGAAATAAGGCTAAAAGGTGATATCTCTAACATTGGTTATACAGTAAATGTAAGATATGGTTCTGTAGCAGGTTCGAACGTTGGTGTCCGTGTTTATTTTGCAGGAAAACTGGCACCATTGTCGGTAGTAACAAATAATGTACCTGCTAATGGTCAATCAAAGAACGTTATTAAAGGACGTATTTATCATGGGCTTGAGGGACCAGAAGGAAGTTTAGGTCCTGGATTGATTAAATTGAACTTCACGGCAGATAATGGGGCTATCCTTACTGCTGTGCCAGGTTCTGATATTTACGGCGGTAATGGTACAAACAGCCTAACAATATGGTCAGACAGTGCTGGTTATGCTGTCGTGGAAGTAACAAATATCACCCCTGGCGATGTGACTGTAACGATGACTGAGCTTTCCCAAGGCACAACTCAGTCTGAGCGCACGACGGTTAACTTCGAGCCTGTTGTCGAGTTGAAGGAAGGAAATGTTGTTATCGACCCAGACAATGCACCTGCTGACGGCGTTAGCAAAAACGTTGTTACCGCCACAGTGACCGATCAGAACGGAAGTCCTGTATCTGGAGCGGAAGTAAGCTTTGAAGTGGAGGAAGGTCCAGTATTGTCAGTTGTTAACAGAACTACTGGCACTGATGGTAAAGCTGTCGCAGAGCTAACAAGTCTGCAAAAGGGTGTATTCAATGTCACAGCTAAAGTTAACAATAGCGAAGTGACTAAACCCGCTACCTTTATCAGCGATG
>NZ_SDDX01000036.1 GCF_004115925.1 Lelliottia nimipressuralis
GACCAGTAAAAACACCACCTTTATCGCGGACGCAACGACGGCGGAGATCATAGACGCGAATCTGATCATCGATCCGGACGGCGCTGTGGCTGACGGTGTGGCGAAGAACGGCGCTACAGCTACAGTAACGGACGCGAATGGCAATGTTGTGCCTGGCGTGGAAGTTAACTTTACCATTGCAGATGGAGCGGTAATTAATACGGTCCAGGGGACCACGGATGAGGACGGGATTGCTATTGCTGAGATGACCAGCATTCAATCTGGAAGCTTTAAAGTGAAAGCGAGCGTTGCAGGAGGCTCAGCATCATTTGGAGAAAAAACTACACGCTTTGTTGCAGATGAATCCACTGCGGAGATAAAACTCGCCCATATGGGGGACAGTACAACCTACTTTGCCGGTAGTCGGGCAAACTTCACGGCGACTGCCGTTGATGCCAATGGCAATCTGTTATCGGATGCAGAGTTTGAAGTCAGTGCGACAGGAAGTGAAAACACAGTTGCTGAAATCCTTACCCTGACCAATGGTGTGGCCACGCTCTTCGTTTCCGATACTAAGGTCGGAGATGTAGTGTTGAACGTGAGCCTGAAAGATAAGCCGGAAGTTAATGCCAGCTCCGGAGTTACGTTTACTTTGAATACGTCCGCAGCCCTGCATGTAAGGAATTTTATCGTAGTTGAAAATAATGCTTTATCTGGCCTGCAGGGGGAGAACGTACTTACCTTCGACGTTACCGATAATTATGGTAATACTCTGCCAAAAACGGACAACGCCGGCTATGAACAACTTCTGAATGTAAGGCTGGTATTGAGTGCAGGAGAAGCGAGTCATACTCTGCGCCGCATTGACGATACTAAGTTTGAATTGCGGATTAAGGCATCTCACTATGGGTTAGTTCAGGCTTACCTGGATAATTGCTATGACAGGGATGAAAGTGAGCAGTGGAATTCTAACATCCGGGCCAACAAAACCTCTACTTTTGACCCTCTACAGGCACTGTTTGTTGTTGTCAACGACAGCAAGGCAAACGGAATAGACGAGAATGTTGTCAAAGGCAGGGTATATACAGGCACAGAAGGTCCAGAGGCGGGACCGGGTAAAAGTGGGGCAAGCTGTTACTTTAAGGCAGACAATGATGCAGTTCTGGGTCAAATCTCAAAAACAGACAGTGAGGGTTATTGTTCTGTTAGCGTGAAAAATACGAAAACAGGATTAACGAGAATTACTTTTACCGTATTCGGCGAGCGTCATCCGATTTCTACGGATGTGAATTTCACCAATGCTGCAACCATTCTGGATAACGACCTTCACGTCGCCCCGGATAATGCAGTGGCCAATGGAACTGACAAAATTATTGTCACCGCCAACGTCACTGACGGTAACGGAACTGCAGCAGCTGGAGAAGAGGTTAGCTTCAGCGTAGAAGATGGCCCTGTGGTGACTGTCATTAACGGAACATCAGATGCTGAGGGTAAAGCGATTGCTGAACTCACCAGCACTGCTGCCGGAACCTTCAGGGTTACAACTTCCGTAAATGGAAATGGGGTATCGAAGAATGCAACTTTCATTGCAGATAAAACGACAGCAGCTATCGAACTGACGCGCACAGATGTGCAGGAAACCTATGTTGCTGGTACCCGTATTGGATACACCGTAGTAGCGAAGGATGCCAACGGAAACATCATTACCGATGCTGAATTTGACGTGCATGCAGAAGGGGGCAGCGCAGCGTCAGCAAGCGTAACAGCAAACAATAATGGTGTTGGTATTCTGTCACTCTACGACACGCGTGCAGGTGAGACGAAACTGACTGTAACATTGGCTAATAATGCTGAAGTTGCTGCAGATGACACGGTTACATATGTACCTGATGAAAGCAGTTCAAAAATTTCAAATATGACAGTAGTCAAAGATTGGGCATTGGCTGCATTTCTTGAAGAAAATATTGTCACATTCGATGCGACAGATACATATGGGAATGTAATCCCAAGTGTTGATACAGATGCTTTTCGCGTAACTGTTGCCCCACCGACAGGAGGCCGTACTGACTGGAGGATTAACAAGCTTG
The DNA here is from genome assembly GCF_004115925.1 of Lelliottia nimipressuralis. Lineage (GTDB taxonomy): Bacteria > Pseudomonadota > Gammaproteobacteria > Enterobacterales > Enterobacteriaceae > Enterobacter > Enterobacter nimipressuralis. Next base: position 2,067 of record NZ_SDDX01000036.1, read on the forward strand.
AAAGCGGGAGTTTTGAGATCCGAGTTAAAGGGGATATTTCTAACAGTCATTATATAGTGGGAGTCACTTACGGCGACGTAGCTGGTTCGCGCGTGACCGCAAATGTTTGGTTTGCTGGTATTCTCGCGCCATTATCAATTGAAGAAAATAATGCTCCGGCTAACGGTCAGTCAAAGAATGTCATTAAAGGACGTATTTATCATGGGCTTGAGGGACCAAATGGAAGCTTAGGGCCTAGATTAGTTAGATTGAACTTTAAAGCAGATAATGGGGCTATCCTTACTGCTGTGCCAGGTTCTGATATTTACGGCGGTAATGGTACAAACAGCCTAACAATATGGTCAGACAGTGCTGGTTATGCCGGCGTGGAAGTAACAAATATCATCCCAGGTGATGTGACTGTAACTATGACTGAGCTTTCCCAAGGCACAACTCAGTCTGAGCGCACGACGATTAACTTTGAGCCAGTTGTTGAGTTGAAGGACGGAAATGTTGTTATCGATCCAGATAATGCACCGGCAGATGGCGTAAGTAAAAACGTTGTCACTGCGACTGTCACCGATCAGAGCGGAAGTCCTGTATCTGGAGCGGAAGTAAGCTTTGAAGTGGAGGAAGGTCCAGTATTGTCAGTTGTTAACAGAACTACTGGCACTGATGGTAAAGCTGTCGCAGAGCTAACAAGTCTGCAAAAGGGTGTATTCAATGTCACAGCTAAAGTTAACAATAGCGAAGTGACTAAACCTGCTACCTTTATCAGCGATG
>NZ_SDDX01000037.1 GCF_004115925.1 Lelliottia nimipressuralis
TTGCTCGGCGTCAGGCGCTGCGGAGATGGACTTGAGCAGGGTGGTTTTGCCGGAGCCGGACTCGCCGACAATCCCCAGCACTTCACCAGGCCACAGCTCAAACGACACGTCGCTAAAGCCTTTGCCGGGCGCATACAAATGGGTCAGGTTGTTCACCGAAAGCAGCGGTTTCATTGGCCGTTCGCCTCACTCTGTTGGCGGCAGAAATCGGTGTCGGAGCAGACAAACATGCGTTTGCCCGTGTCGTCGAGCACCACTTCGTCGAGATAGCTGTGTTTTGAACCGCAGATGGCACACGGCTCGTCCCACTCCTGCACCCGGAACGGGTGATCGTCGAAATCGAGACTTTCGACGGCGGTGTAGGGCGGCACGGCATAAATGCGTTTTTCGCGTCCGGCGCCGAACAGTTGCAGCGCGGGCATCATGTCCATTTTCGGGTTATCGAATTTCGGGATTGGCGACGGGTCCATCACGTAGCGCCCGTTCACCTTCACCGGGTAGGCGTAGGTGGTGGCGATATGGCCAAAGCGGGCGATATCTTCGTACAGTTTCACCTGCATCACGCCGTACTCTTCGAGGGCGTGCATGGTGCGGGTTTCCGTTTCGCGCGGCTCGATAAAGCGCAGCGGCTCGGGGATGGGCACCTGGAAAATCAGAATCTGATCTTCCGTCAGCGGCGTTTCCGGGATGCGGTGGCGGGTCTGAATCAGGGTGGCATCTTCCGTGCGCTCGGTGGTGTTCACGCCGGTGACGCGCTTGAAGAAGTTGCGAATCGACACGGCATTGGTGGTGTCATCCGCCCCC
>NZ_SDDX01000038.1 GCF_004115925.1 Lelliottia nimipressuralis
CGATCAGGAACAGAATAATCGGCCAGCCGACGAGGAAGCCGAGAGAGTAAATCAGACCGTCGTAGCCGGAGGTGTAAACCAGCGCGGAGATCCCGAGGAACGATGCGGCTGACATAAAATCGCCCGCAATCGCCAGCCCGTTCTGGAAGCCGGTAATGTTGCCGCCCGCCGTGTAGTAGTCATTACGCGAGCGCACGCGTTTTGACGCCCAGTAGGTGATGTAGAGGGTCAGCAGCACGAAAATCAGGAACATGATAATCGCCTGCCAGTTGGTCGGCTGGCGTTGGACGTCGCCGGTCAGGGCATCGGCCGCATGCGCCGCAAAAGGCAGTGTGGCGGCTAGCGCCGTCAGAACTCGCTTCATGATGCTTTTACCTCACGCAGTACTGCTTTATTGAGACGATCAAATTCACCGTTCGCGCGCCAGACGTAGACGCCGGTCAGCACGAAGGAGATGACAATCACACCGATGCCGATGGGGATCCCGCGCGTGACGCTGGTTCCGGCATGCAGCGGCGTGCCCAGCCAGTGCGGGGCAAAGGCGATCAGCAGAATAAAGCCGACGTAGATAATCAGCATGATGATGGAAAGGATGAAGGCAAACCGTTGCCGTTTTTCGACGAGCTCCCTGAAATGCGCACTATTTTCTATCTGCTGATAAATATCAGTATTCATCACAGAACTCTCCAGAGTATTGGTGTAGGGAAGGGCGTTTTT
>NZ_SDDX01000039.1 GCF_004115925.1 Lelliottia nimipressuralis
AAAAAAAACGCATGGCAGAGCTGCTTTCCAGGCGGCATGGTTCTCGGCCAATGAAGAGTTTGGAGGTAAAGGATTTTGCAGTGTTGTTGGATGAATATCTGGATGCAGGACATGCCAGCAGTGCCCTCTGCAACCGGGTGGTGTGGGTGGATATTTTCACTGAAGCTCAACATGCAGGAGAGGTCCCTCCTGGATGGAATCCACCAGCAGCAACAAAAAAACCTTCGGTGAAGGTTACACGTGCACGCCTCTCTCTGGACGAATGGAAAAAAATACTGGAGCAAATACCGGAGGATCGGTACTCGCATAAAGCGATGCTGCTCGCTTTGGTCACTGGTCAGCGCCGGGAGGATATTGCGAACATGAAATTTTCAGACATTAAGGACGGCTATTTACACATCGAGCAAAGCAAAACGGGGGCCCGCATTGCATTACCGCTGAACCTCCGATGTGAGGCTATTGGCTTATCGCTTGAAGATGTAATACGTAAATGTAGGGATAGGTTTGTCAGCCCCTATCTCTTGCACGGAAAAATGAACAGTAAGGCGAAACCTGTGAATCTGATTGTGGTTTCTAAAGAGTTTGCTGCGGCACGTGATGCAGCAGGTATCGTACCGCCTGCAGGAAAAACACCAACAACGTTTCACGAACAGCGCTCATTGTCCGAACGACTTTACCGAGCCCAGGGGATCGATACGAAAATTTTGCTGGGGCATAAAACACAGTCAACCACTGACAGATACAACGATGATCGCGGGAAGGAATGGACCAAACTTGCAATTTAATTTATCGCTGCTGGGCTCATGGGAGAGGATTAATTACTGACGGAGGTCATAAAAAAGGTAGGTATTTTGGAGAAAAGTTTTGGAGAGGTTTTGGAGAAAGGAAAAAGGTTATATATTCCAGTCCGTTAAAACAACATACTCCTTCTGAGTTCA
>NZ_SDDX01000040.1 GCF_004115925.1 Lelliottia nimipressuralis
TTGGTGCGCATAATGTTCGACTCGTTATGTTGAAAAGGCCGCTGCGAAAATTCATCCCGCAGCGGCCTCTTTAGCATAACGTCATTATGCGAACCATTTATTCAAGGTGTTTGTAAAGTGGATCAAGTTGGTAGGTCAGGGGCACTACAGTGCACCCTCTCGGCGTACCATTGATGTTTATTGCAAGATTGGTAGCCTTGAGTCTATCGTGGAATACAAACGCATCACGCAGGTTTTTAGTCCATCGAGTACCAGCAGACTCGCCATCTGTGGCGAAACGAATTGATTGCAAGAACTCACCTTTCTCCCTGTTCATGATGGCGAATGCGGGCGCCTCATCCTCCAGAACGCTTTGAAATTCGTGCTCTGAAATGGGAGCACGAATCTCGTTTTCAATCGATGAAATTTCAATTCTCATGCGCTGAGAGATGTTTTTATCGTTGTAAACAGCCTTTGTTTTCTCTGTCATCCTGGTTCCTTCCATGTCTGCGTGGTGGTTAATATTTAGCCGCGGAGCGGTTCGGGGTTCTGTGACACCCGAACTTTACCGTGGTTTCCCACGGTTTTTTACTTTTTCTTGCCAGCTTTAAGATCCTTTACAGCTTCCTTCAGGTACTCATCGATGACATAGAACGCTACCTCTGTCCACTTATGCGGTTTTCCGGTTGCGTAGCTGATTTCAATAGCAGCCTTTTCAAGAGCCATTTTTTTATCAGCAGGTACGCGTAGAGAGGAATATTTCTTATCTGTCATAACCTTACCTAAAAATGTTGTTTGTGTGTGAGCGCGGCATTCTAGTGCATTTTTGACATGTTGCTCACGGTCCACTTGTGCATTTGTGTACATAAGCGTATAACGTTCACATGTTTCATTGTGTACATGTATATTATGTTTTACGACTGGATGACAATAGAACAGGACTTCGGCTACCAACTTCCTCTTTTGGGGGATGTTGCGTATCAACGTATACATGTAGACACCGGGGAGGCCAGTGCGTTATCTCAGCCAACGTTTAAACACAAAGGATCTTTCTGCGATGTGGTATCGATCTCGATTCGTGGCTCTCTACTGAAAGTGAGCGGCAACCCGTCAAGATGGGGAAGGCTTGATAATTTGTTCGGCCTTGCAAGTATCGATTCATGTGTTGCTGTTTATAATACGATTTTGGAAAATCTGGGTTTGCCTTGCTTCACAAAATGTACACGTATATTTCAGCGGCAAACGGGAGAGAATGAAAAAACATCATCATTAGCTGATGGCGCTATTATAAAAGAGTTACATATAACTTCTAATCGTTCTGTCGGTTGTGGTAATGAAGATGATTACATATCAGCTTTATCTACCCAACCGTACAGAAATAGTGTGCCAAGACTTCACAGCAATGGAAAATCAGTGGATTGGCTTTCCAAACAAGGCAATGTGAACCTAATTTATCCAACTGTATATAATAAGGCTCATGAATTATCATTGCATTCATTGCCTAAAATAAAAAATCAATTTGGCGCAGATTCTAAAGAATATAAATATCTCGAGAGTGTGATTTCTTATTGTGCTAATAATGGGGTTGTTCGATTTGAGCAAAAATTGAAATCTCGTTTTCTACAAAAAAATAACCTTAATTTCTATGGGTTGTCAGATTACTCGATCCTGAAAGAATTACACTCAAAATTCATTAATTTAGATAAGACACTATCGGTGACTGCAATGGACTTTGATACCATCAGTGAACACTTAATATCGCAGGGCATTGTTGATAATACGAGGTCTGCGAATACAACTGCTATGTATGCGATCCAATGGATGCATGGGCATAATTTCGATTTTAACAAAAAACAAGTACAAACACATCGCGCGAGATTACGCAAGATAGGCATTGATATTGCCCAGCGTTGCAATATAGCTAAATTCAGTCCGGTAATTGTCCGTGAACAGAGAGATATTACTGTATCCGATTGCCATATTCCATCATGGTATCAACGTTCAAATCATTTGAGAGTAGCTTAACGAGGTATATATGAGCATTAACGGTTTATTTGTCGAAGGTAAGATGTTAGGTGGTCGCCAGCGCGAAAAACGCAATAACAAAGGCTACTATAATGAATTGGGTCTATCAATTGAAAAGTCTGATGGATTCGGTGGAACATTGCAAGACCAATTTATTATTCGCGTCACTGATGGCTTGGTTAGTAGTGGGGTATTAAATCAGGCGAACTCTCTTATCGGCAAAACAGTTCGTGTTCCTGTATATGGTCGCTCATGGTCTATGGAAGGTCGTGATGGCATTACTTACTTTATGCAAAATGAAGGTGGTATTACTGAGGTTAAATGACAATGGCTAATGAAATAACTGGTCATATTTGCCCTGCTGAAAATACGCCACTGATGCAATGCCAGTATGTTTCCATTTCTGTTGAAGGTCAACTTGACTATACACAGATGGCTCAATTTTGGGGAGTGGCATTTTCAACGGTTGTCGCTCTTTATCTATTTTGTCACTGCATAAGCTTAGTATTAAAGTTTGTGCGAAATTCATAAAACAAGGAGTTTGTAATGAAAAAATTGTTATCTCTTGGTTCAATCATGGCTATGTCTTTTTCACTCCCAACCTTTGCCGCAGACGGTACAACTGTTGATTTAACTCAGTTAACCGACCAGATTGATTTCAATGATGTTCTGGTTGCTATTATGGCTGTTGCTGCTTCTCTTGTTGTTTTGTATGCGGGTATTGCTGGCGTTCGCTGGATTCTTCGCACTGTTAAATCGGCCTAAGGGAGCAGGGGGGATTTCCCCCCTGATTTTCATGATTGCAGAATTCTGGAATTTAATGTGCTTCATGTGGGGGCTGTTATGCGCTTGGGCAGTAATCAAAGGATTGTCTCTTTAGTTCTTCTTTTTATAATTTCAGTATCCATTTTCATTCCCATTCAAAAAGCTTATTCCAACCCTTTATTAGTTGCGCGCGCAGTCATGCCTGCGGTTGTTGGTCGCGTTATTGGCGCAAGAGCAATGAAAGCGGCTGTTGCAGCAGGAGGTGCTAATGAGGCTGTTTATTTAACTCTGGTAAAGAACACCACATCAGCGATATCAAAAGCAACAATTTCCAAATCTAGCAACATAGCTTCTTCTGGTTTTTTTAGAAGTGCATCAGGTGCGTTAACTTGGGGCGGCGTAGGTTATACGGCAGGAACTTTAACTGCTGATTATTTCAGTTCATCCGGTGGTTATATGGTTGCGACTTCTGGTAAACCCATCGGAGATGGGAAGTATGAAGTGACCTTTGGTGATGCTACTTTTGTTGTTGATTATGAACCATCAGAAGATAACCCAGTAGTTCTACTACCTGGTAAATTTAATACAGATAGCCATGAAACCGTAGCAGAATTACAGCCAGGTCATAAATGGTATATGTTCCCATACGGGACCAAGGGTGAAGCTGGTTACATTGTGGGTACTATTTCTGGCGTTGCTATGGGCTATCTTGAAACTCGTAGGGATGCAGGGGGGTTTACTTGCCGTGCTCCTGATAAAGTATCGTGCACATATACAATCGAAATAAGAGAAGTTACTGATAATGGCACAAGCGCCAGCGTTAAATACTCTTATACAGGTACATATACTGATTCTAATGGTAAAGAGCAATCATTTACTAATGCTCCTATAATTGGGATTGTGCCTAATTACAATAAGGATTTTAATCCTGACGAAGAGATTTTATATGGTGAACCTAAGATAGCTACTGATGAAGATGGTTTTTCAGCCATGGATGCTTTAAAAGATGTTCCTATGGATTTGGATCAGCTGGCATCAATGATTAATAACATGCTAATGGATGCTGCTGCACAGCCTGATTATGAAGGTATTCCTGTTTCATCTAGCGACCCTGTAACATCTGGCGAAATTAAAGCTAATTATCCTAATCATGGCAAGCTGAATGATTTTGATTACATGTATCCATCGCAGAACGCGCCTAATGCCGATATTAACATTGAGGCACCAAAATATAATGGCGATAATAACAGTGGCAATGAAAGCGAGTTACCTAGTTTCGAATATCCTGATGTGGATACGCCTGAGTTAGAAGATGCACCTACAGCCAACGAAATTTTAAGGCCCATAAAGGAGTTGTTTCCTGAGTACAGGGATATGAATATTTCAGGTAAGAGCAAAGCGTCATATACATGCCCAATTGCTGAATTTAATGTATTTGACACTGATTATGCATTAGACCAGCACTGTGTATTTCTGGAGCAATACAGGCCGTGGATTCAACTTATATCCACTCTGATGTGGTCTTTGTTTGCATTGCGCATTCTTTTATCTGCATAAGAGGAGCGGAAAATGAGTTTATTTGGTTTGTTGATAGCGGTTGTTAACACACTGCTTGGGTTTATGTTCAGGACAATAGTTATTCGTTTTGTTCTGTTTTTTGGTTTGTTATTTTTGGTTCATGATTTTGTCGAAGAGATGGTTTCATGGATTCCATTTACATTTGATATTCCATCATTATTCCAGCAACTGCCACCATCAATGTGGTATTTCTTTGACTTATTCAGATTTGATCAAGGAATGCAATTTATATTTAATGCGTCTGTTACGCGCTTTATTATTCGTAGAATTCCGATTATAGGATAGTGTTGTATGCCTATTTCAGCTTATGTCGGCTCATTAGGTAGCGGCAAGTCATATGAAGTTGTTGCAAGTGTTATTGTTCCGGCCTGCTTGTCAGGCCGCAGAGTAGTTACAAATATTTATGGAATAAACAAAGCTAATATTCACGAGCACTGCAAGAAAATAAGCAAAAAAAAGGATATTGTACTTGGTGATGTTATTTATGTTGAAAATAAGCAAGTCAGTGAAGAAAACTTCTTCCCATATAAAGACTCATTGCCGAGTGATACATTCTGTCAATATGGCGATTTAATTGTTGTAGATGAATCTTGGCGAATTTGGGAAAGTGATAAATCAATTTGTGAAAAGCACCGTTCATTTATTGCTGAGCATCGTCATTTTACTAATGAGGAAACAGGTGTTTGTTGTGATTTGGTTGTTATAAATCAGGAGGTATCATCTCTGCCAAGATTTATTAAAGCCAGATTGGATACTACATTTAGAATGCAAAAACACATTGCGCTCGGCATGAAGAATAGATATCGAGTTGATGTGTTCAATGGCGCTAAGCTTTTTAAAGCAAATAAAGTCACTAGTTATCAAAGGAAGTATGAACCTGCAATTTTTCCGCTGTATAAATCTTATGAAGGAGGAAGCGGGAAAGAATTAACTGTCGATGGCAGGGCTAGTATTTTTGGTAAGAAAAGTGTTTTTATATTAGCTGCATTCATGGCTGTGGTTTTTATCATTTGCATGTTTTTTTTATATTCTTTTTTCACACGTAAAAACGAAGACAAAAAGGAGCATCAATATGTGCAAAAAACCGAATTAACACAATTTACTTCACAACCAGCATCTGCTGTTCCTGCGACAGAGAAACCGAAACTTTCAACCACATGGCGTATTTCGGGGAAATTAAGTAGGGAAGGGCGTAAGTTTGTTGTAATAACAAATAATGCTGGCCTTATTCGTATTGTCCCCGCGTCGACGTTTAGCTATCACGGAATGCAGATGGTGGGAATAGTTGATGACGAGTTAGTTACATTTTATTCAGGTGCTGAGAAATGAAATTCATCTACTTTATAGTTTTACTCTTTAGTTTTAATTCATATGCTGGCACAGAGCTGGAAATAAAAAAGCTTGCATTGCCTGAAGCAATATCTTTAATTTACTCAGAGGTTTTAAAAGTCCCTTACATGGTTGCGCCCGAACTGGCTGATGATAGCCGTGTTGTTTCTTTTAAAATGACGACGGATGTTAATGAGCGTGAATTTATAGAACGTTACTTTGGAAATATGAATATTAAAATTTACACCAAGAAAGGGATTGATTATATAACACCATTCACGCCTAAAGAAAATCCTCCAGCCATGCATGTATTTGTCTACTCACCACAGAATAGAACCGTAGGCTATCTCTCTGATATTTTATCTGGGTATGTATCCGGTAGATTTGGTAATTCTGGTAATATCACGACTGATTTATCCAATAAATCATCATCAGGAGCATCCAACAACCTTAATCGCAGTGGCGATTCACTTGTGTACTACGGCACTGAGCAAGACATTGAAATGGTTAAGAGAATCCTTCCAACCATTGACACAACACCAGATGAGGTCGTTGTGTCTGGTTATGTTTTTGAGGTGCAAACGGGTCAATATGATGGTTCTGGCTTCTTACTTGCCGCAAAGGTTATCTCTGAGAAGTTTAATATTTCATTGGGTTCAAACGTTAGTGCAACGAATGATTTTATTAATATAAAGACAGGTTCAATCGATGCAATATATTCATTGCTCAAAACTGACAATAGATTTTCCGTTGTTTCTTCACCACGCTTGAGAGTTAAAAACAACACAGAGGCATCTTTTTCTGTTGGTGCAGAGGTTCCTGTTCTTGGGAGTGTCACAGTTAGTGGCGACAATGCCACACAGTCGGTAGAGTACCGTAATTCAGGGGTTTTATTTAAGGTTCAGCCGTCAATTAAGGTAAAGGCTATCGATTTGAATATACAGCAACAACTATCAAATTTTGTCGCAACTGACACGGGAGTTAATAATTCACCTACCTTATTAAAACGTGATGTTTCAACTAACGTTGTCATGAGTGATGGTGACATTATTTTGATTGGTGGCCTTGCCGAGCAGAAGGATTCCAAGACTTCATCGGGATGGTCGTTTTTCGGTTCCCGTTCACAGGAAAATACTAAGACCGATATTGTAGTAATGCTTCAGGTTCGTAAGGTTCCAAGATGAGGAGGCTGGCCGTTCCCCGCAGCTATGCGAGGAGAACGGCCAGTTTCCGAGTCTCAAACTTTTAGAATGTAATCAGTAATTCAATTTTAGCCGTAATTATGCCGTAGGCATGGGAGGCGCAAAGCGCCGGAGACTCCCGCAGCGAAGCGAGGACTTAGAAAGCGTTATGGCTTTAGCCATAATAATCCCAGCACTGCTAAGAAGATTTTTACTTGTCTGCGTTCTGTCTGTCGATCGTGTAGTTAGTTGATGAAATTGCTGGGTCACAGCGTCTATGACAAAATGGCTAGCGCCGGTGTTGGGATTTCATTAGCCTGGGTTGGTTTGTTACTTCCTGGCATTCGGCACCAAAATTTCCGCGATTGTTCTTATCAGCACCTTGGTGCGCATAATGT
>NZ_SDDX01000041.1 GCF_004115925.1 Lelliottia nimipressuralis
TGGGACCACGGTCCCAGTTCAGTGGTGGGGCCACGGTCCCATTCTGATGGGAGAAAATTGAGTAGAAATTAGAGTTAGCGGATTTCTGATTTTTCTAACTGTTCTAAAATTTCTTCCATTCTTTCAATGTAATGCTCAGGGATTTTAGAACGGTCCAGGCTAAATACAACTTTATTACCTTTATATTGAGCCATTGCACCCGGAACAAATTCACGTTTAACGGGAACGGTAGAAGAGGTAGCAGTTTTAGAAGTTTTGAGAACATCCGTTAATGACTGAATGATCTCGTCAGTTTCAAATACAATCCCACTTTGACGCTTCTCTGATAATTCATGAATTTTACTAAGGAGAGCAGCTTCATTGTCGCTAAAAAGGTGACTTAAATTATCCCCGGCTCGAGCAGATAGCTCGCCAGGATGAGAGAAGAGGGCAATCAATTCACGGGGCAATTTAGATGTGCAAATGCATCTTGTAATAATCTTCCGCGATATGTGCTCTGCATCAGCCAAAGCAGAAATATTTCCTTTGAATTCATTTTCTAGACGGAAAGCGTAACGCTTGCCTCTTTCATATGCACTCGTAGGACGATAATCGTTGCCTAACTTGCACAACGAGTCCATTTGCTCGTCGTCAAGGTCTCCCACGAGAATACGATATTCACTTGATGTAAGTATGGCCGTCATACGACGACGACTCCCATCAGCTACTTCAATATAATCAGCTACTTTTCTGCCGAATGCTGGGTTTTGCTGGCCAGTAAGCAGGAATGAAGGGATAAGGTCATCAAGTGATTCCTCTGTAAGAAATTCTTGATCACGTTCATTCCCGATCCAGACAGAAGTCGACTTTTCAACCTGATTGCCTGGGATGGTCTCGAGGGTAAATTTAACCTCGCGACCACATACAGGAAGGGTGATGGTGTTGCCCTTTGCCATAGCACCGACCCTTGCAATAAGTGAGTCAACCATAGGTGCAGCTGGCGCAGCGGTTGGAGCTGCTGTTGCCTGTACTGGAGAAGATTTAGGGATAATTGGTGCACGTTTCATTATCGAATCTCCCAACGCGGTTTGATCAACCGATCAAAGATCTCGTTGCAAACAGGTTCCCAAATCGAGAGAGCATTGCGCCATGCTCCAGTTGAAGAGCGCTGATCGATAGCTTGCTCGAAAACAGTACGCATCCGTATTTGACCTTTCCCAACCTCGTCTGTCTCGCGAACAACATTTTTGAGAACCATACTTCCCCAGGCATCTCGAATCTGTTCTTCCATCCATGGAGACTGTGATCCATTATTATTACTGTATTTTGTAAGAAGTATTCTGACATCAGGCTCAAAACCTTGTAAGTCGACGTTCTTCAAAAGGTCGCGTAGCATGTCAAAAAATTGCAGTGCTGAAGTGTAATCAAAGAGTTCCGCAGGGGTAGGGACGATCAAAACATCAGCCGCACACACCACGTTAATCGTTCCGATGCCAAGGTTCGGTGCGCTATCAATTACAATAACATCGTAATCCTGGGCAACGGTTTCGATTGCGAGACGAAGCATCATATGAGGTTCTGTAGGCAATTTGCCTTCGTCATAATGACTCATAAGTTCTGTTTCGATACGGTGCAGCGCCAGACAGGACGGAATAATATCGAGCCCCGGCCAACATGTTGGCTTTATTGCGTATGACGCATCATCACGTTCGCCCAGATAGAAAGGGAGTAGGGTATCTTCTGCATGGATGTGTAAATCAGGAACCCATCCATGGTACATAGATGCAGTTCCTTGTGGATCGTTACCTTCAATAAGAAGAACTCTCAGCCCTTTCAAAGCGAGATCTTGAGCCAGGTGGACTGATACAGAAGTTTTATAAACTCCACCTTTATGCGCCGCTACACCAATAACAGGTGGTACACTCTCATTTGGCCTGCGAAGTCGAGTACCAAAAACATCACGCATGTGGTTAATCTGTTCGATTGTATAACCCACTCGCTGTTCTACACGGCCACGCATCTCCATATCTGGATGGGGGAGACGACCCGCTTTTTCTGCATCTCGAATAGCCTGTGATGAAACACCGATAAGATCAGCCGCCTCACCAACACGCCAACGACGCGTGATTTTCCTTGCCTCTGGGCTGTCATCATTAAACTGAGCAATAGCAATAGCTTTTGTCATTTCATGACCGGCTGCTATGCATTGATCAAGAGTATCCATTAATCCCATTGTAAATTCCTTATCATTAACTTTGCATCATTATATTAAATCTTGGAAAAACTCGCAAAGCAACACTAAACATGCAAACTAAATTAAAATTTGCAAAGTTGCTCAAAAAACGAAAGGTGACGGATGGACTCATGCGAGCTGTAGGTGATGATTAAAATAATGATTCATCGTATGTATAGAAACTTCAGGGATGGGAAAGAATTGCGTGGTGACTTACCTGCATTGAGAAGGGAGTTGAAGCGGGAAGGGGGATGTAATTCAAAAGTGAGCTATAGAGGGAAACTGCGCAGCAAAGCATAAGGAGGAGAACAGAAAAAGGGAGCTAAGGAGGGAGGAGGTATCGGATTAAAGCAGAAAAGGGAGCTATAGAGGGAAGGTATATGGTAGTGATTAAAGAAGTTGTGAACAAACCGTAGTAAAAGGGAGTTGCTACGGGATTCAAGTAAATGGATTGGGAAAGGGCCGCCGATGGAGTCTAAAAAGTGAACAGAACTGCGACCGTTCGGGAGTTGTAGCGGGAAAGAGGAGAGTTGAGTTGTAGAATCGACAACACTACAACAGGTAAATCATCCCGCCACAGGTCACATAGTATAGAAAGCGCATGCTCGAGAGCTATCTCCCGTTTCAGCTCCCTTTCGAAAAGCGCCGCTTCCCACCACAGGTCACTTTTGCCCGCTACAAATCACCTGGTTTCAAAGCCGGATTACGGCTCAAGACGCGTACCATCGTCTCACGCCCTTCTTTTTTAAGGAGATAATCTAGATACCCTATACCTTTCAGCTTCTCCAGAGCGGCACGAATTACCTTATTCTGGTCGCTGATACGGTTAGTAAGCATCAGTCGGGCACGCAATCTCGTAAATGAAATATCAGCAGGTCTCTCCGGCAGACTTGCTAAATACGTGTACAACGCCTGTGCTGCTTCTTGTCGCGGTAATGCATTAAGGGGCTTTTTACGTAAAAGGGTCAGATAATCTGCCCGGTACAGCTCCCATAATTTGCTGTCGGCTTCCAGTTCGATGGTGTCCTCATCTGCATTAAAGCGCCCGGTTTTGAGTAACCCAGTGACATAGGCTCCTCTAGAACCAATGGTACTAAGGGTTATAGTCTTACCGCGTATACGAGTAAGTGAGTCTCGGATGTTGGCACGAAGCCTGGAGTCTAATCGCTTAGAAGGGATCTGGCAGAGGTTTGCAAATTCATGAAATGAAAGCGTGATAGCATTGCTGGCAAGGCCATACTTTGAAAAAGCATGGATAATCCCCATCCAAACCTTCAAATCGGTAGACAAATTGAGCCTAGGCCCAGTAATCATGATTTTCGTGTAGCCTTCCGACTTCGATAGCTCAAGAGAAGACAGTATTTCGCTGGCATCGATGGCATCACCTGCATCACCGCTTTTGTTCGCAGGAACGAAGATCCCCAGGCGCATTAGTGCAGCTGGCTGAACACTAGAATTGCTCGTTACTGTTAATGACTTTCCTTGTCCATCTTCAGAATCAGGGATGGCATCAGGAAAGAAGTATGTGTTTTTACTAGGGTTTTCCAAGTTATCCACCTTGTGAAGAAATGATCTTATAGCAAAGAGGTTTTTCCCGCTATAGCTCCCTATGTTTCCCACTTTACCTCCCTTTCTTCCCGCTGCAAATCCCTTTATGCCCCCAACAGCTCCCTTTTGTCCCACTGCAACTCCCTTTTGTCCCGCTTTACCTCCCTTTTATCCCGCTACAGCTCCCCTTAACCCTTATCTAAGCCAGACGTGGCGCGGCTTACAGCGATCGGGGATCTATTTGGTTCTATATGGTTCTGTTTGGATCCGAATAGGATCTATTCTGGATCTTACATATTGGATCTATCAGATGTATATGTGGATAAATCTGAGCAGTGAATGAATTCAATTCATAACCTTATTGGATGTTCCGCCCTTAGCAACCGGATGAACCCACCTTCTGACTACTACAACTAACAGGCTGATCAACTCTCATCTTCTTAGCTTTCACGTCATTAGATTTACAGATCATAAATGCGAAAGATAAGCAGCTTGCTGTGAAGCTTTCGTATTTGAACAAACGTAGTGCGTTAGGCATTGTGTGACATCTAAAAAAACTGTAAAAAATTCACCAACCTCGTCTGTAAATGACTGTATGGGTTTGCCAGACAAATCCACAACAAATCCTCATCTTGCCATATTCAGGAATATTGACTTATAACCACTTTAGAGGCCCTTTAACCAATACTTTTGAGCATAGCCACCGCCTCAGCCCCCGACATCTGGAACTGCACCCGGTGACGGGCAGCAACATCGAGCGCAAACACCTTCGTGTAAACCTCCGTTGAGCTGCTCGACTTGTGCCCCATCAAACTCTGCAGCACCTTCAGCGGTATGCCGGCATACAGCATATGCATCGCGTAGGAGTGCCGGAAGGTGTGCGGGGTCACCGGGACCGAGAACGTCACGCCGTCGGCGGCTGCACTATCTACCGCCTCGCTTAACCAGGTGCGGACCGTGCGGTCCGTGATCTCCCAGATGCGTGCCTTCTCCGTACGGCCGGTACGTTTGTTACGGCGCTCAAGCGGAATTTTCAGGGTGGCCACCATCATCTCTCGCTGACTGACGTACTGATTATCGGAAAGCGGAACCAGCCGGTGAGCCTGGCTGCCGGCAGGTGCGCGACCTGCTGTTCTGCCCGCTTTCTCCGTTCGCTGTTTGAGGGTGGCCAGCTGCACGAAGGGGTAGGGTGGCGCCAGGGAAAAATCAGCCCTTGTCAGAGCCAGCGCTTCGTTAATCCGGGCACCGGTATTCCAGAGGGTGGACAGAAGCATTTTGCGGTGCAGATCCGGAACATAGTGGAGCAGGGCACTGACTTCCGGCGCCAGCAGGTATTTCGGAAGCTCGTCCTGAACCAGAGCCATCTGGCGTAATGCAAGAGCCGCGGAATAGTCGATTGCGACCGGCAGCGACAGGGGCTGAACGACCGGGGATTGTCCGGGCAGGGAGAGATAATTCATAAAGCCTCGTCGGAGCAAATATCAGTGCAGGGCTGCGCTGGCAGTGGTTTTTTCTTCAGATCTGCAGCACACTGATTTGTTCAGATCGCACTGATGGTGAAAGCTGCTTAGCTGGATGCCGAATGGACCGTACAGTGCATCACCGGCGCATTCGGGGAAGCCGGACGCGGCAGGATCTGATAGTCGGTAGCAGACGTGACCCGGTAAATGCTGTAGTCCTCATACGAAACCGTACTGGCTTTCAGTAAGCCGAGAAAATATTCTTCGCGATTGCGCGCATACGGAAGCGAAAGCCGGATGGTTGCCGGATCGACGGCGAGTTTCTGACGCGTGCCTTCCAGTGTGGTTATCAGGCGGTAGGTCTCTGTCCGGAAGGGGGCCTCCCAGCCGACGTTCTTATGGGTGTAGGTCACGTCAAACACCATCCGATCACCTTCATTCTTCAGGACGACTCCTGTCAGCAGGCTTTCAACACGGACAGGCTCAGCCTGTCCTTTGATCCGGATTTCCTCTAATTCGCGGCAGGCTACAGTCATCCCGGGCTTCTGGCTGGCATTTATCATTCGCATTTCACTGAGCGTTGCCGCACCTGCCTCTCGTGTAGTCACACCCAGCAGGGCCGTTAGACCTATCATATAACCGGTCAGTTTACTCATCGTTCCTACATCCTTTTCGTAAATATCTGAACTCTCTTTAGAGAGAAATCCCGCCTGCCATTATTTATACGTTCCTTCAATGAGAATGTAGGCCGGCCCCCTTAAAATAGGCATCTATCAGACAGG
The DNA here is from genome assembly GCF_004115925.1 of Lelliottia nimipressuralis. GTDB lineage: Bacteria > Pseudomonadota > Gammaproteobacteria > Enterobacterales > Enterobacteriaceae > Enterobacter > Enterobacter nimipressuralis. Next base: position 6,003 of record NZ_SDDX01000041.1, read on the forward strand.
ATTGCTAGGGCGGAGCACAGTTCTGGCACAGAGGTTTTTTGTAGTCACCAATCAGTTGCCATGTGTCCGAGTTACCCATTCGTTCTGCAACAATGCTTCCGTTACGTTTCAGGATTTTTGGTGACTTCCAGTAATGTTTGGCGTTAATCACATCATTTACCGTTGCATCTGTCATTCCTGAATAGAGCCACAGCTCTTGATGGCCGTACAAACCCTCAAGCTCCCGGACCACATCGTAAAATGATCTAAATGTTGGTTTACTCATTCCTCGCCTCAAAAATAATATCTGGTTATATAGTCACTCAGAGTAATGATGATGCGCGGCATAATCAGCTGTGCACCACCCTGCGTCAGTCACCCGCCTGAATATTCCCCTGCTTATATTGCCCACAGCAAATATCACCAATACGATAATAATCATCCATATAGCCACGCTGTTAAATTACCGGATGGCCGTTTCGTGATGATCCGACTTTCTGGCGTATCACAACTTTCCGGAAGTGTACCAACGTGAGTAAATAAGCAAAGCTCCCTTTTCCGGTGGTGAGCGGGCGGTCGCGGGGCAGGGAGAGAACACAACATATAGAGTCATAATCAGCTGATAACACCGCTACATCTTGTGTCAGGGGGCCGCTGCACGCCGGTGCATCTGAAGAAGATCCGGAACCGGGAGTTTTCGGATCTGTGGGGCAGAAGAGAGAGATTGTTGCAGAATACTAACAAAAAGCGACATATTGTTGCGGTAAGGGGATTATTGCTGATGAGTGAATAAATGATGAAGACTGTTGATTTAATGGCAGCATTACGGCCGCGTCTCTGACGCGGGTAGGTTCAGACCGGTTATCGGACGACCCGTCAGCTGTCTGACCGTTTCCGGGAGGGGGATATCACGGCGGCAGGCGGATCTTCTCCGCGGGAGGAGAAAACCGTGTCCGGGGACATCACCGGGAAGGAACAGCATCATCCTGCGTCCTGTCCGGGCGCCACTACGGCGCTCAGGGCAGGGTTGGCCGCGGCCGGGAGATCCGCCGGTGACAACCAACGGGAGGGAGTTTGCGCGGGTGCCGGGACTCACGCCGGAAGAGGGGCTAAATAAGAGGAGATGTTATGAAATAGCCGGCGGCCAGACTGCCGGTATGCGCTAGCGGTTCTTATTCACGCAAAGCGCAAACGGTGACTGCAGATTTTCAATCAACCAGCCATTTACCACCGGATTGATCCTGATCTGACGAACTGTGCCTTCCGGAACATAAAAAAGCTGTGTCTGAATATTTCATCACTGGCGGTATCCTGTGATTTTTTAACATAGCGCATATTGCTCACTGAAATCTCGCCTGGTCTGTTCACCTCATAGCCGAAATGAATCGTCCTGGAAACAGTTTCGGCGCCACCTTCAGAATTGATATATCCGGACAACACAACCTGACCAGCGAATTGTTTATCGAGGCGAAAGACGAGGTTCAGTGTTGCAGTAAAATCAGGGTTTAGATGGTTATAACGAATGATCGTATTGCAGTCGATGTCCATGCCATTCTGTCGCTTAAGCATGTACATATAGAACCCGAGGGACGACGTCATGACCAGTAGCAGACTGACAGCTGCGCAGAGGCGACGTATATTAATTGCTTTCATAGCCATTCCAGTAGTTATTAAGGCAGGATATATACTGCTTGTCTTTCGTTGTAAATCTGCTGATAAATACCCGGTCTTTACTGCCATAAATATAAGCGTCTGACGCCTGATAAAGAAATACAGCCCCGTCCAGACAGTCAATGTTATTCTGCCGGGCCAGGATGACAAATACGTCCTTCTTTTTTTCGAGGAATGAAGCGGAGTTTTTCTGAACGGTGTACATCGGGCAATTCTGATAGTTAAACAGAAAATGGGTCTGTATATCTTTCAGGGTCGATGTGGTCGTTGCCGGGATCTGACTGCCCGCAATGAAAATGACGGCGATGGCGACAAACAAAGCAAAAAGAAGAATATTAAAGGTAAGTCTGTGTTTTGACGAAAATGCAGAAAACGATCGGTTTATTCCGGGTCCGGCGCTGTTTGCCACTGCAGTCGACTTATGTACCGGGATGGTATCAGTCATCACCACGACATCGATATCCTGATTAAACATAAAACTGACTGGGCACAGTGGTTATGCATTCTGCATGGATCCCGGAGCTGACAAAGTGTTTTCTGATTTCGGAGATAAATTTATTCAGGGTGTGGTTTGACGAGCGCAGGCCGAGTAAATCCCAGACATTATCCAGCAGCTCATCCCGGTTAATCAGCTGCCCCTGTCTTTCCAGCAAATAGGCCAGAAGTCTGTTCATGGTTGCTGTCAGAATAATGACCGAATCTTCATCCGAGATCGGCCAGATTACGCCGTCATCTGAACGATACATGACCAGAGAACCGATTATATAATCCACACATAAAAAGAGTATCTCCACGTTATTACTCTGATAAGGGAGTTTATCAGCCGTAACAAAACGCCTGGAGCACGCGAAGCTGCGCCTCGCAGGCACTCCCATCGGGTTGAACTGTATATAAAGTGTTTATTTTATTGCGACCTTGCTATTACTTGGTTAATTAATTTAATCATTGGCATCTTATGCTGTTCTGTAAAATTGTCATTTGCAGCTTTTACCCATTGTCTAGCCAGTAATTACTTTCCTAATACTTGCTTCATCACCCTGTTGCTCGTTATATAAATTTAAAAAAAACATTAAAAGCAGATATTTAATCTTAAAAATCTGATTTAAACGATATTTCAATTTACCGAAATTGTGTTTGGTGGTCTTATATTCCGGTCTCGAGTGGTGGGTGAAATGTTGTCCTGCAACCCACCTGCAACCCAAGTTACCACTCCAGATAATGTGAAATGAATTATCAAGATCTGTTCAGATGCCAGGGATGATGTAGCGAGAACCAGGGATCAGGATAAATTCCTCGCTACTGACAAAAGTAAATTTGATTAAGAAAACGGGATATACACAAATGTTTAACAAAACAATGATCGTTGCGGCATTGATGGTTTCCGGCTCTGCATTTGCAGCTGAATCAACCGGTGTAGCGGGTGGCACCATTACCTTTAACGGTTCGGTGTCCGATACCACCTGTAACGTGGTAACTAATAACGGTTCAGACTTCACGGTAAACCTTTCCCCTATCGCTGTGGGTGATATGGGCACCACTACCGGTGTAGTTAAAACCAACGCCAAAGACTTCACCATGAATCTGAAAAACTGCTCTGCGGCATCGGACGAAGCTAAAACGCTTAAAATCACTTTCAGCAGCAGCAACCTGTCGGATGACGCTAAGTACCTGAAAAACTACAGCGACAATGGCGCCGAGGGTGTGGGTATTGCGATCACTAAAGACGGTAACACTGCCGTACCGTTTGATACCGCTTTCGATACTGGCCTGAGTTCCGCTGACGCTGCCACCGAAGATGGTGTCACACTGACCATGTATGCCAACTACTACAACTACGGTGGCGCGGCCGTAACAACCGGTAAAGTAGTTACTGACGCGACTTATTCCTTCAGCTACGACTAACTCATTTAGCCGGGGTCTCCCCGGCTCTCTTCTGCGACATTATGAAAACTCTGATATTTTTTCTTGCAGCTACGTTCATTTCCATGAACGCCAGCGCAAGCGTTGTGATCAACGAAACGCGAGTTATTTATCCGGCCAGCGCCAAATTTGTGTCGGTGCAACTGGTAAACGACAGCGAACAAACCCATCTGGTGCAGTCATGGATTGACGAGGGCGACGCTTCCGCTGCGCCGGAGAAAGTCAAAGTGCCATTTTCTCTGCTGCCTCCGGTCGTAAAAATGAGCGGACACGCCGGACAGGCTCTGAAAATCACGGCGATGAACACCCATACCCTGCCAAAAGACCGCGAAAGTGTGTTCTGGCTTAACGTACTGGATGTCCCGCCCGTCCCCGAAGGAAGTGGAGATAGCTACCTACAGGTGGCCATTCGCAATCGCATAAAACTGTTCTATCGTCCGGATGTACTGAGCGATCTCGACAGCAGCGTGGCGGAGAAAATTACCGTTTCGACTTCTGGCGGTCGCCCCTGCCTGAAGAATAATTCGCCATATTACATGACCATCCCTCAGGTCGTGACCTGGCAGGGGGGCGAGCTAAAGCAAAGCCGAAAAGATAATTTACTGGCTGAGACTGCATTTATTCCGCCGTTTGGCTGCGCGCTTGTATCCAGCAAAATTCAGTCCGGTGGGCAATATCGCCTTACCTGGCTTGATGATTATGGCGCAAAGAGATTCAGCACTATCCACTGATATCCCAGATAAACTACTCCAGGTTCAATTCTGATGAAAAACAGTTCTCTGTTTCGTATAAGCTTGCTGGTTCATTCTGTCAGCCTCGCACTATTTTCATACGGCGCGTTGGCGGAGGATTTTAATAGCAGCCTGCTGGTAGGTAATTCAGCAGATATGGACTGGAGTAATTCTCGGCTGGTTATGACGCCGGGCAATTATGATTTGGATGTTTATGTGAATAACGTCTGGCGCGGGAAATTTAATCTTTCCGTCAATAATGACGATAAAGGTACTTTGCTTATTAACAAAGACGACGTATCTCTGCTGGATATACAGGGGCTGGATGACATTGTAAATAAGAGCACCTCTGAAAAGCTCGACGTTAATACCCTGCTACATGGAGGGAAAAGCGCCCTGATACCGGGTACACTGCGTCTGGATTTAGAAGTGCCCCAGGCTTTCGTAAAAGAGTTCAGCCGTAACTGGGTATCACCGCAAAAATGGGATCAGGGAATTAATGGCCTGTATAGCAATTACAATTTCAACTATTACAATTTTCACGGCCTGGAGAATGGTATTAGTGACAGTGATAATCTGTATTTATCGCTGAACAGCGGACTAAACCTTTATGGCTGGCATTTTCTCGATAGCTCATCGTGGATGCGCTACAGCTCAATCAACAAAGGTAGCTGGATCAATACCACGCGTTTTGTTGAAAAACCGATTGCGGCGATCGATTCGGTACTGCGCATTGGTCGAAGCTATACGACGTCTGATTATTTTGACACGGTCCGTTTTCGTGGGGTGACACTGAATAAAAGTCGTCAGATGTTACCGGACAGCGAAAACGTTTATATGCCGGTGATTGAAGGCGTTGCAACCAGTTCAGCGGTGGTGAGTATCTTCCAGGATGGTCATATCATCCACCAGATCAATGTCCCGCCAGGTCCCTTCGCCATCCGCGATCTGATGCCTACCGGTTCACGCAGCGATTTATCCGTCGAGGTAAAAAACACCGGAGGCAACACAGAGCGCTTCGTGGTGCCATTCTCCTCGATTCCGGATATGCAGCGTCCAGGCAGCAGCGACTATCAGATTAACGTCGGGGCGGTAGACATGCGCAACGTCGACGATAGCAGCCACTTTACCCAGGTCAGCTATTCACGCGGGATGAATAACTATCTCACCGCGTCAGCGGGCGGGATCTGGAGCAAGGATTATCAGTCTCTGCTTTTGGGGGGGGCGGTTTCCATCCCCTACGCAGGGTCACTCTCGGCTTCCGTGGAGGAGTCGCAGTTTCGTCTGCCTGGCGATAACCGTCGCCACGGGGAAAAATACGCGCTGTCCTGGAGTAAATACTTCCCGACGCGCACCAATATTTCGCTGGCTTCGTATTATTATCGTACTCAGGATTACGCTTCTTTTAGTGATTATATCCTGACCAAATCCAATATTAAGGATTACGGCGGAACGGGCACCTCAACGGTCAACAGCAAACAAGCCTTTAGCGCCAATATTAATCAGCCGCTGGGGGAACAATTTGGAAGGCTGTCGCTTTCAGCCTACTGGCGCGATTACTGGCGCGGTCAGAAAAGTAGCCGTCAGTATAACCTGACCTGGAGCAATGCCAGTCACGGTGTCAACTACTCGGTTTCGCTGCGCCGCTCTGAGGTCACGCAGTCCTATTACGACTACGAAACGAATTATGAAGGTGACCTGGTGAGCGCGTTGCGTTCACGCGGTAAGACGGAAAACAACCTCTATTTTTCTGTCACGATACCGATGTCGATATTCGGCAGCGGCGGCAGCCTGTCTTCTCATGCCAGCGTGCAGAACGGCAAATATTCCTCTTCTGACGTCAGCATGAGCGGGAATATGCATGATGTTGACTACAGCCTGATGCTAAGCCAAGACAGTGACAATGATTCGCGGGCGGCAGACATCTACACCAGCTGGAAAAATGACTATACCAGCATGAACAGCGGTGCGACGCTGGCCCGTGAATATCGGCAGCTAAGTCTGGGGGCCAGCGGAAATCTGCTGGCATGGAAGGGCGGACTGCTGGCATCTCCTCATAACGGACGCAATTTCGTCATTATTGAAGCGCCGGGAGTGGTTAACGCAGTGGTTAACGGCGATACCTCTGCACACACCAATAGCAAAGGTATCGCCCTCATCACCAGCGCGACACCGTACCGACAGAATAATTTCCATCTGGAGCAGGATGGAACTCAAAGCAGCGACGTTGACCTTGTAGGTAATTTACTCAATGTAGCGCCGTACGAAGGCAGTATCAGCTGGCTGAAGTACAAAACAGACACGCGCAAACTCTTCACTTTTGATGTGCAAACCGTTGAAGGGGGCCAGCTGCCGTTTGGTGCGGTTGTCAGTGGTGCAGGGGATGAAGAAGTTGGCTATGTCGCGCAGGGGAGTCAGATTTTTATTAAGTCAGAGACGCTTCCCGTCAGCCTGAAAATTAATATCAGTAAAGGCAGGATTAAAAAATCCTGCACTATTTCCCAGCTTGCAGAGCATGTTGTAAATATTTGTCGCTAACTCAATTTATTCAGCTAACAGAATCGATCATGAAAAAAATATTTTATCTTATGGTTACGGCCATAATACTGACCGCAATCCCAATATTATCATCGCAAGCACAGTCGCAGGCTCAGTCTCGCGGTGTAACAGGCGACACCTGCCGGAATTCGGGCGTTTTTTTTTACCAGCGTGGCTGAATCTGATAAGTCGCTAAATCTTTCATCGGCTTTTGTTAATTCAAACGTCGTTGAATATTCGTATACCACCAGTTGGTCGGGTAGTATGACCTGTACTTACGGGAATATCGGAATCGGTGGTCTTGCGCAAGACCATCTATATTATTTTACCGGTTTCAACGGTTCCCCTGTTTATTTGAATTTCAGTAGTGCGGATGGTGAAAGTAGTTACTGGATTAAATTAACGGCCTCCATTAGTGGCGATACTAAAGTGACTGTCAGCGGTATCGTGGGCATTCACTCTCTGTCGTATCAGACACAATATACACTGCGGGCGGAATTAATGTCGGCGCCGCCTGTGGGAGTGGAAAGCTATACCAAAACCACAACCAGCGGCGCACTGTCGGTCATACCTGCGGTGATGAGCGGGACCGGAAGCGGCTCCAGCTCACCGTTCCTTTCCAGCAAAACGTACGCTTATCGCGCCTGGTCAAATATGATGACTGAAACCGCACGTAAAAGCTGGAGCACCGATTATTTTATTGCTTATGAAAAGTTGACGATTCAGTTTGAACCAAAAGAAACAACCTGCAATATGACGCGGGACATGAGCGTGAAATTACCCCCCGCTCCGTTTAGCGTCCTGAAAAAAAATGGAAAGGCGGATGGTGCCGATTTCACTATCCCGCTGAAGTGCGGCAACCTTGCCGGAATTAAAACGTCTACTCGTAACGTTAAGGCCTGGTTATCCAGCAATGATTTAGTCAGTTCAGATACCAGCTACCAGATAATGGTCAATGATGAAACCACGGCGGGAGGGGTAGGTATTGCAATTCGTAGCAGGATGTTTATGGGTGACTACGATGAAGTGCAAATATCCAGTAGCAGTAATATGGAACATGCCTCGCAAATATTAGATATCGCTAAGGATGATGATATTAGCAGTACACAGTACATTTATCTTCATGCTTATTACAAAGTTTATAACGCATCAGCATTATCAACCGGTAGTGTAGTGGCGACTGCGCAGATAATGTTTGGCTACGATTAACACCCTCTATTTTACTGTGGCCCAAACAATCTACAGTAACTTTTTAAGTTAATTCTCTTAAAGGATTATATGAAAATATCTGTTCAAACCGTGCTTGATCTTCTGCACAGCATCATGCACCCGCTTTCTCCTGAACTCGTGCATCATTTGCAGCGCACGGGGCTCATTTGCTGGTATCTCGGAAATCGTGCCGGTTTTGACAATGCAGCCATCAATAACGCCTGGCTTGCGGGTATGTTGCACAATATTGGGGCGCTGAGCAAAGTGCATTCCTTCAGTGGCGCCCATGGTAAACCCTTTGTTGAAGAGCATGGACGGCTTGGCGCCTCAATGATGTCCGGCGTGCGTTTTTTACAGCCAGTAACAGCAATTCTTGAAACGCGCCATGCGGATGCATTGGGTTACACGCAGAAGACGATGCTGGATACCTGGCATCTGGTGCATATGGCAGATGAGTTTGAGCTGTGGCTGCGCGGGATTGAAGGTGACTATGTGGCCCAGCGGCATAAAATTGTTTCCGGCTTTCTGGCCAGTAGCCCACTATGGCCATCTTGCCTGGTCGAGGCACTACAGGACGCAAGCCATGAAGATGGTTTCTGGTTTCGCCTGAGTTCGCCTTCATTACAACAGGTGCTGCGCGTTATCAGCCCACTCAATGATGTTGTGCTGGATCACCATGATTTTCTGGAGGTCTGCCTGTTGATTTCGAATATCGTCGATAAATACAGCAGCTTTACGCAGACTCATAGTACCAGCGTGGCTCACGTGGCGGCGAAACTTGCGGAACTGTACGGCTGTGATCGCTACACCCAAGATAAAATCCGCATCGCGGGATATCTGCACGATATTGGCAAGCTGTGTATTCCGCTGGAAATCCTCGAGAAGCAGGGGAAGCTGGAGCCGGACGAGTACGCGCAAATGAAGCGGCACAGCTATAAGACGCTGGAGATGCTACACCCTATTGAAGAGCTGGGTGAAATCGTACACTGGGCGGCAAGACATCATGAACGCCTCGACGGCAGCGGCTATCCTTTTCGTCTCGGTGCGGCTGCGCTTGATATCCCTTCACGTATTATTGCGGTGGCTGATGTTTTCACAGCGATGACTGAGAACCGCCCCTATCGTCAGGGGATGTCCAGCGAAAAAGCATTGATTATTCTGGAGGATGAGGCGGCAAATTTTCGGCTGGACCGGGACATTATCGAACTGCTAAGCCATAATATTGCAGTACTCAGACCGTTGGTTGCGATGCACTAAGCCCGGCATAACCCGAGCCCACATCTGTACAGAACGCAAATTGTTTAAATTTATCGATAGAAAACACGAATGAAATATTTGATAGCCAATAGAGTCAGCTACGATAGCGAGAACGGGGAACTTGTGGTGAGGGAACCCGGAAACGAGCAAAGCAAAAGGCTAACAAATACCGCTAATCGTATTCTTTCATTACTGATTGCGTCGCCTGGCCAGGTACTTGAACGTGATTATCTTCTGGATAAAGTCTGGGAGGAAGCTGGCCATCCGGGTTCCAGTTCATCGCTAAGCCAGTACATTAGTATTCTCCGAAAAACATTAACATCCTTAATATTCATTGACGAAATTATTGTAGCAGTACCTAAAGTAGGTTTTTATTTTTCACCGGACATAGCCGTCGAACTGCTGAATGATGAGGAAATGGCGAGTACATCATTTCTTCCGGTATCCCTGCGTAAGCCTGCGGCGAAGAATAAAAAAATCCACTGCCTGATTGCGGCTGTCGTGGTTTTGACGCTGGCTAATCTGTGGATATTCAGCCAGAAACAAGGCTCACCGCGTTTTGCTGCCGAATATAGCATTGGTGAAATTGGGAGTTGCAAATTTACTGCCTATGAAGATTTATCGGATGAAGTTGACCCTCAGGTCATAAATATTATCCGTCAACTACAGCCTGATCTTGAGCAAAAGTGTACCCGACAACCTGCGCAGATTATGGTTTATTTTCAACCCAGCGTTATTTACGGTAGCCATGGTCGATTTTTCTACTCTTATTGCCCAATAGATAAGGCAACAGCAAAAGTAGTCTATTGTGACAACAATTATGCTTTTAACTGGAAATTAAAATGAAGCTGGTGACAACCTTCGTGCTGACAACAGTCGTGTTGATTTGTCTGTTAATATGGCAATTAAGCCAGAGAACAGGTGTTTATTTTGATGAACGCTGTTTTGCTAATGCAACCTATGTTGATGCTTCAGATGAAGCTTTATTATTCAAAGGGAACATCACGTTTGAATTTAACAAGAGCAGAACGGGGACATTTAATATTTCTGGTAACATTGGCTATCAAGGACATCAATATAGGTTATCACGTTATGTAACATTCACCTATCATAACGTCAGAGGTAATCAGTATCGCATGAACACGACGACAAAAGATATTATGGCTCACGATAATGTGCCGAAAGACCTTACCCAGCTGACAACAAAAATATTTGGGATGCAAGGGGAATATATTATCTCCTTAGAAAAAAGAAATAATAATTATATTACGATTGCAAATACCTTATCACCCTTAATGAACTGTGTGATTCAATAACAGGGATAGCGTTATACATTCACTATGAGAAAAAATAATTGTGTCAATTGTGAAGAGTGCGGTTTTGCAGAACTGTGCTCTGCCTATCTGTTCAGGCAGAAAGATCCGTTGTTTATACGCAATCTGGAGACAAAAAAGAAGATTGCCAGAGGTGAATATATTTATCGTCGAGGAGAGAAAATAGATGCGCTGTATGCACTACGTAGCGGGGCTGCCAAGGTCTACGATGCGCATGGGCAACTGATGGGGGTCGTTTTGCCAGGGCAGGTGATGGGTGTTGAGGAGTTGCAAACCGGGAAGTGTCAGCAGGATATTCAGGCCGCAACGGAAATAGAAGTTTGTGTAATGAGAAGCGATCATTTTTACGAAATGAGTCAGCTCATGCCAGGATTTACAGATTATATTGTAAGGATCCTGTCACGTTCGGCGCTGGAAAAACAGCAATTTATTTCAGTATTGACCAAAAGTGATGCATTGCAGAAGGTTCAATTTTACCTGCAGCTATTGTCTCGCACTTATAGAGACTATGGCTTTGAGTATCAAAACTTTGAGTTGCCGATTAATAAGAAAGAACTGGCCCAGGTTCTGGGCATTTCTATGTCTACCTTGTCACGAGTCCTTGATAGACTAACGGAGCAGGGGATTATTTCTATGCTAAATAAAAAAGAGATAACGTTGACTCTGTCAGACAAAAAGTAACGTGTGTATTAGGATGTTAGTGTAACGTCTTAATTTTACGTCAACAAATATTCAGATAATCATTTGTCATCAAGTGTATCCCTCTGAGGAATGCATCAGTCTCATTTTATTTAAAAAATAATAAGGTTTTTCCTAATGTCCTTTGTCGTATTCTCAGATGATTATTTTTTTACTCAATCTGTGGGATGGCTAGCCTCAATAGATAGTTTATGTGAAGAAAACTTATGCATTATTGATATTTATTCTTTCTTCAGCTTGCGTGATATTATTTATCGTGTTTGTAATGAACTAACTGACAGCTATTCTATCATTCTTGTAAAAGGCCGCGGGGTGTTATCAGAGGTACTCTCATCACTGGAGGGTATATCCAGAACGTCTTCTGTAACTGAGTTTACTCTATTTATTAAAGAAGGGAGAAGATATACCACCTATAATATTCTCAATATGATTAATAGGTTAAGGGAGTTGCGAGGTCTTACACATACTGAAATTTCCTTAGCCAGTGCATTACGCCGACAGAATAATATCACTGCCACATCCCAATATTTACACTGCTCAACGAAATTGGTCTATCAGCGAGTATCAGTCGTTGCTCAGAAAATGAATCTTAGATACGCTACCCAAATTCAGTATTTTTTGCACAGCGAATATACTATAGAGGAACTCGAGCAGATTGATTGTATGAAACATCGTCCTGATATCGGTGTACTCCAAAATAATGAGCCGAGCCCACATCAGTAAATTTAAGTTAATCCTTTCAGGCCATCAACTCTGGCAGTGAGGATGTCGTTCATACCGTAAATTTTCAACTCACTGAGTCATTCAGCCAAAAACTCGCGTCCTCGTTTTTAGCCAGCCTAAAGCTCAGCTAATAATTCTGGCATACGCCAATGATACCAGAACCAAAAAAATAGAATTGTTGTGACGCGAGTGTTCTACGTCCATTCAGGACAATATCGTTAACTGCCAGAAAGCGTCAAATATTACCCAATGAACTGGTTGAACCATCCACACCAGAGGTTAAAATATCTATATCCCTCAATGGGATACACTGCTCATTGCTTGGTTAAAGTATGAGCAAAAATCAATATCAATGGAGGTTAAGCCAATGGCTTGTATAACTCTCACTCAATTTTATGGAGGGCATAATGCCTATTACATCAGAGGAAAACCGAAACGACGACATTGACCTGACTGCTGAAACTTCTGTAAGCGAAGATCTGAGCGAACTGGATATGGCAGCACTCGAGAAAATCGATGCGCTGCAGGTCAGTGAATTAGGCAAGCGCAGGACCGTAATCCAGGCGCAAACCGCTCACTACCGGCTTCAACCCGGACACCATGGTGGAAGTAATGTCTTTTTCAATCGTGACGGTGCGGACTACCGTTACAGTCTGACGGACGGCGTGTACGGGTCGATGTACCTGGCCCGCAGCCCCGTCACGTCGATGAAAGAAGTGTTTCAGAAAAAGAAAGGACTGAAGGAATCGGATCTGGACAATTACTACATGGGTACCGTAGTGACTGAAAAAGATGTTGTAATTCTGCAGCTCAATGAGCTGGTCAGCGCAACCACTCTGACAATCCACGATGTCACCACACCGACACGTGCGGTCACGCAGAGACTGGCAGCAAAGATTCATGCAGCAGGATTTGACGGAATGGAATATCTGTCGAACGTGACCGGTGAATTATGTCTTGTGTTATGGCATGACTCCCCTTCAGGAGCCGGTATGGCAAGTACGGCCACCCAGCAACGACTCAGCGATTTTGAGTATAACGGTAAGGATGCGGCAGACATTCTTACCTGGGACCTGGGTATTCCGGTGGATGTGTAATGTCAAAGGGGGAGCTCTGCTCCCCCTTTTTTATGCTGCGTCCTGAGTGCCGTAGACACGGACAAGGCGATGTAGCTCCGCCATGAGCTGGGGTCCCGGCGCCGTTTTCAAAATTTCGGCGATGGTAAAAGTACGTCCGGCAGGCTGCAGCCCATTAAGCACCGTATTGCGTTTTTCCATAAAAAAAGAATACTGCAGTCTGTCGCTGAGGTTCTTGTTCGCCTGTAAAGCCTGAAGAAGCTCAGGGAGTCCTTTCAGCACCCCCCTGTCCGATATCGGTTTATCCTCCGTAAACTGGAATGCAGGAAAATAAAACTCACCGTCAATTTCAACGGCCAGAAGGCGGCCGGTATCTTTCCAGTTTTTAACGGTGGTTTTAGTTTTACCCAGCACTTCAGCAGCTTTCGCAGAGGAATAAATGCCGCCGTCCTGTTCCAGGGTCTGTATAAACAGGGCTTTACTGTATAAACGACGAAGCTGTGTTTTTTTCTCGCGGGTCTGACTCGTCACTGCGCGGTGCATCAGATATCCAACAATGGTATCGATGGCAAACAGGGCGTCAGTTTGCGCCATGCTGTCAGCACTTACCTGCGTATTGCCTGAACGAACGTCTTCAGCCAGTTCGTCGATAAAATTCTGCAATCGCGAGGCTGGTACCTGCGCGTCGGGAAAATGGTTACTGGCGGAGGTACGATCGCTGATGCTTCGTTTATCTGAAATGTGGTTCATAAAAACCTCCTTTTCGATTTCATGCTTTAAAACATACCACAAATCGAAAAGATGTGCAACTTTTCACCTCAACGAAAGCGTGGGAACCATTCTGCAGTCATCGTTCGTATCGGCATAAGCGGAGGATCTGCGGTCGTCTTCCTTTTCCGGCTCCGCAAAAGAAAGAGGACGGGATAAATGTGGCATCTCCATTTGTAAGACATAGGCATATGTGTAGGCCATGCACATGTTCAGTATCTGACTGTACTGAACATGTGCTCACACCCGGTGCCTGAAAACCATTCCGGATATACTCCATATATTCACATGTATTAGGGAGGGAATAATGAGAACCATATCCATTTTTAAAACGGCAACAATCGCGCCATCCGCCTCCCAGTAACATGGATTTTGAGCGGTGAACGAGTGAAGATTTTCAGGGAAGGGGACCGAATTATCCTGCGTCCCGTCCGGCCGACCCGGGTCTCATTCACGCAGCTGAGAAGGGAGATGCCGATTTTATGGCGTAGCGTGAGGACGTTGTCATACGTCCAAAGGCCATTAGTTACTCAGTTCAACTTGATATGAAACTATCAGGCTGCGCATGATGACTCCTAAAAAGTAACATTAAACGGAATTGCTGCACGATAAGCATTATTGGCTCAAGTATATTAACAACCATTAAAATAGTTTATGTAAACAGACATTTAATGAACCGCACATATCAGGAAAGGGCCGGCATTATTGGCAATCAGCATATCGCCGGTCGGCATTTTGCGAACACCGATAATACGGTGCGCCCCCTGTAGTATCGGACCGAGATAGGTATGTTCCAGATTTTCCGGAACGGTGTCGCTGCCGGCACGGGAAGCGTTCACCACCCGCAGACTGTAATCATTAGTGCCGGTACGTATATAGGTATAAACGATGGTTCGGTTCAGCACATATCGCGTGTTACCTTCACTTAAGTCCCCTGACAGATGGATTACCGCTTTTCCCCGGTAAGAAAATGTCATGTTCTGGGTAAAGTTCAGCAACAGTGAGTTATTGATGTTTGATCCAAATGAGGCAGTCGATGAAGAACAGGAAAAGCTGAGATTATGCCTGGAGATCCAGTAACCTGATAATAAGAAAATAATCAGCAACACACTGCCTGCCACTGAAAGATAAAGGTGCGTTTTTTTCATCAACGTATCCACGTGTAATAATATATGTTCTGGCAGGTATCGCGGTTGTCATTCCATTCAATGCAGCGAGTAAACAAAATGCGTGCCGGCTTATGCAGATGCAGTGCCTCCTGAGCATAAATATAAAATGCAGTAGTTTCGGTGCAGATCTGATTGTTCATTTCCAGTGCTTTTCTGGCAACCTCAAAACTCGACGCATCGGCAACATCACTTTTTACCCCTGAAATATCATAAACCGGACAACCTTTCAGTTCGCCAATTTTACGCGGGATGACTTTTTCCGGACTTATAGTAAATAGAAAAAATCCATAAGAAATTATTAAAAAAACCATTAGCATAGATAGTATCTTTGGTAAGATTGAAAGTCGACGGTGTATAAAAGTATTGTCGGTAACACTTATGTCTTTACTGAAGCAATATCCTGAGCGAGGGACAGTGATAATCACCTCTTTACTCCCGAGATAATTGGAAAAAATTTTTCTCAGAAGGCTGATATACTGCGTCAATGTATTTGAAGAAGATACAATACCCTCTTTTTCCCAGATATCATCAAACAGCGTATCGCGGGTCACAAGTTGCCCGTGGTGCTGCACAAGATGGGACAGGATCTTATTGGCAATTGTTGTCAGGGTAACCGCATCCACCACCTTTTCATCCGTTCGTCGCAGTGTGCCATTCAGGGCATCGTAAATCACTACCCCCTCAATCAGATAAACCATCGCCCGCCTCCTTATTCTGAGCATTTGTACATGATAGACCTTTCCTTTCGTGCGCGGCAGCGAGGCAGGGTCCAATGCCACAAAAAGAACATTATCCTATAAATTATACATATATTTATATATCTATCTGTAAATTCATTGCTAGGTGGATTATATCGTTGCCGAATAATAGGGGGATCTGAATACTGGGTTCATCAACTCGGACGGCATCCTGTCGTTCAGGACAACTACAGGACATGAGCACAGCTATGAATAAGATGATTTCTCATTTGAAGTACCCTCTGCATCACGACATTGAATACTATCGTCTGGAGCCATTTATCGATTTATCCAATAATCGTATCATTGGCTACGAGGTGTTAAGCCAACTTAAGCACCAAGTGAACGTAGAGCAATGGTTTGCTCGCCTCTCAGGTCGTCAGCAGATTGACCTGTTATTAAAGCAGATAAGTTGCGTCAGTGAGTCTGTGAAGGATACCTGTTTTTATAATCTCTCAGTGGAAGGATTTTTGTTCCTCACTCCTTCCGATATTGATGATATTGCAACATTTGATAATATTTGTCTGGAAGTTGCTGATTCTTCGCTGCTGAAGTCACTGACTCGTAAGGAACATTACGTCTTTTATAAAAATATCCGTCGACTGCAAACTCTTGGTGTGGGGATCTGGGTAGATGATTTCTGTGTTGAGGATTTAATCAGTTTGCCAGATTATTATGGTAAGTTCGATGGTATCAAAATTGACAGTAAGGAAATGAGAACTCACTACCTTGGAGACATTATCCATATAGTGAAAAATATTCTTGGTGATATTCCGGTGCTGATTGAAGGTGTGGAATCAAAGCGCGACCTGGAAAAAGGCATGTGTTCAGGTGCAAATCTTGCTCAGGGATATTACTGGAGTAATAATAATAAGGTTGCAGCCTGAATTCATCATTATCCTGTCTATTCAGATGCTGTAATATGATTTTCCTCGGGGCTTTTTCTGACATGAAAGAATTCATGTAGAAATCCTTGTGGTCAGGACTGGCAGATAAGCTTTTAGTTTTTCAAACCGGATCTATTCTCTGGCAAGAACGATGCCGCCAGAATTTTACGTCGGAACGAGGAAGTCTGTGAAAAGGCAGAGAGCACAACTAAAAAAATCAGATAAGAAAGGTGCCGGTGAGAATACAATCTAAAACTGAACATTAACCATTCAGGTAGATTTACAGTCGATACCATGCTTCTGGGTGTGACACGTCTATTGCTGGTCCCGCTGTCCAGTTCAGCAATTTCTGGCAGCAAAGGAGCGTAAGGAGGCTGTTGACTACATGGCCACGTACGTTCGATGACCGGCTGATGAAGACGCAGTGTTTTTAAAAAGTTATAGATTTATGTTATCCACATATACAGTTAATCGATCCAGTATATGATCAATTAAATGATCCTGTTAAGATCCAGATAAGATCCCATATCCTCCTGAGACCGCGTCAGCTCTGGCCTGAGAGGATGATTACATAAACTATAGAAGGTTTTTTATAAGCTGTGTCAGGCTAAGCATAAGCTGTATCATTCGAATAATACTCTGCAGTAAGAAAATAAAATAAGCTGCAACGAGTAGAGTGACAGCGCTTTTTGCAATGCTGTGAATAACTGAACGCTAATTATTCACATCATCGCAGTGTACTGATGGCAGCCTGTATTTTTTGCACACCGCACGGAGGCACTCTGAAAAACGATAATCTGGATATAAGACCCCTTTTCGAAGAGGTCGATAAATCTTCAGGGGAAGTGGTTAATCTCACACCAAACGGCAACAATACAGTTCAACCCGTGGCACTAATGCGACTGGGAGTGTTTGTCCCTACACTGAAGTCACTGAAGAACAGTAAAAAAAATACGCTTTCCCGGACTGATGCGACAGAGGAACTTACACGTCTTTCTCTTGCCAGGGCTGAAGGTTTTGATAAAGTCGAGATCACAGGTCCCAGATTAGATATGGATAACGATTTTAAGACCTGGGTAGGGATCATTCACTCTTTTGCACGACACAAGGTTATTGGCGATAAAGTAGAGCTTCCTTTCGTTGAGTTTGCAAAACTCTGCGGTATCCCCTCAAGTCAGTCCTCCCGAAAACTCCGTGAACGTATCAGTCCCTCTCTTAAACGCATTGCGGGAACTGTGATTTCATTTTCCAGAACAAACGAAAATCATACAAAGGAGTACATTACACATCTGGTGCAGTCTGCCTATTATGATACAGAGAAGGACATCGTACAGTTGCAGGCAGATCCGCGGCTTTTTGAGTTATATCAGTTCGATCGTAAAGTGCTTCTGCAACTCAAAGCCATCAATGCCCTCAAACGAAGGGAGTCAGCCCAGGCCCTTTATACCTTTATCGAGAGTTTGCCCCGGGATCCGGCACCGATATCACTGGCCCGTCTCCGTGACCGTCTTAACCTTAAGTCACCGGTATTTTCCCAGAATCAGACAATCAGACGAGCCATGGAGCAGCTTAGGGCTATAGGCTATCTGGATTACACAGAGATCCAACGTGGACGCACTAAACTCTTCTGCATCCACTACCGGCGCCCCAAGTTAAAGCCGCCGCATAATGAGAGTACCGAGAACCCGCAGCTTCCCGTAGTACCAACAGGAAATGTCAGTCCGGAGATGGCTGAAAAACTGGCTCTGCTCAAAAAACTGGGCATCACACTCGATGACCTCGAAACACTTTTCAAATCACGTTAAGCATAAGTTGTAGTGAGCACCACTTAATTTTTTCCTTGCTACAGCTTATCTATATGCCACTGACAGATAACCCGCTTGCTACAGTTTATAAAGCTGATAAGGAAATTTAAACTGATCGCACCATCTGTACTACCATGAATGCTGCATAACACTGAATATGCTGCCATGATTGCCTGTATTGGGGGTTCTGTTTACACCGGATTAAACTACTTGCCTTAGCTTATGTGACTCTCTACAGATTATGTTCACTGATAACAGCTTATAAAAAAGGGATGAAGATCCATTAACGTTAATACTGTTGCATTCGATAAATATACGCTCCACCACGGCAATTATAAGCAATGAGAAATTCTTCTACGATTGACATGCCGAACGCACATGCCCGGGAACAGGCTTTTTACGATTATCTGCAGCAATGACACATTTTCTCAGATGCAGCGAGAGGATGTCCATAAAAGACAAATCAGGAGTGTTCCATCCAGAAAAGTAATTACCTCTTAATAACTACAAGCATCCTGTTCAACGAAAACCATTCTGAGTTCCCCGTGATATTATCAGCAGGGCAGGGGATACACGTCTAACCACCTATGGACTTTTTGATATACTGCGGTATGACTACGAGACGTATCATTTAGAAATTTTGCAGTTAATAATCATTGGAAGCCTGAGATGAAAATGCCGTTTTCATAATTTTTGCAACAGTGTCTGATTCGTTTGTGATTAATCGAGCAGAACACCCTGACTGCATTCATTCTGTATAGTTTTGCGTTTAAATCTAAATGTTTTTCATGAAATGTTTATAACGCATTGCCTTTCGATAACCTTTCGGGATTTAATCATTCACCCAGTCTTTCATTTGTAGGGAAATAAATTGAGGTGTAATCGTTAAGATCGCGTTCATCAACCAGTGTCGTCTGTCGTTTCGGAAGTGTAACGTCATGCGCCCCCTTAAAATACCATCTGAATAAAAAGGCTATGAAGTGGAACCCTTAATCTCACAACTCGGCATTAGATTACTTAGGGCGATATCACTTCTGACAGCAGAGGTTATAAGAAGTGACACTGACATTGTTGGGTACGTCATTTCATCAATTACTTTAGAGCAGACCCTGATAAAGTTGGCTAACAATATTGTTATCTTTTTGTTGATGGGTGGTTATGCATTAACTTTTTAAATGTCGTGTATGTAAATACACATTGAATTTTTTGAAACTACTTTTCAGGGCAGGTCTACAGGCAGCGCCTGTCTGAGTTGAATCAGAGCCCATGGAACTAACAGACGGTAAGGTTGCGGCATCCTGCATTCAGACTATTGTGTTTAATTCTTTAATATTTTTAGTGCCTTCGCCTATATATTGGATTATATGAAGTGCAACTATGCTGTTTGTGGACCTGAGGAGATAATTTCAC
>NZ_SDDX01000042.1 GCF_004115925.1 Lelliottia nimipressuralis
TTCATCAGACAATCTGTGTGGACACTACAAAGGCAGGTTCTTTCAGGTAAGGAGGTGATCCAACCGCAGGTTCCCCTACGGTTACCTTGTTACGACTTCACCCCAGTCATGAATCACAAAGTGGTAAGCGCCCTCCCGAAGGTTAAGCTACCTACTTCTTTTGCAACCCACTCCCATGGTGTGACGGGCGGTGTGTACAAGGCCCGGGAACGTATTCACCGTAGCATTCTGATCTACGATTACTAGCGATTCCGACTTCATGGAGTCGAGTTGCAGACTCCAATCCGGACTACGACGTACTTTATGAGGTCCGCTTGCTCTCGCGAGGTCGCTTCTCTTTGTATACGCCATTGTAGCACGTGTGTAGCCCTACTCGTAAGGGCCATGATGACTTGACGTCATCCCCACCTTCCTCCAGTTTATCACTGGCAGTCTCCTTTGAGTTCCCGGCCGGACCGCTGGCAACAAAGGATAAGGGTTGCGCTCGTTGCGGGACTTAACCCAACATTTCACAACACGAGCTGACGACAGCCATGCAGCACCTGTCTCACGGTTCCCGAAGGCACTAAAGCATCTCTGCTAAATTCCGTGGATGTCAAGAGTAGGTAAGGTTCTTCGCGTTGCATCGAATTAAACCACATGCTCCACCGCTTGTGCGGGCCCCCGTCAATTCATTTGAGTTTTAACCTTGCGGCCGTACTCCCCAGGCGGTCGACTTAACGCGTTAGCTCCGGAAGCCACTCCTCAAGGGAACAACCTCCAAGTCGACATCGTTTACGGCGTGGACTACCAGGGTATCTAATCCTGTTTGCTCCCCACGCTTTCGCACCTGAGCGTCAGTCTTTGTCCAGGGGGCCGCCTTCGCCACCGGTATTCCTCCAGATCTCTACGCATTTCACCGCTACACCTGGAATTCTACCCCCCTCTACAAGACTCTAGCCTGCCAGTTTCGAATGCAGTTCCCAGGTTGAGCCCGGGGATTTCACATCCGACTTGACAGACCGCCTGCGTGCGCTTTACGCCCAGTAATTCCGATTAACGCTTGCACCCTCCGTATTACCGCGGCTGCTGGCACGGAGTTAGCCGGTGCTTCTTCTGCGAGTAACGTCAATCACTGTGGTTATTAACCACAATGCCTTCCTCCTCGCTGAAAGTACTTTACAACCCGAAGGCCTTCTTCATACACGCGGCATGGCTGCATCAGGCTTGCGCCCATTGTGCAATATTCCCCACTGCTGCCTCCCGTAGGAGTCTGGACCGTGTCTCAGTTCCAGTGTGGCTGGTCATCCTCTCAGACCAGCTAGGGATCGTCGCCTAGGTGAGCCGTTACCCCACCTACTAGCTAATCCCATCTGGGCACATCTGATGGCAAGAGGCCCGAAGGTCCCCCTCTTTGGTCTTGCGACGTTATGCGGTATTAGCTACCGTTTCCAGTAGTTATCCCCCTCCATCAGGCAGTTTCCCAGACATTACTCACCCGTCCGCCGCTCGTCACCCGAGAGCAAGCTCTCTGTGCTACCGCTCGACTTGCATGTGTTAGGCCTGCCGCCAGCGTTCAATCTGAGCCATGATCAAACTCTTCAATTTAAGTTTGATGCTCGTGAATTAAACTTCGTAATGAATTACGTATGTTCACTCAGAGACTTTGGTATTCATTTAGCGTCTTTCGACGTTTAGAATCCATGTCACTTTGAGTGCCCACACAGATTGTCTGATAAATTGTTAAAGAGCAGTGCAACGCGGCTTTCGCTCACCGTTGCGAGGTGGCGTATATTACGCTTTCCTCTTTCAGAGTCAAGCGTTTATTTTCGCTTTTCGCTGTCGGCGTTCATCGCTGAACCCCGCTAACC
>NZ_SDDX01000043.1 GCF_004115925.1 Lelliottia nimipressuralis
AATTAAACTTCGTAATGAATTACGTATGTTCACTCAGAGACTTTGGTATTCATTTAGCGTCTTGCGACGTTTAGAATCCATGTCACTTTGAGTGCCCACACAGATTGTCTGATAAATTGTTAAAGAGCAGTGCAACGCGGCTTTCGCTCACCGTTGCGAGGTGGCGTATATTACGCTTTCCTCTTTCAGAGTCAACCCTGAAATTCAGGATTTTTTCTCTTCAACCGAACCGGCTGTTTGTGTGAAGTGATTCACATCTGCCGTGTCGATGGAGGCGCATTATAGGGAGCTTCCGAGGAATGACAAGCGGAAAAATACATTTTTATTTCAACCGCTCATTTTTTCAACGTGACGCCTATTTTTGCTGCATTTTGAGCGCTTTTGGCAGGTCTGCAAGGCTATTCAGTACCAGATCTGCCGCGCTTTCAGCTTCTGAGGTAACCGGCTTACCGGTGCGAACTAATACTTTAGTGCCCACGCCTGCTGCTGTTGCCGCCTGCATATCTTCCAGTTTGTCGCCCACCATATAAGAAGAGGCCATATCAATGTGCAGGAATTCCTGCGCAGAGATAAACATCCCAGGATGAGGTTTACGGCAATCACATGTCTGGCGGTATTCTTCGACGGTCCCTTGCGGGTGATGCGGACAATAATAGATACCGTCCAGCTCGACATCCCGATCGGCCAGTGACCAGTCCATCCACTCGGTCAGCGTTTCGAATTGCGCTTCGGTAAATTTACCCCGGGCGATCCCCGACTGATTGGTCACCACCACCAGCGCATACCCCATCGCTTTAAGTTCGCGCATGGCATCAATAACGCCGTCGATGAATTCGAACTCATCAATCTCATGCACATAACCGTGATCGACATTAATGGTGCCGTCACGATCGAGAAAAATTGCGGGTACTGATTTTGCCACGGGTTTGCTCCTGAAAAAGGCATGTGCCGCTATTATCTCATGTTTCACCGCGCAAGAAAGTGCTCATCGCGCACAGTTGGATTGATTTAGACGTCTGGATGCCTTAACATCCATTTTGTTTACGGTTGAACCCCGTATCTGGCAGAACAAAATGCCACGGCTAACTTACATACGATAAAAATAATCTAATGATTAAACTTTCCAATATCACCAAAGTGTTCCAGCAAGGAACCCGAACCATTCAGGCGCTGAACAATGTCAGCCTGCATGTTCCGGCTGGACAGATTTATGGCGTCATTGGCGCATCGGGTGCCGGTAAAAGTACGCTCATCCGTTGCGTTAACCTGCTCGAGCGTCCGACCGAAGGTAGCGTCCAGGTTGGCGGCCAGGAGCTGACTAAACTTTCCGAAAAAGAATTAACTCAGGCCCGTCGTCAGATAGGCATGATCTTCCAGCACTTTAACCTGCTGGCATCACGCACTGTTTTTGGTAACGTTGCGCTTCCGCTGGAGCTGGACAACACGCCAAAAGAAGAGGTGAAGCGCCGGGTAACCGAGCTGCTGGAGTTGGTTGGCCTGTCTGATAAGCATGACAGCTACCCGGCTAATCTGTCCGGTGGCCAGAAACAGCGCGTGGCGATTGCCCGTGCGCTGGCAAGCAACCCTAAAGTGCTGCTCTGCGACGAAGCCACCAGCGCACTGGATCCGGCAACCACTCGCTCTATTCTGGAATTATTGAAAGACATTAACCGTCGCCTCGGGCTGACCATCCTTCTTATTACTCATGAGATGGATGTCGTTAAGCGCATTTGCGACTGCGTTGCGGTAATCAGCAACGGTGAACTGATCGAGCAGGACACCGTCAGCGAAGTGTTCTCGCATCCGAAAACGCCCCTTGCCCAGCAGTTCATTCAATCCACTCTGCACCTGGATATTCCGGAAGATTATCTGGCGCGTTTAAAAGTGGAATCAGCTCCTGACAGCGTTCCAATGCTGCGCATGGAATTCACCGGTCAGTCCGTTGACGCCCCTCTGCTTTCCGAAACCGCACGTCGCTTTAATGTGAATAACAACATTATTAGCGCTCAGATGGATTACGCCGGTGGCGTGAAGTTCGGCATCATGCTGACGGAAATGCACGGAACACAAGAAGAGACGCAAGCCGCAATTGCCTGGCTGCAGGAACACCATGTAAAAGTAGAGGTACTGGGTTATGTCTGAGCCGATGATGTGGCTGCTGGTTCGCGGCGTTTGGGAAACGCTGGCAATGACCTTCGTATCAGGATTCTTTGGTTTTGTGATTGGCCTGCCGGTTGGCGTGCTGCTGTACGTCACGCGTCCAGGGCAAATTATCGAAAACGCGAAGCTTTATCGCACGCTCTCTGCGCTGGTAAACATCTTCCGTTCGATTCCTTTTATTATCCTGCTGGTGTGGATGATTCCATTTACTCGTGTCATCGTGGGAACATCGATTGGTCTGCAGGCTGCCATCGTGCCGCTGACCGTGGGCGCCGCGCCGTTTATCGCGCGTATGGTTGAGAATGCTCTGCTCGAAATTCCAACCGGTCTGATCGAAGCATCTCGTGCCATGGGCGCGACGCCAATGCAGATCGTACGCAAAGTGCTGTTGCCCGAAGCGCTGCCAGGTCTGGTGAATGCGGCAACGATTACCCTTATCACGCTGGTCGGGTACTCCGCCATGGGCGGTGCTGTCGGGGCGGGCGGTCTGGGTCAGATCGGCTATCAATATGGTTATATTGGTTATAACGCTACCGTAATGAACACCGTTCTGGTATTGCTGGTTGTGCTGGTTTATCTCATTCAATTCTCTGGCGATCGCATCGTCCGGGCTGTTACTCACAAATAACGTTACACAACGCAAACTCGACGAATTAAGGATATAACATGACGTTTAAATTGAAGACCTTTGCTGCGGTAGGCGCACTGATCGGCTCCCTGGCTCTGGTGGGTTGCGGTCAGGATGAAAAAGATCCAAACCATATCAAAGTGGGCGTCATTGTTGGCGCTGAACAGCAGGTTGCAGAAGTTGCGCAGAAAGTCGCAAAAGAGAAGTATGGCCTGGACGTTGAGCTGGTAACCTTTAACGACTACGTTCTGCCGAACGAAGCGCTGAGCAAAGGCGACATCGACGCTAACGCCTTCCAGCACAAACCATATCTGGATCAGCAGATTAAAGATCGTGGCTACAAACTGGTTGCCGTAGCGAACACCTTCGTTTACCCAATTGCTGGCTACTCTAAAAAAATCAAATCTCTGGAAGAGCTGCAGCCGGGTTCTCAGGTCGCGATTCCTAACGACCCCACCAACCTGGGCCGTTCCCTGCTGCTACTGCAGAAAGTGGGTCTGATCAAACTTAAAGATGGCGTGGGCTTGCTGCCAACCGTGCTGGATGTGACTGAAAACCCGAAAAACCTGAAGCTGGTTGAGCTGGAAGCACCACAGCTGCCACGCTCTCTGGACGATGCGCAGATTGCGCTGGCCGTGATCAACACCACTTACGCCAGCCAGATTGGCCTGACACCAGCAAAAGACGGCATCTTTGTTGAAGACAAAGACTCCCCGTACGTTAACCTGATCGTGAGCCGCGAAGATAACAAAGACGCGGAAAACGTGAAAAAATTCGTTCAGGCATACCAGTCTGAAGAGGTTTACCAGGAAGCCAACAAAGTGTTTAACGGCGGCGCTGTTAAAGGCTGGTAATCTGACCTTTCTGTAATATCATTCAAGACGGGCGAAAGCCCGTCTTGTCATTTATGCAGGCAACTGATTCAATAACTGACGATTTGATTATTCATTGAGGAAATATTATGCGTGCTTTACCGATCTGTCTTTTAGCACTCATGCTGAGCGGCTGTTCAATGCTAAGCAGATCTCCTGTTGAACCTGTTAAAAGCACTGCAACCCCACCGAAGGTGGAGCCAGCTAAACCAAAACCGCCGCGTCCTGCGCCGGTAAGAATTTACACCAAAGCTGAAGATCTGATTGGCAAGCCATTCCGCGATCTGGGTGAAGTCACCGGTGAATCCTGCCAGGCCAGCAATCAGGACTCTCCGCCAAACATCCCAACGGCGCGTAAACGCCTGCAGATTAATGCCGCCAAAATGAAAGCCAACGCCGTCTTGCTGCACAGCTGTGAAGTTACCAGCGGTACGCCAGGCTGCTATCGTCAGGCTGTGTGTATGGGCAACGCCCTTAACGTCACGGCTAAATGAGTGCATTTCAGTTTGAGCAGATAGGTGTTATCCGCTCGCCTTATAAAGAGAAGTTTGCCGTGCCGCGCCAGCCTGGTCTGGTCAAAAGCTGCGGCGGCGAACTTCACTTAATTGCCCCTTATAACCAGGCCGATGCGGTGCGTGGCCTGGAGGCATTCAGCCATCTGTGGGTGCTGTTTATCTTTCATCAAACGATGGAAGGTGGCTGGCGCCCGACGGTACGCCCTCCCCGACTGGGCGGGAATGCCAGAATGGGGGTGTTTGCCACACGTTCGACCTTCCGCCCAAATCCTGTAGGCATGTCGCTCGTTGAGCTACAAGGCATTCGCTGCCAGAAGGATCAGGTGATTCTGCAGTTAGGCAGTCTGGATCTGGTCGACGGCACGCCCGTGGTGGATATCAAACCCTATCTGCCCTTTGCCGAAGCGCTGCCCGACGCTCGCGCGAGCTATGCCCAGCAGGCCCCAACGGCAGATATGCCCGTTGGATTCACGGCAGCGGTCTGCGCACAGCTCCTGCATCTGGAAAAGCGTTACCCTCGTCTGAAGGATTTTATTGTCGACGTTCTGGCGCAAGATCCGCGACCCGCCTACAGAAAAGAGGAAGAGGCAGGCAAAACATACGCCGTCCTGTTGCTCGATTTTAACGTACGCTGGCGCGTCACCGAGGCTGGTTTTGAAGTCTTTGCGCTGGAAGAGCGCTAATTTT
>NZ_SDDX01000044.1 GCF_004115925.1 Lelliottia nimipressuralis
GCAAATTTGCCGGCCTTTTACTTCTTAGCCAGCGACTTTATCGCGCAGAGCCTGTTTTTCAGCTGCGCTCAAGAACGCAATTTCCAGGCCGTTGATCTGCGCCTGTCGAATCTCTTCGCGGCTCAGTCCCGCCTGCGGCGCGGCAACATTATACTCATGAATAATATCGACACCCTGAACGGCCGGATCGTCGGTGTTCAGCGTTGCCAGCACGCCGTGCGCAAGGAACGTCTTCAGCGGATGCTGCGCCAGTGACGCTACGGTGCTGGTCTGAATGTTAGACGTCAGACAGGATTCGATGCCGATGCGCTGCTCGACCAGGAAATCCATCAACGCCCGGTCTTCAACGGCTTTCACACCGTGGCCGATACGCTCGGCACCCAGCTCACGAATTGCCTGCCAGATGCTTTCCGGACCGGCCGCTTCGCCCGCATGAACGGTAACATGCCAGCCCGCGTCGCGCGCGCGGTTGAAATGAGAGAGGAACAGGCTGCCGGGGAAGCCAAGTTCATCACCCGCCAGATCGACGGCGGTGATCTGATCGCGATGGGCCAGCAGCGCTTCCAGCTCCTGCAGACAGGCCGCTTCACCGAAGGTACGGCTCATAATGCCAATCAGATTCGCCTGAACGTTAAACGCCTTACAGCCTTCGCGCACGCCTGCGATAACCGCTTCCACCACGCCGTCGACGGGCAGATTGTGGGTCATCGCCATGTAGCCTGGGGAAAAACGCAGTTCGACATAATGCAGGCCATTGCGCGCCGCATCTTCGATATTCTCGAACGCCACGCGACGACAGGCATCCAACGACGCCAGCACTTTCACGCCCCAGTCCAGCTTGCTGAGGAAGCTCACCAGATCCGGCTCGTTCGCCGTCACCTGGACGTGGGGAATGAGTGTCTCAATAGTTTGAGCGGGCAGGGACAAATTAAACTGGCGGCCAAGATCGAGAATGGTTTGGGCACGAATGTTGCCATCAAGGTGACGGTGAATATCGGTAAGGGGAAGGCGGGTATCAATCATGGTCGCACTCATTTTCTGGTTAAAGTGCGCCACATTATAAAAACATTTGCGGGTAAAAAGCTATTTGCGCAATGGAATATTCCATTGCGCAACCTGTCAGAGCAGAGAATGAATCCCCGCAATCAGCCGCTCAACGCCCTGTTCCAGTTTACTGCGTGGACATCCGGCATTCAGGCGTACATACCCTTTACCCTCCACGCCGTACGTATAACCTGGCATGATCGCGACTTTTTGTTGCTCGATGAGTACGTTCTGCAGCGCTTTGTCGTCGATACCGAGCGCGCTCAAATCAATCCATGCCAGATAGGTCGCTTCCGGCGGCTGCCAGTTCAGCTCAGGGAATGCAGCGTTGAGTTGCTCAGCCACATAGCGCAAATTTGCCTCCAGATAGGCGCGCAGGGCATCCAGCCACGGCTCGCCCTGTTGATAGGCGGCGATATGTGCCGTCAGTGCCAGCACGGACGGAGATGAAAGCCCGTCGCGGCCCTTCAGGGCGTTAAGATAGCGTGCGCGACTTTCATCGTCACCGATCAGCCCGTACGCCCCGGTAAGCGCCGGAATATTAAAGCTCTTGGAGCCTGACGTTAGCAGCGCCCATTTGCTGCGCGCCACCTCGTTCCACGGCGTATGCTGGTGGTCGCCCCACACCATATCCATGTGGATTTCGTCGCTGATCACCGCCACATCGTAGCGCGCACACAGCTCGGCCATGGTGTTCAGCTCGTCGCGCGTCCAGACTTTACCGGTCGGATTTTGCGGGCTGCACAGCAATAAAATCGTGTTTTCCGGTTTCGCCAGCGCGACTTCCAGGCTGGCCA
Source organism: Lelliottia nimipressuralis (assembly GCF_004115925.1). GTDB lineage: Bacteria > Pseudomonadota > Gammaproteobacteria > Enterobacterales > Enterobacteriaceae > Enterobacter > Enterobacter nimipressuralis. Next base: position 1,842 of record NZ_SDDX01000044.1, read on the forward strand.
TATCGCACTCCCAGCCGGCTGTGTTTTTTTGCATTGCGACCGGAACGACGTTGCGATCGTTGCCCTGGATGGCGTTGTAAAACGCATCGTAGGCGGGGGTATGCACCACGATGCCGTCGCCGGGTTTCGACCACACGCGGATCAGCTCGGAAACCATATAAATGACCGACGGACCGTACACCAGGGTGTTCGTATCAATCTGGCTGTGAAAACGCTGCTGGAACCAGTGCGCAACGGCGGCGAGAAATTCGTCGTTTTTCCAGCGGCTGTAGCCAAACACGCCGTGACTGATGCGCTGATTCAGTGCGTCGATGATGCACGGTGCGGTGGCAAAATCCATATCGGAAATGGTAAAGGGCAGCAGATCGTCGGCACCGAAGCGGTCGGCAACGTAATCCCATTGGGTACACCAGGTCCCGTGGCGATCGACGACGGTTGAAAAATCAAACATAGCGCTCGTCCTTAAAGTCAAAACCCCCTTCGCCAGAAGGGGGTGAGGTGTCAGGCTTCTACCGTACGCATCAGCGTCGATAGCTCATCTTTAACCGACTGGACCTGCGGCCCAATCACCACCTGCAAATTATGCTGATTTAACTGTACCACGCCGATGGCCCGGTTGGCCTTCAGGGCGTTGGTGTCCACTTTAGACATATCGTTCACCGACAGACGCAGGCGGGTGATGCAGTTATCGAGAGACGTGATGTTATCCGCGCCGCCCAGTGCCGCCAGAATCGCTGGCGTGTTGTAGCCGGATTTACCGACGGTACCCACAACGGCTTGTTCCACGCTGCTGGCGGTATCGGTATCGCGGCCCGGTGTTTTCAGATTAAAGCGGGTGATGGCGAAGCGGAAGATTCCGTAGTACACCGCAAACCAGATAGCCGCCACAACCGGCACCAGATACCACTTGGTCGACAGACCGTGCAGGATGCCGAACACCACGAAGTCAATCACGTTGCCGTCGGTGTTACCGATGGTCACACCCAACACCGCCATCACGGTGAAGCCCAGACCGGTCAGCACGGCGTGGATGAGATACAGCACCGGTGCAACGAACAGGAACAGGAACTCGATTGGCTCAGTCGTTCCGCCTACCACGCAGGCGATGACGCCGGAGATCAGCAGGCCTTTAATTTTATGACGGTTTTCAGGACGCGCGCAGTGGTACATCGCCAGCGCCGCACCCGGCAGGCCGCCTAAGAAGGCCGGCATTTTACCCTGAGACAGGAAGCGGGTCGCACTTTCAGAGAAGCCGTGGGTGGTCGGGCAGCTCAGCTGCGCCTGGAAGATAGTCAGCGCGCCACTCACGTCGTGGCCGCACACGTCCATCGTGCCGCCCGCTTCGGTAAAGCGAATCAGCGCGACCAGAATGTGCTGTAAACCGAACGGCAGCAACAGACGTTCACCGGTACCGAAAATCATCGGGCCGAAATCGCCTGCGCTGTTGATGATGCGGCCAATCGCCGTAATCCCCATCGCGAAGACCGGCCAGATCAATGGGATCACCAGACCAAACAGACCCATGACCACCAGGGTGACAATCGGCACAAAGCGGGTACCGCCGAAGAAGGCCAGGGCGTCCGGCAGACGGATATTGTGGAAGCGCTCGTGCAGCATCCAGATAATCACACCGGCAATAACCGCACCGAGGATCCCGGTGTCGATCGACTGAATACCCAGCACGCTCTGAATGTTGTTCGCTTTCAGCACTGCCGCGTCGGTGGTGGGCAGAATGCCTTTAGCGGTCAGCCAGAAATTCACCGCCAGGTTCATCACCGCGTAGCCGACAAAACCGGCAAACGCCGCCACGCCTTTGTTCTCGCGCGCCAGCCCCAGCGGGATTGCGATACAGAACATGACGGGCAGGAAGCTAAAGGCAAAGGAGCCGACTTTACTCATCCAGATGAAGATCGCCTGCAGCACCGGGTTGCCGAGGAAGGGGATCAGGGTAATGACATCATGGCTGCTGAGTGAGCTGCCGATCCCGAGCATGATCCCGCAAAAAGAGAGCAGAGCCACCGGCAACATAAAGGTTTTACCCAGTTGCTGGAAAAACTCCCACAGCGATATTTTTTGTGCTGCTTTCGCCGTCATAAAACGACTCCTTGATGGTTAAAAGGGTATTATCTGTTTCACTGTGGCGAAAAGATAAAACGTTTTACCAAACTTTAGTGCGCGCTGAATCACATTCTCATGCTTTAATTAGCAGTATAAATAGAACCTATTGATAAAACGTTTTATCTGACTGAACATCAGGGAGTTGCGCGTTCACATGTCTGTTGCGAAGAAGATCACCATCAATGATGTTGCGCTGGCGGCCGGGGTATCTGTCAGCACCGTTTCGCTGGTCTTAAGCGGAAAAGGGCGCATTTCTCCCGCGACGGGCCAGCGTGTGAACGAGGCGGTTGAACAACTGGGGTTTGTGCGTAATCGCCAGGCAGCGTCTCTGCGCGGCGGGCAGAGCGGCGTGATTGGCTTGATCGTGCGCGATCTGACGTCGCCGTTTTATGCAGAACTCACCGCCGGGCTAACAGAAGCGCTGGAAGCGCAGGGGCGGATGGTCTTTTTACTCCACGGCGGGCGCGAAGCGGATCAACTGCTCTCCCGTCTGGATATGCTGCTGACGCAGGGCGTGGACGGCGTGATTATCGCGGGGGCGTCTGGCGTGGGGAGCGAGCTGTGCGAGCGCGCGGCACAGAAGGGCGTTCCATTGGTATTTGCCTCACGCGCCAGCTATCTCGATGAAGCCGATACCCTGCGTCCCGATAACATGCAGGCCGCACAAATGTTGACCGAGCATCTGATTCGTCGCGGTCATCAGCGCATCGCCTGGCTGGGCGGCAAAAGTTCGTCCCTTACGCGCGCCGAACGTGTGGGCGGTTACTGTTCGACGCTGATCAAATACGGTCTGCCGTTCCACAGCGAATGGGTGGTTGAGTGCGAATCGAGCCAGAAAAAAGCCGCCGAAGCGATGGGCGCGCTGCTGCGCAGTAATCCCACCATCAGCGCGGTGATCTGTTACAACGATATTATCGCCATGGGGGCCTGGTTCGGCCTGCTCCGCGCCGGACGTCAGAGCGGCGAGGGGGGCGTAGAGACCTTCTTCGACCAACAGGTGGCGCTGGGTGCTTTTGCGGATGTCGGGGAAAACGCGCTGGACGATCTGCCTATTGTCTGGGCGACAACGCCCGCGCGGGAGATGGGTTACACCCTGGCAGACCGCATGATGCAGCGAATTGAGAAATCAGACGTCCAGGCCGGGCATCAGATCGTGTCGGCGCGACTGGTAACGACGAAATAACAATGTGAATCATCGTGCCGCACGGTTTTGCGGTTTTTTCGCCAGATGAGTCAAAATCGTCTGGCCGATGTAATTACTCCAGTTGAAACTATTTTGCAGCACAATCACCGCATTTTGATTCTGTTTATCAAAGCCAATGTAACTGGAATACCCGCCAATATACCCCACCTGATAGGTCATTTTCTGGCCGTCCGTCTCGTCACTTACCCACGCGATATTGGCGGCCTCTTTGTGCCGATAATAGTATGTTCGGGTGACATCCTGGAAAGCCTGGTTGATCGCCTGATCCTGCGTCGCGCTGACGTGCGCCCGGGCGTAGGCCGCCAGATCGCGGGCGCTACTGTAGAGGCTTGCCGCTGCGGTCATGTTGTGCTGAAAATGCCAGTCCGGCGTCAGTTCGCCACGGCGTATCAATTTAGGTTGATCTCCTGCGTGGCCGAGCGCACGCCTCGGGTATGACGCCAGTATTTCCGGCGTATAGCTGGAGTTTTGCATGTCGAGTGGCTGAAAAATCAGCCGCTGGGCCAGGGCTTCGATCGATTCCCCCGTCTTTCGTTGCAGAATATAGCCGAGGAGGGCATAGCCGATGTTTGAATACTGCGGTTCGTGGGAGTCAGGCGCAGAGAAATCGCGCAGGTAATTGAGTACGTTATTGCTGTCGAGTTCTGAATAGAAGTTCTCGCCGGTATTGAAATAGCGCACAAGATTTTCGAGAGTCAACAGATCCATCGGCTGGCGCGGTAAGCCAGAGGTGTGAGTGACCAACTGCAACAGGGTGATGTGTTGCGCGTCAGCACTTAAGGGTGTGCCGTCAGGAAGTAAGGTCGCGAGCGTATCCGTCCAGCGGAGTTTGCCCTCATTGACCAGCAGGGTCGTGACTTCGGCGGTGACACCTTTGCTCAGTGAGCCGAGTGCAAAGAGGGTATCCGGGGTGACGGGGTACTGGTTTTTTGCGTCGGTTACGCCGTAGCTGTGAAATTCGGTGGGGCCGTTATGCTGAATAATGGCGACAATCATCCCGGTCACCTCTTTTTCTTGCATGTACTGCTGGATCATCGGGTCGATCCCGCGACCGTAGTATCCGACCACAATACGGGTACTCTTTTGTTCCGGCATATCCATTTGCGATAACGTACTGTTTCCACAGCCAGCTAACACCAACAGGGACAAAAGCAGTAATGGTGTTTTAATGTTCATTCTTAAAAGCTGACTGTGCCGCCGTCCAGGAAAAATAGAGCGCGCAGTATACAAAAATGCGGCCCGGCAGGCGCCTGTTTTTCACGCTTTTAGGCAGAGGGCATCAGGAGGCGGTGATCCAGATCAAGAGCCTTGCCCGCCTTGCGAGGCATATTCTGCGCTCCTGTTAAGTTCTGTAAAACGATTACCGCCATGCAACTCTGTAAAACCCTGCTCGCTTTAGCCTTTGTTCCCGCCATCTCCTTTGCCGCCAGCAATATAGAAGTCGGTTTTTCACCGGAAGGGGGCGCCCAGGAGCTGGTGCTCAAAACCATCAATAACGCGACAAAATCGATCCGCATGATGGCCTTTTCGTTTAGCGCCCCGGATATCATGGCCGCGCTGGTGGCGGCGCAGAAGCGCGGCGTCGATGTGCAAATCGTGATAGATCAGAACGGCAACGTTAGCGGCAAAAGCCTGCAGGCGATGCGCTATGTGGCACACAACGGCGTTAAGCTCAGAACGGATAATCACTACCGTATTCAACACGATAAAGTGATTATTGTAGACGGGAGTACGGTCGAAACCGGGTCATTTAATTTTGCCAAAACGGCGGAGTTTAAGAATTCGGAAAACGTGATAGTGATTCACAACGCGCCGGATCTGGTGGCGGAGTATCTTGCGCACTGGGAAAACCGCTGGCAGCAAGGGGTGGATTTCTCTGCGTAGAACTGCCGGGTGGCACAGCGCACCCGGCGGGTAAGGCTAATGCCCGGCGAACAATGAGCCGGGCAATGCCTGCATTACTGCTGCGGTACTGCTGGAGCCGCAGGTTCAGCCGGTTCCGGCATCCCAAGCGTTGGCATACCAAACATACCGACAAAGTCTTCCAGCGGCATTTTCTGACCGTTTAACGTCACCTGACCATTCGCATACTGCAGGCTGGTGCTAATCACGTTGTCTTCAAGCGTGGTGATGCGGAACATCTGGCCCATAGCCGCCATGCCTTTCACCTGCTGGCTGGCGAGCTTAGCCGCATCGGCGTCGTTATAACCTTCGAGCTTCGCAATCTGGGTCATAAACTCGGTCGCCATATCCATCGGGATCGTCAGTTTGCTGTCGATGGATTTCACGCTGCGATCCACTTCCTGCGCCAGCGTCTGCGCTTCACCGGTCGCGGTGGCCGGATCTTTCAGGAACAGGGACAGGTTGAAGTTGGTTTCGCCTTTGCTGTTTTTCCAGCTCAGTGGGGCGATCGTGATAACCGGTTCGCCTTTCAGCAGCAGCGGCAGGTTGCTTAACAGGGCATCCATCGCTTTTTGCTGATACAGCTCAGGATTTTTGGTCATCAGCTCTTTATCGGCCAGCAGCGCCTGGCTTTGCGCACGATACTGCTGACTGAACTGATGCCACGCCTGGCCGTCGATATTGCCGAGTTTCAGGGTCAGTTTGCTGGAACCCAGATCCTGGCTCTGCACTTTAAGGCTATTCAGGCTGTAATCCAGCTGGCTGTTGACGCTCTTACCGTCTTTGGAGAGATCGGATTTACCGACCAATTCCATCCCTTCCAGAACGGCCATCTCTTTGCCTTCCACGGCAATCGCCATTTTACCCAGGCTGATTTGCTGGTCGCCCATGCGCTCGCCAAAGGTGGTCATACGGCTGTTGCCGTCGGCTTTAAGATTATTGAAGGTCAGCTGAACCTTCTGATTGTATTCGTTAACCGCGTTGACCAGGCCACTTTCTGCCGAGCCGCTCAGGGTAAACACGTTACCGTCGCGATCCGCGTCGAGTTTGAAATCGCCGCCGCTGAAGGCCACTTTCTCGTCGCCTTTTTCATAATTCAGCGCTTTCAGGGCGATATCGGAGCTTGTATCGCCGGCGTAGCTGATGCGTGTATCCACCACAAACGGCGACTCATTTTTCGCCAGTTCAAACAGCGGTTTAGACGCTTCGTTGTTGACCAGCGTGGTTTTTACCGACGCCATGGACGGAATCAGATTGAAATGCTTAAGCTGTGCCAGCGGGAACGGACCGTGATCGACAACTTCGTCCAGCACCACGCTGTGACCGTCTTTCAGCCAGCCATTTTCGGTGCCCGCAACGGGTTTAACCACCAGTTGCATATGGCTTTTGAAGACGCCGCGCTGATAGTTCTGATAGCTTAATTCCAGCCCGGCTTCCGGCGCCGTGCGTTTGATTTCGCTGTTAGCCTGCGCCACCATCTCTGCCAGACGACTCTCCAGCTGTTTGCCCGTAAACCAGGAGGCGCCCGTCCAGACCACCCCTAATGCGACAACAACACCAACCGCTATAACCGATTTTTTCATCATGATTGTCCATAAAATGAAACCAGGCGGTAAAAACCGCCTGGTGATTAAGTCTTCCACTAGCTTAGCAAGAGAGTCGATAAACTTATAGCTTATTGAAGACCCTTGCCAGGCGGCCATTTCCGCTGATAGCGATCGGGGACTCATTCGCCGCGACAAACGCCGACTCACCAGGTTTGAGCACCAGGCGCTGTTCGCCTTTGCTCAGCACCGCTTCGCCTTCAACACAGAACAGGATTGCCGCACTCTGCTGTGAGACCGCGGTTTCCGTCGCGCTCAGGTCGTGCAGCGCAAAAGCGAAGTCGTCGACAGGAATCGGGAAGTCCAGCTCTGCGCCGTTTTTCACCGGCTGAGTCAGCAGCTCAGCGGCAGGTTTGGCGACGAATTTGACGTTCGCCACCAGTTCCGGGATATCGATATATTTTGGCGTCAGTCCGGCGCGAAGTACGTTATCGGAGTTCGCCATCACTTCCAACGCCACGCCCTGCAGATAGGCATGCGGGGTTTCCGCAAACAGGAACATCGCTTCGCCTGGATTCAGTTTCACCACGTTCAGCAGCAGCGGAGAGAAGAGGCCGCTGTCGTTCGGGTAGAACTCAGAAATCAGGCGAATGGTATGCCAGGGTTCACCCTGCTGGTTATTGAGAGCGGCTTTCAGCACCGCCAGCGCGTGGGATTTCTCGTCATCCTGCATATTCAGCAGGCTGGCAAACAGCTGGCTTAAGCCTGCGGCGTCCGGGTTTTCGAGGAAATGAGCAATAGCATGATGCGCGCCCGCGACCGGCTGCAGCAGCGAAACAATCTCCGAGAACTCGCGGAAGGCGTTCATCGCCAGGAACGGCGTTAACGCGAACACCAGCTCTGGCTTATGGTTCGGATCTTTGTAGTTACGTTCGGCGGCATCCAGTGGAATACCGGCTTTATTCTCTTTCTCAAAACCTATTTCAGACGCTTTCTTGTTCGGATGCACCTGAATGGAGAGCGGCTGGGCGGCGCAAAGCACCTTGAACAGGAACGGCAGTTCGCCGAAACGCTGCGCCACGGCATCGCCCAGGAGCGTCGCTTTGTCCGCGTCGATCACCTCGCGCAGAGAGCGTACCTGGCCGCTGGCATCTTCAATTTTTGAGCTGCTCTTCGGATGCGCGCCCATCCACAGCTCTGCCATCGGCAGGTTGTCAGGATTGGCGATACCGTAGAGAACCGTTAACGCAGTTTGACTTCCCCAGGCATAGTTCTGCACTGAGTTGATGAGTTTTTGCATTATCAAGCCCTGTTTCAAATGTGGAATTATCTTCGCGTATTAAAGCAATAAACCGCCCGGAAGTAACCTGCGCATGTAAAAAGTCGTACTAGTCTCAGTTTTTGTTAAAAAATTGTGTAGGATAAGCAAACTCGCTTTTAAGCAGGGCAGCGGAACATCTGCTCTTAAATAACCAGACCGAAGCAGTAAGTGAGAGAACAATGTCGAACAAACCCTTTCATTATCAAGATCCTTTCCCGCTGGCAAAGGATCAGACCGAATACTATCTGTTAACATCCGATCACGTCTCCGTCTCTGAATTCGAAGGGCAGGAGATCCTCAAAGTTGACCCGCAGGCGCTGACCTTACTGGCGCAGCACGCCTTCCACGATGCCTCCTTTATGCTGCGCCCCGCGCATCAGCAGCAGGTTGCCGATATCCTGAGCGATCCGCAGGCCAGCGAAAACGACAAATACGTCGCGCTGCAGTTCCTGCGTAACTCCGATATTGCTGCGAAAGGCATTCTGCCGACCTGTCAGGACACGGGCACGGCGATCATCACCGGCAAAAAAGGCCAGCGCGTCTGGACTGGCGGCGGTGACGAAGCGGCGCTGGCGCACGGTGTCTATAACACCTACATCGAAGATAACCTGCGTTATTCGCAAAACGCGGCGCTGGATATGTATAAAGAGGTGAACACCGGCACTAACCTGCCGGCGCAGATCGACCTCTACAGTGTCGATGGCGACGAGTACAAATTCCTGTGCATCGCCAAAGGCGGCGGCTCCGCGAACAAAACCTATCTGTACCAGGAAACCAAAGCGCTGCTTTCGCCGGGCAAGCTGAAAAATTACCTGGTCGAGAAGATGCGCACGCTTGGCACGGCAGCCTGTCCGCCGTACCACATCGCGTTTGTTATCGGCGGGACGTCGGCGGAAAGCACCCTGAAAACCGTCAAACTGGCATCGACCAAATACTATGACGGCCTGCCAACGGAAGGGAACGAACACGGTCAGGCGTTCCGCGACGTTCAGCTCGAACAGGAGTTGCTGACTGAAGCGCAGAACTTAGGCTTAGGCGCTCAGTTCGGCGGCAAATATTTTGCTCACGATATCCGCGTCATCCGTCTGCCGCGCCATGGTGCGTCTTGTCCGGTCGGGATGGGCGTCTCCTGCTCTGCGGATCGCAATATCAAAGCGAAGATCAACCGCGACGGTATCTGGATCGAAAAACTGGAAAACAATCCGGGGAAATACATTCCGCAGGAGTTGCGTCAGGCCGGTGAAGGTGAAGCGGTGCATGTCGATCTCAACCGTCCGATGAGCGAAATCCTGGCCCAGCTGTCGCAATACCCGGTCTCCACGCGTCTGTCGCTGAACGGCACCATTATCGTTGGCCGCGACATCGCTCACGCGAAATTGCAGGAGCGTCTCGATAAGGGCGAAGGTCTGCCGCAGTACGTGAAAGATCACCCGATCTACTACGCAGGCCCGGCGAAAACCCCGGAAGGTTATGCCTCTGGTTCACTCGGCCCGACAACGGCAGGGCGCATGGACTCCTATGTGGATCAGCTGCAGGCCAACGGCGGGAGCATGATCATGCTGGCCAAAGGCAACCGCAGCCAGCAGGTGACGGATGCCTGCCACAAACACGGCGGATTCTATCTCGGCAGCATTGGCGGCCCGGCAGCGGTGCTGGCACAAGGCAGTATTAAGAGCCTGGAGTGCGTGGAATATCCGGAACTGGGGATGGAAGCCATCTGGAAAATTGAAGTGGAAGATTTCCCGGCGTTTATCCTCGTGGATGACAAAGGCAACGACTTCTTCAAGCAGATCCAGTCGTCCCAGTGTTCAGCGTGCGTTAAGTAGTTTTTGTGCCGGGTGGCGTTTTCGCTTCACCCGGCACGACTCACCACAAGAGCGCACAAAGCGCCATACCGTTTTCCTGAAGCAAACAATACTTAATCCAGCATGTGAGCAATGTCCCCCATTTCATTGTTATCAAGGAGAAAGTAATGACAACGCAACGCCGCGAGAAAGATTCCATGGGCGCAATCGACGTCCCGGCTGACAAGCTATGGGGCGCGCAAACTCAGCGCTCGCTGGAACATTTCCGCATCTCGACGGAGAAAATGCCCGTTTCTCTGATCCACGCCCTGGCGCTCACCAAACGCGCAGCCGCGAAGGTCAATCAGGATCTGGGCCTGCTGTCCGCCGAAAAAGCCACCGCTATCATCAGCGCCGCCGACGAAGTGCTGGCCGATAAACACCCGGACGAATTCCCCCTTGCCATCTGGCAGACCGGCTCCGGCACCCAAAGCAACATGAACATGAACGAGGTGCTGGCGAACCGCGCGAGCGAACTGCTGGGCGGCGTACGCGGGATGGAGCGCAAAGTACACCCGAACGATGACGTCAATAAAAGCCAAAGTTCAAACGATGTATTCCCGACCGCGATGCACGTGGCGGCGATCATCGGCCTGCGCGAGCATCTCATTCCGCAGCTGAAAGTGCTGACCCAGACCCTGACGGCAAAATCGCAGGCGTTCGCTGACATCGTCAAAATTGGTCGTACCCATCTGCAGGACGCCACGCCGCTGACCCTCGGGCAGGAGATCTCCGGCTGGGTGGCGATGCTGGAACACAACCTCAAGCATATCGACCACAGCCTGCCGCACCTCTCGGAGCTGGCGCTGGGCGGTACGGCGGTGGGGACGGGGCTGAACACCCATCCGGAATATGCCGTACGCGTGGCGAAAGAGCTGGCCGCGATCACCGGGCAGCCGTTTGTGACCGCACCGAATAAATTCGAAGCGCTCGGTACCTGTGATGCGCTGGTCCACGCCCACGGTGCGCTGAAAGGGCTGGCGGCCTCGCTGATGAAAATCGCCAACGACGTACGCTGGCTGGCCTCCGGGCCGCGCTGTGGGATCGGTGAAATCAGTATTCCGGAAAACGAGCCGGGCAGCTCCATCATGCCGGGCAAAGTGAACCCGACTCAGTGCGAAGCCATGACCATGCTCTGCTGTCAGGTGATCGGCAATGACGTCGCGGTGAATCTCGGCGGGGCGTCAGGCAACTTTGAGCTTAACGTCTATCGCCCGATGGTGATCCATAACTTCCTGCAATCAGTGCGCCTGCTGGCGGACGGCATGGAGAGTTTCAACGAGCACTGCGCGACCGGCGTCGAGCCGAACCGCGACCGTATCAACCAGCTACTGAATGAGTCGCTAATGCTGGTCACCGCGCTCAACACGCATATCGGCTACGACAAAGCGGCTGAAATCGCTAAAAAAGCGCACAAAGAGGGGCTGACGCTGAAAGCCTCAGCGCTGGCGCTGGGCTATCTGACGGAGGCCGAGTTCGACACCTGGGTGCGCCCGGAAGAGATGGTAGGCAGCCTGAAGTAATCACTCCGCCACATACAGGTGCAGCCGTGGAATGATCAAGCGCAGCGGCTGCGCCTGAGGTTTATAACGATGCTGAATATTGTCCGCATCATAATTCAGCAGTTCGCCAATGTCTGGCACCATCGCCCCCTGGTCTGCGTCGTACAGGGCAATCAGCGGCGTCGGGCAGGCGTACTGCACCTGCTTTTGTTCTCCCGCATACCACACGCGCGCAATCGGCTGCACCTTCACCGGACGTTTGATTTTAAGGCGCGCATCGGCAGGCAGCGCGGCAATATTCTCGTACTCCTGCTCTAACCGCTCAATCCACTGTTCGCGCGACCAGGGCGCCATGGTGCGCGGCGATTTCAGGCTCTTCTCCAGCAGCGATAGCACCTCATTGCGGGTGAAATTTTTGATGATATGTTTGTTCGCCCAGCCAAAGCGCAGGGTCGCCGGATGACGCAGCAGCGTCAGCGTGCGGTAGGCGTTGAGGGTAATCAGGCCCGGCAACTGGCGATGCACCCACTCAAAGCGCGCGGCAGGGGCGAGACCCGACTCTTCGGTTACGATCTTCTCAAACGCGGCTTTGAGGGTATTAATGTGCGCAATCTGGCTTTCAAGCTGTTCGCGCAGGGGCGTGTCGCACTGGAGACAAATCACCCCCGGCAGACGCACGGCGGCTTTACTGCTGCGGTTTTCTGACTGCTGCTGAATAAACAGATGGCGATAGTGCGCCAGCGTCAGATCCAGCGCCTCCTTGCCGATGTGCTGTTTCACCTCAATCACATCCAGCGGATCGTGCTCTGCGCCTTTCACCACGTCCGGCAGGGTGAAAACCCGCGCGGCCAGCAGCCGACAGGTTTTCAGCCGTTCGCTCAGGCTCATCAGTTCGTGTTCTATCTGGTGAAAGGTGGAGTTCAGCCGCTCGAGAAGATCGTAGGTCGCCATAAAATGCTCGCAGTAGTTACAACATACTTATTATATAGCACAGTGCGCCGGGTCAGGCTACGGTGCGGAATGGGTCTGGCAGAGACAATAGATGCTTATTAGTTGGGGGTTAAATATACGAAATTTGTATACTTCCCGTCTCTTGCGGCCCCTCGGTTGATCCAGAACAGGTAAAAAGTATGATGAAAACCTAAAATCGTCACACGTTTTATCTACCCCTAAATGGTAAGAGGCAATCCTTGTCCAGACCTGGCCGTATTGTCTGCGCGCTGCTAGCGTGCGCGTCGTTCTTCGCACAGGCAGCCGCCCCCGACGAACTGACAACCGCGTGGCCCGTCAATGTAGGACCGCTCAATCCCCATCTTTATACACCCAATCAAATGTTCGCCCAGAGCATGGTCTACGAACCGCTGGTGAAGTATCAGGCCGATGGTTCGGTCATACCCTGGCTTGCGAAAAGCTGGACCCACACGGCGGATGGCAAAACCTGGGTATTTACGCTTCGTGACGGTGTCACGTTTTCCAACGGCGAACCTTTTAACGCGCAGGCCGCCGCCGAGAACTTCCGCTCTGTGCTCGATAACCGCCAGCGCCACGCCTGGCTGGAGCTGGCCCGGCAGATCACGGATGTTAAAGCCCTGAGCGACTCTGAGTTGCAAATCACCCTGAAAAGCGCCTATTACCCGTTCTTACAGGAACTCGCGCTGCCGCGTCCGTTCCGCTTTATCGCCCCGTCGCAGTTTAAAAATAACGAAACGATGAACGGCATTAACGCGCCAATCGGAACCGGGCCGTGGGTGTTGAAAGAGTCCAGGCTTAATCAGGTTGACGTGCTGGTGCGCAACGATCGCTACTGGGGTAAAAAGCCCGCCATCCGACAGATCACCGTGAAGGTGATCCCGGACCCGACGACCCGCGCCGTGGCGTTTGAAACAGGTGATATTGACCTGCTGTATGGTAACGAAGGGCTGCTGCCTCTAGATACCTTCGCCCGCTTCAGCCAAAGCCCACACTACCGCACCCAGCTTTCCCAGCCCGTTGAAACGGTCATGCTGGCGCTGAACTCCTCCAAAGCGCCGACGGACGATCTGGCGGTGCGCGAAGCGCTGAACTATGCGGTGAACAAAAAATCCCTGATCGATAACGCCCTGTACGGCACGCAAAAAGTGGCGGACACGCTGTTCGCACCGACAGTGCCTTATGCAAACATCGGTCTCAAGCCGCGCGAGTACGATCCAAAGCAGGCCACAACGCTGCTGGAACAGGCGGGCTGGAAGGCCGTGAGCGGAAAAGCCATCCGCGAGAAAAATGGTCAGCCGTTGCGGGTAGAACTCGCCTATATCGGCACCGACGCCCTGAGCAAATCGATGGCGGAAATCATTCAGGCCGATATGCGTCAGGTGGGAGTCGATGTGGCGCTGGTGGGGGAAGAGGAGAGCAGTATCTACGCCCGCCAGCGCGACGGTCGATTCGGCATGATTTTCAACCGCACCTGGGGCGCACCTTACGATCCACATGCCTTTATGAGCTCGATGCGCGTGCCGTCCCACGCCGATTATCAGGCGCAACTGGGGCTCGCGGATAAGCCCGTCATTGATAAAGAGATTGGTGAAGTGCTTTCCACCCGCGATGAATCCCAGCGTCAGGCGTTATACCGCGATATTTTGACCCGACTGCACAACGACGCGGTCTATCTGCCGATTAGCTATGTGTCGATGATGGGGGTGGCGAAGCCTGAACTTGGGGTGATCCCGTTTGCGCCCATCGCCTCCGACATTCCGTTTGAACTTATCCAGCCGGTGAAACCCTGATGTGGCGCTATATACTGCGGCGCATACTGCTGCTGATCCCGATGGTGTTCGCCGCCTCGGTGATTATCTTTCTGATGCTGAGACTCGGCACCGGCGATCCGGCGCTGGATTATCTGCGTCTCTCTAATCTGCCGCCCACGCCGGAGATGGTGGCCTCTACCCGCGTGATGCTCGGCCTGGATCAGCCGTTAATCGTGCAGTACGGCACCTGGCTGTGGCGGGCGATGCACATGGATTTTGGCATCTCTTTCGCCACCCAGCGCCCGGTGCTGGACGACGTGATGCACTTTCTGCCCGCAACGCTGCTGCTGGCCGGTGCGGCGCTGGTGCTGATCCTGCTCACCTCCGTGCCACTGGGTATTTGGGCCGCGCGCCATCGCGATCGGCTGCCGGATTTCATCGTCCGGGTGATCTCTTTCCTGGGCGTCTCTATGCCCAATTTTTGGCTGGCGTTTTTGCTGGTGATGTTCTTTTCGGTTTATCTCAAATGGCTCCCGGCGATGGGGTACGGCGACTGGCAGCATCTGATTCTGCCCGCCGTGTCGATTGCCTTTATGTCGCTGGCGATTAACGCCCGGCTGCTGCGCGCCAGCATGCTGGATGTTGCCGGGCAGCGGCACGTCACCTGGGCGCGTCTGCGCGGCCTGAGCCATAGACAGACCGAGCGCCGCCATATTTTGCGCAACGCCTCGCTGCCGATGATCACGGCGGTGGGAATGCACATCGGCGAGCTGATCGGCGGGACGATGATCATCGAGAACATCTTCGCCTGGCCGGGCGTAGGGCGTTACGCCGTCTCGGCGATTTTTAACCGCGACTATCCGGTCATTCAGTGTTTTACGCTGATCATGGTGGTGGTTTTTGTCCTCTGCAATCTGGCAGTGGATGTGCTGAATGCGGCGCTTGACCCGCGCATTCGTCGTCATGAAGGAGCGCACGCGTGAATTTTTACCGTTCTGCACGCTGGCCTGTCCGGCTGGCGATGATGATGATTGCATTGCTGGCGGCGATTGCCCTCACCAGCCAGTGGTGGCTGCCGTACGATCCGCAGGCGATTGATCTGCCGTCGCGGCTTCTGTCACCCGACAGCCAGCACTGGCTCGGCACCGACCATCTGGGGCGCGATATCTTTTCGCGTCTGCTGGCGGCAACGCGCGTCTCTCTGGGGTCGGTGATGGCCTGTCTGCTGCTGGTGCTGATTCTGGGAATGACCATCGGCGGGGCGGCCGGGCTGCTTGGCGGGCGCGTGGATCAGTTCACCATGCGCATCGCAGATATGTTCATGACCTTTCCAACCTCGATTTTGTCGTTCTTCCTCGTGGGTGTGCTGGGGACGGGGCTGACTAACGTCATCATCGCCATCGCGCTTTCCCACTGGGCCTGGTACGCGCGGATGGTGCGCAGCCTGGTGATCGCGCTGCGTCAGCGGGAGTTTGTCCTCGCGTCGCGCCTGTCGGGGGCCGGGCATGTGCGTATTTTTGTCGACCATCTGACGGGGGCGGCGCTGCCGTCACTGCTGGTGCTGGCGACGCTTGATATCGGTCATATGATGCTGCACGTCGCGGGGATGTCATTTCTCGGACTGGGCGTGACGGCCCCGACGCCCGAGTGGGGCGTGATGATCAACGATGCACGTCAGTATATCTGGACGCAGCCGTTACAGATGTTCTGGCCGGGGCTGGCGCTGTTTATCAGCGTGATGGCGTTTAATCTGGTGGGTGACGCCCTGCGCGATCACCTCGATCCTCATCTGGTCACGGAGCATGCCCACTGATGCCAAAGCAGATTGATTTGCAGAATATCGTGCTCGAGGCGGATCGCACGTTAGTCAACGGCGTCTCGCTGACGCTCAAACGCGGGCGGGTGCTGGCGCTGGTGGGGGGGAGCGGCAGCGGGAAATCCCTGACCTGTGCTGCCGCGCTCGGCGTATTGCCTGCCGGTGTGCGTCAGACGGCAGGGCGGATTCTGGCCGACGGCGAGACGGTGGCACCAGCCTCCCTGCGGGGGATTAAGATCGCGACCATTATGCAAAACCCGCGCAGCGCCTTTAATCCGCTGCATACCATGGCTACCCACGCCAGGGAGACCTGTCAGGCGCTGGGTAAAAATTCCGATGACACCGCGCTTATCGCCGCATTAAACGCAGTCGGGCTGGACGAGGCGGAACGCGTGCTGAAGTTGTATCCCTTCGAGATGAGCGGCGGCATGTTGCAACGGATGATGATCGCCATGGCCGTGCTGTGCGATGCGCCGTTTATCATCGCCGACGAGCCGACCACCGATCTCGATGCCGTGGCCCAGTCGCGCATTCTGGATCTACTGGATGACATCATGCACACCCGCGCGCCCGGTATGCTGCTGGTGACGCACGATATGGGCGTCGTGGCGCGCCTCGCGGATGACGTGGCGGTGATGGACAACGGCGTCATCGTTGAGCAGGGCGACGTTGAGACGCTGTTTCACGCGCCACAGCATCCGGTGACGCGCGGGCTGGTGTCGGCGCATCTGGCCCTGTATGGCATGGAGTTGACCCAATGACACTGCTTTCTGTTTCTGCGCTTTCACATCAATACGCCCGCTCAGAGTGGGTGCTGAACAACGTCGCCATGAGTCTGAAAACCGGTGAAACCGTGGCGCTACTGGGCCGCAGCGGCTGCGGGAAAAGTACGCTTGCGCGCCTGCTGGTAGGGCTGGAATCCCCGAGCCAGGGCGACGTGTTCTGGCAGGGGGCGCCGCTTTCGCAGCTCAACCGATCCCGGAAAAAAGCGTTTCGCCGTGAAATTCAGATGGTGTTTCAGGATGCCATCAGCGCGGTGAATCCGCGTAAAACGGTGAGTGAAATTCTGCGTGAACCGATGCGCCATCTTTTGTCCCTGTCTAAAACAGAGCAGATGGCCCGCGCTCGTGATCTGCTGCGGGCGGTTGAGCTGGATGACACGCTACTCACTCAGCGCCCGCCGCAGCTAAGTGGCGGCCAGCTTCAGCGCGTGTGCCTGGCGCGGGCGCTGGCCGTTGAACCAAGGCTGTTGATCCTTGATGAAGCCGTGTCGAATCTCGATCTGGTGCTGCAGGCGAACGTGATTCGCCTGCTCAAAAAACTCCAGCAGCAGTTCGGTACCGCCTGCCTGTTTATCACGCACGATTTACGCCTGGTCGAGCGCTTTTGCGACCGGGTCATGGTGATGGACGCGGGGAACATCGTGGAGACGCAAACCGTCGGTGAGCAATTAACCTTTGCGTCCGCTGCCGGACAAACACTACAAAACGCGGTCCTTCCCGCATTTCCCGTGCGCCGTCGCGCCAGACTTTGAGGTTACATCAGATGCAACGTGTCACAATTACGCTTGATGATGATTTGCTGGAGATGCTGGACAGTCTTAGTCAGCGCCGTAGTTACAACAACCGCTCAGAGGCCATCCGTGATATTTTGCGTGGCACGCTGGCGCAGGAAACCACCCAGGAGCACGGCAGGCAGGGATTCGCGGTACTTTCTTACGTGTATGAGCACGAGAAACGCGATCTGGCGCGGCGTCTGGTCTCGACGCAGCACCATCACCACGATCTTTCGGTCGCTACGCTGCATGTCCATGTCAGCCACGAAGATTGTCTGGAGATCGCGGTGTTAAAAGGCGATATGGGAGACATTCAGCATTTCGCCGATGATGTGATTGCCCAGCGCGGCGTGCGGCATGGGCATTTACAGGCGTTACCTGATGAGAAGTAACGCCATCAGGCCGTGACAGGCAGGGTGATGTGATGATAGATCGGCCAGCTAAAGCAGAATTTTGCACCGCCGAGATCGCTTTCGTCGCAGCTGACGCGCCCGCCCATCGCCTGAGCGATAGAGTGGACAATCGCCAGCCCCAGCCCGCAGCCGCCGGTGGCGCGGTCGCGGCTGGGGTCCAGACGCACAAAGGGTTCAAACACCCGTTCACGCTCGGCGGCGGCGATACCCGGGCCATCGTCTTCCACCGCTAAACTGGCTTCGCTGCCGTTCAGATGCAGGCTGATGCGAAGCTTGCTTTCGCTGTAGCGCAGGGCGTTATTCACCAGGTTATCCAGCACGCGCTCCATCAGACGCATATCCAGCGCGCCGTAATCACCGGGGCTGTTATCAAGCAGCAATGTGCGCTGCGGATTCACACTCTGCACATCGTCAATATGGCTGCGTATCCACGCCGACAGATCGGGTGAGCTGAGCTTGAGTTCATTCTGCGGGCGATCCAGACGGGCATAGGTGAGCAGCTCTTCGATCAACGCTTCCAGCTGGCCAATATCGCGATTGAGCGCCAGGGATTCCGCTTCCGTCAGGTTTTCGCTCATCTCCAGGCGATAACGCAGACGTACCAGCGGCGTGCGCAGTTCGTGGGCGATACCGTCAATCAGCGCTTTTTTACTGGCGATCAGCGCATTGATGTTATCGGCCATCTGGTTAAACGCCACACCCAGGCGCTCGAAGCTGGAGGTGCTGTCAAAGTGGATGCGCTCGGTAAAGTGACCGTCGCCAAAACGCTGGGCCGCCGCTTCCAGACGCAACATATCCTGCCAGTGGGGCCGCATCCAGATTAACACCGGAAAGGCCAGTGAGATGGCGATGAACGCCAGCAGCGCGATATCCAGCAGGCGCATCTGATGTAAAAAATAGAGATAAGGAACCGGGCCAACCGCCAGCACGTAATGGCTGCGCGGAATACGCTGAATAAAGGTGTACTGATCGTCTAATGCCACGATATCGCCATCGCGCAGGCGCTGCGTGGTCTGGGGGTCTAAATTGTAGTTCTTGAGCGGCTCGATGCGCATATTAAACGACAGATTCAGATCCAGCTCTTTCAGCGTTCGCGCCCAGTCGTGCGGGGGGATTTCACGTAATTCGCTGCGCATCAGATAGAGCGAGCTTTTCATCAGGTCATCAAGCGACTGCCTGCCCGCGCGCTCGGCGGTGAATTTGTAAACCAGCCCGACCAGCATGGTCATCACCAGAAAACAGACAAACAGCAAAAGATAAAACTGCACAAACAGCTTTTTCATGAAATCACACCATTAACACAATGAGTTAGCGAACTGATTTTACCTTTGGGGCACTAGGGCGTCTGCGTTGTGTTCATCAATGCCCCAGGTAAGTGGCTATGAAAGCAGGGTTTGCCCCGGCTGACAACATGCAAACGCATCGGGCTTAAAGATTCACGGCGCTCTTTTCTCGTGGTGTGTTATTTGAATTCGAGACCAAAATAGTGACCGAATTTGATAATATCCTGGCGATATAAATAACGAATCTCCTCCTGACCATATCGATAAACACCTCCATCAGGAATGAGAATAACCACACAGGGAAATCCTTGAGGCATTTTATCCTGCACGGCCATTTCAATCTCTTCAGGCGAGAAAATGGAAGGGTATTTGCCATCAATGCCTAAATATTCAGTTGTGAACCACGTTCTGAATGCATTTTCATTGGGAAGATGTTTCATCTGCTCGTTCCGTTGTGAGTCGTAAAAGTATCAAAGGCGCTCATAACTCTCGGTGGCTGAGCGTAAATGACATTGTGTATAACCTGGTTAGCTGCTACGAGGGTATCTGCTAATTACGCTTTTAACTTTAGAATTCAGTCTTGAATTTTTATTCAGAATCGTTCATTCAGGTAAGCGAACAAACGCCTGTTCATTTTTTTATTAAGATTCGTTTTATTATAAATCATGGCGATTTCTATAACCGGCAGCGGAATTTTTGTGTCCAGCGTTTTAATATTAAAGGCATCTTTGAAGCGTTGCATCAGCCAGCGGGGGACAATAGCGACAGAATTTGATGATTCGATGTAGCTGAGAATAGAGATAAAAGACGGGCTTCTGAGCGTAAAGTTGCGGTCGGACCGCAGATTGTTTTCAACACGCTGACGCGTCATTACGGCAGGCAGTTCATCGGTATGGACATAGCAAAACATTTCATTTTCCACATCTTTTTCGCTAAAGGTCGTCTTCAGTCTGGGATGGTTTTTCCGGCAAATAAAGACTAAGTCTTCCTCACCAATCAGGAAGGATTGCGTTGAGAGTCCCAGGTTTTTATTGACACCAAACACCATGTCAACCTGGCGCAACGATAACGAATCGCTAAAACTATCAACCATGTTGTCGCTTACCCGATGGATAATTTCGCAGGTGATTTTTTCTTTCTCGAAAAACGCGCTGATCATCGGAATAATTTTAATGGATAAATAAATTGGGCATTGAATAACCAATTGGTTATGGTATTCATCGTCTGCAAAATGTTCAACATTACTGATCAACGATTCCAGACTGTCTTTAACTTTTAGATGTAATTTCGTAGCGATGGTGGTGGCACGTAATTTCTGTCCGTCGCGAAGAAAGAGTGGGTCACCAAAATAATCCTTCAGTTTTTGTAGCGACTGACTAATGCTGGGAGAAGAGGTATGTAGCAGCGTTGCCGCATTTTTCACACTACCCGTGGTATACACTGCATCTAAAACCACCAACAGGTTAAAATCAAACTTCCTTATTTTAAGAGACTCCATGCGTTCCTGTTTCATTTTGCTGACTTCCAGTCCTTATTACCTGCTCAATGATATTCCTTGTTAATAATCATAGTAGCATTTGTTGAAGGTAACGCCATCTTATGCGTCACGAAGGGCGTTTGACTTTTCCCATTCGATCTATCCATTTGGAAAACTCTTCTTCATAGATGTACACGATTTCTTCATCCAGACAGTTAAGCTCATTTTTCTGTCGGTATGCCAGGCAAGGAAAGGATAAAGGCAGGTTTTCTCCCAGTGCTGTTTCAATTTCATGCGCATTGAGAAGACTGGGATATTCGGTATTTTCCTCGGAACAAATAATTTGCATATACCACTGCTCATATTCCTCCCGGTTGTCAAGTAAAGCGATCACCATAGCAAGTTATGCTCCAAAATTGTTTTATATAAGGTAATCATCATCGTAAAAGGTATTAGCGTCAAAGCAATGGCTGATTTATTAATGAATTATTTCGAATGTTGTTCTTGCTTTTTCTTAGTTAACAGGAAAGATCGCTTAAGATATTCAGGGTGAATTATTAATGTTTTATTAACTCCGAAATAAAAAATGTCGCATTTAGAAATAAAGTTATTTTCTTATAATTGTCCCGTCGTCACCCTAAAGCCACTGAATTGGCCTTATGACAAACATTTACTCATTTTGTAGGATTTAACTTTATGAAACTTAAAGTACTCACCTTTATTCTTCTGGGCCTTAGCCCTGTTGCGTTGTTTGCTGCAGATGGCGACATCACATTTACGGGTAAAGTCACCGCTTCAACCTGTTCTCTGAAGGGGTTTAACGGTGTGGCCGCCACGTCATCCTTGATTGAACTGGCGAATGTCACACCGGCTTCTTTTGACGTTGCAGCCGGTTACGCGGGCATGCAGGATTTCACCATCGATCTGCAGGATTGTGATATTACCACCATGACAAATGCCCGCGTATCTTTCAGCGGCACGCCCGATACCGTCGATAACGCTATTCTGTTAAATACCGATAGCAACGCGCCAGCGACCGGCGTGGGTATCGCTATTTTAGAAAATGATGGTGCCACGCTGGTTGATATTAACGGCGGTATTCCCTCTAAATCTCAGGCGTTAAGCGCGGGCAATACCGAACTTAAATTCAAAGTGGCCTATAAAGCCAATACGGCGACGCCGGCCGTCACTGCCGGGAATGTCAAAGCCAAAGCCTTTGTCGATATTACGTATAATTAATTTTTAATTTTAATTACTGGCTGATTACGTGTCATAAAAAAAGCAGGCCTCTTTTGAAAAGTCATCATTATCCTTTATTAGTGGAAGTTTTCATTTTAGCGTCTGCTTTAGTTTCGTCTTATTCTCAGGCAGCAGCCAGTGACAGCGCCTTTGACGCTGACTTCCTGCGCAAAGATTCCCAGGAAATACCTGAACAATTTTATCACCCGGACCAGGTGGACGCGGGGGTCAAAACCGCCGATATCGTGCTCAACGGCCATATTCTGTTTAAAACCAAAGTCGAATTTATTGCCACAAAAGCCGGTGAGAGTGCCACGCCCTGTCTGACCCAGGCGCTGCTGCATCAGACGGGGCTGGATACGCATCTCGACGAACTGGCGAAAGCGGGGAATGAGACCTGCTACGACTTCCTCAAAAAATGGCCGGACGCCCGGATCACTTACGACGAGTCGATGCAGCAGCTGGTTATCAGCGCCCCGCAGGCGGCGACCAGCGTGGCCGGGCAGACCGAGATGATCGACCCGTCGCTGTGGGATAACGGGGTCAATGCCCTGCGTCTGGGCTATTCCGGCTACGTGTATCACACCGACAACCACGGTGACGATGCCGGTTCGGGCAGCAGCGACAATGCCTACCTGAGCCTGAACTCCGGCGTGAATCTCGGGAGCTGGCGCTTCTACAGCTTTGATACGTTTAACAAATCTGACCTGGGCTGGGAGCAGAACCACGACCGCGCCTATGCCGAGCGGGATATTGCGGCGCTGGTTTCCCGTTTTACCGCCGGGGACGTGTATGCCAGCACCTCCAGCGACGTGCTGGGGATTTTACCCCTGCGCGGTGTGACGCTGGAGACCAACGCCCAGATGCTGCCGTCGGACACCTTTAGCTACTCGCCGGTGATCCGCGGCGTGGCGCGCAGTAACGCCCGCATCGTTATCCGCCAGCGCGGCAACATTATCTACAGTGAAACCGTCGCCCCCGGCAGCTTCGCGATTAAAGATTTGAATAACGGTCAGATTGGTGCGGACCTGGACGTCACGGTGGAGGAGAGCGACGGCAGCAGGCAGCAGTTCACGGTGCCGTACACCGCGCTGCCGAACATGCTGCGCCCCGGCACCTGGCGCTACAGCCTGAGCGCGGGGCGCTACCGCGATGACGGGCTTTCCTGTCAGCCCCTCGTGGCGCAGGGCAGCCTGCAGTACGGCTGGGACCGGTTCACGCTGAGCGATTTGATTGTGGCGGGGAAAGGGTACCAGTCCATGGC
>NZ_SDDX01000045.1 GCF_004115925.1 Lelliottia nimipressuralis
AAAGTGGCATCAGTCCATGGACAAGTCTGCCAGCATTGACGACATGAATATGGAGATCCGCGCGTTCCACCGTGACGTCTACCTGGCGGGGCTGCAGCTGCACCTGATGGACCCGTCCCTGTGCCACCATGTGGCGGAATCGCTGGGGCGGGAAACGCTAACGCTCGCGCAGCTGCTGGGGGAATTGACGTCGCAGGAGTCTGTGCCCGAAAAAGCAGTGGATACTTCCGCAGAGCAACTGGCGCAGTTACAGATGATTCGTGACGAAGTTGCAGCCCTGAAGCCGCTGCTGGAGCAGCAGAAGCTGACATTACAGCAGTTAAGAATGGCCGGGAAAACGGCGGCGGAACCTGAGCGCGCGGCGAGTGGCAAAGAAGAACTGGATTTGAGTCAGGTGGATGCGCCGACGGAGAAGATGAAGAAGGTACGTCAGAAGGGCATTTTCTAGCGGCTGGTGCCAGCTATCCTGACCCTCTCTCTCTGTGAGAGGGCCGGGATGTGAGGACTAAACACGCAGCGATCAGGTAATGACCATCGGCCAGTCAGGCGGGGTATGGCTCATCGCTTCGATCATCACCTCTTTCATGTTGCCCCAGATCGTCGCCACGTCCACCATGGTGATACCCAGTAATCCCGTCGCGAACCAGCATGCAGCGCCCACGCCCAGTATGGTGCTAATCACCGCCAGCCCCGCAAGGTCAGATTTACGAAATTGAATGTTCAGCGTGCTGGCTAAAAACATCAAAACCGCACTCAACAACGGCCAGCGCAGTAAAACCATGCTGGTGGTAATGGTCGCCATAAAACCAAATCCTCGGAAA
>NZ_SDDX01000046.1 GCF_004115925.1 Lelliottia nimipressuralis
TCACTGTCCAGAATCCTGGCAGAAGAAGTCAGTTCGATCATCTCGCTTAAACCGACACGCTCCCCTTCAATAAACGGAGTGATTCTGTATCTTCCTGGCGTAGCCCCCTTCAGAGTGGCGGTGTAAAAACCAGACTCATCGAGAATCACAGGGTCACCTTCAATCACTGGGCTCAGTGTAATTGCACCTTCAGCAGGTAAAGTGCCATCTTCATTCTCCACGACAAAAGAGACATCCTGCCCGGGAATCGAAGTGTCAAATTTATCTCTTACTTTGAGTTCGATTGTTGCAGACTCAGTATTGTTTGCCGTGATAGACGCTGGTGTCACTCTAAGGGCTGATTTCTCGACGTTCAGACCACTAGTTTTGAATGTAAACCATGCGCTTGCGCTTACGTTGCCATGATCGTAAGCCGTTGCCACAATTTGATAATCCCCAGGGCGATTAGCTTTTATTTTCGTTCTGGCACGACCATTTTCATCTGTTAGAACCTCGTTTTCCACAAATGTTATTGGTCGCGCATTCGAATTACCTTCGACCCAGAACGTCACCTTAACCCCCGCCACTGGATTAATATTACCATCATCAACGATAGCTTCTATTTCGTTTGTATCCTCTTCATCAGCCAGCGCGTTATTTTTGATAATGTTCACGGTACCCACACCTATGCCCCACTGAACGAAAGTAGTCGGTTTTGTAGTACTCTTACCATTTACCGTTGCAGTAACATTGTAAGTACCGAATTTACCGCTGGCCAACTCTGCGACAGCTTTCCCATCATCTCCGGTCGTGGTGATAATCGGGTAAAGATATAGCCTCGGTTCTTCCTCAACCGTAAACACTACATTTTCGCCCTCTAGCGGGTTGCCAGCTGCGTCGGTAACGATGACTGTTACTCGGTTTCTTTCCAGTCCGTTGGAGATGTTCCCATCAGGATCAATTATCATGTTTTCTTCCTTGATAATCGCATCGCTGATAAAGGTAGCAGGTTTAGTCACTTCGCTATTGTTAACTTTAGCTGTGACATTGAATACACCCTTTTG
>NZ_SDDX01000047.1 GCF_004115925.1 Lelliottia nimipressuralis
GCGGCGACCGTCTGGAGAATCTCGAAAAGATGATCAACGCGGTGGAAGAGACGCAAAAGCGCGGCCTGAACCGCGCCGAGCATCGCCTGCATCTGCGCTGCGAACTGCCGCACCACACCACCCTGCCGCTGTTTGAAAAGCTGGTTGGTCGCGAGCCGGTCTCTCTGGTGTCGCTGATGGACCACTCACCAGGCCAGCGTCAGTTCGCCAATATCGAAAAGTACCGTGAATATTATCAGGGCAAATACGCCCTGAATGACGAGGAAATGGCGCGCTACGAAGAGGAGCAGCTGGCGCTGGCGGCCCAATGGTCGCAGCCGAACCGCCTGTCGATTGCGGCGATGTGCCGGGAGCGTAACATTGCGCTGGCAAGTCACGACGACGCCACGCACGACCATGTGCGGGAATCCCATCAGCTTGGCAGCGTGATCGCCGAATTTCCTACCACGTTTGAAGCGGCTGAAGCCTCCCGCCAGCACGGAATGAACGTCCTGATGGGCGCGCCCAACATCGTGCGCGGCGGCTCCCACTCCGGCAACGTGGCGGCCAGCCAGCTGGCG
>NZ_SDDX01000048.1 GCF_004115925.1 Lelliottia nimipressuralis
GTGAAATTATCTCCTCAGGCCCACAAACAGCATAGTTGCACTTCATATAATCCAATATATAGGCGAAGGCACTAAAAATATTAAAGAATTAAACACAATAGTCTGAATCCAGGATGCCACACCCTTACCGTCTGTTAGTCCAATGGGCTCTGATTCAACTCAGACAGGCGCTGCCTGTAGACCTGCCCTGAAAAGTAGTTTCAAAAAATTCAATGTGTATTTACATACACGACATTTAAAAAGTTAATGCATAACCATTCACCAACAAAAAGATAACAATATTGTTAGCCAACTAGAATGGACCAGGGACCGGAGTTCACTTGCCGCGCACTGGATCAATGGGCCTTTGAGCATGATGTTGAGTTACGTTTAATCCAGCCGGGCAAACCAACGCAGAACGGATTTATTGAGAGCTTTAACGGCCGATTTCGCGATGAATGTCTGAATGAGCACGGGTTCAGCGATATCATTCACGCCGGGAAAATCATTAACGACTGGCGGCAGGATTATAATGAGTGTCGTCAACATTCGGCACTGAATTATCAGACGCCATCAGAGTTTGTAGCACGATGGCGAAATGGAAATGTGAAGGTAAACAAACCGACATTACTAACTGACGGTTGTATCTGATACTGGGGGGATGTCAAACTTATTGTCGATACGGCGTTTGTTGATCCATAAAAAGCGGGCCATCAGGCCCACTTTTCATTTTGGTCTATTAATTTTATTTTTCCATTCAAACTAAGTTGCTTAGTCACGCTAGCAAAGTCTATATAAATATCTAACCTGGAAAGTACATAAACCTGTTTCCATATCGTATTATTTATGCCGCTATTTATAATTAGTCATTAATAAATATTATTTTATGATGATTATAATGTTTGTACACAAGCAACATATCTGACATCATCATTATCGGCACCACCGATATTACCGGTCTGCAAACTCGCATTCCAATGCTGGTAGTCTCCCTTCGTTTCCATAGCCCAGAAACTGCCAACTGCGAAACCACTCTCTTGATGATAAGCCAAAACATCTCCCCATTCACTCCATAGTGAGCCTAGCACGCCACGAACATCTAATCCATTACTTAGCTGTCGACGTTCTGGCAGAGTAGTTGCTGCAATACTGCTGCAATAATTATACGCATCCCCCCAAAGCATTTTATTTGCGTAATTATGAACAAACCAATTTTCTAATGCATAGGTAAATATAAGTTTACCCTCGCCTTTCTTAGGCGATGCAACAATGGAAACCTTCTGTTTATCGCCTTTGTTTATGAAGCTCACTACCCCCTCTTTTACTGAAATCCAGGGGGTATCAGATGTCCACTCATAATCACTTGTTTTTCCGTGAGTTAGCTCAATAGCAAACTGAGCTCCGGTAAAACCTGTCTTAGGAAACCCTGAATCCAGGGGAAAGTTGTAACCATTAACAGCAATGTCTTTAAGTTTAACAAAGGTCACATTTTTGCTTGCTGAAGCACTGTTAACGGTTGCTGTCACACTATAGATGCCCTCTTTTACAGAAGTCATATCTGCCATAGCCTTACCGTCTTCCCCCGTTAAGGTTATAACTGGCGTTAGGTCAGGACCGTTGGCAGTCGTAAAAGTAACTTGCTGGCCGGCAACAGGTTTGCCGGCAAAGTCCGTTACGATAGCCACGATGCGATTTCTGCTCACCCCATCCGCCACCGAACCGTCGAGCTCAAGAGTCATATCACTGTCCAGAATCCTGG
>NZ_SDDX01000049.1 GCF_004115925.1 Lelliottia nimipressuralis
GGCGCAAGTTTCATGGCCTTTATGGTGATGAAACATGTCGGCTTTAGCTTCAACAACCTGTTCACCGAAGCAATGGCGGTTCACCCGAAAGGGGAAGCGATCATGAGCCCAGGGGGGCTGGTGAAAGACCCGATATCCGCGCTGTCGCTCGGTCTCGGTCTGATGTTTGGTACGGCCGGTCTGCCGCACATCCTGATGCGCTTCTTTACCGTCAGCGACGCTCGCGAAGCGCGTAAAAGCGTCTTCTATGCCACCGGTTTTATGGGCTATTTCTACATCCTGACCTTTATCATCGGCTTTGGTGCGATCATGCTGGTTGGCGCAAATCCGGCGTTTAAAGATGCGGCGGGGCAGCTGATTGGCGGCAATAACATGGCGGCGGTACATCTGGCCGATGCCGTGGGCGGCAACCTGTTCCTCGGCTTTATCTCCGCCGTGGCGTTCGCTACGATTCTGGCGGTAGTTGCTGGCCTGACCCTGGCGGGCGCATCGGCGGTCTCTCATGACCTCTATGCGAACGTGTGGCGTAAAGGGGCAACG
>NZ_SDDX01000050.1 GCF_004115925.1 Lelliottia nimipressuralis
CCTGAGGAGATAATTTCACCGCTGTGTGAAGCCATGAGCCTGAAGCTCTTACCTGGGCGATTTACGTAAGGCTGGTGTTGTTGTTCAGGCCAGTAAATCAATTCATGGATTCAGTCGATACGCAGACGGTTTTTCGGTTTGATTACTTTCTCTGGCGGGCATTAGCACTCTATGAATACGTTATTTACTTCTTCCTGGGTTCGCAGAACTTCATGGCTGATGATATTGATTCAGATACTGAGCCCTGTCTCATTAGCAGTATCTTCTGTGGCTCATGCGGCTATCAAAAATGATTCTGAAAGTACCCTTATGGGTATGCAGGCCGTTATTGATGGCAATCCGGTATTCGATACGAATAACCTGCCATCGTTAGGGGCTGAAGAGAAAAAAGCCTCCGGGGAAAGTGCATCAAATAATAACGATAATCTGGAGCGGTCTGTCGCTGATGGAGCCAGTCGCGCTGGGCAGTTACTTTCTTCTGATGATTCCTCTCGTGCCACTATTAATTATGCTAAAGGCATCGCGGAAAGTCTCATCAATAATGAAATCAACGACTGGCTTAATCAAAAAGGTAACGGCCGTATTTCTGTCGGTTCAGATAAAACAGTCAGTGGTGATGTTCTCTTGCCATTAAGTGAGTCTGATAACAGTCTGTTCTTTACGCAGGGTGGATTGCGCACAAAAGAGGATCGTAATACCGTCAACCTGGGCGTCGGGTATCGACAGTATGCTGGCGACTGGATGTATGGAATTAACTCTTTTTATGATTACGATTACACCGGAAAAAATGCCCGTCTCGGTGTTGGTACTGAAGCCTGGACTAATTACCTTAAATTATCTGCAAATGGTTATATGGGACTGACTGACTGGCATCAGTCAAAAATCGCATCCATGCGCGATTACGATGAACGCCCGGCTAACGGATTTGATTTACGTGCAGAAGCCTGGTTACCTTCATGGCCGCAATTAGGCGGTAAACTTAAATATGAGCAATATTTCGGTAAAGGTATTGACCTTGGCACTGGAAGCGTAAGCCCGGATAAACTTAAAGATAATCCAAAAGCCCTTACCGCTGGATTAACATACACTCCTTTCCCGCTGATTTCTTTCTCCGGTGAACGTTCTGTTGGCGATCGTAACCAAACCCATGTGGGGATGGATTTTAATTACCGTTTTGGTGTGCCACTACATCAGCAACTTAATGCTGATAGCGTAGATATGATGCGCAGCCTTGCAGGCAATCGCTATGAGCTGGTTGATCGCAACTACGATATCGTTATGCAGTATCGTAAACAGGAGTTACTGCGTATCAGCTTACCGGAAAGTATTAATGCACAGGCTGCAGATACTGTACGTATTCAGGTGACAGTTCATAAGGCTAAATATGGGCTTAAAGACACCGAGTGGACCCCCTCTCCGGAGTTTGTTACCAATGGCGGCTCACTGCGTAAAATTTCTGCGACAGAACTGGAAGTAAAAGTACCGGCTTATGCCTGGAACACCCGCACCGGTCAGGCGCAGGAATATATTCTTAAAGCGGTTGGCACTGATGCTAACGGCAACCGTTCAAATACCGCTACGACCATTATCCGTGTAGCCCCATCCCGTAATGTTATCAGTAGCCTGACGGTAAGCCCGGATACGGCTGTACCTGCAGATAATGTGCAGTTTGCCACACTGACTGCAACGGTTACTGATGAGGCAGGTCAGCCTCTGGCCGCGCAAATGCTTACTTTTGCACTCACTGGCCTGACGGATGCTCAGGGTGCCTCTGCTGCTGCTCTTTTCACTGATTCTGCATCCGATGAAAAACAACTCACGGTAATGACAGATGCTCGTGGCCAGGCAAAGGTTATGGTCCGGAGTAAAATTGCGAAAGACGGAACCGTAACCGTGAAAATGGACAACGGTAACTATAAAAATGCGCAGGTACGGTTCATTGCAGACGCTGCTACAGCTCAGGTCGCCGCGTTAAAGGTCACCAAAGATAATGCACTCGCGGATGGTGTTTCCGCCAATGAGCTCGTTGCTTCAGTGCAGGACGTGAATGGTAATCCACTCGAAAACTTCACAGTTGGCGCTGATGTTGATAACGATGGGGTCGTTGACACAAGTGGCGTAACCGATGGCAACGGAAACACAACGCTGAAAGTAATGAATTCACGGGCTGGTGCAACGAATGTCACCGTACGTGCAGGCACAGCAGTGCGCACTGTTCAGACAGCCACAGTAAACTTTGTGGTGGATAAGTCAGTGGCTGAAATTACTGAAGGTGATCTGACTGTTGGCAGTGGTGCAGTGGCTAACGGAACTGACAGCAATGCTGTGACTGTTAAGGTTACTGACGGGCGTGGAAATGCCGTCGCTGGCGTTACCCTGCAACTGAATGTGGCTTCAGGCGCCAGCCTGAGTGCTTCAACACTCGAAAGTGGTGCGGACGGCACTGCACGTACATCCGTCACCAGCCTCCGGGCGGGCAGCTATGTCGTTAAAGTGACTATACTGGAGTCGGGTAACACGGCTCAGGCTGAAACAAGCTTTATTGCTGATGAAACCACTGCGGAAATTACTGAAGCGAATCTCGTCATCAGTCCGGATGGTGCTGTGGCTGACGGTGTGGCGAAGAACGGCGTGACGGCCATCGTGACGGATGCGCAGGGTAACCTCGTACCGGGTGCGGCGGTGAGCTTCACCGTGGCGGCCGGCGCCAGCATCACCACCCTGACCGGCACCACCGGTGCGGACGGCAAGGCGACGGCGGAGGTGA
>NZ_SDDX01000051.1 GCF_004115925.1 Lelliottia nimipressuralis
TTTTGTCGATCAGACCGGCATTGACGCGCTCGCCGTCGCCATCGGCAATGCGCACGGCAAATATAAAGGCGAGCCGAAGCTCGATTTCGCGCGGCTTGATGCGATCCGCCTGCAAACCGGCCTGCCGCTGGTGCTGCACGGGGGTTCCGGGATCAGCGACGCCGATTTCCGCCGCGCGATTGAGCTGGGCATTCACAAAATCAATTTCTACACCGGGATGTCGCAGGCGGCGCTGGCCTCCGTCGAGCAGCGGATCACCCATCGTCAGCCGATTTACGACGAATTTGCCGAACTGCTGCTGGGCATTGAAGAGGCGATTACCGACACCGTATCAGAACAAATGCGCATCTTCGGTAGCGCGGGGAGGGCCTGATGGTACGCCGGGGCGTTATCGCTGCAGGGAATATGCTCGTCGACCACGTGCATCAGATTGTGCAGTGGCCGGAGCGCGGCTGGCTGGCGGAAATTATTCATAGCGAACGGGCCACCGGCGGCGCGCCGCTGAACGTCCTGCTGACGCTCGCCAAAATGCACGTCGGCCTGCCGCTGCAGGCGGTGGGGCTGATTGGTGACGACAGCGACGGGGACTACATTCTGGCCATGCTCGATCAGTACCACGTCAACCGCCAGCGG
>NZ_SDDX01000052.1 GCF_004115925.1 Lelliottia nimipressuralis
TTTTTTGCTGGTTATAAAATGACTTATATGCAGCGCGGGAATTATGTCGTTGTGGTCAATCCGCTCTCATACAGTGAAGTGATGTCGACAGATCACTCTCTGGCGTGGGGCGTATTTGATACGGTGACCAATGCCTTCTTTTCCGTCAGCCCACGGGCCAATATTTCTTTATTACACACGCTCGTCGGAAATGTGAGCGCGCCATTTCAAAAAGACGATCGTTTTTACACCATCGTCAGCTCAGCGAAACGGCCTATTGCCGCGATCGTCTCGACATCCAATACCCGTTTTTATGAAATTCTTTACCACCAGGCCACATTGACCCTGCCGCTGGGGATGATTTGCAGCATTATTATTTTGCTGGTCTGGTCGCGCACGCACCGTGAATTTAATTCGCCAGGTCGGTTATTGCACCGCGCGCTCAATAAGCGCCAGCTGTGCGTTCATTATCAGCCGATCATTGATATTAAAAATAACCGCTGCGTCGGCGCCGAAGCGCTGCTGCGCTGGCCGGGGTTTAATGGCCCGGTGATGAGCCCGGCAGAGTTTATTCCGCTGGCGGAAAAAGAGGGGATGATTGAGCGCATTACCGATTATGTCGTCGAAGAGGTGTTTAACGATCTCGGTGATTTCCTCGGCAACAATCCGCACCTCTATATTTCGATTAACCTGTCGGCGTCGGATTTCCACTCG
Source organism: Lelliottia nimipressuralis (assembly GCF_004115925.1). Lineage (GTDB taxonomy): Bacteria > Pseudomonadota > Gammaproteobacteria > Enterobacterales > Enterobacteriaceae > Enterobacter > Enterobacter nimipressuralis. Next base: position 694 of record NZ_SDDX01000052.1, read on the forward strand.
TCGCGCCTGATTGCCCTGATCTCGGATAAAGCGCGGCATTACTCCGTGCGGGCGCAGCAGATTAAAATTGAGGTAACGGAGCGCGGATTTATTGATGTGCCGAAAACCACGCCGGTAATTCAGGCGTTTCGCCAGGCGGGTTATGAGGTGGCGATCGATGATTTTGGTACCG
>NZ_SDDX01000053.1 GCF_004115925.1 Lelliottia nimipressuralis
TCAGCTTTCCAATCGCCAGCCAGAACCCGCGCGTTTGCCAGAGTCTACCGACGGATCCCTCCAGCGCGGCTTCCAGCGCTCGTGCCACGCTGCTGGAGCAGTTACGGTGGGTCAAATTGTAGGATTCATTCTGACGGTAGTTTTCCCAGAAGGCGCTCAGGCGGGTTTCACTGTAATTGCGGATGCGTACTTTTCGCGTGGAGGGACACCATTGCGCTGACTCTGTTGCATAGTCGGGCTGGAACAGCCCTTGCACATTATTCTCCGGCGTCGCCCGCAACAGTCGGGCGAAGGCATCCGGTGAACGGTCGATGAGTTCCGCAGGGTACAGACTGATATAGATCCCGCCAGGAGATTCCAGCGCAGCGTGGCCGGTGGAGATAATGCCGTTTTGATCCACGGCGGCGATATAGCGGTTGATGACCGGGCGGGGGATGGTTTCGCCGGGCGCGGAACCTACGGGAGTCCAGACGTGAACCGTCAGCGCTTTTTCGTCATCTTCCGGCGGACCATCCCACTCCACAGTGGCGGGCGGGAGCGTATCTGCTTCTTCCATATACTCTTCACCTTTAAGACCCGGGTTGGCGGCGGCCACTTTGACGCGGTTGGCGAGGATGAACATGTTCCATCCCGCGAAGGCAAGGCCCAGACCCAGACAGTAAGGAACGGTGCCGGCATAATTTGACGGCCAGGGCTGATAGAAGAAGATGGCCAGCGCGATCTCGACGATCCCGCCTGCCAGGGCTGAGCGCCAGCGTTGATAGCGAACGACCAGGGCGGAGGCTATTTGTAGCGCACCATCAAGCAAGAACAGCGTGCCGAAGATGATCGCCAGTACAATATCGCCATCGTGGTTCCCCGCCAGGATCAGGACCGCGGCGAGTGAAAAGGTGGCACCTTTGACATAGCGTAAGATGCGCTGCCCGCCCATGCCGCTGTGCGCCACCATTAATGTAAGGGCACCTTCGAATAATAGCAGGCAGGCGAAAGGTTCAATCGGGAAGAACAGCGACCCGTCCATGGCGTCGATGAAGATGACGGTGCCGGCGATCAGAGTGATCCAGCCAAAGCGGCGAAGCC
>NZ_SDDX01000054.1 GCF_004115925.1 Lelliottia nimipressuralis
CGCGCTGTCGCGGGGCAAGCGAACCTGCTGGATAAAGACGGGCAGATTATCGATGGCGGCAAAGCGCTGACCACCGACTCCCTGAGCAGCGTCTTCTCCGGCCTGGTCGGTGCGGCACCGGCGGCGGTGTACATCGAGTCCGCAGCGGGCACGGCGGCAGGCGGTAAAACCGGTCTGACGGCGATCACCGTGGGCGTGCTGTTCCTGCTGATCCTGTTCCTCTCTCCGCTCTCCTATCTGGTTCCGGCTTACGCGACCGCGCCTGCGCTGATGTACGTGGGTCTGCTGATGCTGAGCAACGTGGCGAAAATTGATTTCGCGGATTTCGTCGATGCGATGTCCGGCCTGATTACCGCCGTGTTTATCGTGCTGACCTGTAACATCGTGACCGGCATCATGATCGGTTTCGCCTCGCTGGTGATTGGTCGTCTGGTCTCCGGTGAGTGGCGCAAGCTGAACATCGGCACCGTGGTGATTGCCATTGCTCTGGTGGCATTCTATGCGGGAGGCTGGGCGATTTAAGCCTGTCCGACGCCTTAAAACGGGTGGCTTAGGCCGCCC
>NZ_SDDX01000055.1 GCF_004115925.1 Lelliottia nimipressuralis
CCCGATAACCAAAACGCCTGAGTATAAGTATTGCGCCGTGCGCGTGGAGCCGATTGCCGATCAGCAAAGCGCCGAGCAATATGTGATTGATGAATACACGAAATTGAAAGCCCGCCTACGCGAAAGCGCAATGGGTTAAATAAGTAGATATTCAATGAATAAATGGGGTGAGATATTCACCCCATTTTTATTTGTATACTTAGCATTAATTTTATCAATATTATTCTGGAATGTAGCTCGCAGAAATCAATGCAACTTTTAAATGCGGGAATTACATCTTTGCATTTTAATTCAGAAGGATAAGATGGCGGCGGGTGCTTAAGACTTTCTGTTTTGAGCATGTGTGAGGAGCAGAAAGTTGAAAGCCCCGGGAAAGTTAAACTCACCCGAGGCTACAAAACAACATCAACTCCCACAAGTTGAAGTTAGCCTCTTATTCTTATAAATGCAAGGAGTAAAAGGCATGACGCCATTAAAAACTGTGTTAGGCATTGTTTTTATTATTTGCCTGACCATCGTGATTTT
>NZ_SDDX01000056.1 GCF_004115925.1 Lelliottia nimipressuralis
TTCGTTGATGGCGCGACAGGCGTCCATCAGGCGGCGCATCGGCTGGTAAATCCACCAGGGGACGATGTTTTCGGCGCTCATCAGGCCAAACGGAATAGATAGGATGACCGCCAGCGCGGTGCCCCAGACGGCGATTTGCATGGTGACGGCCATTTCGCCGAGATAGTCCTGCCACTGGCTGAAGTCTGGCGGGAAGAAGTCTGCCGCGAAGGTCGCCATGTTGCCGGAGTCTTTGACCAGCATCAGCGGGTCCATTTCCGCACCTTTCCAGGAGATGACGAGCACCGCCAGCAGAATGGCCCAGCTTATCAACGAGAACCAGCTGCGTTTCGGAGGTGGGACGGTGATGGTTTGCATGAGTTCTCCTAATGTTCTCTCCCTCTTCGTGTGGAAGAGGGAGAGGGACGGTTACTGCACCGCTTTATTCACTGATGTCATCGCGCTTAGCGCGGCGGTCAGGCGGTCCAGATCTTCCAGCTGCGCCTGAATCACAGAGACTTTGCTGGTCTTCTCTTCGGCGTTCAGCCCTTTGTTGTCCTTCACGCCCTGCATCTCTTT
>NZ_SDDX01000057.1 GCF_004115925.1 Lelliottia nimipressuralis
AAACGTTATCGTGAATGCGCAATTTGATAACAATCTGTCACCCGCCAGGGATCTCAAAAGGCCCACCCTGCTGAATCGCGCGTTGCCAGGCAGGACGCATTTCCACTCTTTTTTTCCACGCCTGGGTGTGCGGAAGATTGTCGATCCCACCGCGTGCCAGCAGTGCGAAGATCGGATAAGTCATCTGGATATCGGCCATGCTCAGCTGCTCACCGGCAAACCAGGGGTGTTCGCTGAGATGGGATTCGATATAGCGCGCGTGGGTTTCGAGCTGCGGATTGAGCCAGGCTTTTTGCACGCCCCCACCCAGCACTTTGCCAAGCGAGCGCATACCAAACGGAATCGGCGGCTTACCGAGGCTGGCAAACACCAGCTTCATCAGCAGGAGCGGCATCAGGGAACCTTCCGCATAGTGCAGCCAGAAGCGGTACTGATTTTTGTCCGCCGCGCCCTCAGGCTTGAGCTGCGACTGGGTGTCATAGGTCTCCTGCAGATATTCCAGAATGGCGCCGGACTCTGCGAGGATCAG
>NZ_SDDX01000058.1 GCF_004115925.1 Lelliottia nimipressuralis
GGGGCATGAAGTGGAGCAGGCGCTGGATGCGGCGAACGCGTTTATTTCGCAGCAGAAAAGCCAGATTCAGCAGGCCATCGGCCACATCTTTAACAGAGATAATATTCTCGATTTAGCGGGCATCCAGCCCATGAGCCTGAGAAATAGCTCCCAGGAAGAGATGGGGCAGCTGGTGCTGGATGATGAAGGGCAGGCGCAGATTGTGTTGAGCAAAATCCGCTCCTCCTGCGAGCTGATCATGCTGGATGCGCAGGGAAAAATCAGCCGTGAACTGGCGCTACGCTTTGACCAACTTGAGTCCACGCTGGCGCGTTCCCTTAACGAAGCGATGCGCCCCATTGAGAAACGCATTAAAGAAGAGCTGAGCCATGCCGGTTTCCGGGCGCGGATCAGCTTCCCGGCGTTCCAGGCGAGTCAGCTTAATTTCAACACGCGTGGGCTGTTTACTGACGCCATTGCGTCGGAAAATCGTCCGGCGGGTGATGTGTCGGCGTCCGGCAGCGTGCGTGAGACAGTGTCGCGCTGGCTGAACAATCCGGGCTGGGGCTTTGAAGATTACGTGATGACTCGCACCCGATATGTTATTGACATCGCGCAGCTTCATGAGCGATTTAAACAGCATATTGATCAATTTTGTGAACAAATCTGTAAAGCTTTGGTGGCGCAGGTCGATGTCTCTGTTACGGCAGGAATGGCGACGTTTTT
>NZ_SDDX01000059.1 GCF_004115925.1 Lelliottia nimipressuralis
GGCGTATGGCGGATCAGGGTCGGCAGCGCGGTCATCGGGCGGTTGCGGTTTGGCAACACCTCGGTCCCGACGATGGCATTTATAGTGGTCGATTTCCCGGCTTTCATGGTCCCGACAATCGCCAGCACCATCTCCAGACGGGTAATTTTGCGTAATTCGTTATTAAGCATAGAAAGCTGCGTTTCAACGCCACGGGTGCTGAAATGCAGAGGCAGAACATTATTCGTCTCCCCGGTCATCGCAGCGGTGGTGCTATCCAGCACCGCAATCGGCATTGATTTCAGGGCGTCAAGATTCTGCAAAGCAAGTTGCAGAAGCCTTTCCGCTTCCTGGCTTAATTCAAAAATTGTTTGTGTATGCATGATAAAAGCCTTTCCTTAACGCAAATTTATTACTTTTATTTAGCCGGATAGTTTTAATAATGAAATTTCGGCTTTTTAGATTACGCGTGGAAAATATGTTCAATGAATATAAGCGCCTGATGACAAACCGGAATATATTCGGCCTGAAGCGTAGAGCGCTCGTACGCTCCTCTCGACAAAGAAAGCCGAAAGATAATGAGCGTAGACCATTTCTTATGAAGCTATAGGATATATCAAAGTAATTTACC
>NZ_SDDX01000060.1 GCF_004115925.1 Lelliottia nimipressuralis
AAAAGGCGCTGGCGTACGAACGCGACGTGCTGGGTCGTTTTGATAAGACTGCCGATCAGTAATATAAAAAGCCGGGGGGCGGTTTCGCCTGACCCGGCTGACTTTTTTAAGCGTGGGGAGATTACTCCCCGCTCAAGGCATCAAACTCTTCGCATCCGGTATCAAACCCTTCGCTACAGCTCAGATTGAACCAGTACAGCGCCTTCTGTTTGTTCGGGGCAATAAACCCTTTTTCGCCCTGCTGGAAAACCATTCCTGCCCAGTATTCCGCGTAACCGGTTCGCGAAAGCGCTGAGCTGCGTTTGAACCACATTTGCGCCTGAGCATCGTCCTGAGCCATTGATACGCCGTTGGCGTAGATCAGCCCCAAAAGCATCTGGGCATCGACTGCAGAGTCGTTGTCGATATCATCCGTGGCGGTTTGCAGCAGTTTGATTGCCTGCGGATAGTCCGTTTTACCGGCCTGCGTATTTACCAGCAGGCGCGCCAGCATGATCGCCCCGCGTTTGCTGCCAGCAATGGTCGCCTGTTGCGCCAGGGTTTTGGACTGGGCGTAATCGGCATGCTTAAAGTGGATTTGCGACAGCAGCGCCACGGCATCGACATCGCCGCCTTTTGCCGCTTTCTCCGCCCACAGCGCAGCCTGCTGATCGTCACCTGCGCTGAAGTAGGTATCGGCCAGATAGTACTGAGCGCGCGCGTCGCCCGCTTCGGCCTGTTCTTTATATTGGCTACCGGGTTCGTCAGCATGAGCAA
>NZ_SDDX01000061.1 GCF_004115925.1 Lelliottia nimipressuralis
TTTTTGCCAGCGCCCGTGGCCGCCTGCTGATCTTCAATCTGCTGGTGGTGGCGGTGACATTGATGGTCAGCGGCGTGGCGGTGCTGGGCTTTCGGCATGCCAGCCAGATTCAGGAGCAGGTGCAGCAGCAGACCTTAAACGACATGACCGGCAGCATGAATCTGGCGCGCGACACCGCCAATGTGGCCACGGCGGCGGTGCGTCTTTCGCAGGTGGTGGGGGCGCTGGAGTACAAAAGCGAAGCGGATCGCCTGAAGCAGACGCAGACGGCGCTGCGTCACTCCCTTGAGCAGCTCGCCGATGCGCCGCTGGCGCAGCAGGAACCGGCGCTGGTGGCGCGAATCATTCGCCGCAGTAATGAGTTACAGCAAAGCGTCACCGGGATGCTGGAGCGCGGTCAGCGACGTCATCTGGAGCGCAACGCGCTGCTCAGTTCGCTTTATCAAAGCCAAAGTTTTTTACGCCATTTGCAGGATATCAACCGTCGCTTCGGCGACAACGTGCCGGACGCGCGCCAGCTGGCTGAAATGGACCGCCTGATTATGGCGGCTATCGAAA
>NZ_SDDX01000062.1 GCF_004115925.1 Lelliottia nimipressuralis
CGTTTAACACGTGTAAACGGGCTGCGGTTTGTGCATTACCAGACGGAACTTCAGACAGTTAAATTTTCGTAATCATTTGAATGTAATCATTAATATTACCTGACTTGTCCGCCAGAAACGCGAGATGAGATGTGAGGATTTATCATGAAGATTAAAGCCACAATTGAACGCATCCCTGGCGGGATGATGCTGGTTCCCCTGGTCCTTGGCGCAATATTAAATACCCTTGCGCCAAATACCGGCGCTTATTTTGGCGGATTCACAAAAGGGATGATCACCGGCACCGTTCCCATTCTGGCGGTCTGGTTCTTTTGTATTGGCGCCTCTATTAATTTACGGGCTACAGGTACCGTTCTGCGTAAATCAGGTACGCTGGTCATTACCAAAATTGCGGTCGCCTGGGTCGTCGCAATGGTCTGCGCCATGTTTATTCCTGAGAACGGAATTCAGACCGGATTCTTCGCCGGATTGTCCATTCTGGCGATTGTTTCGGCAATGGATATGACCAACGGCGGTCTCTACGCCAGCCTGATGAACCAGTACGGCACCAAAGAAGAGTCTGGCGCCTTCGTTTTAATGTCGCTGGAATCCGGTCCGCTGATGACCATGCTGATCCTGGGCTCCGCCGGTCTGGCCTCGTTTGAACCGCACCACTTCGTCGGCGCAATTCTGCCGTTCCTGATCGGTTTCGCACTGGGTAACCTGGACACCGATTTGCGCGATTTCTTCAGTAAAGCCACGCCGGTGCTGATTCCGTTCTTCGGCTTCGCATTGGGTAACACCATCAACCTGGGCGTGATTATGGATACCGGTCTGCTGGGCATCGCCCTGGGCGTCGCGGTTATCATCATCACCGGTATTCCACTGATTATCGCAGACCGCGTGATTGGAGGAGGGAATGGGACCGCAGGTGTCGCTGCGTCATCTGCTGCAGGTGCAGCCGTGGCGAACCCGGTGATTATCGCGCAGATCAACCCGGCCTTCGAACCGGTGGCCGCCTCCGCAACCGCGCTGGTTGCAGCGGCTGTGATTGTGACCGCGATTCTGGTACCGATTATTACGGCGCTGTACGCCAAGCGCTACGGCAATATCCCGCAGGCCGAGTCAGAGCCGCAGCCGGTTGAATCCTTACATCACTAAGATTTCTACGCCCTCTCTTCGGAGAGGGTTTTAGTTATCCCTCGCCAAACACTTCACTCACCATCGCATCCGCCAGCCTTTTCGCTGAGCAGAGTCTCGGCATTCCCAGTGCCACCGTCTGCCAGCTCTGCGTCACAGACCAGCTCACCGGATGACGGTCAGGATGACACCA
>NZ_SDDX01000063.1 GCF_004115925.1 Lelliottia nimipressuralis
AAAAACCCGAACGTCAAAACCATCAGCAACGTCATCGTCCTTAAGCGCACCGGCGGCAACGTCGAGTGGAAAGAGGGGCGTGACCTGTGGTGGAGCGACCTGATTGAAAAAGCCAGCGACCAGCATCAGCCCGAAGCGATGAACGCGGAAGATCCGCTGTTTATCCTCTATACCTCCGGCTCGACCGGCAAGCCGAAAGGTGTGCTGCACACCACTGGCGGCTATCTGGTTTACGCGGCCACGACCTTTAAATATGTCTTCGACTATCACCAGGGCGATGTTTACTGGTGTACCGCCGACGTGGGCTGGGTCACCGGCCACAGCTACCTGCTGTATGGCCCGCTGGCCTGCGGCGCGACTACGCTGATGTTCGAAGGCGTTCCGAACTGGCCGACACCTGCCCGTATGTGTCAGGTGGTTGATAAGCATAAGGTCAACATTCTCTACACCGCGCCGACCGCGATCCGCGCGCTGATGGCCGAAGGCGACAAAGCCATCGAAGGCACTGACCGCTCCTCCCTGCGCATTCTTGGCTCCGTCGGCGAGCCGATTAACCCGGAAGCCTGGGAGTGGTACTGGAAGAAAATCGGCAACGAAAAATGCCCGGTGATGGACACCTGGTGGCAGACCGAAACCGGCGGCTTCATGATCACTCCGCTGCCGGGCGCAATCCCGCTGAAAGCCGGTTCCGCGACTCGTCCGTTCTTCGGCGTGCAGCCTGCGCTGGTGGATAACGAAGGTAACCCC
>NZ_SDDX01000064.1 GCF_004115925.1 Lelliottia nimipressuralis
AAAAATTCAGCCTGCGTTTTCTGCACAAGAAGCCGATGGAGTTTGGCTCCTGGACCACGCGCGAGCTGCTGATTGCCTCGTTTGCGGGCGTTCGCGGGGCGATTACCCTCGCCGGTGTGCTCTCGATTCCCCTGCTGCTGCCGGACGGCAACGTCTTCCCGGCGCGTTACGAACTGGTGTTCCTGGCGGCTGGCGTGATCCTGTTCTCGCTGTTTATCGGCGTGGTAATGCTGCCGATTCTGCTGCAACACCTGGAGGTGGCCGACCACTCCCAGCAGCATAAAGAGGAGCGTATCGCGCGCGCGGCGACCGCCGAAGTGGCGATTGTGGCGATTGAGAAGATGGAAGAGCGTCTGGCGTCCGATGCGGAAGAGAACATTGATAATCAACTGCTGAAAGAGGTGAGTTCGCGGGTGATTGGTAACCTGCGCCGCCGCGCCGATGGGCGTAACGACGTAGAAAGTTCGATGCAGGAAGAGAATCTGGAGCGCCGCTTCCGTCTGGCCGCGCTGCGCTCAGAGCGAGCCGAACTTTACCACCTGCGTGCTACGCGCCAGATCAGCAATGAGACGCTGCAAAA
>NZ_SDDX01000065.1 GCF_004115925.1 Lelliottia nimipressuralis
AAAAATTGCTGAAAACTGCCTGCGGGCCAGTCGTCCATCAGGTGCGGAATGCCCGCGTCCAGCAGCGTCACCGCGTCGTTGAAGGTCACGACAGCGCTGCACGGCCGACGGCGATGCGCCTCCTGCAAACGTGCCCGGCGGCAGGCCGTGCAGTCGCAGCCGAAGACAGGTACCAGCTGGGCACCGCCGGTGCCGGTCAGTTGGATGGTTAGGGCCATGGTTTCCCCCTTTAACGGCATTGCCAGGCGGCGCTGTGCTTAGGTTTTATAGCGCTTTAGTAAAACGAAAATGGCTCTGGGCATACCCTTCGCGAAGATAAAACCGATGCGCATCCACGCGCTTTACGCTGGTCGACAGCTCGGTCATCTCGGCACCTGCATGTCGCGCCTGCGTTTCGGCCCAGGCCAGCAGCTGACTGCCGACTTTCAGGCCACGGGCCTGCGGCAATACCACCAGCTCCTGAATCTCACCGATCCAGTTGGCGTGATGCAGATGAAACTGCAAATGCAGGCCAATCATCCCGACGACGTGCCCGTCCAGCTCCGCAAGATGGTAGTGCATGTTGCGATCCTGAAGATTCGCGAGATACCCGGCGTGAAAGGCTTTCTGGTCGAATTCCGCCTGTTTTAACTCACAGATCAGACCGTAAACGGCCTGCGCATCGTCCGCAGTGGCGGGGCGCAGCTGGCAGTCAGGCATGTTGTTTCTCCTTT
>NZ_SDDX01000066.1 GCF_004115925.1 Lelliottia nimipressuralis
GGCGCCGGGGAAGAAGACCTTACCGAGTGCGTAGGCAACGAAGCCGTAAACACCGAAGTCAAACCATTCCATCGCGTTACCCAGCGATGCGGCAGTGATGGCCTTGCGCAGCTTGCTGTCATCAATAATGGTGACATCGCCGAGCGTAATGGGTTTTACTTTTTTCCTTTTAAGCATTGCTATCCTCGTAGACTCAGCCCTGTCCATACCACAGAAACTCATGCGGTCTGTAAAGTGAGATTCGCCTCATGCGAATCTTCTTCTTCAAGCGTAGCAGGTTTACTTACATTGACATTTACTGTCGATACAACCGAACCTGTTGACGCCTGTCTGGGCAGTTAGTGACCTCTTTACCCTACCAGCGTTTAAATTAGTGATCAACTTCACAAAAACTTACGTATGGCGTCAGAAGTTGTCAGAAAACGTAAACACCCCTCTCTCTTTCGTTACGTTTTAATCGCATTCAGACGATTCTTCCGCTGGTTATTATTCCTCTCGCAATTAAATAAAACACTGACTTTCATTTACATCCATTTCACAGCTTTTTT
>NZ_SDDX01000067.1 GCF_004115925.1 Lelliottia nimipressuralis
CCACGCCTTCGGCCACCACCGCCATCCCCAGTGCACTGGCAATCCGCACGGTGCCGCCACACGCGCCGCCGCCGCGTTCGTCGTTATCCACCAGCCGGCCAGTGATTTGTCGATCTTGATGGTGTCAAAATTAAACGGCGCAAATAACCGATGCTGGAGTAGCCCGTGCCGAAATCATCCAGCGCGAACGGCGATGCCCAGCCGCTTTAAGATTCGAAATCGCCGCCCTGGCGCGCTCCGGGTTTTCCAGCACGTAGGTTTCCGTCACTTCCAGCTGCAGACGCGTGGCCGGAAAACGCGTCATTTCCAATGATTCGCGCCACTTTGTCCTCAAATTCGGGATCGCGAAACTGCGCCGGAGAGATATTTACCGACAGCTTCAAATCACCAAAGGCTCCAGATCCTGACAGGCGCGACGCAGGACAAACTGCCCTAAACCATAAATCAGGCCGCTGGTTTCGGCGATACTGATACAACACAT